>JBFMDJ010000009.1:0-383710 GCA_040754195.1 Pseudomonadota bacterium | reverse complement strand
GCGCAAACCGAGGCACTACGATGCGCCGGCTTGCGCCATTTGCTGTCAAGCGGCTTTCATTTCCAATCGAAGGGGGGCAGCAACCGCCTGCGCCCTTCCAAACTGCCAGAAACTGGCGTCCCCACGGGGATTCGAACCCCGGTTCACACCGTGAAAGGGTGTTGTCCTAGGCCTCTAGACGATAGGGACTTCGTCGTTCTTGGTGGAGGTACGCGGGATCGAACCGCGGACCTCTTGCATGCCATGCAAGCGCTCTCCCAGCTGAGCTATACCCCCAAAAGAGAGGGCGCATTATACCGATGAGGCACAGAGTGTAAACACGTAGCGTGAAAATTTTTACAGCACCTTGCCGGGGTTCATCAGGCCGTGCGGATCAAGGGCCTGCTTGACGGCGCGCATCGCGTCCATTTCCACGCTGCTCTTGTAGCGCAGGATTTCATTGCGCTTGAGTTGGCCAAGGCCATGCTCGGCTGAGATGGAACCGCCGAGTTCATGCGCGAGGTCGTGCACGATGCGATTAACCGCTTCGGTTTGCGCGATGAAGGCGGTGTTGTCCTGCGCCGAGGGTTTTGACTGGTTGTAATGCAGGTTGCCATCGCCGAGATGGCCGAAACAGACGATGCGCAGGCCCGGAAAGGCATCGGCCAGCGCGGTGTCGCAGCGCGCGATGAATTCGGCGATGCACGAGACAGGCAGCGAAATGTCGTGCTTGATCGAAATGCCTTCAATCTTTTGCGCCTCGGAGATGTTCTCGCGCAACGCCCAGAATGCGGCAGCCTGCGCCATGTTTCGGGCGATCGCTGCATCGGAGACTTCCCCGACTTCGATCGCCGCGGTCAGTACCTCTTCAAGCGGACCGGAAAGGTCCGTCTCCATCGTGTCGGAGAGTTCGATCAGCACCTGCCAGGGCGAGACTTCGGGCAACGGATCGCGGCTGTCCGGGATGTGCTTCAGCACGAGTTCGAGGGCCGGCCGGCCGACCAGTTCGAAAGCGGTGACGCGGCCACCGATCTTCTCGCGCAGGCGTGTGAGCAGCGCGACGGCGGCGGCCGGCGTCGGCAGGGTTACCCAGGCGGTGGCGGTACTGCGCGGCCGGGAGAAAAGTTTGAGCACGGCGGCGGTGATCAGGCCGAGCGTGCCCTCGGCGCCGATGAATAGGTGCTTCAGGTCATAGCCGGTGTTGTCCTTGCGCAGGGCGCGCAGGCCGTTCCAGATGCGGCCGTCAGGCAGCACGACCTCGAGGCCGAGGCACAATTCGCGCGCGTTGCCGTAGCGCAGCACCTGCACGCCGCCGGCGTTGGTCGACAGATTGCCGCCGATGGTGGCCGTGCCTTCCGCCGCGAGAGAAAGCGGGAAGAGGCGGCCGGCGTCAGCCGCCGCCGCCTGCACGGCGGCCAGCGTGCAGCCGGCTTCGGCGACCAGCGTGTTGTTGTCGGTGTCGACGGCGCGGATGCGGTTCAGTCGCGTCAGGCTGACGACGACTTCCCCATTAGTCGGCGTGGCGCCGCCGCACAGCCCGGTGTTGCCGCCCTGTGGCACGATGGCGACGTTCGCGCGCGCGCAGGCGGCGGCAACTGCCGCGACTTCCTCCGTATCCGCCGGCCTGACGACGCAGAGTGGCCGGCCCTGGTAGCGGCCGCGCCAGTCGGTCGCGTAGGGCGCGACGTCGAACGGTTCGGCAAGCACATGCGTGCCGCCGACGAGATCGCGTAGAGTCTGCAATAAGTCAGCGCTCATGGCACGGCGAGGCTGGCATACAGGTCATGCACGTCGCAGTCGTCGATGGTCACTTCCGTGAATTCGCCGATTTCGAGATCATGGCCGTCGGTGATATAGACGAGGCCGTCGATATCCGGCGCGTCGCCGGCGCTGCGCGCGATGGCGCCTTCTTCATCGATGTCGTCGATCAATACCGTCATGGTACGGCCGATTTTCGCTTCGAGGCGCTGCGTCGAGATATCTTCCTGATGCCGCATCAGGCGCATCTTGCGCTCCTCGCGCACCGCGTCCGGCAGCGCGCCGGGCAGGGCATTGGCGGCCGCCCCGTCGACGGGCGAGTAGGCGAAGGCGCCGACACGGTCGAGCTGCGCGGCATCGAGGAAATCGAGCAGTTCGTTGAACTCGCCTTCCGTCTCGCCGGGAAAGCCGGTGATGAAGGTGGAGCGGATCGTCAAATCGGGCACCACCCGGCGCCAGGCAGAGATGCGGTCGAGCACCTTGTCGACATCGCCCGGCCGCTTCATCAGCTTGAGGATGCGCGGGCTGGCGTGCTGGAAGGGCACGTCGAGGTAGGGCAGCAGCTTGCCTTCCGCCATCAGCGGCAGCAGGTCGTCGACGCTGGGATATGGGTAGACGTAGTGCAGGCGCACCCAGACATCCAGTTCGCCGAGTTCCTTGCAGAGTTCGTAGAGTCGCGTCTTGACGGGCCGGCCGCCGGCGAAGCCGGTGCGGTATTTCATGTCGACGCCGTAGGCGCTGGTGTCCTGCGAGATGATCAGCAGTTCGCGCACGCCGGCATCGACCAGCGTTTCGGCTTCCTGCAGGATTGCGCCGACGGGACGGCTGACGAGATCGCCGCGCAGGCTGGGAATGATGCAGAAGCTGCAACGGTGGTTGCAGCCTTCGGAAATCTTGAGATAGGCGTAGTGGTCGGGCGTGAGGCGGATGCCCTGCGCCGGCACGAGATCGACGAAGGGATCGTGCTGCGGGGGCAGGTGGGCATGCACGGCATTCATGACTTCCTGCAGCGCGTGCGGGCCGGTGACGGCGAGCACGCTCGGGTGCGTGTCCTGGACGATCGTGCCCTTGGCGCCGAGACAGCCGGTGACGATCACCTTGCCGTTCTCGGCGAGCGCCTCGCCGATGGCGTCGAGCGATTCCTCGACCGCGGCGTCGATGAAGCCGCAGGTGTTGACGACGACCAAGTCGGCGCCGTCGTAGCTGCCGGAGATTTCATAACCCTCGGCGCGGAGCCGGGTGAGAATCTGCTCGGCGTCGCTGGCGGCCTTCGGGCAGCCGAGCGAAACAAAACCGACCCGGGGAACCTTAGGCTTCCTCGGCGGCACTTATTTTTTCTTCTCGGCCGCTTCCTGGCCGGTCGGCTGCGGAAACTGGAAGCCGGTAAACATCTTTTTAGTCTGCTCCTGGATGTTGTCCTGCATCTGCTGGAACATCTTCTGGCTCTGGTCGACGTAGGCCCCCATCATGCTCTGCATCGCGGGACCCTGGAAGTTGAGGAACTGCGACCAGAGGTCCTTGTTCATCGCCGGGTTGTCGCCATAGAGATGCCGGGCCTGATCCTGCAGCTTCTTCTGCATGTCGGCGAAGGCGGTGATGTTGTTTTCGAGATACTGGCCCATCATGCCCTGCATGGCGTTGCCGTAAAAACGGATCATCTGGGCCAGCAGGTCGGAGGTAAACATCGGCGCGCCGCCGGCCTCCTCTTCCAGAATGATCTGCAACAGGATGCTGCGCGTCAGGTCGTCGCCCGTCTTTGCATCCACGACGCGGAACTCCTCATGCTTCAAGACCAGTTCCTTGACGTCGGCCAGCGTGATGTAGGTGCTGGTGCGCGTGTCGTAGAGACGGCGATTCGGATATTTCTTGATGAGACGGACCTGCTGCTCGGCCATGTTCTTATCCTCTCCTGATGAATGCCGGCGCCGCCCGGCTTGTTGTATTGGCGGCGCCGGTCGAACGGTTTACTGCAGATACAGGCCGCCGTTGATGTTCAGCGTGGCGCCCGTCATGTAGCCTGCCAGTTCCGAGGCGAGGTAGGAGCACAGGGCGCCCATCTCTTCCGGCTTGGCCAGGCGCTTCATCGGGATGGTGTCGACGATGCTCTTCAGCACGTCCTCGCGGATCGCCATCACCATCTTGGTGGCGACGTAGCCGGGGGCGATGGCGTTGACCGTGACGCCCTTGGTCGCCAGCTCCTGCGCCAGCGCCTTGGTGAAGCCGATCACGCCGGCCTTGGCGGCCGAGTAGTTGGTCTGGCCGGCCTGGCCCTTGACGCCGTTGACCGACGAGATGTTGATGATGCGGCCCCAGCCGCGCTCGGCCATCTTGGCGGAACACTGCTTGGTCATGTTAAACAGGCTGGACAGGTTGGTGGCGATGACGGCATCCCACTGGTCCTTTTCCATCTTGGCGAACATGCGGTCGCGCGTGATGCCGGCGTTATTGACGAGGATGTCGATCGGACCCGCGGCGGCTTCGGCCTCGGCGACCATCTTCTGGCAGTCCTCGATGCTGGAGACGTCGCCCGCGACACAGACGAAGCCCGTGAAGCCGGCGGCTGCCATTTCCTTCAGCCACTCGTCCTTGTTGTCGAACTGGGGGTGGTAGGCGGCGACCACCTTGTAGCCGTCCTTGGCGAAGGCCTGGCAAATGGCGGTGCCGAGGCCGCCCATGGCGCCGGTGACGAAAGCTGTGCGTTGAGTCATGATTCTTCCTTTCCCTTCTGGTTGGTGTTGTTAAGCCTTTTCCTTGACATAGCGTCCGGGCGCAGGCTCGCCCGGTGGATACTGCTTGCTGCCCAGCCGGCCGCGCGCCGGAACTTCGCCAGCGGCGAAGCCCCTGAGCCAGTCGGTCCAGCGCGGCCACCAGCTGCCCTTGACTTCAGTCGCACCGGCGAGCCACGCCGCGGGTTCGGCGGGCGCGCCGTCACTGACCCAGTGGCTGCGCTTGTTCTTCGCCGCCGGATTGACGACGCCCGCGATGTGGCCGGAGGCGCCGAGCACGAAGGTGGACTTGCCGCCCAGATGTCCGCGACCGAGGTAGGACGACTGCCACGGCACGATATGGTCTTCACGTGTCGCCAGTATGAAGGTCGGCATGTCGACGCGCCCGAGATCGGCCTGGACGCCGCACATCGCCAGCTTGCCGGGGACGCGCAGGCTGTTTTCCAGATACAGATGGCGCAGATACCAGGCGGCGAAGGGGCCGGGCAGGTTGGTCGAGTCGCTGTTCCAGTAGAGCAGGTCGAAAGCCGTCGGCTTGTTGCCCTTGAGGTAGTTGCCGACGACGTATTGCCAGATCAGGTCGTTGGCGCGCAGGGCGGAAAAGGTGGTCGACAACTCCTTGGCGGTGAGCAGGCCGCCCTTGCCGATGGTTGCCTCGCGCGCGGCCACCGAGGCCGCGTCGACGAAGCAGCCGATCTCGCCGGTGTCGGTGAAGTCGAGCAGGGTGGTGAGCAGCGTGAGCGACGCGACGGGATCGTCGCCGCGCGCCCTGGCGACGGCCAGCGCGGAGGCGAGGATGGTGCCGCCGACGCAGAACCCCAGCGCGTTGATCTTGTCGAGTCCGCAGATTTCCCGCACCACTTCGATCGCCGCCAGCGGGCCGCGCTCGACGTAGTCGTCCCAGCCCAGATGGCCGAGATCGGCCTTGGGGTTGCGCCACGAGAGCAGGAAGACCGTCTGGCCCTGCTCGACCGCGTAGCGCACGAAGGAATTCTCCGGCTGCAGGTCGAGGATGTAGAACTTGTTGATGCAGGGCGGCACGATCAGCAGCGGCCGCTTGGCGACGGTGTCGGTCAGCGGCGAGTACTGGAGCAACTGGAACAGCTCGTTCTCGAACACCACCGCGCCCGGCGTGATCGCCAGGTTGCGGCCAACCTCGAACGCGCTGTCGTCGGTCATCGAGATGCGGCCCTTTTCCATGTCCGCGATCAGGTTCTGCAGGCCGAGCTTGATGCTTTCGCCGTTTGTCTCCAGCGCCTTCTGGATGAATTCCGGGTTGGTCGCCGCGAAATTGGAGGGCGCCAGTGCATCGACGAACTGGCGTGTCGCGAACTGCAGCCGGCTTTTCGCCAGCGGGTCCGGCGCCGGGGTCGCGTCGGCCATCTTCTGCAGGTAGCGGGCGTTCAGCAGGTAGGCCTGGCGGATGTAGTCGTAGATCGGGCTTGCGGCCCAGGCCGGATGGTCGAAGCGCCTGTCACCGGGCTCGGGCGCGACCAGCGGGGTGCCGGCTTCATTTCCCTTGCGCTGCAGCAAGGTCTGCCAGAGCGCCGCATGCTGGGCGTGCCATTCCTGCTGCAAGGCGGCAAGCGCGGCGTTGGGGTCTTGGGGGGGCGTCATGGCGCTGCTGGGAGATCGGGTCAAAGACCGGCATTCTGCAATGCAGCATAGTTGCTGTCAATGGAAGCGGGCGACCTCCGGCCGTCCGGTTTTACGGGCAAAAAGTCAGCGCGGGCGGGACGGCGGCGGGAGCTCAGAGGGTGCGCCAGGTGCTCCGGCCTGCCTGCTTGGCTGCATACATCGCCGCGTCGGCCCGTGCGATCAGTCCGTCGGCGTCGCCGGCATCCTGGGGGAAGAGGGCGATGCCGATGCTGCATGAGATTTCGACGAAGTGGGTGCCGACCCGGTAGGGCGCCGAGATCACTCCGACGATCTTTTCCGCGGCGCGCTCGGGCGCTTCCATCGTGCGCAGGTCCGGGAGTACGGCGACGAATTCGTCGCCACCGAGGCGTGCCACCGTGTCCTCGTCGCGCAGCGAATTTTCCAGGCGGCGTGCGACCTGTTGGAGCAGATCGTCCCCCGCCGCGTGGCCGTAGGCGTCGTTGACCGGCTTGAATCGGTCGAGGTCGATGAACAGCAGGGCGACCCGGGTATGCTTGCGATGGGCCTGGGCGATGGCGCGCTTGAGGCGGTCTTCGAGCAGCTTGCGGTTCGGCAGGCCGGTGAGTTCGTCGAAGTTGGCCTGATGCCAGATCGCCTCGGCCTCGCGTTTGCGTTCGGTGATGTCGCTGAACAGGGCCACATGGCGCCGGCCGTGGCCGGGCCGTTCCGGCACGACGGTGATGCGCAGCCACTCGACGAAGATGCGGCCATCCTTGCGGCGGTTGCTGATCTCGCCTTCCCAGGTGCCGTCGTGCGTCAAACGCTGCCACATCGCGGCGTAGAAATCCGCGTCGTGAAGCCCCGAGGCCAGCAGCCCTGGACCCTTGCCGAGTACTTCTTCCGCCGCGTAGCCGGTCAACTGCGAGAAGGCCGGGTTGACGGCGATGATGAGGTTGTCGGCGTCGGTGACGATGATGCCTTCGCCGGCGACCTCGAACACCGACTGCGCCAGGCGCAGCGATTCCTCGGCCTCGACCAGTTCGGTGATGTCGGAGAAGGACAGCACGGCACAGCCGCCGGCATTGCCCGACTGCAGCGGCCGGCAGTTGACGGTGACCCAGACACGCTTGCCGTCGGGCCGGATCACGCCGTAGAGGGCATGGTCGAAGGCTTCGCCGCGCGCCGCCCGCATGGTTGGATAGTCCTCCAGCGCCAGCGGTTCGCCGTCGGCGCCGACGACGACTGGCTTTCTTGATTGCAAGGCCTCGGCGTTGACGCCGAGGATTCTTAGCGCGGCGTCGTTCCAGGTCGTGATCCGGCCGTTGCCGCAGACGACGATGACGCCCTCGGCGATGGTGAGGAACAGGCTGCGATGCAGCTCCTCGCTTGCCGTCAGCCGGCGCTCGAGTTCGTGGCGGGCCGTCACGTCATGGATGATCGAGAACAGCAGGGTGCGCCCCTCGATTTCGACCGGGCCCGAATACACCTCGACGTCCCGCAGCGTGCCGTCGGCGAGGCGATGCCGGAAATTGAAATAGAGGCGCTGCTCATCCTTCGCCTTCTGCATCTCGGCCTTGACCTCGGCCGGCGGCAGCGAGTTGATGTCGGTGATGCGCATGGTCAGGAGCGTTTCGCGGGCGTAGCCGTAGAAATCCGCCGCCGCCTGGTTGGCGTCTACGATGCGGCCGTCGGCCGGATCGATCAGGAGGTGCACCGAGGTGTTCTTCTCGAAGATGCCGCGATGCCGGATTTCGCTGGCGATCAATGCCTGCTGCAGGCGCGCGGCGCGCAGCAGCAGGGCGGCCATGCCCACCGCCAGCAGCAGGACCAGCAGGCTGGCGATCTTCGCGCGACGCCAGGAAGCCGCGATTTCTTCCTCGACCGGCCTGAGCAGGGCGGACCGGGACAGGCCGACGACGACGGAAACCGGGTAGGCGTCGAGGCGCCGCCAGGCGAACAGGCGCTCGACCTTGTCGAAGGCAGCCTCGGTGCGGAACGTGCCACGCGCGGGAATTTTTTCGCCGACGAAGGGTCGCGTCGCCGGCACCGCCCGTCCCATCGCCTCGGCCTGCTTCGGCACGCGCGCCAGATAGGTGCCGTCTGGCTTGAACAGGGCGATGACGTCATCGGGATCGAGCTTCAGCGCGGCGAAGGCCCGGGCGAAATAATCGGGCGAGAGCGAAACCACCATGACGCCGGCGAACCTGCCCTGGCGCCGGATCGCCCGCGAAAACTGGATCGACCAGGCGCCCGACGCGCGGCCGAGCACCGGCGCGCTGATGTACAAGTTGTCCGCTTCCGTGTCGAGGTGCGCCTTGAAGTGGACGCGGTCGCCGAGGTAGATGCGGCGCGTCGTGCCGACGCTCGACCACGCCAGATAGCCGTCCGCGCCGATGATGCCGATCTGCGCCACGGTGTTGGGCGGGAAGGTGTCGTAGATGGTGCGCACGTCCGAATCGATTTCATGGCCCTCCGCGCTTTCGTCGCGCAGATGCCGGACGGCCGAGTCGATGGTGAGCATCGTCGCCGCCGTTTGCTCGGCGAGGGCCTCGGCTACCTGGGCGGCATGTTCCTCGCCATGCCGCAGGGTCGCCTCCCGCAGGCGCCGGCTGTCGGCATCCTGGCGCCAGACGTAGGCACCGACGGCCAGCAGCGTCAGCAGCAGCGTCGCCACAGCGAACAGACGCAGGCGCGGTGCCGGCAGGGCATCAAGACGGCGGGTGGCGTTCAGGGCCATGGCTGGGGGCGAAATGATGACATCCTGATTATAGTCAGGGCCGGATGTTTCTATGACGCGAGATATATGCCGGAAGCCATGCGTCCGGTCGCGCCGTCGCGGCGATAGGAGTAGAAGCGCTCCCGGTCGCGTACGGTGCAAAAGTCAGCGCCGGCGACACGGTGGACGCCGAGCGCCGCGAGCCGCAGGCGCGCCAGCGCATGCAGGTCGCAGCGCCACTTGCCCCCGTGCGGGATGAAAGCCGCTGCCGCTGCCGGATCGTGCGCCATGAAGCTTGCGCGTACTTCCGGCCCTACCTCGAAGTTCTCCGGCCCGATGGCGGGGCCGAGCCAGGCCAGCAGGCGCTCGCCCGGCACGGACATCGCCGCGACCGTGCTTTCGACGATGCCGGCGGCCAGCCCGCGCCAGCCGGCATGGGCGGCGGCCACGACCGTGCCGGCCGTGTCGCAGAGCAGCATGGGCAGGCAGTCGGCCGTCAGCACGGCGCACACCACGCCGCTTTGCCGCGCACAGGCGGCGTCGGCCTCCGCGTCCGGACCGGCCGTGGCGGCATCGACGCAGCGGGTGCCATGCACCTGCCGCAGCCAGACGGGCTCGGCCGGCAGAAGCTCGCGCAGGCGCCGCCGGTTTTCCGCCACGGCGGCCGGGTCGTCGCCGACATGGTCGCCGAGGTTGAGGCTGTCATGAGGCGCGCGGCTGACGCCGCCCGCGCGTGACGTGACGAAGGCGCGCACGTTCGCGGGCGCCGCCCAGTCGGGCCGGATGAGTTCAAGGCTCACGCAGGGTTTCCAGCAGGGCGGCGAAGTCGGCCGGCAGGGGCACTTCCCACGCCAGTTCGGCTCCCGCGACCGGATGGACCAGCGCGAGGCGGAAGGCGTGCAGCGCCTGGCGCGGGAAGGCGTCGAGGCGGGCGTCGCCGCTGTTTGCCTTGCCGTAGGTGGGGTCGCCCACCAAGGGATGATGAATGCTGGCCATATGCACGCGGATCTGGTGGGTGCGGCCGGTTTCGAGGCGGCACTCGACCAGCGTGCAGCGCTCGAAGCGCTCGCGCACCTCGTAGTGCGTGCGTGCCTCGCGGCCGCCCTGTCTGAGCACCGCCATCTTGACGCGCTGCACCGGATGGCGGCCGAGCGGCGCATCCACTGTCCCGCCAACACTGACTTTTCCATGCACGAGCGCAAGGTAGTGGCGCTTCACCGTGCGTGCCTGCAACTGGCGCACGAGGTCGGTCTGGGCGGCAAGGGTTTTCGCCACCACCATCAGTCCCGACGTGTCCTTGTCGAGCCGATGCACGATGCCGGCGCGCGGCACGCCGGCGAGCTCCGGGGCGTGGTGGAGCAGCGCGTTCATCAGCGTCCCGCTGGCGTTGCCGTTGCCCGGATGGACCACGAGGCCGGCCGGCTTGTCGATGACGATCAGCGCGGCGTCCTCGAAGACGATCGGCAGGGGGATGTCCTCGGCGGCGTCCGCGATAGTCAGTGCCGGCGGCACGGCGAGCCGGATGCGTTCCCCGCCCCACAGCTTGCGCTTGGCGTCCGCGGCCGCGCCGTCGAGGCGGATCGCGCCGGTCTTCAGCCAGCCCTGCAGGCGGCTGCGCGAATGTTCGGGGCACAGTTTCGCCAGCGCGGCGTCGAGCCGCTGACCGGCGCACTCGGGCGGCACGACGATTTCGCTATAATCGGCCGGAATTTCTTGGCCCTCGTGGGATTGGCTCATCATGCGTAGTTTAACTTCCCTGCTTGCCGCGCTCCTGCTTGCCGCCGTCGCCGGTTGCGGATTGCTGCCGGAACAGATCGACGAGACCGCCGGCTGGTCCGCCAACAAGCTCTACTCGGAGGCCAAGGGCGCCATGGGCGAGGGCGCCTACGACAAGGCGGTCAAGTATTTCGAGAAGCTCGAAGCGCGCTATCCCTATGGCCGCTACGCGCAGCAGGCCCAGCTCGAAGTCGCCTACGCCTACTACAAGCAGGAGGAGAAGCCCCAGGCCATCGCCGCCTGCGACCGCTTCATCCGCCTGCACCCCAACCATCCGAACGTCGACTACGCCTACTACCTCCGCGGCCTCGTCAACTTCAACGAGGATCTCGGCCTGCTCGGCCACGTCAGCATGCAGGATCTCACCGAGCGCGACCCGAAGGCGGCGGCCGAATCCTTCGAGGCCTTCAAGGCGCTGGTCACCAAGTTCCCGGACAGCAAATACGCCAAGGACGCCGCCCTGCGCATGGCCTACCTCGTGAATGCGCTGGCCTCGCACGAGGTGCATGTCGCCCACTACTACATGCGGCGCGGCGCCTACGTCGCCGCCGCCAACCGGGCGCAGGCGTCGCTGAAGAACTACCCCGACGCGCCGGCCAACGAAGAAGCGTTGTTCATCATGGTCAAGGCCTACGATTCCCTCAAGATGGACGACTTGCGCGACGACGCCGAGCGCGTCATGCGCAAGAACTTCCCCGACAGCGAGTATTACAAGCGCGGCCTGAACCGGGACGTGCCCTGGTGGAAGCTCTGGTAAGGCGCGAGCCGCCGGTGGGATGACCATGCTCGACCTCTACATCGGCAACAAGAACTACTCCTCCTGGTCGCTGCGCCCCTGGCTGCTGCTGAAGCACTTCGGTATTCCGTTCCGCGAGCACATGGAATCGGTGGACGGGCGCGACAACAACCCGCATCTGCGCGAAATCGCCGGCAACGGCCGCGTGCCCTGCCTGCATGTCGACGGCTTCCAGATCTGGGAGAGCCTCGCCATCGCCGAATATCTCGCCGAGCGCGAGCCGCGCATGTGGCCGGCCGACGCGCTGGCGCGCGCCCGCGCCCGCAGCGTCAGCGCCGAGATGCACGCCGGCTTCGCCACCCTGCGCACGGCGATGCCGATGAATCTCAAGTTCAAGCTCAAGGGCAAGCCGGCCGCCCCCGAGGTGCAGCGCGACATCGACCGCGTCGTCGCCATCTGGGAAGATGCGCGCAAGCATTTCGCCACGGGCGACGGCCCGTATCTGTTCGGCGACTTCGGCATTGCCGACGCGATGTTCGCGCCCGTGGCCTGGCGCTTCCATATCTACAACGTGCCGCTGCCGCCGGTCGCGACGGCCTGCCGCGACACGCTGCTCGCGCACCCGGCGATGGTCGAGTGGTATGAGGCGGGCATCAGGGAAACCGAAGCCCACGCCCACTACGACGTGGTTGCCGAAGAATACGGCGGCCCGCGCTAACCGGTCGCCGTCCCGCCGGGACTGACTTTTTCAGCCGCGCTGGCGGCGGGTTTCGAAGAGACAGATGCCGCTGGCCACCGAGACGTTGAGGCTTTCGACGCTGCCGTACATCGGAATTTTCGCGAGTTCGTCGCAGGTGTCGCGCGTCAGGCGGCGCAGGCCTTCGCCTTCGGCGCCGAGTACCCAGGCGGTCGGGCCCTTCTGTTCGATGGCGTAGATGTCCTTGGTCGCCTCGCCTGCCGCGCCGATGGTCCAGATGCCGCGTTCCTTGATCTCGCGCAGGCTGCGCGCGAGGTTGGTGACGACGATGTAGGGCACGGTGTCGGCGGCGCCGCTGGCGACCTTGATGGCGGTGGCGTTGAGGCCGCAGGCGCGGTCTTTCGGCGCGATCACGGCATGCGCCCCGGCCGCGTCGGCGACGCGCAGGCACGCGCCCAGATTGTGCGGGTCGGTGACGCCGTCGAGCACGAGCAGGAGCGCCGGCTCGGCGAGGCCGTCGAGCACGTCGTCGACCGTCAGGTATTTCTGCTGCGCGGCCACCTTGGCGACCACGCCCTGATGGCGACCGCCGGCGGCCATGCCGTCGAGCCGCGCGGCGTCGAGCGTGACGACGCGCAGGCCGCGACTTTCAGCCAACTGCACGAGATCGCGGCTGCGCCCGTCCTGCCGTCCGGCGGCGAGATAAATCTCGCGCACGCCTTCCGGATCGTGGCGCAGCTTGGCGATGACGGCGTGGAAGCCGTGGATCAGCCGGGTGTCGTCAGCCATGCCTGATGACGCGATACTGCGCGGTCATGCGGTGCGTTTCGCCCGGCGCGAGGGTGATGACGTCGTCGGCCGCGTTCGCGGTCTCGACGCAGACCATGCAGTCCTCGCCCGGCTTGCCGCCGAATTTGCCACTCATTTTGCCGAAGTCGCCCATCTTCGCCGCCTTCTCCTTGCCGGGGCTCCACACGACAGTCGAGCGGCTGCCGGTGCTGGTGATCAGCAGGGTGCGCTTCAGCGCCGGGTCGACGATGCCGCAGCAGCCGGCGGTGCCCAGATAGACGCGGTCGGTTTCGCCGCTGAAGGTCACGGCGCCCTTCTGCTTCCTGCGCTTGCCGCCATCCACCTTGTCGATGTAGGCGCAGCCAGCGAGGCCGGCGACGCTGGCCTGCCTGATGTCGCCGATCTGGAAATAGGTATGCAGCGCCTGGCCGAGCATGAAGGGGGCCGTGCCGGCATTTTTCGTCGTCAGCCCGACGACGAGTTCCTGACCGACGGTGACGCTGTATTTCACGGCTGAGGCGTGCGGCCACTGGGCGCGCGCCGCGTCGTCCATGACCGGCGCGAATTCGAGGCGCGCGCGGCCGTCGGGCAGCTTGCGCGCATCGGTCAGCGACCAGGGAATCGTGCGCGCGAAGCCGTGGCCTGGATAGCCTGCCTCGCTGGCGTGCGGGCCGAACCAGGGCCAGCACAGCGGCACGCCACCACGGATCGACTTGCCCGGCGCGAACTTCGCCTTGGACGAGAGCCAGATCACCGGTTTCTCGCCCCTGGGCTGCCAGGTCATCACATGCGCGCCCTGCAGCGCGATGGTGGCCGTCGAGAATGCCGTCTTCACCTCGATGGCGATGAAGCCGGGGGCCTTCTCGCTGAAGGACAAAAAGTCGGCGCCGGCGAATTGGCGGCGCAGTGCGTCGAGTTGCGTCATGCTTGCGGTCTCCTCAAGGATTATCGTGTTTTCAACTCTTCGAGGCCCTCGGCGGCGATCTCCCGCACTTCGGCGTCGGGATCGTCCAGCCGGGCTTCAAGGTATTTGATCGCGTCCGGCGTGCCGCTCAAGCCGAGCAGGTGGCAGGCGTCGGCGCGCACGCGATGGTCGCCATGGCCGGTCAGCAGGCCGAGCGCCGGCACGAGCGCCTTGAGGCTGGCGCGGCCGGCATGGCGTTCCAGCACGGCGCTGGCGCCGAAGCGCACGTTCATGTTGGCCGCGGGGTTGGCGACGATGGGCAGCAGGTCGGCCAGCGCGGACGGAATGCGGTCGACGACCGAGTTGACCTGCTTGAGCTGTCCTTCGAGCAGCCAGATCGCGAACTGTTCGGCGCGGTCGCGCAGGCTGGCGCGCAGCGCGGCGCGCGTGGCGTCGGCCGCCAGCGGGTAGCCGTGGTTCATTCCTTCTCCGCGAGCCGGAAGTCGATCTTGTTCTGGTCGAGGTCCACGCGCACGAGCTGCACCCGCACGCGGTCGGAGAGGCGGTAGCGCGCGCCGGTGCGCTCACCGACCATCGCATGCTGCTTCTCGTCGAAATGGAAGTAGTCGCGGCCGAGGTCGGAGACATGCACCAGCCCTTCGACGAACACGGCATCCAGCGCGACGAAGATGCCGAAGGGCACCACCGACGAGATGCTGCCGGTGAAGATTTCGCCGACGCGGTCCTGCATGTACCAGCACTTGAGCCAGGCCTCGACGTCGCGCGTCGCCTCGTCGGCGCGGCGCTCGGTGGCCGAGCAGGCGAGGCCGACTTCCTCCCAGTTCAGGGTGTCGTAGCGCCGTCCCGCCAGCGCTGACTTTATCGCGCGGTGGATCAGCAGGTCGGGATAGCGGCGGATCGGCGAGGTGAAGTGCGTGTAGCTCTCGTAGGCCAGGCCGAAATGGCCGACGTTGTCGGGGCTGTAGATCGCCTGCCGCAGCGAGCGCAGCATGACGGTCTGCAACAACTGCTTGTCGGGCCGGTCCTTGATCCGGTCGATCAGCTGTGCGTAGTCCTTGGCGTGCGGCTCCTCGCCGCCGCCGAGCTGCAGGCCGAAGGTGCCGAGGAAGTCGCGCAGCTTGGTCAGGCGCTCGGGTGTCGGCCCTTCGTGGATGCGGTAGAGCGCCGGATGCTCGCGTTCCTTGAGGAAGTCCGAGGCGCAGACGTTGGCCGCCAGCATGCATTCCTCGATGATGCGGTGGGCATCGTTGCGCTCGTAGGGTTCGATGCGCTCGATCTTGCCGAGGTCGTCGAAGATCATGCGCGTCTCGACGGTCTCGAAGTCGATGGCGCCGCGCTTCGCGCGCGCCTTCTGCAGCACGCGGTAGAGCGCGTCGAGGTTTTCGAGATACGGCAGCAGCGGGCCGATCTTCGCCAGCGCCGCCGCATCCTTGTCGTAGAGCGCCGCCGCGACCTCGGTATAGGTCAGCCGCGCGTGCGACCAGATCACCGCCGGGTAGAAGCGATACTGCTTGATCGCGCCGGTAGCGGAAATGTTCATGTCGCAGACCATGCAGAGGCGCTCGACCTGCGGGTTCAGCGAGCACAGCCCGTTCGACAGCTTCTCCGGCAACATCGGAATCACGCGGCGCGGGAAATACACCGAGTTGCCGCGTTCGCGCGCCGTGGCGTCGAGCGCGTCGCCATCCTGCACGTAGTGCGAGACGTCGGCGATGGCGACGACGAGGCGGTAACCCTTACCCTGACGCTCGCAGAACACGGCGTCGTCGAAGTCCTTCGCCGTCTCGCCGTCGATGGTGACGAGCGGCATCTCCGTCAGGTTTTCGCGGCCCTTCCAGTCGGACTTGCGCACGGCATCAGGAATCTTCTTCGTCTGCGCCAGCGCCTCCTTCGAGAACTCGAAGGGCAGTTCGTGCTTGCGCAACGCGATCTCGATTTCCATGCCGGGATCGGCGTAGTTGCCGAGGATCTCGACCACGCGGCCGATCGGCTGCGACTGCTTGCTGGGCTGCTCGACGATCTCGATCATCACCACTTGGCCGGCCTGCGGTCGCAGCGCCTTCTTGTCGCCCTTTTCGGGCGGCGCGACGAGGATGTCCTGACTGATGCGGCGGTTCTCGGCGACGACGAAGGCAACGCCGTGCTCCTGCAGCACGCGGCCGACGATGCGCGTGTTGGCGCGCTCGGTGACCTCGACGATCTTGCCTTCCGGGCGGCCCTTGCGGTCGACGCCAACGATGCGCGCGATGACGTGGTCGCCGTGCAGCACCTTGGCCATTTCCTTTTCCGGCAGGAACAGGTCGGCGCCGCCATCCTCGCGCACGAGAAAACCGAAGCCGTCGGGGTGGCCCTGCACCCTGCCCTTGAGCAGGTCGGCCTTGTCGGGGATCAGCCAGTCGTCGCGGCGATTCTGCAAGAGCTGCGCGTCGCGCGCCATGGCGCCGAGGCGGCGCAGGAACGAGTCACGCTCGAAGTCGGCGACGTCGAGCAGCTGGCAAATGCGCTCGAAGGACACCGGCACGCCCTGCTCGGCGAGCGCCTGCAGGATGTATTCGCGGCTGGGCAGCGGGTGATCGTAGTTCTGCCGCTCGCGCTCGAACATCGGGTCGGCGCGGCGGATTTTCGACAGTTTGCGGACGGGGGGAATATTCTTGTGCTTGTTTGACATCGTTGGTTTTTACATTAGAATGCGCGCCTTCGCACGCCTGCCCAGGTGGCGGAATTGGTAGACGCACTAGTTTCAGGTACTAGCGGGTAACACCGTGGAGGTTCGAGTCCTCTCCTGGGCACCAGAGAATACATGAAAGCCGCTGCACCCGCGTTTCGGGCAGCGGCTTTTTTGTTGTCAGCGCCGCTTGCCGCCGGCCAGACGCGGCTGGAAGGACTGGCAGGCCATGCCGGTCGCAGCTTCCACCTCGGTGTGCGGCAGGGCGCGGCTCTTGAAGCCCATCGCGCGACAGCCGTAGGGAAAGCGCGGGTCGTAGGTGATGTGGTAGTGCAGGCACCGCGTGCAGACGGGGCGCGACGAACGGCTTTCCGACACTTCAAGCGTTCTCGCGACCGATGTTGCTGGACCAGGTCAGGGCCTGCGTGATGCAGGAGTTCACCAGCAGGGCGTCGGCGCCGTCGATCTGGCCGGTCAGGGCCTGGCAGGCGGCGCCGTCGCTCGCTTCGAGGGCCTCGGCCAGTCGCAGCATGACGCCGAGCTGCCCCTGGCGCTGTTCGAGGGCCTCCTGCACGTCGGCGGTGAGCTGGATGCCCTTGAGAATCTCATCGAACGCGACGCCCATGAGGGTCGGCATCAGCGACATGATGCCGGTCATGAAGGCATGGTCCTCGAATTCGCGGGCGCCGGGCCTGAGCTTGCCGGCCAGCAGCTCCATGAAGCGGCCGCGCGTGGCGGCGAGCTGGAGCAGTGGATTGGCGACCTGCTGGCCGCCCGCGGGATTGGTGTAGAGCAGCAGTTGCAGCCAACGCTGCAACTGGCGCCGGCCGAGCACGGTGATGGCGTGGCGCAAGCCGGTGACCTTGGTGCGCACGCCCGTGGCCACCGAGTTGGTCAGGCGCATCAGGTTCATCGCCAGCCCCGGTTCCTGCTTGAACACGCCTTCGAGCTGCATCGTTTCGGCGTCCTCAAGGACGAGGCCGAGCAGGCGCATCAGGGTGAGTTGCGAATGGCCGAGTTTCTTGCCTGCGATGATCACCGGCTTGGCGAAGTAGTAGCCCTGGAACAGGTTGTAGCCGAGGCGCAGGCAGTATTCCGCCTGTTCGCGGCTGTCCACCTTCTCGGCCAGCAGGGTCAGCGGCCAGCGCTTGAGCTTGCTGGTGACACCGGCGATCTGCTCCTGGCTCAAGGGCATGAGGTCGACCTTGACGATTTCGATCAGGTCGAGCAGGGGTTTCCACTTGTCCTCGTAGTCGGTGAAGTCGTCGAGGGCGAAGGCGAAGCCGCGCGCCTTGAGCTCGGTGCAGCGCTCGACGATCTCCGGCGTGGGCTCGACGGTTTCGAGGATTTCCAGCACGATTTTGTCGTAGGGCAGGATCTCCAGCATGTCCGAGAGCAGCAGGGTCGCGTCGCAGTTGATGTAGCCCTTGTAGGGACCGAGCGCCTGCTCGACGCCGAGTTCGGCGAAGGCATGGTTGATGACGTTGGCGGTGGCGCCGAGGTTGTCCTCCACGTTGGCCTCGTTCTTCTGCCCGCCGCTGCGGAACAGCAGTTCGTAGGCGCACAACTGCTGCATGCGGTCGAGGATCGGCTGGCGGCCGATGAAAATCTCTTCAGCGGCCATCGCCGAGCTCCATGGTCAGTCCCGGCCAGACGCCGGTCAGCGCGGCCTTGAATTCATCCTGGATGCGCGCGAGCGCGTCCGCGTTGTCGGCCTCGAAGCGCAGCACCACCACCGGCGTGGTGTTCGAGGCGCGGGCGAGGCCGAAGCCGTCCGCGTATTCCGCCCGCACGCCGTCGATGGTGATCAGCCGCCGCGCGCCGGGGAATTTGCCTTTTTCCCTGAGGCGGGCGATCAGTGCGTGCGGCTCGCCTTCGTTCATCCTGAGGTTGAGTTCCGGAGTGGCGATCGCGTTCGGCAGGTGCTTGAGCGGCCAGTTCGCGTCGCTCCAGCGCGAAACGATCTCGAGCAGGCGCGCGCCGGCGTAGAGGCCGTCGTCGAAGCCGAACCAGCGTTCCTGGAAGAACATGTGGCCGCTCATCTCGCCTGCCAGCGGCGCGCCGGTCTCCTTGAGCTTGGCCTTGATCAGCGCATGGCCGGTGTTCCACATCAGCGGCCGGCCACCCTGGTGGCGGATCGATTCGGCGACCCAGCGCGAGCATTTCACGTCGTAGATGATTTGCGCACCCGGGTTGCGCGCCAACACGTCGGCGGCGAACAGCATCAGCTGGCGGTCGGGGTAGATGATCTCGCCGTCCCGGGTGACCACGCCGAGGCGGTCGCCGTCGCCGTCGAAGGCGAGGCCCAGTTCGGCATCGGCTTCGCGCAGCGCGCGCTGGACGTCGCGCAGGTTTTCCGGCTTCGAGGGGTCGGGATGGTGGTTCGGGAAGTTGCCATCCACCGCACAGAACAATTCCACGACCTCGCAGCCCATGCGGCGGAAGAGCTGCGGCGCAAGTTCGCCGGCGACGCCGTTGCCGCAGTCGACGACGATCTTCATGGGGCGCGCGAGCTTCACATCGGCGACGATGCGGTCGAGGTAGGCGGCGCGGATATCGGCGCGGCACAGCACGCCCCGGCCGCTGGAAAAGTCAGCGTCCACGATACGGCGACGCAAGGCCTGGATGCGTTCGCCGTGCAGGGTTTCGCCGCCCAGCACCATCTTGAAGCCGTTGTAGTCGGGCGGATTGTGGCTGCCGGTGACGGACACGCAGGAGCCGATCTTGAGGTGGTGCGCGGCGAAGTAGGTGACGGGGGTCGGCACGCAGCCGATGTCGACGACATCGACGCCGGCGGCGCGGATGCCCTCGGCGAGGGCGCCGGCGAGCAGCGGGCCGGACAGCCGGCCGTCGCGACCGACGGCGATGGTGCGCTGGCCGAGCGCCCGGGCTTCGCTGCCGAGCGCGCGGCCGATCAGGCTGGCGGTCTCGCTCGTCAGCGTGGCGCCGACGATGCCGCGGATGTCGTACGCCTTGAAGATTTCCCCTGCGATCATGCGGCGGATTATCGCACCCTCAATGCAGGATTTGCGGCGCGTCGCCGATGCTGCTGGGGGGCACGGGGGAGGCGTGATGGACGATCATGCGCCAGCCGAGCGCGCCGCGCACGAAGACGTTGGTGGCGGCCACGGGCGCGGCCAGCTGCTTCTGTCCGGACACGGCGATCTGTTCGATGACGCTATGCACGGCGGTGAAGGGGCCATGCACGGTGGACAGCGCGAGCAGCTGCACCTTGAGGCGGGCACCGCCCTCGAAGATGCGGCGCCAGCCTTCGCGCACCAGCGCATAGCCGGTCAGCCGCGCGCCGCCGGGGTGGACGCAGACGATTTCCTCGTCTTCCGACCAGACCGTCATCATCGCCTCGAGGTCGCCGCGTTCGAGCGCCTCGTAGAAGGCGGTCTCGGCTTCCTGCGGCGAGGTGTAGATCGGTTTCTTCGGCATGTCCCGTTCGGTTCAGTCCGGTAGTGCGGAATACACGCGCTCGGGCGCCAGATCCTCCAGGCAGCGCAGATGCCCGAGCGGGCATTCGCGTTCGAAGCAGGGGCTGCATTCCAGGCCGAGCGAGAGGATTGTCGCACGGCCGGACAGCGGCGGGGTGTAGGACGGGCTCGACGAGCCGTAGAGCGCCACGAGGGGACGGTCGAGCGCGGCGGCGACGTGCATCAGGCCGGAATCGTTGCTGACCACGGCGCGCGCGCCGGCGATCAGGTCGATGGCCTGTTCGAGATTCGTGCGGCCGCACAGGTTCAGCGCCGCGCCGTCGGCGAGCCGCTCGATCTCGGCGCCGATGGCGGCGTCCTTCGCGCCGCCGACGATCCAGACCGCCGTCCCGCCGGCGCTGACTTTTTTCGCCAAAGCGGCGAAGTGATGCGCCGGCCAGCGCTTGGCCGGGCCGTATTCCGCGCCGGGGCACATGACGACCGGGGCGGCGTCGCCCGGCAGGCCGAGCGCGGCGCGCGCGGCGCGCTGCTGTGCGGGCGTCGAAGTCAGGCGCGGCTCGGGCGTCGGATCGTCGCAGTCTCCGGCCAGCGCGGCATAGCGGTCGACGAGGCGCGGCAGGACGCTTTTCGGCAAGCGTGCGTTGAGCAGGACGAAGCGCGCCTCGCCGGTATATCCGACGCGGCGGGGGATGTGCGCAAGGAAGGGGACGAGCGCCGACTTCCATGAGTTCGGCAGCACATAGGCGGCGCAAAAGTCAGTCGCCGCGAGACGGCGGCCGAGTGCCCTGCGGCCCGCCCAGTCGAAGGCGCCGTGGGGGAAGGGATTCTCGATGACGGCGGCGACTTCCGGCATGCGCGCCAGCAGCGGCGCCCCCCAGGCCGGGGCGAGGACGTGGATCTCGGCATCCGGCTGCTGCCGGCGCAGTCGCATCAGCAGCGGCTGCATCATGATCGTGTCGCCGATCCAGGACGGCGCGACGATCAGGATGCGGCGCGTCACGGTCAGTGGTGACCTCAGTGATGACCGCGCGGCTTCTCGCCGGTGAAGCGGTATTGCGTGCCGCAGTAGGGACAGACCGTCGCGTCGTTCTTCAGCACGTCGAGGAAGACGCGCGGGTGACGCGCCCACAGCGGCGCGCCGGGGCGCGGGCAGTGCAGCGGCAGGTCGTGGGCGGTGACGGCGACTTCGCGCGCGCTTTCGTTCAGTTCGCTCATGATGGCCTCAGACGGGGGAGAGCCAGTCGGCGTGGGCGGGCACGCGGCCGTTCACCACGTCGAGGAACAGGCTCTGGATCTTGGTGGTGATCGGGCCGCGGCAGCCCGCGCCGATCTGACGGTTGTCGAGTTCGCGGATCGGCGTGACCTCGGCGGCGGTGCCGGTGAAGAAGGCCTCGTCGGCGACGTAGATGTCGTCGCGCGTCAGGCGCTTGGAGATGACCGTATAGCCGAGTTCTTTGGCCAGCGTATGCACCGTGGCGCGCGTGATGCCGACCAGCGCCGAGGCGATCTCGGGCTCGTAGATCTGGCCGTCCTTGATGACGAACAGGTTCTCGCCCGCGCCCTCGGCGACGAAGCCGTCGACGTCGAGCAGCAGCGCCTCGTCGTAGCCGTGCTCGGTGGCTTCCATGTTGGCGAGGATCGAGTTGGCGTAGGTGCCGGAATACTTGGCGCGGCACATCGAGACATTGACGTGGTGGCGGGCGTAGCTGGAAGTCTTGACGCGGATGCCCTTCTCCATGCCTTCCTCGCCGAGGTATGCGCCCCAGGGCCAGGCGGCGATGGCGACGTGCGTCTTGGCGCCTTTCGGCGAGATGCCCATCTTCTCGGAACCGAAGAAGGCGATCGGCCGCAGGTAGCAGGATTCGAGCTTGTTGGCGCGCACGACCTCCTTTTGCGCCGCCATCAGCGTTTCCCTGTCGTAAGGCATCGGCATGCGGTAGATGTGCGCCGAGTTGAACAGGCGGTCGGTATGCTCCTTGAGCCGGAAGATGGCCGTGCCGTTGACGGTCTTGTAGGCCCGCACGCCCTCGAAGACGGCGAGGCCGTAATGCAGCGAGTGGGTGAGCACGTGGGTGGTGGCTTCGCGCCAGGGCACGAGTTGGCCATCCTGCCAGATGAAGCCGTCGCGGTCGGACATGGACATCTTGTTTCTCCAGCCTGTGTTTTGAGGGCAAAAAGGGATTTTATCGGAATTGAGCCGTTAAAATCGGTCCATGGATATATGGAAACCCAATGTGACGGTGGCCGCCATCGCCGAGCGCGACGGTCGCTTCCTGCTGGTCGAGGAGGAAACGGCTGAGGGCGTGCGCTTCAACCAGCCGGCCGGCCATCTCGACGCGGGCGAGTCGCTCGTCGCGGCCTGCGCGCGCGAGGCGCTGGAAGAAACCGCCTACGATTTCACGCCGACCGATCTGGTCGGCGTCTACCAGTGGCCGCGTCCGCAAGGGGACATCACCTACCTGCGCTTCGCCTTCGCCGGCCAGGTTGGAGGCCACGATGCGGCGCGCCGGCTCGATACGGGCATCCTGCGCGCGGTGTGGATGACGCCGGAAGAGATGGAGGCCTGCGCCGACCGCCACCGCAGCCCGCTGGTGCTGCTGTGCGTGCGCGACTACCTGGCCGGCAAGCGTTTTCCGCTCAACCTGATCTGGAATTTCTAGCCGCATGGCCAAGGTGATCGTCGGCATGTCCGGCGGCGTCGATTCCTCCGTCGCCGCCCTGCTGCTCAAGCGTCAGGGACACGAGGTCGTCGGCCTGTTCATGAAGAACTGGGAAGACGACGACACGGAGGAATACTGCTCGGCGAAGCAGGATCTCGACGACGCGCGCGCCGCCGCCAGGGTCATCGGCATCGAGCTGGAGACGGCCAACTTCGCGGACCAGTACCGGGACCGCGTGTTCGCCGAATTCCTTGCCGAATACCGCGCCGGCCGCACGCCCAACCCCGACATCCTGTGCAACTCCGAGATCAAGTTCAAGGCCTTCCTCGACCATGCGCTGCGGCTCGGCGCCGACTACATCGCCACCGGCCACTACGCCCAGGTGCGCGAGTTTCTCGGCGAGTACCAGCTGCTCAAGGCCGAGGACGGCACCAAGGACCAGAGCTACTTTCTCTACCGGCTCAACCAGCAGCAACTGGCGAAGACGCTCTTTCCGCTGGGCGGGCTCTACAAGCGCGAGGTACGCAAGATCGCCGCGGCAGCGGGGTTGGCCAACCATGCGAAGAAGGATTCGACCGGCATCTGCTTCATCGGCGAGCGGCGTTTCCGCGAGTTCCTCGCGCGCTACCTGCCGAAGCAGCCGGGCGAGATCCGCCGCCTCGACGACGACCGCGTCGTCGGCGCGCACGAAGGGCTGGCGTATTACACACTCGGTCAGCGCGAGGGCCTCGGCATCGGCGGGGTCAGGGACGCACCGGAGGAGCCCTGGTTCGTCGCGCGCAAGGACATGGCGAAGAACGTGCTCTATGTCGTGCAGGGACACGATCATCCGGCCCTGCTGAGCGAGCGGCTGGCAGCGGCGCAACTGTCGTGGATTTCGAACCATCCGCCACGCGCGCACTGGGTATACGCGGCCAAGACGCGCTATCGCATGCCCGATGCGGCTTGCGATATCGAGGCCATCGACGCGGATCGTTGCGAGGTGGCCTTCGCCGCGCCGCAATGGGCGGTGACGCCGGGGCAGTCGGTGGTGCTCTACGAATCCCGCGTTTGCCTGGGCGGCGGGATCATCCTCTGATTCAGACCGGCGGGCGGGTATCGGCGAACGAAGCCCGCTGCAGCAGCTTGTCGTGCAGCTTCGCCAGGTTCGGATACTGCGTCGCCCAGTCGATGTCGGGGAAGCGCAGCAGGAGATAGCCGAGCATGCCGCCGACGGCGATGTCGGCCAGGCTGATCGCGTTGCCGAAGCACCAAGCTTGTTCGCCGAGTTCCGCCGCGCAGGCGGCGAGGCCGCGCGCGACGGTGGCGCGCTGACGCTCGATCAGCGGCTGGCTTTTCTGCTTGGCGGGGCGCAGTCCCTCGGTGACGGCGGCGACCGCCGCGTCGCAGATGCCGTCGGCCAGCGCTTCCCAGCGCTTCACGGTGATGCGTTCGCGGCCGGGCGGCGGGATCAGGCGGTTGTTGGGGGCGAGGTTGTCGAGGTATTCGACGATCACGCGGGAATCGAACAGCGTCGCGCCGTCGTCGAGGATCAGGACCGGGATGCGCCCCAGCGGATTGAACGGCGCCACCGTGTTCTCGTCCCGCGCGGTGTCGACGACGAATTCGTATTCGATCTTCTTTTCGGCGAGGACGACACGGGTCTTGCGGACGTAGGGGCTGGTGGGGGAACCGATCAGTTTCATGTTGTGGTGCGGCTATTGAAGGCGGCGCATCTTACCACCGTCCGCCTTGCTGCCGTCTGACGGGCGACAAGGCGGGCTTGGGCGCGCCTGTTAAAATCGCCGCTCGATTTTCCGACCCGATCGTGCTCCCATGACTACCTCCAGCCTCGGCGCCCTGACGGCGCTTTCACCGCTCGACGGCCGCTATGCCGCCAAGGTCGAGCCTTTGCGTGCCCATTTCTCGGAATTCGGCCTGATCCGGAACCGCATCCGTGTCGAGATCGAATGGCTCAAGGCGCTTGCCGCGAATCCAGCGATCGCCGAGGTGCCGGCGTTCGCGGCCGCCACGGTCGTCGCGCTCGACGCGGCGGTCGGGGAGTTTTCGGTCGCCGACGCCGACGCGGTGAAAAAGATCGAGGCCGTCACCAACCATGACGTCAAGGCCGTCGAATACTGGCTCAAGGAGCGCTTCAGGGACAACCCCGAGGTGATGAGGGTCTCCGAATTCATCCACTTCGGCTGCACTTCCGAGGACATCAACAACACTTCGCACGCGCTGATGCTGAAGGAGGCGCGCGACGCCATCCTGCTGCCGGGGCTCGACAAGGTGATCGAGCGCTTTCGCCAGCTCGCCCACGATCTCGCCGCGCTGCCGATGCTGTCGCGCACGCACGGCCAGCCCGCCAGCCCGACCACGCTCGGCAAGGAGATGGCCAACGTCGCCGCGCGGCTGATCCGCGCCCGCGCCCGCATCGCGGGCGTGAACATGATGGCGAAGTTCAACGGCGCGGTGGGCAACTACAACGCGCATCTCTCGGCCTACCCCGAACTCGACTGGGAGGGTATCGCGCAGGGCTTCATCGAATCGCTGGGGCTGGAATTCAACCCCTATACGATCCAGATCGAGCCGCACGACGCGATGGCCGAGCTGTTCGACGCCATCGCCCGCTGCAACACCATCCTGATCGACGCCGACCGCGACATCTGGCAATACATCTCGATGGGCTACTTCAAGCAGAAGACCAAGGCAGGCGAGATCGGTTCGTCGACCATGCCGCACAAGGTCAATCCCATCGACTTCGAGAATTCCGAAGGCAACCTCGGCATTGCCAATTCGCTCCTGCGCCACCTCTCCGAAAAGCTGCCGATCTCCCGCCTGCAGCGCGACCTGACCGATTCGACGGTGCTGCGCAACATGGGCATCGCCTTCGGTTATGTGGTGCTGGCGCATGACTCGACCATGCGCGGCCTCAACAAGCTGGAGGCGAATCCCGCGCGCCTCGCCGAAGACCTCGACGCCTGCTGGGAAGTGCTGGCCGAGCCGGTGCAGACGGTGATGCGCCGCCATGGCGTGCCGAATCCCTACGAGCAGTTGAAGGAGCTGACGCGCGGCAAGGGCATCGAGCCGGCCGCCTTGCGTGCCTTCATCGAGGGCCTGGCGATTCCGGAAGCCGAGAAGACCCGCCTCATGGCCATGACGCCGGCCAGCTACATCGGCAAGGCCGCCGAGCTCGCCCGGGGCATCTGACATGGCGTTCGCCGACAACCTCAAGCAGCTGCCGAAGGTTTCCCACCTCGCGGCGCTGCAACTGCTGGGCGCCGACGGCGAGGTCGTCGCCACCATCGAGAACAAGCCCGGCCAGTCCGGTTCGCTGGCGGTCTACAACCACTTGGCCCAGCTCTATGGCGCCATCACCGTCGGGGCGGCGAAGAAGGGCCTGGAGCTCTACGCCGAGCATGCGGCGGACGCCCAGGCGCATCCCGGCAAGCACCCGAACATCGACCGCTTGGTGACTTTGGTCACCGATGGGGGGCAGTGGCGCGTCAAGCAGGTTTTCGCCGCCGGCGAATGACATAGAATTCTTTTTGCTTCCCTCAACCCACAGGAGAAACGCATGAAGAAAACAACCCAGTCCCTCATCGTTGCAGCCGTCATGGCCGGCGTCGCAGGCAGCGCGCTCGCCCAGTCGATCGGCAAGCCGGAGGACAAGATCCGCTGGCGCCAGTCGGCCTACCATACCCTGGCCTGGAGCATGGGCCGCATCAAGGCGAACGTCGAGGGCCAATACAACAAGGATCAGGTCGCGCAGGCCGCCAATGTCATCGCCGCCATCGCCAACTCCGGCATGGGCGCGCTGTATGCGCCCGACACGAACAAGGGCAAGGGCTGGAAGGACACGCGCGCCAAGGCCGAATTGTTCTCCGACGGCGAAGGGGTCGGCAAGGTCGCGAAAGTCTTCAACATGGAGGCCAACGAAATGGCAAAAGTCGCCGCGACCGGCGATGCCGCCGCCGTCAAGGCGCAGTTCGGCAAGCTCGGCGAGTCCTGCAAGGGCTGTCACGACAAGTATCGCGAGAAGGACTGATCCGGTCCTGACGACGGTGACGGCCGCCCGCGGGCGGCCGTTTTTTTTGCCGGAAAAAAGTCAGTTCCGGCGGGACGGTGGCACGATTGTTTATTTGCGCCAGAAGGCCGGCGTGAGGACGACCAGCACGGTGAAGATTTCGAGGCGGCCGACGATCATCGCGAACGCGCAGACCCACTTCTGGAAATCCGTCAGGGCGGCGAAGTTGCCGGCCGGGCCGACGCTGTTGAGGCCCGGGCCGGTATTGTTCAGCGTGGCGACCACGGCCGAGAAGGCGGTGACCAGCTCAAGACCGGTAGCGGCCAGCAGCAGCGTGAGGGAGACCACGACGACCATATACATGAAGCTGAATGCCAGCACGCCGTGCAGTACGGCCTCGCCGACCACCTGCCGGCCGAGCCGGATCGGATACACGGCGCGCGGATGCATGGCGCGCAGCAATTCGCGGAACACCAGCTTGTAGAGCAGCACGGCGCGCATCATCTTGATGCCGCCGCCGGTCGAACCCGAGCAGGCGACGAAGCTGCCGAGGAACAGCACCCAGACCTGCGCGAACATCGGCCAGACGGCGGTGTCGGTGATCGCCAGGCCGAGCGAGGTGGCCAGCGAGATGGAGTGGAAGGCCACCGGCCGCAGGGTGGCCCAGAATCCGGTGCCGGGATCGAAGAGCCGCAGGTAGAGGGTCAGGGCCAGAATGCTGATCGCGAGCACCCAGAAAAAATACGGAATCTCGGCGTCGTGGCCATAAGGCTTGAGGCTGCGGGCGCGGAAGGCGAGGAAGTGCGTGGCGAAGTTGATGCCGGAGAGCAGGGCGAACAGCATCGTGACGAGTTCGATCGGCACGCTGTTGAAGTGGCCAAGACTGGCGTCATGGCTGGAGAAGCCGCCCAGCCCCATGGTGGTGAAGCCGTGGATCACCGCTTCCCAGCCGCTCATGCCGGCGAGCCAGAGCCCGAGCATGCAGGCGACGGTCAGCAGCGCATAGACGGACCAGAGTCCCTTGGCGGTCTCGGCGATGCGCGGGGTGAGGCTGTTCTCCTTCATCGGCCCCGGCGTTTCGGCCTTGAAAATCTGGCGTCCGCCGATGCCCAGCAGCGGCAGGATCGCCACCACCAGCACGATCACGCCCATGCCGCCGATCCAGTGCAGGAAGGTGCGCCACAGATTGATCGAAAGCGGCAGGGCGTCGAGGCCGGTCAAAACGGTCGAGCCCGTGGTGGTCAGCCCGGAGGCCGACTCGAAGTAGGCGTCGGTGACCGACAAACCCGGTAGTTGGATGTAGAGGGGTAGGGCGCCGAAAACGGGCACCACCAGCCAGGTCAGGGTGACAAGCAGGAAGCCGTCGCGCACCCGCAGTTCGGCGTGCCGCTGGCCGTGGGTAAGAAGCCAGAGGACCGCGCCGCAGGTCAGCGTGATCAGGATGGATTCATCGTATGCGCCGAGCGCGCCGTCGTGCGTCGCCCAAGCCACGCCGAGCGGCAGAAGCATGGTCAGTCCGAAGACGAAGACGATGGCGCCGAGTGCGTTGAAGACGGGAAGGAAGCGCATGGGCGGGTCAGGGCTGAAAACGGTAGCCGATGCCGGTTTCGGTCAGGAGGTGCTGTGGCTGCGTCGGATCGCGTTCGAGCTTCTGGCGCAGCCGGCGCACGTAGATGCGCACGTAGTGCTCTTGCTCGGCCTGTCCGCTGCCCCAGACTTCGCGCATCAGGTGGCGGTGGGTCATGACCTTGCCGGCGTTCGCCAGCAGGACGGCGAGCAGGCGGTATTCGAGCTGCGTCAGGTGCAGGTCGGCGCCGTCGCGCTTCACCGCGTGGCGCGCCAGGTCGACTTCGACGCCACCGAAGCGATGCACGGACTCCGTGTCGCCGCCTTGCCCGTGGCGCCGCAGCAGGACGCGCACGCGCGCCAGCAGTTCGCCGACGCCGAAGGGCTTGGTCAGGTAGTCGTCGGCGCCGGCGTCGAGCGCCTCGATCTTGTCCTGTTCCGTCACCCGGGCGGAGAGGACCAGCACGGGCACGGACGACCAGAGACGCAGCGCGCGGATGAAGTCGATGCCGCTCATGTCGGGCAGGCCGAGGTCGAGAATGACGAGCTGCGCGTCGCCGGCGCCGAGAATCTCGCGTCCCTGCCGCGCCGTGCCGGCTTCCTGCGGCGCACAACCCGCCTTGCCCAGTGCGTCGAGGACGAAGCGGCGGATCTGGGGGTCGTCCTCGATCACCACGATGCGCGCCGGGGCCGTCATGCCTCGCCCTCCAGCGTCGGCGGCGTGCCCAGCGGCAGGGTGATCCGCACGCAGGCCTGGCCGGGGGGGTTCTCGACGGCGATCGTGCCGCCGTGGGCGACGACGATGGCCCGGCTTACCGCCAGGCCGATGCCGGTGCCGGGCACGGCGGGCTCCTGATCGCCGCGTTCGAACAGCTCGAAGATGCGGCCGGCGGGATCGGCCGGGAAGCCGGCGCCCGCGTTGCAGACGCAAAGTTCGAAACGTTCACCGCGTGCGTTGCCGGCGATATGGATGGCGGCGCCGGGGGCGGAATACTTGACCGCGTTTTCCAGCAGGTTGCACAGTACGCGCTCCATCAGCACCGCGTCGAAGCGCAGCAGCGGGAGGTCGGCCGGCAGGTCGACGGCGAGCCGACGCTGGGCGAGCAGGTCGCCGAGCAGGCGCAGGCTCGATCCGACGATTTCCTCGAAGGGCTGCCATTGCAGGTTCAGCGCCAGCCGGCCGGAGCGCAGGCGCGCCAGCTCCAGCAGGTTGGAGAGCAGGCGGTGCATGGCTTGCGCCTGGTCGCGGAGGATGCCGGCGGTTTCCGCGGCGTCGGTCGGCAGCTCGGCCTGGCGTTCGGCCAGGGAGTCCGCTAGCCCCACCAGACTGGTCAGCGGCGTGCGCAGATCGTGCGAAATGGCGGACAGGATCGAGGAGCGCAATTTTTCCGTGCGCGCGGCGAGTTCGCTCTGCTGCGCCACGGCGGCGAAGTGCAGCCGCTCGACGGCGATGCCGACCAGCGAGGCGAGGGCTTCGAGCAGCGGACGCCGGGCGCGCACGTCGCCGCCGTTGCGCGGACCGACCGCCAGCACGCCGCGCATGCGCGTGGCGCCGGTCAGGGGCAGGAACAGCATGATGCCTGCAGGCAGATCCGCCGCGATGCCGACGCCGCTGTCATAGACTTCGCGGGCGCAGTCGGTTTCACGCGTATCGAGTCGGCGCTCGCCGTGCAGGGTCATGGGGTCGTTCGCGTCGAGCGATTCGGCGATGACGAGGGCACCCTCCATGTCCTGATCGGCGAGAAAGCGCTCCAGCGTTTCGACCGCCTGCTCGATGCTCAGCGCCGCGCCAAGTTCGCGCGCCACCTCGTAAAGCTGGCGCGTTTCGCATTCGCGCGCCTGCGCGGCCTCGGTCTTTTCCGCGAGCTGCGCGGCCTGGTGCGAGGTGAATAGGCCCACCGCCAGCATGACGGCGAAAGTGACGAGATACTGCGCGTCGGCAACGGACAACGAGTGCTGCGGCTGGACGAAGAAGAAGTCGAACAGTGCGACGCTCAGAAAGGCGCTCATGACCGCCGGGCCGCGGCCAAGGCGGATGGCGGCGATGAAGACCGCGAGCAGAAAAAGCATCGCGATGTTCGCCGGGTCCAGCCAGTCGCGCAGCGGCATGGCGATGGCGGCTGTCAGCGCGCACAGCGCGGCGGCCATCAGGTAATGCTTGCGGGAACGGATGTGCGGCACGTGCATCGAAGGGGTTTGCCCGGGGAGGCGGCAGTGTCCTACAGACGCCGTAAAAATTGTGTAAACGCCGGCGCGAAAAAAGTCAGTCGCGGCGGGACGGCGCGCCTACCAGGCCGGCGTCGCGGCGGGCGCGGGCGCGGGGGGAGGGGCGGGCAGCAGGGCGCCGGAGGCGGCCCAGACGCAGGCGGCGGCGATGGCAACGGCCAGGACAAAGGCGCGCGGGCCCCCGCCGCGCGCCGATTCGCAGGGCTTGCCTTCCGCCCAGCCGGTCAGCATGGGTTTCACGAGGTTATGCCGCTTCACCCGGGCGTGGAAGACGATGGCGCCGACGTGCAGCGCCACCAGCAGCATCAGCGCTTTCTCCAGCAGATGGTGAATGCCGGTGATCCGGGCCGAAAGCTCGCTGCCGACCAGTGGATAGAGATAGCCTTCGAAGGCGATGTCGTCGTTGGCGAACAGGCCGGTGGCCGCCTGCAGCGAGAGCGCGCCGAGCAGGGCGAGCACGGAGAGCGCGCCGAGGGGGTTGTGGCCCTGGCCGCGCCATTCGCCGCGCAGGTAGGCGCGGACCGCCGCGGGGCCGCGCACGAACCGGGCGAAGCGCGCGTAGGTGGAGCCGATGCAGCCCCAGACGAGGCGGAAGACGAGCAGGCCAAGGATGGCCAGCCCGATGCGGCCGTGCCAGACCATCGCGGCGTTGCCGATCTTGGCGCTGACGAAGGCGGCGACGACCAGCGCGGCCAGCGACCAGTGGAACAGCCGCGTCGGCAGGTCCCAGACGAAGGCCTTGTCAGGCGGTGCGGCGACTCCGGGCGCGCCTACGCACATGGGACTAGACGCAGGCGCCGTCCTCGGTCACGCCTTCGGGCTTTTCCGCCTTCTTCTGGATGAACTGCTCGCGCGAGACGCCGAGCCACATCACCAGCGGGCTGGCGACCAGCACCGAGGAGTAGATGCCGAACAGGATGCCGATGGTCAACGCCAGCGCGAAGTAGTGCAGCGCCGCGCCGCCGAAGATGAGCATCGAGGTCACCATCATCTGCGTCGAGCCGTGGGTGATGATGGTGCGCGAGATGGTGCTGGTGATGGCGTGGTTGATGACCTCGGGGGTGGCCAAACCGCGCTTCTTCTTGAAGGTCTCGCGCACGCGGTCGAACACGACTACCGACTCGTTCACCGAATAGCCGAGCACGGCCAGCACGGCGGCGAGCACCGGCAGCGAGAATTCCCACTGGAAGAAGGCGAAGAAGCCGAGGATGATCACCACGTCGTGCAGGTTGGCGATGATCGCCGCGACGGCGAAGCGCCATTCGAAGCGGAACGCCAGGTAGGCGACGATGCCGATGATGACCAGCAGCAGCGCCAACGCGCCGTCCTCGGCGAGTTCCTGGCCGACCTGCGGACCGACGAACTCGACGCGCTTGATCTGCGGCTCGCCGCCGAGCGCATGCAGGCTGGCGCCGACGCGCTCGCTGACCCTGGCGGTTTCGCCGGCCTTGAGCGGCACGCGGATCAGCACGTCGCGCGAGGAACCGAAGTTGATGACCTGGGTGTCGACGAAGCCGTCCGTTTCGAGCTTGCGGCGAATCTTGTCGAGATCGGCGGCCTCGCTGTAGCCGACTTCGAGCAGTGTGCCGCCGGTGAACTCGATCGACAGGTGCAGCCCCTTGGTGGCGAGGAAGAACACCGCCAAGACGAAGGTGATCAACGAGATGACGTTGAACACCAGCGCATGGCGCATGAAAGGAATGTCTTTCTTGATGCGGAAGAATTCCATGGTGCTATACCCCCGGTTTCCAGACTTGGCCGATGCTGAGCGCCTCCAGCTTGCGGCGGCCGCCGTAGATCCAGTTCACCAGCGCGCGCGACACCACCACCGAACTGAAGATCGAGGTGAGGATGCCAAGGCAGTGCACCACGGCGAAGCCGCGCACCGGGCCGGAGCCGAAGATCAACAGCGCGACGCCGGCGATCAGCGTGGTGATGTTGGAATCGAGGATGGTGCCCCAGGCGCGTTCGTAGCCGGCGGTGATCGCCGCGTGCGGCGTGGCGCCGTTGCGCAGTTCCTCGCGCACGCGCTCGTTGATCAGCACGTTGGCGTCGATCGCCATGCCCAGCGTCAGCGCCACGGCGGCGATGCCGGGCAGCGTCAGCGTGGCCTGCAGCAGCGAGAGCAGGGCCACCAGGAAGAGCAGGTTGGCGGTGAGCGCGGTGACCGAGACGAAGCCGAACAGCAGGTAGTAGGCGGTCATGAACAGCGCGATCGCGGCGAAGCCCCAGAGCGTCGAGTTGAAGCCCTTGGCGATATTGTCGGCGCCAAGCGAGGGGCCGATGGTGCGCTCCTCGACGATTTCCATCGGCGCAGCCAGCGAGCCGGCGCGCAGCAGCAGGGCGACGTCGTTGGCCTCGGTGGTCGTCATGCGACCGGAAATCTGCACGCGGCCGCCGCCGATTTCGGTACGGATCACAGGGGCCGTGACGACTTCGCCCTTGCCCTTTTCAATTAGCACGATGGCCATGCGCTTGCCGACGTTCTCGCGCGTCACATCCTTGAAGATGCGCGCGCCGGCTGAATCGAGCGTCAGGTGCACCGCCGGCTCCTGCGTCTGGTTGTCGAAGCCGGCCTGGGCGTCGGTCAGGCGTTCGCCGGTCAGCACCACCTGCTTCTTCACCAGCAGGCCGCGGCCGCCGCGCTCGACGTAATACTCGGTACCCGGCGGCGGCATGCCGTTGGCGGCCGCCTGCAGGGTGGCCGGATTCGCGCTGGACTCGTCATCCACCATGCGGATTTCCAGGGTCGCCGTGCGGCCGAGGATGTCCTTCGCCTTGGCCGTGTCCTGCACGCCGGGCAACTGCACGACGATGCGGTCGGCGCCCTGCTGCTGGATCACCGGCTCGGCGACGCCGAGTTCGTTGATGCGGTTGGCGAGGGTGGTGATGTTCTGCTTGAGGGCGAATTCCTGGATGCGCTTCTGGGCCGTCGGCTTGAGCGTGGCGACGATCTGGAGGTCGGCGCCCGCCTGCGACTCGACGAGGTCGAGGTCGGGCTGGTTGTCGAGCAGGGCGAGGCGTGCCTTGTCGCGGATTTCCGCCGCCCGGAAGCGGATGACCAGCGTGTTGCCGTCACGGACGATGCCGCCGTGGCGGATGTTCTTGTCGCGCAGCAGGGTGCGCAGGTCGGCGCCAAGGGAGTCGAGCCGCTTGGTCAGGGCGCCCTTCATGTCCACCTGCAGCAGGAAATGCACGCCGCCGCGCAGGTCAAGACCCAGATACATCGGCAGGGCATGCATGCCGGTCAGCCAGTCCGGGGAGGCCGACAGCAGGTTGAGTGCCACGCTGAAGGAGGCATCGGCCGGGTCGGGGTTGAGCGCCTTCTCGATGGCGTCGCGCGCCTTGAGTTGCGTGTCGGTGTCGGCGAGGCGCACGCGGATGCTGTTCGGATCGAAGAACAGCCCGGTCGGCTGGATGCCGGTGGCGGCGAGCGTTTCCTCGACTCGCGCCTGCAGGCGCTGATCGACCTTGATCGTCGCCTTGACGCTCGATACCTGCACGGCCGGCACCTCGCCGAAGAAGTTCGGCAGGGTGTAGAGCAGGCCGAGAATCAGCGCCACGATCACCGTGGCGTTCTTCCAGAGCGGATATTTGTTCATCAGAGGGTCTTGAGCGTGCCCTTGGGCAGCAGGGCGCCGACGGCCTGCTTCTGAATCTGGACCTCGATCGGGCCGTCCTTGCGCTCGGCGATTTCGAGCGTGACGTAGTTTTCGCCGACCTTGACGATGCGGCCGGCCATGCCGCCCTGAGTGACGATCTCGTCGCCCTTTTGCAGTTCGCCCACCATTTTCTGGTGCTCCTTGGCCTTCTTCATCTGCGGGCGGATCATCAGGAACCACAGCACGATGAACATCAGGACCATGGGTAGCAGGCCGAGCAGACCACCGCTGGCGTCCTGGGAGGCGGCACCGGCCGCCTGGGCATAGGCATTCGAAATCAGCATGTTCGGATCACTCCGTCTGGACAAATGAAGCCGCGCATTATACCTGCGCGCCTTGACGCTCCTGGTGGAAGCGGGCGATATATTCCGCCAGCGTACCGGCGGCGATCGCCGCGCGCAGTTCGCCCATCAGCGTCTGGTAGTAGAAGAGGTTGTGGATGGTGTTGAGCCGTGCGCCGAGAATCTCGCCGCAGCGGTGCAGGTGGTGCAGGTAGGCGCGGCTGAAGTTGCGGCAGCAATGGCAGCCGCAGCCCTCGTCGAGCGGGCGCGGATCGTTCTTGTGGACGGCGTTCTTGATGCGGATGTCGCCCCAGCGGGTGAACAGGTGGCCGTTGCGCGCGTTGCGCGTCGGCATCACGCAGTCGAACATGTCGATGCCCTGGCCGACCGCATAGACGATGTCCTCCGGCGTGCCGACGCCCATCAGGTAGCGTGGCTTGTCGGTGGGCAGCCTGGGGGCCGTGTGGGCGAGGATGCGCGCGAAGTCCTCCTTTGGCTCGCCGACAGACAGACCGCCGATGGCCATGCCGTCGAAGCCGATGTCCAGCAGGCCGGCGAGCGACTCGTCGCGCAGGCTTTCGTGCATGCCGCCCTGCACGATGCCGAACAGCGCGTTCGAGTTGCCCAACCGGTCATGCTCGTCGCGCGAGCGGCGCGCCCAGCGCAGGCTGAGCCGCATCGAGTCGGCGGCCTGCTTGAGATCGGCCGGGTAGGGCGTGCACTCGTCGAAGATCATCACGACGTCGGAGTTCAGGGCGTGCTGGATGCGCATCGACTCCTCGGGAGTGAGGAAGAGCTTGTCGCCGTTGATCGGCGAGGCGAACTTCACGCCCTCCTCGCTGATCTTGCGCAACTCGCCGAGGCTGAACACCTGGAAGCCGCCCGAGTCGGTGAGGATCGGCCTGTCCCAGCCCATGAAGCGGTGCAGCCCGCCATGGGCGCGGATCACGTCCAGTCCCGGCCGCAGCCAGAGGTGGAAGGTGTTGCCGAGTACGATCTGCGCGCCGATGGCGACGAGTTCGTCCGGCGCCATCGCCTTGACCGTGCCATAGGTGCCGACCGGCATGAAAACGGGGGTGTCGATCGTGCCGTGGGTGAGGGTCAGCGTGCCGCGCCGCGCGGCACCGTCAGTGGCCAGGAGGTCAAATTTCATCGTGTCTGTGAATGAGCATGGCGTCGCCGTAGCTGAAGAAGCGGTAGCCATGGTCGATTGCATGGCGATAGGCGGCGCGGATATTGTTCATGCCGCCGAAGGCGGAGACGAGCATCAGCAGCGTCGACTTGGGCAGGTGGAAATTGGTGATCAGCCGGTCGATGACCTTGAAGCGGTAACCCGGCGTGATGAACAGCGCCGTCTCGCCGGCGCCGGCCTTTATCGAACCGTCGTCGCTCGCGGCAGACTCCAGCGTGCGCAGCGTGGTGGTGCCCACCGCGACGATGCGCCCGCCGCGTTTTCTGGTCGCGGCGATGGCGTCGGCCGTCGCCTGCGGCACTTGGTAGCGCTCGCGGTGCATGCGGTGGTGCGTCAGGTCGCGTTCGCGCACGGGCTGGAAGGTGCCGGCGCCCACATGCAGGGTGACATGCGCGAAGCCGATGCCGCCGTCGCGCAACCGTTCGAGCAGCGGCGCGTCGAAATGCAGGCCGGCGGTTGGCGCGGCGACAGAGCCGCGTTCGCGGGCGAAGACGGTCTGGTAGCGTTCCTCGTCCGCGTTGGCCGCGACGCGTTCGATATAGGGGGGCAGCGGCAGCCGGCCATGCTTCTCGATCAGTTCTATCGCGTCGCCAGGAAAGCGCAACCGGTAGAACTCGCCCTCGCGGCCAAGTACCTCGGCGTCGAAGGCGTCCTCAAGATGGATCTTGCCGCCAGCCTTCGCCGGCTTGCTGGCGCGCACCTGCGCCAGCACCGTGTCGTCGCCGGTGACGCGCTCCACCAGCACCTCGACCTGGCCGCCGGTTCCCTTCCGGCCGAAGAGGCGGGCATGCAGCACGCGCGTGTCGTTCATCACCAGCAGGTCGCCCGGGGCCAGCAGTTCAGGGAGATCACCGAAGGCGCAATCCGCCATCGCGGCGTCGACCAGCACCAGCAGCCGGCTCGCGCTGCGCTCGGCCAGCGGCGCCTGCGCGATGCATTCCGGGGGCAGCGGATAATCAAAATCGTCGAGAGTGAGCGGCATACAAAAGTCAGCGCCGGCGGCACGGCGACGAAAAGCGGTAGTGGCGGGCGGCAACGGCGGCGGTTGAAGCGGAGCGACGATTCGCGGATAATGCGCGCCTTTCCCAGTGCGCGCGCATTTTACGCGACACGACCAGTTCGCCGGGATGGCGGAATCGGTAGACGCAGCGGACTCAAAATCCGCCGCCGCAAGGTGTGAGGGTTCGAGTCCCTCTCCCGGCACCATAAGCAGGGCTGGTCGAAATGGGGACGTGCGCTTGTGCCTTGTTTTCCCGGGGCTTTGGAGCTATATTAAGTCCGAGTTCATGTGAGTCCGGATATTGAGATGGCCGCTGTTACATCCACTGCCGGTTACCAAGCGATTACGCAGGCCGCATTTCAGCAACTGAAAGTGCAGCAGGCGCGCCAGAATGCGGAGAGGGCGGAGCAGACCGCAGAGACTCTGCGCGCCAGGGCCGCCGACGCACAGCGGACGGCGGATCGGGCGCAGGAAAGTGCCCGTTCGCTTTATGTGCAATCGCGAGAGGCTGACAGTGCGGCGGGTCAGGCGAGGCAGGGTGTTGCATTGATCCAGTCCACTAGCGAGGCGCGCGCGCAGTTGGCGAACACGGTGAGTCAGGCAAGCGAACGTTTTTCGCCGGAAGTCAGCGTGTCGGAAACGACGAGTGAAAATTCCGCGCCGGTGCGCAACACGTCCGGCCAAATCACGGGTAGAGTGGTCAATACCACGGCTTGAGGCAATCAGGGATAGCAGGGGGACGACATGGCAATCAATGCGATAGGTTCCGCGAGCAGCGCTGTTCAGCAGCAGTTGCCCGTTCAAGCCAGACAAGAACCGCCGCGGCAGCCCGAGCCGGCTTCCCAGCCAACCGAGCAGCCGCGCGAGACGAACGTGATCGAGTCGCGTGAAGCCCAGAAGCCGCCCCCGCCGCCGGAGACACGCCAGGCCGAGAATTCCGAGCGCCCCGAACCGCCCAAGCCGGTGGTCAATGCACAGGGCCAGAAAACGGGCACTATCATCAATACCACCGCCTGAGCCGTTGAGCCGAAACGTGGCGCGTGCAAACAGTTTCCAGTTGTGAAAGCCGTGGGACGACCAGCCGAGAGGTGGCGTCCCTATTTGTCGTTGTCCATTCCCGTCAAGCAATAACCGAGGAGCCTACACCATGAATAAATCCGAACTTGTCGAAGCCACGGCGCAAGCCGCCGATATTTCCAAGGCTGCGGCCGAGCGTGCGCTTTCCGCCATGATCGACGCCGTCGTCAAGGCCGTATCCAAGGGTGACGCCGTTACACTCGTCGGCTTCGGCACCTTCAAGCCCGCCAAGCGCGCGGCCCGCACCGGCAAGAACCCCAAGACCGGCGAGCCGCTCAAGATCGCCGCGACCACGGTGCCCAAGTTCACGGCTGGCGCCGGTTTCAAGGCTGCCGTGGCCGGCAAGAAGGCCAAGAAGAAGTAATCCTCGGCATTTTCCTGTGTTCATTTGGCGCAGGGTATAAAAAAGGCCAGCCCGAAGGCTGGCCTTTTTGTTGCCGAAGCGAGTGGATTACTTCTTCTCTTCGGCGGGGGCGGCCGCAGGAGCGGCAGCCGGAGCGGCACCCTCGGCAGGCTTCGCGGCATCGGCCGGGGCAGCAGCAGGAGCGGCATCGGCCGGGGCTGCGGCGGGAGCCGGAGCGGGGGCAGGGGCCGGAGCAGCGACAGGAGCCGGGGCGGGAGCCGGTGCTTCTTGCTTGCCGCAGGCAGCGAGAGCGAGCGCGGCCAGCAGGGCGGCGATCAGGGGGTTTTTCATGTCGGATTTCCTTGAAAGGGAGGTGTTGGAGGATTTGTTTGCCCGGAGTGGGGCGGCGCGGATTATGGCGCCGGCCACCCGTATGAAATAGGGGGTGGTGCGGAAATAATTTGTAACGAGTTGTTGCTTTGCCGGGAAAGGTCGGCGCTGGCGTGATGGCACGCTTTATGGTTTCTTCGGGAGATGACTCCAGACACGCTGAAGCAGGGCGAAGACGGCGAAGTCGGCCAGTCCGGCGCCGACGAAGGTGATGCCGATAAGCGTCGCTTGTTCTTGCGGGAAGGGGCCGGTGCCGCCGGTGATCAGCCAGATGCCACCAAAGAGAAAAACCAGACCACCGCCGAGCAATGCGCGCAGCACGAGGCGCTGGCCCGAATGCGGCGACTCGGCGGAGGAGTCGGCGGGCTTGTCGGCATTTGGTATCGAGGCACGGCCGACGTTGCGGAAGTCCTTGGTCATGAGGTTCCCTCCTCGATTTTCTCGATCCAGCGGATGGCCCAGTCTAGCGCCGCTTCAAGATGCTTGCTCGCAGCCGGGCCAAGCGGCGCGCCAAGGTCGAAGCTTTCTCCGCGAATCGCCAGCAGCGCACAGGGCGGCGGCGGGGTGTTGTGCAGGTCGATATAGGTTTGCATCACGGCTTCGGGCGACATGGCATGGGTGGTGAAGGTCGCATCGCGTGCCGGGAAAAGTCGGCGTTGGCAAAACGGCGGTTCGGCATCAAGGCTCGCATCGACGAACAGTACATGCTGACGGTGAATCAGATCGAGGGTATGCTCGACCTGTAACTGGAAGTCGGTAAGGCATTCGACACCGGGCAGGTTCATTGCGTCGATGCGCTCGACCAACAGCGGACCGAGTGCATCGTCGCCGCGACTCGGATTGCCCCAGCCGAAGATGAGAATTGGGGCTGTCAATCTCTGCTGCAAACACCACGCATGCCGCGCGTCAGGCGATCGATGCGTGTGCCTTCGCCATTGACGAGTTCGACCTCGAGCGGCATCTGACCGAGCGCATGGGTGGCGCAGGAGAGGCAGGGATCGAAGCAGCGGATCGCCACCTCGATGTGATTGAGCAGTCCCTCGGTGAGCTCCTTGCCGTCGAGATACTGTTTGGCCACGACGCGGATCGCCTCGTTCATCGCCTGGTTGTTGTGGGTGGTCGAGACGATCAGATTGGCGCGGATCACCTGGTCGTTCTCGTCGACGCGGTAGTGGTGGATCAGCGTACCGCGCGGTGCCTCGATGACGCCGACGCCACGCTCCTGCCTGTGTCCCTTGGCCAGCAGATCCTTGCCGACGATGTCGTCGTCGTGTAGCAGGTCCTTGATCGCCTCGGCAGCGTGCAGCATCTCGATCATGCGCGCCCAGTGGTAGCCGAGCGTCGCCCCGGTCGCGCTGCCATTGTCGAAGGCCTTGAACTCCTGACGCTCCTTGTCGGCGAGCGGCGATGGAATGAAGTCGCAGTTGTTGATGCGCGTCAGCGGGCCGACGCGATACCAGCCCTCATCGGAATTGCCCATCGACTTGAAGAACGGGAACTTCATGTAGCTCCACGACTTCACATCCTCGACGATGACGTCCCAGTAGCGGCCGTAGTCGAAATGGTCGAACAGCGTCGACCCGTCGGCACGCTGCGCGCGCAGGCCGCCATGGTAGAGGTCCAGCGCGCCGTCGGCGCGCACGAGGCTCATGCTGTGGGCGGCGAAGCGGCCGAAGGCGTTGTAGTGCTCACGATTCTGCTCGAACAATCCCTTGATCATCTGCACCGCGTCGCGGCTCCATGCCACCATCTGGTAGATGTCCTTGAGCAGGGCGGCGCGCTCTTCGGCGGAGAGCGACTTGTTGACGCCGCCGGGAATCGAGCCGGTGCCATGCACGCGTTTGCCGGCGGTCATGCGGATCACTTCCTGCCCGTATTTCCTCAGCAGCACGCCCATTTTTGCAATCTCGGGCTGGGCGGCGGCGACACCGACGATGTTGCGCGTGGCGACGTCCGAACCGAAGCCGAACAGCAGGTCGGGCGAGGAGAGATGAAAGAAATGCAGCGCGTGCGATTGCAGAATCTGGCCGTAGTGCATCAGGCGGCGGATCTTCTCGGCGGTCGGGGTCAGCGTTGCGCCGACGATTTGATCCATTGCCTTCGAAGCGGCGAGGTGGTGCGAAACCGGGCAAATGCCGCACAGGCGCTGCACCATCACCGGAACTTCCCAGTAGGGACGGCCCTCGATGAACTTCTCGAAGCCGCGAAATTCGACGATGTGCAGACGCACCTGCTGCACCTTGTTCGCATCGTCGAGCAGGATGGTGACCTTGCCGTGTCCCTCGACGCGCGAGACCGGCTCGATGGCGACGCGCTTGAGCTTTTCGGGGTGGGGGGCGGTTTCCAGTTCGAATGGCATGAGGAACCTCGATATCGTTTTCAGTCGTAGTGCAGCAGGCCATGGCCCAGATGCGGCGTGCGCCCGGCGAGCAGGTCGTTGAGGAATTTCCAGATGGCGTCGGCCGGTGGCGGGCAGCCCGGCAGGAAATAGTCGATCTTCACCACCTCGTGGATCGGATGCACTTTATTGAGCGGCAGCGGCAGTTCGGGATCGTTCGGAATATGGGCGCCGCGTTGGAGGCCGCCTTCGGTCTCGTAAACCGCTTCGAGAATGTCGCGCAGGTCGAGGTGGTTGCGTTGCGCCGGCAGGCCGCCATTCACCGCGCAGGCTCCGATGGCGACGAGGATCTTGCAGTTCTTGCGGAACTCTCGCAGCACATGCACGTTCTCCGCGTTGCAGACGCCGCCCTCGACGATGCCGAGATCGCAGGGCCCGCAATGCTTGATGTCGGTGATCGGCGAGCGGTCGAACTCGACGAGTTCGAGCAGGTCGAGCAGCCGCTCGTCGATGTCGAGGAAGGACATGTGGCAGCCGAAGCAGCCGGCCAGCGAAGTGGTGGCCACGCGCAGTTTGCTCATTTGGCCACCTCCACTTCGGATACCGGCGCCCTGTCGTAGGTGCGCTCGCCGTAGGGCACGGCGAAGCCGACGCGCTTCTTCAGGATCACGCCGACCGGACAGATGCTGGCGGCGCGGTCGGTCACGGCGAAGTCGGTGTCGCCGAGCTTGCCGGATTCGCTGTTGAGGATGATCTTGCGGCCGCGCATGCCGCGTCCACCCATGACGAAAACGAATTTCCGGTCGGCCAGTTCCGAGGCCTGCACGCACAGCGAACAGAGGATGCAGCGGTTGAAGTCGAGCATCACGTCCGGATGCGAGGCATCCACCGGCCGGTCGGGGTAGAAGTGGTCAAAGTGCGGGGTCATCATGCCCATCTCGTAGGCGGTGGCCTGCAGCAGGCAATTGCCGCTCTTCTCGCACGACGGGCAGAAATGGTTGCCCTCGATGAACAGCAGCTGCAGGAGCGTGCGACGTTTGTCGTCGAGTTCGGCTGTGCGGTTCTCGACGTTGAGGCCGGGCGCGGCGGCCAGCGTGCAGGAAGAACCGAAGCGGCCATTCACTTTTACCGTGCACAGCTTGCAGGAGCCATGCGGCCTGAATTCCGGATGCCAGCACAGGTGCGGGATGTATTTGCCGGCGGCCCGGGCGGCCTGCATGATCGTTTGGCCGGGGGCGAAGGGGATTTCCTCGCCGTCCAGTTGGAAGGTGTTTGGTTCGCTCATGGCTGTCATTCCACGTTGTTCAGATGGGCGCCGGCATCTTCACGGCCGGTCATCTGGCGGGCCTGCGAAAGCGCGGCATCGAGGTCGAAGGCCGGCTCGTAATCGAGCGACTTGAGACGTTTCTCGTAGGCCGGCCGGAACTTGTTGAGCGTGTCGAACAACGGGTTGCACGCCGAGTTGCCGAGCCCGCAGTGGCTGGCGCCCTGCATCAGGCGGTGCATCTTGAACATCTCGTCGATGTCGTATGGCGAGCCGTGGTTCGCCGCCAGCTTGTCCATCAGCCGCGCCACCACCTGGGTGCCGACGCGGCAGGGGGTACAGAAGCCGCAGGACTCGTGGGCGAAGAAGTGGGCGAAATTGCGCGCCATCTCGAACATGTCGCGCGTGCAGTCGAACACCATGAAGGCGCCGGCGGTGGGAATGTCCTCGAAGCAGATGCGGCGGTCGATTTCGTCGGCGGAGAGCGTTACACCGGAGGGGCCGGAGACCTGCACGCCCTGCACGCAGCCGCCCTCGTCGCGGATACCGGCATCTTCCAGCACCTGCCGCACCGTCACGCCGAAGGGATATTCGTAGATGCCGGGCCGCTCGACGTCGCCCGACACGGACAGCAGCTTGGTGCCGGCCGACTTCTCGGTACCGAGCCGCGCATACCACGCCCCGCCGTGGTGGGCGACGAGGCAGGCGGCGGCGAGCGTCTCGACGTTGTTCACCGACGTGGGCTGATCGAGATAGCCGTTGGTCACCGGGAAGGGCGGACGGATGCGCGGCCGGCCCGGCTTGCCTTCGAGCGATTCGATCAGCGCCGATTCCTCGCCGCAGACGTAGGCGCCGGCGCCGAAGTGGATCTCGATGTCGAAGTCGAAGTCCTTGTCGAGAATGCGCCGGCCCAGCAGGCGTTCGTCGCGGCGACGGGCCAGCACGGCTTCCAGCGCATCCTTCATGTAGCGGTATTCGCCGCGCAGATACATGAGGCCTTTTTTCGCGCCGATGGCATAGCCGGCCAGCGTCATTCCCTCGAAGACCAGGTCGGCATGGGAGGCCAGCAGCACGCGGTCCTTGAAAGTGCCCGGCTCGCCTTCGTCCGCGTTGCAGACGACGTAATGCGCAGCCCCGGAAGCTTCGCGGCAGAACGCCCATTTCATGCCCGTCGAGAAGCCCGCGCCGCCACGGCCGCGCAGGCCGGAAGCCTTGATTTCATCGATCAGCCCCTGCTGGCCGCGCGCCATGCCGGCGGCGAGTGCTTCGCCCGGCACGAGGCCGTGCCCGAGCAGGACATCCTTGCGGCGGATGTTGTCCTCGACTTGGAACCATTCGGCCGGCCATTCCTCGATCGGGACCTGGTTGCGGATCAGATCGGCCATCTGGTCGACGCGCTCGGGCGTCATGCGTGTGACGGCGCGGTAGTTGACGAGGAGCGCCGGCCCCTGGTCGCACATGCCGGTGCAGGAGGTGGTATTGACGCTGACCAGTCCATCCTCGGACACGCGGTCCGGTTCCAGCCAGAGTTTCTCGCACATGCGCTGCATCAGCTCGCGGTTGCCAAGCATGCGGTCGGTGATGTTGTCCGACCACAGGACGCAATATTTGCCGCGCGGACGGGTGTGGAAGAAGCTGTAGAAGGCCGCCGTGCCTTCGACCTTGGCGCGCGGCCAGCCGACGCCTTTGGCGATGGCGGTGAGGGTTTCCGGCGCGAGCCAGCCGAGCGCTTCCTGCGTTTCACGCAGGATCTGCATCAGCCGGGTGCCGTCGTTGCCGTGGCGGGCAAGGACGGCCGTTATGACTTCCTGTTCGTTCATGATTCTCCCCATGCTGCGCTGCGACATGCACATAGCTTACGCCAGACATGTTACGTTTTGTTGCGCTGGATCAAAGATCGAAGGAAGCGAACATGAGGATTTTGAGCTGGAACATCCAGTGGGGACGCGGCATCGACGGCCGGGTCGATCTGACGCGCACGGCGGCCGTGGCGCGCGAATTCGATGCCGATGTGCTCTGCCTGCAGGAAGTGGCGGTCAACCATCCCGGCCTGTCTGGCGGCGCCGCCATGGATCAGGTCGAATGGCTGAGCGGCTTGTTCCTCGGTTACGAGGCGATTTACGGCGTTGGCAGCGACCTGCCCGACGGGCTGGGCGGACGCCGCCAGTTCGGCAACCTGATTTTCTCGCGCCTGCCCGTGCTGCAAGTGTTCCGCCATCTGCTGCCCTGGCCGGTCGATCCGGCCGTACCGAGCATGCCGCGTGTCGCGGTCGAGGCGTCCATCGCGGCACCGGGTTTCCCCGGCGGGGCGCTACGCGTGATCACGACGCATCTCGAGTATTACTCCGCCTTGCAGCGCGGGGCGCAGGTCATGGCCTTGCGTGCGATCTGCGACGAGGGCTGGCGGCACGCCACGCATCCGTGCCGGACCGTGGAAACCGACCCGCCCTTCGCCGTTCTGCCGCGCGGCGAGGGCTGCGTGCTCTGCGGCGACTTCAACAGCCCGGCCGGCTCGCCCGAGCATGCGGCGCTGGAAAAAGTCAGTCCCGGCGGGACGCCGAGCCTGAGAAACGCCTGGACGCTGGCGCACCCGGACACCCCGCCGGCGCCGACTTTCGGCGTGCATGACGAGCGCTACATCGCGGCGCCGGCCTGTTACGATTTTTTCTACGTGAGCGGGAACATCGCCGACCGGATCGCCGCCATGCGCGTCGATGGCGGCACGGAAGCGTCGGACCACCAGCCGCTGTTGCTGGAACTCTCCTGACGCCGTTTCAAGACATCAAGCCATCGCCGACAGGGCGGCGGCGAGTTCGGCGTTGTCGTTCTTGGGCGGCGGCGAATGAATGGCGGAACTGCGTTCGCTGTGCATCCCCCGCGCCATTTCCTGCTGCTTTTGCGCCGACCACTTGCAAAGCGGCTGCGCGGCCAGAAAGGCGCTGAACTGATCCCAGTTTTCTATCACGGCATGGGGCACGTCCTGCTCCCGGTAGTTCGATGAGCATATTCTGCTCCTATATCGGCAGACGGGCGCACAACTGCAGGGCGCGAACCCGATTTCCGTGCGGCACGTGCCGAAGGGCTAGAATTCCCGCCATCGCCTTTTGCGGAGCAGCGCCATGTGTCTCGCCATTCCCGCCCGCGTCGTCGAACTGTCCGGCGACGAGATGGCCGTCGTCGATCTTGGCGGCGTGCGCAAGGAGATCTCGCTGGCGATGGTCGAGGATGTCGCCGTCGGCGACTACGTGATCGTCCATGTCGGTTTCGCGCTGAACAAGCTGAATCCGGAGGAAGCCGAGAAGACGCTGGCGCTGTTCGCCGAGATGGGTGAGGCCGTCGCCGCACAGGACGCCGTTTGAAGTACATCGACGAGTTTCGCGACGGCCGGATCGCGCAAGGACTGGCCGCCAAGATCGCGGCAGCGGCGAGGCCGGAGCGTTCGTACGCCTTCATGGAATTCTGCGGCGGCCACACGCACGCGATCTCGCGCTATGGCGTTTCCGACTTGCTGCCGGCCAACGTGCGCATGGTGCATGGACCGGGCTGCCCGGTTTGCGTGCTGCCGGTCGGCCGTGTCGACATGGCGATCCGGCTGGCGCTCGATTACGGCGCGATCCTGTGCAGCTACGGCGACTGCCTGCGCGTGCCGGCCTCGGATGCCCTGTCGCTGCTGAAGGCGAAGTCGCGTGGCGGCGACGTGCGCATGGTCTATTCGGCGGCCGACGCGCTGAGGATCGCGCGCGAGAACCCGGCGCGGCAGGTGGTGTTCTTCGCCATAGGCTTCGAGACGACCACGCCGCCGACGGCAGTGGTGATCCGGCAGGCGGCGGCCGAGAACTTGCAAAACTTCAGCGTGCTGTGCTGCCACGTGCTGACGCCCGCGGCGATTTCCAGCATCCTCGAATCGCCGGAAGTCAGGCGTTGGGGCACGGTGCCGCTCGACGGCTTCATCGGTCCGGCCCACGTGTCGACGATCATCGGCAGCCAGCCCTATGAGTTCTTCGCCGCGGAATACCGGAAGCCGGTCGTGATCGCCGGCTTCGAGCCGCTCGACGTGATGCAGGCGGTGCTGATGCTGATCCGCCAGGTGAACGACGGCCGCGCCGAGGTGGAAAACGAATTCACGCGCGCGGTGACGCGCGCGGGCAACCGCAAGGCGCAGGACCTCGTGGCCGAGGTGTTCGAGTTGCGGCGCGGCTTCGAATGGCGCGGCCTGGGGACGATTCCCTATTCCGCGCTGGCGATCCGGCAGGGATATGCGAGCTTCGATGCGGAGCGCCGCTTCGATCTGGCCTACCGCGCCGTGCCCGACCACAAGGCCTGCGACTGCGGGGCCATTTTGCGCGGCGTCAAGCAGCCGCGCGACTGCAAGCTGTTCGGCACCGCATGCACCCCGGAAAATCCCATTGGTTCCTGCATGGTCAGTTCGGAGGGGGCCTGCGCGGCCCACTACACCTACGGTCGCTACAAGGACGTCGAGTGAGAATCCTGCTGCTCGCGCACAGTTTCAACAGCCTGACGCAACGCCTGTATGCCGAGTTGGCTGCGCTCGGCCACGAGCTCGCCGTCGAGCTCGATATCGCCGACAGCGTGAGCGAGGAAGCGGTTGCGCTCTTTCGGCCCGACCTGATCCTCGCGCCCTTTCTCAAGCGCGCGATTCCGGCATCGATCTGGCGCGCGCATCCATGCTGGGTCGTGCATCCGGGCATCGTCGGCGACCGCGGGCCGTCGGCGCTCGACTGGGCGATCCAGAACGGTGAGAAGGAGTGGGGCGTGACGGTCTTGCAGGCCGAGGCGGAGATGGATGCCGGTCCGGTCTGGGCGACGGCGGGCTTTCCGATGCGTGGCGGGAGAAAATCGAGCCTCTATCGTCGGGAAGTGACCGAAGCCGCGCTCGCGGCCGTGACGGAGGCGCTGGGGAAGCTCGAACGCGGCGCAGCGCCCGTGCCGCTGGCCGGCCATCCCGCGGCGCGTGGACAACTGCGCCCGGTCATGAAGCAGGCGGATCGTGCCATCGACTGGCGGCGCGACGCCACGGCAACCATCGTGCGCAGGATCGACGCGGCCGACGGTTTTCCCGGCGTGGCCGACTGTCTGTTCGGCCAGCCCTGCCATCTCTACGACGCTTGGCCTGAGGCGCGACTGAAAGGCGAGGCGGGCGAGGTAATCGCGCGGCGCGAGACGGCGCTGTGCCGCGCCACGGTCGATGGGGCAGTGTGGATAGGTCACGTGCGCCGTCCTGCCGGGGCTGACTTTTCCTTCAAGCTGCCAGCGACGCTCGCCTTTGCCGCCGAGTGCGCGATGGTGCCCGAGGTGCCGCTGGGCGGCTGGTTCGCAGCCGATTACCCGACCTGGCAGGACATCCGTTACGAGGAGGCCGCAGGCATCGGCTTCCTGTATTTCGATTTCACCAACGGCGCGATGGGCACCCACCAGTGCCAGCGGCTGCGCGAGGCCTTCCTGTGGGCCGCCGCACGCCCGACCCGCGTGATCATCCTGATGGGCGGCCGCGACTTCTGGTCGAACGGCATCCACCTCAACCTCATCGAGGCGGCAGACAGTCCGGCGGACGAATCCTGGGCCAACATCAATGCCATCGACGATCTGGCCGAGGCGATCCTGCGCTGCGAGACGCACCTGACCGTGGCGGCAGTGGGCGGCAACGCGGGCGCCGGCGGTTGCTTTCTCGCGCGCGCCTGCGACGAGGTCTGGGCGCGCGCCGGCGTGGTGCTCAATCCGCACTACAAGAACATGGGCAACCTGTATGGCTCGGAGTTCTGGACGTATTTGTTGCCGCAGCGGGTCGGCGCCGCGGGTGCCGCCGCCTTGATGCAGCACCGGCTGCCGATGACGGCGGCGGAATCCGTGCGTCTGGGCTTCTACGACGCCGTCCTGCCCGGGCTGACTTTTCGCGTCGACGTGACGCGCCGGGCCACGGAACTGGCCGGCACACAGTTCGAGGCCCGTATCGCCGCCAAGCGCGAACAGCGGCGGCGCGACGAACAGGAAAAGCCGCTGGCGGCCTATCGGGCGGAAGAACTGGCGGCGATGCGGCGCAACTTCTACGGCTTCGATCCAAGCTATCACGTGGCACGCTGGCATTTCGTCGCCAAGTCGCCGCACTCGTGGACGCCGCGGCACCTCGCGCCACACCGCGAACCCGCCGCCGGAAAATGAAAACGGCGCAGCGGGCATCTGCTGCGCCGTTTGGAAGCCGGTCCTGTCTTAGCGTCCTTTGATGCTACAGATGTTGCCGTCGCAGCTTACCTCGGCATCGAGGAAGTAGGCCTTGATGTCGCCGGCCAGCATCTTGACCGTGTCGTAGGCCTCGCCGGCACGAGCACCGGTGCCACAGGTGAACACGACCGGCTTGTCCTTCGGCAGCGAGGACAGCTTCTTCTCCAGATCGTTGATCGGAATGTTGATGGCACCCGTGAAGGTGCCTTTCTTCACATCCTTTTCATCACGCACGTCGACAACCAGGATCTGCGCGGGACTCTCCTTCAGGATGCGCTCGAAGGAGGGCACGCTGATGCTGCCCTTCTCCTTGCCTGACTCGATCATTACCGCGGCGGTGCCAACCGCGGTGTTGGCGGCGGCTGCCATCGTACCGGCCATCTGCTGCATCGCCTGCGCCATCGAGGCGGCCGGCGCGGGAGTGGTGCCCATCGCGGCCAGCCAGGCGGGATGCCCCTCTGGGAAGACGAAGACGTTCTTGTAGCCCAGTGCCTTGGCCTTGGTGGCCGATTTCGACGACAGGTCGCACTTCAGGCCGCCACAGAAGAAGATCAGCGTCCTGTTCTTGTCGGCCGGCAGCATTTCGGCCGCAAGCTTGTCGAACTTCGAGTCGGATATGTTGATCGCGCCGGGAATCGTGCCTTTGGCGAAGGTGCGCTCCGGCCGTGCATCGACCAGCAGGAAGTCGGCCTTGTCATTCATCAGTTTCTTGATGTGCGCCAGGCTGACTGCGACGAGCCCGCCCCTGGCCTCCCAATCAGGCTGGCCGGCGGCATAGACCTTGATGTTGCTGTAGCCCAGCGCTTCCGCCTTGTAGGCCGATTTGTGCGACAGGTCGCACTCGAAACCCTGGCAATAGAAGATGATCGGCGCGGACTTGTCGGCGGGCAGCTTGCCGGTGTGCTTGTCGAATTGCGTTTCCGGGATGTTGATGGCGGTCGGGATGTGGCCCGGATCGTAGCGGCGCGCGGCGGGACGGGAGTCGACCAGCAGGGCAGCCTTGTCATCCCTGGGCAGTTCGGCATGCGGCTTGACGTCATCGTATTCGACGATGTGCTTGTACCAGCCTTCCTTTTGCGGCGTGTTGGAAGAGCAGCCCATGGGCAGGAACGCCAGGGCGGCGGTGGATAACGCGAGGGCAAGAGATTGGAGTTTCATTGCGATCCCCTTTCGTTTAGACAACCGTGAATTTTTCGGTGGATTCGTTGTAGCGCACGAAGGCATACCAGACGAACAGCAGCAGGCCGCCGACGATCAGGGTCCAGCCCCAACCGGGCAACAGGTCGGGCCAGAAGGCCTGGTAACCGACGGCGGTGATTTCGAAGGTCTCGACGTTGTCGGGATCCAGCGCGGTGATGCCGGTCTTCTTCAGGATCGCGCCGACGGTCGAGCCCATCCAGGCGAAGAAGAACATGGCGACCCACAGCTTGAGGTGGCCTTCGCCCATGCGCCAGAGCGAACCCGAGGCGCAGCCGCCTGCGAAGATCATGCCGATGCCGAAGATCAGGCCGCCCAGCAGCGAGCCGATCCAGAAGGTCGGCGGGATGGCGATGTAGGGGTCGATGACCTTCTTGTCGAAGAGGAAGGCGGCGAGGGGGATGCCGATGGCAAGGGCGAGGATGACGGCCTTGGTCATGTCGCCCTCCGCTGTCATGAAGGGCTCGCGGAAGGCGCGCGCGAAGCACAGGCGGGCGCGATGCATGATGAAGCCGATGCAGAAGCCGAGCAGGACGATCACTGCGCGCGTGACCAGCACGGTATCGGGCGAGGCATACCAGCTGGCGGTCCAGAACAGAACGGCGACGACGATGGCGAGGCCGGCGAGCGGATAAAACTTCGTGACGCCGTCCGGAACGTTGAGCGTCGGCGGGGCCGCCATGCCCCATTCGATGTGCTCCAGCGTCCACAGCAGCAGCTTGAGGCCGATGACCGCGCCGCCCAGCAGGCCGACCCACATCATCCAGCCGGCCGGCGAGGAGTGCAGTACCGGGTTGAAGAAGCCACCGGTGGTGCAACCGCCGGCCAGCGAAGCGCCCGTGCCCATCAGCGTGCCGCCGAGCGCGGCCCAGACCAGTTCGAGCTTCGGGGGGCGATTGGGCTGGAACTGCCGCGACAGCAGCGCCGCCGTGAAGGCACCGAGCAGCAGCATCAGATTCATCAGCGACATGCGGTGCGTCAGGAAGCCTTCGTCAGGCGCATGGATGTCGAGCAGCGGGGCGAGGCCGATCAGGTGGTTGAACTGGTCGCCCCAGTAGCGTACGCCGCCGAATACCCCCCAGAACAGTCCGTTGACCATCAGGGCGATCACCACCAGCACCAGCAGGATGGCGCCGACGTAGGGCGACCAGGATTCGACGAAGATGGATTCGTAGTCGGCCTTGAATCCGGCCTGCCAGCCGTTGTCTGAGCTCATGCGCTCTCCTCTTGTGGGCCTGGAACGTGAAACGCAAACTGCCCGCCGCCCGCCGGGGACGGCGAGAGGCTGGGCCGGGCGTCAGCTGCAGCTGGCGGGGCTTTCGCCATCCTTGGCGCCGCGCTGCAGGAAATAGCCGACGTCGTCGAGCAGTTCCTGGTCGGGCACTTCGGCGAACTTCTCGGCGGCCTTGTTGCCCGCCTTGATGCTGGCGCGGTATTGCTTGCTGACGTATTGCTTCACGGAGTCCTTGCCCTTGGCGTGCTTGTCGGCCTTGAAGTAGGCGGCCCATTCGGCCTTGGTCTTGCTGCTCGGGTTGATCGAGCCGACCGGCGAGGCGACGTGGCAGGAGGTGCAGACGCTGCGATAGTAGATACGTCCGCGCTTCCAGTCGGCATCGTAAGCCTGGGCGGCGGAGGCGAACAGGGTGGTGGCGGCCAGCAGGGGCAGGGCGTGACGAAATCTCATGGCGATTCTCCTGTGCGTGATTATTTTTCGACGATCGAAGCATAGCATCATGCAATATCATCCACATAACCCGCATGGGTAGTGGTCGTTTCGCCATCAGGAGACTAGATTGCTCCATACGCAATACTCGACAGGGAGATCATCATGCTGTTTCGCAAGTATCGGGCTGCAATGCTGTCGGCGTTGCTGGCGATTTGCCTGGTCATGCCGGCGGGCGCCAGCGATGCGCCGGTGAAGATGAACACCACCGCCGACCATGCCAAGTTCAAGGAACTGCAAAGGGTCTTCGATTCGGGTCCGGAGGTCACCAAGGCCTGCCTTTCCTGCCACACCGAAGCCGCCAGGCAGATCCAGCGCACCAAGCACTGGACCTGGGAGTTCATGAATCCGGAGAGCAAGCAGCGGCTGGGCAAGAAGAACGTCATCAACAACTTCTGCATTTCGGTCGAATCCAACTACGCCGGATGCACCGCCTGCCACGTCGGCTACGGCTGGAAGGACGCCAACTTCGACTTCACCAGGGAAGAAAATGTCGACTGCCTGGTCTGCCACGACACGACGGGTCTCTACCAGAAGCCTCCGGGTCTGGCAGGCAATCCCGTCGTCGGCAAGCCGATCGAGTTGCCGCCCGGTTCGGGCAAGTTCATCAAGCCGGTGGATCTGGCCCGGGTTGCCCAGAAGGTCGGCAAGACCAGCCGCGATACCTGCGGCGCCTGCCATTTCCGCGGTGGCGGCGGCGACGGCGTCAAGCACGGCGACATGGACACCTCGCTGGCCGCGCCGGATGAGGCGGTGGATATCCACATGGACGCCGCCGGCCTCGATTTCACCTGTGGCACCTGCCACAAGGGATCTAGCCACGACGTGGCCGGTAGCCGTTACACGCCGACGGCGATCGACAAGGGCGGGGCGCATATCCGCGGCAAGGACAAGCAGGGCAACCCGGCCACTTGCGTCGCCTGCCACAGCAACATGCCACACAAGGAAGCCGCGCAAGCTGAGCGCCTGAACTTCCATGCCAGGAAGCTGGCCTGCCAGACCTGCCACATCCCTGCCTTCGCGCGCGGCGGCGTGCCGACCAAGATGAGCTGGGATTGGTCCACCGCCGGCAAGCTCGACAAGGATGGCAAGCAGTTCTCGGTCAAGGACGAGAAGGGGCATGTGATCTACGCGTCGCACAAGGGCGACTTCATGCTCGGCGAAAACGTCAAGCCGGAATACCGCTGGTTCAACGGCGAGGTGAACTACACGCTGGTGGGCGACAAGATCGAGAAGAGCAGTCAACCGCTTGGCATCAACCGGATCAACGGCGGCCCGGACGATGGCAAGTCGCTGATCTGGCCGTTCAAGGTCATGCACGGCAAACAGCCCTACGATCCGGAATACAAGACGCTGGTGAAGCCGCATACCTTCGGCAATGACGACTCCGGCTTCTGGAAGAACCTGAACTGGGAAAAGGCGATCGCCGAAGGCATGCAGGCCGCCGGCCAGCCGTTCTCGGGCAAAGTCGATTTCATCGAAACCGAGATGTATTGGCCGATTACCCACATGGTGGCACCGAAGGACAAGGCGCTTGGTTGCACCGAATGCCACGCCAAGGACGGCCGGCTTGCCGGCATCACGGGCGTCTATCTGCCGGGCCGCGATGCCAATCCGCTGATCGACAAGGCCGGCTGGGCGCTTGCCCTGCTGACCCTGCTCGGCGTGCTGGGTCACGGCTTCATCCGCATCATCGCCGCCAAGAAGCATTGAGGAGACCGACATGGCTGAACGTATCTACATCTTCAAGAAATTCGAGCGTTTCTGGCACTGGTCGCAGGCGGCTCTGATCATCTTCCTGATGCTGACCGGCTTCGAAGTCCATGGCGCGTATCGCAACTTCGGCTTCGAGAATGCGGTCTGCTACCACACGACCGCCGCATGGACGCTGGTCGGACTCTGGGTCTTCGCGATCTTCTGGCACCTGACCACCGGCGAATGGAAGCAATACATTCCGACGACGGAAAAGGTGGTCGCGATGATGCGGTATTACATGTCCGGCATCTTCAAGCATGCGCCGCATCCTTTCCGGCAGACCACGTTGCGCAAGCACAACCCGCTCCAGCGCCTGGCTTACCTCGGCGTGTTGCTGTTCATCAGCCCCCTGATCTGGGTGACCGGCTGGCTCTATCTCTTCTATGACCAGTGGGCGGCCTGGGGGCTCGGCAGCCTCGATCTCGCGCTGGTCGCCACGGGGCATGTCATCGGTGCTTTCATGATGCTGCTGTTCTTCATCGCCCATGTCTACCTCACCACGGCCGGGCATACGCCGACCTCCCACATCAAGGCCATGATCACCGGCTGGGAGGAGGTTGACTGAGCGTCCTGATCCATAGGATTTCGCTCAACAATCCACGCCGCGGCGTGGATTGTTTTTTTTGATGACCGTATAGAGGATGTTTGATCTGCATCAACATCCGGGTGGAATCCACCTGCTAGAAAACTGCGGATAGCGGATTCCGGGGAGGGAAGTCATGAGTGCATCCATTTTTGATCTGAATCGGGAAAGCCTGGTCGCGCTGGAGAGCCGGCTGCAAATGCCCAGACGCGAGTTCCTCCAGTTTTGCGCCACCGTGGCGGCGACGCTGGGCCTGCCGGCCGGCGCCGAGGCCGCCGTCGCCAAGGCGGTCGAGTCCGCCAAACGCCCCTCGGTGATCTGGCTGCACTTCCAGGAATGCACCGGTTGCTCCGAGTCGCTGCTGCGCGCCGAACATCCAACGCTTGAGAAACTTATTCTCGACGTCATCTCGCTCGACTACCATGAGACGCTGATGGCCGCCGCCGGCCACCAGGCCGAGAAGGCGCGCAAGGACGCGATGGCCGCGAACAAGGGCAAGTATGTCCTGGTCGTCGAAGGCGCGATTCCGACCAAGGAAAACGGCATTTACTGCAAGGTCGGCGGCCATACCGCCATTGATCTGGTCAAGGAGTGCGCGGCCGACGCGGCGGCGGTGATCGCCATCGGCTCCTGCGCTTCGTGGGGTGGCATGCCATCGACCGTGCCCTCGATCGCCGGCGCCGACTCCAGCCCGACAGGTTCCTCCGGCGTGGCCGAAGTCCTCGGCAAGCCAGTCGTCACGATTCCCGGTTGTCCGCCCAATCCCTACAATTTCCTCGCCACGGTGGTGCATTTCCTGACCTTCAATGCCCTGCCACCGGTCGACAAGCTCGGCCGGCCGCTGTTCGCCTACGGTCGCCTGATTCACGAGAACTGCGAACGCCGCGCCCATTTCGATGCCGGCCGCTTCGCCATGCAGTTCGGCGACGAGGGGCACCGCAAGGGCTACTGCCTCTACAAGCTCGGCTGCAAGGGGCCGGAAACCTACGCCAACTGCCCGACCATCGGTTTCGGCGATACCGGCGAAAGCAGCTGGCCGGTGGCCTGCGGCCATCCCTGCATCGGTTGCACCGAGAAGGGCGTCGGCTTCACCAAGCCGATCCACACCGTGGCGAAGATGCTCAACGTGGTGCCGCCGCTCCAGTATCCACGCATCAGCGAGGATGTGGGCAAAGGCGCCACCTTCGCCAGCGCGGCGGCGCTGGCGGCCATCGCCGGCGCGGCGGCCGGCGGCGCGGTGATGCTGGCGAAGAATCTCGGCCTGACGCACGAGGCCGCCGAACTGCAGAAGGCGAAGGAAAGCCCGGCGAACAGCCAGCCCAAAGCGGAGGCCTGAGATGACGTCCAGACGCGACTTTCTCAAGAGCGCGCTGGCGACCACCGGCGCGATGGTCGGTGCCGGCGGGGCGGCGACAGCGCAAGCCCGTGAAACCCATAAAGTGCCGGACGAGGCGCTCGGTCTGCTTTACGACGCGACGCTGTGCATCGGCTGCAAGGCCTGTGTGGCCGCCTGCAAGGAGTCCAACGAGAACCCGCCGGAATTCAGCACGGTCGACAAGCTGTGGGACACGCCGCTCGACACCAGCGGCTACACCTTCAACATCATCAAGATGTATCGCGATGGCACGATGGAGACGAAGGACGCCGAGAAGAACGGCTATGCTTTCATGAAGACTTCATGCATGCACTGCGCCGATCCGAGTTGCGTCTCGGCCTGTCCGGTGTCGGCGATGACGAAGAACCCGGAAAACGGCATCGTCGAATACAACCCGGACAAGTGCATCGGCTGCCGTTACTGCGTGGCGGCCTGCCCCTTCGGCATTCCGAAATACCAGTATGACGATCCGACCGGTCGCATCGGCAAATGCGAGCTGTGCCGGCATCGCCACAAGGACGGCCGCTATTCGGCCTGTGCCGAGGTTTGCCCGACCGGCGCGACGCTCTATGGCAAGACCAGCGACCTGCTCAAGGAAGCGAAACGTCGTCTGGCGCTGAAGCCCGGCACGACGACCGTTTATCCACGCGGAAAAGTCGGTGGGCCCGACCAGAGTTACGAAGGACTGGTGAATACCTATCAGCAGCACGTCTATGGCGAGAAGGAATACGGCGGGACGCAGGTACTCAAGCTTTCCGGCGTGCCCTTCGAAAAGGTCGGCATGCCGAAACTGCCTCCCTATTCCTCGGCGGCGACCTCCGAAACGATTCAGCACACGCTGTATGGGGGGCTGCTGATGCCGATCGCCGTGCTGGGTGCGCTGACTTTCATCGCCAAGCGCAATGTCAAGCCGGATGAGGGAGACGAGTCATGAGCGCCGAATCTCAAGTACACGGTCACGCCAAGCCGGCGCCGGTCGGCGGGTCGTTGTTCAATCCCGCCACCTTCATCGCCGGCCTGCTGATCCTGACGATGGCCGCGATCATCCTGGTGCGCTTCATCTACGGTCTCGGCAGCGTCACCCACCTCAACGACGGCTATCCGTGGGGCATCTGGATCGCCGTCGATGTGGTGATCGGATCGGCCTTCGCCTGTGGCGGCTTTTCCGTCGCCATGCTGGTCTACATCTTCAACCGGGGCGAATATCATCCGCTGGTGCGGCCGGCATTGCTCGCCAGCCTGCTCGGCTACACGCTGGCCGGTGTCGGCGTGATCTTCGACTTGGGCCGCTGGTGGAACGTCTGGAACATGTTCTGGCCCTGGTCGGCCAACCCGAACTCGGTGATGTTCGAGGTGGCGGTCTGCATAACGGCCTACATCGTCGTGATGTGGATCGAGTTCGCGCCGACCTTCCTCGAACAGTTCGGCATGACCGAACAGAAGCGCAAGCTTTCGAAGTTCATGTTCGCCATCATCGCGCTCGGCACCCTGCTGCCGATGATGCACCAGTCCTCGCTCGGCACGCTGCTCGTCGTCATGGGCCCGCAGGTACATCCGCTGTGGCAGACGCCGCTCCAGCCGGCGCTCTACCTGCTGACGGCGATCACCATGGGCTACGCGGTGGTACTGTTCGAGTCCTGTCTGGCCTCGGCCGCCTACCGGCGCGGCATCGAGACGCACCTGCTGACCCCGTTGGCCAAGGTGATGCTTGGCATGCTGGCCGCGTTTCTGGTCGTGCGCTTCGGTGATCTGGTCGTGCGCGGTGCGCTCGGCCGTGCTTTCGGCCTCTCGCTCGAAGCCCTGATGTTCTGGATCGAGACGGCCTGCTTCGTCGCGCCCTTCTTCATCATCGGCAAGGCGGCGCAGCGCCGCAACCCGGCGCGCCTGTTCGTCGCCGGCATCCTGCTGATGCTGGCCGGTTCGCTGCTGCGCCTCAACGGCTTCCTGATCGGCTACCAGACCGTCATCGGTGCCGATACCTCCGGCGTGAATTTCAGCTATTTCCCGGCCCTGCCCGAACTGCTCGTCACCGTGGGCATGTTCGCCGTCGAAGTCTTCGCCTACATCGTCATCACTCGTCGCTTCCCCGTGCTTCCGCGCGAAGCCTGATTCTGGAGATCAACATGAGCAAACGCATCACGATCGACCCGATCACCCGCATCGAAGGCCACCTGCGCATTGATTGCGACGTCGATGGCGGCCGGGTCAAGAAAGCCTGGTCCTCCGGCCAGATGTGGCGCGGCGTTGAGCTGATCCTGCTCGGCCGGGACCCGCGCGACGCATGGGCGATTACGCAGCGCATCTGCGGCGTGTGCACCACCGTGCATGCCGTCACCTCGGTGCGCGCCGTCGAGAACGCGCTGAAGCTGGAAGTGCCGCTGAACGCGCAATACATACGCAACATGATCATCCTGGCGCATTCGATCCACGACTTCATCGTGCATTTCTACCACCTCTCGGCGCTCGACTGGGTGGATGTCACCTCCGCGCTGAAGGCCGATCCGGACAAGACCGCCTCGCTGGCCGAAAGCCTGTCGAACTGGAGCCTCAACAACAAGCACGAGATGCGCAAGACGCACGAGCGCCTGAAGAACTTCGTCAATGGCGGTCAGCTCGGCATCTTCACCAACGGCTACTGGGGCCATCCGGCGATGAAGCTCTCGCCCGAGGTCAACCTGCTGGCGGTCGCGCACTACCTGCAGGCGCTGGAAGTCCAGCGTCATGCCAACAAGATCGTATCCATCCTTGGCTCGAAGTCGCCGCACATCCAGAATCTCGCCGTCGGCGGCGTCGCCAACCCGCTGGCCACCGATTCGCAGCAGGTGCTGACCGTCGAGCGGCTGATGGCCGTCAAGGAGCACATCGACGCGCTGCAGGACTTCGTCAAGAACGTCTACAAGGTCGACGTCGCGGCGGTGGGCGCCTTCTACGCCGACTGGACGAAATACGGCGCCGGCGTCACCAACTACCTGTCGGTGCCCGACATCCCGCTCGACACCAAGGGCACCCAGTTCGCCTTCCCCGGCGGCTACATCGAGAACAAGAACCTGCTCGGCCAGAAGCAGATCAAGAGCTTCGACGACGACTTCTGGGGCAAGGGCGTCGAGGAGGCCGTCAAGCATTCCTGGTATGACTACAGCGAAAAGAAGCCGCTGCATCCCTATCAGGGCGAGACCAAGCCGAACTACACCGACTTCCAGGACAACGGCAAGTATTCCTGGCTCAAGTCACCGACCTTCTACGGCAAGCCGGCGCAGGTCGGCCCGCTCGCTCGCGTGCTCAACATGGTGTCGGCCGGCTACGAGCCCGCCAAGCGCTATGCCAACGAAACCCTCGGTCTCGTTTCCAGCCTCGCCAAGACGACGGTCGGCATCGACGCGCTGCATTCGACCATCGGCCGCCACGCCGCGCGCATGATTTCCTGCTGCGTGAACGTGGACCTGCTGGCCCAGCAGTGGGACATGCTGCTCGCCAACATGGCCAAGGGCGACCTCAAGACCTTCAATCCGCCGACCTTCCCGAAGGGCGAGGTGATGGGCGTCGGCTTCCACGAGGCGCCGCGCGGCGCGCTCTCCCACTGGGTGGTGATCGACAACGGCAAGATCAAGAACTACCAGTGCGTCGTGCCCTCGACCTGGAACGCCTGCCCGCGCAACGAGAAGGACGAGCCGGGCCCCTACGAGGCTTCGCTGCTCGACAACCCGATCGCCGATCCCGAGAAGCCGCTCGAAGTGCTGCGCACGATCCACTCCTTCGATCCCTGCATCGCCTGCGCGATCCACGTGACGGACAAGGACAGCGACACGAACGTCTCGATCAAGGTCGTCTGATCCGGAGATGAAAGCCGTGGTTCTCGGCGTCGGCAACACGATACGGGCCGACGAGGGCGTAGGCGTGCGCGTCGTCGAGGCGCTGGAGCGGGACTATGTCTTGCCGAGCGGCGTGAGTGCCATCGACGCGGGCACATCGAGCATGGAGATGCTCGAAGACCTCTCCCATCTCGACTTCCTGCTGATCGTCGATGCCATCACGGCCGGCAAGCCGCCGGGCACGCTGGTCAAGCTCGCCGGCGACGAGGTGCCGGTGTTTTTTCGCCGCAACCTGTCGCCGCACGGCATCGGCTTGTCTGACGTGCTCGCCGCGCTCGAATTCATGGGCGCGGAACCGAAGGAGACCGTGATCCTCGGCGTGCAGCCGGTGTCGCTCGAACTGTCCACCGAGCTGACGCCGGAGGTCGCCGCGTGCGTTCCCGCCCTCGTGGCGCAGGCCGTCGGCGAACTGTCGGCGCGCGGGCTGGTGCCGACACCGCTTTGAAAGTCAGTCCCGGCAGGACGGCGATGCAGTTTTATGCAAGCGATCCCGGCGCGCTGGTCGAGGCGACCTTCCGGCGCATTCTTGCCGAGCGCATGGCCGGTCTGGATCTGCTCAATCCGGCGCTCGATGTCGCGGCGCTGGGATTCGAACAGGTCGGCGCCGATTGGCGCGGCGTGCTGGTGACGCCTTGGGGTATCAGCCTGCTCCTCCTGCCAGCTACCGCCGACTGGGCCGCGCCCGCCTCGCACGAACGCGCGTTCCGCGACTATCCGTCCGGGACGTTCGCCTTCCTCGGCAACCACGAAGACGATCTTGGGCCCTACCTCGCCTGTCCGTTGATCCACGACATGAGCCAGTTCGCGGATCAGGAGACGGCCGTCATGACCGCCCGCGCCTGCCTGATCGCACTTGAACTGGCACCCGTCCAGCCCGGGGAGGCCGCGCCCGAGGCACCGGCTTCGACGGCGCGCCGCAGGTTTCTGACATTGGGTGGTTAGAATCATCCGCCATGCATGAAATGTCACTCGTCGAGAGCGTGCGCGAACTGATCGAGGCAGCCGCCGTGCGCGAAGGGTTCGCGCGTGTGAAGAGCGTGCGCGTCGAAATCGGCCAACTTTCCGGCGTCGAGCGCGAGGCTTTCGAGTTCTGCTTCGACCTTGCGATGCGCGACGGCGTGTGCGCCGGCGCGCGGCTCGAGATCGTCGCCACCCCGGGACGCGGGCATTGCCAGCAGTGCGGCCGGGAAGGCTCGCTGGCGCAGGTATTCGATCCGTGCGAACATTGCGGGACCAGTCCCGTGGCGACCATCGGCGGCACGGCGATGCGGGTTATCGATCTTGAGGTGGAGTGAAATCATGTGCACGACTTGCGGTTGCGGCGAAGGTGAAACGACGATCGACGGCCATGCGCCGCATGCCCATGAACATGCCCATGCGGACGGCACGATGCACAGCCATCCACACGACCATGCCCATGCCCACGGACATGGCGATTCCCACGACCACACGCACCAGCATCCGGGGCAGGAGCATCATGGTCATTCGCATGCCCATGACCATGGACAGGACGGCGGGCGGCTGGTGCGGCTCGAACAGGACATCCTGGCGAAGAACAATGCCTATGCCGCGCAGAACCGCGAATGGCTGGGCGAGCACGGCATCTTCGCGCTGAATCTCGTCTCCAGTCCGGGTTCCGGCAAGACCACCCTGCTGGTCAGGACCATCGAAGCACTGCGGGACCATCTGACGGTGGCGGTGATCGAGGGCGATCAGCAAACCAGCCATGACGCCGAACGTATCCGCGCCGCCGGCGCGCCGGCGATCCAGATCAACACCGGCAAGGGCTGCCATCTGGATGCCCACATGGTCGGCCATGCGCTGGAGAAGCTGCCGCTCGCCGACGACGCGGTGCTGATGATCGAGAACGTGGGCAACCTCGTTTGCCCGGCGGCCTTCGATCTCGGCGAAGCCGGCAAGGTGGTGATCCTCTCGGTCACCGAAGGCGAGGACAAGCCGCTTAAATATCCCGACATGTTCCGCGCCGCCCGCCTGATGCTCATCAACAAGTGCGACCTGTTGCCGCATTTGGATTTCGACGTCGAGCAGGCCGTTGCCCATGCGCGCCGCGTCAATCCGCAGATCGAAGTCTTGCGCGTTTCCGCGCGCAGCGGGGAAGGGCTGGACGCATGGCTGGCCTGGATCGAAAAGGGCGCCAAGGCGGCGCAGGCCGGTCGCCAGGACACCGTGGCGGCGCTGAAGCGGCGTGTCGCGCAACTGGAGGCGCAATTGGGAGAGCGGACGTGATTGGAAAAATTTCGATTCGCAACCTGCTGCTGCTGAGCGGCGGGCTGGCCGTGGCCTTCCTGGTGCTGCTCGGCGGCGTCAGCCTGTACAACGTCCAGCGCCTCGATACCGTGGTCGCGGAGGTCAATGCGATCGGCGCGAGCGTACGGCGCCAGATGGATGCCGACATGATGCACGACGCGATCCGCGCCGATGTTCTCGGCGCCCTGCTTGCGGCCACCCAGGGGCGCAACGACAGGGGGGCGGAAATTGGCAAGGATCTCGACGAGCATGTCGCGCGCCTCGAAGCAAATATCCGCGAAAATGCGGTGCGGCTGAGCGGCGCGGCGCGTTCGCAGGCCGGAATCGTCCAGCCGGTGGTCGTGCGCTATGCCGCAACGGCCAAGGTCATCGTGACCGGTGCCTTCGGGAACCTGCCCGCCGCGCAGGAGCGCATGGCCGAGTTCGACAAGGATTTCGCGGCGCTGGAAACGGAGATGGAAACCCTTTCCGACCTGATCCAGCAGGAGGCGGATGCGGTGGCGGCCAATTCGGCTCAGACGATCGCCGCCAACCTCTGGGAGGTCGCAGGCGTGCTGGTGCTGGCCTTGCTGGTGATGACGCCGTTCAGCCTGTTCATCATGCGCCAGATTGGCCGGCCGCTTGAAGCGCTGGAGAAAACCGCGCGCGAAATCCAGGGCAGCGGCGACCTGACCCTGCGTGCCCCCCGCGATACCGACAACGAAATCGGCCGCACCGTGCAGGTGTTCAACACTTTGATGGATACGCTGCAGGGCATCGTGCGCGAAGTGCGCGAGAGCAGCCAGCGCATTCTCGACAACAGCAGCGCGGTGGCGGCGACCGCCAACCAGACCGCGCGCGCGGCCGAGCAAAGCAGCGAGTCGGCTTCCAGCATGGCGGCGGTGATGGAGGAGCTGTCGGTCAGCATCGATCAGATGTCCGACCATGCGCAGCAGGCCGCGCAGGCTTCGCAAACCTCCGGCGCGCTGTCGCGCGACGGCGAGAAGGTGGTGGGGCAAGCCGCCACGGAGATGCGCCAGATTGCCGACTCGGTACGCACCACTTCGACGGCGATTCAGGAACTGGGCGCGAGCGCCGAGCAGATTTCCCAGATCGTCGGTGTGATCCGCGAGATCGCCGACCAGACCAATCTGCTGGCGCTCAATGCCGCCATCGAGGCGGCACGGGCCGGCGAGCAGGGCCGGGGTTTCGCGGTGGTGGCCGACGAGGTGCGCAAGCTGGCGGAGCGCACCGGCAATTCGACGCAGGAAATCACCGCGATGATCAGCGCCATCCAGGGTGGCACGCGCACTGCCGTGACGACCATGGAGGATGGCGTGCGGCGCGTCGAGCAGGGCGTGGAGCTGGCCGAGCGGGCCGGTGCCACCATCGAGCAGGTTGCGGGCAGCGCGGCCAGCGCGGAGCAGTCGGTGGCCGACATGTCGCACAGCCTCAAGGAGCAGAGCGCCGCCGGGCAGGAGATCGCGCGCAACGTCGAGCAGGTGGCGCAGTTGTCCGAGCAAAGCCATGCCGCAGCGCGCGAGGCCGCGACGCGCGCAGAAACCCTGGCCGAACTCGCCCAGGCGCTCGATGCCGCGGTCGGCCGATTCCGCACCTGAGGACGTCTTTCCGGCGCGGCGCGCGGCGCTTGTCTGCGTGCGCGGCGTCGTGCAGGGCGTTGGTTTCCGGCCCTTCGTCTGGCGGCTGGCCAATGAGCTGACGCTGGCCGGCTGGGTCAGGAACGATGCGGAGGGCGTCAGCATCCATGTCGAAGGCGCGCGTATCGAAGAATTTATTGCGCGCCTGAAACGCGAGGCACCGCCGCTGGCGCGCATCGACGCGGTGACGGTTGCCGCCGCCACGGCGGCAGGACATGCCGGGTTCGCGATCATGGCCAGCGCCGGTGGCCGCGTGACTACGGCTATCGGCCACGATACCGCGCCCTGCTCCGACTGCCTCGCGGAGTTGTTCGATCCGACAAACCGCCGTTACCGCCATGCCTTCATCACCTGCACGCACTGCGGCCCGCGCTACACGGTAACGCGGCGCCTGCCCTACGACCGGCCGCAGACCAGTCTCGCGCCGTTTCCGCTCTGCCCTGACTGCGCGCGTGAATACGCCGACCCGGCCGATCGGCGCTTCCACGCCGAGACGACCTGTTGTCCAGGCTGTGGCCCGCGCCTGCAATTGCTCGACGCGGAGGGCGGGGCGCTTCCGGGCGAGCCGATCGCCGCGACGCTGGCGCTGTTGCGTTTGGGAAGGATCGTCGCCATCAAGGGGCTGGGCGGCTTCCATCTCGCCTGCGACGCGCGCAACGCGTCGGCGGTCGCCGCGCTGCGCGAGCGCAAGCAACGCGAGGAAAAGCCATTCGCGGTCATGCTCGCCGCCGTCCCGCCGGCGCTGACTTTTGCGCGAGTCGATGCGGCTTCGGCGAGCTTGCTGGAAAGTCCAGAGCGGCCTGTCGTGCTGTTGCTAAAGCTGCCGGAGACGGATGTCCTGCTGCCGGGCATTGCGCCGGGGCTCGCCGAAATTGGCCTGATGCTGCCGGCGACGCCGATCCAGCATCTGCTGTTCCACGACGCGCCTGAGTCGGCGCTCGTGATGACCAGCGCCAATCCGCACGGCGAGCCGCTCGTCATCGGCAACGAGGAGGCGCTGCTCCGGCTCGCCGGCATCGCCGACGCTTTTCTCCTGCACGACCGCGACATCGTGGTGCGCTGCGACGATTCCGTGCGGCGCGGGACGGGGTTCGTCAGGCGGGCGCGCGGCTATGTTCCGCGCGCCATCAAGCTGCCCGCAGCCGGCCCGCCGGTACTCGCCGTCGGTGGCTGGTTCAAGAACACGGTGTGCGTGACGCGTGGCGATGAAGCCTTCGTCTCCCAGCACGTCGGCGATCTCGACAACGCGGCGGCCTGCGGTTTTTTCGAAGAGACCGTCGCACATCTCCTCGCCATCCTCGATGTCGAGCCGGAGATCGTCGCGCACGATCTGCATCCGGACTTTCATTCGACGCGCCATGCGGCGGCGTTCGCGGCCGAGCGCGGCATTTTTGCTGTCGGCGTGCAGCACCACCATGCCCACATCGCCGCCATTTGCGCCGAACACGCCATCGCCGGCCCCGTCCTCGGTCTCGCCCTCGATGGCGTGGGGCTGGGCGCCGATGGCGCGGCTTGGGGCGGAGAACTGCTGCGGGTTGATGGCGCGAACTGCGAGCGGCTTGGACATCTTGCGCCACTGCCGCTGCCCGGTGGCGACATCGCGGCGCGCGAGCCGTGGCGCATGGCCGCTGCCGCGCTGCATGCGCTCGGGCGCGGCACGGAGATCACGACGCGCTTCGCCGGCGAAGCGGCGGCGGCCACCGTGGCGACGATGCTCGCGCGCTGTCTCAACAGCCCGCCGACCTCCAGTGCCGGCCGCCTGTTCGACGCGGCGGCGGGCTTGCTGGACGTCCGGCGGCGCGCGGGCTTCGAGGGGCAGGCGGCGATGCTGCTCGAAGGATTGGCTGCGCACCATGGCCCGGTCGCCGCGCTGGCTGGCGGCTGGCGCATCGATGCCGGCGTGCTGGACTGTCGGCCGCTGCTTGCGTCGCTGGCGGATGCCCGCGACCCGGGGCATGCCGCCGCGCTGTTTCATGCCACGCTGGCAGCGGCCCTAGCGGATTGGGCCGCGCAAGCCGCCGTGCGCACAGGCATCGCCACCGTCGCGGCGGCTGGCGGCTGCCTGCTCAACCACCTGCTTGCGCAAGCCCTGCGCGAGGGTTTGACGGCGTGCGGCCTGCGTTTCGTTACTGCGGAGCAGTTGCCGCCCAACGATGGCGGGCTGGCGCTGGGGCAGGCCTGGGTGGCGCGCCATAAAATCCACACTGACTGAGCGGGAATTGTCCGGATATTGCATAATGCATGCCCTGATCGGGCGATAAGCATTGTCAATCCAGCATCGTCAATTCGTATGCCTATGCAATCCCTCCGACAACTGTCGTTGAAATCGAGGATCACCCTGCATACCGTCGTGGTCCTCGTCGTCAGCATGGTCATGCTCGCGGTTTATGTCAGCCGGACGCTGCATGATGACATGCAACGACTCCTCGGGAACGGCCAGGATTCCACGGCCACCATGCTGGCCATGGGAGTGGAAGAGGAGTTCAAGGAAAAATTCCTCGGGCTGGAGGCGATTGCAGACAAGATCGATCCAGCCATGCTGGCTGCCCCGAGGGTCTTGTCGCAATTCTTGCAAGAGCGCCTGATCATCGAAAAGTTCTTCAACAGCGGGGTCTATGTTCTGAGGGCGGATGGCGGCCTTGTCGCCGGCCACGGGTTGCGGTGCGACAAGCCACATGTATACGATCAAGCCGCCGTCGACGCCGTGTTCCGGGATGGCAAGAGGCAGGTCGGCAAGCCGGTATTCTGCGAACAGTTGCAGACGCCGGTGTTCGAGATGATCGTGCCGCTGCGCGACGGGCGGGGGCAGGTTGTTGCTGCCCTGGCCGGCGTGACCGACCTGAACAGGGACAACTTCCTCGACCGGATCGTGGCAAGCGCCTACGGCCAGAGCGGGGGCATCGTACTGGTCTCCCCGCGTGATCGCATGATCGTTACCAGCACCGACAAGCGCCGCATCCTGGAAGTCCTGCCGCGGCAAGGCGCCAACGCGCTGATCGACCACTTCATCGCCGGTCATGAAGGCTATGCGGTCGGCACCAACACCATGGGCGAGGAGGTGCTGATTTCCGTCCGTCATGTTCCTGTCGTGGGCTGGGATGTCGGCGTTCTGCTGCCGACCGCCGAAGCCTTCGCCCCGATTCGCGCCATGCAGTGGCGCATGCTGCTGGGGCTGTTCGTCGCGGTAATTGTCGGCGGGCTGCTGATCTGGCGCTTGCAGGCGCGGCAGCTCGAACCGATCGCCGCCGCCACGCGCGCGCTCGTCGCGCAACGGGAAGCGCACGCCTATCCCGCGCCCCTGCCGCAAAGCGGCCAACGGGACGAAATCGCCCAACTCATCGACGGTTTCAATCGCCTGATCGTCGAGCGCGCGGATGCCGAGGACAGACTGGCCAACCTCGCCGCGAATCTCGAGCGCGAGGTGGTGGAACGGACCGAGCAGCTCCAGAGGATTTCGATGCAGCTGGCGATGACGGAAGAGCGCGAACGGCGCCTGCTCGGCGAGGAGCTCCACGACAATCTCGGCCAGTTGCTGGCCGCGCTCAAGATCCAGTTGAGCCTGCTCGACGAAGGAACGGCGGGCGGCGCGCTCCGCGACATTCTGGCGCTGGTCGACAAGGCCGATCGCGTGGTGCGTACCGTCGCCCTGGAATGGAGCCCGCCGATCCTGAAGGTGCTCGCCTTCGTGCCGGCGCTGGAATGGCTCCGCGAGGACTTGCGGCGGCTTTATGGCCTCGCGGTGCGCCTTGACGTCAGGGTCTGCGCCAAGACGCTGGCCGAGGAAACGCAGGCGCTGCTGCTGCGTTCCATCCGCGAGCTGCTGATCAACGTCGCCAGGCATGCCGGAGTCGCCACGGCTGAAGTGGTCGTCCGCTGCGACGGCAAAACCCTCTCGATCATCGTGCGCGACTCGGGTCGCGGTTTCGACCCGAACGAGCTGGACAGCCGGCGGGCCGAGGGGCTGTCTTTCGGCCTGAACTCGGTGCGCGAACGCTTCGTGGCGCTCGGCGGCGCCATGAGCATCGCCAGCAGGCCGGGTGCGGGCACCTCCATCAGCCTTTCCCTGCCTTGCGCGGTGGTCGACGCGACGTGCCAGACATCATGATCCGCATTCTCCTGGTTGATGATCACGTCATGATCCGCGAGGCCCTGCGGCTGGTGCTGGAGCGGCAGCCGGACGTGGAAGTGACCGGCGAAGCCGGCGACGGCGAGACGGCGCTGCGCATGGTCGCAACGCAGGCACCCGATCTGATCATAATGGATGTTTCGCTGCCAGGGATGTCCGGCATCGAGACGACGCGACGCCTGCGCGCCAGCCATCCCGAAGTCAAGATTCTCGCCTTGTCGACCTATCTCGACCACGGCATCATCGAGCAGATGCTGGATGCGGGCGCCCACGGCTATATCAGCAAGTCGGAAGCCGGCTTCGAGCTGCTGCAAGGCATCCGCAATGTTCTCGCGGGACGCAGCTATCTGTGCCCGCATGCCGCCGCCCAGATCGCGGACGGCCTGCGCGGCGGCGCGGGGGCTGAGTCTTCGGCGTCGCCGCTGTCACCGCGCGAGCGGCAGATTGCCATCCTGCTGGCTGAGGGCAAGTCGGCGACTGACATCGCGATCCAGCTGCATATTTCGCCGAACACGGTCGATGTCCATCGCCGCAATCTGATGCGCAAGCTTGACCTGCACAACGTTGTCGACCTGACCAAATACGCCATTCGCACCGGACTGATCCAGGCCTGAGGGCCATTGCGGGCCGGAAGCCGCCTTCCGGCCTATGTCCATGGTTCGATAAATCCCCGTGCGGCCGATCGCCGCACCTACTGTAATCACGTTAGTTCGAATACGGAGAACGCGGTATTCACAATGCCGTGTGCATTGCCTATGTTCCCGTCAGGCCCATGAATTAGCAATCGCTTCATGGGGAAAAAAACGGACGAACGTAACCATGAAAACACTGCTTGCCAACCTAGCCCCGGATGAGACCTTGCCGACCGATGCCGGAATGGCCCCGACACCCGGTGGCGCCGACGGTTTGGCGCGCATGAGCGAGGCGTGCATCCACGAATACGCGGAGTCGATCGAACTGATCCGCAGCATCCGTGACACTGGCAGCAGCATGCGCGAGCATCAGGTGCGGCACTGGTCGCTGCCGGCCAGCCAGATCAGCGCCGACTTCTTCTGCTCGGCGGAGCATCCGCGGAAGGGCTGGTATTGCCTGCTGGCGGATACCGCCGGCCATGGGTTGCCATCGGCCATCTTCTCGCTGCAGACGCCGATCATCTTTCGCGAGGCGGTGCGGCTCGGCCAGTCGCTGCCCGAGATCTTCGCGCGTATCCATGCCGCGCTGCTGCGCCAGCGGCTGGCGAATTATTTCGTCTGCGGCTTGCTGGTGCGCATCGCCGAGCGCGACATCGAGGTCGTGAATGCGGGCATGCCGGATGCGCTGCTGGTGACGCGCGACGGCTGCCTGCTCGATACCTTTGCCTCGCAGCATCTGCCGTTCGGCATCGAGCCGGCCGACGCCGTCGCGGAACAGCGTCATCGCCTGGCGCGGGACGAGGAAGCGGCTCTGCTCCTGTACTCGGACGGGCTGGTCGAACTGGGAGCTCCCGCTGGCGATTCCTTCGGCGAGAACGGTGTGCGTGCCGCCGCCGCCGTCGGCACCGAGCGCATTGTCGACCACTTGATCAGGAGCATCGCGGCTCACGGACATGCCGCGCACGACGACATCAGCATCGTGCTGATCCGGGCGCCGATGAGCGGCATGGGGACCACTGAGCAGGAAGTCGGGGTAGATGTGCCTCATGTCGCCGCCATCGATGCGGCGCTGCGCATCGTCGAGGGCTTTCCGCGCGGACTCATGCTGACGGATGCCGAACAGCGCATCGTCTATGTCAATCCGTCTTTCGTGGCATCGACGGGCTATGCGCCGGCCGAGGCCTTCGGCCAGACACCGGAGCAGCTCGGGGCCTGGCACGACGACGGCATGTCCTTCCAGCAGATGCAAAACGGCCTGCGCGAGCAGGGCCGCTGGAGCGGCATGCTCTGGGCCCGGCGCAAGGATGGTTCGATCTACCGCGAGATGCTCGACATAACGGCCCTGCGCGATGACGCGGGAATCGCCACGCATTATCTGATGACCTTTGCGGAGGCCGGGCAGACGCAAGAGGAACAGGAACGCATCCGCCACCTTGCCCTGTTCGATCCCCTGACCGACCTGGCCAACAAGGTGCTGCTGGCCGACCGTGGCGAGCAGGCGCTGCGCCGGGCCGAGCGGCTCGCGCACAGCTTCGCGGTGCTGTTCATCGATCTCGACCGCTTCAAGTCGATCAACGACACGCTCGGCCACCATATTGGCGATCAGGTGCTGATCGCGGTCGCACGGCGTTTCGCTGGGGTGGTGCGCGAGTGCGACACCCTTGGACGCTGGGTTGGCGACGAATTCATCTGCATCTTGCCCGAGATCGGCCGGCAGCAGGACGCCGGATTGGTCGCCGACAAGATCATCGCCGTCCTGCAGGAGCCGATCGAGGTGGCCGGGCACAAGTTCAAGATCGGCGCCAGCATCGGCATCAGCATCTATCCGGCGGACTCGGAGGATTTCGACGAATTGATCATCCTGGCGGATCGGGCCATGCAGATTGCCAAGCAGGCGGGCGGCAATCTCTTCCGCTTTTATTCGGCGGCGCTGCACCGCGCAGCCGAGAAGCAGCTCGAAATGGAAGCGCGCCTTGCCGCCGCGATCAAGAACGGCGAACTGATCCTGCACTATCAGCCCAAGGTCAACCTGCGCAACTGGCGCATCGAAGGGGCGGAAGCGCTCGTGCGCTGGCGCGATCCGGAACGCGGTCTCGTGCCGCCGGGCGAGTTCATCCCGGTGGCGGAGCGCAGCGACCTGATCGCCACCATTGGCAACTGGGTGCTCGGCGAGGCTTGTGCCGCCCTGGCGCGCTGGGAAGGGCGGCTGCCCGAGACTTTCCATGTCGCGGTGAATGTGTCGCCGTTGCAACTGGCGCGCTCCGACCTGTTCGCCGAGGTTGATGGCGCCCTCGCGGTCAGCGCCACCCGGCCCGGCCGGCTCCAGCTCGAAGTCACCGAGGCGCTGTTCATCAAGGACCCCAAGAGCGCGGCCAGGACGCTGGAGCGCATCGCGGCGCTGGGCGTGACGCTGGCGCTCGACGACTTCGGCACCGGCTACTCCAACCTCGGCGCGCTGGCCAATCTGCCGGTCGACACCTTCAAGCTCGATCAGAGCTTCGTGCGCGGCATCGACGGCAACCGCACCAACAGCGCCATTGCTCAATCGGTATGGCACCTGGCGGATGGTTTGAACAAGCACGTCGTCGTCGAGGGCGTCGAAACCTGCGGCGAATGCCGGCAGATCGAAACGATGGGCTATTGCACGCTGCAGGGCTACAAGTTCGGCAAGCCCATGGCGGAAACTGACTTCCTAGCGCATCTCGCCGCGTGGCCGTCGGCGCACTGTCCCTATCCCGACCCCGCGCACGCGACATCGGCGTCAGCGGTGGTGTCCTGCCCCCGCCAGCTTGGACGCGGCATCGAATACTGGAACTGAACCAGCAGCGGGCGGCACTTTTCCCAACCAGGAGAACGACATGAACATCCCAGTACAACTAGACGCGGGCAAGGCCCGGATCAATCTTCCACGCAGCTTCGACGTCAGCGTCCAGGGGAATTTTCGCCAGGCGTGCGCCGATGCCCTCAGCGACGACCGGGTAACGGAAATCGAAGTGGACTTCAACGACGTTCACTACATCGACAGTTCCGCCCTCGGCGGCTTGTTGCTGTTGCGCGAACGCGCGGAACGGGCGGCGCGCAGTATCACCATCACCAAGTGCCAGCCCGAGGTCATGAAAATTCTCGCGATGGCGAATTTCCATCGCATCTTCACCATCGCGTGAAGTTCTGGAGGCGAGACCGTGTCGGACATACTGACAATCCAAGCGACGCGCAACCAGGCATCATGGCGCGTCGAAGAAAAATGGGAAAAATGCGATGTCATACGCGTCGCTCCCCCGGCTTTCCTGAACGGCGAACGGCGGCGGGCCTGCCGCTACGTGGCTGGCGAGGGGTATCTGCTCGATCCGGGCTACTATCTGGTGCTATGGCCGGCGCGGGGAGGCGTGCGCGACTCGGACGCCGCCGTGCGTTATCTTGGTCCGGTCGCGACGCGGGAGGCGGCTTGTCTGTTGCAGACGAGCGCGCTTGGTCTCGGCATCGTTGCTCCCGCGCCGACGCCAGTTCCCGAGCCCGTCGTGCGGCCGTCTTGCACGTCTGGCCGCGTGGGACAACTGGAACTGGAATACGCCTGATTCAGGCGGGCGGCGGCGCTGGTTGGTGCAGCGCGGGCTGGGAGGCAAGCCCGCGCGCGATGGCCAGTTCCTCGAAAGCGATCGCATCGAGCGCGGGCGCGCAGAGATAACCCTGATATTCGTGGCAGCCGGCGGCGAGGAGGAAGTCGCGCTGCAGCTCGGTTTCGACACCCTCGGCGATGACCGTCAGGCGCAGCGCGCCGGCCATGTGCGTGATGGCGTTGACGATGGCGGCGTCGCTTTCGTCGTCGGGCAGGTCGTTGACGAAGGAGCGGTCGATCTTGAGCTTGTCGATCGGAAAGCGCTTGAGGTAGGACAGGCTCGAATAGCCAGTGCCGAAATCGTCAATGGCGAGACGTACGCCGAGCGTTGCCAGGGCTTCCAGTCGCTTCATGGTTTCGCCGACCTCCTGGATCAGGATGGATTCGGTGAGTTCGAGTTCGAGCAGCGCCGGGGGCAGGGCGTGCTCGTGCAGCGCGCGGGCGACGCTGTCGACGAAATCGGCTTGCTGAAACTGCAGCGCCGATACGTTGACGGCGACGACGAGCGAGAGTCCCTTGGTGTTCCAGGCCGCGCACTGCCGGACGGCCTCACGCAGCACCCACTGGCCGATGCCGACGATGAGGCCGGATTCCTCGGCGATGGGAATGAACTGGGCGGGCGGAATTTCGCCCAGCTCCGGATCGCGCCAGCGCAGCAGCGCCTCGGCGCCGAAGATCGCGCCGTCTCGGATGGCGACCTGCGGCTGGTAGTGCAGGCGGAAGCTTTCGTTGGCGAGCGCCTGGCGCATCGCATGGTCGAGCTTCATGCGCGAGAGCAGGTCGACGTTCATCTGGCGCTGGTAGAAGCGGAAGCCGGCGCGGCCGCGCTCCTTGACGTGATACATCGCGGCGTCGGCGTTCTTGATCAGGTCGTCCATGCTGCGCCCGTCTTCGGGGAAGAGGGAGATGCCGATGCTGCAGGTCACCGTGAACGACAGGTCGTCAATGCGGATCGGTTGCGCCAGCCGCTCGATGATGCGCTGCGCGGTGATTTCGGCGCCGCGCGCATCGGTTTTATGCAGCAGGATGAGGAATTCGTCGCCGCCGAGCCGGGCGGCGGTATCCACCTGGCGCAGGCAGTCCTTGATGCGCTCGGCGACCTCCATCAGCACGCGGTCGCCGAACATGTGGCCGAGCGAGTCGTTGATCTGCTTGAAGCGGTCGAGGTCGAGGAACAGCAGGGCGAAGTGGCTGTGGTCGCGGTCGGCGAGCCCGATCGCGAAGTCGATGCGCTCAGTGAGCATCAGCCGGTTCGGCATGCCGGTCAGCGCGTCGGTGTAGGCCAGTTCCTCGATGCGGCGCCGCGCATTGACGGTTTCCGAGAGGTCCTTGAAGAAGCCGATGTAATGGAGCGTCTTGCCGGCTTCGTCGGCGACGCGTACCAGCGCCGCCTCGCAGGGCAGGTTGTTGCCCCCCTCGTCGCGGTGCCAGGCCTCGCCTTCCCAGACGCCGTCCGCCGCGAGTCGCTGCTGCACCTGTTCGGCGAAGTGTTCGTGGCTGATGCTGCCGGTCAGCAGGTCGCGGCCGGAGCGGCCGATCAGGGCATCGCGTTCCAGGCCGGTGAGGCGCGCGCAGGCCGGGTTGGCGGAAACGATGACGAAATCCGGGTCGGTGACGAAAATGGCGTCGAGAGCGGAGTCGAATACCTTGGCGGCGAGCTGCCGGCGCGCCTCTTCGGCGAGCTGGCGCGTGATGTCGCGGAAGGAATACACGCGGCCGATCGGCCGGCCGCGTGCGTATTGGGGCAGCGTGACGCGCTCCAGCATGCGCCCGGAGCGCAATGCCAGTACGTCGGTGGTTTCGAGCAGCGGGGCATTGGCGATCATCGCCAGCCGTGCGGCATAGCCGGCGGCGTCGGCGACGTTCCGCGCCATCCAGGCATGGATGGCGGCGTCGTCGCGTTGCGTCATCAGTTCCTGCGGCAGATCCCACAGCTCGGCGAAGCGCTGGTTGTAGCCGCGGATCGCGCCGTCGAAGTCGGCGACGAGGATGCCGTCGGCCGTCGATTCGAGGGTCGCGCGTAGTTCGGCGACGAGTTTCTCGAGTTCGCCCTCGGCACGCCGTTCCTCGGTCTGGTCGCGCAGGCCGACGACGAATACCGCGGTGGCGTCGGCCAGCGCGACGCGGCTGACGCGCCGCTCGACCGGCACGGTGGAGCCGTTCGCGCGCAGCAGGAGGGTTTCGGACAGGATGTGGTCGGCGAGTCCGGCGGCGACATCCTCCCAGAAATAGATGTCCTCCGGGGTCGCCGCCAGGTCGACGACGGGCTTGCCGACCAGGCTCTGCGCCGTCACGCCGAGCAGGTCGGCGGCGATGCGGTTGGCGGCGAGGATGCGCAGTTCGAGGGCGTCGACGATCCAGACGCCTTCGATCATGCCCTCGATGAGCGGCAGCCAGGGCGCGTTTTTCATGCGTCCTCCCCGTCTTCATGGGCGCTGCGCGCGCGCTCGAAGAAATAGCACATGCGCTGGCGCGGCGAGAGATAGTCGAAGGCGGCTTTCGGCAGCTGCAGCGGCTTCAGGCTGCGGCGGATGCCCAGATCGGGCGTGTGTTCGAGATCCTCGACCAGGGCCTCTTCGCGTGGCACGCGCGCGTCGAAGACGACGACATGCGGCTTGAGCGGTCGCGCCGAGTTGACCGAAACAACCAGGGCGAAGCGTCCGTCGGACAGCTCGACCACCGAGCCGGGCGGGTAGACGCCCATCATGCGGATGAACTGCGTCAACGCCTGGGGATCGAACTGCCGCTTCATCTGCGCGAAGATCTGCGACAGGGCCTCGTGCGGCGTGACGGCGAGCGCCGGGTTGGCGGGATTGCACAGCGTGTCGTAGTGGTTGACCAGCGCGACGATGCGCGCGAGCGGGGTGATCTTGTCGCCGGTGAGCTGGCGCGGATAGCCGCGGCCGTCGGCCAGCTCGTGGTGCTGGGCGATGACCGCCAGCGCGCCGGGGGAAAGCTTCATCGCCTGGGCGAGCGCGACGCCGCGGGCGACATGCTCATGGTAGATCTTGCGCTCGGCCTGGCTGAACTGCGTGTCGCTCCAGCGCAGCCGCTCGGGCAGCTCGATCTTGCCGATGTCGTGCAGCAGGCAGCCAATGCCCAGTTCGTTGAGCGTCGCGGCGTCCAGTCCCATCGCGCGTCCCATCAGCAGGGAGATCACCGTGACGTTCAGGCAGTGCATCGAGGCTTTTTCGCCGGCGTTTTCCGACAGGAGGCGGATGGCGGATTCCTCCTGTTCGAGCATCTTGCCGACCATGGCGCCGATGGCCTGCTCGGCCTGCTGGCGCGCCGCTTCCGGCCGGTTGCGCACTTCCTCGACCACCAGGCGGTAGGAGCGCGCAGCGGTGGCGAACTGGCGTTCGCAGACTTCGAGGCTTTCGCGCTGGCTGCTCAGGCGCTCGCGCCGCTGCTGGCGCGTTTCGGCTTCCGACGACACCGCCTCGCTGGCGGCGCAGTCGCCATCTTCGACGGCGATCGCCACGGCGGGATTCGGCGTATCAGCCGATGCGGTCGCCGTGCCACCGGCGCTGACTTTTTCCGGTGCGGCCACGGCCGTGGTGGGCTGCGCGGTTGTCGCCGCTGCCCCGGGTTCCGGGTCGCTCTTTTCCGGCGACCAGCGGACGCGGTTGAGGCCCAGTTTCAGGATGGTGTCGATCTGGTCGCGCGAGGTGATCTTGAAGTTGTTGAGGGCGAAGGGATGCTGCATCCAGCCGAGATCGAGATAGACGTAGAGGCCGATGCGCAGATCGGCGACGTCGATGAAGCGGGCTTCGCTGTCCTTGTGGGAACTCATGGTCAATGTAACTAAAGGAATGCCACTCGGGCTGGAATATCGCATATAACCGGCGTGCTGGAGGCCAGGACGAAACATAACTGAAAAAAGCGATGGCGTGGATGTTGTGTCATGAGCCGGACTGCCCCTGTTGGCCAAGCTGTTGCGCGATTTCCCGCAGGGTGCGCAGCTCCTTCACCAGCGAGTCGCGCAGGATACGCAATTCCGCCAGCCGCGGGGCCAGGGCATCTGGCGCGGAGTGGCGGCGCAACTCGACGATTTCCTCGCCGAGTCGATGCACCTGGCGATGCAGACGGTCGATCTGGCCGAACTCGACCATGTCGCCGTAATGGTCGCGACCGACCCCGTCGAGCCAGCGTCCGAAGGCGCACTGGTGGGGATTGAGCGGCGGCGGCTTGCGGATGTCGCCATCGGTTTCCGTGACAGTGGCCTCCAACCGTTCGACCCAGCGGCGATGGTCCGCCTCGGCATGCAGAAGCGGGAAATGGGCGCGGCCGATTTCCGGGGTGTCGCCGCCCCAGATCGGGTCGGGCCGGAAGGTGGCGATCCAGCCGGGCAGGTCGGCGGCCGGCATGGGGCGGGCGATGCCGAAGCCCTGCGCAAGGTCGCAGCCCAGGTGCAGCAGCATGGCACCATGCTCCGGTGTTTCGACGCCCTCGGCGATCACCTCGCGCTGGAACGCCTGGGTGAAGCCGATCACGCCCTCGACGATGGCCAGATCGTCGGGTTCGGTCAGCATGTCGGCGATGAAGGAGCGGTCGATCTTCAGCATGCGGGCCGGCAGGCGTTTGAAATAGGTGAGCGAGGAATAGCCGGTACCGAAGTCGTCGAGGGCGAAGGTCACGCCGAGCGCGATGCAGGCCTCGATGACGCGGCTGATGCGGTCGATGTCCTCCAGCGCCGCCGTTTCGAGAATCTCCAGTTCGAGGCTGAAGCGCGGGAGCCCGGGATGCCGCGCCAGCGCCGCCCCGAGCTTGGCGACGAAATCCTCCGCCTGCAGCTGGCAGGCCGCCACGTTGATGCTGACCGGCAGGTCGAGGCCCTGCCGGCGCCAGGCGTCCATCTGGTCCAGGGCGGCGTCGATCACCCAGTCGCCCAGCGCGATGTCGAGGTCGCTGCCTTCGATGACCGGCAGGAAGGCGTCCGGCGGCAGCAGGCCGCGTTCCGGGTGGCGCCAGCGGATCAGCGCTTCCGCGCCGATCACCTGGCCGCGCCGCAGGTTGACCTTGGGCTGGTAGTGAAGGACGAAGGCGCTGTCCGCGAGTGCCTGGCGGATGTCCGCCAGCCGTTCGCGATGCGCGCGGGCGCGTCGGTCATGTTCCGGATCGAACAGGTGATAGCGGTTGCGGCCGGCCTGCTTGGCCGCATACATCGCCTGGTCGGCGTGGCGCAGCAGCACTTCGGGATCGGCGCCGTCGAGCGGATAGAGCGTGACGCCGATGCTGGCGGAGATCGAGATCGGCTCCCCCTTCAGCAGGCAGGGTTCGGCGAGGGTCGCGAGCACGCGGTCGAGCGCGTTGTCCGCCTCCTGCACGCTTTCGAGGCCGACCAGCAGCAGGACGAATTCGTCCCCGCCCAGGCGGGCCACGGTGTCGCCGGCGCGCACGCAATGCTTGAGACGCCGCGCGACTTCCATCAGCAGCTTATCGCCGGCGTCGTGCCCGAGCCGGTCGTTGACCGGCTTGAACTCGTCGAGATCGAGGAAGGCGACGGCGAGCAGGTCGTGCTTGCGGCTGGCCTGCACGAGCGCCAGTTGCAGCCGGTCGGCGAGCAAGACGCGGTTCGGCAACTGGGTGAGCGCGTCGAAATGGGCGAGGCGTTCGAGCCGGCGCTGCTGCTCCTTGAGGTCCGTGACGTCGGTGAAAATGCCTAGATAGTGGCTGAGGCCGCCGGCTTCGTCATGCACGGCGGTGATGGTCAGCATCTCGGCATATACCTCGCCGTTCTTGCGCCGGTTCCAGATCTCACCCTGCCAGTAGCCGGCGTCGACGAGGGCCTGCCACATGCCCGCATAGAACTCGGCGCCCTGATGGCCGGATTTCAGCAGGCTGGGATTGCGGCCGACCACTTCGTCGGGGGCGTAGCCGGTCAGCATGGTGAAGCTGGGGTTGACGCCGATGATGCGGCCTTGCGGGTCGGTGATGACGATGCCTTCGCGCGCGTTTTCATAGACGCTGGCCGCCAGGCGCAATCCGTCTTCCTTGGTGCGCACGACTTCCTGCAGGTGGTTGAAGCCCTGGATCAGCATACCGATCTCGTCGTCGCGTTCCACCGGCAGCGGCCCGAGCGGCCGCCGGCCGCCGCTCATGTCGGCGAGCGCCCGTGCGGCGCGCGCCAGCGGTCCGGCGATGCCCGCGGCGAGCAGGACGGCGAACGTCACCAGCAGGCCGCCGACGCCGAGGATGACGCCGAGATTCCTGAAGGTCTGCATCTGCGCCAGACGCTCGACGTCGTCGATGTAGATGCCGGACCCGATCACCCAGTCCCAGGGCGCGAAGAGCTTGACGTAGGAGAGCTTGGGGTAGCGCTGTGCGGTCGTGCCGCCGCCGCCCAGCGGCTTGGGCCAGCGGTAGGTGACGTAACCCTGGCGGCCTTCCCGGACGACCTGGTTGAAGGCGACGAAAAGATTCATGCCGCCGTCGGTCGGCACGACCGGGCCGGCGACGCCGACCTGCAGGCTGGTGGCGCAGTCAAATTCAGCGGCGTCGAGGGTCTGGCCGTCGAGTTCCGGCACGGTTGGATGCATCACCATGCGCGGAACCGGTGCGGCAAGGTCGTTGATCCAGAAATACTCGGTGCCGTCGTAGCGCATCGCCCTGAGGGTGCGCCGGGCAGCCGCCTGCGCATCGCCGCGCGACATTTTGCCGCCGCGTTCCAGCGTTTCGAAATGCGCCAGCACGCCATGCGCGGCTTCGACGAGATGGCGGGTCTTGAGTTTCTTTTCGCCGAGCAGGGCGTCGTGTTCGGAACGAATGTCCACCATGCTCAGCCCCGCCAGGCCGAGCACGAAGAGCACCACCATCCCCCAGATCTTGTCGCGAACGCGCAGGCGATACCGCATGCCTTCCCCCTGTCATGTCAACGCATCATAGTCCATTGAGCAGACAGGGAATTGATCGCCGACAAGTGCGATAAAAGTCAGCCTTGGCGGGACGGCGCCAAAAAAAGTCAGCTGCGGCGGGACGGCGCCGCAGGGACGTATCAGACCTCGAACCAGGCCAGCTTGTCGCGGAGGCGGACGACTTCGCCGACGATGATGAGGGTCGGCGCCTTGAGGGCGGCGGCTTCGGCGAGCGCCGGCAGGGTGGCGAGGGTGCCGGTGACGGTGCGCTGGTTGGGCGTGGTGCCCTGCTGGACGATGGCCGCCGGCCAGTCGGGCGGCAGGCCGTGCGCCATCAGCTGCTCGCACAGGTAGGGCAGGCCGCCGAGGCCCATGTAGATGATGACCGTCTGGCGCCGCCGTGCGAGGCCGGGCCAGTCGAGGTTCATGCTGCCGTCCTTGAGATGGCCGGTGACGAAGACGCAGGCCTGCGCGTAATTGCGATGCGTAAGCGGGATGCCGGCGTAGGAGGCGACGCCCGCGGCGGCGGTGATGCCCGGCACGACCTCGAAGGGCACGCCGTTTTCCTTGAGCGTTTCGACCTCCTCGCCACCGCGGCCGAAGGTGTAGGGGTCGCCGCCCTTGAGGCGCACGACGCGCTTGTTCTGGCGGGCGAGCTTGACGAGCAGGAGGTTCAGGTCGTCCTGCGGGACGGCGTGGTTGCCGCGCTCCTTGCCGGCATAGAGACGTTCGGCGGCAGGGTTTACAAGATCGAGGATCTGTTGAGAGACGAGGTGGTCATAAACCAGCACGTCGGCCGCGCCGATGATGCGCAGGGCGCGCAGCGTCAGCAGTTCTGGATCGCCGGGGCCGGCGCCGACCAGATAGACGGTCCCGGGATGCGCGTCGCCGCGCGTGGGCAGGGAAGCTGGGTAGTTCATGGCCATGTCAGTTGCACCCCGGACCGCGTTTGCCGCAACCGCCGCAGCCGCCCTGGGCGCCTTGGGGCAACTGGCTGCCGCCGCAGGCGGACGGCTCGTTGGGATTGATGAAGATGAACTGAAACTCGCCGGGCTTGAGTTCGACGAAGTCCAGCGTCGCCCCGGCCAGCAGTTCCTGGCTGCGCGGAGCAATCAGCAGGGTGACGCCGGCGGCTTCGATCACGGCGTCGTTCTCGCGCTCGTCGTCGAAGCCCATGCCATAGACGATTTCGCCGTCCTCGATCTTGGCGGCCACGCGCAGGCAGGGGGCGGACTGCATGCCGTCCTGCTGGACCGTGGCGGCGTTCAGGATCTGTTCGGCGGCGGTGGGGGTCAGGTTGAGCATGTCGCGTTCTCCAGGGAGGCTCGCTGCCTGCGGCAGGCGCGGGCGAATTGCATGAAGCGGTTCGGCCAGTCGCAGCCGGCGGTGGCGCGCAGGTGGGTGTAGGAAGCCAGCATGTTGTGCCGCACGATACCGTCGCGGCGGCCGTCGACGCCATGACCGCGCTCAACTTTGTAGGCATAGCGCGTGTCGTCCGGCAGGCCGCGAATTTCCGAATAGTGGAATTCGTGCGCATGGATCGGCCGGGGGCCGGCCGGGTCGTGACCTGACCAGGGGTGGGCGTCCGACGGCTTCAGGATCACGTAGCCACGCCCGACCGGCTTGTCGTGCATCAGGATATCGCCGTCGATGGCGCCGACCATCGGTCGCGTCTGGTCGCGCCATGTGATGCTGCGGGACAGATACATCAGCCCGCCGCATTCGGCATAGGTCGGCAGGCCCTGCTCGATCGCGGCGCGGATGTCGGTGCGCAGGGTGGCATTCGCCGCCAATTCGTCGAGGAATGACTCGGGAAAGCCGCCGCCGATGACGAGCGCGTCGCAGGGCGGCAAGCGGGGAACCTTGAGGGCGTCGAACGGCACCAGCTCTGCGCCGGCGGCGACGAGGGCTTCGAGGTCGTCCGTGTAGTAGAAGCCGAACGCGGCGTCCTGGGCGATGGCGACGCGCAGGCGCTCCTCGTGCCATGGCAGGGAGGGCGGGGGCTCCGGCAGCACGACGTCGGTCGCGGTGATCGCCAGCAGGCGCTCAAGGTCGACCTGGCGTTCGACGCGCGCGGCGATGCCGGCGACCAATTGTTCGGCGCCGGCGGCCTCGTTGGCCGGCATCAGGCCGAGATGGCGTTCGACCAGGGCGAGTTGCGCATCCTCATGCACGGCACCGAGGACCGGCACGTCGGTGTAGTGTTCGACCACCGCGCGCAGCTTGGCCTCGTGGCGGCTGCCACCGAGTCGGTTGAGGATCACGCCGGCGATGCGGATGTCGCGTTCGAAGGCCTGGTAACCGAGGATCAGCGGGGCGATGCCGCGCGTCATGCCGCGCGCGTCGAGCACCAGGATGACCGGCAAATCGAGCAGACGGGCGAGGGCGGCGTTGCTGTTGCCGCCGTCTAGCGCGAGGCCGTCGTAGAGACCCTTGTTGCCTTCGACGAGGCAGACGTCAGCGTCATGGCCGCGCGCGAACTGGGCGCGGATCTCGTCGTGCGGCGAGAGAAAGAAATCGAGGTTGCGGCAACCGCGTCCGGCGGCGCGCGACAGCCAGAGCGGATCGATGTAGTCCGGCCCCTTCTTGAAGGGTTGCACCGTCAGTCCGCGCCGGCGCAGGGCCGCCGCGAGGCCGATGGAAAGCGTGGTCTTGCCGGAAGACTTGTGGGCGGCGGAGATCAGGAATCGGTGCATGGTCCGGATCGCCTGGGCGTTCCGCCGCCAGGGGATCAGTCGAGCATGTGCCCGGCGGATTCGAGCTTGGCGATATCGTCCTGCGGCATGAATTTGAAGACACGGACGCCGACCGCGGTGGCGGTGAAGGCCAGGCCGAAGCCGCCGAGGCCAAGCAGGATTTCCGGCAGGCTCGGGCTGTAGCTGTCGATCTGGCCGTCGAAGAAGCTGCTCGATACCTCCATGCCGGGGAAGATTTCCAGCGGGTAGACCTGGCCGCCGATGATGAAGACATAGAGCAGGCAGAAGGCGCCGACAATCACCAGCGAGGCGGCGAGGAAGATCGCGCCGCACATCTTGCTGAGATCGGGAATGTAGATCAACAGCAGCGGCACGATCGTACCGAGGAACAGCCAGCCGCCCCAGAACAGCGTCGGGTAGATGCCGCCGGAGAGCAGGATGAACTGCTCGAAGGCGGTTTGCTTGGCGAAGTAGATGTTGGTCAGGTGATAGACCACGACGAAGTAGAACACCGCGGCGATGAAGGTGCCGAGCAGGTTCTTCATGCGCGAGCGGATCGCCGGATGCAAGGCCATGCCGTTCCAGGCATACATCGACTTCTGCACGATCATGAAGACGGCGAGGCCCCAGGCGAAGGACATGATGATGAACATTGGGGCGATGATGGCCGACTGGTAGGCTTGGCGGGCGACGAGGAAACCGAAGATCGAACCGGTGCCAGTCGTCAGGATCAGGCGCCAGATGAAGGCGGCCAAACCGGCGGACTTGTAGTAGGGGTTCATCTTGCGATCCATCAGCGTCCACAGGTAGAGGCCGACGATGGCGAAGAAGCCGGGATAGAGGATGACGTTCCAGCCGAATACCGAGGAGGGGTTGAAGTGCGTCATGGCGACGACGAGGCGGTCGGCACGGCCGAGGTCAAGCATGATGACCATCAGGCCGGCGGCGAGCATCACCAGCGCGAGCAGGCCGGAAAGGGGCGCGCGCGCCTTGTACATCACCTTGCCGAACACCGAGCCGATCGACGCGACGTTGAGCACGCCCGAGGCGGCGACGATGAGGAAGATGGCGAAGACGTGCGGCATGCCCCAGACGACCTGGTTGTTCATGCCGGTGACGACGTGGCCGTTGTGCTCCATGTAGAGCGCGGCGGCGAGGCCGATGGTGGTGACAAGGCCGCCGAGGATGGCGACGACGTAGAAGAAGCTTTCTTCCGTGCGGCTGTTCTGTTCGAGAAGCATGGCGGTCAGATTCCCTGATAACGCACGCCGAGGCCGAGCTTGAGATCGGCTCGGACCTGGGTGGAGACTTCACGCGCGAGGCGCTGGGCAATGTCGCTCTGCGGATCGTTGAGGTCGCCGAAGGTCATGGCGCCTTCTGGACAGGCTTCGACGCAAGCGGGTTTCTGGCCCTTGTCGACGCGATGCACGCAGAAGGTGCAGGACTCGACGCAACCAAGGCCGCGCGGCACTTCTGGATTCTGCTCGGTGAGCGGTTGATGCACGAAGGAGCGCGCCTTGTAGGGACAGGCCATCATGCAGTAGCGGCAGCCGATGCAGATGTGGCGGTCAACGAGGACGATGCCATCGGCGCGCTTCATCGAGGCACCGGTGGGGCAGACGTCGACGCAGGGCGGTTCGGCGCAGTGCTGGCACATCATCGGCAGTGAATGCTCGCGTCCGTTCTTCGGATCTTTGAGGTCGATCTTGCGGATCCACTGCGCACCCTGGCGCGCGTCCGCGACGGTTTCGTTGATGCCGTTTTCGGTGCTGCAGGCCTTGACGCAGGCGTCGCAGCCGCTGGCGCACTTGGTGGTGTCGATCAGCATGCCCCAGCGCACGGTGCTGGAGGCCCCCGCGGTCGGCGTGGCCTGCGAAACTTCGATCAGGCGCAGGCCGGGGGCCAGGGCGGCGACGCTCAGGCCGGCGCCAGCGATGGCGGCGACGCCGATGAAGCCTCGGCGGCCGTTGTTCTCAACTTGGTCTTGCGGTTCTTTCATTGTTTCGCTCCCACGGCTCCGGCGACAGGGTGGCCGGCCTTGGGTTGATGGCAATCCCAGCAATCCAGCTTGACGGCGGCGTAGCTGTGGCATTCCTGGCAAAAACCGCTTTCGCCCAGCACCGAGCCGGTGGTCTTGCTGGCGTGGCAGTTGATGCACTCGTTCAGGCTGGCCTTTTCGCCGCGGATGCCCTGTCGCAGCGTGCGGTCACGCTGGTGCTTGAGCATTTCCATGTGGTTGCGGCGCATCTCCTCGGCCGGCGCGATGCACTGGCCGGGGTTCGCGATGCTGATCGCCGGCTTTGGCGCTCCGGCGAAGGTGGACAGGGGTGCCGCCAGCAGGAGCGCCAGCAGCATCGCAACGGGGATGCGCAGCAGTTTCATGGATGATTACTCGCCAAGGCCCATTTGGATGTAGCCGGTCGGGCACACGTCGTGACAGATGTGGCAGCCGATGCACTTGTCGTAGTCGGTGGCGACGTAGCGGCCGGTGGTCGCTTCGGTCTTCTTGACCTTGTAGACCGCCGTCTGCGGGCAATACACCACGCAGTTGTCGCACTCGAAGCACAGGCCGCAGCTCATGCAGCGCTTGGCCTCGGCGACGACCTGCTTGTCGTCGAGGGCTTCGAGGCGCTCCTCGAAGTTCCCCAGTGCCGATTCCTTGTCGAGGTGGGTGATGTGGCGCTTGTTGCGCGGCGTGTATTGGAAGTGGCCGAGGAACAGCTCGTCATGCGGGATGACGTAGCGCTCGGAGCGGTTGTCGAAGTTGTGCACCGCGCCCTTGGATTCGCTGGTGCCGCGCAGCGGTTCCTTGATTTCATCGAGGGCGATGCCCTTCTCGACATACTTGCGCATCAGGTCGAAGGTATGCACGTCGATCTTCGGCCGGCGACCGAGTTCGAGGCCCTGCAGATACTGGTCGATGCTGTCGGCGGCGATGGCGCCATGGCCGACGGCGGTGGTCAGCAGGTGGGGACGCAGCACGTCGCCGCCGGCGAAGACGCCCGGCTTGCCTTGCACCTGATAGTTCCGGTCGGCGGAAACGCCGCCCTTGCCGTTGTTGAATTCGTCGAGTCCGGCGAAGTCGACCATCTGGCCGATCGCGGAGACGATCAGGTCGGCCGGCAGGTCCTTCTCGCTGCCCTCGATCTTCTTGATCTCCAGCTTGCCGCCAGCCATCTTGGCCTCGCACTGAGCGACGCGCAGGGCGGTGGCGCGGCCGTCGGCGCCCTTGACCACGGAGACCGGCATCCAGCCGCCCATGATTTCGATGCCTTCGGCCTGGGCATGGTCGAGCTCGCCCTTGCTTGCCATCATCTTGTCGATCGGGAATACCGAGGTCAGCACGACGTCGGCGCCCTTGCGGGTGGAGATGTCGGCGACGTCCTGCGCGAGCTGGCCGGCGATGGCGCCTTCCCAGTCGGTGGGCTTGGCGCTGTCGATGTGGCCGAGGCGGCGGGCGACGGTGGCGACGTCCATCGAGGTGTCGCCGCCGCCGACGACGACGACGCGGCGGCCGACGGTCTGCAGACGACCGTCGTTGAAGGCCTTCAGGAAGGCGGTGGCGGTGACGACGTTGGAAGCATTGGTGTCGCCTTCGACCGGCAGGGCGCGGCCGCCCTGGGCGCCGAGGCCGAGGAACACGGCATCGAAGTCCTTGCGGATCTGCTCCATCGTGATGTCGACGCCGATCTTGCACTTCAGCTTGGCGGTCACGCCAAGATTGAGGATGCGCTGGATTTCGGCATCGAGAACGTCGCGCGGCGTGCGGTAGCCGGGGATGCCGTAGCGCATCATGCCGCCGAGATGCTCATGGTCGTCGAAGATCGTGACCGAGTGACCCTTGAGGGCAAGCTGGTAGGCGACCGACAGGCCGGCAGGGCCGCCACCGATGACGGCGACCTTCTTGCCGGTCAGCTTGGCGGGCTTGTTGAATTGCAGGTTGTTCTGGATCGCGTATTCGCCGAGGAAATGTTCGACCGAGTTGATACCGACGTGGTCTTCGACCTGATTGCGGTTGCAGCCAGTCTCGCAGGGGGCCGGGCAGACGCGGCCCATGACGGCGGGCAGCGGGTTGGCTTCGGTCAGGCGGCGCCAGGCATATTCCTGCCAGGGCATGACGGGCTTGCCGTCGGCGCCGACCGGGGGCTTCTCGATACCGCGCACGATGTTCAGGTAGCCGCGGATGTCTTCACCGGAGGGGCAGGAACCCTGGCAGGGCGGAGTGGACTGGATGTAGGTCGGGCACTTGTAGGACCAGCTGGCCTGGAAGATGTTGTCCTGCAGGCGCTTAAAGCGCTGGGGCTCACCGTCCTTGAACCTGCGAAAGGTCAACTTCTCGGTTTGGGTTTCGGTCGTCGCTGACATCGTCGTCTCCGTAGTAATCGTTGTATGTGTGCTAGAGAGTTACTGCTCGTCGCCGAGGCGAATCGCAGTGCTGACCAACTGGTGAACTCCTCCCACCAGCCGCATGTTGAAACCGTAATAGGGCAGAACCTTGGTGAATTGCGCCTTGCAGATCGCGCAGATGGTCGCCATGAAGTTCACCTTGTTCTTTTCGACCACCTGTTGCAGCGCCTCCATGCGCGGGAAGGCGCCCTTGACGCGCAGTTCGAGCAGGTCGTCGGTGAGCACGCCGCCGCCGCCGCCGCAGCAAAAGGTCGTTTCGCGGATCGTCTCGGCGGGCATATCGACGAAGTTGTTTGCCACCGCTTTGATGATGCTGCGCGGGATGTCGAACTGGCCGCCGGGATGGTTGCCCATGCGCGAGGCGCGCGCGACGTTGCAGGAATCGTGGAAGGTGACGATGCGGCTGTCGTTGGCTTCCTTGTCGAACTTGAGGCGGCCCTGCTGGATCAGGTCCCAAGTGAATTCGCAGATGTGCGAGGGTTCCTTGTAGCGCGGATCGAGCTGCTTCTGGAGTTCGACGGAGAACTTGTCAGTTCCGTTGTTGCCGAGGCCGGTCAGGGTGTTCCAGAAGGCGTAGGCGACGCGCCAGGCATGGCCGCACTCGCCGACGACGATGCGCTTGACGCCGAGTTCGAGCGCCTGCTCGCGGATGCGCATGGCGATCTTGCGCATCATGTTGTAGTCGCCGTTGAACAGGCCGAAGTTGCCGGCTTCCGACGCATAGGAGGAAAGCGTCCAGCTGATGCCGGCGGCGTGGAACACCTTGCCGTAGCCGATCAGCGACTCGATGTGCGGTTCGGCGAAGAAGTCGGCCGAGGGGGTGACCAGCAGCACTTCGGCGCCCTGCACGTCGAGCGGATACTTGACGTCGACGCCGGTGTCGTCCTTGACGTCTTCCTCAAGTCCCAGCAGGGTGTCTTCCAGTGCCGGGCCGGGCAGGCCGAGGTTGTTGCCGATCTTGTTGACCTTGCCGAGAATCTCGTTCGAATATTTCTGGCCGTAGCCGACCGTGTCGAGGATGTGGCGCGCGGCCATCGTTACTTCGGCGGTGTCGATGCCATAGGGGCAGAACACCGAGCAGCGGCGGCACTCCGAGCACTGCCAGAAGTAGGAGAACCACTCGTCGAGCACTTCCTTGGTCAGGTCGCGCGCGCCGACGAGCTTGGGGAAGACCTTGCCCGGCAGCGTGAAGTAGCGGCGATAGACGCTGCGCATCAGTTCCTGGCGCGCCACCGGCATGTTCTTGGGATCGCCCGTGCCGATGAAGTAGTGGCACTTGTCGGTGCAGGAGCCGCAATGCACGCAGCTGTCCATGAACACCTTGAGCGAGCGGTATTTGCCCAGCAGTTCGCCGAACTTGCCGATCGCCTTGTCGTGGGTGACCTGCCAGTCCTCGTCGAGCTTGCCCTGGAGGCCGAGGGCTTCCTGGATTTTCTCGTTGGCGACGTAGGGCTTGGAATGCGCCATCGCGTCCGGCACCATGGCCGGCACGGCGGGAAACTCGCGGAACTTGGGAACTTCGAATGCGGGTGCGGCCATGTCAGTTCTTCTCGATCTGGGCGGCCCACGGCGCCAGATGGCGGGACTCGCGTGGGTTGTCGACCTGGTTGCGGGTCGGGCTGAAGAACACGCCCGGGGCATGCAGCAGCTTGCTGAAGGGGAACAGGATCATCAGCAGCGCGACGAGCAGGAGGTGGATGAACAAGCCGGGGTGCGCCGGCAACGGCTGGATGTCGAAAGTCATCAGGCCGAGGAAGAAGGCCTTCACGGCGACGATGTCGGTGTGCATGAGGAAGGTCATGCCGGTGCCGGTGGCGCCGATGCCGAGCAGCAGGGCGAGCCAGAGGTGATCGGAAGGGGTCGAGATGTAGCGGATGCGCTCGACCAGAAAGCGGCGCGCCCACAGGCCGGCCAGGCCGGCGACCATCATGAAGGCGGCGTATTTGCCGAAGGGCTGGAGAAACACCAGAACGCCCGGGACCGGTTCGATGAAGTAGCGCAGGTGGCGGACGAGCACGAGGAACAGCCCCATGTGGAACATCCAGCCGAACAGCCAGATCCACAGGTTGCCCTTGAACAGGCTTTCGAAGAGGACCACTTCGCGGGCCATGCGGAAGGCCACGCCGGGGGCGGTGGTCGGGGCCGGAGTCGTGGGAATCGACAGCGGCGCCGGCGTGCGGGCGAAGTCGTAGATCTTGTAGGCCAGGCCCGCGACGAGAACCGCGAAGGCGAGGTAGAACAGGATCGCGAAGAACAGTGTCATTGGCGGGGCACCACGGCTAACATGAACACGAAAGGCGAAACCTTGTCACTGTCGGCGGCCGGCGGCTGACGCCGGTCGCGGCAGTGCTTGCAAAGTCAGTGCTGGCGGGACGGCGCCGGGCGCGTCCCGCCGTGCCGGCAAGGGCTTAGACGCAGCCGGTGGGCTTGGGCAGGCCGGCGATCTTGCACGCCTGCTTGGCCGGGCCGTAGGGGAACAGTTCGTACAGATACTGGCTGTTGCCCTTCTCCGGGCCGAGCTTCTTGCCGATCGCCTTGGTCAGCACGCGCACGGCCGGGGCGATCTGGAACTCGTTGTAATAGTCGCGCAGGAAGTTGATGACCTCCCAGTGCTGGTCGGTCATGTTGACGCCTTCCTGCTGGGCCAGGAAGCCCGCGACGTCTTCGTTCCAGTCGGCGAGGTTGATCAGGTAGCCTTCCTCGTCGGTTTCGTAGGACTTGCCGTTAACTTCGATAGCCATGCTTATCTCCTAGTAAAAAAGTGAAGGCTCAGAGCCAGGATTGGTTCGTCTTGTATTCGGCGACGAGATCGACAAAGCCGGCATAATCGACGGCGGTGACGCCATCCATGACGCGATCGGCGATGCCGCGGGCCTCAAGGTCGGCGCTGAGTGCGTAGACCTTGAACTTGCCCTGGGCGGCCTTGATCTTGGCTTCGCTGGCGCCGCCCTTGGCGGCGGCGTAGACGCCGTCTTCGATCAGCAGGATTGCGCCTTCGCCGGTCTTGAGAGCCGAGTCCAGTGCCGGACGATCGTAGGGTGACTTGTTGATGATATGCAGCATGTCGGTTTCCTCAGAACGACAGGACGACGTCCTGCTCTTCCATCAGCTTGCCGATTTCGGCACGGGAGAGCACTTCGACGGGAATGGCGAGATCGTCGGCGGTCAGGCCGCGTTCGGCGAGGGATTCGCTATCGACGTAGAGCTTGGTGACGTCGTAATCCTCCAGCGCGCCCCAGGTCTTTTCAAAGGCCTTGACCTCGATGCCCTTGGTCTGGTGGCCCTTCTTGAGCTGGTAAACGCCATCGTCGAGGAAGGCCAGCGAAACGTCCTGCTCGAAGGCGGCCGCGATCAGCACCACCTCGAGGGCTTCCCAGGCGTAGATCGTGCCGTAGGGCGCCTTGCGGTTGACGAACATGAATTGCTTGGTTGTGCTCATTTCGTCCTCCTCAGTCGCCGAATACGACCAGACGGTCGGCCTGGATGCCGGCTTCGATCAATTGACCGAGGCCGGAGATGCGGAAGCCGGGCGCCAGATTGGTGGCGTCCTTGCCATTGCGCTTCATCTCGCCGTCATCCACGATGCCGCGGCGCTGGGCGGCGGCGACGCAGACGACCATGTCGAGGTTGTGTTCCTCTGCCAGCTTCGACCAGCGGTTGACGATGTTGCGGTCGTCCTGCGGCGGAGTGGTGAGGCGCGTGGCGTTGTTTACGCCGTCGTGATAGAAGAACACGCGGAAGACCTCGTGGCCCTTGGCCAGCACCGCATTGGTGAACTGGTAGGCGGTGTCGGAGGCCTGGTGCGTGTAGGGGCCTTCATTGACCAGGATTGCGAACTTCATCTTGTCGTGATCCTCAGAAACGGACGTGGGCCGAGGCGTTCAGGTTGTAGCGGCTGCCGCGCCAGTCGTCGATCATGTATTTGGTGAAGGGCAGACCGGTCTTCTCGAAGAAGCGCGGCCAACCGATGCGGTCGATCCAGTCGGCCATGCGCTCCCAGGGACGGGCGTCCGCCTTGTAGGTCATGAGGATCTTCTTGACGATGGCGTTGACTTCGGGCCAGCGCGGCGCGTTGTTGGGCAGGCCGGCGGCGACCATCTTGTGGAAGGTCGGCTTGCTGCGCGCGTTGGAGTTCTTGCCGCCGACCCAGATGGCGAGCTTGGAGTGCTCGGGATCGTTGATCTGCATCGGGGGGCAGGGGGGGTAGCAGGCGCCGCAGCAGATGCACTTCTTCTCGTCGATTTCGAGGGTGGGCTTGCCATTCACCAGCGCGGGGCGGATCGCCGCCACCGGGCAGCGGGCAACGACGGCCGGCCGCTCGCAAACGTTGGCGACGAGGTCGTGGTTGATCTTCGGCGGCTTGGTGTGCTGGATGACCACGGCGAGGTCGGCCTGGCCGCCGCAGTTGATTTCGCAGCAGGAGGTCGAGAGGCGCACGCGGTTCGGCATTTCCTCGTTCTTGAAGTCGTCGTAGAGCTCGTCCATCATTGCCTTGACCACGCCGGAGGCGTCGGTGCCGGGGATGTCGCAGTGCAGCCAGCCCTGGGTGTGGGCGACCATCGAGATGGAGTTGCCGGTGCCGCCGACGGGGAAGCCGTTCTTCTCGAGTTCGGCGATCAGCGGAGCGACCTGGGCTTCGGTGGAGACGATGTATTCGATGTTCGAGCGGATGGTGAAGCGCACGCGGCCTTCGGCGAACTTGTCGGCGATGTCGCACAGCTTGCGGATGGTATGCACGTCCATCTGACGCTGGGTGCCGGCACGCACGGTCCAGACCTCGTCGCCCGAGTTGGAAACATGGTGCAGCACGCCGGGACGCGGACGATCGTGGTATTTCCAGTTGCCGTAGTTGGCGGCGAGCTTCGGGTGGAGGTACTTCTTGTTGTCGAGGAAGTACTCGACTGGCTTGCGCATCTGAGGTTGAGCCATGAATCGTCTCCGAGTAATTTAGTCGTGAATTGTCGTTATACGAATAGGGTCATCACCCTGGCCGGAAACCGGATTCCATGCGGAATCCGGGTCCGGTCAGACGATGCGGGGATGCTTAGGCAGCCGCCTTCTTGGCGTTGATCTTGGCCACTTCCTCGTCCCAACCATCGGTACGAACGTAGGGGTTCATCCGCGGGTTGTTGACCATGTTGGCGTCAATATCAAGGCCGACGCCCTCAAGGTAGTTGACCAGGCCGATGCGCTCGATCATCTCGCCGGTGCGCTCGTGCTCGAGGGCGTTTTCGGCGAAGAAGTCGATCATGTTCTGGGCCATTTCGACGAGGTTGTCGTAGTCCTCTTCGGTCTTCAGGGAAATGAAGGGAACGACCACGGTGCCCATGGTGGCGCCGATCTTGAGGTGGCTGTGGCCACCGACGAGGATGGTGGCGCCCTTGTCCTTGCCCGGGGCGAGCGCGCCGGTCATGACGTTGATGCAGTGCATGCAGCGCACGCAGTCCTTGTTGTCGATCTCGATCGACTGGCTGTCGTTCACCGCGACGGCGGAGACATGAGCGTCCTTGCGGACATCCTTGGTTTCCTTGAGCTGGATCGCACGCGTCGGACACATGCTGACGACGTCGTTGATCAGTTCGTTCATGCCATGCTTGGCGAACCACTTCTTGGCGAGCGCCTCGTCGGTGCCCATGTTGTCGCGCCAGGTGCCGATCACGGCCATGTCGGCGCGCTGGATGGCGTTCATGCAGTCGTTGCCGCAGCCGGAGAACTTAAACTTGAACTTGTAGGGCAGGGCGGGACGGTGGATGTCGTCGAGGAACTGGTTGATGATCTTCTGGTGGGCCAGTGCCTCGTCGTAGCAGGACTGCTCGCAACGCGCGGCACCGACGCAGGACATCGCGGTGCGCACGGCCGGGCCGGCGCCACCCATGTCGAAGCCCATCTGGTTGATCTCGTCCCAGGCCGGTTGCACGTTCTCGGTGGTGCAGCCCTGGAGCATGATGTCGCCGGACTGGCCGTGCAGTGCGATCAGGCCGGAACCGTATTTCTCCCAGACGTCGCAGAACTTGCGCAGGGTGTCGGTATCGTAGTGCATGCCGGGGGCCGGCATGATGCGGATGGTGTGGAACTCGGCGGCGTCCTTGAACTTGGGCTCGCCCTTCTCGTCCTTGATTTCGGTGAAACGGGGAATGACGCCGCCGCCGTAACCGAATACGCCCACCGTGCCACCCTTCCAGTAGCCCTTGCGGGTCTCGTAGGAGTGCTCAAGGTGGCCGAGCAGATCGACGACGTAGTCCTTGTCCTTGGCAAGACGCTTCAAACCGGTGACGAAGCTGGGCCAGGGGCCGGTTTCGAGCTGGTCGAGCAAAGGGGTAGCGTGAGGCTGTTTGGCCATGTTATCTCCTCTTCGTGTGGCTGTTGGGGGAACTGATCGCGTGGCGCGCGTCCAATCCCGGATTTTCGTCAATTATCGGGTCGGCACCGGTCGGCGCGCCATACCTCCGGCAGGTAGACTAACCGCATTCGTGGGGTTAGGTGAACCTACCCGAAGGGAGTAGATGCCGCCCCCCGATCCGGTGATGGCTCCCCGGGCCTTGCGATGCCATAGTCCGACCCCATCTCGTTGAAACGATAACCCACCGGCGCCTCAGCATGGACAAGATTACCAGCCTCGACAAATTCCGTGTGCCTGTCGGCAATCAGGAGATCGAGTTGCAACAGGTCGAATTCGAAGCCGGTGGCGTTCCTATCCTGCGCCTGCGCATTCGCGAGCACCGCCGCTTCACCATCTTCGATATCGATCCGGTAACGGCCGGACGCTGGGCCGGGACGATGGCGAACTGGGCGCGGCGTCATCTGGATGCCGCGGATGACGAGACGCAACCCGGGAATGGACATCACTGTGACGAACCCTGAGGTCGTCGATGTGCGCTTTCCGCTGAACGGACGGCTGATTCCGTACGACTATGCCGATGCGCTGTGGACCGAATTGCGCCCCTTGCTGCCGTGGCTGGAAAGCGATCCATGGGCGGGGGTGCACCCCATCGACGGCCTGAGTCCGGCGGAAGGCGCCTGGCATGTATCGCGCCGCAGCCGGTTGACGCTGCGGATATCCCCGGACCAGGCGGATTCTTCGCGCACTGCGCTGGAGGGCCGGACGCTGGATCTCGACGGCTACCGCATCGGGCTGGGGACCGCGACGGTGCGCGAGCTCGCCCCGTCGTCGGTGTTGTATGCCAGGTTTGTTGCCATGACGCCCCCCAGCCCGGCTGAGCAGTTGATTGCCGAGGATGTTTTTCTTGACACCTGTCGTGCGCAATTCGACCAGTTGGGCATGCGGCCCAAACTCGTGTGCGGACTGGCCCAGCGCGCCCGTACCGCCGCTGGCCTGCTCAGCGGTTTCAGCCTGATGCTGTCCGAACTCGAGCCGGAAGACATCCGGCGTTTGCAGCGCGAGGGACTCGGCGTCGAACGCAAGCGTGGTTGCGGCATTTTCGTGCCGCACAAATCGGGCGCTTCGCTCGTGACGCTAGAATGAATCCAAAAAGCAAGAACCGACCGGTTCAATCCATCCAACCCTAGCCAACCAAGGAGCAAACAATGGGCATCGTGATCAACGGCGAAGAAAAAGAGGTCGACGACTACGGCTACCTGCTGGAGCCAGATTTCAGCGAGGAGGCCGTGCAGGCATTCGCGGCGGCTGAAGGACTCGAATTGACCGAGCAGCACTGGAAGATCATCAACTATCTGCGCGAGAAGTTCAAAGAGGACGGCCATACGCCCAACGCGCGCAATCTGGTGAAGGGCCTGCAGGACGAGGCCGACATGCCGGAGGCCGACAACAAGTTGATGTTCGACCTGTTTCCGGACGGCGGTGCCGCCAAGCAGGGCTGCCGCATCGCCGGCCTGCCGCAGCCGAAAGGCAAGGGCGGCTATTGATGCGTGCAGAAAAGTCAGCGCCGGCGGGACGGCGCTGAGCCGCCATGGCCATCCGCCTCAAGACCAAGTTCCACACCAAGGGCCAGCGTTCCGCCGCGACGCTGGCCTCGGTGGTGGCCGTGCTGTCCTGGAAGCTGGCGATCGAATCGATCAAGCGCATGCGCAAGGCCGATTACGACATCGATGCCGGTCGCCCCTATTTTGATTTCGTGTGCGAGTTTCTCGCATTTCTGGCGGTTTGTGCCGATCGCGTCGCCTACCGCGAACTGGGCGAGGAGGAGCGCATCGAGTTCACCACGGTGCTGGCGCAGAACATCGCCCGCTTCGTCGAAGAGAACAACATCATGCTGCTCGGCGCGGCGGTTCCCGGCGAGTCGCAGCGGTATTTCATCGATCTCTTCAACCGCCGGGCCGCCGACTATGCCGAGTTCGACTATGGCGCGCAAGGCCCCGATTTCGGCTTCAAGCGCTTTTTCGCGGCCTGCCTGCGCGACGTGCTGCCCGAGAAGGACAAGCTCTGGGTAGTCGATCAGGCGATGGACATCGAGGCGCCTGCCGCGCTGAAGATGCTGGAAAAGACCCTGACCGGGCTGTTCGATCCCGCTCAGGCCCACAGCCAGCGCCGCCAGGACCTGCGCGGCTCGATCGACTGAAGGACAGATCATGCCCGGCCCTTACGATCTGGACGACGCGGTAGCCTATGCGCGCTGGCGCGAACGTAAGCTAGACACGGCGCCGCGCCGCATCGAGGACATCGTCGTCGAACTGAACGACCCGCGCGACCTGCTGGCGGCCCAGCGTGAACGTATCGTCGCGCACAACGCCCGCTGCAACATGGCGGTCTATGTCGGCAAAACCGGTACGAACCCCGACAAGGACATACCACGCCTGCTCGGCGAACAGTTGGGCCTGCGTACGCTTGACGGCCATTGGCTGACGGACAGCGACGGCATTTCGCCGCTGTCGGTGAGCGGCGCCGAAGCGCGCGGCGAACGCAAGGAATTCATTCCCTATACCGACAAGCCGATCAAGTGGCATACCGACGGCTACTACAACACGCCCGATCACACCATCCGCGGCTTGATGCTGCATTGCGTGCAAAGCGCGGCGAGCGGCGGCGACAACCAGTTGCTCGACCACGAGATCGTCTACATCCTGCTGCGCGACGAGAATCCTGACCATGTGCGCGCCCTGTCCGCGCCGGACGCGATGACGATACCGCCGCGCATGGACGAGGCGGGCGTGGCGCGCGCGGCGCAGCCGGGTCCGGTGTTTTCGCTGAACGGCGACGGTACGCTGCACATGCGCTATACCGCGCGCACCGTGAGCATCGCCTGGAAGGCGGATGCCGCCACGGCGGCGGCACGCGTGGCGCTGGAGCGCATCCTGGCGGCGCCAACCCCCTGGACGCTGCGCGGCCGGCTGGAGCCTGGCATGGGACTCGTTTGCAACAATGTGCTGCACGACCGCAGCGGCTTCGCCGAGACGACGGAGAAGCGGCGCCTGCTCTACCGCGCCCGTTACTACGAACGCGTGGCGACGGCCTGAAGCGTCGCATGCCGATATAATCGCGCGTCACTCAATGCAGGCAGCCGCGATGTCCCAACTCACCCCGGAGCTCGAACGCAAGCTGACGACCGCCGTCGAGCGCATGCCCGCCTTTCCGAAGAGCGTGCAGTCGGTGCTGGAGCTGACCCGCAACATCAACTGCCTGCCCAAGGATCTGGTCGGCGTCATCGAGAAGGATCCGGTGATGACGATGAAGATCCTGCGCGTCATCAACTCGGCCTATTACGGCCTGCCCAACAAGATCACCTCGGTCGGCCAGTCGGTCGTCTATCTGGGCATCAACACCATCAAGAACCTCGCCTTGTCGTTCGCCGCCGTCGGCATCCTGCCGCGCTTCAATACCACCGGTTTCGACATTCAACGCTATCTGCTGCACTCCCTGACGGTGGCCGCCGTGGCGCGCATGCTCTGCGAAAAATACGCGCGCGGGGAGGGCGACCCGATGGACTGTTACATCGCCGGTCTGCTGCACGATTTCGGCAAGGTGGTGTTTGCCCAGTTCCTGTCGGTGGAATTCATGAAGTCGCTCGCGATGGCCATGGATTTCGACAAGCCGCTCTATCAGGCCGAGCAGGAAATCATCGGCGCCGATCATGCCTTCGTCGGCGCCCTGCTGGCGAAGAAGTGGCAGTTCGCCGCGCCGCTGGTCGAGTGCATCCGTGATCACCACGATGCTGCGGCGGAGCCGTCCGCGATGATGGACTGCCTGCGCATGGCGGACATCGTCTGCCGCATGCAGGCCTTCGGCGACGCGGGCAATCCTTGGCATGACGAAGAGTTGGCGCGGATGCCGGCGCGCTTCGGCGCGGACATAGAAGCGGTACTCGCCAAACTGGGCGACCTGCAGAAAATTGTTGCGGATGCGCAATCCTTCGCGCAGATCGGTACCGAGAAATAAGCCATGAAAGTCAGGATGTGGGGCGTGCGCGGCTCGATTCCCTCCCCGGGGCCGCGCACCGTCCGCTACGGCGGCAATACCACCTGCATCGAAGTGCGCGGCGACGACGACAGCCTGATTATCCTCGACGCTGGAACCGGTATCTTTCCGCTGGCGCAGACGCTGCTGGCGTGCCTGCCGGTGGCAGCCAACATCTTCATCACGCATACGCACTGGGATCACATCCAGGGGCTGCCCTTCTTCGTGCCGCTCTACATTCCCGGCAACAAGGTGCGCATCCACGGCGCCTACGACATCGTTTCGATGCAGGGCATCGAGCAGGTGATGGATGTTCAGTTGCAATACAGCTACTTTCCGATTCGCGAGGCCGAACTCAGGGCCGGTATCGAATACCGGACGCTGACGGTCGGCGAGCCGGTGGCGGTCGGCGACGCCTTCGTGACCCCGGTATTGATGAACCATCCCGTCACCGACCTCGGTTACCGCGTCGCGTGCAATGGCAAGTCGATGTTCTTCACCGGCGATCACGAGCCCTGGCTCAATATCTACGCACCGGACGACCCGGAACACGCCAACTACCAGGCGATGGTCGACCAGCGCCTGGCCGAGCTGGATGCGGCCATCGGGACAGTGGATGTGCTGATCGTCGATACCGCCTACACGATCCAGGAGTATCCGCAGAAAATTGGCTGGGGGCATGGCACTTTCGACAGCGCCATCGCCATGGCGCGGCGCGTCGGTGCCAAGCGGCTGGTTTGCACCCACCACGAGCCGACGCGCAACGACGACGATCTGGAGAAGGTGTTTGCCGAGGCGCTCACCCGGCATCCTGATCCGGGGTGTGAAATCCTGCTTGCCCGCGAAGGCATGGAAATCCAGCTCTAGGCCTCTGCTGCCGTCAATCTTTCCAGTTCGGCCTGTGCGGCGGCGATGCGGGCATCCAGCCGGTCGCTCATCTCATCCAGCAGGTCGCGCCCCTGGCGCGCGGCGACGCGCGCGGCGGCAAACAACTCGTAGAGCTTCGATCCATACAGCCGGTCAAGTTCGGCGACGATGGCCGCGATGCGCTGGCGGATGCGCGCAAGCTCGGCGGCGATCGCGGCGTTGGCGCGCGTGGTGTCCGCCGCGGCCGTCGCGGTGCCGATGATCGCCGGACTCGTGCCGTGCGGCCCTTCCAGCCAGAGCGCGAGCACTTCATCCAGCGCGGCGATGTCGCCGGCCCGGTAGGCGCGGTTGGCTTCGCTCATCAACTGGGTGCGCCAGGCACGATCAGTTTCGTCGCGCGCCCGGTCGGGATGGATTTTCTGGGCCAGCTGCCGAAAGCGCTTTTTCAGGTCGGTGCCCGGGGCGAAGCGCTCCGGCTCGGCAGTCTTGCGTTTGCCATAGGCATTGCTGTCGTGCCGCGACTGCTCTGCGCGTGCCTGGGCCTCCCGGGCGGCGGCGCCAAGCACCCGATCTTCCGGCGCATGGCGTATCCGCAACTGGGCCAGTTCGGCTTGCAGGGCATCGAGTTCGGCGATGCGGCCAGCGATCAGTGCGTGATAGCGCTCGCTGAAGCCTGCGAGTTCCCCCTGGGCGGTGGCGAGTTCGAGCTCCATTTCCGCCAGTTCCTGGCCCAGCACCTCAAGTTCGGCACGCAGGCGTGCGGTCTCGTCTATTACTGCCAGGCCGGTGGTGCCACAAATTTCCCCGGCGGCGAGCAGAAGCGTGCATAGCGCATCCGGCCAGGCGGTGCGGGCCGACGCAGGCAACTGCCCGGTCTGGATCATCATCACCCAGTCGGCGGGTGCCGCCAGGCGCTGCGCCAGTTCCCACGGACCGATGCGAACCGGGAACAGGGTGCCGATGCCGGCGGGAGGCGCTTCGCGGTCGAGGCCACGTCCGCTCCAGGCCAGGCAGGCGCGCCAGAGCGAATCGTCTTCGCGCAGCCGCGCGCGCATCGTCGTCCAGGCCGGGCCGTCGCTGTCCTCGGCGGCGCGTGTCAGACGGCTTTTCAGCAACGACAGCGTGGCGCGCAGGGCGATCCGGCCGGCATAGTCGGCACCGGGCAGCACGAGGCAAAGCGGCCGCAGACGCAAGTCGAGCGCGTTCGAGATGTCTGGCAGCAAGGCATCGTCGGCAGTGACGATCCACAGGCTGCGGTCGCGCGCCAAGGCTTCGGCGGCAAGCGCGGCAAGGGCGGGAATGATGGCGGAAGGATCGGCCGGTGCCCCGATTTCCTTGACGATCGGCTGCGACGCGGCGGCAGTCTCGAAGTGCCTGAGCCAGGCTGCGAGTGTCGTTGCGATGTCCGGTGCCGAGTCCATGCGTCATTGTAGTCGTCGCGTCTGGCCGGTGAGATCTTTCAAGACCCGGTAAAGCGGCGAAAAACGCCTCCATTTCCGCGTTGCGGCGGCGGATACGCTGTTCCGGTTCGTAGTAAAGTGCGTGCTCCGTCCGCAGAGTCCCGGAGGTTCGCAAGTGTTTTCCATCATTCAGGCCGCCGGCTGGCCCATCTGGTTCCTGTTGCTGACATCGGTCATCGCCGTCGCGCTCATCATCGAACGCGGCACCGCCCTGCGTCGCGCCAAGGTCGTTCCTCCCGGCCTGCTGCAAAGCGCGGTGGCCGAATACCGTCGCACCGGCGTGACCGAGGAACTGCTCAAGCGTCTGGAGATTCATTCGCCGCTCGGCCGGGTGTTCGCCGCCGGGCTGAAGAACGACAGGAGTTCGCGCGAGGTGATGAAGGAGGCGATCGAGGAGGCTGGCCGCGGCGTGGCGCACGAACTGGAGCGCTTTCTCACCAGCCTGGGCACCATCGCCTCCATGAGCCCCCTGCTCGGCTTGTTCGGCACCATCGTCGGCATGATCGAGATCTTCGGTTCCGCGACGGCGGCCGGCAATGATCCGCAGCAGCTTGCCCACGGCATCTCGGTCGCCCTGTACAACACCGGTTTCGGCCTGATCATCGCGATTCCGGCGATGATCGCCTATCGCCACTTCCGTGCCTTGGTGGACAGCTGCGTGATCGAGATGGAGCAGCAGGCGCTCAAGCTGGTCGAGCAGGTGCACGGGGAAAGAAAGTAATGAACTTCCAGCGCGGCCGCCATCGCGAGGAACCGGAGATCAACCTGATCCCGATGATCGACGTGCTGCTGGTGATCCTCATCTTCCTCATGATCACCACCACCTATTCCAAGTTCGCCGGCCTGGAAATCAACCTGCCGACGGCGGACGCCCAGGCGCAGCAGGACAGGCCGAACGAGATCGACGTGGTCGTCACCGCGAACGGCAGCGTGCTGGTCGCCAAGACCCCCGTGAGCGGCGGCGTCGAGGCCCTCGGCATCGCGCTGCGCCGTGCCGCCGAGGGCGCGCGCGAGCCCGTGGTCATCATCAATGCCGACGCCAAGGCCGCGCACCAGAACGTGATCGACGTCATGCAGGCGGCACGCAACGCCGGCCTGTCCCACATTTCCTTTGCCACCCAGCAAAAGCAGCAATGACGCCCTGATGCGCGTCTGGCGCGGCCGCGGTGTGTTGGCCTGCCTCTTGTTGCCTCTGGGGCGGATATTTTTCCTGATCGTCGCGCTGCGCCGGATGCTCTACCGCCTCGGCCTGCTGCACCCCGTCCGCTTGGCCGTGCCGGTGGTGGTGGTCGGCAACATCGTCGCCGGCGGCGCCGGCAAGACGCCGCTGACGCTGTGGCTGGCGCAGCGCCTGCTTGCCATGGGACATCGACCGGGCATCGTGAGCCGCGGCTATGGCCGGCGCTCAACGGCTCCGGAAAAAGTCAGTCCCGGCGGCACGGCGGTGGAGTTTGGCGATGAGCCGCTGCTGCTGGCGCGCCGCGCCGGCTGTCCGGTCTGGGTTGGCGCCGATCGCGCGGCGGCCGCGCAGCACTTGCTGGCGGCCCATCCCGAATGCGACGTGATTCTCTGCGACGATGGCTTGCAGCACTACCGCCTCGCGCGCGATGTCGAGATCGCGGTGATCGACCGGCGCGGCATGCTGAATGGCTGGCCACTGCCTGCCGGCCCGCTGCGCGAGCCGGCGCGGCGGTTGGCGACGGTCGATGCGCTGGCGCTGCACGATACCGGGAGCATCCGCGTGGATGGTGTGCCCACCTTCCGCATGCAGTTGCGCGGCACACGCTTCCGGCGGCTCGATGCGCCCGAGGTCGAGGCCGGGCCAGCCGAACTGGCCGGGCTGAAACTGCACGCGGTGGCGGGTATCGGCGAACCGCAACGCTTCTTCGATCAGATCGCCGCGCTGGGTCTGGAGTTCGTGCCGCACGCCTTTCCAGATCACCACCGCTATGTCGCCGCCGACCTGCGCTTCGCTGGTGACGCGATCCTGACGACGGAGAAGGACGCGTTAAAATGCGCCGGCCTTGCCGACCTGCCGATCTGGGTACTGCCGGTCGATGCGGTGGTCGAACCCGATCTGGCCCGCTACGTGATGGAGAAAATCGATGGATCCGCGCCTGCTTGAAATCCTCGTCTGCCCGCTCTGCAAGGGCCCCCTCGACTACCGCAAGGAGGCGGCGGAACTGGTCTGCAAGGCCTGCCGGCTGGCCTACCCGGTCAAGGACGACATTCCGGTGATGCTCGAAGACGAAGCGCGCCAGCTTTCACCGGAAGAATACTGAACATGCCGTTCCGCGTCGTCATTCCGGCGCGTTACGCCTCGACGCGGCTGCCTGGCAAGCCGCTCGCAGATATCGCCGGCAAGCCGATGGTGGTACGTGTGTGCGAGGCGGCGCTGAAGAGCGGCGCGCGCGAAGTGATCGTCGCGACCGACGACCGGCGCGTGCAGGTGGCGGTCGCTGCGCATGGCCACAAGGTGGCGATGACGCGCGCCGACCATCCGAGCGGCACCGATCGCATCGCCGAAGTGGCCCGCCAGTGCGGCTGGTGCGAAGACGACATCGTGGTCAATGTGCAGGGCGACGAACCCCTGATCGAGCCGGCGCTGGTTGCCCGGGTGGCGCTGGCCCTGGCGGCTGATGGCGCGGCGTCGATCGCCACCGCCGCGCACGCGATCGACGACATCGCCGACTTCATGAATCCCAACGTCGTGAAGGTCGCTACCGCTGCGAATGGCCATGCCCTGTATTTTTCCCGCGCGCCGATTCCCTGGCATCGCGACGGCCTGGCCTTGAGCCGGGATGTTCTGCCGCAAGGCTTCGCGCCGCGCCGGCACGTCGGCCTGTATGCCTATCGTGTCGGCTTTCTGCATCGCTATTGCGAACTCGCGCCGGCACCGCTGGAGCAGTTCGAAGCACTGGAGCAGCTGCGCGCGCTTTGGCACGGGTTTCATATCCATGTCATCGACTGCGCGCATCCTCCCGCACCAGGCGTCGATACGCCTGAGGATCTCGCGCGCGTCCAGACGATATTTGCTGCAACGCACCAGTCAGGAGAGCTATCTCGCGATAGATAAAATCTAGACAGGCTTTCGATCAATGGTGCGAATATCAGGAAAAATCAATACAACACACCAATACACACTACGAGGAGACACAAACCATGCGTTTGATTCTGTTGGGCCCCCCCGGTGCAGGCAAGGGCACGCAAGCCAATTTCATCAAGGAGAAGTTCGGCATCCCTCAGATTTCCACCGGCGACATGCTGCGTGCCGCCGTCAAGGCCGGCACCCCGCTGGGCATCGAAGCCAAGAAGATCATGGATGCCGGCGGTCTCGTCCGCGACGACATCATCATCGGTCTGGTCAAGGATCGCCTCAAGGAAGCCGATTGCCAGAACGGCTATATGTTCGACGGTTTCCCTCGCACCATTCCGCAGGCCGAGGCGATGAAGGATGCCGGTGTGCCGATCGACTTCGTGCTGGAGATCGATGTGCCCGACAGCGAGATCGTCACTCGCATGAGCGGCCGGCGCGTGCATGTGGCCTCGGGCCGCACCTATCACGTCAAGTTCAATCCGCCGAAGGTCGAGGGCAAGGACGACGCCACCGGCGAGGATCTGATCCAGCGTGATGACGACAAGGAAGAGACTGTACTGAAGCGTCTGGAGGTGTATCACCAGCAGACCAAGGCGCTGGTCGATTACTACGGCAAGTGGGCTGCCGGCGGCGCTACGGGCGCCCCGCAGTATCGCAAGATCAACGGCCTTGGCAAGGTCGAGGACGTACGCGACGCCGCTTTCGCCGCGTTGAAGTAAGCGGGAACCAAGGGAGAGCAGCACATATGGCAGCCAAGAAAATGAATGCGTTCTACGCGCAGTCCGGCGGCGTCACCGCCGTCATCAATGCTTCCGCCTGCGGCGTCATCGAGACCGCGCGCAAGCACAAGGATCAGATCGGCAAAGTCTACGCCGGCCGCAACGGCATCATCGGCGCGTTGACCGAGGATCTGATCGACACCAGCAAGGAATCCGCCGCCGCGATCGCCGCACTGCGCAACACGCCGTCGGGCGGATTCGGCTCCTGCCGCTACAAGCTGAAGAGCCTGGAAGCCAACAAGCGCGAATACGAGCGCCTGATCGAGGTGTTCAAGGCGCACAACATCGGCTACTTCTTCTACAACGGCGGCGGTGATTCGGCCGACACCTGCTTCAAGGTGTCGCAGCTGTCCGAAACGCTGGGTTACCCGGTGCAGGCCATCCACGTGCCGAAGACCGTGGATAACGACCTGCCGATCACCGACAACTGTCCGGGCTTCGGCTCCGTCGCCAAATACATCGCCGTGTCGACGCTCGAAGCGACTTTCGACGTGCGCTCAATGTGCGCGACTTCCACCAAGGTGTTCGTGCTTGAGGTGATGGGCCGCCACGCCGGCTGGATCGCCGCGGCCGGCGCGATGGCCTCGAACAAGGATCAGGAACTGCCGATCGTCGTGCTGTTCCCCGAAGTGCTGTTCGACCAGAAGAAGTTCCTCGCCAAGGTGCAGGGCTTGGTGAAAAAGTTCGGCTATTGCACCGTGGTCGTTTCCGAAGGCTGCCACTGGCCCGACGGCAAGTTCCTCGCCGAGCAGGGTACGCGCGACGCCTTCGGCCATGCCCAACTGGGCGGCGCCGCGCCGGTGGTCGCCAACATGATCAAGGACGCGCTGGGCTACAAGTTCCACTGGGGCGTCGCAGATTACCTGCAGCGTGCCGCGCGCCACATTGCTTCCAAGAGCGACGTCGATCAAGCCTACGCGATGGGCAAGGCGGCTGTCGAGTTCGCCCTCAAGGGCCACAACTCGGTGATGCCGACCGTCGAGCGCGTGTCCAGCAAGCCTTACAAGTGGAAGGTCGGCATGGCGCCGCTGGCCAAGGTCGCCAACGTCGAGAAGATGATGCCGAAGAGCTTCATCACCAAGGACGGCTTCGGCATCACCGAAAAGTGCCGCGAGTATCTCGCGCCCTTGATGAAGGGCGAGGATTACCCGCCCTATGGCGCCGATGGCCTGCCGAAGTATGTGACGCTGAAAAATGCCGGGGTGGCGAAGAAACTCCCCGCGTTCAAGATCTAAGCCGTTCGATATTTGTAGCCCCAACCCCCCGCCCGATTTTCGGGCGGGTGTCGTTATAATCCGATAAGCTGTTCTTATCTTTCAAGTAGGGGGGTCTATGTCCGCAGGTCTGATGTTCGCATTGGTCTGTGCAGTCGTCGCGATTGCATATGGCTGGATTTCTACCCAATGGATTCTTGCTCAGGCGACCGGCAACGAGCGCATGCGCCAGATATCCGCGGCGGTACAGGAGGGGGCGCAGGCCTACCTCAAACGGCAATACACCACCATCGCAATGGTGGGCGCGGTGCTGGCGATCTTGATTGCCGTGTTTCTCGGCATCTCCACCGCGATCGGCTTCGTGCTTGGCGCGGTGTTGTCCGGTGCGGCCGGTTTCATCGGCATGAACGTTTCGGTGCGCGCCAACGTGCGGACGGCGGAAGCCGCGAGCAAGGGCCTCAATGAGGCGCTGAACGTCGCTTTCCGCGGCGGCGCGATCACCGGCATGCTGGTGGTGGGTCTCGGCCTGCTCGGCGTGGCCGGTTACTACGCCGTCCTCAAGGCAATGGCCGGCGACGCCAGCCTCGACCATGTGTTGCACCCGCTCGTCGGCCTGGGCTTCGGCTCCTCGCTGATTTCCATCTTCGCCCGTCTTGGCGGCGGCATCTTCACCAAGGGCGCCGACGTCGGCGCCGACCTCGTGGGCAAGGTCGAAGCCGGCATCCCCGAGGACGACCCGCGCAACCCGGCGGTGATCGCCGACAACGTCGGCGACAACGTTGGCGACTGCGCCGGCATGGCGGCCGACCTGTTCGAGACCTACGCGGTCACCATCGTCGCGACGATGTTGCTCGGTGCGCTGCTGTTCAAGGCGAACGGGGCGGCAGCCGAGACGGCGGTGTTGTATCCGCTGGTGCTGGGCGGCTTCTCGATCATCGCCTCGATCGTCGGCGCGATGTTCGTCAAGGCCTCGCCTGGCGGCAAGATCATGAACGCCCTCTACCGTGGCCTGATTGTCGCCGGCGTGATGGCGCTGGTGGCCTTCTATCCGCTGACAACCTGGATCCTCGATGACCACCTGCTCGATCAGGTGATGGGCATCAGTGGCGGGTCGCAGATGCGCTTGTACGGCGCGGCGGTGATCGGTTTGATCCTGACCGGCTTGATGGTCGTGATCACCGAGTACTACACTGCCACTGAATATGCGCCGGTGCGTCACATCGCCCAGGCTTCGACCACCGGTCACGGCACTAACGTCATCGCCGGTATCGGCGTGTCGATGCGGGCCACGGCCTGGCCGGTGCTGTCGGTATGCGCTGCGATCTGGTCGGCCTATGCGATGGGCGGCCTCTATGGCATCGCCATCGCCGCCACCTCGATGCTGTCGATGGCCGGCATTATCGTCGCGCTCGACGCCTACGGCCCGATCACGGACAACGCCGGCGGCATCGCCGAAATGGCCGAATTGCCGGATTCCGTGCGCAACATTACCGATCCGCTCGATGCCGTCGGCAACACGACGAAGGCCGTGACCAAGGGTTATGCGATCGGTTCCGCCGGTCTTGCCGCGCTGGTGCTGTTCGCCGACTTCACGCACGGTTTGGAAGCCGCCAAGGCCGGCACCAAGTTCCTCTTCGACCTGTCCGACCCGGCGGTCATCATCGGCCTGTTCATCGGCGGCATGGTGCCTTACCTGTTTGCCGCCATGGGCATGGAGGCCGTCGGGCGTGCCGCCGGCGCCATCGTCGTCGAGGTGCGCCGCCAGTTCCGCGAGATCAAGGGCATCATGGAGGGCACGGCCAAGCCGGAATACGGCACCTGCGTCGATATGCTGACCAAGGCGGCGATCAAGGAGATGATGATTCCCTCGCTGCTGCCTGTGCTGGTGCCGGTGATCGTGGCAGTCGCCATGAATTTCCTCATGCCGGCAGTGGATGGCGTCGGCGCCGGCGTGCGCGCCCTCGGCGGCGTGCTGATGGGCACCATCGTCACCGGCCTGTTCGTCGCCATCTCGATGACCACCGGCGGCGGTGCCTGGGACAACGCCAAGAAGTACATCGAGGAAGGCAACTTCGGCGGCAAGGGGTCCGACGCGCACAAGGCGGCGGTGACCGGCGACACCGTTGGCGATCCTTACAAGGATACGGCCGGCCCGGCTGTCAACCCGCTGATCAAGATCATCAACATCGTCGCTCTGCTGATCGTGCCGCTGGTCGCGTAAAGCTGCTACCGCACTAAACGAAACGGGCAGCCTGCGGGCTGCCCGTTTTGCTTCAGTGCGTCCCTTGGCGGCGGAAGTCGCGCAGGCGAAAGCCAAGCAGCCACAAGGTCGCGAAGTAGGCCGCGATGCCGGCCGCGACCAGGGCGGACAGATGCACGACGCGCGTCGCTGTCGAGGCGGAGAGCCAGCCGTCTTCGCTGCCCATGCCCACCCAGAGCGTGAGGGTCAGCACGGCGAGCGCGCAGGCAATACGCCAGCCGAAGCCTGACCATCCCGCCTGCGGCAGATAGCTGCCACGCTGCCGTAAGCCGCGAAACAGCAACATGGCGTTGAGGCAGGAGGCCAGCCCGATGGAAAGAGCGAGGCCGGCATGCTTGAGCGGAACGATGAAGGCGAGGTTCATCGCCTGCGTCGCCGCGAGCGTCAATAACGCGATCTTGACCGGAGTCCTGATGTCCTGGCGGGCGTAGAAGCCGGGAGCGAGGACTTTAACGAGAATCATGCCGATCAGGCCGATACTGTAGGCGACGAGGGCTTGGCGCGTCTGCAGCGCATCGGCGGGGGTGAATGCGCCGTGCTGGAACAGCGTGGCGATGAGCGGTACGGCGAGCATGGCGAGGCCGATCGCGGCGGGGAGGGTGAGCAGAAAGGTCAGGCGCAGGCCCCAGTCGAGCAGGGCGGAGAATTCCCGTGGGTCATTCCCCGTGTGTGCGCGCGACAGACTGGGTAACAGGATCGTGCCGAGCGCGGCGCCAAGCAGACCCGCGGGGAATTCCATCAGGCGGTCGGCGTAATACAGCCAGGAAACACTGCCCGAAGGCAGGAAGGAGGCGAAGATGGTGTTGATGAGCAGCGATATCTGCGCGACCGAAACACCCAGCAGCGCCGGTGCCATCAGCTTCATAACGCGGCGGACGCCGGGATCGCCCGGTGCGAAATCGAAGCGCGGCAACATGCCGATCCGCCGGAGCGCGGGAATCTGCAAGGCCAGCTGCAATGCACCGCCAAGGAACACCGCCCAGGCGAGCGCCAATATCGGTGGATCGAACCAGGGCGCCGCGAACAGGGCCATGCCGATGAACGAGAGGTTGAGCAGGACGGGCGTGAAGGCAGGCAGCGCAAAACGGTTCCACGTGTTGAGTATCCCGGCGGCTAGCGCCACCAGGGCCATGAACAGGATGTAAGGGAATGTGATGCGCGTGAGGGCGACCGTCAGCGCGAACTTGTCCGCTTCGGCGGCGAACCCCGGCGCTGAAACGTAGATGAGCATTGGCGCGCCGACGACGCCGAGGCAGGCAGTCAGCAGAACGACGAGAAAGAGCATGGTCGCGACCCGATCGACGAGTTGCCGCGTGGCGTCGCCGCCGCGCTGGTTGCGATATTCCGCCAGCAGCGGGACGAAGGCCTGCGAGAATGCGCCTTCGGCGAAAAGGCGGCGCAGCAGGTTGGGCAGGCGAAAGGCGACGAAAAATGCGTCGGTCAGCATGCCGGCCCCAAAAGCGCGGGCGATGACAAAATCACGGACGAAACCGAGAATTCGGGAGAGCAGGGTCAGGCTGCTGACCGTGGCCAGGGTGCGGAGCAGGTTCATGCCGGGATGGTAACCATGGAAGGGCGGATCGAAGCGAAGAAAAGTGCCTTGCAAAGGCCGGCAACTCATCTTATAATCGCGCGCTTTTCACCGATCCAGGTTTCCAACTAGTCATGGCCAATACCGTACAAGCCCGCAAGCGTGCCCGCCAAGCGACCGAGCGTCGCGCACAGAACATGAGCCAGCGCTCCGAACTGCGCACCGCCATCAAGAAAGTGCGCAAGGCCGTCGTTGCCGGCGACAAGGCTGCTGCGCAGGCCGTATTCAAGGAGTCGCAGAGCGTCATTGACTCCATCGCCGACAAGAAGATCATCCACAAGAACGCCGCCGCGCGTCACAAGAGCCGTCTGTCAGCCGCGATCAAGGCGCTCTAAGCCAGGATTCACGCATCGGGAAAGGCGCGCGACATCATTGGTGTCCGCGCCTTTTTTCGTTTGTCGGCAAGGATCAGGCAGTATTCCCCGTTGGCCAGGGTTCGACCTTAAGTTCGTTGTCGCGCGCGAAGTTGACGAGGAAAATATAGGCCATCGGTTCGACATCGTGGATGCGCCCGTCGACGAATACACACTTTTCGCTGTGCAGGTTGCCGGGCTGGACGTAGGGGGAGTAGGTCATCCGGCGCTCCGAACCGAAGGCGGACATGACTCCGCACAAGCGTTCCGCCCAGTCGCTGGGGCGAAACTTGCGCCCGGACTGCGTGACTCCGATGATGACGAAGTTTTCGGCAACGAACGCTGACATGCGGAGTCTGTCGGGATTGGCCTGGGAGTTCGAAGCCGGAAAACAATGCGGCTTCGTGATTAATTTGGCGAATTATAGCAAAAACCAAATTTAATCACCTTGCAGCAATTTGGACTGGCGTGGCGAGAACATCACTGTTTCCAGGTGAAAAGTTCTTGCCATATATGGCAATAGCTTGCTTTTTGAAGATTGTCTTCATATACTTGGCCGACCTAATTGAAAGAAAAGGACATTTCCGTGCAGCCTCCTTCTTTCACCAAATTCGGCTTTCGCATCCGGACCCGCGTGGGCGTGGTTGTGGATAACCTGCTCATTCATGGCCGCGACGCAGACGAGGCGCAACGCAAGTTGCGGCAGATGTATCGCGACTGCGAGGTCTTGGAGTGTGTTTGTCATTCGGACAAGAATGGGCAGACTGCACGGAGCGGTAAGGGGCGTTCCGTTCCTGCCAGTTTCGAGGATGTCCTCGGCTTGATCAGTCACTGACCGTGCTCAGGAATCCTGTATTTTCCAGTTCTTCCAGCAGGGCCAGATAGTCGAGTGCGCCGCGGCTGCCGGCCGCATGCGCGAAGACGTCGCGGTTGAGCGCGGGCGACTCAGCGACGGCGACATTTTCCGAGATGACCGTGGTGCAGACGTCCGTGCCGAACTGTGCCTTCATGCGGTCCGCGATTTCCTGACCCATGCGCCGGCGCCGGTCGAAGCGTGTGAGCAGGTAGCGGCGTGGCACCCTGCGCTTGAGTACGGGTTCGAGTGCCTGCAGGGTCCGCTCAATCTGCTGGGCACCGCGTAGGCTGAGATGGTCCGAGGAGACCGGAACCAGCACGCAGTCGGCCGCGAAAATGGCGTTCAGCGACAGCACGCCGAGAAACGGGCAGCAATCGATCAGCGTGTGGGTCGCCTGAGCGGCGGGCATGCTGCTCCCGGTCTTGAGGTCATCCAGACCGCGCCCCAGGCGGCCGAGGATATTGGGGCCTTTGCCGAAGAGCGAATCCACCTTGATGAGCTCGGCATGGGCGGGAATCAGCCAGCCGAGTCCGGGCCATTCGGTCGCGATCTCCTGAAGCGGTCGATTGTGCTGGTAGAGCGCGAATGCGCTGGCATGCGCTGCGACGATATGGTCGTTCCGTATCGACGTCAGGTGCGCCTGCGGGTCAAGGTCGACCAGCAGGCAGCGCTTGCCGCCGCGAGCGAGGGCGGCGGCAAGGTTCAGCGTGGTCGTCGTCTTGCCGACGCCTCCTTTCTGGTTGAACACCGCGATGCGCAAGGGGCTTCCTTCAACGAATGGAATAGACCAACAAGGCTGCGACTTTAATGGATGCAGACGCTTCCCATTGCGCCTAAGTCGGGCCTATACAGGCCGCAAATTTTCACTTATGATGCCTTTCCCGCAAGCACGGCGGCCGCAGTTTCGAGGCCGCCGTCTTTTTTTCAGAGATCGAATTGCCGCAAGAGTGCGGAGGCTTTCCCGCGGAGCGAATGATGTCGCACCTGATGAACAATTACGCCCGGCAGGCCGTGGCATTCAGCCATGGTGAAGGTTGCCGCCTGTTCGACGAGCAGGGGCGCAGCTACCTCGACGGCCTGGCCGGCATTGCCGTCAATACCCTTGGCCACAACCATCCACGTCTGGTCGCGGCGTTGCATCGCCAGATCGCCAGGCTGATCCATGTTTCCAACGTATATCGTGTTCGCGAGCAGGAGACGCTGGCCGATCGCCTTGCAGCGCTGTCCGGCATGGACGAAGTATTTTTCTGCAATTCCGGTTGTGAGGCCAACGAGGCCGCGATCAAGCTGGCGCGCATGTTCGGGCACCAGAAGGGCATCGACCAGCCCGCCATCATCGTCATGGAGCATGCCTTTCACGGCCGCACCCTGGCGACGCTTTCCGCGACCGGCAACCGCAAGGTGCAGGCGGGCTTCGAACCGCTGGTGCCGGGTTTCGTGCGCGTGCCGTTCGACGACCTGCCGGCCATCGAGCAGGTGGCCGCGAACAATCCGAACGTCGTGGCCGTGCTGTTCGAGCCGATCCAGGGCGAGGGCGGCATCAATCTCGTCCATGATGGCTACATGCAGGCCCTGCGCCGCATCTGCGACACGCGCGGCTGGCTGTTCATGGTCGACGAGGTCCAGTGCGGCATCGGCCGCACCGGTAAATGGTTCGCCCATCAGCACGCCGGGGTCAGGCCTGACGTGATGACGCTCGCGAAGGGTTTGGGATCCGGCGTTCCGGTCGGCGCCTGCCTGACGGCGGGGCTGGCGGCCGGCGTGTTCAAGCCGGGCAACCACGGCTCCACCTTCGGCGGCAACCCGCTCGCCTGCACCGCCGCCCTGACGACGCTGGAGGTCATCGAACAGGATGGCCTTATGGCGCATGCATCCTTTCTCGGCGAGCGCATCCGCGTCCGCCTGCGCGAGCAGTTGGCCGGCGAAGCTGCCGTGGCCGACATTCGCGGCAGCGGCCTGATGATCGGCATCGAGCTGGATCGCCCCTGCGGCGCGCTGGTCGCCGCCGGCGTCGAGGCCGGCATCCTCATCAACGTCACCGCCGACAAGGTGGTGCGTCTGCTGCCGCCGCTTGTCATGTCGGACGCCGAGGCCGACGAACTGGTCGACCAGCTCGTCGTGCTGGTGCGGCGTTTTCTCGCCGCCTGAGGGGGGGCCATGGCTTCACTACGCCACTTCCTGCAGTTCAAGGACCTCAGTCGCGTCGAGTTCGATTATCTGTTCGCGCGCGCCGCCTGGATCAAGCAGCAGTTCAAGGCCTACCAGAAATACTGGCCGCTGGAGGACCGCACGTTGGTGATGATCTTCGAGAAGGCGAGCACGCGTACGCGCCTCTCCTTCGAGGCCGGCATGCAGCAGCTCGGCGGCGCGGCGATCTATCTCAATACGCGCGACTCGCAGCTCGGCCGCGGCGAGCCGGTGGAGGACGCGGCGGAGGTCATCTCTCGCATGAGCGACGTGGTGATGATCCGCACCTACGAGCAGGACATCATCGAGCGCTTCGCCAGACATTCGCGCGTGCCGGTGATCAATGGCCTGACCAATGAATACCATCCCTGCCAGATCATGGCGGACATCTTCACCTACATAGAGCATCGTGGCCCGATCCAGGGCAGGACCGTGGCCTGGATCGGTGATTCGAACAACATGTGCAACACCTGGCTGCAGGCCGCCGAGCTGCTCGACTTCAACGTCCATGTGTCGACGCCGCCCGGCTACGAGGTCGAGCCCGAGCGTGCCGGCCTCTATGGCACCGACCATTTCGAGCAGTTCGCCGATCCGATGGACGCGGCGCGCGGCGCCGATCTGGTGACCACCGACGTGTGGACCTCGATGGGCTTCGAGGCCGAGAACGAGCAGCGCCTGAAGGCGTTCGCCGACTGGCAGGTGGATGGCGAGATGATGCGCGCCGCGAAGGCGGACGCACTGTTCATGCACTGCCTGCCGGCGCATCGCGGCGAGGAAGTGGCGGCCGAAGTGATCGACGGGCCGCACAGCGTCGTCTGGGACGAGGCGGAAAACCGCCTGCACGTCCAGAAGGCGCTGCTGGAGTTTCTGGTGCTGGGCGAGATCAAACAGTAAATCGGGAGTGGAAATGCGCAAGACGAAATCTGGCGTGAACAAAGTCGTGCTGGCCTATTCAGGCGGCCTCGACACGTCGGTGATTCTCAAGTGGTTGCAGGACACCTACGGCTGCGAGGTGGTGACCTTCACCGCCGACCTCGGCCAGGGCGAGGAGCTCGAGCCGGCGCGCGCCAAGGCGCTGAAGCTGGGCATCAAGAAGCAGAACATCTTCATCGACGACCTGCGCGAGGAATTCGTGCGCGATTTCGTCTTCCCGATGTTCCGCGCCAATACCATCTACGAGGGCGAATACCTGCTCGGCACCTCGATCGCGCGGCCGCTGATCGCCAAGCGCATGATCGAGATCGCGCGGCAGACCGGGGCCGGTGCCATTTCCCACGGCGCCACCGGCAAGGGCAACGACCAGGTGCGCTTCGAACTCGGCGCCTACGCACTGATGCCAAACGTCAAGGTCATCGCGCCCTGGCGCGAGTGGGATCTGCTCTCGCGCGAGAAGCTGATGGCCTATGCCGAAACGCATGGCATTCCAATCGACATGAAGCACAAGAAGGGCGGTTCGCCCTATTCGATGGACGCCAACCTGCTGCACATCTCCTACGAGGGCCGCCATCTCGAAGACCCCGCCGCCGAGGCCGAGGAATCGATGTGGCGCTGGACCGTCGCGCCTGAAAAGGCACCGGCGAAGCCCGAATACCTCGACCTCGAATTCAAGGCCGGCGACCTCGTCGCCATCAACGGCAAGAAGATGAAGGCGCACGAACTGCTTGCCACGCTCAACCAGATCGGCGGCAAGCACGGCGTCGGCCGTCTCGACCTCGTCGAGAACCGCTACGTCGGCATGAAGTCGCGTGGCTGCTACGAAACGCCCGGCGGCACCATCCTGCTCAAGGCGCACCGCGGCATCGAATCGGTCTGCCTCGACCGCGAAGTCGCGCACCTGAAAGACGACCTGATGCCGCGCTACGCCAGCCTGATCTACAACGGCTACTGGTGGAGTCCCGAGCGCCAGGCGCTGCAGGTGCTGATCGACCATACGCAGCAGAGCGTGAACGGCTGGGTACGCGTCAAGCTCTACAAGGGCTCGGTCAGCGTGGTGAGCCGCGATTCGAAGACCGACTCGCTGTTCGACCCGACCATCGCCACCTTCGAGGATGACGCCGGCGCCTATGACCAGAAGGACGCGGGCGGCTTCATCAAGCTCAACGCCTTGCGCATGCGCATCGCTGCCAACGCGCGCCAGAAGCGGACGAAGAAGAAGTAAATGTTCGGCTACACCGAAGAGCAGGTCGCCAATTTCGGCATGACGTTCGGCCTCGGGGCCTTCATGCTCTACATGCTCTTCATCATCGGCGAACTGGCCTACCGCTCGAAGGCGGGCAAGACGGGAACCTTTGCCCTGTTCTTCGTGCTGGCCTTCGGCATGGTGGGCTTCGTCGCCAAAAGCGTCATCCAGAGAATATGGGGAATTTGAACATGTCGCAGTTTGAAAACGTATCCGTCGTCAAGCAGGCCAACGTCTACTTCGAGGGCAAATGCGTGAGCCACACCGTTGCGTTCGCCGACGGCACGAAGAAAAGCGTCGGCGTGATCCTGCCCGCCATGCTGACTTTTAGCACCGGCGCACCGGAGATCATGGAAACCGTCGCCGGGGCCTGTCGCTACAAGCTCCAGGGCGAGGACTGGAAAACCTGCGCCGCCGGCGAATCCTTCAAGGTACCGGGCAATTCGTCGTTCGAGATCGAGGTGACGGGCGCACCCTACCACTACGTCTGCCATTTCGGCTGAGCGGGTGAGACCATGCCTTCTTTCGACATCACCTCCGAAGCCGACATGGTGGCGTTGAAGAACGCCGTCGATGTCGCCGGCCGCCAGATCGGCAACCGCTACGACTTCAAGGGCACCAGCGCCAAGGCCGAACTCAACGAGAAGGACAAGGCCATCACCATTCATGGTGATTCCGAATTCCAGCTCGGCCAGATCAAGGACATCCTCTTTCCCGAAATGGAGAAGAAGGAGCGCGAGAGCACCAAGCGGCTCGACATCGGCGCCGTGCAGAGCGTCTCGGGCAACAAGGCCAAGCAGGAACTCAAGATCAAGTCCGGCATCGAGCAGGAGCTGGCGAAGAAGCTCGTCAAGCTGATCAAGGACAGCAAGATCAAGGTACAGGCCACGATTCAGGGCGACGCCGTGCGCGTCGCGGGCGCGAAGCGGGACGACCTGCAAGCCGCCATCGCGCTGGTGAAGAAGACGATTACCGACTTTCCCCTGAACTACGGGAACTTCCGGGACTGACCAGTCCTTGCCGCCGTCCCGCCGGGGCTGACTTTTTTCAGTCCCGGGCCAAGCCGGCGATCCAGCGCGTGTAGAGCCGGTCCGCGGCGACGCGCATTTGCGCCAGACGTTCGTCCAGCCGTTCCCCCATCTGCTCCGGCGTCAGCACCGAGGCGCTCGGGGCGGCGCATTCCTCCGCCCACTGGCGGCACCACAGGCGGATCATCGCTTCCGTCATCTCGACATGGCATTGCATGCCGAGGTGCGGCCCCATGACGAAGGCCTGGTTCTCGCAATAGCGGCTCTTGAGGATGCGGGCCGCGCCGGGCGGGATCGAGAAGGTCTCGCCGTGCCAGTGGAAGGCCTCGAAGCCGCCCAGGTCGCCGAGCCAGTCGCGCGCTTCGGGGCCGACGGCCTCCACCGCTCCCCAGCCGATTTCCTTGAACGGGTTTTTCGTCACCTGCCCGCCGAGCGCCTTGCTCATCAGCTGGCCGCCGAGGCAGTGGCCGATCACCGGGATATCCGCCGCGACGGCGGCGCGAATCAAATCGAACAGCGGCGGCAGCCAGGGCAGGTCGTCGTTGACGCTCATCGGGCCGCCCATGAAGCACAGACCGGCGTAGGCGTCGATGGCCGGCGGCGGCGCCGCACCGGCATCGATGCAGATCAGTTGCCAAGGCAGGGCATGGCGGTCGAGGAAAGTGGCAAAATAGCCGGGACCTTCCCCTGGACTGTGACGAAAGATGGCGATGGGCTTCATGACGAAAACGCGAAGGATGATGGTGCGGGCGGGACATTGTATCGCCCTGTCGCTAATGCTCTGGAGTTGCGGCGCGGCAGCGACGGATGTGGCGCTGGTGGGCCTGCTGCCCGGCAGGGCGCTGGTGGTGATCGACGGCGGGCAGCGGCAGACCCTCAAGATCGGCGCGGCCTCGGCCGAGGGCGTGAAGCTGGTGGCCATCGAGGCGGGCGCGGCGGTGTTCGAGGTCGAGGGCAAGCAGCGCCGCATGCGCATCGGCCAGAGCGTGGTATCCGCGCCCAGCTCGGAGCGCCGCAGCATCACGCTGGCGGCGGACGTCAAGGGCCATTTCGTCACGGCGGGCAGCATCAACGGCACGCCGGTGAGTTTCCTCGTCGATACCGGTGCGACGCTGATCTCGCTGGGCGCGGCGGATGCCAAGCGCGCGCGCATCGACATGACGAAAGGCCAGCCCGGCATGAGCATGACGGCCAACGGCACGACGCGCGTCTGGAAGGTGAAGCTGTCCAGCGTCAAGGTCGGCGACATCACCCTGGCGAATGTCGACGCGGCCGTGCATGAGCAGGACATGCCGGTGGTGCTGCTCGGCATGAGTTTTCTCAACCGCATGGAAATCCGCCGCGACGGGCAGTCGATGATCCTGACGCAGCGCTATTGACCATGGACGTCGATGCGGCATGGCTGCGCGCGCGGTGCGCGACGGCTGGTGTGGCGGACGCCGAGCGTCCGCCGCCCGCCGGAGAACCGATTCCCGCCGCGGTGCTGATTCCCGTGATCGCGCGGGAAAGCGGGCTGACGGTATTGCTTACCCAGCGCACCACGCATCTGCGCGACCATGCCGGCCAGGTCAGCTTTCCCGGCGGACGCTGCGAGCCGGACGACGCTTCGCCGCTGGCGACGGCGCTGCGCGAGAGCCACGAGGAGGTCGGCATCCGGCCCGAGCAGGTCGAGGTGCTGACGGTACTGCCGGACTATTTCACCGGCACCGGGTTCCGCGTCACGCCGGTCGTCGGCCTCGTGACCCCGCCGCTCAATCTACGGCTCGACGACTTCGAAGTGGCGGAGGTGTTCGAGCCTCCGCTCGCCTTCCTGCTGGACGCCGGCAACTACCGGCGCGAAACCATCGAGTACGAGGGCGCCATGCGTCCCTACTGGGCGGTGCCCTGGCAGGGTTATTTCATCTGGGGCGCGACCGCCGGCATGCTGGTCAGCCTGCGCGAACGCCTGCGGGACGGGGGCTGACGCGCGCCGGCAGCGCGCGGTGTGCTATCTTTCCAAGGCTCGCCGTTCGACTTTTCCCATGACCTTTCTCAGCATCCTCTGCGTCCTCGTCCTGGAGCAATTCAAGGCCTCGCCGGCCGTGGGCATCCAGTCGTGGCTGAACGCCATTGCTGCCCGGCTGGAACGCCGCTTCAATGGCGGCGAACGTCGCCACGGCAGGGCGGCCTGGATGGCGGCGGTCGTCCTGCCGGTGCTGGCGGTACTCGTCGTCCAGATCGTGCTGGAGCGGTTGCACCCCCTGCTGGCCCTGGCATTCGACGTGGCCGTACTCTATTTGGTCGTCGGCTTCCGCCAGTTCAGCCATTATTTCACCGACATTCACATGGCCCTGCGCATGGGGGAGATCGAACGCGCCCGCCAGTTGTTGACGGAATGGCGCGGCCGTGCCGCGGAGCGGCTCGGTTCGACGCAGATCGCCCGTCTGGCGATCGAACAAGGCATCGTTTCATCACACCGTCACGTTTTTGCGCCATTGTTCTGGTTCATGGTGTTCGGTCCTGCGGGAGCGGTGCTGTATCGCCTCGCCCTCGGCATGTGGCAGGCCTGGGCGGATGCCTGCGGGCCGGGCGAGGACGGTCGTTCCGGCGAGTTCGGCTGCTTCGCCGGCCAGGCCTTCCAGGCGCTCGACTGGCTGCCGGCGCGCCTGACGGCGACGACCTTCGCGGTGGTCGGCGATTTCGAGGACGCCGTGTTCTGCTGGCGCACCCAGGCGCGCCAGTGGGGCGACGAGGCCACCGGCATACTGCTGGCGAGCGGCGCCGGCGCCCTCGGCATCCGGCTGGGCCAGCCCCTGCCGGACGTGGCTGGCGACATCGAGGCCCGGCCCGAGATGGGGTTGGGCGATGACGTGGATGTCGAGCATCTGCAAAGCGCCGTGGGGTTGGTCTGGCGCGCCTTGGTGCTGTGTCTGCTGTTGCTTGCGCTGCTCACCTTGGCCAACTGGGTGGGCGGCTGATTCGGAGTCGTGTTGGTCAATTAAAACAGGAGTGGAAAAATGTCTAACAAGGAAGTTGTCGTACTGAGCGCCGTGCGCTCCGCCGTGGGCACCTTCGGCGGCGCGCTGTCCGGACTGGAGCCCGCCGAACTGGGCGGTCTCGTCGTCAAGGAAGCCATCGCGCGCGCCGGAGTCGACCCCAAGCAAGTCACCTTCGCCACCGTCGGCAACTGCATCCCGACCGAGTCGCGTTACCCCTATGTCGCGCGCGTCGCCACCATTCAGGGCGGCATGACGATGGATTCCGTCGCCTTCGCGGTGAACCGCCTGTGCGGTTCCGCGCAGCAGGCCATCGTCAGCTCGGCGCAGGCCATCATGCTCGGTGATGCCGACTTCGCCCTCGGCGGCGGCGTCGAGGTCATGTCGCGCGGCGCTTACCTGCTGCCGGCACTGCGTTCCGGCGCGCGCATGGGCGACACGCAGGCCATCGACGCGATGGTCGCCGTGCTGACCGACCCCTTCGGCGTCGGCCACATGGGCATCACCGCCGAGAACCTCGCCGCCAAGCACGGTATCACGCGCGAAGAGCAGGACGCCTTCGCCGTCGAGTCGCAGGCGCGCGCCGCCAAGGCCATCGCCGAAGGCCGCTTCAAGTCGCAGATCGCGCCGATCACGCTCAAGTCGCGCAAGGGCGAGACGGTGTTCGATACCGACGAGCATCCGAAGGCCGGCACGACGATGGAATCGCTGGCCAAGATGCGTCCCGCCTTCAAGAAGGACGGCACGGTGACGGCGGGCAACGCTTCCGGCATCAATGACGCCGCCGCCTTCCTCGTGCTCGCCGACGCCGCCAAGGCCGCCGCCGGCGGCCACAAGCCGATCGCGCGCCTCGTCAGCTACGCCATCGCCGGCGTGCCCAACGACGTGATGGGCGAAGGCCCGATCCCGTCGTCGAAGATCGCTCTGCAGAAGGCCGGCCTCAAGCTCGACCAGATGGACGTCATCGAGTCGAACGAAGCCTTCGCCGTGCAGTCCATTACCGTCGCGCGCGGCCTCGGCCTCGACCCGGCCAAGACCAACCCGAACGGCGGCGCCATCGCGCTGGGTCACCCGGTCGGAGCCACCGGCGGCGTCATCATCACCAAGCTGCTGCACGAGATGATCCGGGTCAACGCCAAATACGGCATGGCGACGATGTGCATCGGCGGCGGCCAGGGCATCACGACGATCTGGGAACGCGTGTAAGCTCAGCCACTGAGCAGTAGAACGGGCCGGCATGCCGGCCCGTTTTTATTTTCGTCGCCGTCCCGCCGGGACTGACTTTTTTCTCAGGCCGCCTTCAGGTATTTTTCCTTCGCGGCGCGCGCCTCGGCCGCCTCGGCGGGCGTGTAGGCCTTGCCCGACCAGAGCATCCGGTAGGCGATTTCCTCGTTGCCGTTCTCGCACAGCTCCAGCACCTGCCGGAACAGCGGCTGGAAGGTTGCGCTGCGGTGCGAGGCTTCGTGTTCCTCGAACGAGCGCCAGAAGGTAACGATCAGCGCCTCGCGGTCTTTCATGGGGCTCGCCACGGCCTGACCGACGGTGCTGCCCTCGTTGGAAACCTGGCCGCTGTTGAGCACGACCATGCCGCCGACGAAGCCGGTGTCGGAGTGGTAGGTCTTGACGTTCTCGCAGAGCAGCGCGACGCGCTCCTCGAGATCCTCGACCGCGTATTGCGGCTTGAGGATGACGCGATTGACGGTGACGATGCCGTCGCTGTCGAAGTCGGGGATGAAGGACATGACGATCTCCTGTGGGGGTGGGGAAGGGTTTTGTCGTTGTTTCGATGAGATGGTGGCGTTCTGGTAAAGTTCAAGGCAAATCAAAACCATACGAACGGCATGGACAGGATGAACGAGAGCGAATTCATCGAGGAAACGCTGGAGAGCGAGCAGGTGTTCGATGGCCGCCTGCTCAAGGTATTTTCCGACAAGGTGCGCCTGCCCGACGGGCACGAGTCGACGCGCGAGATCATCCGCCACCCGGGCGCGGTCGTCGTCATCGCCGTGCTCGACAACGGCAGGCTGTTGTTCGAACGCCAGTTCCGCTATCCGCTGCGCCGCGTCTTCCTCGAATTGCCGGCCGGCAAGATCGATCCGGGCGAGCACACGCTCGATACCGCGCGGCGCGAACTGCGCGAGGAAACCGGCTACAAGGCGAAGCTGTGGCGCCACCTCGGCACCATGCATCCGGCCATCGGCTACGCCGACGAGCGCATCGAGATCTACTGGGCGCAGGGCCTGAGCTTCGTCGGCGAGAATCCGGACCACGGCGAGATTCTCGAGATCGTCGAGATGAGCCTGGCCGACGCGCTGCTCGCGGTGCGCGACGGCGAGATCACCGACGGCAAGACGTTGTCCGCGCTGCTGTGGGCGGAGAAGACCCTGTCCGGCGAATGGCCTCTGCCGCTGTGAGCGGCGGCAGACAGTAGAATGCCCGCTCTACGATGGAGGAGCAGGGTTTGATGGATTCCCCCCCCGCGTTCCGCTCCGCGCTGCCGGAAGTGGACGCCGACGAGCAGTCGCGGCTGCTCTCGCTCGACATCTTTTCGGCGGTCTCGGCCAGTCTCGCCGACGAGGACGACGTCGAGGAGCTGCTTGGCCGCTTCCTCGGCACCATGCTGCGCCTGACCAAGGCCAATGCGGGCGCCGTGCGCGTCGTCACGGCCGACGGCAAGCACCTGCGCCTCGTCGCCGCGCGCGGCCTGCCGCCCGAGGTGGTCGAGCGCGAGCGCCTCGTGCCCATCGACTGCGGGCAGTGCGGCAACGCCATCGCCGACAACCATTCGCGCTACGAGATCGACCTGCGCGATTGCGCGCTGCGCACGCACCATCCCTATTTCGTGCGCGACTGCCAGGCCATGGTGGTCGTGCCGCTGCAGCATGGCGGCCACCTGCAGGGCACCTACAATCTGTTCCTGCCGGAGCGCTTCGAGCTGCCCGAGGAAGTCGCGCTGCTGTTCCGCTCGATCAGCGAGCACCTCGGCATGGCGCTCGAAAACGCGCGCCTCAAGCGCGAGAACCTGCGCATCACGCTGATGAACGAGCGGCAGATGATGGCCGCCGAAGTGCATGACTCGCTGGCGCAGACGCTCGCCTACATGAAGATGCGCATGGCCCTGCTGCAGGATGCCCTGCACGATCGCGACGACGAGGGTGCGGGGAAGTATGCGAACGACGTCGGCCAGGCACTCGACGAGGCCTACAGCCAGTTGCGCGAACTGCTCGGCCAGTTCCGCAACCGCATGGACCCGATGGGCCTGCAGGCCGCGCTGGCGCGACTGGCCAACAACTTCCTCGATCGCACCGGCATCGCGCTCGATTTCCGCAACCGCGTCGCCGACCTGCGCCTGACGGTGGATCAGGAGGCGCAGGTCTTCTTCATCGTGCAGGAGGCGCTCGCCAACGTCGGCCGCCACTCCGGCGCGACGCAGGCGTCCCTGACGCTCGAAGGCGCGGGCGACCACTACATGGTGACGGTGGACGACAACGGGCGCGGCGGGCAGGGCTTCTTCGCCATCGCCAACCGCACCGGCGGCTTCGAGGAGCATCCGCACCTGCGTGACCACTTCGGCCTGTCGATCATGCGCGAGCGCGCGCGGCTGATCGGCGGCCGCGTCGAGGTCGCCAACCTGCCGTCCGGCGGCTTCCGCGTGCGGCTGACCTTTCCGGCCATCGGACCGGCATCGCAAAGGACCGCCGCATGAAGGAAATCCGCGTCCTGCTGGTCGACGACCACACGCTGTTCCGCAAGGGGCTCGCCGAACTGCTCGAACAGCGCGGCGAGATCACCGTCGCCGGCATCGCCGGCAACGGCGACGAGGCGCTGGCGCTGCTCAAGAGCGCCGAGCCCGACGTCGTCATCACCGACCTCAACATGCCGCCGCATGGCGGGCTGGCGCTGCTGCGCGAGATTCGCGCCGCGGGCTGGCGCGGCCCGGTGCTGGTGCTGACCGTGAGCGACGCCGAGGACGACCTCGCCAGCGCGATGAGCGGGGGCGCGCAGGGTTACCTGCTCAAGGACATGGAGCCGGACGACGTCGTCGATGCCGTGCAGCGCGCGGTGCGCGGCGAGACGGTGGTGGCGCCGGCCATGACGCTGAAGCTGGTGCATCTGCTGCAAGGCGGGGGTCAGCCTTCCAAGTCGGATGCCCTCCAGCAGCTCACGGCGCGCGAGCGCGAGATTCTCGACTATCTCGCGCAGGGCCTGTCGAACAAGGCCATCGCCCGCGCGCTCGACATCAGCCACGACACCGTCAAGCTGCACGTGCGCCACATCCTCGCCAAGCTCAACCTCACCTCGCGCGTCGAGGCCGCCGTCTTCGCGGTCGAGCAGAAGGCCGGCAGGCGCTGATCAGGCGCGCTTCAACCACTCCAGCGCGCCCTGTCCGGCCCAACGGCCGCTGGCGCAGCAGGCGGTGAGCAGGTAGCCGCCGGTCGGGGCTTCCCAGTCCAGCATTTCGCCGCAGCAGAACACGCCGGGCAGCGCAGCGAGCATCAGCCGCGCGTCGAGCGCCGCGGCCTTCACGCCGCCGGCGCTGCTGATCGCCTCGTCGAGCGGACGGGGCGCGGCCAGCGGCAGCGGCAAGGCCTTGATCGCCGCCGCGAGCCGCGCCGGGTCGGCGAACACCTCCTTGTCGACGCATTCGCGCAGCAGGCCGGCCTTGACGCCGGCGATGCCGGCGCGGCTTTGCAGGTGGCTGGACATCGAACGCGCGCCGCGCGGATGGGTGATCTCGGCCGCCAGGCGTTCCTGTGTCTTGCCGGGGGCGAGGTCGAGATGCAGCGTGGCCGTACCGTCGGCTTCGATGGCATCGCGCAGGGCGGCGGAGAGCGAGTAGATCAGGCTGCCCTCGACGCCCGCCTGCGTGACGACGAACTCCCCCTGACGTTGCTTGCCGCCGAACGCGGCGACGACGGACTTCACCGGCTGGCCGGCGAACTTGTCGCGGAAGTGCGCGCTCCAGCGGACGTCGAAGCCGCAGTTGGCGGGGCGCAGCGGCGCGATGGCGACGCCGCGCGCTGCGAGCCAGGGTAGCCAGGCGCCGTCGGAACCAAGCTTCGCCCAACTGCCGCCGCCCAGGGCGAGTATGACCGCCGTCCCGCCAGCGCTGACTTTCGTGCCATTGGCGAACACCAGCGCATCATCCTCCCATCCCAGCCAGCGGTGCCGCATGTGGAAGCGCACGCCGGCGGCGCGCAGGCGGTGCAGCCAGGCGCGCAGCAGCGGCGCCGCCTTCATGTCCGCAGGAAACACGCGTCCCGAGCTGCCGACGAAGGTCTCGACGCCCAGCCCGCGCGCCCAGTCGCGCAGCGCGGCGGCGTCGAAGGCGCGCAGCCAGGGTTCGACCCAGCCGCGCCGTGCGCCGTAGCGGCCGGCGAAGGCTTCGAAAGCCTCGGCATGGGTCAGATTGAGCCCGCTCTTGCCAGCCATCAGGAACTTGCGGCCGGCGCTCGGCATGGCGTCGTAAACCTCGACCGCCACGCCGGCATCGGCCAGTACCTCGGCCGCCATGAGTCCGGCCGGGCCGGCGCCGACGACGATCGCGCGCATGGATTTCATGCCGGGTAGTCTACTCTGCGATAATGCGTGCCTTGCGGGCAACCGCCCGTCTTCTCTTCCCCGTTTTGCGGGAGACCCCCATGACCGAATCCATCGACAGCTTCGCGGCGCTGCAACTGCCGGACGCCCTGCTTTCCACCCTCGCCGAGGTCGGCTACGAAACCCCGTCGCCGATCCAGGCGGCCTGCATCCCGCTCTTCCTGGCCGGAAAAGACCTGCTGGGCGAGGCGCAGACCGGCACCGGCAAGACGGCGGCCTTCGCCCTGCCGCTGCTGGCACGGCTCGACCTCTCAAACAAGACGCCGCAGGCGCTGGTACTGACGCCGACGCGCGAGTTGGCGATCCAGGTGGCCGAGGCCTTCCAGAAATACGCCCACCACATGCCCGGCTTCCACGTGCTGCCGATCTACGGCGGCCAGAGCATGGTGATCCAGCTGCGCGCCCTGTCGCGCGGCGTGCACATCATCGTCGGCACGCCGGGCCGCGTGATGGACCACCTCGAACGCAAGAGCCTGAGCCTCGACAATCTCAAGACGCTGGTGCTCGACGAGGCCGACGAAATGCTGCGCATGGGCTTCATCGACGACGTCGAATGGATTCTCGAACACGTGCCGGCGACGCGCCAGACCGCGCTGTTCTCGGCCACCATGCCCGACCCGATCCGCCGCATCGCGCAGCGCTACCTGCGCGAGCCGCAGCAGGTGAAGATCCGCGCCGCGACGGCGACGGTGGCGACCATCAAGCAGAAATACTGGCAGGTGCGCGGCGCCGACAAGCTCGAAGCACTGACGCGCATGCTGGAGGTCGAGGAGGATTTCGACGCCGCCATCATCTTCGTGCGCACCAAGACGGCGACCGTCGAACTGGCCGACAAGCTGGAGGCGCGCGGCTACGAGGCGGCGGCCCTGAATGGCGACATGACCCAGGGCCTGCGCGAGCAGGTGATCGAGCGCCTCAAGAGCGGCAGCCTCGACATCGTCGTGGCCACCGACGTCGCGGCGCGCGGCATCGACGTGCCGCGCGTCAGCCACGTCATCAACTACGACGTGCCCTACGACACCGAGGCCTACGTGCATCGCATCGGCCGCACCGGGCGCGCCGGGCGCGCGGGCGTGGCGATCCTGTTCGTCGCGCCGCGCGAGATGCGGATGCTCAAGGCCATCGAGCGCGCGACGCGCCAGCCGATCGAACCGATCGCGCTGCCGACGCGCGGCGAGGTGGCCGAGCGGCGCGTCGCGCAATTCAAGCAGCAGATCATGGACGTGCTGGCCGAGGAGAACCTCGATTTCTTCTTCGAGGTGGTGCGGCGCATGGAGAGCGAGGAGAACCTCGCGACGCGCCAGATCGCCGCGGCGCTGGCCTTCCTGGCCCAGCGCGAGCGGCCGCTCCAGCCGGAAGGCGGCGAAGTGCCGGCGTTGCCGGAGCGTCCGGTGCGGGCGGAGCGCGAGCCCTCCTTCGAACGTGCCGAGCGCCCCGAGCGCAAGGAGCGCGGGGAGCGACCCGCGCCGCGCGACTTCGGCAATGCGCCGCTGGTGCGCTACCGCATCGAGGTGGGCAAGAACCAGGGCGCGCTACCGAAGGAAATCGTCGGCGCCATCGCCAACGAGGGCGGCATCGACGGCAAGCTGATCGGCCAGATCAACCTCTTCGACGACTACAGCACGGTGGAACTGCCGGAACTGCCGCCGGAGATTCTCGACGTGCTCAAGCGCACGCGCGTGCGCCAGTTGCCGCTGCGCATCCGGACGGCCGCGCCCGGCGAAGGGGACCGGCCGCGTGGCAGTCGTCCCCGGGAGGCTGGCGCGGAGCGTCCGCGCCGTCCCGCGCGGACTGACTTTTCCGACAAGCCGCCGCGTCGCGCGCCGGCCGGCAAGCCGTTCGCCAAGGCGGCGGGCGGCTACAAGAAGGAGAAACGCTAGCCGGTGAAGCGCCAGCCGGCGGCGTCCGCGACGAGGGCGGCGCCGCGCTCCGGCCCCCAGTCGCCCAGCACCCAGCGCGGGCAGGCAAGGCCGTCGAGCACATGCGCGTGCCGGCCCTGCCGGTGCGTGTGGCCATGGATCAGCGCCCGCGCGCCGTGCGCGCGCAACGCGGCGAGCACGGCATCCGGGTTCACGTCCATGAGCGCCATCGGCTTGATGCGCTTTTCCGCTTCGCTGCGGGCGCGCAGCGCCTCGATCTCGCGCTTGCGTTCCGCCAGCGGCCGCGCGAGAAAGGCGGCGCGCCACGCGGGGGCGCGCACCTGCGCGCGGAAGCGCTGGTAGTCGGCATCGTTGGTGCACAGCGTGTCGCCGTGCATGAGCAGGGTGGGGATGCCGCCGATCGCGCGCATGCTGGGGTCGGGCAGCAGCGTCAGCCCGGCGGCGGCGGCGAAGGCGTCGCCGGCGAGGAAATCACGGTTGCCGGCCATGAAGTCGATGGCAAGACCGGCGTCGCTGGCGTCACGCAGCGCGGCGACGATGCGGGCGCTGAATGGATCGGACAGGTCGTCGTCGCCCGCCCAGTAGTCGAACAGGTCGCCGAGGATCGTCAGGCGGGCCGCGGCGCGGGCGGGGCCGGCGAGGAAGGCGAGAAAGCGCCCGGCCGTGGCGGGCTCGTGCGCCGAGAGATGCAGGTCGGAAATGAAAAGTTCCGACCCGCCGCCGGGCATTTAGACGACCTCGGCCTTTTCGATCACGACGTCCTCGACCGGCACGTCCTGATGGAAGCCCTTGTTGCCGGTCTTGACGCCCTTGATCTTGTCGACGACGTCCATGCCCTCGACCACCTTGCCGAACACGCAGTAGCCCCAGCCCTGGCCGGACGGTGCACGGTGGTTGAGGAAGTCGTTGTCGGCGACGTTGATGAAGAACTGCGCGGTGGCCGAATGCGGATCGGAGGTGCGCGCCATGGCGATGGTGCCGCGGTCGTTCTTGAGACCGTTGGCCGCCTCGTTTTCGATCGGGGCATTGGTGCCCTTTTCCTTCATGCCGGCGCCCATGCCGCCACCCTGGATCATGAAGCCGTCGATGACGCGGTGGAAGATGGTGCCGTCATAGTGGCCGGACTCGACGTAGGCGAGGAAGTTCGCGGCCGTCTTGGGCGCCCTTTCGGCGTCGAGTTCGAGGACGATGGCGCCGTGGGTGGTGGTGAGCTTGATCATTTCGGGGTTTCCTTGGGAGTGACGAGTTTGGCCGATTCGATGACCACCGGCGTGACGGGGACGTTCTGGTGGAAGCCGGCATTGCCCGTGGCGACCTTGCCGATCTTTCGCACGACGTCAAGGCCCTGGACGACGCGGCCGAACACCGCGTAGCCCCAGCCGTCGCGCGAGGGATAGTCGAGCGGGGCATTGTCGACGAGGTTGATGAAGAATTGCGCGGACGCCGAGTGCGGGTCGGCGGTGCGCGCCATGGCGATGCTGCCGATGGTGTTCCTCAGGCCGTTCTTCGCCTCGTTGGCGATCGGGGCGCGCGTGTCCTTCTGCTTCAGGTCGGAGGTGAAACCGCCGCCCTGGATCATGAAGCCGTCGATGACACGATGGAACACGGTACCGTCGTAGAAGCCGTCCCGGACGTATTGCAGGAAGTTCTCGACAGTCTTGGGCGCCTTCGCGGCGTCGAGTTCGAGAACGATGGCGCCGTGGCTGGTCTTCAGTTCCACCTGCGGATTGGCCGCCCAGGCGGAGGACAGGCACAGGGCGAGGAACAGGGTGAGCAGTGACTTCATTGGCGACTCCGAAAAGGAAAGGAGAGGATCAGGCGGCGCCTTCGAAGGCGATCTTCCAGCGGCCGTCTTCCTTGATCCAGTATTGGCGCTTCTGCATCCGGTTGGACAGGTTGCTGCTCTGGTAGTCCTGCTCGAAGGTGACGACCACGTATTCGTCCTTGCCCGGATTGCGGAACATGCTGACGTTTTCGGTGGCGACCTTGATCCACTGCTTGGCGGCGTTGACCTTCTTCTTCTGTTCGATCCAGGCGGCAAGATCCTTGCCGTCGCTGGCAAAGTCGCGCGCGTAATGACGGGCGTAGCGGTCGATGTCGAGGCTTTCCCAGTCGCGGCGCCATGCGTCGATCATGCCCAGCAGCGCCTTGCGTTCGGCCTGCCAGTCGTCGAGCGAGAGCCACTCGATGCTGTTGCTGATGATGACCGGCGTGGTGCCGACCTGCAAATTCTTCGCCAGCGCGTCGAGGTCGGCGTTGGCGAGCACGACGCAACCGTCCGAGGCCTTGGGCGGGCGCGAGAAGGTATCGGACGGCGTGCCGTGCAGCCAGATGCCATGGCCGTTGCGTCCCATCTTCTTGTCCCATTCGTTGGGATAGTTGATCGGGAAGGCGCCGGTACCGTAGAAGTCGGTGAGCTTCTGGCGCGGGATGGTCGACGTGACGTGATAGACCCCCACCGGGGTTTTCTTGTCGCCTTCCTTGAACTTCTCGGCGCCGAGCTTGCCGTGGGAGATGTAGTAGTCGGCGACGAAGCGCGGCGGGCCGCCATTGTCCGAATCGTTCTGGTAGAGGTAGAGGCGTGCCTTCTGGGTGTCGACGACCACCGCGTTCTTCTGGTCGGGGCGCAGTTGCAGCAGGTAGCGCGGCACCTGCGTTTCGGCCGGCTTGTTCTTGTAGGCGCGCAGGCGGGCGATGGCCTCCTCGCGCAGGTCGGCGACCTGCGCGACGGCAGCCTTGCCGCCGCCTTCGCCGAAGCTCTTCAGGGGGCGCGTGCGGGCGAGCAGCAGGTCGCCCTTGATCAGGTGGCCGAGGCGGAATTTCGGGTAAGCCTTGACGAGCGCCTCGGTCTCGCTCAGGGCCGCTTCCCAGCGGTTCTGCTCGATCTGCTCGAAGACGCGGGCCAGCAGCGGCTCCGGCCCCGAGTCGGTATAACGCGGCACGGCATCGCCGGCAGCGGCGGCAGTGGCGCCGGCCAGCGCCAGCGCGAACAGCAGGGCATGCGCGAGCTTGCTCATCCGCCCACCCGCTCCTGCTGGATCAGCCATTTGCCGCCCTGTCGCACCATGACGAGCGTTTTGGTCGAGTTAGAACTGAAGCCAGCCGATTTGTAGCTCTGGCGGAAACGCACCACGGCCTTGTCGCCGCCTTCGGACTGGATGCTCAGCTTGTCGCGGCCGACGGCGATCCTGCCGGGCTTGTCGATGCGGCGGGCGCGCTCGGCCTCCCAAGCCTTGCGCGACTGGCCGCCGGGCACCTGAAAGTCCTGGGCATAGTGGGCGAGATAGGCCTTGACGTCCTTCCTCGACCAGGCGGCCAGCCAGCCATCCACCGCCGCCGCGACGTCGGTGTCGATGCTGGCGGGAGGCTTGGGCGGTTCGACCGGCTTGGGCGGCGCGGCGGGCGCGATTGCCGCCTGCGGCTTGGCTTCGGCCGGCTTCGGCGGCGCGGCGGGAGGCGGGGGGGGCACCGGGGATGGCGCGGGGGCGCTCGCGACGACGACCGGCGCGGGGGGCGTGGCGGGTTTGGTCACGACGACCGGCGCCGTCCCGCCGGCGCTGACAGTCGGCGCCGTCCCGCCGACGCTGACTTTCCCGCCCGCGCCGACCAAGTCGTTGATCATCGCGAGCTTTGTCTGCGCCGAGGCGTTGCCGGAATCGAATTGCAGGGCCTTGCCATAGGCCTGGCTCGCCAGGCGCGAATAGATGTCGCCGAGGTTCTCGTGCGCGGTGGCATAGGCCGGATGGGTGCGGATCGCCTTTTCCAGTTCTTCCTTCGCCTTCTCGAACTGGTTCTGCTGGGCGTAGATCACCGCGAGGTTGTTGTGCGGTTCGGGCAGGCTGGGATAGTCCTGTGCCAGCTTCTGGAAGACGGCGATCGCGTCGCCCTGGCGGTTGAGGCCGGTCAGGATGATGCCCTTGAGGAAGCGGCCCTGCGCATCCTTCGGCTTGGCCGCGAGATGGCGCTCGACCTGCTCCAGCGCCTTGTCGTGCTGCCCCGCCTTGAACAGCCGGTTGGCTTCATCGAGGCCGTCGGCGCGCACGGGCAGCGCCGCGCCGCATGCCGCGATGCCGACGATCAGGGCAAGCACCCGCGCGCCGAGGCGCGACGGAAAAGCGGGGAAAATAGCCATGCTGTCTTGGTTTCAGGGGAAATTTTCAACGTATGATTCTAACAAAGATGCGCGGTCCGGCACTCTTTTCCGGCCCGTGCGAAAGCCCCAATACGACGCCTTTCCATCCCCATTTTGTTCCCGTCACGGCAGATTTGTTTCCATGCTGAAAATCCACAATTCCCTCACGCGCAGCACCCAGGAGTTCATCCCCATCGAGCCCGGCAAGGTGCGGCTTTACGTCTGCGGCATGACGGTGTATGACTACTGCCACCTCGGACACGGTCGCGTCATGGTCGTATTCGACATGGTGACGCGCTGGCTGCGGGCCAGCGGTCTCCAGGTCACCTACGTGCGCAATATCACCGATATCGACGACAAGATCATCAAGCGCGCCGCCGAGAACCATGAAACCGTGCGCGCGCTGACCGACCGCTTCATCGCCGCCATGCACGAAGATGCCGATGCCCTCGGCGTGCTGCGTCCCGACCACGAGCCGCGCGCCACCGAATACGTGCCGCAGATGCTCGATCTGATCGGCAAGCTGGAACGCAAGGGCTACGCCTACGTCGCCGCCAACCGCGACGTCTGCTACGCGGTGCGCAATTTCTCCGGCTACGGCAAGCTCTCGGGCAAGTCGCTCGACGACCTGCGCGCCGGCGAGCGCGTCGATGTCGCCGCGGGCAAACACGATCCGCTTGACTTCGTGCTGTGGAAGCACGCCAAGCCCGAGGAGCCGGACGAGGTGAAGTGGGAATCGACGTGGGGCACCGGCCGGCCCGGCTGGCACATCGAGTGCTCGGCGATGAGCTCGCAACTGCTCGGCGACCACTTCGACATCCACGGCGGCGGCCAGGACCTGCAATTCCCCCACCACGAGAACGAAATCGCCCAGTCGGAAGGCGCGCACGGCAACACCTTCGTCAACTACTGGATGCACAACGGCTTCGTCCGCGTGGACGACGAAAAGATGTCGAAGTCGCTCGGCAACTTCTTCACCATCCGCGACATCCTGAAGAAATACGATCCCGAGGTGGTGCGCTTCTTCATCCTGCGCGCCCACTACCGCAGTCCGCTCAACTACTCCGACGGCCACCTCGACGACGCGCGCGCCGCGCTCGCGCGGCTCTACACGGCATTGAAGGGCCACGACGCCCCGGCGGCGATCGACTGGGACGAAGCCCATGCCTGCCACTTCCGCGAGGCGATGGACGACGATTTCGCCACGCCGGAGGCGGTCGCCGTGCTGTTCGACCTCGCCAACGAACTGAACCGCACCCGGGACCCGAAAGTCGCCGCCCAGCTCAAGGGCCTCGGCGCCGTGCTGGGCCTGCTGCAGCGCGACCCGGTCGGATTCCTCCAGGCCGGCCCCGCCGCGGGCGCAGGTCTGACTCCGGCCGACATCGACGCGAAAGTCAGCGCCCGCAACGCGGCGAAGCAGGCGAGGAACTACGCCGAGGCCGACCGCATCCGCGACGAACTCAAGGCGGCGGGCATCGTCCTCGAGGACGGGCCGGGCGGCACGACCTGGCGGCGGGGCTGACGGCCCCTACTCGTAGCGGACGTCGAGGATTTCGTATTCGCGGCGGCCGCCGGGGGTTTGCACCTCGACGACGTCGCCGGCGAATTTGCTGATCAGCGCGCGCGCGACCGGCGAGTTGAGCGAGATCTTGTTCTGCTTGAGGTCGGCTTCGTCGTCGCCGACGATCTGGTAGGTCACGGTCTGGCCTGCGTCGACGTCCTCGAGTTCGACGGTCGCGCCGAAGACGACGCGGCCGTCGGCGTCGAGCGCGCGCGGGTCGATGATCTGGGCGTTGCCCAGCTTGCCTTCGACCTCGGCGATGCGGCCTTCGATGAAGCCCTGGCGTTCCTTGGCGGCATCGTATTCGGCGTTTTCCGACAGGTCGCCGTGCGAGCGCGCCTCGGCGATCGCCGCGATGACGGCGGGCCGCTCGACGGTTTTCAGGCGGTGCAGTTCGGTCTTGAGCAACTCGGCGCCACGCAGGGTGATGGGGACCTTGCCGCTCATTCCAGGGCTCCTTCGAGCTCGGCATGGAGCTGTTGGATCGAATAGGTTTCCAGGCCGGAATGCTGCATGCCGACGCAGGCGGCGCGCGCCCCCTCGATGGTCGTGAACAGCGTGATCTTCTGCGACAGGGCCGAGGTGCGGATCGAGCGCGAGTCGGCGATGGCGGTGCGCTTTTCGTCGACGGTGTTCACGATCAGCACGATCTCGTTGTTCTTGATCATGTCGACGATGTGCGGGCGGCCTTCATTGACCTTGTTCACCCTGGCGATCGGGATGCCGGCGGCCTCGATGGCGGCGGCGGTGCCGCTGGTCGCCAGCAGCGTGAAGCCCAGTTCGTGCAGCAGGCGCGCGACTTCGACCGCCTTCAGCTTGTCGGCGGACTTGACGGTGATCAGCGCGCGGCCGGCCGCCGGCAGGCGGGTGCTGGCGGCGATCTGCGACTTGACGAAGGCTTCGCCGAAAGTGCGGCCGACGCCCATGACCTCGCCGGTCGATTTCATTTCCGGGCCGAGCAGGGTGTCGACGCCCGGGAACTTGGCGAAGGGGAAGACGGCTTCCTTGACCGAGAAGTAGGGCGGGATCACTTCCTTCGTCACGCCCTGGTCGGCCAGGCTGCGGCCGGCCATGCAGCGCGCGGCGATCTTGGCCAGCGGCAGGCCGGTGGCCTTGGAGACGAAGGGCACGGTGCGCGAGGCGCGCGGATTCACTTCGAGCACGTAGACGATGTCCTGCTGGCCTGCCGGCGTCTTCTGGATGGCGAACTGCACGTTCATCAGGCCGACGACATTGAGGCCCCGGGCCATCATCTCGGTCTGGCGGCGCAGTTCGTCCTGGATGGCCGGCGACAGCGTGAAGGGCGGCAGCGAACACGCCGAGTCGCCGGAATGGACGCCGGCCTGTTCGATGTGTTCCATGATGCCGCCGATGATGACCTGCTTGCCGTCGCACAGGGCATCGACGTCCACTTCGGTGGCGTCGTTGAGAAAGCGGTCGAGCAGCACAGGCGAATCGTTCGAGACCTTCACCGCGTCGCGCATGTAGCGTTCGAGGTCCTTTTCCTCATGCACGATTTCCATCGCGCGGCCGCCCAGCACGTAGGAGGGGCGTACCACCAGCGGGTAGCCGATCTCGGCGGCGAGGCGGATCGCGTCCGGCTCGGTGCGCGCGGTGCGGTTGGGCGGCTGCTTGAGGCCGAGGTCGTGCAGCAGCTTCTGGAAGCGCTCGCGGTCCTCGGCGGCGTCGATCATGTCCGGGCTGGTGCCGATGATCGGCACGCCGTTGGCTTCGAGGTCGCGTGCGCGCTTCAGCGGCGTCTGGCCGCCGAATTGCACGATCACGCCGACCGGCTTTTCGATATGCACGACTTCAAGGATGTCTTCGAGCGTCAGCGGCTCGAAGTAGAGCCGGTCCGAGGTGTCATAGTCGGTCGACACGGTCTCGGGGTTGCAGTTGACCATGATGGTCTCGTAGCCATCCTCGCGCATGGCGAGGGCGGCGTGGACGCAGCAGTAGTCGAACTCGATGCCCTGGCCGATGCGGTTCGGACCGCCGCCGAGCACCATGATCTTCCTTTTGTCGGAGGGACGCGATTCGCACTCGTCCTCGTAGGTCGAATACATGTAGGCGGTGGAGGTGGCGAACTCGGCGGCGCAGGTATCGACGCGCTTGAACACCGGGCGCACGCCGAGCTTCTGGCGGTATTCGCGCGCGGTGGTTTCCGTCACCGTGTCGCCGGGGCTGACTTTCGCGCCGACCAGCGTCGCGATGCGGCGGTCGGAGAAGCCCTTGCGCTTCAGGTCGCGCATGGCGGCGGCGTCGAGGTCGAACAGCTTGCGGGTGGCCAGCCAGGCTTCGGTCCGGACGATGTCCTCGATCTGCACGAGGAACCAGGGGTCGATTTTCGTCAGCGCGAACACGTCCTGCAGCGAATAGCCGTCGCGGAAGGCCTGGCCGAGATACCACATGCGCTGCGCGCCGGGGTTGGCGAGTTCGTGTTCGATTTCGGCGCGGTCGGCATCGACTTCGTCGAGGCCGTAGACGCTGACCTCGAGGCCGCGCAGCGCCTTCTGCAGGGATTCCTGGAAGCTGCGACCGATGGCCATCACTTCGCCCACCGATTTCATCTGCGTCGTCAGGCGGCTGTCGGCCTGCGGGAACTTCTCGAAGGCGAAGCGCGGCACCTTGGTGACGACGTAGTCGATCGCAGGCTCGAAGGAGGCGGGCGTGGCGCCGCCGGTGATGTCGTTCTTCAGTTCGTCGAGCGTGTAGCCGACCGCCAGCTTTGCCGCCACCTTGGCGATCGGGAAGCCGGTGGCCTTCGAGGCCAGCGCCGAGGAGCGCGAGACGCGCGGGTTCATCTCGATCACGATCATGCGTCCGTCCTGCGGGTTGATCGCGAACTGGACGTTCGAGCCGCCGGTATCGACGCCGATCTCGCGCAGCACCGCGATGCTGGCGTTGCGCATGATCTGGTATTCCTTGTCGGTCAGCGTCTGCGCCGGCGCGACGGTGATCGAATCGCCGGTGTGCACGCCCATCGGGTCGAGGTTCTCGATCGAGCAGATGATGATGCAGTTGTCCTTGCGGTCGCGCACCACCTCCATCTCGAACTCTTTCCAGCCGAGCAGCGATTCCTCGATCAGCAGTTCCCTGGTCGGCGAGGCTTCGAGGCCGCGCTTGCAGATCTCGACGAACTCTTCCTGGTTGTAGGCGATGCCGCCGCCCGAGCCGCCCATGGTGAAGGAGGGACGGATGATGGTCGGGAAGCCCACGACGCTCTGCACCTGCTGCGCCTCTTCCATGCTGTGGGCGATGCCGGAGCGCGCCGAGCCGAGGCCGATCCGGGTCATGGCCTGCTTGAACTTCTCGCGGTCCTCTGCCTTGTCGATCGCCTCGCGCGAGGCGCCGATCATCTCGACGCCGTATTTTTCCAGCACGCCGTGCCGGGCGAGGTCGAGCGCGCAGTTGAGCGCGGTCTGGCCGCCCATGGTCGGCAGGATCGCGTCCGGCTTTTCCTTGGCGATGATGTTTTCCAGCACCTGCCAGGTGATCGGCTCGATGTAGGTCACGTCCGCCATGTTGGGGTCGGTCATGATCGTCGCCGGGTTGGAGTTGACGAGGATGACCTTGTAGCCCTCTTCGCGCAGGGCCTTGCAGGCCTGGGCGCCGGAGTAGTCGAACTCGCAGGCCTGGCCGATGATGATCGGACCGGCGCCGATGATGAGGATGGAGTGGATGTCGGTTCTTTTAGGCATTTTTCTGCTCCATCATCCTGATGAAGCGGTCGAACAGGTAGGACACGTCGTGCGGGCCGGGGCTCGCTTCGGGGTGGCCCTGGAAGCACAGCGCGGGGCGGTCGGTCCAGGCCAGCCCCTGCAGGCTGCCGTCGAACAGCGAGACGTGCGTGACCTTGACGTTGGCGGGCAGCGTCGCCGGATCGGCGGCGAAGCCGTGATTCTGACTGGTGATCAGCACCTGGCCGGATTCGAGATCCTTGACCGGATGGTTGGCGCCATGGTGGCCGAACTTCATCTTCAGCGTCCTGCCGCCGCCGGCCAGCGCCATGAGCTGGTGGCCGAGGCAGATGCCGAAGGTCGGCAGTTTGCGGTCGAGAAATTCACGAATGGCGCGGATCGCATAATCGCAGGGCTCCGGATCGCCGGGACCGTTCGACAGGAACACGCCGTCCGGATTCAGCGCCAGCACGTCGGCGGCAGATGTCTGCGCCGGGACGACAGTCAGTTTGCAGCCGCGTTCGGCCAGCATGCGCAGGATGTTGCGCTTGACGCCGAAGTCGTAGGCAACGACATGAAACTTTGCCTTGGCTGGGGGTAAGTAACCCTTGCCGAGGCGCCATTCGCCTTCGGTCCACGCATAGGGCTTGTCGACCGTGACCACCTTGGCGAGGTCCATGCCGGCGAGGCCGGGGAAGGCGCGCGCCTGGGCAATGGCGGCATCCGCATCGGGATTCTCGCCAGCCATCAGGCAGCCGGCCTGTGCCCCCTTCTCGCGCAGGATGCGGGTCAGTTTGCGCGTGTCGATGTCGGCGATGCCGACGATGTTTTCGGCGCGCAGGTAGTCGGAAAGGGTCTGTTCGGAACGGAAGTTCGAGGCAAGCAGCGGCAGGTCGCGGATCACCAAGCCGGCGGCATGGATGCGTCCGGCTTCGCAGTCTTCGCGATTGACGCCGGTGTTGCCGATGTGCGGGTAGGTGAGGGTGACGATCTGGCGGGTATAGGATGGATCGGTGAGGATTTCCTGATAGCCGGTCATGGCGGTGTTGAACACCACCTCGCCGACGCTCGATCCTGTGGCGCCTATGCCCTTGCCCCGAAACACCGTCCCGTCGGCGAGGGCAAGCAAGGCGGACGGGAATGCGGTCAAAATCGGGCTCCTGAGCGGTTATTGCGGCGCAACAAGCTCTGGTAAACCAGAGCGTTGGCCAAACCGCGCCATTCTAGCCGATTAGCGCAATCCCAGCACGTCCTGCATGTCGAAAAGACCATTGGCATGGCCGCGCAGGAAGCGCGCGGCGCGCAGGCTGCCCAGCGCGTAGGACATGCGGCTGGCCGACTTGTGGGTGATCTCGATGCGCTCGCCGGTGCCGGCGAACAGCACGGTGTGGTCGCCGACGATGTCGCCGCCGCGGATGGTGGAAAAGCCGATCTGCGTGGCCGGCCGCTCGCCCGTGTGGCCCTCGCGGCCGTAAATGGCGCAGTCGGCGAGGTCGCGGCCCAGCGCGGCGGCGACTACTTCGCCCATGCGCAGCGCGGTGCCGGAGGGGGCGTCGATCTTGTGGCGGTGGTGCGCCTCGATGACCTCGACGTCGTAGCCCTCGTTGAGGATGCGCGCGGCGACGTCGAGCAGCTTGAAGACCGCATTGACGCCGACCGCCATGTTGGGCGCGAAGACGATGGGAATGTCGCGCGCGGCCGCCTCGATCTGCTGCTTTTGCCCGGCGGAGAAGCCGGTGGTGCCGATCACCATGTGCACGCCGCGCCGGCGGCAGATTTCCAGATGCTTGAGGGTGCCCTCGGGCCGGGTGAAGTCGATCAGGCAATCGGCGTCCTTCAGCGCGGCATCGACGTCGGCGTCGATGTCGAAGGCGGAGGCCAGCTCGGCGTCCGCCGCGGCCTCCACCGCCTCGATCAGCATGCGGCCCATGCGGCCGCCGGCTCCGGCGATCGCGTAGCGAATCTTTTCCATTCTCAGTCTTTCTTGGGTTCGGCCGGCACTTCGACGACGCGCGCGGTCGTCGCCGTCGCCGCGGCGGGTGCATCCGCCTCGGTCGCGGCGACCACGTCGCCGCCCACGCGCGCCAGCTTGCCGTCCTCGAAGAACACCACCAGGCGGCGCAGTTGCACCTCGCCGCGTCCCGGCTGGAAGCGATAGACGTAATCCCAGCGATCGGCGTGGAACAGGTCGGCCACCAGCGGGGTGCCGAGCGCGAAGCGCACCTGGTCGCGGGTCATGCCCGGCCTCAGATTGGCCATCATCTCCTGCGTGACGTAGTTGCCCTGGCGGACGTCGATGCGATAGGGGGAAAGCATCGAGGTGACCTCAGGGGAGCTGGAACAGGCGGCCAGCAACGGCAGGCTCAGGATCAGGATGTGCGGACGCATGTCTGGGCGGGCAGGGTTGAGAGGACGGGGGTGAAACAGCGCTGAAAACTATATCATACGCATTCGTCGGCTTCGACCGGTCCACCAATCCGCTCCATGTCCATGTCTGATCCAGCAGAACTCAAAAGCATCGGCCTCAAGGCCACCGTGCCGCGCATGACCATCCTCGACCTGTTCCGCAAGTCGAGTACGCGGCATCTGACCGCCGAGGATGTCTATCGCCAGCTGCTGGCGGAGGATTTCGACATCGGTCTCGCCACCGTTTACCGGGTGCTGACGCAGTTCGAGCAGGCCGGCCTGCTCGAACGCCACCACTTCGAGTCGGGCAAGGCGGTGTTCGAGCTCAACGACGGCAAGCATCACGATCATCTGGTCTGCCTGCAGTGCGGCCGTGTCGAGGAATTCGCCGATCCCGAGATCGAGCGTCGCCAGAACAAGGTGGCCAAGGAGCGCGGCTTCGCCGTCGTCGAGCATGCCCTCTACCTCTACGTCGACTGCCTGAAGAAGGATTGCCCGCATCGTCCGCCCAAGGCCGATTGAGGGGCCGGCGCCGGCCGTCTTACAGTGGAAATGTAGGCGGGTTATGCTATGGTGGAGATCTGATCGGTTCGGGAGACGACGGGCATGCAAATCGAATTGTCGGCGACAGGCGGGACACTGGTGATGCGGCTGGGCGGGCATTTCGACTTTTCGACGCGCAACGATTTCATGGCGCGCGCCGAAGAGGCCATCGCCAGGGCGGAAACGCCGGAAATCCGGGTGGACATGGGCGGACTCGACTACATCGACAGTTCGGCGCTCGGCATGCTGCTGATGATGCGCGACAAGGCCCGCAAGCTCGACAAGAGCGTGAGCCTGGCCGGTGCCCACGGCCATGTCCGGCAGGTGATCGATACCGCCCAGTTCGAAAGGCTGTTCACGGTCTACTGATTTCGGGCTGCCAGCCACGCTGGCTGGACGCGGCTTGTTTCATGTCAAGGCGCGAATATCTGTTTTCGCTGATATTCGCCGAAACAAAAGCATCCCGACCCTGACATGAACGCAAGCACTGCCGCCCATCCCGGCGGCCACAAGCCGCATCCCTATCCGCCCGGCGATCTCGCCATCTGGGTCTTCATCCTCGCCGAGCTGTCGGCTTTTTTCGTGCTGTTCGCCGCCTATGCCTTCACGCGGCTCAAGCACCTCGAACTGTTCAACGAGATGCAGCGCACGCTGGACAGCGACGCCGGCATGATCAACACCCTGCTGCTGATCACCGGCAGCTGGTGCGTCGCGCGCGCCGTCGCGGCGGTCAAGCGCAACCGCTGCCGCGCCAGCAGCCACTGGCTGCTGGCCGCGATCCTGACCGGCATCGGCTTCCTGATCGTCAAGTATTTCGAATACGGCGCCAAGTTCGCGCTGGGCATCAACCTCGATACCAATCTCTTCTATACCTTCTACATCGCGCTGACGATGTTCCACGCCATGCACGTCGTGCTGGGCATGGCGATTCTCGCCTTCGTCTGGAAGAAGGCCCATGCCGGCGGCTACTCGGCCAACGACCACCACGGCATGGAGACCGGGGCGAGCTACTGGCACATGGTCGACCTGGTCTGGATCATCCTGTTCCCCCTCGTTTACGTGATGCGATGAACACGCACATCCTCAATGTCATCTGGGTCGCCCTGATGGTGGCGACGGTGCTCACCTGGCTCATCGGCAAGAGCGGGCACATGGGCGTCGGCATGGTCTTCGCCGTGCTGGTGATTTCGGCCATCAAGGGCTGGATGATCGTCCAGGACTTCATGGCCTTGCGGCGCGTCAAGTTTCTCTGGCGCGCGCTCGTGCTAGGCTGGCTGCTCCTGACGCTCGCCGTCATCCTGCTAGCTTACTGGCTTGGACTGAAATGACCGCAACGCCCGACGCACTGCCCTTCTACGAACCCGCCGGCAACGAGATCGACCTGTTCGAGCACGCGCACCGCAACCATCTGCCGGTGCTGATCAAGGGCCCGACCGGCGTCGGCAAGACGCGCTTCGTCGCCTACATGGCGGCGAAGCTGAACCTGCCGCTCTACACCGTGGCCTGCCACGACGACCTGACCGCAGCCGACCTGGTCGGCCGCCACCTGATCGGCGACGGTGCTACCTACTGGTCGGACGGTCCGCTGACGCGCGCCGTGCGCGAAGGCGGCATCTGCTACCTCGACGAAGTCGTCGAGGCGCGCAAGGACACCACCGTGGTGATCCACCCGCTCGCCGACCACCGCCGCGTCCTGCCGATCGACCGCACCGGCGAGGTGCTGCACGCGCCCGACAACTTCATGCTGGTGGTCTCCTACAACCCCGGCTACCAGAACTTCCTCAAGGGCATGAAGCCCTCGACGCGTCAGCGCTTCCTCGCGCTGCGCTTCGATTTTCCCGATGCGGCGCGCGAGGAAAGCGTGCTGATCGGCGAGACCGGCTGCGACGAGATGACCGCGAAGCGGCTCGTCAATATCGGCCGCAGCCTGCGCGCGCTCAAGGACGTGGACCTGGAGGAGGTCGCCAGCACGCGCCTGCTCGTCTACGCCGCCATCCTGATCCGCGACGGCCTCGACCCGGTGGCGGCCTGCCGCTCGGCGCTGGTCGAGGCGCTCACCGACGACCTCGAAGTCGCCGCCGCGCTCGACGAGGTCGTGCTCGCCACCTTTGGAAAATAAGGGCAAATGAACGCCGAGCGGACTCCCGGCCAGTCGCTGGCGGTCACGGCCGAGACGCTGTTCCTCGTCAATCTGATGCTCGCCCCCGGCCTCGCCTTCCTTGTCCTCGCCTGGCTGTGGCTCAAGCGCCGGCGGGACGCCCCGCCGCTGGCGCGCTGCCATCTCGACCAGACCTTTTTCGTCAGCCTGTGGGGCGGGGCGCTGATCGTCGTCGCCTGCGCCGCCTTCCTGCTGTTTTTCGGCTGGGACTGGGAGTGGACCTGGGTCTTCGTCATCATGTATTTCACTTGCGTGCATTCCACGCTGATCCTGCTCGGCATGCTCGGTCTGGCGAAGGCCATGGCGGGCAAGCCCTGGGTGTATCCGTGGATCGGCCCGCGCGGCCGGGAGTGCGCCTGAATGGAAGAGTGGATCGGCGGCATCTGGGATCGCTGGATCACGCAGACGGCGCGGCGCGACCATCCGGCGGCGGCCGTCCAGCTCAAGGACATCGAAAAGACGCTCGGCGTGCTGTTTCGCGCGCTGGGCGGCGACCCCGGCCTGCGCGTCGCCGCCGCCGCCGACACCACGCATGGCGCGCGGCTGCGCCTGCTACAGCGCATGGCCGGCACGAACGAACGCGTCGCGCATGCGGCGCTCGACATGGAAACCCTGCGCCTGCCGCCCAGGGTGGCCGTGTTTCCGACGCCGGCGCTCAATCGCGATCTCTACGTCTGGCTTGCCGCGCTGGCCGCCAGCGCCGGCCCGGCCCTCGACGCGTATGCCGACGAGTGGGTCGTGCGCAACCAGTTCGCCAGCTGGGCCACGCTGCAAAGATATCCCGGCCTGACGGCGCGTTACCGGCGGCTCGTCGACGCCTTGCTGGCCGAGCGCATCCCGCCGGAAAAATTGCCCGCCGACGAGGCTGCCCAGGAGCGTGCCGTGCGCCAGGCCCTGCTTGAGCCCGGCAGCGTCGCGGCCCTGCCGCCGCTGACGCGGGGCAGGGCCAGGCCCGTGCAGCCCGTGCCGCTGTGGCTGTATCCCGCCCCGCCGGCGGGCGCGACGGCGAGCCGGCGCGCCAGCGCGGCCGAGTCGGAGGAGGGCGAGCAGCCGCGGGAGGCGCAGGCCGAGAACAAGCGCTACCAGGCCGAGCGCACCGAGATGCCGGAAAACGAATCGCCGATGATCCTGCTGTTTCGCGCCGAGAGCCTGCTGTCCTGGGCCGAATATTTGAAGGTGAACCGCGCGCTCGACGACGACCCGAATCCGGATGCCGGCCGGGCCGCCGAGTCGATGGAAAAGCTGACGCTGGCCGAGAGCGAACAGCGCGTGGCCTCCAAGGTGCGCTTCGACCTCGACCTGCCGGCCGCCGGCGAGGACGACATCGTGCTCGGTCCCGGCATTCCGCTGCCGGAGTGGGACTGGAAGCGCCGCGCCATGAAGCCCGGCTTTTGCCGCCTGCAAACGATGGTGGCGCGCGAATCCGAGCCGCAGCCGCTGCCGGAGCGCCTGCGCCGCCATGCGCGCAAGCTGAAGAGCCAGTTCGCCGCACTCGCGCCGGTGCGCCGCTGGCAGAAGGCGCAGCCCGACGGCACCGAGCTCGACATCGACGCCTGCGTGCGCATCGTCGCCGACCGCCTCGCCGGCTGGCACTTCTCCGGCGCCGGCGCCTACCTGAACCACCGCCCCACCGAGCGCGACCTCGCCTGCCTCGTGCTCGCCGACCTCTCGCTGTCCACCGACGCGCACGCCAACGACGAACAGCGCGTCATCGACGTCATCCGCGACAGCCTGATGCTGTTCGGCGAGGCGCTCGCCGCCACCGGCGACGCCTTCGCCTTCTACGGCTTCTCGTCGATCAAGCGCAGCTGCGTCCGCTTCCACGAGATCAAGCCCTTCGAGCGGCCGCTCGACGCCGTCGCGCGCGGACGCATCGCCGCGCTCAAGCCCGGCTACTACACCCGCATCGGCGCGGCGGTGCGGCGCGCCACCCAGCTGCTCGACAAGCAGCCGGCCAACCGCCGCCTGCTGCTGATCCTCTCCGACGGCAAGCCGCACGACATCGACCTCTACGAAGGCCGCTACGGCATCGAGGACACGCGCATGGCGCTGAGCGAGGCGCGCGAGGCCGGCATCAAACCCTTCTGCGTCACCATCGACCGCGAGGGCGCCGGCTACCTGCCGCACCTGTTCGGCCCGGCCGGCTACACCATCGTCCGCAAGCCGGAGGACCTGCCGGACCGCCTCCCGCTGCTCTATGCGCAACTGACGGGCAACGCATGAAATTCGCGCGGCATCCCCTCTGGTCGGTCGGCTTCCGCCCCTTCTTCATCCTCACCTGCCTCGCCGGCCTGAGCCTGCCGCTGTGGTGGTCGCTGCTGTTCACCGGCGCCGTCCCGCCGGCGCTGACTTTCCCCGTGCCGCCGCTGCACTGGCACGCCCACGAAATGTTCTACGGTTTCGGCTGGGCGCTGCTCGGCGGCTTCCTGCTGACCGCTTCGAAGAACTGGGTCGGCGTGCGCGGCTGGCACGGCGGCGCGCTGGTCTTCCTCGCCGCCGCCTGGCTGCTCGACCGCGCGGCGATGAGCCTCGGCGCCGACTGGCCGCCGGCGCTGTTCTGGCTGGCGAGCGGCCTGTTCCAGACCGCCGTCGCCGCCATGCTGCTGTGGACGCTGTTCTTCCAGCGCGTGCGCGGCGCCGCGAGCGACAACTACTTCTTCTGGATCGTGCTGCCGCTGTTCCTGCCCGCCAAGTTCCTCATCGTGCAGGGCGACTACTTCGCCATCGGCGCCGGCATGACGCTGGCGCTGTTCCGCGTCGCCTTCCTCGTCATGCTGGAACGCACGCAGGTGCAGTTCATGCGCCATGCCTTCCGGCTCGAAATCCTGTGCGATCCCAAGCTCGACCAGCCGATCAAGTGGCTGGGCATCCTCCTCGTCTTTGCCGACGTGCTGCCCGCGCCGCTCGGGGGGCTGGGCGAACTGGTGCTCGCGCTGCTGCTGATCGAGCGCTTCTGCCACTGGCATCCGCGCCAGGCCTTCTCGCGGCTCGACATCGGCATCATGTATTTCGGCTATCTGGGCATCGTCGCGCAACTGCTCGTCTCGGGCGTCGGGCGCTTCGCCGAACTGCCCTGGGTCGGCACGGTCGGCGTGCACCTGTTCACCGTCGGCGTGATCGGCCCCGTGGTGCCCGCGATGATCGTCCGCATCGCCAACGGCCACACCGGCCGCCCGGTGAGCTTCACCGGCATCGACAAGGCGGTGCTGTGGATCATGCTCGCCGGCTTCGCGGCGCGCGTCGTCGGCCCGCAATTCCATCCGGCCGGCTATGCGCTGTGGCTGCACCTCGCGGCGACCTGCTGGCTGGCCGGCTTCGGCGTCGTGCTATGGCGCTTCGCGCCCCTCCTGCTCGCGCCGCGCGTGGACGGCAGGGAGCACTAGCAAGTCAGTCCCGGCGGGACGGCGAATGTCCTGATCGTCTCCGGGTCGTCGGCATGTTCGAGCAGCAGACGCCGCACCCGCGCCTGCCAGAGGGCGCAAAATTCGTCCGCCTCCGCGTCGCTCGCCGCGCCGGACAGGCAAAGCGGCATCAGTTCGCCGCTGCGCGGATCGCCCGGCACGCGCGCCAGGTCGGCGGCGGTTTCTACCGCCGTGCCGCTGTCGAGCCGCGTGAAGCGCAGCGAGCCGTGCGTCAGCGGCTGTCCGAAGAAGAGCCTGTCACGACGGTTGAACTGGCCGCCCAGCCCGCGAAAGCCGCTGTCCGTCGTGGCGCCCGTGACCAGCGTCGCGATGCTGGCGATCACGCCCGCGACACCGGCATCGCGCGCCTCGGCAAGATCGACGCGGATCTCGCCGCGCACCGGCAGGGCGCCCGGATAAAGCGCGGCGAGCGCGCTGCGCGTCATCAGGAAAGCGGAAGCGACCGTCGGGCAGCTGTGGCCGGCCAGCCGTACGGCGTCCTCGTAGCGGTAGTCGATGACGCCGTCCTCCGCCGCGCCGAGGAAGGCGGCGAGCGGGTCGTGCATGCGGATGACCGGGGCGGCGGCGAAGAAGTCGGGAAAGGTCATGGCGTCGGCGCGAGTAACAAACGGAAACATTATTTCCAACGAACTCCGGCGGCGATCTGATCGAAATCAAGCAGCCGACAATTAGAGTCAGCTAATATTCCAATTCGTGCTATATCCGTGGCCATGATGAAACCTTCCACCCGTCGTACCCTGTTTCTCGGCGCCTTCGGCGCGCTCTTTCTGGCCGGTTTCGGCTGGGTCGTCGCCACCCAGGGGCCGCTCGCCGCCATCAAGGTGACCACCGCCGTCGCGGCCGAGGCCACGCTGGAACGCACGCTGTTCGGCATCGGTACGGTCGAGGCGCGTCGTGCCCATGCCATCGGTCCGACGGTGGCCGGACGCGTCGCGCGCGTGCTGGTCGATCAGGGCGATGCGGTCAGGGTCGGCCAGTTGCTCGCCGAGATGGACCCGGTCGATCTCGATGCGCGGTTGGCCGCCGGGACGGCGGCGGCGGCGGGGGCCGCGCAGCGCGTGCGGTCGGCGGAGGCCGCGCTGTCCGAAGCCCGTAGCCGGGCCGCGCTGGCGCAGGCCAGCGCCGCGCGTTTCGCCGATTTGCGCAAGAAAAACTTCGTCAGTCGGGAGGCCGCCGACGCCAAGGCGCATGAGGCCGCCGCCGCGCAGGCCGCGCACGAAGCGGCGGCGGCGGCCCTCTCCGCCGCCCGCGAGGATGTGCGGCGCGCGCAATCCGAGCTCGCCGGCACCGGCAGGAGCCGCGCCCATTTGCGCCTGACGAGCCCGGTGGATGGCGTGGTCAGCGCCCGCCTTGCCGAGCCGGGTTCGACCGTGGTGGCCGGCCAGTCGGTGTTGCAGCTGATCGATCCGGCCTCGCTGTGGCTCAAGGTGCGCATCGACCAGGGGCGCTCGGACGGGCTGGCTCCCGATCTGCCCGCCAGCATCGTCCTGCGTTCGCGGCCGGGCGAAACCCTCGCTGGCCGGGTGGCGCGCGTCGATCTGGTCGGCGACGCGGTGACGGAGGAGCGCATCGCCAACGTGAGCCTTGACGCGCCGCCGGATCAGCTCGCCATCGGCGAGCTGGCGGAAGTCACGCTCAGGTTGCCGTCGCTCGGTCATCGGCTCGCCATTCCCGCCGCCGCGCTCGCGCGGCAGGGCAACGCGCCGGGGGTATGGACGCCGGCCGATGGGCGCGCGCGCTTCGTCGCCGTCACGCCGGGTCTAACTTCCCGCGACGGACTGATCGAGATTCGCGCGGGACTCGCCGCCGGCGACACGGTGATCGTCCATAGCGGCAAGGCGCTCTCGCCGGACGCGCGCGTCACCGTCGTCGACAGACTGGTGAACCCCGCGCGATGATCAACCTCGCCGGTCGCGACATCCTTCACGGCTGGGGCAGGTTCCTGTTCACCGGGCTGGGTCTCGGCCTGCTGATCGGCACCACGCTGACCATGGCCGGCGTGTTCCGCGGCATGGTGGACGATGCCCAAGTGCTGATCGACAACAGCGGCGCCGACCTGTGGGTGGTGCAGCAGGGCACGCTCGGGCCGTATGCCGAGCCGTCCAGCCTGCGCGACGACGTCTGGCGCGGCATCGCCGGCATGCCGGGCGTGGCCGAGACGGGCAACGCCGCCTACCTGACGATCCAGATGAGCCATGGCGGCCGGGAAAGCCGCACGATGATCGTCGGCATGGATATCGACCGCCCCGGCCGTCCCGGCGCGCCGCCCAGCCTGATCGCCGGCCGGCCGATCCTGCAGGGCCATTACGAGGCGATCGCCGACGAGCGCACCGGGCTTGCGCTCGGCGAACGCGTGCGCCTGCGCCGCCATGAATACACGGTGGTCGGACTCACCCGGCGCATGGTGTCGTCCTCCGGCGATCCGATGATCTTCCTCGCGCTCAAGGATGCGCAGGAAATCCAGTTCCTCAAGGACAACGACGCACTGGTGAGCGAACGCGCGCGCACCGCCGCCAATCCGGCCTTCAACCGCCCCGGCGTGCCCGGTCTGCTCGAAGCCGCGCAAGGCGCCGCCACGCAGAGCCGCAACGTCAATGCCGTGCTGGTGCGCCTCGCACCCGGCGCCGATCCGGATGTCGTCGCGGGCGAGATCCGGCGCTGGAAACGCCTCACCGTCTACACCCGGGCGCAGATGGAAGAGATTCTCGTCGCCAAGCTGATCGCCACCTCGGCGAAGCAGATCGGCATGTTCCTCGTCATCCTCGCACTGGTCACCGCCGCGATCATCGCCTTCATCATCTACACCATGACGCTCGCCAAGGTGCGCGAGATCGCCGTGCTGAAACTGATCGGCGCGAAGAACCGCACCATCGCCGCGATGATCCTGCAACAGGCGCTCGGCCTCGGCCTGATCGGCTTCCTCGTCGGGCGCGTCGCCGCCGGGCTGTGGGGGCCGGCGTTTCCGAAATACGTGCTGCTGCTGCCCGCCGACGCCATCGGCGGCTTCTTCATCGTCATGGGCATCAGCGCGCTGGCCAGCGTCATCGCCATCCGCGCGGCCTTGCGCATCGACCCCGCCGACGCCATCGGAGGCTGAATGAACCAGCCCGCGATCAAGCTCACCGGCCTGAAGAAACGCTATGGCAGCGGCGACGCCGCCGTCGACGCGCTGAAGGGCGTCGACATGACGATCTGGCCGGGCGAGGTGGTCGGCCTGATCGGTCCCAGCGGCTCAGGAAAGAGCACCCTGCTCAAGTGCCTCGGCGCGGTGATCGAGCCGACCGGCGGGCGCATGGAACTGGCCGGCGAGACCATCTACGACGACGGCTGGAAGATTCCCGACCTGCGCGCGCTGCGGCGCGACCGCATCGGCTTCGTCTTCCAGGCGCCCTACCTGATTCCCTTCCTCGACGTCACCGACAACGTGGCCCTGCTGCCGATGCTGGCCGGCGCCGACAACGCCAGCGCGAGAAAACGGGCATTGGAACTGCTCACCGCGCTCGACGTGCAGCACCGCGCCTGCGCCCAGGTGTCGCAGCTCTCCGGCGGCGAACAGCAGCGCGTCGCCATCGCCCGCTCGCTGGCCAACCACGCGCCGGTGCTCCTCGCCGACGAGCCGACGGCGCCGCTCGACTCCGAGCGCGCATTGACGGTGGTGCGCATCCTCAACGAGCTGGCGCGGCAATACCGTACCGCGATCATCGTCGTCACGCACGACGAAAAAATCATCCCGACCTTCAAGCGCGTCTATCACATTCGCGACGGCCGGACGCACGAAGAGGCGGGGGAGGGCCGGGCCGTCTGAGATCGGCCCGGGCCGGGGCGTTCAGCCGGTGCTCCAGGCGCGCGGACGCTTCATGCCCGCGATCTTGCAGGCCTGCGCGGGGTAGCCGTAGGGGAACAGTTCGAACAGGCGCTTGCGGCCGGCGCCCGGATAGCGCGTGTCGAGGTGCCGGATGACGTGGCGCGCGTCCGGCGCGACCTGATGTTCCTCGAACAAGGCGCGCATGTGGCGGATCACGTCCCAATGATCGTCTCCGAGGGAGACGCCGATTTCCTCGGCCAGCGCCCGCGCCACGTCCTCGTTCCACTCCTGCGGTTCCACCAGATAGCCCTCGGCGTCGCGGGCCGGCATCTCGATGCGGGTTTCCATGGCATTCTCCTTTGCAGTCAGTGCGCATAAAGCATCACGCCGTGATATTGTTGGCCGATGCTATATTCGTGTCAACTCCTCCCGACGGCTAGCATCGGCCTACCCACATGAGCGATCCCGCGTTCCGCAAGCAGGACTTCGAGACTCTTTCCGGCTTCCGCCACCAGCTGCGCCGCTTCCAGCGCTGGAGCGAACAGCTGACGCGCCGCGCCGGGGTCACCAACCTCCAGTATCTGCTGCTGCTGCATCTCAAGGGCTTTCCCGGCCGGGAGTGGGCGACGATTTCGGAACTGGCCGGACGCCTGCTCGCCCAGCATCACGGCACGGTGGCGCTGGTGACGCGCTGCGAGAAGCTCGGTCTGGTCGAACGCCGGCCCGGGCGGACGGATGGCCGCGAAGTGGAGGTGCATCTGACCGCGAAGGGCGAGAAACTGGTCGGCCGCCTCGCCCGCCAGCATCGCGACGAGTTGATGCGCGTCGAAGGCATCTTTGCCGTGCCCGGCAGGGCGCAGCTCTCCGGCGCGCCTGCGCGACCTGATCCGGGTCAATTACCCGACGAATAAAGTCAACTAAGATGCGGGGCCGACAATCACCCAGGAGACATCGCCATGACCACCATCCACGTGCACAACCACACCAATCCCGAAGGTCTCTATCCGTTCGATGCGCGCGGCATCGCCAAGCGCTTCCGCCACGCGGCGATCTTCGGCGCGCTCGACGCCCTGCATCCTGGCGAAGTGATGCGCTTCGTGAACGACCACGACCCCATTCCGCTGCTGCAGCAGATGCAGGCGCGCTATGGCGAGAATGTCGAGATCGCCTACCGCGCCCGCGAACCGGAAGGCGTGATGATCGACTTCATCAAACGCTGAGAGGGGCGGCGGCGCCAGTTCGTCGTTCACGCCAACGCGAAGGAGGAAAACCATGACGGAACCCCGTCCCGCAGAAGACGGCGCGGTCGATGCCGCGAGCATCGACGCCGAACACGAGCCGGAATTGACCGACGAGGACATCCTCGACGCCATGCAGCACATCCCCGGCTACCTCGACATCAGCACCGAGGACTTCCGCGTCATCTACCACCTCGCCTGGCGTCACGCCGTGGCACGGCTGCGCGCGCGGCGGGGCGGCGCATGAGGATCGACGGCTGGCGCGACTACTGGCGCAAATGGCGCGGCACCACGGCCGGCGGCCCGCCGCGCGTCCATGGCGACGAGATCTTCTGGTCGTGGCTCGGCGCCGTGCTGGGCATCGGGCTGCTGGCCTGGCTCGGCCAGCGCTTCTTCGCGCCGCGCGACCTGCCGCTGATGATCGGCTCCTTCGGCGCCTCCGCCGTGCTGCTCTACGGCGCGCCGCGCAGCCCGCTGGCGCAGCCGCGCAACCTGATCGGCGGTCACGCCATCTCGGCGCTGGTCGGCGTGTTCTGCTGGCGGATCTTCCACGACTGGCCCATCCTCGCGCAGGCGCTGGCGGTCGCCACCGCCATCGCGGCGATGCACCTGACGCGCACCCTGCACCCGCCCGGCGGCGCCACGGCGCTGATCGCCACGCTCGGCTCCGCCGAGATCGTCCGGCTCGGCTACTGGTATGTCCTCGTCCCGGCCACGCTCGGCCCATTGGTGCTGCTGCTCGTCGCGCTGGTGGTCAACAACCTGCCGAAGACACGGCGCTATCCCGAGGTCTGGTTCTAGAAAAGTCAGCGCCGGCGGGACGGCGGCGACATTCCGCGCCGGCTTGCCCGTGACCTATGCCGGACGACATAAGCTAGAATGCCCGCGCCAACCCGGCCCGTCAGAGGCCACCAGAGGAGGATTTCGTTGAAGCAGGTCAAGTATCGTCTCCGTCTTTACGTGACGGACCATACCTTGCGTTCGCGGCAGGCGCTGGCGCAGTTGCGGGCGCTGTGCGAGAAGCAGTTTCCCGAGCAATATGAACTCGAAGTGGTGGACGTGCTGGTCCATCCCGAGGAGGCGGCGGCCCATCATGTGCGCGCGACGCCGACGGTGGAGCGCGAACTGCCCCATCCGATCCGCCGCATCATCGGCGACCTGTCGGACATCGACAAGGTGCTGGCCGGCCTGGCGCTGATGCCGGCCCCGGCCGGCGGCGGACGGGGAGGCTAGGCCATGCACCAGGAGTTTCACCGGATCGTGGATGACGCGCCGGACGGCATCGTCATCGTCAATGCCGAAGGCATCGTGCGCTACGCCAACCGGGCGTGCGGCACCCTGTTCCGCTGCATGAACGCGGAGCTCGTCGGCGAGTCCTTCGGCTTTCCGCTGGCCCCGGGCGACTCGACGGAAATCGACATTCCCCTCGACGGCCGAGGCTGGGGCACCGCCGAGCTGCGGGTGGCCGAGTCGGAATGGGACGGCCAGCCCGTGTATGTCGCCATCCTGCGCGACATCACGCAGCGCCGCGCGGCGGACCACCGCCTCGACCTCTCGGACAAGGTGTTCCAGAACACGCAGGAGGGCATCGTCGTCACCGATGCCGCGGGCAACATCGTCTCGGTCAACCCGGCCTTCACCGCCGTCACCGGCTACCTGGCCGAGGAAGTGCTCGGCCGGAATCCGAAGGTGCTCAAGTCGGGCATGCACGACGACGACTTCTATCGCGCCATGTGGGCCGAGATTCACGAATGCGGCCAGTGGATGGGCGAGATATGGAACCGCCGCAAGAACGGCGAGATCTATCCGGAGTGGCTCAACATCAGCGCCGTGCGTCCGGCGTCCGGCGAACCGGCTTACTACGTCGCGGTGTTCTCGGACATCAGCCTGGTCAAGCAGAACGAGGAACGCCTGCACCGCCTTGCCCATTACGACGCCCTGACCGACCTGCCCAACCGGCTGCTGCTGGCCGACCGCCTGCATCATGCCCTGGCCCACGCCGAGCGCAGCGGCACCCAGGTCGCCCTGCTGTTCGTCGATCTCGACCGCTTCAAGCTGGTGAATGACAGCCTCGGCCACCGCGCCGGCGACTTGCTGCTGCAGGAAGTGGCGCGGCGCCTCAGGGGCGCCGTGCGCAGCCAGGACACGGTGGCGCGCATCGGCGGCGACGAATTCACGGTGATCCTGCCCGACCTTGCCTCGCCTGCCGGCGCGGCCAACGTCGCCGAAAAGATCATCGAGGCGCTGGCGCTGCCGTTCGTCATCGAAGGCCACGACCTGTTCGTCACGGCGAGCGTCGGCATCGCGATCTACCCCCTTACCGCCGACACGCCCGACAACCTGATCAAGCACGCCGACATCGCGATGTATCAAGCCAAGGAGCAGGGCCGCAACAACTACCTGTTCTATCGTCGCGGGCACGACGAGCAGTCGCGCGACCTGTTCGAGCTGGAGAACGGCCTGCGCCACGCGCTGGAGCGCGACGAACTGCGTCTGGTCTATCAGCCCGAGGTCGAGATCGAGACCGGCCGCATCGTCGCCGTCGAGGCGCTGCTGCGCTGGCGGCATCCGACCCGGGGCGAAGTGTCGCCGGCCGAGTTCATCCCGGTCGCCGAGGACAGCGGCCTGATCGGCCAGATCGGCGAATGGGTGCTGCGCCAGGCCTGCGCGCAGAACCGCACCTGGCAGGCGCAGGGGCTGCCGCCGGTGCGCGTCGCCGTCAACCTCTCGGTGCGCCAGCTGCGCCACGTGCGCTTCGCCGAGAAGGTGGCCGAGATTCTCGACGAGACCGGACTGGAAGCGGACTGGCTCGAAGTCGAGCTGACCGAGAGTACGGTGATGCACTACGCCAAGGAGACCATGGGCGTGCTGTGGCAGCTCAAGTCCATGGGCATCCGCCTGTCCATCGACGACTTCGGCACCGGCTACTCGGCGCTGAGCTACCTCAAGCGCCTGCCGGTCGATACCCTGAAGATCGACCGTTCCTTCGTCGAGGGGCTGGAAAGCGACGGCAACGACCGGGCGATCTCAGACGCCATCATCGCGCTCGGCAACAGCCTCAAGCTGCGCGTCGTGGCCGAGGGGGTCGAAACCTCGGAACAACTGGGCTTCCTGCGCGAGCACCATTGCTGCGATGCCCAGGGCTTCCTCTTCAGCAGCCCGCTGGACGCCGACGACTTGACCGGCCTGCTGGCCCGCAAGTTCCACTGAGGGCGGGCCGGCCCGTCACTGCAAGGTGGTAAGCCGCCGCAGCACGTCGCTCCAGCCGTGGCTGAACAGCACCAGCAGCGGCACGACGACGACGAAGGCGTGCAGCACGCGGCGGATGCGCGTGTTGGCGCTGGTCATCTCCATGTAGTGGTCGATCACCATGCGGCCCTTGAAGGCGATCAGGCCGGCGACCACGAAGGCGAGCGGCCAGCCGGCGTGGCCGGTTTCGGCGAGCCAGGCCCCGGCGAGGGTGAGGCCGACGAGGGTGAGCCAGATTCTTTCGGCGTGGCCCATGGCTACCTCAGCACGTAGAAGAAGGGAAAGATCACCAGCCAGATGACGTCGGTGGTGTGCCAGTAGACCGCCGCGGCTTCGAGGCCGCCGTGGTCGCGCGCGGAATACATGCCCAGCGCCGTGCGCACGGCCACCCACAGCAGGCCGAGCAGGCCCCAGCTCACATGCACGAGATGGTTGAGCGTCAGGTAGTAGTAGGTGGTGTAGAAGATGCCGGCCTCGCCGTCGATGCCGTTGGCGACGTTCCAGCGGATCTCGAAGAACTTGATGAGCGGATAGCCGAAGCCGAGCACGATGGCGCCGACGACCCAGCCGAGGGTCTTGCGCCGCTCGTCGCGGCGGATCGTTTCCACCGCCTTGACCATGCAGTAGCCGCTGGTCAGCAGCAGCAGGGTGATCGCCACCCCGGCGGTGGTGAGCAGCTTGTCCGGCCCGGTGAGGAAGGCCTCGCGGTGATGTGCCTTGGCGACGAAATAGACGCCGAACAGCAGCAGGAACTCGACCAGCACGCAGAAGATGCCGACCCAGATGCCGGTGTTGCCCGGCACGCGGCCGTGCTTGTAAATGCGCTCCGCCGGGACGGCGCCGGCAGTCTCCCCGCCCGCGCGGGCGGGGCTGGGGGTGGGCGGACTCGCCATGGTGGCGTTCGTCAATGCGAGGTTCCTTCCGACTTGCTGATCTTGTTGTGCAGGTTGTATTTGCCGACCGGCTTGTCCATCGGGATGCGCTTGATCTCCCTGAAGGTCCTGGCGTCGAAGACGATCAGCGCGCCGCCGTCGGCCTTGCGCTCCCACAGGCTGGCCAGCGCATACTTGCCGTAACGGTCGAATTCGATGTGGGCCAGCGTCCTGCCCGGATCGGTCCTCACCTCGGCGACCTTCTCTAGCGTGCGCTTGTCGATCACCTGGAGGGTGTCCTTGCCGGTCTTGCTCATCATCGAATCGGCCCAGGCGTAGGGCGTGTTCTCGTGGCTGCGCATGAAGAAGCCGGGGCCGAGGGTGGGGATGGCCTTGACCAGCGACCAGTCCGTCATGTCGATCACCGAGATCACGCCTTCCCTGAGGTTGGGCGAGGCCATCACGCGGCGGTTGTTCCAGTCGAAGGTGATGCCCGAGCCGAGGTGCGGCATGCCGGGCAGGCTGAGGTCGGCGATCTTCTTGCGCGCGTCGAGGTTCACCACCTGGCCCTTGCCGGCTTCCCGGCTGGCGCCCATCAGTTCGTCGTAGTCCTGCGTGAAGAAGAAGTCGTCGAGCGGCTCGGCGAGCGGCGTGCGGCGCGGGTTGAGGAAGCCCGGCAGGAAGGCGCCTTCCTTCAGGTTGAAGTCGTGGATGATGCCGGTCGGGATGTCCTCGGCCTTCGGGTCGTAGCTGATCTCCCAGACCTCCGGAATGTCCTTGAGCGCGGCGACGAAGCTCTGGCGCGGCGCGGCGTCGTACACCGCCGAGACGCGCGAGGATTCGCTGCCGTCCTTGTTCTTCACCTCATGCACCTTGAGTACCTTGAGGTCGGCGTCGAGCAGCACCAGCGTGTGCGGCAGGTAGTTGGCGACGGCGACGAACCTGCCGTCGCCCGAGACGGCGACGTTGCGCGTGTTGATGCCGGCGCGGATCTCCGTCACGGTCGTCAGGTTCCACAGGTCGAACTTGCTGATCCAGCCGTCGCGCGAGGCGAAGAAGACGTAGCGGCCGTCCGGCGTGAACTTCGGCCCGCCGTGCAGCGCGTAGCGCGTCGGCACGCGCGCGATCGGCTCCAGGCGGTCGCCGTCGAGCACCGTGACGTGGTGGTCGCCGGTCTCGACGACGAGGAAGAGGTTCATCATGTCCGCGCCCTTGAAGGCGGCGGCGGGTGTGTCGGGCAGGCCGGCGGCATGGACGATGCGCGAGGCCTTCATCTGCGCCTCGGTCCATTGCGGCGCCGGCGTCACCGGCGTGTAGATCCAGTCGACCAGGGCCTTGATCTCGTCCGGCGCGAGCTTGCCGGCGAAGGGCTGCATCTGCGTGGCCGCGCGGCCGTGGGTGACGGTCTGGATCGCCGCCGGCTTGCGCAGCCGCGCGAGGCTTTCCGGCAGCAGCGCCGGTCCGGTGATGCCGAGGCGGTCGGCGCCGTGGCAGACGGCGCAATGTTCCTGAAACAGTTTTGCCGGTTCGGCCGCGAAAGTCAGCCCCGGCAGCACGGCGGCCAGCGTCATCAACAGCTTCTTCATGCGATTTCCTCGTCGGTCAGATAGCAGCCGGGGTCTTCGGCCCACGGGTCGCCGGCGGTCTGTTGCGCGCGCACGCGGGTATTGCCGTTGCAGATTTGCAGATAGGCGCAGGTGGCGCAGCGGCCCTGCACCGGCCGGGGCGATTGCTTCAGCCCGGCCATCAGCGGGTCGGAAACGTCGGGCCAGATCGCCGAGAACGGCCGCTCGCGCACGTTGCCGAGCGTGTGGTGCCACCACATCGTGTCGGGATGCACGTTGCCGAGGTTGTCGATGTTCGCCACATTCACCCCCGAGGCGTTGCCGCCCCACTGGCGCAGCTTCGCCTCGATGTGCGCCGCCCGGTCGGGAAACTCGCGGCGCACCCAATGCAGCAGCCAGACGCCGTCGGCGTCGTTGTTGCCGGTGGTGAATTCCTTCCGCACGCCGCGCTGCTGGTGGCTCCAGCAGGTCTCGAACAGCAGATTCATTGCATCTCTGGTCATGCGGTGCCGCGCGTCGTCCTTGCGGTTCTTGTTGCCGCGCCCGGCGTAGTTGAGGTGCGAGAAGTAGAAGCGGTCGATGCCCTCGTCCTCCACCAGTCGCAAGAGGCCCGGCAGGTCGGCGTAGTTGTCCTGCGTCAGCGTGAAGCGCACGCCGACCTTGAGCCCGGCGTCGCGGCAGAGGCGGATGGCGTGGAGCGACTTGTCGAAGGCGCCGGCCATGCGGCGGAACTTGTCGTGCGTCGCGCCCAGCCCGTCGAGGCTCACGCCGACATAGTCGAAGTCGATGGGGACGATCCTTTCCATCATCTTCCCGTCGATCAGCGTGCCGTTCGAGGAGAGCGCAGTGTAGAAGCCGAGTTCCTTGCTGCGCCGGGCGATGTCGAAGAAATCGGGCCGCAGCAGCGGCTCGCCGCCGGACAGGATCAGGCAGGGCACCCTGAAGGCGCGCAGGTCGTCCATGACGCGGAAGACCTCGTCGGTCGCCAGTTCGCCGGAGAAATCCTTGTCGGCGGAGATCGAGTAGCAGTGCTTGCAGGTCAGGTTGCAGCGCCGGATCAGGTTCCAGATGACGACCGGGCCGGGCGGCTTGCGCGCCGGGCCGAGCGGTGTCGGCGCGGCGATCTCCTGCATGTATTGGGAAATGCGGAACATGGCGCCATTGAATCGCAAAAGACCCGCCTTATGCGTTGATGACCGTCAATTATGACGGCGGGCGTTTATCTATTACATTAGTGTCGTCTAGAATGAAAATGGCAAAAGGGAGGATGGGCCGTGCGGGTCCGCTATTGGGTATTGGGTTGCTGTCTACTGCTTTCCGCCTGGGCGAAAGCGGAGGAGGCGTTGACCGTGGGCATCTTCGCCTATCGCCCCGAGCCGGTGATGGAGCGGAAATTCGGCCCGCTGATCGAGTATCTGGACGAGCGCCTGCCCGACCGGGACGTGCGGCTCGAAGTGCTCGACCTCGACGGCATCGAGCAGGCGGTGGCGGAGCGGCGGCTCGACTTCGTGTTCACCAATCCCAGCCATTTCGTGCTGCTGCGCCACGGCAACCGGCTTTCCGGCGCCATCGCCACGCTGGAGACGGTCGAGGACGGCGCGCCCACCGATGTGTTGGCGGGTGTCATCCTCGCGCCGGCCGACCGCGCCGACATCGTCCGCTACGCCGACCTGCGCGGCAAGCGCATCGCCGTGCCCGGTTTGCGCTTCCTCGGCGGCTTCCAGACCCAGGCCTACGAACTGCTCAAGGCGGACGTGCATCTGCCCGGCGACGCGCGATTGATCGAGAAGGGCGGCCACGACCAGGTGGTCGCGGCGCTGCTGGCCGGCGAGGCCGACGCCGGCTTCGTGCGCAGCGGCATCATCGAATCCATGATGCGCGAAGGCCGGCTGCCGGCCGGCCGGCTCAAGGTCGTCGAACCGCGCAATCACCCTGATTTCCCCTTCGCGGCCTCGACGCGACTCTATCCCGAATGGTCGTTCGCCGCCCTGCCGCACGTGCCGGAGGATGTCGTGCGGCGCATCGCCGTGGCGCTGTATTCCATTACCCCGGACATGCCGCTGGCGCGGGCCGCCGGCATCGTCGGCTTCACGATTCCCGGCGACTACCAGGCGGTGGAGGACCTGGCGCGCGCGCTGCGCCTGCCGCCCTACGAGACGCCCGAATTCCGCCCCGGCGACGTCTGGCGACGCTATCGCTGGGCGATCATCGCCAGCCTCCTGCTCCTCGGTTCGATCGGAGGTGTCTCCGTCGGGCTGCTGGCCGGCAACCGCCGGCTGCGCCGGCAGCGGGAGGAGATCGCCGCCGGCGCGCGCCGCCTCGACCTGGTCGTCGAGGGCGCCAACCTCGGTACCTGGGACTGGGACCTGCCCAGCGGGCACGTCGACTTCAGCGAACGCCTGGTGCGCATGCTCGGCTATGCGCCGGACGAACTGGTGCCGCATGTCTCGTCCTGGGAGCAACTGATCCATGCCGCCGACCTGCCCGGCGTGCGCGCCGCGCTCGACGCCCACCTGCGCGGCGAGTCGCCGCGCTACGCCACGGTGCATCGCCTCCAGCACAAGAACGGCCGCTGGGTCTGGGTGCTCGACGCCGGACAGGTCACCGCGCGGGATGCCGACGGCAGGGCGCTGCACATGAGCGGCATCCATCTCGACATGACCGAGGCGAAGGAGGCCGAGGCCGCGCTGCAAAAGCGCGAACATCACCTGCAGACCCTGCTGACCTCGATGGACGACGTGGTGATCGTCATCGACACTTCCGGCGATGTCGCCGAGGCCCACTGGCCCGCCGGCGACGCCGACGCGCCGGACGTGCGCGCCTGGCCCGGCCGTGAGTGCGCCAAGCTGCTGCCGCCGGAACTGGCGGAAGCCATCGGCACGATCATGGGCGAACTGATCCTCGACAACGCGACGCCGCTGCACCGCGAGTTCGCCTGGCCGCTGGGCGGGCGGACGCGCTGGTTCTCCGCCACCTTCAGCGCCCTCAAGAGCGCCGACGAGCCCTACCCGCGCGGCTTCCTCTGCGTCGCGCGCGACATCACCCGGCGCAAGGAGGAGGAGGCCGCGCTGGCGCGTTCGCGCGCCGAGATCGAGAAGCTGTCGCGCCGCAACCAGTTGCTGCTCGACGCCGCCGGCGAAGGCATCTACGGGGTCGACACCGACGGCAACATCAGCTTCATCAACCCCTCGGCGCTGGCGATGCTCGGCCTGACCGAGGCCGAGGCGCTTGGCCGCAACTCGCACGAGCTGTTCCACGACCACCACCTCGACGGCTCGGACTATCCGCAGGTGCATTGCCCGCTGCATCAGACCCTGCGCGACGGCCAGCGCCGCGAGACCGAGGACACGTTCCTGCGCCGCAACGGCGAGCCCTTCTTCGTCCATCTGGTCGCCACGCCGGTGGTCGATGCGGGCCGGCGGATCGGCGCCGAGATCGTCTTCCTCGACATCTCGGCGCGCAAGGCGATGGAGGCCGAGCTGACCCGCCTCGCCACCACCGACGCGCTGACCGGCGTGGCCAACCGCCGCCAGTTCATCGCCAGCGCGGAAGCCGAACTGGCGCGCGTCCAGCGCTTCGCGCAGCCGGCGGCCCTGCTGATGCTCGACCTCGACCACTTCAAGCGCATCAACGACACGCGCGGCCACGCCGCCGGCGACGCGGTGCTGGTGGCCTTCGCCGACGCCGTGCGCGGCATGCTGCGCAAGGTGGACAGCTTCGGGCGCATCGGCGGCGAGGAATTCGCCGTGCTGCTGCCCGGCACGGACATGGCCGCCGCGCTGAAGCTGGCCGAGCGGCTGCGACTGATGACCGCCGCCCTGAGCGTGGCGGCCGGCGAACACGCCGTCGTCTTCACGGTGAGCATCGGCGTCGCCCTGATGCGCGTCGAGGACGCCAGCCCCGACGAGGCCATGGCGCGTGCCGACGCCGCGTTGTATCGCGCCAAGCAGGCCGGCCGCAACCGGGTCGAGGTGGCGGCGGAAGCGGGCTGACCGGACCCGTTCAGGCGGCGAAGCCGGCGCGGCTCGCCGCGCGATCCACGATCACCCGCAGCAGCCAGGCGCCGCCCCGCGCGAACGCCGAGGCGAGCGCCGCGTCGAGGCCTGGCGCATCGTCCGCCTGCGCGTAATCCAGCCCGAAGGCGGTCGCCAGCGCGGCGCAATCGGCGCGCGGCGGCGCCGTCCAGCCGCGCTCCAGCAGTTCCGGCGGCAGGGTTGGCGCGAAGGACAGGTGGTCGAAGATGCCGCCGCCGCCGTTGTCGAGCAGCACGATCACCGCGTCGCGCCCGGCCAGCAGCGCGAGGCTGCCGCAGTCGTGCAGCAGCGTCTGGTCGCCGACCAGCAGACCGATCGGCATGCGCGTCGCCGCGGCGATGCCCGCCGCCGTGGCGAGATTGCCGTCGATGCCCGAGGCGCCGCGGTTGCCGTGCAGCGTCAGCGGCTTGTCGCCCGTGCCGCCCATGCCACCGAACGCATCGACCGCGCGGATCGCCAGCGAGTTGCCGACGAAGCAGTGCGCGCCGGCCGGCAGCGCCGCGAGCAGCGCGCGCGCCGCCGTGCCCTCGAAGAACGCCGCGTCGGGCCCGCGGGCCGCACGCTCCTCGGCCGCGTGCCAGCGCGAAAAAAAGTCAGTCCCGGCGGGACGGCAATGGGAGGCGAGCGATTCGGCGATCGCGCGCGGATCGCCGCGCAACACGGTGCCGGAGCGCCACAGCGGGTCGGGCCAGCGGCCCGGCGGCGCGACGAGCAGGTGCTCCGCGCCGTCGAGTCCCGCCAGCCAGCGTTCCAGCACGCGCGAGACCGGGAAGGCGCCCAGGCGCAGCACCCAGTCCGGCGCGGTGGGCGCGTCCGCGCGCAGGAAGCGCGCCGCGTACGCGAGGACATGGGTTCGATCGTACGGCCCGTGGCGCAGGTTGGCGAGTGGATCGGCGAGGATCGGCGCGTCGAGCCGGGCGGCGAGCTGCGTCACGGCCGCCGCGAAGCCGGCAGGGTAGTCGCCCCCGCCGCAGACGATCACGCCGGGCCGGCCGGACAGTCGCGCCGCGACGGCGGCGAGGTTTTCCGGCGCGGCCGGCGCGGGCGGCCGGATGGCGATGGGCGCCGGCAGCGGCGGCGGCGGCGCAAGCGTCGCCGGCAGCAGCGGCTCGCGGAAGGGCAGGTTGGCATGTACCGGGCCGGGCAGCGGCGCCAGCGCGGTTTCGAGCAAGCGCGCCGCGAGCGCGCGCAGGTAGCCCGCGTCGATGCCGGCCTCGGGCAGCGGCACGGCGTGGAAGGCGCGCGCGTGCTCGCCGTAGAGCCGCGTCTGGTCGACGCTCTGGTTCGCGCCCCAGCCGTGCCCCCCGTGATATTCGGGCGGGCGGTCGGCCGTCAGCGCCAGCAGCGGCACGCCGGCGAGGTTCGCCTCCATCACCGCCGGCAGCAGGTTGGCGGCGGCCGTGCCCGAGGTGGTCAGCACGGCGGCGGGCCGGCCCGTGGCCTTGCCGATCCCCAGCGCGAAGAAGCCGGCGGCGCGCTCGTCGTTGATGACGTGGCATTCGATTTCCGGACGGCGCAGGCAGGCGGCGGCGAGCGGCGCGGAGCGCGCGCCGGGGCCGAGGGCGACGTGGCGCAGGCCGGCGGCGGCGAGCGCCGCGACAAAGGCGTCGGCCCAGGCGAGATTCAATTCCCCCGTGTTCATGCGGCCGCTTCCTCCCGCGCCGCCACTGCGGGCAGCGCGGCGAGCGCGTCGAGCAGCGCGGCGAGCTTCGCTCCGGTCTCCGCGAGTTCCTGTTCCGGATCGGAACCGGCGACGAAGCCGGCGCCGGCCTGGAGCGTCGCCGCGCCCGCCGTGAAGAGGCCGCAGCGCAACGCCACGGCGATGTCGCAGTCGCCGGCGGCGTCGATCCAGCCGATGCCGCCGGTGTACCAGGCCGCGCGCGCTTCGCCGTGGCGGGCGAGCCAGTCGAGCGCGGCCGGGGTGGGCGCGCCGCCGACGGCGGGCGTCGGGTGCAGGCGCGCGACGAGGTCGAGCGCGCCGGTGCCGGCGGGCCGGCGCGCGGTGACGCGGCGGCGCAGGTGGGTGAGCGTGTCGACGCGCATCACCTCCGGCTCGGCGGGCACGGCGATGTCGTCGCAGAGTCCGGCCAGCGCGGCGGCGACGGCCCGCGCCACGAAGTCGTGCTCGCGGCGGTTCTTTTCGTCGCCGAGCGCGCGGGCCGAGGCCTGCCAGGCGGTGCCGGCGAGCGCGTCGACGGCCACGCGTTCGCCCGCCGCCGCGAGCAGGATTTCCGGCGAGGCGCCGACGAAGCTCCAATCCCCATGGTCGCCCTGGCCGACGCCGAAGGTCGCGCAGGCGGGATGGCGCGCGGCGAGCGCATCGAGCAGCGGGCCGGATACCTGCGCGAAGTCGCCGGCGAGGCGCAGCGCGCGCGTGAGCACCAGCTTGTCGATGCCGCCGCGCGCGATCGCCGCGAGCGCCGCGCGGCCGCGCGCGAGGAAGGCCTCCTCGGCGAGCGGGTTCGGCAGGATGGAAAAAGTCAGCCCGGCCGGGACGGCGGCCGGTTCGGTCATCTTCCGCCACAGCGCGCGCCAGCGCGCCGGCGCCGCGTCCGCCTCGCCGGCGGCGCAGGAGAGCGTGAGCGTCGTCCGCCCGTCCTGTTCGGCGCACAGCAGTTCGGGCACCCAGAGGCGGGCGTTGGGCAGCGGGGCGCCGCCCTGCGGCGCGAAGGCGAAGCCGAGGAAGGCGCGCGGCGTGCCGCTAGCGAAGCGCCAGCCCTCGGCGAGGCCGCGCTGGGCCGCGTGCAGCGCGGCGAAGCGGCCTTCACCCGTGCTTTCCGCGTGGAAGGCCATGCCGGCGCCGGCGAGGCGCAGGCCCTGTTCGGGCCGCCGCCAGACGCACCAGTCGCCGGCCGCCGCCGGATCGATCTCCGGCCAGCGCGGCAGCGGCAGGGTCACGCTCAGCAGGCGCGCCGGGGCCGCGTGCGCGGCCAGCCGCGCGAGCTCGTCCGTCGCCCGCCTCCAGTCGATCATGCCGTCCCCCACAGCGCGGGCAGCGCGCGGCGGTCGAGCTTGCCGGAGGCGAGGCGCGGCAGGCGCTCGACGCGCAGGAAGCGGCGCGGCCGGCGCGCGGCAGGCAGGTGCGCGCGGCACCAGTCCTCGAGCGCGGCCTCGTGCGCCTCGCCCTCGTAGGCGGCGGCGATGACGTCGCCCCACGCCGGATCGGCGACGCCGGTGACGCCGGCCTCGCGCACGCCGGGGCAGTCGGCCAGCCGCGCCTCGACTTCGAGCGGATGGACATTCACGCCGGCCGAGACGAGCATGTCGTCGGCGCGGCCGAGGATGCGCACGCGCCCGTCGGCATGGGTCGCGTCGATGGCGCCGAGGTCGCGCGTCGCCATCCATTCGCCCGCGTCCGCCGCGCCGAGATAGCCGGCCATGCGCGCGGGCGTGGCGATTTCCAGCGTGCCCGCCGCGGCGACGCGCACCCGCACGCCGGGCAGCGGCACGCCATCCACCGTCGCCGTCGCGCAGGTCTCGCTCATGCCCCAGCTCGTGCGCACCGGCCAGCCGGCCGCGCGCGCGCGCTCCAGCAGCGCGTCGTGGAGCGCCGCGCCGCCGACCAGCGCGCAGCGCAGGGCCGGCCCCGGCGCGATGCCCGCGTCGAGCAGCCGGGCGAGCATCGGCGGCACGAGGGAGAGGTGCGTGACGCGCCGCGCCGCGAGGTCGCGCGCCACGGCGGCGGCGTCGAAGCCCTCATGCACCACGGCCGTCGCGCCGGCGCGCAGGCAGCGGTAGGGGATCAGCGCGCCGCCGACGTGGTATAGCGGCAGGCAGGCCAGCCAGGCGTCGCCGGGCCGCAAGTCGAGGGCGCGCGCGCTCATGCGGCTCGCCGCCGCCACCGCGCGCCAGGGCAGGCGCACGCCCTTCGGCGCGCCCGTCGAGCCGCTCGTGGCGATGATCAGGGCGAGGTCGGGATGCGCGGCCCGCGCGGCGAGCGCGAGCAGTTCTTCCCGCGCCTCCGGCTCGATGCCGGGAGGCAGCGGAAACGCCGTGCCGCCGCCGAGCGCCGCGTCGAGCAGCCCGCGCGCCAGCGCCGCCGCGCCGCCGGCCGGCGCATGCAGGCCGCCCCGCCCGGCCATTCCGGCCAATGCGCCGAACGACCAGTCCTCGCCATCGGGCAGGATCAGGGCAGGCGCGGCGGGATCGGCTCGCTTGAGCCAGCGGCGGATGAGCGGCATGCGCCCGATTTTACGTGTCCGGCCATGAATGGCGCATGAGGCAGGTCAAGGCCCGCCGTCCCGCCGGCGCTGACTTTTTGCCGGCCGCGCAAGGGCGGCCTGTCGCTCAGGCCCCTTTCTTGATGCTCAGGAAGCTCCAGTCGTCCAGGCTGGCCTCCTTCGATCCCTCGTCAAAATCCTTGAGGCTGCGGGAGAAGCGCTCGATGAAACCGCTGCAGAAACCCGCAACCATTTCGCCGCTGTCCTTGTTGGGCGGAAACCCCTTGAGCAATTCCGGCTGGTTGCGGATGACGGCCGCGAGAAATTCGCAGGCAGCGAGATGATGTATGTCCATGACGGAACTCCTCGGGTTGGTCGCATCGTTTGCAGATGACCGACCCATCCTACGCCATGCGCAACGAACTTCGGATGCAGGTTGCCCGTGGCCGACTGCTGCCGACCCGAAGCGGCCGGTCATCAATATTGCCATTAGCATTAACAGGAGGTAGGCTGCCAATGCGGTGCATTATCGCCCTTGTGTTTGTTATTAGATGCCTCGACGCACTTTTCACTCCTAGACTCAGAATATGACAAATCAGATTATGTTAAAGACTAGGAATACAGCTCTATATGAGGCGCTGAAATTATTTGTAGTGGAAGCGTTTCAAGTCTTGGTGAAGGTCATAGGAAATGGCGCCAAGGTACCAATGATCACTGAATTTTGCTGGCAACCGGGTGGGCCGGCCGCTTCTTTCTTGCGAACCCAGATAACAAGACCCGAATACTGGCTCTTGATTCACGAGGTCAGTGAATCAATTAAAGAACTTGCTGCCTATGAGCAAGCAAAAACAGCAATTCAGGAAGACCAATTGTGGTGTAGCCACATGGATAAGTTGGTAGGCAGTGCAATGGGATCACGCCGTCTAGGTATTGATGACGTGCTTAGAGGAATTCTCGCTCATCACTTGATGGAAACGGATCAGTTTGACCTATCCGAAGCCTACTTCGACGAACATGTCGATCGACTTGAGGCCTTTTTCCATTCATCGACAGTGGAATACATTAGAACAACGCCTCTCTACGGAGTGACTCTACAAAAAAGTTTGTCATTCTCTGATGCCGTTTCTATTGAGCCACTCAGCGATAGCGAAATTCTTCATTTTCTCAATGCTGGGTTGATATCGAGCGACTTCTATGGTTCCCATGATTTCGTTCACAATTCTCCGCGCGCTGCTATGGTTAGTCGATTTTCGATGCCTAAGGTTATTAGGGGAGACCACGACCCAGCCGAGACTAATCTCCAAGCAGTGACCGAAGTATGGAATCGCTTGACCGTCGATGAGTCGATGGCTATCGATCTACTTACCCTGCATCTGGATGCCCGTATAGCACCGGCTGGGTCAATTACAAAGTCGCAATGGTTAATGGATGGAAGCAGTCAAATTCAAAAGAATGCGATAGCCAATGCTTGGGCATTACAGGGCAAACCACTAACGGAAGAAGCAAGCGATAAGTTTTCTCGCTTGTGGTCCGTTCTCAATGACTCCTCAAAGAAATCAAGGCATTTCCTAGCGATTGCAGTCAGGCGTTTTGCGCTCGCAATGTCTCGCCCCTCCCTTGATGACAAACTTATTGATCTGATGATTTGCGCTGAGGCAATTTTTTTGCGGGTTGATATGAATGAACTCACATATAAGCTAGCTCACAGAGCTGCTTTGCTACTTGGTGAGACCCCTACTCAGCAAGCGGATATATTCAAATTCATAAAAGAAGCGTACGCCATGCGGAGTAAAGTCGTCCACGGAAATAAATCATATGCACGGGATCCGAAAGATGCCGAGCAGCTATCCTTAATAATTGCCAAGCTTTCTGATTACCTACGGCAAGCGCTACTTAAAATGTTTGCGCTGGCTTTGAATCCACAAGCACACAGTGAGTTAATAAATTGGAACGATCTGATGTTTTGTGGCACTACTCCACTAGATATTCCGTCTCTCAACTAAATACGTGTGCTAATGGATTGGAAACTCTAGTGTCTAGTTCTGATTTGATCTGACAGTGCGCCAAACACCCTAGCATAGGACCGCATCTGGCCGGCTGCTGCCTGATGACAATCGCAACACGTCCAAATTTCTCAGATCGACCCGAAGCAGAAATTGATAGCAAGAACAACAGACGTTCGCTAGATAGCTACGGAGAGTAATACCTCTTCCATGTTTCATAGCTTGCATAGTGTTCCCAAGTATCTGCAAGCACTTCATATGTAGCCATATTTATATAAACGGGATTAACGCCAGGAATACCAAATTTATGTGCATGCATAAGCTCCTTCCCATATTGCTCAGACAGTTGCCTTTGCCCAGTGCTTGATACCTCGATAAATTGCTCATAATTTTTGGCAAATTTATCGGAATACTGCGCTCTAACAAATATGCGCATGATTCCAACTAAGGATTTGCTGTTCGAAGAATGTTGCTTAACAAACTGTCCTACGATGGTGTCCCATTTTCTTAGCGAGCGTCCCTTCAGTCTGAATAACTCTCCTTTGGACATAGGAGAAGTATAGCTTACGGCGGAGAAATAGCCTTCGACTGGGATCAGTGCAGCTCGTAAATCTGAGGTAGTGACAAGCCTTCCATTACTATCCATTCGCTCAATAGGGAGCTCTCTCGGCATCCAAAATACAAATACATCGAAATGCTGACTAAATATATCGCCACCATCGTTTACGATAACAAGATCATCTATCCGCTCTTTTGTCTTGCTGCCCTTATTTAGGCTCAGTTGAACCTTTAAATTTGGGATATGTTGTGCCATCTGAGCTGTTGCCTGTGACCTTTGAATATCGATTTGAGTATTCTGTATGTCGACTTGCCGCTTCTGGATATCAAGCTGTCCTTTTTGAATGTCGAGCTGAGTCGACGCTATCTGGAATGCCTGAACCGCAAAGAACAGTCCAGCGAACCCCAGCAGCATTTTGGACACAAAATCAAAAATCGGTGCATTCTTCTCGCACCAACTTCGGAACAGATTAATCATGATGCCTTTACCAATTTTTGATTAGCGGACGAACTAAGAAACGCTGACAGCATACCCGCACCACTGCCGATTGTCCGCTTCGGAGCAAGGCAACCAACAGCCGCTTCTGGCCGATTCTCGCCGTCCCACCAGCACTGACTTTTATTGGCCTGGCCGGAGGCCGAGGCCGGGCAGGTCGGGCAGGGCGATGCGCCCGGCCCTGACGGGCAGGGGCGGGGCGATGTCGGCGGCGAGCCACGCGCCGGTGCCGAGGCCGTGCGCCAGTTGCGGCGATAGCGCGGCGGCGAGGTGGGCGGCGGCGGCGACGCCGATGGCGCTGTCGATGACGGAGGTGAGGACGACTTCGATGCCGGCCGCCTGCGCCTGTCGGGCGATGGCGCGGGTGGCGGCGTGGCCGCCGAGGCGGGCGGGCTTGAGCACGAGGCGGCGCACGGCGCGCGTGGCGATCAGCGCCTCGACGCCGAGGGCGGGCAGCGATTCGTCCGCCGCGAGGGGAAAGGGCGACGCGGCTTGCAGCGCCGCCAGCCCGGCGAGCGTGGGCGCGGCGAGGGGTTCCTCGACGCCGTCGATGGGCAGGTCGCCGAGGGCGGCGAGAAAGCGTGCCGCGTCGTCGTGCGGCCAGGCGCGGTTGGCGTCGAGGCGCAGGCGCAGGCGGCCCCGCGTGGCGTCGACGAGGGCGCGCAGGCGCGCCAGTTCGGCGTCGATGCCGGCGAGGCCGACCTTGAGCTTGCCGATGGCGTGGCCCTGTTCGAGGGCCGCGACGGCGCGCGCGCCGCTGCCGGCGTCGAGCGGGCCGAGAGCGGCGTTGATGGCGATGTCGAGCGGCGCCCCCGGCGCGAGCAGGCGCGCGAGCGGCACGCCCTGCCGCTGCGCGTCGAGGTCGAGGCGCGCGGTTTCGATGGCCCAGCGGACTTCGGGCGGAAGGGCGGAAAAGTCAGCGCCGGCGGGACGGCGGCAGTATTCGTCGAGGGCCGCGAGCACGGCGTCGGCGTTGCCGCCGCTGGGCAGCGGCGCGCAGTCTCCCCAGCCGGTGAGGCCGTCGTCCGCCGTCAGGCGCAGCAGCGCGCCGCGCCGCTCGGCGAGCGTGGCGGCGGCGGCGACCCACGGGCGCTTGAGCGGCAGACGGTAGGGAAAGACGTCGGCCCGCATGGCCGGAACTAGGGCCGGCGGCGGTATTTGGAGAAGTCGGGCGGCCGCTTCGCGAGCCAGGCGTCGCGGCCTTCCCGGCCTTCCGGCGTCATGTAGAACAGGCCGGTGGCCTGCCCGGCCAGTTCCTGGATGCCGGCCAGCCCGTCGGTGTCGGCGTTGAAGCCGGCCTTGATCATGCGCAGCGCCGTCGGGGAAAGCTTGAGCATCTCGCGGCACCAGGCGACCGTTTCGCGCTCAAGCTCGGCGAGCGGCACGACGGCGTTGACGAGGCCCCAGTCCAGCGCCGTTTGCGCGTCGTATTGGCGGCACATCAGCCAGATTTCCTTGGCGCGCTTGAGGCCGATGGTGCGCGCCATGATGCCGCAGCCGAGGCCGGCGTCGAAGCTGCCGACGCGCGGGCCGGTCTGGCCGAAGCGCGCGTTGTCGGCGGCGATGGTGAGGTCGCAGACGAGGTGCAGCACGTGGCCGCCGCCGATGGCGTAGCCGGCGACCATCGCCACCACCGGCTTGGGCAGGCGGCGGATCTGCATCTGCAGGTCGAGCACGTTGAGGTGGGGCGTCTGTGTCGCGGCGTCGTGGTAGCCGCCGTCGTCGCCGCGCACCTTCTGGTCGCCGCCGGAGCAGAAGGCCTGGTCGCCGGTGCCGGTGAAGACGATGACGCCGACCCGCGGGTCGCGGTGGGCGCGGGCGAAGGCATCCATCAGCTCGTCGATGGTTTCGGGGCGGAAGGCGTTGCGGCGCTCGGGGCGGTTGATCGAAATTTTGGCGATGCCGCCATTGTCATCCTGGGATAACTCGTAGCGGATGTCGGTGAAATCGGCGGCGGAAGTCCAGGCGATGCTCATATGAGAAGTCCGATGGCGAGAAGGAGGCCGAAGACGAACTGGGCGCGCGCGGTGTCGGCCAGCACGCCGTTGAGCGCGACGCCGCGCGCGGCGCGCATGCGCGCGACGAGCCGGAGGCAGACCGGCAGCGCCAGCAGCGCGAGCCAGAGGCCGTGGCGGCCGGGCAGCAGCGCGGCGAGCGCGGGCAGGGCGAGGAAGGGCGCGAACATCAGCGCGGCATGGAGCTGGCGCGCGCGGTCGGCGCCGAGCACGGCGGCGAGCGTGCGGCGGCCGGCGCGCGTGTCGGCGGCGACGTCGCGCAGGTTGTTGACCAGCAGCACGGCAGCGGCGGGCAGGCCGAGCGCGGCGCCGGCGAGCAGCGCGGCGGGGGAGAGCCGTTCCGCTTGCAGCCAGTGGCTGCCGGCGACGGCGAGCACGCCGAAGAAGACCCAGACGAACAGCTCGCCGCAGGGCGTGTGCGAGATCGGACGCGGCCCGCCCGAATAGGCGAGGCCGGCGGCGAGCGAGGCGAGGCCGATGGCGACGATGGGCCAGCCGCCGACGACGGCGAGCCAGACGCCGAGCCCGAAGGCGGCGGCGAAGGCCAGGTGGGAGGCGGCGCGCACGGCGGCGGCGCTGGCCCAGCCGGCGGCGGTGACGCGCAGCGGGCCGAGGCGGTCGGCGCCGTCGTTGCCGCGCTCATGGTCGGCGGCGTCGTTGTGCAGGTTGGTGCCGATCTGGATCAGCAGCGCGGCGAGCAGCGTGGCGAGGGCGGCGAGCCAGCGCGGCGCGGCGCCCTCGGCCCAGGCCAGCGCGATGCCGGCGAGCACCGGCGTGGCGGCGAGCGGCAGGGTGCGCGGCCGCGCGGCGGTCCACCAGACGCGCCAGCCGGTGGGCGGGGCGTTGACGATGGCGGCGGGCAGTTCGGGGTTCATGCGGGCTTCATGTCGGCTTGGTGCCGAAGTGCAGGCAGGAAATGCCGAATGATAGGTTTTCCCAGCCCACGCCGGTGAACCCCGTGGCGGCGATCAGCGCGGCGAATTCGCGCTGGTCGGGGAAGCGGCGGATCGATTCGACCAGATACTGGTAGGCCTCCGGCTGGCGCGCGACGGCGGCGCCGAGGCGCGGGATGACGAGCCAGGAATAGAAGTCGTAGAAGGGCGCGAGCCACCAGTGCGGGCGCGAGAATTCGAGGCAGACGAAGCGGCCGCCGGGCTTGAGCACGCGGTGGATTTCGGCGAGCGCGGTGGCGAGCTGCGTGACGTTGCGGATGCCGAAGGAGATGGTCAGCAGGTCGATGCTGGCATCCCGGAACGGCAGGGCCTCGGCCTCGCCGCCGATCCAGCCGATCCGCGTCGCCGTCCCGCCGGGGCTGGCTTTTTTTTGGCCCGCCTGCATCATGCCGAGGCTCGGATCGCAGACGATCACCGCGCGGTCGGGGCGCGCCAGCAGGCGGGCGATGTCGCCGGTGCCGCCGGCGAGGTCGACCACGGTGCCGCGCGCGGCGGCGCAGCGGCGGCGCAGGGTGCGCTTCCACAGGCGGTGGATGCCGAAGCTCATGAGGTCGTTCATCAGGTCGTAGCGCGGCGCGACGCCCGCGAAGACGCGGCGGATGCGCGCGCGGCGCTCGTCGGTGGCGACCTGCTGGCGGCCGAAGCTGGCGTCGAGGTCGTGGCCTGCCGCCATCGCTTACTTGAGGGCCGCGGTCGCCGCCGCTTCCAGCTCGGCGCGGCTGACCTTGCCGAGCTTGTGCAGGACGACCTTGCCGCGGCGGTCGAGCGCGAGGGTGAAGGGCAGGCCGGCGCGGGCGTTGCCGAGCGCCTTCATCAGCTCGATGCCTCCGGCGCGGCCGAACAGCACCGGGTAGTCCATCTCGTAGGCCTTGATGAAGTCGCGCACGTTCGGCTGGTCGTCCTCCAGCCCGATGCCGAGCACCGTCAGCCCGTCCGCGCGGCGGGCCTGCGCGACGGCGCGCAGTTCGGGAATTTCGTCGCGGCAGGGGCCGCACCAGCGCGCCCAGAAGTTCACGATCAGCGGCTGGCCGCGATAGCCGGCGAGGGCGACGGGCCTGCCTGCCATGCCGGGCAGGGTCGCGGCGAACAGGGCGTCGGCGTCCTGCGCGTGCGCGCCCAGGGCGGCGCAGGCCAGCAGCAGGCCCGCGATGCAACGGATCACGGCAGGTCGCCCCGGCGGAACAGGAAGTAGCCGAGCGCGGCGGCGGCGAGGCCGAGGCCGGTCGGGTAGGCCAGCGCGAAGAGCTGGTAGCCGGCGACGCCGAAATTGTCGAGGATGACCCAGGCGGCCGGGCCGAGCACGATGAGCTGCGGGTCGAACAGCGCCAGCGCGGCGGTGCGGAATACCTGCAGCGGGTTGGCGAGCGCGATGCCGACGGCGACCTCGGGCACGACGCGGCCCTGGATCATCACGCCGAGCAGGATCAGGTCGAGGAACAGCAGCAGCACCAGCCAGGTCATGAAGGCGGCGCCCTGCGCCATGTCGGTGCTGCGCGCGATGGCGGAGATCAGCATGCCGATGCCGAGGAAGCAGGCGGCCATCGCGGCGAGCAGCGCGGTGTAGTAGCCGAACATGCCCCAGGGCACCTCGATTTCCTTGAACAGCGCGATGACCACGGCGGCGAGCATGGCGAGGAAGACCGGCGCGAAGATGACGATGTAGCGGCCGAGGATCTTGCCCCAGAACCACGCGCCGAGCGAGACCGGCAGGGAGAGCAGGTATTCGAACACGCCGGCTTCGCGGTCGCCGGCGACGGAGCGCACGGTGGTGATGAGCACGAAGATCGGCAGGATCGCCATGGTGAGCTGGATGTAGGTGACCAGCAGGCGCGACAGGCCGATGAAGCCGAGCACGCGCGATTCGGTGAGGCCGAAGAGGAACAGCAGGGCGACGATGCCGCCGAAGACGCCGCTGTAGATCATGAACCAGCGGGCGCGCAGGGATTCGACGATGTCGAGGCGGGCGGTGAGCCAGAGTTGCTTCATGAATCCGTTCCTATTTGCCGAAGGCGAGAATGTGTTCGCGCAGCGTGGCGAAGTCGACGCTGCCCGGTTGCGGATGGGCGACGGCGGCGAAGTTGTAGCCCATCGGCGAGGCGCGGCCGCCGAGGAACTGCGCCCGGCGCGGGTCGAGCCAGCGCGCCGCGTCGCCGGGCCGGACGCTGGCGTCGGCCACCCACAGGCGCGTGGCCGGTTCGACGATCCACGGAAACTGCGCGGCCTTGTCGCGCAGCCAGAAGACGAGGCAGCCGATGTCGTCGAACTTGAAGACGGTCTGCTTCGCGCCGCCGCGCATCTCGGCGGCGAAGCGGCGGTCGGAGATGACCATGTTGCAGCGGACGCAGGTGTCGCGGTCCCACTTGATTTCGGCCATGCCCTCGGGCCAGTCGCCCTTGGGCGCGCAGGCGGGCAGCAGCGCCGCGAGCGGCGCCAGCGCGAGGGCACGGGTGAAGCGGCGGCGGTCGAGGCACATTCAGTCGGCCGCTTCGTGCAGGGTCAGGTCGCCGATCAGCGCGACGTAGCGCGACAGCACGCCGATGAAGCGCAGGCGGTCCGGCCCGGCGACCTCGCCGGTCCATGTCAGCCCGTCGGCGTCGGCGGTGAATTTCCATGCCGTCAGCGCCTTGGCCAGCGCCGCGTCGGCGCGGCGCGCCACCAGCCGGCAGGCGTAGCGGCCGGAGAGCGAGACGTCGTCTGCCACCTTGTCGTCGAGCACGATCTTGCCGAGGTCCATCTCGACGACGCGGTTGACCAGCGCCGCCACTTCGTCGATGCGGTGGCTGGAGATGAGCATCGTCGCGTCGTGCTGGCGCTCGGCGAGCAGGTCGAAGAAGATGCGGCGCGCTTCCGGATCGAGGTTGGCGGCCGGCTCGTCCATGATCAGCAGCCTGGCGTCGCGGCCGAGCGCGATGGCGATCAGCAGTTTCTGCTTCATGCCGCCGGAGAGCCTGACGAAGGGCCGCGCGCGGATCGGTTCGACGTCGAGGCCGAGGCGGCCGGCGATGGCGTCGATCTTGCCGGGATCGGCGCCCGAGAGCGCGGCCGAGAATTCGATGAGCTGGCCGACCGGCATCTTCAGCGGCGGCGGCAGCTGCGGCACGAAGCCGATGCCGCCGAGCACGGCGGTGCGCTCGTCGCGCGGCGAGCGGCCGTCGATGGTGACCGTGCCGTCATGCACGTATTCGCCGAGCAGGCAGCGGATCAGCGTGGTCTTGCCGGCGCCGTTGGAGCCGATCAGGGCGATGCGTTCGCCGAGCGCGACGTCGAGGTCGATGCCGTCCAGCACGCGCGCGCGGCGGAAGGTCTTGGTCAGGTTTTCGCAGCGGATCATGGGGGCAAATTCTACAGGGGGGAGGGGCGCCTGCCTTGATCCTCCTTAAACCGCTACAGGAGCTTCGACAGGCCCTTCACGTCGAACTTGAGCGAGCCGGTGGGGCAGGTGTCCACGCACAGGCCGCAGCGCGTGCAGTCGGGTCCGATCGGCACCTCGGTGTCGACGGCGCGGCCCTTGATGACGGTGTCGAGGACATGCGGCACGAGGCAGACCTTGCGGCAGTCGCCTTCGTGGAAGCAGCCTTCGAGCGTGTATTTGATGCGCAGCGGCGAGAGGATGCCGACGACGCCGTAGGTGAGGCCGATCGGGCAGGCGTAGCGGCACCAGGCGCGACGCACGAAGAAGACCTCGAAGACGAGCAGCGCCAGCACCCACAGCAGCGCCAGGCCGGGGCCGTAGATCAGGGCGCGCGAGACGATGCCGGTGGGCGAGATGGCCTCGAACACCGTGTAGCCCGTGGCGAGCGCGAGCAGCGCGAAGACGATCCAGAACACCGTGCGCAGGCGGCGGTCGATCGGCGCGTCGGTGACGAGCTTCTTTTCCACCAGCTTGAGATGGATCTTCTCGGCCCATTCGGCGAGCAGGTGGTAGGGGCAGACCCAGGAGCAGAACGTGCGGCCGCCGAACAGAATCCAGAGCACGAGCACGGTGCCGGTGCCGATCAGCAGGTTGGTGATGATGTGCTTGTGGGCCAGCATCACCTGCAGCGCCGAGTTGAGGTCGATGAGGTGGAAGCCGATGAAGCGCGAGGCGGTGAGCGCGCCTTCGAGGATCTGGATGTCGAAGTAGAAGGAGACGACGAACAGCAGGTTCATCGCGATCAGCGCGATCCAGCGGCGGTTGCGCCACTTGTTCGAGTGCTCCTGGTGGGCGCGCATGTGCGCCTTGGCGGCTTGCAGGTCCGTCTTGTTGGTCATGCGCTTGAGTTCGTGGGCCTGCACCGCGCGCTCGGTCTGCGCGGCCGGCTTCTTCGGCTCGCGGCCGAACATGACCATGATCTGCTCGACGAAGCGGCGCTTGAGGACCGGATTCATGCGCGCCACCCTTCGCCGGGAATGATTTCGATGCTGGCCGGCTCGGTCGGGCAGATCATCTCGCAGACGCCGCAGCCGACGCAGGGCTCATGTACGACCGGCGACTTGCGCTGGCTGCCGTCGGGCGCGAACACCGTCTCGATGCTGATGGCGCCCTTGATCGGACAGGCCTGCACGCAGAGGTCGCACAGCTCGACGTCGTAGGGATGCTCGGCGACCTTGATCGGCTTCCAGCGGTCGACCGACATGTAGCGCAGCTCGCCGTCGAAATCGGCGCCGCGCGCCTGGCCCTTGAAGCCCTTGCCCTGGATGGCGAGGCAGGACTCGGGACGCGTCAGGCGCGCCACGCCGATGCGTTCGGCGAGGTTGAGCGTCGGCTCGGGGTCGTTTTCCTTGGCGAGCAGGATCGGCTTTTCCGCCAGCGGCGCGCCGGGGCGCACCGGCAGGAAGTCCGGCTTGTGATAGGTGAGAGAGCCGGTCGGGCAGGCGAGGATGCACTGCACGGCGTCGCAGGAGAAATCGCAGGCCTGCGCGCGCGCGTCGATGTAGGGCGTGCCGACGCCGAAGCCGTCGACGAGGTCGGCGAGCTTGATCGCCTGCACCGGGCAGACCTGCACGCACTGGCCGCACTTGATGCAGCTGGCGAGGAAATCCTTCTCGTCGAGCGCGCCGGGCGGGCGCAGGCGCTTGTGGCGCGCGTAGGCGAGCGGCAGCCAGCCGGAGACGGCCGCGCCGAGCACGCCGCCGGTGAGCAGCACGGTGCGCAGGAAGCGGCGGCGCGCCTGCTGCCGGCGTTCCTTCGAGAGCGGCGCCGTCCCGCCGGCACTGACTTTTTCCGGGGCGTCGCTCATCCCTGTCGCCTTTCGGGCTTGTGGTAGCGCGGCTGGCGGTCGCGCGCCTGCAATTCGGGCGTGGAGAAGGGCGCCAGCCGTTCGAGGAAGTCGAGCAGCTCCAGCACCGGCGCGGTCTTGAAGAAGCGCGCCACCGGCACTTCCATCCAGAGCTGGTCGGCGTAGGCGTAGTGCTCGTGCGGCGTGTCGCCGAAGCCGTCGCCGTCCTTGTCGAAGCCCTGGTAGGTGTCGAAGAAGTTGCCGGCCCACTGATTCTTGTCGCCCTGGTCGCTCCCGCCCTGGAAGATGTCGGTGAGGTTGCCCTCGAAGACGTTGTCGTCGAAATGGTTGCCGCCGAGTTCGCTGGTGAGTTGCACGCCGATGCCGTTGTAGGCGATGCGGTTGTTCCTGAACCGGATCGTCGAGCCGGGCTGGAAGGGCGAGAGGTCGGAGCCGATGCCGACGGCGCAGTAGATGATCTCGTTGCCTTCGATGACGGTGCCGGAGGCTTCCTTGAAGCCGATCGCCATGCCGGCCGCGCCGGTGGCGTGGGAGATCAGGTTGTTGCGCGCCACGCCGCCTTCGGTGTACATGTAGTAGATGCCGACCGAGTTGTCGTAGAACTTGTTGCCTTCGACGATGTTGTCGTGGGCGAACATGAAGTGGATCGAATAGCGGCTGCGCATGCCGGTGTTGTCGCGGTAGGTGTTGCGGTGCGAATACCAGGCCACCATGTCGCGCGAGTCGGTGACGGTGTTGCCCTCGACCAGGTTGTCGTTGCTGTACCAGAGGCGCAGGCCGTCGCCGCGCACGCCGAGGTCGAAAGGCTTGGAGCGGATGGTGCTGTTGCGCACCACGCTGTGGTTCACCTGCTTGAGGTCGATGCCGAACAGGCAGTTGTCGGCGACGACGTTCTCGACCACGTTGCGGTCGCCGCGCACGTCGAGGCAGGAGTCGTCGGTGTCGTGCGAATCGCCCGAGCCGGTGAGGCGCACGCCGCGCAGCACGGAATCGCTGGCGCGCAACTCGAACACCGTGCCCTTGTCGCCGGCGTCGATGGTGACCTGGTTGCGGCCGTCGATGGTCAGCGGCTTGGTGACGATCACCGGACCGGCATAGCTGCCGGGCGGCGGCGTCAGCACGGAACCGGCCGGCGCGGCGTCGACCAGCGCCTGGAAGGGCGGCAGGCCGTGGACGCGCTTGTCGCGCTCGTGGAGCATGAAGGTGGGCTTCGGCCGGTCGACGCCGACGCGCGGCGCCGCCATCTCGGCGGCCGGCGCGCGTTCCGCGGCGGCTTCCGGCGCGGCGCCTTCTTCGATGATCTGGGCATCGACCAGCAGCGAAACGCTGCCCAGCAGCAGGGCCGGCAGGGCACGGCGCCAGCGCGGCATGCTCAGTCCCCGGCCTGTTCGCGCAACTGCTTGCGCCGCAGCAGCACGGCGAGCATCAGGCAGGCGAAGACCACCATCAGCAGGGCGTAGCCCCAGTAGGGATAGGAGAAGGTCGAGAATTGCGCGACCTTGCCCTCGCCGAACACGGTGGGCATGAAGGGCTTGACGGTGAAGGCGCCCCAGGGATGCAGGTTGTGGCCGAAGAACCACAGCCAGGCGGCGTATTCGAGGACGAAGAACAGCGGCAGCAGGCCGGGGACCAGCGCCAGCAGCAGCTCGAAGCCGCGAATCCTGGCCACGCCGACGACGACGACGATCATGGCGAGGATCAGGAAGCCGATGACGATGTTGGTGATGAGGGTGACGTTGTCGCCCCAGTGCCTGATCTTGTCGGGTTCCTTGAAGAAGGTGCCGGCTTCGTTGACGTAATCGGCGACGTGGCTGGCGAGGTGGCCGAGCACATACTGGTCGACGACGGCCCAGACGGCGACGGCGGCGAAGCCGACGCTCAGGATCGTCAGGCGCAGCTTGCGTTGCGTGACGGCGAAGCCGGCCAGCATCACGGCGAAGAAGCCGAAGAAGAACTTGGCGAGCGGCTTTTCGACCGGCGCGCCGGTGGCGATCGGGAACATGCCGACGTAGTGGTTGATGGTATTCATCTCATGGACGCAGTCGAGGCCCTGCGCGTCCTTGTCGAGCTTGTTCTGCGCGTCGAGGATCGGGTTGTAGCGCTCCTCGCTGCCTTCGAGATCCTTCTGGATGATCTCGTCGGCCATGCGGCTGCCCTTGCCGGCCGCCTTGCAGCCGTTGTAGACGCCGTCGAAATGGAAGTGGATGCGGATGCCGTCCGGGAAGGCGTCGGGCGGATAGTTGGGCGCGGTGAGCGAGACCCACCAGATGGGGGCGAAGTAGGCCGCGATCATCGCCACGAGGGCGATCAGCGTCAGGCCCGCGATGCGGAAGTCGGTTTTTTTCTGTTCTGACATGACGGTTCTCTGTTGTGAAGATCCCGCCCGCGTTGCCGCGGGCGGGGGGCGCCATCAGGGGAGTTGGCGGCGCCAGGGGAAACGCTGCTGCTTACTTCTTCTTGCCGCCGGCCTTGCACATCTTGCCGGGCATCTTCAGGCTGGACTGATAGGCGGAAATCGCCACGAGTTGCTCGTTGCTGTAGGGCTTGATGATCTTCACCATGTCCGGGTTGGCGTTGCGGCGCTTGCCGTCGCGGATCTCGGTCATCTGGCGCAGCAGATACTTGTAGTGCTGGCCGGCGATGACGGGGTAGAACTTCTCGGCGTTGCCCTCGCCGTTGGCGCCGTGGCAGGTCTTGCATTCCTTCTCGTAGAGGATCTTGCCGTCGGCGATCTGCTTGGCGGCGTCGGCACCCTCGTATTTGCCGTGGTCGGTCGGGATGCACAGCGTCTGGATGTAGGCCGAGGTGTCGGCGACTTCCTGCGGGTTGTTCATCGCCTCCTTGGCGAAGGGATACATGGTCGGGTTGTCGCGCAGGCCTTCACGGATGTCGGCCATCTGCTTGATCAGCACGGTGGCGTGCTGGCCGGCGAGCTGCGGGAAGGTGCCGTCGGGACGGCCGGCGCCGGAGGGCAGGTGGCAGGCGCCGCAGACCTCGTAGGTGTCCTCGCCGTTCTTGGGATCGCCCTTGAGCTTGAGCGCCTCGACCTTCTCGCCTTCCTGGGCGTTCCACTTGTAGCCTTCGGCTTCGATGCCCTGCTTCTTCGGGGCGGGCGGACCGGCGAACGCGACGGTGGCCGGGATGAATGCGGCCGCGAGGGCCAGTGCCAGAATCTTTTTCATGTTGGGTACCTCGGACAATGCCTTGATGGGATACATGCTAAACGAGAGGTATATCAGCATGCATTGATATGCCTCAACTTGGGGAAATAGCCTATTTCAGCTTCGACAGGTAGTCGGCGATCGCCTTGATTTCCTCGTCATTGACGAGGTGCATCACGCCTTTCATGGCGGCGGTCTGGCCGTTGTTGCGCGCGCCGCTCTTGATGTCCTTCATCTGCTGCTCGGCGTAGGCGGCGTTCTGCCCGGCAAGCTTGGGATAGGTGGGCAGCAGGGGCTTGTTGGCGCCCTTGCCGTGGCAGGCGACGCAGGTCTTTTCCATATACAGGGCCGCGCCATCGAGCGCGAAGGCCGACCCCGACAGGGCAAGGGCGGCGATGAGCAGGGTCTTTTTCATGGAAGTTCCTTTGACTTGAGTGGGTTGGCGGACGGCAGCAGCGTATGCAACTATCGAAAAGACTTCCTTGAAGCAGATCAATTCGCTCAACAATTGTCCCGGGTTCAAGGCAACGGTCGACACGGTGCTTCGGCTATTACCTAAGCAGGATGGTAGCCTTCAGCGGGACGCCGACCAATCCGCCGACGACTGATTTTCCGGGTAGGAATATTCCTATTCTCCGCTGCCGCCGGCGATCAGTTCGTGCCGGATGGCGTAGCGCACCAGTTCGGCGACGCTGGTGCAGCCCATTTTCTCCAGCAGGTGCGTCTTGTGGGTGCTGACGGTCTTGACGCTGAGGTTGAGGCGGTCGGCGATTTCGGTCACGCCGTCGCCCGCGGCGATCATGTGGAAGATCTGGTATTCGCGATCCGAAAGCCGGGTGTGGGGCGGGACATCTTCCGGATCCCCGCGGCGCATGTCGAGAGCGAGTTTTTCCGCCACCGCCGGGGTGATGTAGAGGCCGCCGCCGGCGACCTTGCGCAGCGCCGGCACCAGCTGGTCCTCGGCGTTGTCCTTGCACAGGTAGCCGGCCGCGCCCGCCTTGAGCGCGCGCACGGCGTAGACGTCCTCCTTGTGCATGCTGAGGATGAGGATGGGCAGTTTGGGCGCGATCAGTTTTACCTGCTTGATGAGCTCGATGCCGCTTTTCCCCGGCATGGTCATGTCGAGGACCAGCACGTCCCAGGTCTCGCTCCTGACCTTTTCGAGCACCTCGTGGCCGTTGCCGGCTTCCCCGGCGACGACGATGTCCGGAGCCTCGGACAGCAGGTGCTTGAGGCCGGCACGCAGGATGGCGTGATCGTCGGCGATGAGTATTCGAATCATCCCGTCTGCTCCCGATGAATGGGCAGCCAGCCCACGATCCGCACGCCCTGGCCGGGCCGGCTGTCGATTTCCAGATGGCCGCCGAGGATCGCGACGCGCTCGCGGATGCCCAGCAGGCCGAAGGTCTTGCGCTCGTGCTCGTCATGGCCGGCGAAGCCCCGGCCGTTGTCGGAAACTTCCAGCAGGATGCCGCCGCCATCCGGTGCGTCGTCCTCCTGATGGATGCGGATCTCCACCGCGCTGGCTCCGGCATGCCGGGCGACGTTGGTGAGCGCTTCCTGGACGATGCGGAAGATCGCCGTGGCGAGGGTGGCGTCGAGATCGAATTCCTCGCGGTTCATGTCGAGCCGGCAGGCGATCCAGGTGCGCTGGGAAAACTGCGCCGTGTGATCCTCGATGGCGGCGGCCAGGCCGAGGCTGTCGAGCATGGCCGGCCGCAGGTCCTCGGAGATGCGGCGCAGCGAGACGATGCTCTGCTCGACGACGCCAAGCGCAGTGCCGACCCGTTCGCCCGCCGCCGCGCCGAGGCTGCCGCACTTGCCGCGCAGCCAGCCGAGATCGAAGCGCAGCGCCGTCAATGCCTGGCCGAGCTCGTCGTGGAGCTCGCGGGCGATGCGGGTGCGCTCCTCCTCGCGGACGGTTTGCAGGAAGGCGGCCAGTTCCCGCAGGCGCGTCTCGGATTCCTCCAGGCGCTGCTGGTGCTGGCGCAGGGCTTCCTCGTTGCGCTTGCGCTCGGTGATGTCGGAGAAGATCGAGATGTAGCGCTGCGTCCGGCCGTGGGTGTCGCGCAGCGCCTGGATCGACAGCTCCTCCGGAAAGATCTCGCCGTTCTTGCGCCGGTTCCAGACTTCGCCGCGCCAGTGCCCCTGGTGCGTCAGGGCATCCCACAGCACGCGATAGAACGCGGCGTCATGGCGGCCCGACTTGAGCAGGCGCGGATTCTTGCCGATGACCTCGGCGCGCGTATAGCCGTAGATGCGGCAGAAGGCGTCGTTGACCCACAGGATGTCGCCACCGGCATTGGTGATGACCGCGCCTTCGGCCATCGCCGCGAAGGCGGCCTCGTTTTCGCGCCGCTTGGCGTCCTGGCGGGCGTGTTCCATGGCGCGGCGGCGCAGGAACGACCAATAGGCGAACAGCAGGCCCAGGCCGGCGAGCCAGATGCCGCCGTGCCAATACTGGATGGCGCGCCAGGCCGGCTCCTGCGCAGCCCAGTAGGTGTTCAGGTCGATCGAGACCGCCGCCGCGCCGCGCAGGCCGCCGACCGGGACGAGCGTTTCGCGGTGACATTCGAGGCATTCCTCCTCCATGCGCATCGGGATCATCACCCGCATCAGACCGTGCCCGCGCTGCTTCGGCATGGCCTCGGCGACCATCTCGGAGCCTGCCTCGAGGGTTTTCAGGGCCTTGGTTTCCCATGCGTCGGGCGCGTTGTCGCGGTTGTGCAGCTGCAGCGATGTCAGTCTTTCCTTGGTGCCGTATTCCTTGTTGCTGACTTCCTGGATGCCGAGCAGGATGTGGATCGAGGTCAGCGAGATCAGCTTCAGTTGCTCTCCCGTCATGCGCTCGGCCGAGACGCGCTCCTGCTCGCTCAGGGAGTCGACGTTGGGTGCCTTGTCCTCGTTGATGAAGACGCCCCCCACCTTGGAGGCCCACTTGCGGATCGCCATGTCCTTCTTGAGGTTGGCCACCGCGTCGATGCGCGCCAGTTGCTGGGCGGTGTGGTTCAGCTGGCCGCGCTGCGTCCAGAGGGAGAACAGCACCAGCAGGGACCACAGGATCGCAGCCAGCAGCAGGGCGAGCGGGGCGACGACCTGCGAGAGCGGATTTTCCTGTCCGTTCGCCGCATCCGGTGGCGGCCGGCCGATTGTTTTGTCGGGGCTGTTCATGCGGTGACCGGGGGAGGGTATCTGGATGGCATTCTGGCTCAAAAGAAAAAGGGGCGGTTGCCCGCCCCTTTTGTCATGCTACCGCTGGATCGCGTTACTTGGCGACCTTCTTGGCGCCGTTCTGCTCCAGGTAGGTCTTGGCACGCAGACCGAGGTCGGCGGTCTTCACCTGATACTGCCAGACCTGCTCGGCCCACAGGGCGGCCTGTTCCCAGTCACCCTTGGCGGCGGCGGCCTCGTGCTTGGCCTTGGCGTCCGGGATCTTGCCGAGCTGGTCGGTGGCGTCCTCGACCATCGCCACGACATCCGGGAAGTCCTTGTAGTTGACCGAGGTGATGTAGCCGACGACGGAGTCGATGACGGCTTGCGTATCGGCGATCTTCTTGACCTGCGCCTTGTAGTCGGCTTCGGTGTAGCTACCCTTGGCCAGCGTCGTCTTGCTCGGCTTCCAGCCCTTCGGCTTGACGAGCAAATAGCCCTGCATTTCGAGGTGCAGTGCCGAGCAGAACTCCGTGCAGTAGTAGGGGTAGACGCCTTCCTTGTCGGCCTTGAAGTTCACCGTGACGGTCTTGCCCGGCTCGATCGACGCATGCACGTTGTAGGTCGAGACCGTGAAGCCGTGGGTTTCGTCCTGGGCACGCTCGAGGTTGGTCAGGTGGATCGTGACTTCGTCACCCTTTTCGACCTCGATGGTTTCCGGCGTGATGTGCGAACGGATCAGGGTCGCGAACACCTCGACCTTGTTGCCCTTGCGCACGGTCTTCTCTTCGCCGGCGCGCGTCTTGCCCGGATGCGGCTTGTCGGTGCGGCTGTCGGTGCCGACCTTGTAGCGCACGCCCGGCTTGAGCTTGTTGGCGGCGATGGCGACGGCGTAGTGCGGCTCGCCCAGCGGCAGGGGCATGTCGTAGAGGAGCTGCATCTTGTCGTTGCTGATGTCGATCAGCTGGTGGTTCTGCGGATGCAGCGGGCCCACCGGCACGAAGCGGTCGATCGCCAGCTTGTTGAGCGCGACGAGATAGCGGCCCTGCGGATCCATCGAGTCGCCTTCCATGGACATCAGGTGGCCGATGTTGTAATGGACGGAGATCTTGTCCACCACCTTGCCTTCGCAGTAGTTCCACTTGGCGACCTGGCTGTCCACGTAGAGCGAGGTGTAGGCCAGGCAGGACTTGGAGTCATACTGCGTGTGCAGCGGGCCGAGGCCGAGGGATACCTGCGTGTGCAATGCGTCCTTCATGCCGATCACCGGGATGCCGTAGGGATCCTTGGATTCGAACTTGCCGGCCTTGATGGCGGCCTGGATCTTCTCGAAGGAATAGACGGACACGTGGGTGTCGAGCTTGCCGGAGACGATCATGAACTTGCCGTCCGGCGTGACGTCGACGCCGTGCGGCGACTTGGGTTCGGGCACCAGGAACAGCAGGCCTTCCTTGACCGCCGTTTCCATCATGATGACCTTGTGGCCGTTGATGAGCTTGAAGCCCTTGCCGGCATTGACCATCTCGGCCGCCTTCTTCCAGTTCATCACGTGCAGGTAGTCGGTGTCCTTGGCGGAGCAGCCGGCTTCATACGGCGGACGGCCCTTCTCGATGCCGCCGACGTAACGCTCGGAACAGAAGGAGTTGGTGAAGGCCCAGCCGTCGGAGGGCCCCTTGCCGAAGTCGGTCAAATCCTGCGAGTAGGGCGGCAGTTCGAAGGAGAACGACTCGCCCGGGACGATGCGGCCTTCCTTGCGGTCGAACTTCCAGTAGGTGACGCCGCCGCGATACTTCTCGTTGAACTCCTCGAGCGGATAGAACTTCTTGTTCTCCAGCGGCGAGGCGTATTGCGCGGCCTCGGCGATGTAGTCGGTGTTCGGGCTGACGAAGGCGCCGCCGTGCTCGGACTTGAAGATCGGGTTCACGACGATCTGCTTGGTCTCGAAGTCGCGCAGGTCGATGACCGCCAGGCGCGGGTTGGCCTTGTCGTTGATGAAGAGGAACTGGCCGTCATACTTGCCCTGGGTCTCGGAGATCGCCGGGTGGTGCGTGTCGCCCCAGGTGATGTCCTTGCCGTCGATCCGGCCCTGGTCCAGCACGGCCTTGGAGTTGGCGTCGAAGCCGTAGCCCTGCCAGGGCTCCGGCGTGAAGACCGCCAGATACTTCAGGATGCGCATCGAGGGAATGCCATAGACGATGACCTGGCCCGACTGGCCGCCCGAGCTGAACACCACGAATTCGTCGCGCTTGCCGGTGGGCACATAGGTCTTGGCCGCCGCCAGCAGGTCCTGCTGGCTCAGGTTGCGACGCTTCATCACGTCTTGCAGGGTCTCGGCGGACCAGGCGGTCGCCGCTGCGAGTCCCATCCCCGCCGCCAGCAGCAGCGTGGTGGTTCGCTGGGTGAATTTTTTCATGGTATTGCTCCCGAGAAGGTTAGGACGGCTCAATTGCCGGGGCGTGCGACATTGCGCCGCTGCGACAATTTGTCACGCACTCTAGGCCGCGGTCATGCGGTTATCCTTGATTGGAATCAAGCCGGACGCCGCCGCGGATCGCGCGGCGCGTGCTACCTTCGCCCCCTCATGTCCGTCAGCAAATCCCTGCTCGTCGATTCCGCGATGATCCTCGCCCTGATCCTGGTCGGGACGATCGGCTACAAGCTGTCGCCGCTGCTCATGCCGCGGGCCGACCTCGTCGCGACGCCGGATGCGGGCTGCGACCTGCAGCGCAGTGCCTGCGGCGCGGCGTTGCCGGGGGGCGGCCGCGTGGAGTTTTCCCTGCTGCCGCGCCCCGTCCCGGTAACCGTGCCGCTCGATCTGGCGGTGACGCTGAGCGGCCGGGAGGCCGAGCGCGTGCAGGTGGATTTCGCCGGGGTCAGCATGAACATGGGCTTCAACCGGCCGGGCCTGCAGCCTGTCGGCGGCGGCCGTTTCGCCGGTCAGGCCACCCTGCCGGTCTGCGTCACCGGCCGCATGACCTGGCAGGCGACCGTGCTGATCGAATCGGGCGGCGCACGCATCGCCGTGCCCTTCCGCTTCGACGCGGGGCATTGACATGCGCGCGCTGCTGATCGCCTTGAACATCCTGTTGCTGCTGGCCATTTTCGGCGTGGCGCTGTTCTGGCACCCCGCCGCCGACGAGGCGCCGCTGCCGGGCCTGCCGCGCGTGGTGGCCGACGTGCCGCTCGCCGACCTGCCGATGGGAGGCGATTTCACGCTCGACGGACCGCGCGGCGCGGTGTCGCTGAGCGACTACCGGGGCCGGCTGGTGCTGCTGCAGTTCGGTTACACCTACTGTCCCGACATTTGCCCGACCGCGCTGACGATCATCGCCGACGCGCTCGCCGGCCTGACGGCGGCGGAGCGCGCCCGGGTGCAGGCGCTGTTCGTCAGCGTCGATCCCGAGCGCGACACGGTCGCCCGGCTCGCCGAATACACGGCCTTCTTCCATCCGGACATCGTCGGCTTGACCGGCCCGAATCCGCGACTGGCGGAAATCGCCAGCCGCTACGGCGCGGTGTTCGTTCGCCAGGACGACGCCTCGGCGGGCGGCTATGTCATCGACCATACCGCGCTCACCTACCTGATCGACGGCGAGGGCCGCCTGGTCGCCAGCCTGCCGCATGCCACGCCGGCGCCGCAACTGCTCGCCGAGATGCGCAAACACCTGCCCACCCACTGATATGGAGATGTCCATGAAATCCGCTCTTCCGCTCGCCTTCCTCGCCTCCGCCCTGTTCGCCGCGCCCGCGCTGGCGGCCGGTGCCGCCGACCAGATCAGCGTCGTCGATCCCTACGTGCGCATGGCGCCGCCCGGGGCGCAGGCCACCGGCGCCTTCATGCTCCTGAAGAACGGCGGCGACAAGGATGTCGCCGCCGTCAAGGCGAGCAGTGCCGCCGCCAAGGTGACCGAACTGCATACCCACATCAACGACGGCGGCGTGATGCGCATGCGTCAGGTGAAGGAGATCGTCGTGCCGGCCAGGGGCGAGACCGCGCTCAAGCCCGGTGGCTACCACGTCATGCTGATCGACATGAAGGCGCCGCTCAAGGAGGGCGACCACGTGATGATCACGCTGGGTTTCGCCGACGGCAGCAGCAAGGAGGTTCACGCGATGGTGCAGAAGCCGATGGCGGCGATGCCCATGCAGGGCATGGACCACGGCAAGATGAAGCACTGAGCGTCAGGCCAGCAGGTTCGCGATGAAACGGGCCGCCGCCTCCGCGCCGTCGAACGTCAGTGCCGGCGGGACGGCGGCTTGCCGGCAGCTCGCCAGCGCCGGCTCCAGCCGCCCCGCCGCGAGGTCGTCCGCGCCGATCTCGGCGCAGCGGCCATGGGCGTGCAGCCACTCGACCAGGCAGTCCTGCTCGGGCCAGTCGTCGCGCTTCTGATAGATCACCGCCGCGCCGTTGCGGACGGCTTCGGCGAAGGTGCCGTAGCCCGGCTTGGCGACGATGGCGTCGACCGAGCGCAGCAGGTCGACGAAGGGCCAGTCGAAATCCTCGATGGCGTGAAAGTCGTCGCGGGCGGGACGCCAGGCGGCCGGCACCAGCCAGTGCGTGTCCGCCAGCACCGGCCAGCGCTCGACCGGCAGCCGCGTCGGGATGCCGCCGAGGGCGATCATGACGACGCGCGTCGCCGTCCCGCCGGGACTGACTTTTTGCGCGAGTTCCGCGCGGCGATCACGGCCGTGTTCGGCGATCGGGCCGATGTCGCGTTGGTTCGCCAGTTCCGGCATCGGCATGCCGGGCGTGACGCGCAGGAAGGCCGCAGAACGGTAGGCCGCGAGCATTTCGGCGTGAATGGCGTCCGCGCCGAAATAATGCGCGTAGAGATCGGCCCAGTTGAGCGAGCACAGCGCGACGGCGGGCAGGCCCGCCCACGCCGCGCCGGCCAGCGGCAGGTAGGCGACGTTGGCGCACACGGCGTCGACGCCCAGTTGCTTCAGCATTTCGGCCTCCCGTGCCACGCGCATGGGAAAGCCGGCATGGGCGGAACGGTAGGCGGCGGCCGTGGCGGGCAGGTCGATGCGCAGGGCGTCGTGCATGACGAAGCCGAAATCGCCGGCGCCGGCGAGATGCTCGAAGGGAATTCGCAGGCGTTGCCGCAAGCGGTCGGCGGACAGGGCGCTGCGCAGCGTCAGGCGCAGGTCCGGCAGCAGTTCTCCCAGCCGGTTGAGGACCGGCGCGCTCTGGGCGAGATGGCCGAGACCGTGGGCCGAAATGTCGGCGAACAGATGGGGCATCAGTAGGCTTTCGCCCGCTCGCCTTCGTTCGCGATGGTGACGAAATGCGCCAGCCGGCGCGGGTCGATCCGGCCGGCCGCGACGGCGGCCTTGATCGCGCAGTCTGGCTCGTTCTCGTGACGGCAATTGTTGAACCGGCAATCGCCGAGCAGCGGCACGAATTCGGCGAAGCCCAGTTCGATCTCGCCGCGCGTGAGGTGGGCCAGTCCGAATTCCTGCAGGCCGGGCGAGTCGATGAGCTTCCCGCCCACGGGCAGGTCATACATGCGCGCATGGGTGGTGGTGTGCTTGCCGGAGTCGAGCGCGCTGGAAATTTCGCGCGTCGCCGCGTCGGCACCGGGCACCAGTGCGTTGATGAGCGTGGACTTGCCCATGCCGCTCTGGCCGACCAGCACCGAAACCTGGCCGGCGAGCCAGGGGCGCAGCGGCGCCGCGTCGGCGCGGGCGCTGAGTTCGATGACCGGGACGCCGAGCGCGGCGAAGGGTGCGAGTTGCGCGCGTGCGGCCGGCAAGGCGGCGGCGAGGTCGGTCTTGTTGAGGACGATCAGGGCACGCATCTTTTCGTGCCGGACGGCGGCGAGCGCGCGCGAGACCAGTTCGTCCGAGAAGCCCGGCTCGGTGGCGACGACCAGCACGATCTGGGTGGCGTTGGCGGCGATCAGCTTCTGCTTCCACTGGTCGCTGCGATAAAGCAGCGACGAGCGCGGTTCGTGGCCGAGAATGGGGGCCGCGCCGTCGTGCAGCGGACCGAGGCTGACGCGGTCGCCGCAGGCATACGGACTTTTCTTGCCGCGCGGGATGCCGCTGACGCGGCGGCCGTCCGCCAGTTCGACTTCGTAGTGCCGGCCGAAGGCGGCGGTGACGGTCCCCTGCGGCTTCAAAGGGCGAACAGGGCGTCGATCTTCGCCGCGCAGTCGAAGTCCTTCGCCGTCAGTCCGCCGGCGTCGTGCGTGCTGTAGCGGACGGCGCAGCGGTTGTAGCCGACCTCGAGATCGGGGTGGTGGTCGGTGCGGTGCGAGATCCACGCGCTGGCATTCACGAAGGCCATGGTCTCGTGATAGTTGGCGAAGCGGAAGGTCTTGACGATCCACGCGCCGTCGCGCGTCCAGTCGGCTAGGGCGGCAAGGCGAGCGGCGATGTCGGTTTCGGCGAGGGCGTTCATGGCAACTCCTTTCAGGCGGTCGGGATGTGGGCGATGCGCTGGCTGGCAGGAGGATGTGAATCATAGAACAGGGAATGCAGCGGGTCGGGCGTCAGCGTCGCCGCGTTGTCGCGGTAGAGCTTGACGAGCGCGGTGACGAGGTCGGCGCCGCTCGCCTGTCGCGCGGCGTAGGCGTCGGCCTCGAATTCGTGGCGGCGCGACAGGCCGGACATCAGCGGGGCGAAGGGAAAGAGAAATACCGGCAGCACCAGCGAGAACAGGAGCAGTGCCATGGCGGTGCCACCCGTCCCCGCGTTGAAGCCCGCGTAGAACCACGGCTGGTCGATGAGCTGGCCGAGCGTCCAGAGCATGGCCAGCGACAGCAGGGCCATCGTGCCGATGCGTTTCCAGACGTGCCCGTGCTTGAAGTGGCCCAGTTCATGGGCGAGCACGGCCTCGATCTCGGCGGGGGCGAGCTTGTCGAGCAGGGTGTCGAAGAAGACGATGCGCTTGGCGCGGCCGAAGCCGGTGAAGTAGGCATTGCCGTGGGCGGAACGCTTCGAACCGTCCATGACGAACAGCCCGGAACTGGCGAAGCCGCAGCGCGTCAGCAATGCTTCGATGCGGCTCTTCGTTTCGCCGGCGGGCAGGGGGGAGAACTTGTTGAACAGCGGCGCGATGAAGGTCGGGTAGAGCAGCAGCACCAGCAGGTTGAAGCCCAGCCAGACGAGCCAGACGTAGAGCCACCAATGCTCGCCCATCGCATCCATCAGCCACAGCACGGCGAGCAGCAGCGGCGCGCCGACCAGCACCGTCAGCAGCAGCTGCTTGAGCAGGTCGGCGACGAACAGCGCCGGGGTCGTCTTGTTGAAGCCGAAGCGCGCTTCGAGTCCGAAGGTGCGATACAGCGAGAAGGGCAGGCCGACGGCGAAGCCCGTCAGACCGACGCTGGCGAACAGCGCCAGGCCGTGGGCATGTCCGGCGCCACCGGTTGTTTCGCGCCAGAAGGCATCGTAGGCGGCCAGCAGTCCGCCGCAAGTGAGGATCAGCAGCAGAGCAGTGTCCGCTGCCAGCTCGGCGAGGCCTAGCTTCTGTTTCGCGCAGGCATAGTCGGCCGCCTTCTGATGGTCGGCGAGAGGGATGTTTGCGGAGAATTCGGCCGGTACCGTGCCGCGGCGGGAGGCGACATGGCGCATCTGGCGCAGGGCCAGCCAGATGCGCAAGGCGGTCGTGACGGCGAGGGTCGCCAGAAACAGGAAGGAGATAAGCGTGGCCACGCCTGGAAGGTGGGGGAAGTGTGACAAAATGCAAGCTGCTGAATTGCCTGGAAGCGCGACGATTATGGCACAGGACCAAAACGCCCTTGTCTGGCTCGACATGGAAATGACGGGACTCGATCCCGACCGCGATCGCATCATCGAACTGGCGATGGTGATCACCAATTCCCAGCTTGAACTCGTGGCCGAGAGCGCGGTGTGGGTGGTGCATCAGAGCGACGCGGTGCTCGATGGCATGGACGACTGGAACCAGAAGACCCACGGCAAGTCGGGTCTGATCGAGAAGGTGAAATCATCCGTGCTTGACGAGGCCGCCGTCGAGGCGCAGGCCCTCGACTTTCTCAAGCGGCACGTTCCCGCGGGCAAGTCGCCGATGTGCGGCAATTCGATTTGCCAGGACCGCCGCTTCATGGCGCGTTACATGCCCAAGCTGGAAGCCTATTTCCTCTACCGCAACCTCGACGTATCGACGCTGAAGGAGCTGTGCAAGCGCTGGACGCCGGAGATCGCCAAGGGCGTCAAGAAGGGCGGCAAGCACGAGGCGCTGGCGGACATTTACGAGTCCATCGAGGAACTCAAGTATTACCGCGCCAACTTCCTGAAGGTCTAGTTTTCGCGCCGTTCCAGATACCAGCGCTCCTTGCGGTCGCTGGGGCGATGGCCCTGCCAGTGCGCGACCCAGCCGGGCGGGGCCGCGTGTCCCGTCGCATCGGCGACCAGCCGCCAGCGGCATGTCTCTGCGCGGGAACCGGCAAGCGTGCGCAAGCCGACGAAATAGTCGAGCGAGGCGCGCTGGGCCGGACCGATGTTCTTGCGGGCGATGCAGCCGTAGTCCTGCGGCAGGGCGGCGCGCAGCGACAGCGCGACCGGACGGTAGGATTTGGCGTGGTCCAGCCAGGACATCCAGAGTTGCGCCGCAAGTACCCAGATCAGCGTCGTGCCGGCGGCCCAGCGCAGCACGGCGCGCCATGGGGCGCGCGGCAGCCGCCAGAGCCAGAGCCACGCGAGCGTCATGGCTGCGGAGAATGCCAGGGCGGCGAAGGAATAGGCTGTCTGGTGGCCGGGCGCCAGTTTCTCGAAATTCGCGGCGATCCTGGGTGGCCAGTCGAGGGCCTGCGCGCTGGCGCCGAGCCAGGCCAACGCCGCGAAAAAGCTGAACGTGACAATGCCGAACCAGTCGAAGGCATTACCGGCGCCGCGCCGCAGCCGGTCCGCTCCCGCCGCGGACAGCAGCGCGAGCGGGATCATCGCGGGCAGCAGGGCAAGCTGCCGGTAGGAGCCGGTCAGGAACCAGGCGAGGCCGAGAAGGGCGCCCAGCAGCGGGAGCGCAAGCGGGGCGGCCTGGCGGCGATGCAGCCACAGACTCCAGAACGCGAGCGGAAGCAGGGGCCAGAGTATCCAGGTGATTTGTTCGAAGTGCTCCTCGCGGGGCAGGCTCCTGGCCTGCGTGGCCTCCGCGATTTCGTTGTGCCACCAGACAGACCAGAGTTCCGGCGCGTGATTCGCCAGCAGCAGCGGCCAGGCGGCAAGCAGGGGCAGGGCAATGCCCAGCGCGATCGCGAGCGCTTTCCAGTCGCGTCTCATGAGCGGGGCCGGCAGGACGGCAATCGCCATCAACACACCGGCGAGTCCGTGGGCGGGGAAGGCAAGTCCCAGCCCCAGACCGAGCGGCACGGCCCCGGAGGTTCGATTCTGGAGCACCAGACCGCCTCCCCACCAGGCCAGGGCGGCGCAGGCGAGTCCGGCAACGGCCGGTTGTGCTTCATGGAGCGGGGTCAGCAGCCCCAGCGTGCCGATGGCCAGGAGCGGCGCCAGTCGTCCGGCGTTGGTGCCGTGGAAGGTGCGTGCCGCGCCGGCGAGCGCGAAGAGAAAGAGCGCGCCAAACAGGGGGGTCGCCAGCCGGGCTGCGTCATGAAAGGGCAGCCAGCCATCGAGTGCACTGCCCAGCAAGGCGGCGCTCCAGTGATAGAGCGGGGCGGTGTGTGGCCAGGGTTCCCCGGCGATATACGGAAACAAGAGGTCGCCAGCGCTGGCGAAACCATGGGCGATGCCGATGTGGATCGCGTCCTCGGTTTTCCAGGGATCGTGACCGACGATGCCGGTCAGCAGGTAAAGGGCGCAGAGCAGCCACAACGCCGCCGCCGGCAGGCGCGGCGCGAAATCCCGTGGCGAACCGTGCAGCATCATGTCTCCGGTCGAAAAAGAAAAGGCAGCCGAAGCTGCCTTTGCCATGTCGCGTCGGCCAATCAGGCAGCGGCGCCGGGACGCTTGTATTTCTGGCGGAAGCGCTCGACGCGGCCGGCCGTGTCGACGATCTTCTGCTTGCCGGTGTAGAACGGATGGCAGGCCGAGCAGACTTCGATGTGCAGCGGCTTGCTGTTGGTCGAGCGGGTCATGAACTTGTTGCCGCAGCTGCAAGTCACCTCGATCTCGTTGTAGTTCGGGTGGATGCCTTCTTTCATTTGGGTGTCCTCAAAACGTCGCTGGCGTCGCGGAAAGCCGCGCATTATGCTGAAAAACCGCAGGGAAATCAACCGCCGCGACGCATCGCGTCGAAAAATTCTGCGTTGTTCTTGGTGGCCTTGACCTTGTCGAGCAAAAACTCCGTGGCTTCCAGGTCGTCGAGGCCGTACATCAGCTTGCGCAATATCCAGACCTTCTGCAGGACGTCCTGCTTCTGCAGCAGTTCCTCGCGGCGCGTGCCGGAACGGTTGACGTTGATCGAAGGATAGACGCGCTTCTCGGACATGCGGCGGTCGAGGTGGATTTCCGAGTTGCCGGTGCCCTTGAATTCCTCGTAGATCACCTCGTCCATGCGGCTGCCGGTGTCGATCAGCGCGGTGGCGATGATGGTCAGCGAGCCGCCTTCCTCGATGTTGCGCGCGGCGCCGAAGAAGCGCTTCGGCTTCTGCAGCGCGTTGGCGTCGACGCCGCCGGTGAGCACCTTGCCGGAAGCCGGCTGCACGGTGTTGTAGGCGCGTGCCAGACGGGTGATCGAGTCGAGCAGGATGACGACGTCCTTCTTGTGTTCGGTCAGGCGCTTGGCTTTTTCGATGACCATTTCGGCGACCTGCACGTGGCGCGAGGCCGGCTCGTCGAAGGTCGAGGCGACGACTTCGCCGCGCACGGTGCGCGTCATCTCGGTCACCTCCTCGGGGCGCTCGTCGATCAGCATGACGATCAGCACGGCATCGGGGTGGTTGGCCGAAATGGCGTGGGCGATGTGCTGGAGCATCACCGTCTTGCCGGATTTCGGCGCGGCGACCAAGAGGCCGCGCTGGCCCTTGCCGATCGGCGCGATGATGTCGATGACGCGGCTGGTGATGTTTTCCTCGGCCTTGATCTCGCGCTCCAGGCGCAGGTGCTCCGTGGGGTGCAGCGGCGTGAGGTTTTCGAAGAGGATCTTGCTCTTGCAGATCTCCGGCGATTCGCCATTCACCTGATCGAGCTTGACCAGCGCGAAATAGCGCTCGCCGTCTTTCGGCGTGCGGATTTCGCCTTCGATGGTGTCGCCGGTGCGCAGGTTGAAGCGGCGGATCTGCGAGGGCGAGACATAGACGTCGTCGGGGTTGGCCAGGTAGGAGGTGTCGGCCGAGCGCAGGAAGCCGTAGCCGTCGTTCATGACTTCGAGGCAGCCGTCGCCGTAGATGACCTCGCCTTTCTTGGCGTGTTCCTTGAGGATGGCGAAGATCAATTCCTGCTTGCGCAGGCGGTTGGCGCCTTCGATGCCGACAGTCGTCGCCATGTCGATCAACTGGCTGACGTGGTGGTTCTTGAGTTCGGAGAGATGCATGGCTTGAGCCCGAGGAAGCGCGGAGGGTGCGCCTGGGTAGGTGATGTGCGAAGGGGGTGTCGCGGGAGGGGGAGGGCGGTTGGTCGGAAGGGCGCCCGGAACTGCATTTGCCTGAAAACCCTTGAGCGGGATTTCAGGCGGAATGTAATGGGATCAGAGGTTGCTGTCAATAAAGGCCGTGAGTTGCGACTTCGACAGCGCGCCGACCTTGGTGGCCTCGACATTGCCGCCCTTGAACAGGATCAGGGTCGGGATGCCGCGGATGCCGTATTCGCCGGGAGTCTTGGGATTTTCGTCGATGTTCAGCTTGGCGACCTTCAGGCGGCCATCGTAGTCCCTGGCGACCTCGTCGAGGATTGGCGCGATCATCTTGCAGGGGCCGCACCATTCGGCCCAGTAGTCGACCAGAACGGGGACGGGGGATTCCAGGACGTCGCTCTTGAAGCTGGCATCGGTGACGTATTGGATGTGTTCGCTCATGATTTCTCTTTAGTGGGATAGCGGGGAATGCGAAATGCTAGCAGAAATTCGGCGTCGGCCGAAAAAAACGGCGCCCGCGTATCGCGGGCGCCGTTCATGCGTTGCGTGGCGGAATCAGGTGGAGGCCTTTTCCTCGCCGGGGATGAAGAAGCTCCAGATATACACCAGCAGGCCGACCAGGAAGGCCACGCCGGTCCACTCGCGCATCCAGTAGAACAGCGCGACGTTGTCCTGCGCCACCATGAAGGGCAGCGGCGAGTCGGAGACGCGCTGCAGCCAGACTTGCAGGATGCCGGCGGCGGTGAGGAACAGCGTGATGAAGACGATCGAGATCGTCATCAGCCAGAAGCCCCACATTTCGGCGACCTGGGCCTTGTTGCTGTTGGCGGCCCGTCCGCGCATCAGCGGCATGGCGTAGCTGATGATGGTCAGGTTGGCCATCACGTAGGCGCCATAGAAGGCCATGTGGCCGTGGGCGGCGGTGATCTGCGTGCCGTGCGTGTAGTAGTTCACCGGAGCCAGGGTGTGCAGGAAGCCCCACACGCCGGCGCCGAGGAAGGCCATCACGCCGGTACCCAGCGCCCACAGCGTCGCGGCCTTGTTCGGATGCTCGCGGCGGCGGCGGTTCACCATGTTGAAGGCAAACAGGGTCATGGCGAAGAACGGGATGGGCTCCAGGCCGGAGAAGATCGAACCGATCAGCTGCCAGGACTCGGGGGTGCCGATCCAGTAGTAGTGGTGGCCGGTGCCGAGGATGCCGGTGATCAGCGTCAGGGTGATGATCACGTACAGCCACTTCTCGATCACCTCGCGGTCGACGCCCGTCACCTTTATCAGCACGAAGGCGAGGATCGCGCCGAGGATCAGTTCCCAGACGCCTTCCACCCAGAGGTGCACGACCCACCACCAGTAGAACTTGTCGCGCACGACGTTGTGGGGGTTGTAGAAGGAGAACAGGAACATGATGGCGAGGCCCCACAGGCCGACCAGCAGCACCGTGTTGATCGCGGTCTTGCGGCCCTTGAGCACCGTCATGGTGAGGTTGAAGAGGAAGGCCAGCGCGACGACGACGATGCCGAGCTTGGTGACCAGGGGCTGTTCGAGGAACTCGCGGCCCATGGTCGGCAGCAGGTCGTTGCCGGTCACCTTGGCCAGCGTGGCGTAGGGCACCGTGAGGTAGCCCACGACGGTGAGACCGGCGGCGACGAGGAACACCCAGAACAGGACCAGTGCCAGCTTCGGGCTGTGCAACTCGGTCTCGGCCTCCTCGGGGATGAGGTAGTAGGCCGCGCCCATGAAGCCCATCAGCAGCCAGACGATCAGTGCGTTGGTATGCACCATGCGCGCGACGTTGAAGGGGATGTGCGGGAAGAGGAAGTCGCCGACGACATACTGCAGGCCCATGATCAGGCCGAACAGGATCTGGGCGACGAACAGCGCGATGGCCGCGATGAAATACGGCTTCGCGACGGCTTGGGATTTATATTGCATATTTGTCTCCTAGGTCGGTCCGTATCAGCCCTGGATGTTGGGCGGCCACTTGGCGGTATCGATTTCCGACACGTAGTGCAGGAAGGCGGCGATCTCCTTCAGCTGCTGGTCGGTGAAGTTGAACTGCGGCATGCTGCGGCGGCCGGGAACGCCTTCGGCCGGGCGGCTCTTGATGAAGGCCATGACGGCTTCCTGGCTGCCGAGACGCTTGACGACGTTGCCCAGTTCGGGAGCGAAATAGGCGCCTTCGCCGAGCAGGGTGTGGCAGCCGATGCAGTTGTTGTTCTCCCAGAGCTTCTTCCCGGCGATGACCTCCGGATTGGAGAGCATCTCGCGCTTGTCGCGCTTGGGAATGACCTGCTCGGTCTGGTAGGTGAGCGCCAGAAACACCAGCAGGAAGAACATCGTCCCGCCATAGAAGATGTTTCGGGCGGTCGAGGTGGTAAACGCTTCGCTCATAAGGCCCCCTTTGTTGTCGATAGCCACGGAATGCGGCGTGGGGCGACTCTACGGAAGGGGGGAGGCCGATTCCTTGATGGCGGTCAAGCGTCTGGCATGGGTGCTGATTAGGCCCGTGAATGCCTGCGAAAAGGAAAGACTATGGCGATGGCCGGCACCGGAATCAGGCGGCCGCCTGGACGGGGATATGACCGCTGTGGCGTGTGATGCGATTCCTGGCATCGACATAGACCAGGTCGGGCTCGTGCCTGGCCAGCTCGATTTCGCTGTAGGCGGCGTAGGTGCAGATGATCAGCAGGTCGCCGGGCGCGGCCAGGCGTGCCGCCGCGCCGTTGACCGAAATCGTGCCGCTGCCGCGCTCGGCGCGGATGGCGTAGGTCGAGAAGCGCGCGCCGTTGGTGACGTTGTAGATGTCGATCTGCTGGTATTCGCGAATGTCGGCGGCGTCCATCAGGTGTTCATCGATCGCGCAGGAACCCTCGTAGTGCAGCTCGGCCTGGGTGACGGTGACGCGGTGCAGTTTCGATTTCAGCATGGTGCGTTGCATGGACGCTCTCCGTGGGCGTTGGGGTCAGACTTCCAGATTGTCGATCAGGCGCGTGGTGCCCAGCCGCGCCGCCGCCAGCACGACCAGTGCTTCGTCCGTGGCGGACGGCGATTGTAGATCAATTCTTTTGCGCACCGCAACATAGTCGGGCGCCCAGCCGTGCGCGCGCAATTCGCTGACGGCATCGGCTTCCAGGCGGGCGAAATCGCGGTTGCCGCCGCGAATCGCCTCTACGACTTTGGTGAGAGTCTTGGCCAGTCGCGGCGCCTCGGCGCGTTCCGCTGCGGACAGGTAGCCATTGCGCGACGACAAGGCCAGGCCATCGGCGGCGCGCACCGTTTCGCCGGGAATGATCTCGACGTCCAGGGCGAACTCGCGCACCATCGCCGACAGCACCATGAACTGCTGGTAATCCTTCTTGCCGAACAGGGCGGCCTGCGGCTGGACGATGCCGAAGAGCTTCATCACCACCGTGGCGACGCCGCGGAAGTGGCCGGGACGGAATTCGCCTTCGAGGATCGTCGCATGCTCGGCGGGCGGTTCGACGACATAGCGCTGGGGCTCGGGATACAGTTCGACCTCGCTCGGCGCGAACAGGTGGTCGACGCCCGCGGCGACGAGTTTTTCGCAGTCCGCCGCGAAGGTGCGTGGATACTTGTCGAAATCCTCGCCGGGACGGAATTGCAGGCGGTTGACGAAGATCGAGGCGACCACGCAGTCGCCGTGGGCACGGGCTTGGCGCATCAGGGTGATGTGGCCTTCGTGCAGGTTGCCCATGGTCGGCACGAAGACAATGCGGCCGGCCGCTTGCAACGCGGCGCGCACGCCGGCGATGGTGTCGTGAATCCGCATGTCAATAGCAGTGTTCCGGAGCGGGGAAAGTGCCGTCCTTGACGGCGGCGACATAGGCTTGCACGGCGCCTTCGATGCTTTGCGCCTCGGCCATGAAGTCCTTGACGAAGCGCCCCTTCTTGCCCGGATAGATGCCCAGCATGTCGTACAGCACCAGCACCTGGCCGTCGCAACCGGGGCCGGCGCCGATGCCGATGGTGGCGCAGACCTTGAGCTCCTGGGTGATTTCGGCGGCGAGCGGGGCCGGCACCATTTCCAGCACCATCAGCGCCGCGCCGGCCTGTTCCAGCGCATGGGCGTCGGCTTTCATGCGCGCCGCGCCGGCCTCGTCGCGGCCCTGCACGCGGTAGCCCCCGAGCGCATGCACAGATTGCGGCGTCAGGCCGATGTGGGCGCAGACCGGCACGCCGCGTTCGACCATGAAATGCACGGTCTCGGCCATGACTTCGCCGCCTTCGAGCTTGACCATCTCGGCGCCGGCGGCGAGCAGCCGGCCGGCATTTCGGATCGCCTGCTCCTTCGACTCATGGTAGGCGCCAAAGGGCATGTCGGCGACGCACATCGCGCGCTGCGCCATGTGGCCGACGCATTCGGTGTGATAGACCATGTGCTCCATCGTCACCGGCAGCGTCGAGGTCTTGCCCTGCAGGACGTTGCCGAGCGAGTCGCCGACGAGGATCACATCCACGCCGCAGCGGTCCTCCAGCGCGGCGAAGCTGGCGTCGTAGCCGGTGAGCATGGCGATCTTTTCGCCGGCATGCTTCATGCGGGCGAGCTCGGGCAGCGTGATCGGCTTGTTGCTGGCGAGATAGGTCATGGTCGGGCGGATTTGCTGCGGGGCCGCAAAGCATACACCGGCTTCGCTTACGCGAGCCTTTCGATGCGCTGCCCGGCGACGCAGGCCAACAGGTCGGCAACCCGCCCCCGGCCGGCGATGAGCAGCTCGGGCGCGATGTCGGCGAGCGGCGCGAGCACGAAGGCCCGCTCGGCCATGCGCGGATGGGGCAACGTCAGTTCCGGCGCATCCCGGCATTCGTCCCCGAAGGTCAGCAGGTCGAGGTCGAGCGTGCGCGGGGCGTTCCGCACGCTGCGCGCGCGGCCGAAGGCGGCCTCGATGGCGAAGAGCCGCGCCAGAAAAGTCAGCGCCGGCAGGACGGCGGCATCGACTTCGAGGGCCGCCACCGCGTTGATGAAGTCCGGTTGCGCGCGCAGGCCGACCGGCGCGGTGCGGTAGAGCGGCGAAATGGCGGTCAGGCGGGTGTGGGCGATGCCGTGCAGGGCATCGATGGCCGCGCGCACCGTCGCGACCGGATCGCCGAGGTTGGCGCCGATCGCGACGTGGGCGACAACGGGTGAGGGGGGCGGGAATGTGGGCATGAGGCGAAAAAGTGGCCCGCATTATGCCGCAGGCGCTGCTAACATCGCGCGTTTAGCCAAATTGGGAATTCAGGTGACTTCGAAGAAGAAGCGCGCGCGCGCCGGCCGGATGGTCGTGGCCTGGCTGGCGGGAGGCATGCAGGCCTGGGCCGTCGCGGCGCAGACCGCCGATACCATTGCCGTCGATGCCGAGCGGCTCATGCCACTGTCGCTGCTGGAGCTGATCAACCTGCCGGTGGTGACCGCCTCGCGCCAGCGGGAAACGCGCGACCAGACACCCGCGCACATCGTCGTCTACACCCGGGAGCAGATTCGCGAGCGGCGCTACAAGAACCTTGCGGACCTGCTCGAGGACATGCCGGGCGTAGACTTCATGCGCGGCACCAAGTCCTCGCAGTTCAACCAGTTCAGCGTGCAGGGCTATACCGGGCCGAACAAGCTGGTGGTCATGCTCGACGGCGTGCGCATCGGCCATCCGGCTGGCGGCAATTTCCCGCTCGCCGAGAACTTTTCGCTGCAGCACGCCAAGCAGGTCGAGTTCCTCTACGGGCCGGCGGCCGCGCTCTACGGCGCCGACGCCGTCGCCGGCGTCGTCAACGTCATCACCGAGCATGCGGCCGACGCGCGCGCAGGCGCCTGGGCCTCGGTGGGCGCGGGCAATTTCGGCAGCCGGGAAGCTTCCTTCATGGCTGGCATGAAGAACGAGGCGGGACTGGCGCTCAGCGTCGGCGGGCACTGGCAGCGCTCGGATCGCGCGCCGCTGCAGGACTACTATCCCGCGGAGTTCGCCAAGGTGGATGCCAAGACCTTCGCCGGCGCCACAGTCATTTCGGCAGCGGCGCGCGAGGACTACGTCGGCGACATCGGCAGCCACAGCCTGTTCGCGCGTTTGGACCTGGGGCGCGACCTGACGCTCGGCTTCTACCGCAACGCCTTTCGCAGCCTGACCAGCACCGGCGATCCACCCGCCACCGCCCGCTATCTGGACGATTCGCTATGGATCACCACGACCGACACGGTCTATGGCAAATACCGTTTCGAGCCGAGCGCCGATCTCTCCGGCGAACTGGTGGTCGATTACTCGCGCATGGAGGTCGATCCGCGCTCGAAATACAACAACATCTACAACAACTACATCGACGGCTATTCCTATGTTCTGGGCGAGCGGCTGTCGCTCGAACAGAACCTCAACTGGCGGCTGAACGACAGGCATCGCGTCCAGGCCGGCCTCGGCTACCAGAAGTATTACGCCATCGAAACCGCCTCGCTGCCGTCGCCCTACGACACCAACGCAGGGCCGGACGGGCAGGGCTTCCTGTATCCGAACACCACCCTGCCGATGCAGATCCATGATGCCTCGTTCGACAACTTTTCCCTGTATGGGCAGTTGCAGTCGGACTGGAACAGCCGCTTCTCGACCATGGTCGGCCTGCGCATCGACCAGCAGTCGGAATACGGCCGCTCGCTCAATCCGCGCCTGGGCCTCGTCTGGCGGCTGGACGAACAGCATCTGTTCAAGGCGCTGTATGGCGAGGCCTTTCGCGCCCCCTCGCCGGAGGAGAGCCTGAGCTCGTTCGGCATTTTCGACGGCACGAAGATCGGCGGCCTGTTCAAGGGCACCAGTTTCCGCATCCCGAATTTCGACCTGCAACCCGAGAAGGCCAAGACACTGAGCCTGACCTGGGACTGGCGCCCGCGCGCGGACCTGAACCTGGTCGCCAACCTGTATCGCAGCCGGATCGAGAACCTGATCGTCACGCAGGCATCGACGGACGTGAACGCGATTCCCGGCGCCATCCTCGTCAGTCCGGAAACCAAGGGGAATGCCGGCGCGCAGCAGCAGACCGGACTCGACCTCTCGCTGCAATGGCGCTTCAAGATCGGCAGTGCCTGGACCGGCGATCTGTGGGCCAGCACGAGCTGGATCGACGGCTGGCTGGACGAGGGCGATGGGGTGAAGTGGGACATTCCCTGGGTGGCGGGCCGGAAGTTCAAGCTGGGCACCACCTTCCGTTATTACGACCAGTTCAGCATCACGCCCCAGCTGCTGGTGATCGGCGACACCACCAACGGCCGCAAGAAGGCCAGCAGCGTCCTGCCGCAGCAATGCACCCAGACCATGACCGCGCCGCAGCGCTGCGAAACGGATGGCTACGCGCTGGTCAATCTGCACCTCGGCTGGCACCGGCTGCTCGATGGCCGCGCCACCCTCTGGCTCGACATCTACAACCTCTTCGACAAGCGCTATACCGTTGCGCACGGTTCGGCCAGCCGCACGTTCTGGGACATGCCCCAGCAACCGCGCAGCTGGATGGCGGCGCTGGAATACCGCTTCTGAGGGCCGTGCCACCTTGTCCATGGGCGCCCTGATCCGCATCGTTCCCGTCCTGCTGCTCGCGGTGGCGGTGAGCTGGCCAGCGCGCGCGCAACAGGCGGTGTCGGAATACGCGGTCAAGTCGGCGCTGCTCTTCAAGCTGCCGCAATTCGTCTACCGGCCCGGCGGCGAGGACGATCCGACGATCGAGATCTGCCTGCTCGGCCGCAATCCCTTCGGCGGCGCCTTCGAGCGCCTCGCCCAGATGCCCATCAATGGCAGGCCCGTGCAGCTGTTCAGCCTCGGCAGCGCGGCGGAGGCGGGACGCTGCGATTTCGTCTTCGTCGCGCGCAGCGAGGCCGACGAACTGAACGGCGTCCTGCGCCGCCTGGCCGCGCATCCGGTGGTGACGGTCTCGGATATTCCCGGCTTCGCGCGTGCCGGCGGAATGGTCGAGTTCGCCCTCGGCGGCGAGGGGGCGGCCATCGCGATCCTGCTCAATCGCCGGGCCGCCAATACCTGGCGCATCGCCTTCAACGCGCAGCTCCTGCGCCTGGCCAGGGTGGTCGAGCCATGACGGGGCGGGGACTGGCGCAGCTGCTGCATCCCCGCACCATACGCGGCAAGCTGGCGCTGCTGTCGCTGGGCGCGCTGCTGCTGGCGGTCGCGCTGGTGTTCGCCTTCACCCTTATCCAGCAGCAGCGCCTGATCCGCAGCGAATGGGCGGCTTCGATCGCCGCGCAGGCGCGCCTGATCGCCACCAACAGCCAGGCAGCAGTCGCCTTCCTGGACCGGAACGAGGCACAGCGCCTGCTTGGCGCCGTCGACAGCAACCCCGCGATCCTGCGCGCCCGCCTGCTGCTGGGCGACGGGGGCAAGCCATTCGCGGAGTTCGCGCGTCCGGCGCTCGGCAAGCCGCTGGAGCTGCCCGTTCCGCCAAATGGCGCGGGGGTCCAATTCGTCGGCAGCCGGCTGATGGCGTGGGCGCCGGTGCCCGGCAACGAGGCCGTGGTGGAGCTGACCGTGTCGCTGGAGGCGATGCACGGCGCCATGCTGCGCTCCGCGCTCGAAACCGGTTTTGCCTTGTTGCTGGCGCTGGGGTTCTCGCTGTGGCTGTCGACCCGCGTGGTGCGCCGCCTGGCCGCCCCGGTCGAGGACATGAGCGCGTTGATGGCGCGCATCGCCGGCAACGCAGCGCTGCTCGACCGGGTGCACGTCCAGGGCGACGACGAGATCGCCGAGCTGGGCCGGGGCCTGAACACCATGATCGACACCCTGCAGGCGCGCGATCGCGAGCTGGCGCAATATCGCGAGGGCCTTGAACAACTGGTCGAGCAGCGCACCCGCGAGCTGATGCAGGTCACCGACGAGGCGCGGCGGGCCAGCCGCGCCAAGTCCGATTTCCTGGCGCGCATGAGTCACGAGATCCGCACGCCGATGAACGCCATCGTCGGTCTCGGCAAGCTGCTGCTGAAGACGCGCCTCGACGCCCGCCAGCGCGACTATCAGGAAAAGGTGCTCGCCGCGTCCGATGCCCTGCTGGGGGTGATCAACGACGTGCTCGACTATTCACGCATCGAGGCGGGCAAGCTCGCGCTCGAGTCGATCGCCTTCGATCTCGACCAGGTGATGCAGAACGTCTCCAGCCAGGTGGCCCTGCGCGCGCAGGAGAAGGGCCTCGAACTGCTCTTCCTCGTTGACGGCGGCGTGCCGCGCCGCCTGATCGGCGATCCGCTGCGGCTCGGCCAGGTTCTCGTGAATCTGGCCAGCAACGCCGTGAAATTCACCGACCGGGGCGAAGTGGTGGTGCGCGTCGAACTGGCGCGTTCGCGCGTGCCCGGCAGCATCGCACTGCGCTTCAGCGTGCGCGATACCGGGATGGGCATTCCCGTCGAGCGGCAGGCGGAGCTGTTCGCTCCGTTCACCCAGGTCGATGGTTCGATCACCCGCCGGTTCGGCGGCAGCGGCCTGGGCCTGGCGATTTGCAAGCAGCTCGTCGAGATGATGGGCGGCAGCATTGGCGTCAACAGCATGCCGGGCGCGGGCAGCACTTTCCATTTCCTCGCCAGCTTCGGTCTTTCATCCGAGCAGGCTCAGCCGGCCGGCCATTCGTCGCTACTGCAGGGCCGCCGCGTGCTGGTCGTCGACGACAACGCCAGCGCGCGCGAAGTGCTGTGCGCGATGCTCGACCATTTCGGCATGCGTGCCGAAGCGGTGCCGGACGGTGCCGCGGCCATCGTCCGCCTGCAGGACGCCGCAGCGGCGGGCGAGCCCTTCCAGCTGGTGCTGCTCGACTGGCTGATGCCCGGCATGGACGGCATCGAGACGGCGCGCCGCATCAACGCCGCCGCCGCCCTGCCTGGCGGCGTGCCGGCGGTGCTGATGATCACGGCGGGCAGCTACGACAAGCTGGCCGACCGGCTCATGGCGGTCGGCCTCGACCGCGTGCTGGCCAAGCCGGTCAGCGAATCCTCGCTGCACGATGCGATTCTCGAGGTGCTGCTGGGCAGCGGCGTGGCGGACGATTACCGCCGCAGCCTGACCCGCTACGAGGGTGCGCAGCACGATTTCAGCGCCATCCGCAACGCGCCCGTGCTGCTGGTGGACGATGTCGAGCTGAACCGCATCGTCGCCATGGCCTTCCTGCGCCAGGCCGGCGTGCGGGTGGATGTCGCCGTGCATGGCCGCGACGCGCTCAACAAGATCGCGGCGAAGGATTATGCCCTCGTGCTGATGGACATCCAGATGCCGGAGATGGACGGCTTGGCCGCGACGCGCGAGATCCGCAAGGACCCGCGTCACCATGACCTGCCCATCGTGGCGATGACCGCCCATGCCATGAGCGGCGACCGCGAGCGCAGTTTGGCCGCCGGGATGAACGATCACCTCACCAAGCCGATCGACCCCGAGGCGCTTTTCGCCGCGCTGCTGCGCTGGATCAGGCCACGGCAGGAAACCGGGGCCGACGCCGATGCGGCGGCCATCGACGCGCTGCTGGCCGAGGCGGATGCCGAAATCGAGATTCCCGTGCTGGCCGGCATCGACACGGCGCGCGGCCTTGCCAACAACCTGGGCCGTCCCGCCCTGTATCTGCGCATCCTGACAGGCTTCGTCAAGGAATTCGGTGACTGCGCCGGCAGCATCGACGCGGCGCTCGCACGGAACGATCATCCCGAGGCGCGCCGTCTTGCGCATTCGCTCAAGTCAGCGGCGGCGATGATCGGGGCGGGCGCGCTCGCGGAGCTGGCCCGGACGCTCGAAGAGGCATTCGCGGCGGGAGGGCGTGCCGCTGACATGCAGGCCGCTTGCGCCGCCGAGTTGGCGCGGGTCGTCGCCGTGCTGCGGCCGTTGGCCGATGAACAGGCCGAGGGGCGGCCTGCCGGCGCGGTCGAGGCGCCCGTGCCGGGGCGGCTGGGGGAACTGGTCGAGCGGTTGGCGCTGCTGCTGAAGAACGACGACGCCGCGGCGAGCCGGGTCTGCGGCGAACTGGAGGCGGGCATCGGCGATCCCGGATTGCGGCGCGAGGCGCGGGAGCTGCATGAGTTGATCGACGACGTCGAATACGAAGCCGCGCTGCTCGGGCTCGAACGCCTGCGCGCGGCGCTGGCGAAAGGGGAACCATGATCACGCATGCCACGCTGCTCGTCGCCGACGACGAACGGCAGAACCGTACCGTGCTGACCGAGCTATTGCAGGACGACTACCGCATCGTGCTGGCCAAGAACGGCATCCAGGCGCTGGAACGGGCGCGCGAGAACGCGCCGGACCTGATCCTGCTCGACGTCCTGATGCCGGAGATGGACGGCCTCGAAACGATCCGCGCCCTCAAGGACGACGCCGCCACGCGCGACATTCCGGTCATCTTCATTTCCGCCCTCGACTCCCCCGCCGACGAGGAGCGCGGGCTGGAGCTCGGCGCCGTCGATTACATCGCCAAGCCCTTCCATCCGGCCATCGTGCGCGTGCGCGTGCGCAACCATTTGCAGGCCGTGCGCCAGCGCCGCCTGCTCGAACAGCTGGCCTTGCGCGACGGCCTGACGGAAATTCCCAACCGCCGCCGCTTCGAAGAGGTCTACGTGCAGGAATGGCGCCGCTGCCTGCGCGCCGGCAGCCCGCTGTCGCTGCTGGTCGCCGACATCGATCACTTCAAGCTGTTCAACGACAGCCGCGGCCATGCCGCCGGCGACGAGGTACTCAAGCGCATCGCCCGCACCATCCAGGCCACGCTGCGGCGTGCCGGCGACTTCGCCGCCCGATACGGCGGCGAGGAGTTCGCCATCCTGCTGCCCGGAGCCGTCGCGGAAGGCGCCAAGGCCATTGCCGAGCAGATTCGCGAACAAGTCGAGCGTCTGGCGATTCCCCATGCCGAATCTCCGGTGGCGCCTTATGTCACCATCAGCATCGGTGGCGCGACGCTGGTGCCGGCCATCGCCGATCCGCCCCCGGACTTCTTCTGCAGTGCCGACAGCCATCTCTACGACGCCAAGCGCGCCGGCCGCAACAAGGTGATCTGGGGGTGATCTAGTCGGTCGCGGGGGCCGTGCCGGTGCTTTCTTCGTCCGGCCTGCGGCCGCGTCCGCCGCGCCGGCGGCGCTTCTTCGGGCCGGCGGTTTCGGGCTTGAGCATGGCCTCGCGCGCCGCGTTGTCGGCCTGCTGGAAGGCCGCCCACCAGTCGGCGAGCTCCTGCGGCGCTTCGCCGCTTTGCGCGCGCAGGTGCAGGAAGTCCCAGGCGGCGCGGAAGCGCGGCTGCTCGACGAGGCGGAAGGGTGCCCGCCCGCCGCGCTTTTCGAAGCGCGGCTGCAAGAGCCAGATGTCCTTGATGTCGCCGGCGATGCGGCGCGTGATGGCGAGTTTTTCGCCCTGTACGTCCAGCACCTCGTCCATCGCGGCATGCAGCGCGGGCACGGCGATCTCGCCGTTCTTCTTGCGCGCTTCCCAGTTGGCGAGCACTTCGTGCCAGAGCAGGGTGGCGAAGAGGAAGCCCGGCGAGGCACGCTTGCCGGCGCGGATGCGCGCGTCGGTGTCGGCCAGCGCGAGCATGACGAACTTCTCGCCGAGCGGCTGTTCGAGGATCACGTCGAGCAGCGGCAGCAGGCCGTGGTGCAGGCCGTCGGCGCGCAGGCGCTTGAGGCATTCGACGGCGTGGCCGGAGAACAGCAGCTTGAGCATCTCGTCGAACAGCCGCGCGGCGGGCACGTTCTCGATCAGCTCGGCCATCTCGCGGATCGGCGCCTGCACCATCGGGTCGAGGCGCAGGTCGAGCTTGGCGGACAAACGTACGGCGCGCAGCATGCGCACGGGGTCCTCGCGGTAGCGCGCGCGCGGGTCGCCGATCATGCGCAGGGTCTTGCGTTGCAGGTCGCGCACACCGTGGTGGTAGTCGTAGACCTTGCCGCTGGCGGGATCGTAGTAGAGCGCGTTGACGGTGAAGTCGCGGCGCGCGGCGTCGTCCTCCATGTTGCCCCAGACGTTGTCGCGCAGCACGCGGCCGTGGGCGTCCTTCTCCGTGCTGTCGTCGTGCGCGGCGCGGAAGGTCGAGACCTCGATGGTCTCGGCGCCCTGCATGACATGGACGATCTGGAAGCGCCGGCCGATGATGCGCGAACGGCGGAACAGGGCGCGCACCTCGTCGGGCGTGGCGTCGGTGGCGACGTCGAAATCCTTGGGTTCGATGCCGGCGATCAGGTCGCGCACCGCGCCGCCGACCACATAGGCCTTGTAGCCGGCCTGCTGGAGGACGTCGCAGGTGCGGCGCGCGCCGGACGAGACGCCCTCGGGACGGATGCCGTGGCGCGCGGCGGGGATGGTTTCGACGGGGTGGGGCGAGGGTTCGCCGCGCTTGAAGACGCGGCGCAGCAGCTTGCGGATCATGCGCTTGTCGTGGTCAGGAAGGCCGCGATCATACCCGAAGACCGAGAATCGGCCAGCCCCGGGCCGCGGCGTGGGCGCGCAGCGTGTCGTCCGGATCGACCGCGACGGGGTGACTGACCTTGGCGAGCAGCGGCAGGTCGTTGAGCGAATCGCTGTAGAACCAGCTTTCCCCGAATGCGCCCCACCAGAGGCCGAGCGATTCCAGCCAGGCCTCGACGCGCGCGATCTTGCCCTCGCGGAAGGCCGGCAGGCCGCGCGGCGCGCCGGTGAAGCGGCCGTTTTCCTGCGCCGGGACGGTGGCGATCAGGTGGGCGATGCCGAACTCGCGGCAGATCGGGCCGGTGACGAAGCTGTTGGTCGCGGTGACGATGGCGCACAGGTCGCCGGCATCGAGATGGCGCCGCACCAGCGCGCGCGCCGCGGCGCCGATCAGCGGGCGGATGCGCGTGGCGACGAATTCGCGGTGCCAGGCATCGAGTTCCTCCCGGGCGTGGCGCGCCAGCGGCGCGAGCTGGAATTGCAGGAAGGCGTGGATGTCGAGCGTGCCGGCCTTGTAGTCGTCGTAGAAGGCCTGGTTTCGCGCTTCATGCACTTCGCGGTCCAGAACGCCTTTCGAGATGAGGAATTGCGCCCACTCGAAGTCCGAGTCGCCGGCGAGCAGGGTGTTGTCGAGGTCAAATAGAGCGAGATTCATGTTCGTTCGGCATGAGTTGGAGTTGCAGGGCTTCCTTGAGCAGGGGCAGCGAGGCGTGGCGCTGGCGTTCGAGCGTGGTGCGGTCGAGATGGTCCAGCACGGCCATCAGCGAGGGCAGGTCGCGCCGGCCGTGGGCCAGCAGGTAGCGCACCAGCCCGTCGTCGACCTTGAGGCCGCGTTCCAGCGCGTGGCGGCGCAGGGCGGCGGCCTTCTGGTCGTCGTCGAGCGTCTTCACTTCGTAGATCAGCGTCTGGCCGACGCGGGTGCGCAGGTCCTCGCGCAGCGCGAGCTGCAGCGGCGGCCGGCCACCGGCCAGCAGCAGGCCGAGGCCGATCATGCGCGCGGTGTTGAAGATGCGGAACAGGGCGATCTGCGCGGCGTCGTCGAGCGTATCGACGTCGTCGACGACCAGCAGGCCGCCAGGCGGCACCTGGGAAAAGTCAGTCCCGGCGGGACGGCGGTCGAGAAACAGGACGGGGCGTTTGCGCAGCGCGAGAGCCGCGACGGCGGCGAGCAGGTGGGTCTTGCCGCTGCCTTCCTGACCCCAGAGGTAGATGGCGTCGAAGCCGCCCGGCTGGGCGAGCGCTCGCAGCCGCGCCAGCAGTTCCTGGTTGGCGCCGGCGATGAAGTTGTCCAGGGTGGGCGGCTGGGCCGGCTGGAGATCGAGCAGCAGTTGGGTCAAGGCGGGAGGGCAGTTACGGTAAGATGCGCGCCAATTATCGCTGCAAACCCACCCTGCCAACCATGAATACTCCATCTTCCCCCATGACTTACCGCGATGCGGGCGTCGATATCGATGCCGGCGACGCACTCGTCGACCGCATCAAGCCCGCCGCGAAGCGCACCCTGCGTCCCGAAGTGCTCGGCGGCATCGGCGGCTTCGGCGCGCTGTTCGAGGTCTCGAAGAAGTTCAAGGAGCCGGTGCTCGTCTCCGGCACCGACGGCGTCGGCACGAAGCTGCGGCTGGCCTTCCAGTTGGACCGCCACGACACCGTGGGGCAGGACCTGGTGGCGATGAGCGTGAACGACATCCTCGTGCAAGGCGCCGAGCCGCTGTTCTTCCTCGACTACTTCGCCTGCGGCAAGCTCGACGTCGCCACCGCCGCGACGGTGGTCGAAGGCATCGCCAGGGGCTGCGAGCTGTCCGGCTGCGCGCTGATCGGCGGCGAAACGGCCGAGATGCCCGACATGTATCCGGCTGGCGAATACGACCTCGCCGGCTTCGCCGTCGGCGCGGTTGAAAAAGCGAAGATCATCGACGGGAAATCCATCCAGCCCGGCGACGCGGTGCTCGGCCTCGCCTCCTCCGGCGCGCACTCGAACGGCTATTCACTGATCCGCCGCATCGTCGAGCGGGCGCAACCGGACATGGCCGCCGACTTCCATGGCCGCCCCTTCGCCGATGTGCTCATCGCGCCGACGCGCATCTACGTCAAGTCCATGCTCAAGCTCATGGAGAGCGTGACGGTCAAGGGCATGGCCCACATCACCGGCGGCGGCCTCACCGGCAACGTGCCGCGCGTGCTGCCCGAGAACGTGACCGCCGTGATCGAGAAGTCCGCCTGGACGCTGCCGCCGCTGTTCCAGTGGCTGCAGAAAGAGGGCAACGTCGCCGACGACGAGATGCACCGCGTCTTCAACTGCGGCATCGGCATGGTGGTGATCGTCGCGGCGGCGGATGCCGACCGGGCGGTGGCCGAACTGGCGGCGACGGGCGAGACGGTCTATCGTCTCGGCCGCATCGAGGCGCGGCAGGCCGGGCAGGAACAGACGATCATTCGCTGAGACAGGGGCCGCCTGCTCAGCCGCCCATGCGGGCGCGTTCCTCGCGCTGGACGTCGGTGATGAAGCGCTGCAGCTGGTTCTCCATCGCGTGGCTGAGCTTGACGAAGTTGCAGCCGATGCGGCCGTTGGTCTTGTCGCCGCGCTTCACCTCGCTGCTGTTGCAGACCTTGAGGTCGACTTCGAGCGTGCCGATGGTCTTCAGTTCGACGCGCGCACGCTGGATGGTCTGGCCGATCTCGAAGGGCAGCTTGCCGCCCGGCAGCTCCGCCGCGATGCCGCCGATGCTGATGTCGACGACCGAAAGCTCCATCTCCGGCCCTTCCTCGCGCTTGATGCGGCAGATTGGCCGCCGCGTCATCGGCAGGATCAGGCGGAAGAACTCGCGCCGCTGCAGGCGCGTGTAATGGTCGGGCAGGCGGGTGGAAAAGGCGCTGCGCTTCTTGTAGGTGGTTTCATACACGGGGCCGGTGGCGAACTGGTTCCTCACGCCATGCGGCGCGCAGACGAAATGGTTGCGCTCGCTTTGCAGCAGCTTGCGGTTGGAAATCTCGCTGCCGCCCCAGTCGAAGATCAGCAGGTTCTCGGCTTCGTCGATGTGCAGCAGCACCGTCAGCACGGTCTCCCTGCCGCCGTCGAACACCACGCTGACGCGCTCGCCGTCGTTGATCAGCTGGTGGAGATAAAAAAGAATCTCGCGGCGGTTGTTGGTGGTGAACTTTTCGAGTTCGTCCGCGGTGATGGTGTGAGTCGTCATGCTTGGGAAGATGGCTGGGCGGCCGGGATGCCAGCCAGATGAATTTCGATTTTCGGCGCTATTTTCGCAGCACTTGCCGATTCTGCCAAATCGCACCAAACAGCGATGCGGCCGGCGGCGCGGAACGCGCGCAGCCAGGTGAGCTGCCGCTTGGCGAACTGGCGCGTCGCGAAGGTGCCGCGGTCGGCCAGTTCTGCCGCCGGCAGCCGGCCTGCCAGCATCTCCCAGACCTGGCGATAGCCGACGCAGCGCATCGACGGCAGTTCCGCGGAAAGGCGGTAGCGGACGCGCAGTCCTTCGACTTCCGCCACCAGTCCGGCGGCCAGCATGGCGCGGAAGCGCTGCCCGATGCGCTCGTGCAGCAGCTTGCGCTCGGGCGCGTCGAGCGCGAGGGTCAGCAGCCGGAACGGCAGGGCCTCGTCCGGCTGTTCCCGCCAGAAATCGCCCAGCGGCCGGCCCGTCAGCCGCACGACCTCCAGCGCCCGCTGGATGCGCTGGGCGTCGGTGGGCGCGAGGCGCGCGGCGGTGGTCGGGTCGTGCAGCGCCAGTTCGGCATGCAGCGCGGGCCAGCCCTTTGCCGCCGCCTCGGCGTCGATGGCCGCGCGCAGCGTCGCGTCGGCTCGCGGCATGTCGGCCAGTCCCTCGACGAGTGCCTTGTAATAGAGCATGGTGCCGCCGACCAGCAAGGGCACGCGGCCGCGCGCCGTGATTTCGCCCATGACCCTGAGCGCGTCGGCGCGGAACCGTGCCGCCGAATAGCGCTCCTCGGGCGTGATGAGGTCGATCAGGTGGTGGGGGAAGCGCGCGAGGGTTTCCCGGTCCGGCTTCGCGGTGCCGATGTCCATGCCGACGAAGACCTGCGCGGAATCGAGGCTGACGATCTCGACGGGGAAGCGCGCCGCGAGCTCCAGCGCGAGATCGGTCTTGCCGCTCGCGGTGGGGCCGATCAGGGCGATGGCGGGGGGATTCATTTGCCGCGCATGAATAGCTTGTCGAGATCGCTCAGCGACAACCGCACCCAGGTCGGCCGGCCGTGGTTGCACTGGTCGGCGCGCTCGGTTTCCTCCATCTGCCGCAGCAGGGCGTTCATCTCGGGCAGCGACAGCAGGCGGTGGGCGCGCACCGCGCCGTGACAGGCCATGGTGGCGAGCAGTTCGTTGCGGCGCGTTTCCAGCACGTGGCTGGCGGGGTGTTCGGCCAGTTCGGCAAGCAGGAGGCGCGCGAGTTTCTCGATATTGCCGCCCGCCAGCAGGACGGGCACGGCGCGCACCGCGAGCTGCCCCGGTCCGGCGGCCGATATTTCGAAGCCGAGCGCGGCGAGCGCGTCATGCTGCTCCTCGGCGCAGGCGAGTTCGGCGGCGCTGGCGGCGAACAGCAGCGGCACCAGCAGCGGCTGCACCGTCGGCGCGGCATCGGCCGCCGCCTTCAGGCGCTCGTAGAGGATGCGCTCGTGGGCGGCGTGCATGTCGACGAGCACGAGTCCTGCACCGTTCTGGGCGAGGACGTAGATGCCGTGCAACTGCGCGATGGCGTGGCCGAGGGGCGTGTCGTTCGGCCCGGGTGCCGGTTCCGGCATGGCTTGGCGGGCGAATTCGAAATAGGCGGCGGCGTCGGGTTCGCGCACGGCCAGCGTGCCCTGCGAAAAAGTCAGTGCCGGCGGGACGGCGGCCGGGGCCGGCGCCGCGGCGCGTGCCGCCGCCAGCGGCGCGGCGAGCGCCTTCTGCACGGCGTGGAAGACGAACTGGTGCACGCCGCGCGCGTCGCGAAAGCGCACCTCGGTCTTGGCCGGGTGGACGTTCACATCGACCGTCGCCGGATCGAGCTCGAGGAACAACACGTAGGCCGGGTGATGCGCGCCGTGCAGCACGTCGGCATAGGCCGCGCGCGCGGCGTGGACCAGCAGCTTGTCGCGCACGTAGCGGCCATTGACGTAGAAGAGTTGTTCGGCGCGCGAGGACTGGGCGTAGGCGGGCAGGGCGGCGAAGCCGGTCAGCCGCAGCGGGCCGGCTGTCGCTTCGACGGGACGGGCGTGGTCCATGAAGTCCGCGCCCATCAGTTCGCGCGTGCGGCCGGAAAAGTCAGTCGCGGCGAGACGGCGACGGATTTTCCCGTCGTGCGCCAGCGCGAAGGCGACGTCCGGCCGTGCCTGCGCCATGCGCGTCAGCACCGCGTCGCAGTGGGCGAATTCGGTGGCGGCGCTCTTGAGGAACTTGCGCCGCGCCGGCGTGTTGAAGTAGAGATCGGCGACCGCGATGGTCGTGCCCGCGGCTTGCGCGGCGGGCTTGACGCTCATGGTCGTCGCATCGATCTGCCAGGCGTGCGGCGCGTCGGACGTGCGGCTGGTGACGGCCACGCGCGCCACGGCGGCGACGGAGGCGAGCGCCTCGCCGCGGAAGCCGTAGCTGGCGACGCGCTCGAGGTCGGCGAGGCTGGCGATCTTGCTCGTCGCGTGGCGCGCCAGCGCCAGCGGCAGGTCGTCCCGGCCGATGCCGGCGCCATCGTCGGCGACGCGAATCAGTTTTACCCCTCCCGCCTCGACCTGCACGTCGATCTTCGTCGCGCCGGCATCGAGGCTGTTCTCGACCAGTTCCTTGAGTACCGAAGCCGGGCGTTCGACGACCTCGCCGGCGGCGATCTGGCTGATCAGGAGGTCGGGGAGGGGCAGGATGCGGGGCATGAGCCGCGCATTATAGGGGTGGGGTAAACTGCGCCCGCCATGAAACGCCGCGCCTGCCTGCTCCTGCTGCTTTCCCTTCCGCTCGCCGGCTGCGTTTCGGGGCCGGGCCAGTTCGCCAAGACCGACATCGACCGCATCGCCGACCTGCACCGGCGCGAAGCGGACGCCAGCCTGCGGCGGCTCGCCGGGAAGCTCTACCGGCGCAATCCGCGCGAATGGAAGAAGGGCGGCCATGCCAGCCTCGAAGCCGCGCTGGCGCGCTATAACGATCCGGTCCGGGCGGTGGTCATCGACGCGGAGGGGCGGCGCGGCGCGGCGCTGGTGCTCGCCGGGCTGGGCGAGGCGTATCCCCACGACCGTGTCGCCGCCTTCGTCGGCGGCCTCGCCGGCATGCTGCATGACGCCTTCGACGGCAAGGCCGAATTCTTCGTCATCGACGAGCTCGATCCCCAGAAGCTCTACAATGCCGCGCGCAACCTCGAAATCGCCGCCTGGAAGCTCGCCGAGGCGCGCCGCACGCAGCCGGAAGGCGATCTGCCGGCGGGTTCGCCGCTGCTGTTCGCCAACGAAATGGCGCCGGTGCGCAACCTCAGCTTCGAGCGCGAGTTCGGGCGCATGATCGGCAGCCTCGACGTGCTGGCGCAGATCGTCGCCGACCGCAGCCAGCGCGCCGTCGTCAAGGTCGTCCAGAACCTCGCCACCGCCGTTTTCCTGCCCATCTGATGAAACGCTACGTCATCCTCATTTCCGGCCGCGGCAGCAACATGCAGGCGCTCATCGACGCCGCGCTGCCCGGCGCCTGCGCCGCCGTGATCAGCAACCGCCCCGCTGCCGCCGGGCTCGCCTGGGCGAGCGCGCGCGGCGTGCCGACGCGCGTCGTCGACCACAAGGCCTTTCCGTCGCGCGAGGCCTTCGACGCCGCGCTGGCGGCCGAGATCGAGGCACTCGGCGCCGAGCTCGTGCTGCTTGCCGGCTTCATGCGCGTGCTCACCGATGCCTTCGTGCGGCGCTTCGCCGGCCGCCTGGTGAACATCCATCCCTCGCTGCTGCCGTCCTTCCCCGGCCTGCACACGCACGAGGCCGCGCTCGCCGCCGGCGTGCGCGTGCATGGCTGCACGGTGCACTTCGTCACGCCGACGCTCGACTGCGGGCCGGTCATCGTACAGGCCGCCGTGCCGGTGCTGCCGGGCGACGATGCCGCCGCGCTCGCCGCGCGCGTGCTGGCGCAGGAGCACATCGTTTATCCGCAGGCGGCGCGCGGCCTGCTCGAAGGACGCTGCCGCCTCGAAGGCGGGCGCGTCGTCTGGACGGCGGACGCCACCCCGGCGACGGCGGCGCTGCGCGTGCCGGCCGGATGAGCGGCGCGGCGCGGCGGCCGTTCTGGTTCGCCCTGGCGCTTTCGCTGCTGCTGCATCTAGGCATGCTCACCGCACCGGGCTGGAGCCTGCCCTTCGAGGACGAAACGGATGCCGCCGCGCTGACCGCGACGCTGGTCGCGCCGCCGCCCGCGCCCGCCATACCCAAGCCAGCGCCCCGGCCGCGCCCCAAGCCGCGTCCGCGACCCGCCGTGCCTCCCCCCGTGCCCGAGCCGGTCGTTCCCGATACGCTAGCCATGCCGGCGGCGGAACCCGAACCGGCTCCCGCGCCGGTGCCGGACTCCGATCCGGCGGTCGAGCCGCCGTCCACGCCGGAACCCGTATCGGCGCCCGCCGTCCCGCCGGCACTGACTTTTGCCGACGTCTGGCCGCGCCGGGGGCGCATCGTCTATCAGGTGACGCGCGGCGAGGACGGCTTCATCGTCGGCCGTTCCGAACATGCCTGGCGGCACGACGGGGCGAACTACGAGTTGCGCGCGCTCACCGAAACCACCGGGCTGGCCGCCCTGTTCCGGCCGGCGCAAGTCGTGCAGGAAAGCCGCGGCGCCATCGGCGTAGCCGGCCTGCGGCCCGGCGAGTTCCGCAGCGAGCGCGACGGCAAGCCGAAGGACGCGGCCAGTTTCGATCCGGCACGCCCCGAGGCCGTTCAGGACATGCTCTCGTTGTTCCATCACCTCGGCGCCCTGCCGCTGGAGACGCCGGAATTCACGCTGACCCTGATGGCCGGCCGCAGGATCGCCGACTATCGCATCACCGTGGCCGCGCCGGCGCGCATCGAACTGCCGGATGGCGCGCGCCTGGCGCGGCACCTGAAGATCGTCGCCGCGCGGGGCCGGGAAGGCGAGGATTCGACCGAGGTCTGGCTCGACGTCGACAGCCGCCTGCCGCTCAAGATCCGCCACCGCGACCGCAAGGGCGAGGTTTATGATCAGGTCGTCACGCAAATCGAACTGGGAAAAAATATCGAATGAACGCCATTACTCGAGCCTTGCTTGACGAGGTCGTCGCCGCCGCCAGCGAAGTCGCCAGTCTGCGCCAGCCCGCCGATGCGGCGTTGTCAGCCTTCTTCCGTGCCCACCGCAGCGGCCCGCGCGAACGCGCCTTCATCGCCGAGGCGGCCTACGCGGTGTTGCGCCGCAAGCGCTCGCTGGCCGCCTGGATCGCGCCGGCGGACGATGTCAGGCATCTCGTGCTGGCCGCGCTGGTGCGGCACTGCGGCGTCAGCCAGCGCATGCTGGAGGGGGCCGCGAGCAAGCGCGACGCCGAATGGCTCGCCGGCCTCAAGGCGCGTCCCGAGCCCGCGCTGGCGCTCGCCGAGCAGGCCGACATGCCCGACTGGCTGGTCGAGCGCCTGCTCGCCCTGATGCCCGAGGACGAACTGCTCGCGCTGGCGCGCGTCCTCAACCAGCCCGCGCCGCTCGACCTGCGTGTGAATGCGCTCAAGGCCGACCGTGACGAGGTGCTGGCGCGGCTGGCGCAGGACGGCATCGCCGCGACCGCCTGTCCCCATGCGCCGGACGGCATCCGCCTCGCCGGCAAGCCGGCGCTGGCGAAGCACCCGCTCTTCCTCGCCGGCGCCTTCGAGGTGCAGGACGAGGGCAGCCAGCTGCTCGGCCACCTGCTCGCGCCGAAGCGCGGCGAGATGGTGGTGGACTTCTGCGCCGGCGCGGGCGGCAAGACGCTGCTGCTCGGCGCGCTGATGCGCTCGACCGGTCGGCTCTACGCCTTCGACGTGTCCGAAAAGCGCCTCGCGAAGCTCAAGCCGCGCCTCGCGCGCTCCGGCCTGTCGAACGTCCATCCGGCCGCCATCGCCCACGAGAACGACACGCACGTGAAAAGGCTCGCCGGCAAGTGCGACCGCGTGCTGGTCGACGCGCCCTGTTCCGGCCTCGGTACCCTGCGGCGCAACCCGGATCTCAAGTGGCGGCAGACGCCGCGGAGCGTGGCGGAACTGACCGTCAAGCAGGCCGCCATCCTCGCCGCCGCCGCGAAGCTGCTCAAGCCGGGCGGCCGGCTGGTGTATGCCACGTGCAGCCTGCTGCCGGAAGAAAACGAGGGCATCGTCGACGCCTTCCTCGCGGCGCACCCCGATTTCGCGCGCCTGCCGGCCGGCGAGGTGCTGGCCGCGAAGGGCATCGCCCTCGAACTGCCGGGCGCCGACCTGCGGCTCCTGCCGCACATTCACGGCACCGACGGCTTCTACGCCGCCGTGCTGGAGCGCAGGCCATGAACGCCTCGGGCAGCCTCCTGTTCGACCTGTGGGCCGACCTGCAACAGCCGCAGGTGCTGTGGCAGGTCGCCGTCCTGCTGGCATGCCTCGGCGTGGCCTGGCTGGCCGACCGGGGCGTGCGCGCCCATCGCGAACGCGCCGGCACGGCGGGAAGCCGTGTCCTGCATGTCGGTCAGCGCGGCCTGCAGCGGCTGACCTTTCCGCTGGTGGCGCTGGTCCTCGTCTGGCTGATGCGGCCGCTGCTGGCGCACTGGCACAACGTCAACCTGCTGTCGCTGGCGGTGCCGCTGCTTACCTCGCTGGCGGCGATCCGCATGGTCTTTTTCGCCTTGCGCCAGGGCATGGGTGACGCCCACTGGATGGTCAGCTTCGAGAAAGTGTTCGCCGCCTGCGTCTGGGGCGTGGTGGCGCTGCACCTCACCGGCCTGCTGCCCGAACTGATCGCGCTGCTAGACGGCGTCGTCTTTCCCCTCGGCAAGGAACGGCTCACGTTGTGGCTGTTGCTGCAGGGCGCCGGCGCCCTGCTCGCCGGCCTGCTCGGCGCGTTGTGGCTGGGTGGGCTGGCCGAGGCGCGGCTGATGGCGGCGGAGGGCCTCGACGGCAACCTGCGCGTGGTGTTCGCGCGCCTGTCGCGCGCGCTGCTGCTGGTGCTGGCCGTGCTGATCGGCCTGCCGCTGGTCGGCATCGACCTCACCATGCTCTCGGTGTTCGGCGGCGCGCTCGGCGTCGGCCTCGGCTTCGGCCTGCAGAAGATCGCCGCCAACTACGTCTCCGGCTTCATCATCCTGCTCGACCGCTCGATCCGCATCGGCAACGTCATCGCGGTGGGCAGCGAACGCGGCGAGGTGACGCGCATCACCACGCGCTACACGGTGCTGAAGGCGCGCAACGGCCTGGAGATGATCGTTCCCAACGAGATGCTGGTCAGCTCGGTCATCGCCAACGAGACCTTCAGCGAGACCCAGGTACGCATCCCGATCAAGGTGCAGGTGGCCTACGGTTCCGATCTGGAGCGGGTCCAGCGCCTGCTCATCGACGCCGCGCTGGCGCAGCCGCGCGTGCTGCGCGAGCCGGAACCCCGGGCGCATGTCATGCTGTTCGCCGATTCCGGCATCGACATGGAGCTGCGCTTCTGGATCGCCGACCCCGAGGCCGGCACGGGACAGATCAAGTCGGACATCCATCTCGCCATCTGGAAGGCCTTCCGGGCGGAGGGCATCGAGATTCCGTTCCCGCAGCGCGAGGTGCGGCTGCTGTCCTGAAAAAAGCCAGTCCCGGCGGGACGGCGCCGCCGCCCTAACCGACGACGTCCTCGGCAAACAGCGCCTGGATGTCCTCGACGGCCGCGCGGTGCTTCACCAGCGCGGCGACGCAGTCGCGGTCGAAGCGCGAATCGGCGTGCTCGATCAGATACTGGAAAGCCGCGTCGATGCTCCAGGCTGCCTTGTAGGGACGCTCGCTGGTGAGCGCGTCGAACACGTCGGCCACGCCGGCGATGCGCGCCTCGATGGGAATCTCCTCGCCCTTGCAGCCGTGGGGGTAACCGCTGCCGTCCATCGCCTCGTGATGGCAGAGCGCGATGTTGCGCAGCACGGTCGCGTGCGCCGTGCCGTCGAGGCGGAAGTCGGCGAGCATGGTGTCGATGATCTCGCGGCCCTTGCCGGCGTGCGTCTTCATCACCTCGAATTCCTCCGCCGTGAGCTTGCCCTTCTTGAGCAGGATCTCGTCGGGAATCGCGATCTTGCCGATGTCGTGCAGCGGCGCGAACAGGAAAATGTGCTCGACGTCGGCGTCGCTCAGGCCGTATTTCGGCGCGACCTCGCGCGCGATCACGCGCGCGTAGTGCGCGACGCGGTCGATGTGCGCGCCGGTCTCGAAATCGCGGTGGTGGGAGAGGGTGGTGGCGGCGCGCACCGTGGCGAGCATCGCCCTGGGCGTGGACAGGCTGTCGATCACCAGCAGGGCGAGCAGGTGGCCGAGCAGGTCGAAGAAGTGCAGCGCGGCGGCGTCGAAGGCGTTCTTTTCGACGGCGTTGAAGAACAGGAAGCCGACGAACTCGCCGTTGCGGAAGATCGGCAGCGTGTAGCTGGAGCCGAAGACGGCGCGGATGGTGTCGGCATGTCGCGCGCCGCTGCCATAGAGGTCGGTGTCGTTCACGATGCGCGCCTGGCGGCGCGCGACGATCTCGCGTAGCGACGCGCTGTCGGCCAGCCGCGCCTCGTAGAGCGGCAGCGGATTGGCGCCGTCGCTGGCGTGGGCGAAGGTCTTCAGGATGTCGGTGGCCGGGTCGTAGAGCGCCACGGCGATGCGCGCCACCTCGGGATGGCGCTCGCGCACGTAGCCATGTACCGCCGCGAGCTTCTCGGGCAGGCCGATGTCGTCGTTGAGCGAAGACAGGCCGTCATCGTGAAAAAACATGTTGCTATTGCGAAAGTCCACACATACTCCGATGTTCGTTATCCCCTGGATCAGCGAGGGTGAATGCTAGCATTCTTGTGCCGTGCGACGGGGAAAGCCAGCCCCGGCGGGACGGCGGTTACAATGCGAACGCCATGACGACCTCTCGATCCGCCGACCCCGCCGCAGCCTTCATCGCCCGCTGGCAGGGCGTCGCCGCCTTCGAGCTCGCCACCCTCGGTCGCGCGCGCCGGCTCGACGACCAACGCTGGGTGGCATGAAAAAGATGCTGGACGCATTCACCACCACCATGGCCGTCATGGTTGCGCTGGCCGTGGCGGCCGGGCTGCTGGTCGGCCTGTTCGTCTGAAAGCCAGCGCTGGCGGGACGGCGTGCGATGGGGTAAGGTTGCTTCTATGAAGCCGCAAGGAGAAATGACATGACACATGCAGCGGAGGAGTTGGCATCGCTGGCCGCGAAACTCGCGCCGAGCGATCGCCTGCAACTGGTCGAGACGATACTCGCGACGCTGGACCAGCCCGATCCGGAAATTTCCGCCGCCTGGGCGAAAGAGGCGGAAGAGCGTCTGGCGGCTTATCGACGCGGCGAACTGGGCGCGGTCGATGAGAACGAGGTTTTTGGCGATCTCGACCGTTCGTGAAAGTCAGCTATCTTGCGGTGGCGCGCGAGGAGATTCGCGAGGCCGCCGATTACTACGCCGCGATTTCGCCCGATCTGGGCATGGCCTTCAAGCGCGAACTGCGCCAACTGATGAAATAGACGCTTGCTGCAAAAGTCAGTCCCGGCGGGACGGCGCCCAATCAATCCAAGGAGAGAATTTCATGGCTGGAGCCAGCCTGCTTGCCCTGATCGACGACATCGCGTCGATCCTCGACGACGTGGCGGCGATGACGAAGGTCGCGGCGAAGAAGACCGCCGGGGTGCTCGGCGACGATCTCGCGCTCAACGCGCAGCAGGTGTCGGGCGTGAATGCCGACCGCGAGCTGCCGGTGGTCTGGGCGGTCGCGGTCGGTTCGCTGAAGAACAAGGCCATCCTCGTGCCGGCGGCGCTGGCGATCAGCGCGCTGCTGCCTTGGCTGGTGACGCCGCTGCTGATGCTCGGCGGCCTCTACCTGTGCTTCGAGGGCGTGGAGAAGCTGGCGCACAGGTTCTTGCACAAGGAGGAAGAACACGCGCCGATGGCGGCGACGGTGCCGGACGCCGATCCGCTGGCGCTGGAGGCGGAGAAGATCCAGGGCGCGATCCGCACCGACTTCGTGCTGTCGGCCGAGATCATCGTCATCGCGCTCGGCACGGTGGCCGACAAGCCGTTCATGACGCAGGTCGCGGTGCTGGCGGGCATCGGCGCGCTGATGACGGTGGGGGTGTATGGCATCGTCGCCGGCATCGTCAAGCTGGACGACGCCGGGCTGCATCTGGCCGGCCGCGCGAACGCGGCGGCGCGGGCGCTCGGCCGCTTCCTGCTGGCGCTGGCGCCGCGCCTGATGAAGGCGCTGGCGGTGCTGGGCACGGCGGCGATGTTCCTCGTCGGCGGCGGCATCCTGGCCCACGGCCTGCCGGGCGTGCATCACGCGGTCGAGGCGCTGGCGGGCGGGGGGGTGATGCATGTCGTGCTGCCGCCGCTGGCGGACATGCTGGTCGGCCTGGTCGGCGGCGCGCTGGCGCTGGCCGGCTTCGAGGCGGGCGCGCGGATCGCGCGCCGCTTCAGGTCCTGAATCTTATTCCGGGACGCAGATTTCGCCGCGCGCGGCGCCGACCAGCGTGCGGCCGGTGAGCAGCGCCAGCACGACGGTCAGGATCGCCAGCAGGCCCCAGCCGAGCGGCACGAACAGGCCGCCGGTGGCCTCGGCCATGATCAGCGTGGCGATGGTCATGGCGGCGAGCGGGAAGGAATAGGCCCAGGTCGAGAGAAAGAAGCGCAGGCGGAAGAAGCGCAGCGCATTGGTGGCGAGCAGCAGCGTGAGGAACAGGGCGACGTGGTAGAGGATGCGCGCGAAGGCGTCGATCTCGCCGCCGTGCAGCTTCACCCAGGAGATGAAGCCGACCGCCGGCGGCGCGATGAGGATGAACAGCGTGGGCGTGAGGCGCTCGGGCAGCGGCTCGTGGAAGAATAGCCGGTTCATCACGATGGTCAGCAGCACGAGCCAGAAGACGAGGCCGATGCTGAAGAAGAACCACGACACCTCGGGCGGCGCGAAGCCGACACCGCCGATCGGCACGACGATGTTGCCGACGACCGGAATGAACCATGCGGGATTGGCGTGCTTGATGTCGTAATGCGTGTGGTGGATCCAGCTGCTCATCACGGTCAGGGTGAAGCCGATGTGGAGCACGGCGCCGGCAATCCAGATGCCGGCCGCGCTGTAGGGGGTGGTATCGGCGAAGGCGGCGCCGAGCAGGAGCAGGGAGATCGAGATCGCCGGGAAGAAGTTGAGCCGGACCGGGTGGGCGAATTCGTGCTTTACCGCATCCCAGCGCAGGGCGATCTTGGCGAGGTAGCCGAACGCGAGCAGGACGAAGAGGCCGAGCGCCCACCACTGCAGCGCGAGACCGACCGCCTCCGGCAAGCCGAGGACCGCATGGGCCTTCTTCCAGGCGAGGGCGAGGCCGGCGGAGCCCATCACCGTGGCGAAGAATGAAACGGGAAAGTGTTCGAGACGCTGCTGTCGGGCGGGCTGGGGGCTGTTCACGCGCTTCTCCTTCTGGACGGGGACAGGGGGATTATAAGTATTTGCTTAAATATAAGATCATGACAGGGGTGGCATAATCCGTGACATGAATCACTGACATCCGACCGCCATGAGCATACCCGCCGAGCTGGTTTCCTATCTCGACACGCTGCCCGAGCCGCACATCCTCTGCGACCGCGAGTATCGCATCCTGGCCGCGAATCGCGCCTATCGGCGCGATTTCGGCGAGCAGACGGCGCTGCTCGGGCAAACCTGCTACGCCGTGTCCCATCACTACGACGCGCCCTGCGACAAGGCGGGCGAGACCTGCCCGTTGCGGCAGAGCCTGAGTTCGGGACAGCGCGAACGCGTGCTGCACCTCCACCACACGCCGGCCGGCGAGGCCTACGTGAATATCGAGCTGGCGCCGGTGCGCGACGCGGAGGGGCACATCGCCTACTTCATCGAAAAGATGGAGCCGCTCGGCGAATCGCTCGGCACGCCGGTCGCCCGCGCGCTGATCGGCCGCGCGCCCGCCTTTCGCCGCATGCTTGAGCTGATGGGGCGCGTCGCTCCGTCGGACGCGACGGTGATGCTGCAGGGCGAATCGGGTACCGGCAAGGAACTGGTGGCGAAGGCGATCCACGACGCCAGCCGGCGCTGCGAGCGGCCCTTCGTCGCGGTCGATTGTTCCGGACTGACCGAGACGCTGTTCGAGAGCGAGCTGTTCGGCCACGAGAAGGGCTCGTTCACCGGCGCCTCGGCGCGCCGCATCGGTCTGGTGGAGGCGGCCGCGGGCGGCACGCTGTTCCTCGACGAACTCGGCGACATCCCGCTCGGCATGCAGGTCAAGCTGCTGCGCCTGCTGGAGACCGGCACCTTCCGCCGCGTCGGCGCCAGCGATTTCCTCAAGAGCGACGTCCGCCTCATTTCGGCGACCCACCGCAACCTGCGCGCGATGGTCGCCGACGGCCGCTTCCGCCAGGATCTCTACTACCGGCTGAGCACCTTCCCGATCTGCCTGCCGGCGTTGCGCGAACGGCGCACCGACATCCCGCTGCTGGCCGCCGCGCTGCTGGCGCGGGTCGCGCCGGGACGCGAACTGCATCTTTCCGACGCGGCGCTGGCGGCGCTCGTGGCCTACGACTATCCCGGCAACGTGCGCGAGCTGCGCAACGTACTCGAACGGGCGACGTTGCTGTGCGACGGCCATACCATCCAGCTCGAGCATCTGCCTGACGATGTGCGCAACGGCACGGTGCTGGAAAAAGTCAGTCCCGGCGGCACGCCGGTCCCTGCCGCGACCCGCGCCGCGCCACCGCCGACGCTGGAGGAACTGGAGGCCGCCATGCTGCGCGAGCGCCTCACCCTGCATCGCGGTAGCCGCAAGGCACTGGCCGACGAACTGGGCATCAGCGAACGCACCCTGTACCGCAAGCTGCGCAACTTGAAGGTCGAGTGACACTGACACGCGCTGCCAGCAAAGGCTGACGCTGGTGACCGTCGATTGCTGCCATAAGTGGCAGATTTCGTTGTGGTGCTGGCAGTCGGGTCGAGCGCAACCCTTTGTTGCACAAGGAAACCGGCTTGATCTGAAAAGCTGGCACGCCTCTTGATATATAGAGGACAAGAAGCGGTGCAAAGCATCGGGTTGCCACTGATGGAACGCCAGTCCCCCCTGATCTCGGCGTTCCTGATGACCTCCTCCTCCGTCCGGAGACGGGAAGCCTTCCCTCAGGCCCGTCGAAAGACTTTAATGGCGACCTGCACCGCTTCTTTTTTTTCGTCCCGTTTTCCCCCGCGCAAAAAAAAACGCCAGCACGGCGGCTGGCGTTTTTTCGCAAGGAAGCTGACGGCTTGCTTCAGCCTTATTTCAACTTCACTTCCTTGTAGAGCACGTGCTTGCGTGCCTTCGGATCGTATTTCATGAACTCCAGCTTCTCAGGCGTGGTGCGCTTGTTCTTGCTGGTAGTGTAGAAGTGCCCGGTTCCGGCGGTGGATTCGAGCTTGATTTTTTCACGTCCGCCCTTGGCTGCCATGATTGTTTACCTCCGGTTCAAACGGCTTCGCCGCGTTCGCGCAACTCGGCGAGAACGACGTCGATGCCTTTCTTGTCGATGGTGCGCAGGCCGGCGTTGGAAACGCGCAGACGCACCCAGCGGTTTTCGGCTTCAACCCAGAACTTGCGGGAATGCAGGTTGGGCAGATAGCGGCGCTTGGTCTTGTTGTTGGCGTGGGAGACATGGTTCCCCACCATCGGGGCCTTGCCCGTCACTTGGCAGACGCGGGACATAAGTTGGACTCCAGAAAGCTTCTGAACTTGGAAAGCCGCGCATTCTACCCGAGCCGGAAGCATCCAAGCAAGTGTTTTTCCTGTTTTTTTGGCGAGTGAGAGCGGGATGGGCCTCAGTCGACGTCGGCGTTCGTGGTGATGACGGCACGTTCCTTCAGGTTGCGTTCGAGGAATGCCCGTCCGTCGTCCTTGAAGCGTTTGAAGTGCAGGCCGATGCGGAATTTGTCATGTCCGGCGGCATGCACGGTGTATGCCATGTTGGCGCGCACCTCGACGATTTTCTTGCGCTGGCCGTGGTGCAGCGGCGGAATCGCCAGCAGCAGCGTGACGGGGTCTTCGGTAAAAATGTTGTGGTCGGTCAGCAGCGATAGGCCGGACACGGAAATTTCATGGGTGACGCCGTGGAAGGTGGTGCGTTCCTCGACATGGTCGTAAACGACGGCGACCTGCCAATGCAAGGGATAGCGCGGGTGTTGGCGTTTATCTTGTGCGCGCCGGCTCATGGCGAAAGGGGGGGGGATGATCGGCCGGCGATTATAGCGATGCCCTGCTACAGCAGACCGCGCTCTGCGAAAGAAAGCGGCGCGGCGTTGCCGGCGACGATGAAATGGTCGAGCAGCTTCACATCCACGAGGGCCAGAGCCTGCTTGAGGTTGCGCGTCAGCAGTTCGTCCGCCGGCGAAGGCTCGGCCGCGCCGCTCGGATGGTTGTGCGCGAAGATCACGGCGGCGGCGTTGCGCGCCAGCGCCTGCTTGACGACCTCGCGGGGATACACTGAGGTCTGCGTCAGCGTGCCGCGAAACAGTTCGTCGTCGGCGATCAGGCGGTTCCGGGCGTCGAGCCAGAGGGCGATGAAGACTTCCTGGCGCAGCGGGGCGAGCACCAGCCGCAGCCAGTCGCGCACCGCGCCGGGCGCGGAGAGCAGCGGCCGGGCGCGCAGCTCCTCGCGCAGGCCGCGGCGGGCGAGTTCGAGCGTGGCGACCAGTTGGGCCGCCTTGGCCGGGCCGATGCCGTTGACGGCGGTCAGTTCGGCGGGCGTCGCGGCGGCGAGCCGGGCGAGGCTGCCGTCGAAGTGGGCGAGCAGGGTGCGCGCCAGATCGACCGCGCTCATGCCCCTGACGCCGACGCGCAGGAAGATGGCCAGCAGTTCGGCGTCGGACAGTGCCGCCGCGCCGAGTTCAAGCAGGCGCTCGCGCGGGCGCTGGTCGTCGGGCCAGTCGGTGATTGCCATGGGTTAGAATCTTCCGCTCCGAAACCGGCATTCTATCTGTCATGAACCCACTGCAAGGCAAGCGCATCGTGCTCGGCGTGACCGGCGGCGTGGCGGCCTACAAGGCGGCGGAACTGACGCGGCTGCTGGTGAAGGCCGGCGCGGCCGTCGATGTGGTCTTGACCGAGGCCGGCAGCCGCTTCGTTGGTGCCGCGACCTTCCAGGCTCTGTCCGGGCATCCGGTGTTCACGTCGCTGTGGGACGAGCGCTTTGCCAACGGCATGGCGCACATCGACCTCACGCGCGGCGCTGACGCGATCCTCGTCGCGCCGGCGACCGCCGATTTCCTGGCGAAGCTGGCCCACGGTTTTGCCGGCGACCTGCTGGCGACGCTATGCCTCGCGCGCGACTGTCCGCTGCTCGTGGCGCCGGCGATGAACCGCCAGATGTGGGAAAACCCCGCGACGGCGCGCAATGTCGCGCAGGTCGCGGCGGACGGCATCGCCATCCTCGGGCCGGCGGAAGGGGAGCAGGCCTGCGGCGAGACGGGCGCGGGACGCATGCTCGAACCCGCCGAACTGCTCGACGCGCTGGTCGCCTTCTTCCAGCCCAAGCCGCTGGCCGGCCGGCGCGTGCTGCTGACGGTCGGGCCGACCTTCGAGGCGCTCGATCCGGTGCGCGGGCTGACGAACGCCAGTTCCGGCCGCATGGGCTTCGCGCTGGCGCGCGCCTGCGCGGAGGCCGGCGCGGCGGTGACGGCGGTGTGCGGGCCGGTGAGCCTGCCGACGCCGGCGGGCGTGGCGCGCATCGACGTGCAAGGCGCGCGCGACATGCGCGCGGCGGTGCTGGCCAATTTGAACGCCTTGCCCGTCGACATCTTCATCGCCGTGGCCGCGGTGGCCGATTACCGGCCGGCCGCGCCGGAGGAACACAAGATCAAGAAGGGCGCGGAGCGTCTGACGCTGGAACTGGTCGCCAATCCCGACATCCTCGCCGAGGTGGCGGCACGGCCCGATGCACCATTCTGCGTCGGCTTCGCGGCGGAAAGCCGCGATCTGGAAAAGTATGCGGAAGGCAAGCGACAGGCCAAGCGGCTGCCGCTCGTCGTCGGCAACCTGGTGCAGGACGGGCTGGGCGGCGAGGCCAACGTCGTCACGCTGTTCGACGCCGCCGGCGCGCACCCGCTGCCGCCCGGCGACAAGCTGACCATCGCGCGCGCCATCGTGCGCCATATCGCGGAGATGAAAAAAGATGCATAGGATCGACGTGCGCATTCTCGACCAGCGCCTCAGGGACAACCAGGGCGAAGCCGCGCCGCATTACGCCACGCCCGGCGCCGCGGGCATGGACCTGCGCGCCTGCATCGAGGCGCCGGTGCGCCTGCAGCCGGGCGAGACGATGCTGGTGCCGGCGGGCATCGCGATCCACCTCGCCGATCCGGGGCTGGCGGCGATGATCCTGCCGCGCTCCGGCCTCGGGCACAAGCATGGCATCGTGCTCGGCAACTTGGTCGGACTGATCGATTCGGACTACCAGGGCGAAATCTTCGTCTCGCTGTGGAATCGCGGCCACGAGGTCTTCCTGCTCAACCCCCTCGACCGCATCGCGCAGCTGGTGGTGGTGCCGGTCATGCAGGTCGCCTTCAACGTGGTCGAGCAGTTCGAGGAAAGCCACCGCGGCGCTGGCGGTTTCGGCAGCACCGGCAAGGGGTGAGGCGCATGGGCATGAAGCGGACCGTTCTCGCGGCGCTGGCCGCGCTGCTGTCCTCCGGCGCCTGGGCGGAGGCCTCGCCGCGCGTGACGGAGATCGTCACCACGCGCTGCGCGCTGTGCCACGGCGTCGATGGCGAGAGTGCCAGCGCGGTCTATCCGCGCCTGGCGGCGCAGCATCCGGATTACCTGCAAAAGCAGCTCAAGGATTTTCGCGACGGCCGCCGCAAGAGCGACACGATGGGCGAAATGGCGAAGGACTTGCAGGACGACGAAATCGCCGGCCTCGCGGCCTATTTCGCCGGCAAGGAGGCCGCGGCACGCCAGCGCGGCGACATGGAATTCGCCGCCGTCGGCAAATACATCTTCCACAAGGGCAACCGCTATTCCGGCGTGCCCGCCTGCGCCTCCTGCCACGGCGAAAACGGCCACGGGACGGCGCAGTTGCCGCGCCTCGCCGGCCAGCATCCGCGCTACGTGACGACCCAGCTGTCCGAATTCAACAAGCGCGAACGCACCAACGACAACGCGATCATGCACACGGTCGCCTCGAAGCTGACCGAGCTCGAAATGAACGCGGTCGCCGCGTATATCGGTGGCTTGCAATGAGCGGCGGCCTGCAATAAGCGTCGCCGTCCCGCCGGCGCTGACTTTTTTCCGACGCACGAAAAAACAAACCCCGCCGGAGCGGGGTGTGTTTTTTGGGCTGAAGCCAGGACTCAGGTCGACATCTCGGTGAGGATGTTGTTGAGCCAGCTCTTGGCGAAGATCGCCTCGGCCTCGTTGAGGTCGGGCGAGACGCCGCCCGAGCCCTTGACGCCGACGATCTTGCCGTCCTTCAGCTCATACACCGCCGCCACGCTCACCGCTTCCTTCTCGGTGATGTAGCTGTAGCAGGTGTTGATGCCGGAGAGGCCGGTGATCTCGCGCTTGTTCATCAGCGCGACGACGTTGGTGGCGCAGATCTTGGCTTCCGAGTTGGCCGAGTAGCCGGACTTCGGCATGGCGCCGGCGATGGAGGCGTCGCCGATGACATGCACATCCTTGTGCTTGGTCGACTCGAAGGTGGCCATGTTGACCGGGCACCACTTCTTGTCGTCGCCGACGAGGCCGGCCGCGACGGCGATGTTGGCGGCGCGCTGCGGCGGGATCAGGTTGATCACGTCGCCATGCACCTCCTCGATGCCCTCGATGATGACGTTCATCTTCGCGACGTCGATCTCGGTGACCTTCTTGGCCGGACGGTAGTCGATGATGCCGGCGTAGTGCTTGGCCCAGCCCTTCTTGAACAGCGGCCCCTTGGAGACGATGTCCGGGTTGGCGTCGAGCACGATGATCTTCGACTTCGGCTTGTGCTTCTTCAGATACATCGCGATCATGCTGGTCCGCTCGTAGGGGCCGGGCGGGCAGCGGAAGGGGCCGAGCGGGATCGACAGCACGACCGTGCCGCCGTCCTTCATCGCCTCGAGCTGCTTGCGCAGCAGCGTGGTCTGCGGGCCGGCCTTCCAGGCGTGCGGCATGATTTCCGGAGTGCCGGCGTCGTAGCCCTTGATCTCCTCGGTGCGGAAGTCGATGCCGGGGGAAACGACGAGGCGGTCATACTTGATCGCGCCGCGGCTGGTCTGCACCGTGTGGCCGGCGGCGTCGATGCCGGTGACCTCGGCCTGCACGACCTTGATGCCGTGGTTGGCGGCGAGCTTGTCGTAGGTGATCGTCAGCGACGACAGGTCGGGCAGGATGCCGCCCAGATAGAGGTTGGAGAACGGGCAGGAGATGAAGTGGTCGTTGCGGTCGATCAGCACCACCTCGATGCTCTTGTCCATCATGCGGATGTATTTGGCGGCGATGGTGCCGCCGTAGCCGCCGCCGACCACCACCACGCGGCGGCCGCCGGTGTTGTCGGAAAGGCCCGTGCCGGCGCAGCCGGTGAGGGCGGAGGCGGCGCCAATGCCGGCGCCGGCGCCGACCAGTTTCAGAAAGTCTCTGCGTTGCATCGTCATATCGTTTCCCCCCTTATTTCTGGCTAGCGTAGAAGTGCAGGAGGGCGTCCAGATCCTCCTTGGACAGCGGCTTGACCTTCTCGGCCATCTTGTCCGGCATCTTGCGGTGGCCGGACAGGTAATCATGCATCTGCATCTGCAGGTAGGGCAGCCACTGGCTGGCCATCACCGGGGTATCGTCCTTGCCGTCCTTGCCATCGTCGAGGTGGCAACGCGAGCAGTTGGCTTCCTGCAGGTCGGCGCCCTTCTTGGCCTTGGCGGCATCGACCGTCTGGCTGGTGACGTGCAGCTTCTGCTTCGAGAAGAAATCGCCGATCATGTCGATCTGCGCGTCGGTGTAGCCCTTCGCCAGACGCCCCATGATGGACGAGGGACGCTCGCCGCTCTTGAACTTCTTCATCGCCTCGACGATCGCCGTCTTCGACTGGCTGGCCAGGCTGGGCATGGTCAGGCCGGCGCTGCCACCGTGCGTGCCGTGGCAGCCGGCACACGCGTTGGACAGCATCGCCGCGCTAGGTTCGGCGGCGAAAGCCGACGCCGAAATTGTCAAAGCGCCGACTGCCAGCGCCAATCCACTCCATCTTTGCTTCATCGTGGTCTCCTCCTGTGATGAAAGAACTGCAGACTGCTGCTTCCCCTTGATGCTTACTGCTTGGTGACGTTGTAGTAATTCTTGACGCCTTCGACGGCATTGTCGAGGCCGAACTGGTAGCCCAGCGAGACGTAGTGGTAACGGGCCTCGGTGTAGTCTTCGTGGATGGCGAAACCGAAGTTGTAGATCTTGCCCGCGGCGATCGCGTGGTCGCCGGTGCCGCCGCCGGCCAGGCTGCGCTCGAAGGTGACGACCCACTTGTTGCCTTCCTTCTTGCCCTCGGCCTTGAGCAGGCCCTTGCCGCCTTCCATCACGCGCTTCTCGGCGACATAGCCATCGACGGGCTTCTCGCCCTTGCCGCTGCGGAACTGGATCAGGTCATAGAACTTGCCGGCGCCGAGGTTGGCGTCCTTGATGTATTTGGTCTTCTTGTCGTCCTTGGCGTCCTTCATCGTGCGCAGGTCGGTGTGGCAGGTGGACCAGCAGCCGTTGAGTTCGGCGCCCTCGACCGTGCCGCCGCCGTCGAACAGCATGGTCAGCTTGACTTCGTTCTTCTTGTCCATCTTGACGTCGCCATTCTTCGGCGGTGTCCATTCGACGCGGAAGTAGATCTTTTCGCCGTCGTGCGCGGCCTTGAAGGTGGTGGGCAGCCAGCCGGCCTTGCCCGCGGGCGGCTTCGGTTCCAGCACGCTCTTCGAATTGCCGACCGGCTTGCCGGCGACGATGGCGTCGCCGACGTCGTTGGCGTCGCCTTCATGGCATTTCGCGCAGGGACGCTTCTTGTTGACGATGTCCGGCACGGCGGAATGGTCGGCCTTGTTCATCACCCACTCCAGGGCGGACTGGCCGGGGTAGAACAACTTGATCTTGCGCTCGGTGACTTTGCTCCAGTCGGGTTCTCCGGCGGTGGCGCCGGCGGCGGCGAAGGCACCCATCACGGCGAAAGCAACTTTCTTCATCGATCAACTCCTGTGGTGAATCGCGTCAGCGGGATTCGTTGTGGTTGCAAAACGGGGGAAGCGTAATCCTATCAGCCTTCTGTCTTCGCGGCATTCTCTTGTTCGAGCAACTGATGCACCGGCTTGTGCGCGATGCCCTTGTGGCATTCGATGCAGGTCTTGCCGTCCTCGACCGCGCCTTCGTGCTTGACCACGGAGCGGTCCTTCTGCTTCTCCGGGTCCATGTACTTGAAGTCGTGGCAGTTGCGGCACTCCTTGGAATCGCGCTCCTTCATGCGATCCCAGACGCGCTTGGCCATGGTCAGGCGGTAGGCGTCGAACTTCTCCGGCGTGTCGACCGTGCCCTTGATGTGGCCGATCACGTCGCGCGCCGCCATCAGCTTCTGGAAGGACTTGAACAGGTAGTCGGTCGGCGTCTTGCTGCTGGCGACGTGGCAGTCCGCGCACTGCGCGGCGGCGCCGCTGCGGTTCTTGTAGTGCACGGTCTTCTTGAGTTCCTCGAACGGGATGGTCATCTCGTGGCAGGAGATGCAGAAGTCGGAACGGTTGGTGTATTCCATGCCCATGTTGAGGCCGCCCCAGATGATGATGCCGCCGAGCACGCCCACCACGATCATGCGCAGCATCGAGCACTTGGGCGGGTTCTTGAGACGCTCGATCAGTCCCTCCTTGTCATCGTTCGCAGGGGAGGGAGTGTTGTCGTTCTGTGGATCGGCCATCGTCGATTTTTCCTTGTCTGTTGTTCAGTTCCGTCGGCGCGCGCTCGGGCGGCGCCAGGACAAAAAAGCGCTAAGTGAAACGAACCTGCCAAAAGGTGCCGCGCGGTGCGCGGGTATTTCCTCCGTATAACCCATGAATTAGTGGGGCTTATTGTTGGCGCATTATTGCAGGCAGTTTGCGGGCGAACAAGAGCCAATATTCAATTCACCGATCAAGCTTTCTTTTATTCGGAATTGCTAATACACAGGTCATAGAAAAAATGGCCCCGCAATCAGCCCAGCCAACGCATCAGCAGCGGCATCAGCAGCGGCAGCAGCGCCGCCGTCAGCAAGCCATTCAGGCCCATCGCCAGCGCGGCGAAGGCGCCGGTCTGCTCGCTCATCTGAAAAGCCCGCGCCGTGCCGATGCCATGCGAGGCGACGCCCATCGCGAAACCTTGCACCGCAGCATCGCGGCAGCGCACCAGCGCGAACAGCCCCTGCGCGCCCACCGCGCCGAGGATGCCGGTCAGGATCACCAGCACGGCCGTCAGCGAAGGCAGGCCGCCGAGGCGCTCGGCGATGCCCATCGCGATCGGCGTCGTCACCGACTTGGGCGCCAGCGAGATCAGCGTGGCATCCGACGCGCCCAGCAGCTTGCCCACCAGCACCGCCGCAACGATGGCCGTCAGCGAACCGGCCAGCAGGGCGACAAGCAAAGGCACCGCCATGCGCTTCAGCCGCCCGAGTTGGGCGTAAAGCGGAATCGCCAGCGCGACGGTGGCCGGCCCGAGCAAAAAATGCACGAACTGCGCGCCATCGAAATAAGTGCGGTAAGGCGTGCCCGTCGCCCACAGCAACGCCACCAGCACCGCCACGGCCAGCAGCACCGGATTGGCCAGCGGATGGCCGCCGCAGCGCCGGTTCACCCACACGGCGCCCTGATACGCCAGCAGCGTCAACGTCAGGCCCAGCAGCGGCGAAGCCGAGAGATAAACCCAGATGGCGCCGAGATCCGCATTCATGGGCGACGCCCCGCCAGCAAGCGCAGCGCCAGCGCCGTGACCGCGAGGGCGGCAAAAGTGCTGGCCACCAGCGCCACGACGATGGGCAGCCATTCGTCGGCCATGCGCTCCAGATGCAGCATCACGCCCACGCCCGCCGGCACGAACAGCAGCGACAGATGCTGCAGCAGGCTTTGCGCCGTGCCGCGCAACTCGGCGGACGGCCCGCCGCGCAGCGCCAGCGCCGCGAACAGCAGCCCCATGCCGATCACCGGCCCCGGCACCGGCAGCGCGAAAAGCAGGGCGACGGATTCGCCGACGAGCTGGAACAACAGAAGGAGGGTGATGGCGTTAAGCATGGCGCAAATGGTTGCCGGGACGGCGGGATGATAACGGCGTGCCGTCGCCCCAGCGCCGACATTTTTTGGCGCATCAACCGGGCGCGTTATGGCATCATCATGGCATGGCAGTCCTGATTCCCTCCATCGGCAGTTGCACTTTCGACAGCGGCGGCGAGCGCCGTCTGGCCGAGCGCCTTGAAGCCAAGCTCGAAAACGATTACCTCTGCTGGTACAACGTCGCCCTCGGGCCAGCGGCACGGCATCCCGATTTCATCGTTTTCCATCCCCGGCGTGGCTTGCTGATCCTCGAAGTGAAGGATTGGCAGGCGCACAGCATCGAAGGGGCGGACAAGACGCACTTCCGCATCCATACCGACCGGGGCGTCCTCTCCGTCGAAAGCCCGCTCGAACAGGCGCGCGGCTACGCCCATGCCGCCGTCGCTGTTCTCCAGCGCGATCCGCAACTGGTTTTCTCCAGCGGACGCGAAGCGGGCAAGCTAATGTTTCCGTGGAGCTACGGCGTTGTCTTCCCCAATCTCACGCGCAAGCAGTTCGAGGACGGCGGGTTGGGCGAAATCATTCCATCGCAGCGCGTCATCTGCCGCGACGAGATGTACGAGGATGTCGAGCCCGAAGCCTTCCAGCAACGCCTGTGGGAAATATTCGACCGGCGTTTTCAAGGCGCGCTCTCCCTGCCGCAGATCGACCGGCTGCGCTGGCACCTCTTCCCTGAAGTGCGCATCCAGCCGCACCAGGGCGATCTGTTTGCCGCCGATGAGCCGCCCCCCGATCAAATGCGCGTGATGGATCTGGTGCAGGAGCAACTCGCCCGCAGCCTGGGCGAAGGCCACCGCGTCATCCACGGCGTGGCCGGCTCGGGCAAGACGCTAATCCTCGGCTATCGCGCCGAACATCTCGCCCAGGCCGCCGCCAAGCCGATCCTGATTCTCTGCTACAACGAATCCCTTGCCCGCCATATTGACGCGACCATGCGCGCCAAGGGACTGGAACACAAGGTACATACCCACCACTTCCATCAATGGTGTCGCGCGCAACTTGTCGCCTACCACGCCGGCCTGCCCGAGGTGAACGACGACAAGCCCGCCTTCTTTGCCGACATGGTCGACCGCGTCATCCGCGCCGTCGAGCGCGGGCAGATACCCGCCGCCCAATACGACGCCATCCTCATCGACGAAGGCCACGACTTCCGGCCAGAGTGGTTCAAGCTGGTGGTGCAGATGGTGGACCCGAAGACCAACAGCCTGTTGGTGCTCTACGACGACGCCCAGTCCATCTACGGCGATGAAAAACGCAAGAAGTTCAGCTTCAAGAGCGTCGGCATCCAGGCCGCAGGCCGCACCACGATCCTCAAGATCAACTACCGCAACACCGACGCCATCCAGCGCTTCGCCCGCGACATTGCGCAAAGCATCCTCAAGCCCAGCGAAGCAGACGATGACGGCGTACCGTTACTGGCGCCCCAATCCGCTGGTCGGCCGGGGAAAGCGCCAGAGATCGTCAAATTGCCCAATCGCTTTGACGAAAACGGCTTCATCGCCAAGCGCCTGAAAGAAGCCCATCGCCAGGGGCTGGCATGGCACGACATGGCGCTGATCTGCCGCTACAACAAAGACCTGGAAAGCCGGGGCAGCGTGCTGGAAAAATTGGGCATCCCGACCGTTGGCTTTCGCGACTCCACTTACAGCCGCCAGGAAGATAAAGTCACCCTCATCACCATGCATTCCTGCAAGGGCCTGGAATTCCCCTTGGTAGTGATGCCGGGCACCGAGCGCATCGATGGCGGCGATGAACTGGACGCCCAGGAAGCCAAACTGCTTTATGTGGCCATGACGCGGGCGACCCAGGAACTGGTGTTGTGCGGGGTGGAGGAATAGGCGCCGTCCCGCCAGCGCCGACTTTTGTAATCACTGGCTCGTCTGGCGCGCTTCGCTACGGTTAAACTTGCCATGCCATCTGCAAATATTTCCATCGCCGCCGCTTGGAGACCGCAAACATGAACGGCAAGCAACTGCCCACGCTGGGCGACAAAACCTTTGAAGCCATCAAGCAGACCAATGAACACGGCGCCGAATACTGGAGCGCCCGCGACCTGCAAACCCTGTTGGGTTACAGCCAATGGCGACGCTTCGAGCAGGCCATCGAGCGGGCGATAACCTCTTGTGAACAATCGGGAAATAAGCCGGACTATCACTTTGCCGGCGCCGGCAAACCGATCACGGGTGGCAAGGGGGCGGTGCAACTCGTTGATGACTATCACCTTTCACGCTTCGCCTGTTACCTCATCGCCCAGAACGGCGACCCGCGCAAGCCGGAAATCGCCCAGGCCCAGAAGTATTTTGCCGTCCAGGCACGCCGACAGGAACTGAACGACCAAGCCGCCGCCGACATGGAGCGGTTGGAACTGCGCAAGCAAACCGCCGAGGAATTCAAAGCCCTTTCCGGTGCCGCGCAGGATGCCGGCGTGCAAAGCAAAATGTTCGGCGTCTTCCACGATGCCGGCTACAAGGGACTCTATGACGGTCTGGGGCGCGACGCCATCAAGCAGCGCAAAGCCATCCCGGAAAAAGACAACCTGCTCGACCGCATGAACGCCACCGAGCTTGCCGCCAACCAGTTCCGCATGACCCAGACCCGCGACAAGCTCGCCCGCGACGGCGTGCGCAATCAGGCGCAGGCCATCCAGACCCACGAACAGGTCGGCAAGGAAGTGCGCGACGCGATCAAACGCATCGGCGGTACCCCGCCCGAGAACATTCCCGCCGCCGAGCACATCAAGGAAGTCGAAAAACGACTCAAGGGCGCAACGCCCAAGCTGGAACTGGACGAACGGGAGGCAGGTGGGCTGTTGGGGGATGGCGGTACGAAGGCAGACAAATAAGGCTTCGCGGTAGTTGGCGCCGTCCTGCCAGCGCCGACATTCCTTTTCACTACAATCCCCTGCTAATTGCCAAGCTGCAAGAAAACAAAAGAGGAGCCTTTGTGTCACGACTGACCGACCTGATTGCCCAGGCCAAAGCTAAAGACCCTCAGATGGGGGCCGACTTGGACCGGGAGTTCAAGGTACTGTCCTCGCGCCTGCCTTTCGGCCTGAACTTCGAGCGCCATAGCCCCGAGGCCGTCGAACTGCCGCAGCGGCCCATCCGTAAAGGCGACAAGGTTCGCGTGCTGCCGGAGCGCGGTTCGACGAAGAAAGGCGATCAGCGGCTTTGGCAGGTCAAGGCCATCCATAAGTCAGCCGGCGGCAAGGTAGCCGACCTCGAATTGCTGGGCGCCGCAGAAACCGAAACGCAGACGGTCGCCCTGGATGATTTGGTGGTGGTGGCCGAATTCCGCGACACTCTCTATCCGGGGCTGGTCAGTACCGGCAAGGTGCAGCGCGGCGGCGACAAGCCGTTTCACACGGTGATCAATGGCGAGAACTACCACGTCCTGAAAGCGCTGACCTACACGCACCGCGGCAAGGTGGATGCGATCTACATCGACCCGCCCTACAACACCGGCGCGAAAGACTGGAAATACAACAACGACTACGTCGAAGGCGACGACCTCTATCGGCACTCCAAGTGGTTGGCGATGATGGAGCGGCGGCTGTTGGTTGCGAAGGAGTTGCTGAACCCAGCGGATTCGGTGCTGATTGTGACGATCGATGAGAAGGAATATCTGCGGCTAGGTTTGCTGTTGGAGCAGCTATTTCCGGAAGCAAGACTTCAGATGGTTTCAACCGTTATCTCTCAAAGAGGAGTGGCGCGCGACGGAGCACTATCTCGTGTTGAGGAATATCTGTTTCTTCTGCAATTTGGCAATTGTCGGTTTACAGCGCTTGATCACGACCTGCTTGGAGCTGTTACTACGGAGAAACAGAGGCAGCTATGGTTTCAATTCCGCAGGAATGGTGCGGGGAGCCTTCGCTCAGATTCTCCAAACTTGTTCTACCCACTAATCGTCGATCCAACCAGCAATCGAATTGTCGATGTGGGGATGCCCCTACCATTAGCGCAAGATAGAAACCAATTTGTGCCTCCGGCGGGATGCCTTGCCGTATGGCCGCTACGAGAAGACGGAACCGAGGCCCGATGGAGGACTGGGCGCGAAATCGCTAAACGAAATGTTGAGCGCGGTTACATCCGGGTAGGCTCTATGAACAAAGAGACAGGCGTTTGGTCTGTCTTAGCGATCAATGAAGGCGGTGTTCAGGCAATTGAATCTGGTGAGGTAATAGTCCTTGGTAGGGGCGCCAACGGGGCAGTACAACTCGGTGAAACCAAGCAGTCCTCTTTTCTGCCCAAGTCCGTTTGGAACCACCCTTCCCATGATGCAGGGTGGCATGGTAGCCGTTTATTATCACTGCTTCTTCCGGGCCGGCGGTTCCCCTATCCAAAGTCGCTCTACGCAGTTGAGGACGTTTTGGCGCTTTCTACCAAGAACAAGTCGCAAGCTATCGTTCTCGATTTCTTCTCTGGTTCTGGCACTACCGCACATGCCGTGATGCGCCTGAACCGTCAAGACGGCGGCTGCCGCCAGTGCATCTCGGTCACTAACAACGAGGTCGCCGTTGATGAACAAAAGGCTCTCTGCGAGCAGGGCCTGCGCCCCGGTGATGCAGACTGGGAGAGGTTTGGGATTTGCGACTACATCACTAAGCCACGCTTACAGGCGGTTATTACCGGGAGGACGCCGGCCGGCGAGCCGATCAAAGGCGACTACAAGTTCACCGACGAATTCCCGATGGCCGAGGGGTTCGAGGAAAACGCTGAGTTTTTCACCCTGACCTATGAAACACCGGTTTCGGTCAGCCACAACCGGGCCTTTGCGCGCATTGCACCGCTGCTGTGGTTGCGTGCCGGCAGCCGGGGGCGGCGCATCGACAAGCTGCCGGAAGCGGGTTGGGAGGTGGTGGACGCCTATGGCTTGCTGACGGAGGTGGATCAGGCGACGCCGTTCATCAAGGCCGTGGGCAAGATGGAAGGCTTGCGCATCGCCTATATCGTGACCGACGACGACCGTCGCTTTCAGGCCATTGCACGCCGTCTGCCTGATGGTGTGGAGCCGGTACGTCTTTACGAGTCCTATTTAACCAATTTCAGTTTTGCCAACGGGGAATAACGGATGAAGTTCACGCTGAAGGACTATCAGGCCGATGCAGTGCGCGATGCTTTGTCCAACCTGAAGAAAGCCCGCAAGCGCTGGCATGAGGATGCCGACAAGCATGCCTTTTCCCTGACCGCCGTTACCGGCGCGGGTAAGACCGTGATGGCCGCCGCCGCTTTCGAAGCGCTGTTTCACGGCGACGACGAATACGATTTTGATGCCGATCCCGGCGCGGTGGTGATCTGGTTCAGCGACGACCCTGCCTTGAACGAGCAGACGCGCTTCCGCTTGATGGAAGCCTCAGACCGCATCAATCACAATGATTTGGTGGTGGTCGAAAATACGTTCAATCGTCCCAGGTTCGAGGCCAAGAAAATCTATTTCCTGAACACCCAGAAGCTGGGCAAGAACAGTCTGCTGGTGCGTGGTTTCGATGGCGAGGGCGACGGTGGACTTTTCCCGGAAACCCGGCCCGATATGCGGGCCTATACGATCTGGGATACGGTACGCAATACCATCGAAGCCCCGGATTTGACGCTCTATCTGGTGCTCGACGAGGCGCACCGCGGTATGGGAAATCCCAGCAGAGCGGCCGAGAGTGCCAAGAGCACGATCGTTCAGCGGTTGATCAATGGCGCCAGCGGTGTGCCGGGAATCCCTGTGGTGTGGGGAATCTCAGCTACTGTGGAGCGATTCAAGAAGGCGATGGAGGGTGCACAAAAGCGCATCACCTTGCCGGATGTGGTGGTGGATTCGGCCAAGGTGCAGGAGTCGGGCTTGATCAAGGACACCATCGTTCTCGATATTCCCGATGAGGTGGGTGATTTTGATACGGTGCTGGTGCGTCGCGCCACCGACAAACTGAAAGCGGCGACCGAAGCCTGGGCCGAATACGCCAAGCAGCAGGAGGAGGCGCATACGGTCATCCCGCTGATGGTATTGCAAGTGCCCAATACGCCCGACCCGAACGATATCGGTCGTGCGCTGGACACCATTTATCAACAATGGCCGGATTTGCCGAATGGCAGCGTGGCGCATGTGTTTGGGGAACATACGACCCAACAGTTCGGCAATCGCAACGTGCCCTACATTTCGCCGGAGCGCGTGCAGGACTCGACCTGGGTGCGCGTTTTGATCGCCAAGGATGCCATCAGTACCGGTTGGGACTGCCCGCGTGCCGAAGTCATGGTTTCTTTCCGCAAGGCGGTTGACCGCACTCACATTACCCAGTTGATGGGTCGCATGGTGCGTTCGCCCTTGGCTCGTCGTATTCCTGGCAATGACCGGCTCAACTCGGTAGATTGCCTGCTGCCGAGGTTTGATGCCAGGACCGTCGGGCAGGTGGTCGATGCGCTGATGAAGGGTGACGATACGGCACCGCCGCCCAGTGGGCGCGTGCTGGTCAACCCGGTGGAGGTAGTGCCCAATCCGGCAGCCCCCTCGGCCGTTTGGGAAAAATTCGAATCCCTGCCTGCGCAAACGCGCCCGCAGCGCGGCGCGAAACCGGCGAAGCGCCTGACCGCGCTGGCGCATGAGCTGGCCTCGGACGACATATTGCCGAAGGCCGGCAAGCTGGCGCACGCGGAGATGCACAAGGTGCTGGATGCGGCGCAGGAAAAGTACAAGGGCTTGATCGACCAGAAGCGCAATGCCGTGATGACGGTCGACGGCAAGACGGTGGTGGCCGACCTCAAGGGCAAGACCAAGAGCTTCAACGAATTCCTTGAAGCTGCCGACATGGCGGTGATCGACGATGCCTATCGGCGTGCGGCGCGAATTTTCAGTCCCGATATTTCCCGAACTTATGTTGATGCGCTCGCTTACCGGACAGCAGACCCGGATGACGCAGATGAGTTCGAGGAGGCGCTTGTTGATGCGCGTGTGTCCGTAGCGGCGCTCGGTTTGGTGATGGAGATCCAGCCGTATTTCGATGCGGAGGCCGACAAACTGGCCAAGACGTGGCTGGCCCAATACGGGGCCGTCATCAAGGGGCTATCTCACGACCGGCAGGAATCGTATCGCCAGATTCGGGAGATGAGCAACGAGCCGCAGGACATCGACTTGGTCAAGCCGGAGGCGCGTTACGAGCCGACAACGGTTCGCGAAAAAGATGTCGAAACGGCGCTGCCGACTTACAAGAAGCACCTGCTTTGTGATGCGCAAGGGAACTACCCGGCAGAGCTGAATACGTGGGAGCAAAAAGTTGTCGAGACGGAAGCGAAGCGTAGCGACTTCTGGTATCGCAATCCGCAGCAGCCGGGGCAGTCGTCTCTCGGCATTGCTTATCCTTCCGGCGAACAGTACGGCATTGTCCGGCCGGACTTCATTTTCTTCTCCACTGAAGCGGATGGTGCGGTGGTGGCTGATATTGTCGATCCGCATGGTCTGCATCTTGCCGATGCCTTGCCGAAGCTGCAAGGGTTGGCCTTGTATGCGGCAAGGCATGCCAGGGCTTTTCGTCGCATCGAGTCGGTGGCCGAGGTTAAAGGCATACTGCGCGTGCTTGATTTGACGAAGGAATCGGTGCGGAAAGCCATCGCTTCAGCAACGGATGCTGCAGGTCTTTTTGCTGGGGAATCGGCTGGCGATTACTGATGCAGGCGCCTTAAGGCGCCGTCCTGCCAGCGCCGACTTTTCGAGCTTGCTTACTCCATCGCTTCGTAAAGCGGCAGGGTGAGGAACTCAGGGTAGTCCTCGGCCAGCGCCATCTTCTCGAAGATGCCGGCGGCCTGGTCGTAGGTCTCGGTCTTTTCGCCGTTGGCGGTGACGGTGGCCTTCACCTTGGCAAGTTCTTCGGGGATCATGGCCTTGACCATCTCGGCGGTGACCTTGCGGCCGTCGTCCAGCTTGCCCTTGGGCGAGACGACCCATTGCCAGATCTGCGAGCGACTGATTTCGGCGGTGGCGGCGTCTTCCATCAGGTTGTGGATGGGCACGCAGCCGTTGCCGGCGAGCCAGCTACCCAGGTAGTGGATGCCGACGTTGATGTTGTTGCGCACGCCGGCTTCGGTGATGGGCTGTTCGGGCTGGAAGTTCATCCAGTCCTTCGGGCCGTAGGTGTCGGTGCGCTGCTTTTCCCACTGGTTGGGCTTGTCGCCGAGCACCTTGACGAATTCTTCCATGGCGATGGAGACGAGGCCGGGGTGGGCGACCCAGCCGCCGTCGTAGCCGTCGTTGGCGTCGCGCGTCTTGTCGTGGCGGATGCCGGCCAGCGCCTTCTCGTTGGCAGCCGGGTCGCTCTTGATCGGGATCAGCGCGCTCATGCCGCCGATGGCCGGCGCGCCGCGCTTGTGGCAGGCCTTGACCAGTGCCAGCGCATAGCTGCGCATGAAGGGCACTTCCATGGTGATGCTGCCGCGGTTGGCGAGGCAGAAATCCTTGTTCTTCTTGAACTTCTTGATGGCCGAGAAGATGTAGTCCCAGCGGCCGGCGTTCAAGCCTGCGGAATGGTCGCGCAGTTCGTAGAGGATCTCTTCCATCTCGAAGGTGGCGAGGATGGTTTCGAGCAATACCGTGGCCTTGATGGTGCCGCGCGGCATGCCGATGTGATCCTGCGCCATGCAGAAGATTTCGTTCCACAGGCGGGCTTCGAGGTGCGATTCCATCTTCGGCAGGTAGAAGAACGGGCCGGCGCCGCGTGCCACTTGTTCCTTGGCGTTGTGGAAGAAGACAAGGGCGAAGTCGAAGATGCCGCCGGACACGCGCTGGCCGTCGACCAGCACGTGCTTCTCGTCGAGGTGCCAGCCGCGCGGGCGGATTTGCAGGGTGGCGATCTTGTCGTTGAGCTTGTATACCTTGCCGGCTTCGTTGGTGAAGCTGAGCTTGCGGCGGATGGCGTCGTAGAGGTTCACCTGGCCCTGGATCTGGTTGAACCAGTTCGGGCTGTTGGAGTCCTCGAAGTCGGTCATGTAGCTGTCGGCGCCCGAGTTGAAGGCGTTGATGATCATCTTGCGCTCGACCGGGCCGGTGATTTCCACGCGGCGGCATTCCAGCGCCTTGGGCAGCGGGGCGACCTTCCAGTCGCCCTCGCGGATGTGCTTCGTCTCGGGCAGGAAGTCGGGCATCTCGCCGGCGTCGATGCGGGCCTGACGGGCGACGCGGGCGGCAAGCAGTTCTTTACGGCGCGGCTCGAAAGCGCGGTGCAGCCTGGCGACGAGTTCGAGGGCGTCCTGGGTGAGGATTTCGTCGAAACGCGGGTGGATCGGGGCGTTGATCTGCACGCCGGCGGGCAGGGTGAGGACCATGGTTTTCTCCACTGTGTCTTATAGATGAGTAAAGTGTATTCGACACAATGAGTAAAGATAAGTCACAATAATGGCTGTTAATCTTTTACAAAATGTCAAAACTTAAAGAGCTTGAATCCTTCGTGCAGGTGGCGCAGCGGGGCAGCCTGACGGCGGCGGCGCAGGTCGAGGGGGTTACGCCCGCGATCATCGGCCGGCGCCTCGACGCGCTGGAAGACCGGCTTGGCGTGCGCCTGCTGGTGCGCACGACCCGCAAGCTGACGCTGACGCAGGAGGGCGAAGCCTTTCTCGAAGACTGCCAGCGCATCCTCACCGATCTGGCCAATGCCGAGGCGCAGTTGTCGCTGGGCAGCGCACGGGCGAGCGGGCACCTGAAGGTGTCGGCGCCGGCCGGTTTCGGCCGCAAGCATGTGGCGCCGCTGCTGCTGGAATTTTTGCGCGGCCATCCCGAGGTAAGCGCGAGCCTCGATCTGTCGGACCGCACGGTCGATCTGGTGAGCGAGGGCATCGACTGCGCGGTGCGCCTGGGCGGGCTGGTGGATTCGAGCCTCGTCGCGGTGCGGCTGGGCGAGATGCGGCGCGCGGTGGTGGGCAGCCCGGCTTATTTCCAGCGCATGGGCGTGCCGCGCACGCTCGACGATCTGGCGCGCCACGATTGCCTGTCGCTGCCGACGCAGTCGGGCTGGGATTTCCAGCAGGGCGGCAAGCCGCTCCTGTTCAAGCCGCCGGGGAGCTTCGCCTGCAACGATGGCGCGGTGCTGCACGAATGGGCGCTGGCCGGCATGGGGCTGGCGTGGCGTTCGCTGTGGGAGGTGGGCGAGGACTTGCGCTGGGGCCGGCTGGTGTCGGTGCTCGACGACTTCGCCACGCCGCCGGTGGGCATCCACGCCGTGTTTCCGCAGCGCCGCCACCTGCCGCTGCGCGTGCGGCTGTTCATCGACATGCTGAAGGAGAACTACGGCCGGCCCGATTACTGGGACAAAGCCGAATGAGGGGCATCATCCCGCCGTCCCGCCGGGACTGACTTTTTTCAGTGCGCGGCTTTGGTGGCGGCGCACACCCGGTTGCGGCCGGCGTGCTTGGCGTCGTAGAGCGCGGCGTCGGCGGCGGCGACCAGTTGGTCCGGGCCTCCGTCGCCGTCCGGCACCAAGGTCGACGCGCCGATGCTGATGGTGACGATGCGCGCGACCGATGAATCCTCGTGCGGAATGCCGAGGCTTTCGACCGCGATGCGCAGTTCCTCGGCCTTGGCGAGCGCGCCGGCAAGATCGCTTTCGGGCAGCAGGCAGGTGAATTCCTCGCCGCCGTAGCGGGCTACGAGGTCGTGGGAGCGGCCGAGCTTTTCTTTCAGCGCGGCGGCGACCGTCTTCAGGCAGTCATCGCCGGCCTGGTGGCCATAGCGGTCGTTGAAGCGCTTGAAGTGGTCAATGTCGATCATCAGCAGGGCCAGCGGCGAGCTGTCGCGGCGGCAGCGGCGCCACTCCGCCGCGATGGCTTCGTCGAAGTGGCGGCGATTGGCGACGCCGGTCAGGCCGTCGACGAAGGCTTGCGCGCGCAGCAGCTCGCTTTGCTCCTTGAGCTGGGTGTTGAGCCGCATCAGCGTCTCGGCGGTGCGCACTTCGTCGGTGACGTCGTAATTTACCCCGGTCATGCGTTCCGGCGTGCCGTCGGGCGCGAAAAGCACGCGCGCATGGGCCTTGAGGTGGCGGGTCTCGCCGTCCGGCCGGATGACGCGGAATTCGGTGTCGAGCATGCCGTCGCGGAGCGCGTTCTCGACCTCGTGCGTCGCGCGCGCGAGGTCGTCCGGATGCACGCACTTGCGCCAGTCGTCGAAGCTGCCGGTGAACGCGGCCGGGGTGGTGCCGTAGATGCGGTGCATCCAGTCGTCCCAGATCAGCCGGTGGGCGGCGAGGTCGTAATCCCAGACGCCGATCCGGGCCGCGTCGGTGGCGATGGCGAACCGCTCGCGGCTGGCGTGCAGGGCGGCTTCCGTCGCCGCCGCCTCGCGCTCGGCGCGAAGTTGCCGGCGCTGCAGTACGACGAGTCCCCCGACGCCGGACAGGGCGGTCAGGGCGAACAGGGCGGCGATGATCCCGGTCTCGTGCCGCCAGCGGGCGTAAATTTCATCGAGGTCGCGGCTGACGGCGACCATCAGCGCCTTGTCCATGCGCAGTTCGGGCGGACGGATGGTGCGCAGCGCGGCCATCCTGTTCTCGCCGGTGGAACGCATGGGGCCGACGAAAACGTTCTCGTCGCGCCCGCTCTCGACGTGCCGGCTGAAAAAGCTGCCGCGCAGGTTGAGGTCGATGCCGATGACGTCGTCGCGGTGCGGCGCCGTCATGAAGACCTTGCCGTCGCCGTGATTGAGTCCGACCCGCATGTCCTTGGCGTAGCGGACGGATTCGAGGAGGATGCCGAATTCGCGGGGATCGAGCGAGGCGGACACGACGCCCGCGAATTCGCCGTTCGGGCCGGGGATCACCTTGACGATATTGAGGACCCAGGTGTTCAGCACCGAGAGGAAGGGCGGGGTGACATAGAGGGTGTTGGCGTCGGGGTTGCGCAACGGCACCTGGAAATAGTCCCGCATGCGGAAGTTGCCGCCGACGATCGTGTCCTGGTTGGACGCGACAATGGTTCCGCGGACGTCCAGGATGGCCAAGGTGCGAACGCCGGGCATGATGTCGGTGAAAGCCTTGAGGCGTTGCGAGGCCAGCGTCATGCCGTCCTTTTGCGCCTTCCAGTTGGGCAACTCGCCGACGATGTTCGTCAGCGCCCCGCTGATGGCTTCGAGCTGGCGGCCGAGGTTGTCATTCACGACCCGGGCCTGGGCCATCAGGCGTTCGCGTTCCCTTCGCTCCTGCGCGTCATGTTCCTGCATCTGCATCCAGAAGACGATGCTTCCCAGCACCGCGAGACTGACGCACAGCGTCAGCCATTCGAACACGACCGGATTGGGGCGGCGAATCACATCTTTCATACTTTCAGCATACGCTGAAAGTCATCCGGCGGCACGCTTTCCGCCATCCTTGCGAGCGTGATTGTGGGGTATGGCAGACGTCATATCCATGCTGTCGAGTCGGCTTTCGCCGTCCCGCCGGGACTGACTTTTCTGGCACGCGGCGTCGGCCTCAGTCAGGCCGGGAAGCCAGCCACTTGAGGATCATGCCGTAGAGGGCATCGGGCCGGGCCGGTTTGGAGATGAAGTCGTCCATGCCGGCCGCCAGACAGCGTGCCTTGTCCTCGGCGAAGGCGTTCGCCGTCATCGCGAGGATCGGCACCCGCGCATGGTTGGGCAGTGCCCGGATGCTGCGCGTCGCGTCGAGCCCGTCGAGGTTCGGCATCTGCATGTCCATCAGTATCAGCGCGCAGTCGTTGGCGGCGGCGAGCCGCACGGCCTCTGCGCCGTCCGCGGCGACGATGGCCTCCAGTCCCGCGTCCTCGATCAGCACCCGGGTGATTTCCCGGTTGACGGGCTCGTCCTCGGCGATCAGCACGCGCTTGCCGGCGTGCTCCCGCTTCAGCAGCAGGTCGGCGCGCTCGGGGCTTTCCGCCGGCGGCGCGGCGCGTGCCGTCCGGCCCTTTTTCAGCCGGGCGGTAAACCAGAAGGTGCTGCCGACGCCCGGCGTGCTGGTGGCGCCCGCGTCGCCGCCCATGTGCTGCGCCAGTTTGCGGGTGAGGGCGAGGCCGAGCCCGGTGCCGCCATATTTGCGGGTCGTCGAGTTGTCGGCCTGCTCGAAGGCCGTGAACAGGCGCGCGAGGGCCTCCGGCGCGATGCCGATGCCGCTGTCAGCCACCTCGAAGCGCAGCAGCACGCTGTCGTCATCCTCGGTAAGCGTCGCGGCACGCAGCGTGACGTGGCCGCTTTCGGTGAACTTGATGGCGTTGGCCGCATAGTTGAGCAGCGCCTGCTGGAGCCGCGTCGGATCGCCCAGCAGATGCTCGGGCAGCGGCCCGGTTTCCAGCGCCAGGCGCAAATGCTTGGCCTGTGCCTTGCCATGCAGGATCGAGACGACGTTGGCGAGCAGGCTATGCACCTTGACGTCGGTTTCCTCGAACACGAGTTTGCCGGCCTCGATCTTGGAGAGTTCGAGAATGGCGTCGAGGATGTTCAGCAGAAGGCTGCTGGCGCCCTCGAGCTTGTCGAGCCGCTCGTCCTGTTCCCGTGACAGCCCCCCGCGCCGGATCAGGTGGGCCATGCCGGTGATGGCGTTGAGCGGCGTGCGGATTTCGTGGCTCATGTTCGCCAGGAAGGTGCTCTTGGCGATGCTGGCCGCCTCGGCGGCCTCCTTGGCGATGGCCAGCTGCCGCGTGCGCTGTTCCACCATCTCCTCCAGCTCGTGGCGGTGGCGATCCAGTTCGGCGGCGATGGCCATCTTCTCGGTGATGTCGACGAAGGTGACGACGGAGCCGACGTTCGTGCCGTGCTTGATCGAGGGGTGCGCCCAGCATTCGATCGGGAAGCGGGAGCCGTCCTTGCGCCACAGCACCTCGGTGGTGAAATGCGCCATCTCGCCGATGATGACCGAACGGTGGATCGGACATTCGTCCAGCGGATAGGGGCTGCCGTCCGGTCGGCTATGGTGCATCGTGGCATGCATGTCCTTGCCGATCAGCTCGCTTTCGTCCGCGTAGCCGAGCATGCGCAGGCAGGCGGCGTTGGCGAAGGTGCAGCGGCCCTCGATGTCGGTACCGTAGATGGCCTCGGCGGCGGAATCGAGTACCAGGCGCAGGCGCGCCTCCTCGGCGCCGAGGTCGTCGAACAGGCGGGCGTTGTCGATGGCGACGCTGGCCTGGTTGGCGAACAGGGTGAGCACGGCGAGATCGTGCTCGTTGAAGGCCGCGCCGCCTTCCTTGCCCATGGCCGAAAGACCGCCGATGATCGCACCGCGGCAGATCAGGGGCACCAGCAGGCTCGATGCCATGCCGGGTTGCCAGCGCGCATCGGCCTGCAGATCGTAGCTGCCGCCTTCGCCGAACAGCAGTGGGCGCTGGTGCCGCAGCACCCAGCCACAGGCGCCTTCCTCGATCGACAGGCTCAACTGGCGCAGGGCATCGGCCTGCCGGCCGCTGGCGGCGCGATAGGTGAAGGTTTGCTGGCCGGCATCGACGATCGGCACCGCGAGGGTCTCGGCATGGACGACCCGGCAGGCGGATTCCGCCACCAGCTCGAGCACGGCGTCGAAGTCGAGTTCGCTGACGAGATGCTCGCCGAGCCGCAGCAACTGCGCCAGCTCCTCGCTGTCGAGGGTGGGGAGGGGGGCGTGGGGCGGGCGCATCAGAAGACCGCGTTGTAATCGGCCGCCGCGACGTCGAGGTAATAGCTGCTGACGCCCTTGACCTCGGCGGCGACGATCAGGTCGTCCGGCACGGCGAGGGCCATCGCATCGACGCAAATCTGGCAGATCGTGAAGCGCACGCCGATCGATTGCGCGCCGCGGATCAGTTCGTCCAGTTGCGCCATGCCCTTCCTGCGCATGATGCGACGCAGGATCAGCGGGCCCAGTCCGCCGTAGTTGAGCTGCGAGAGCGGCAGATGGTCTGCGCCCTCGTGATTGAGGCCGCACACGACGTGCTGCAGGACGCTGTCGGTTTCCGGCACGCGGCCCGGGCCGTGCCGTAAGTGGCCGAACCATTTGGCGGGGGAAAAAATCGAGCGCGGCTGGCGCAGGCAATTGACGCCGTAGAGCACGAACCACATGCTCATCTGCATGCCCATCGCCTGGAAGCCGGCCGCCACCTCGAAGGCCAGCAGCGCCTTGTCGAGTTCGCCGCTGACGAGCAGTACCGTGCCCTGCTTCCGCCGCGCCGGAAGGCCGGCCGCCGATGGCGCGTCGTCGCTCATCGCCGCTCTCCCACACGGATGCGCAGGGCGACCTCGCGGTTTTCACCTTCCGTGACGGCGACAATCCCGTGGCCGTTGCTGGCGCAAAAGTCGCGGATGGTGGATTCGAAGATCGGGTCGTTGCCGATCACCTCGAGCGTCTGGCCCGGCGCGAGCGCCGCCATGGCCTGGGCAAGTCCGATCAGCGGCAGCGGACAGCATTGCCCCCTCACGTCAACGCGCACATCGACATCCTTGTCCATACCGCCACCTCCTGGTCGGTTTGGCCGGATCGAACTCGGTCTTGTTATGCGGCCAGTATAGCCAAATAAACGCATGGCTGCCGCCGTCCCGCCGGGACTGACTTTTTCGCAAGGAAAAAGCCCCCGCCGGTCGTCCGGCGGGGGCCTCTTCGCTCCACTCCCCCTGTGCCGGGGGATCGCTCATTCCACGCTCAGTGGAATTGTTCCTCTTCCGTCGAGCCGGTCAGCGCCTTGACGCTGGACGAGCCGCCCTGGATGACGGTGGTGACGTCGTCGAAGTAGCCGGCGCCGACTTCCTGCTGGTGCGAGACGAAGGTGTAGCCCTGTTCGCGCGCCGCGAATTCGGGCTGCTGCACCATGTCGACGTAGTGCTTCATGCCTTCGCCGCGTGCGTAGGCATGCGCGAACTGGAAGGTGTTGAACCAGTTGATGTGGATGCCGGCCAGCGTGATGAACTGATACTTGTAGCCCATGGCCGAGAGTTCGTCCTGGAACCTGGCGATGGTCTTGTCGTCGAGGTTCTTCTTCCAGTTGAACGACGGCGAGCAGTTGTAGGAGAGCAGCTTGCCGGGACAGGCGGCCAGCACGGCCTGCGCGAATTCGCGGGCGAAGCCGAGGTCGGGCGTGCCGGTCTCGCACCACACCAGGTCGGCGTAGGGGGCGTAGGCGACGCCGCGGCTGATGGCTTGTTCGAGGCCGTTCTTGACGCGGTAGAAGCCTTCCTGCGTGCGCTCGCCGGTGAGGAAGGGCTTGTCGTTGTCGTCGTAGTCCGAGGTCAGCAGGTTGGCGGCCTCGGCGTCGGTGCGGGCCAGCACGATGGTGGGCACGCCCATGACGTCGGCGGCGAAGCGGGCGGAAATCAGTTTCTCGACCGCTTCACGGGTCGGCACCAGCACCTTGCCGCCCATGTGGCCGCACTTCTTGACGGCGGCGAGCTGGTCCTCGAAGTGCACGCCGGCGGCGCCGGCGACGATCATGTTCTTCATCAGCTCGAAGGCGTTCAGCACGCCGCCGAAGCCGGCTTCCGCATCCGCCACGATCGGCAGGAAATAGTCCACGAATTCCTTGCTGCCCGGCTCGATGCCGCGCGACCACTGGATCTCGTCGGCACGCTTGAAGGTGTTGTTGATGCGGCGAACCATGGTCGGCACCGAGTCGTAGGCGTACAGCGACTGGTCCGGATACATGGTCTCGGAGGTGTTGCCATCGGCTGCGACCTGCCAGCCCGACAGATAGACGGCTTCGAGGCCGGCCTTGGCCTGCTGCATGGCCTGGCCGGCGGTGATCGCGCCGAAGGCGTTCACATAGCCCTTCTTTGCGCCGCCATTGACCTTGGCCCACAGTTTTTCGGCACCCTGCTTGGCCAGGGTGTATTCGATTTGCACGGAACCGCGCAGGCGGACCACGTCCGCCGCGCTGTAGCCGCGCTTGACGCCTTTCCAGCGGGGATTCTCGGCCCAGTCCTTTTCCAGGGCGGCGATTTGAGCTTTGCGATCGGTCATGTTGGTTTCCTCTCGTGTCGGGTTCGGGGGCAAGGTCAAGTAAAGCAGTGGGGGCGAGTATAGGCAAGATTTTGCAAAGCAACAAGTATCTTATATAAGACATATGATAGAAAAAATTAATGAAAAAAGTCAGCCGTGGCGGGACGGCGAGGTGACGACGGAATTTAGGGGTGGAGGCGCGTGGCGCTGACGATCAGGCCGTCGGCGTCGGCGTAGAGCCATTCGCCGGGGCGGAATTCGATGCCGGCGAAGGCGAGCGGAACTCCGGCGTCGCCGAGGTTCTTCTTGACGGTCTTGCGCGGATGGGTGGCGAGCGCCAGCACGCCGAGATCCATGTCGGCGATGGCGGCGGAATCGCGGATGCAGCCCCAGACGACAACGCCGCTCCAGCCGTTCCTGACGGCGAGCGCGGCGAGCTGGTCGCCGAGCAGGGCGCAGCGCAGGCTGCCGCCCCCGTCAATCACCAGCACGCGTCCGTCGCCGGGCGTGTCGAGGGTCTGGCGTACGAGGCCGTTGTCCTCGAAGAGCTTCAGGGTGGCGATGGGGCCATGGAATGCCGGCCTGCCGCCGTAGGAACGGAAGATCGGCGCGGCGGCGCGTACCTTGTCGTCGTGCGCGTCGCAAAGGTCCGTTGTCGCGAACTGCATCGCTCAGGCGGCGGGGGAGGCGGCGGCGGGTGATCTGGCCGGGCCGGGCGGGGCGGATTCGTCCTCGAAGGTGAGCCGCACCTTGTCGTGTTCGTCCAGGTCGATGGTGACCTTGCCGCCATGCACCAGCCGGCCGAACAGCAGTTCGTCGGCCAACGCGGCGCGGATGGTGTCCTGGATCAGGCGCGCCATCGGGCGGGCGCCCATCAGGGGATCGAAACCCTTTTCAGCCAGCCAGGCGCGCAACGCGTCGGTGAAGATCGCCTCGACCTTCTTCTCGTGGAGCTGGCCTTCGAGTTGCATGAGGAACTTGTCCACCACGCGCAGGATGATTTCGCCGTCGAGCGCCTTGAAGGAGATGATGGCGTCGAGGCGGTTGCGGAATTCCGGCGTGAAGGTGCGCTTGATGTCGGCCATCTCGTCGCCGGCCTGCTTGTTCGTCGTGAAGCCGATGCTGGTCTTCTGCAGCGCCTCGGCGCCGGCGTTGGTGGTCATGATGATGACGACGTTGCGGAAGTCCGCCTTGCGGCCGTTGTTGTCGGTCAGCGTGCCGTGGTCCATCACCTGCAGCAGGATGTTGAAGATGTCCGGGTGCGCCTTCTCGATCTCGTCGAGCAGCAGCACGGCATGCGGCTTCTTCGTCACCGCCTCGGTGAGCAGGCCGCCCTGGTCGAAGCCGACGTAGCCGGGCGGCGCGCCGATCAGGCGGCTCACCGCGTGGCGCTCCATGTATTCGGACATGTCGAAGCGGATCAGCTCGATGCCCATGCAGTAGGCGAGCTGGCGCGCGACCTCTGTCTTGCCGACCCCGGTCGGCCCCGAGAACAGGAAGTTGCCGATCGGCTTCTGCGGGTTGCCGAGGCCGGAGCGCGACATCTTGATGGCCTGGGCCAGCGCCTCGATGGCGTTGTCCTGGCCGAACACGACGCTCTTGAGGTCGCGGTCGAGGTTCCTGAGCGCCGAGCGGTCGTCGGCGGAGACGTGCTGGGGCGGGATGCGCGCGATCTTGGCGACGATCTCCTCGATCTCCTGCTTGCCGATGACCTTCTTCTGCTTCGACTTGGGCAGGATGCGCTGGGCCGCGCCGGCTTCGTCGATGACGTCGATGGCCTTGTCGGGCAGATGGCGGTCTGTGATGTATTTCGCGGCCAGCTCGGCGGCGTTGGTGATCGCGGCGGCCGAATACTTGATGCCGTGGTGTTCCTCGAAGCGGGTCTTGAGGCCGCGCAGGATCGAGACGGTTTCATCCACGCTCGGCTCGTTGACTTCGATCTTCTGGAAGCGGCGCGACAGCGCGTGGTCTTTTTCAAAGACGCCGCGGAACTCGTTGTAGGTGGTGGCGCCGATGCACTTGACGGTGCCCGAGGACAGGGCGGGTTTGAGCAGGTTGGAGGCGTCGAGCGTGCCGCCCGAGGCCGCGCCGGCGCCGATCAGGGTGTGGATCTCGTCGATGAAGAGTACGGCGTTGGGGTTGTCGGCGAGCTGCTTGAGCACGGCCTTGAGGCGCTGCTCGAAGTCGCCGCGATACTTGGTGCCGGCCAGCAGGGCGCCCATGTCGAGCGCATAGACGGTGGCGTTGGCGAGAATCTCTGGCACGCGGCCCTCGATGATGCGGCGCGCGAGTCCCTCGGCGATGGCGGTCTTGCCGACGCCGGCCTCGCCGACCAGCAGCGGATTGTTCTTGCGGCGGCGACAGAGCGTCTGGATGACGCGTTCGACTTCCTTCTCGCGGCCGATCAGCGGATCGATCTTGCCGGTCAGCGCCATCTGGTTCAGGTTCTGCGTGAAGTTGTCGAGCGCGCTGGCCTGCTGCTGCGCCTCGGTTTCCTGTTCGGGGGCTTCCTCGGGCTTGCCGGCCGGCTGCGGATTCTTGGTGATGCCGTGGGAGATGAAGTTCACCACGTCGAGGCGGGAGATGCCCTGCTTCTGCAGGAAATACACCGCGTGCGAATCCTTTTCGCCGAAGATCGCCACCAGCACGTTGGCGCCATTCACTTCCTTCTTGCCGGAGGACTGCACGTGCAGGATGGCGCGCTGGATGACGCGCTGGAAACCGAGCGTCGGCTGCGTGTCGATCTCGCCGTCGCCCGGCACGGTCGGCGTGTGCTGGTCGATGAAGCCGCCGACTTCGCGCCGCAGTTCGTCGAGGTTGGCCGCGCAGGCGCGCAGCACCTCGGCGGCCGACGGGTTGTCGAAGAGGGCCACCAGCAGATGCTCCACGGTGATGAACTCGTGCCGCTTCTGGCGCGCCTCGACGAAGGCCATGTGCAAGCTGACTTCCAGTTCCTGCGCGATCATGCCGATCCTTTCGTTTGCCTCAGTTCTCTTCCATCACGCAGGCCAGCGGATGCTGGTGGCGCCGGGCGAAGGCGCCCACCTGCTCGACCTTGGTGGCGGCCAGGTCGCGTGGAAACACGCCGCACACGCCACGCCCCTGGCGATGCACCTTCAGCATGACCACGGTCGCCTGTTCGCGGTTCATGCGGAAAAACTTCTCCAGCACCACCACGACGAAATCCATCGGCGTGTAGTCATCGTTCAGCAGCATCACCTTGTAGAGTCGGGGCGGCTTGATGCGCTGCCGTTCCGGCTCGAGGGCGACGCCTTCGCTGGGGAGCGTCTGCTTGCGGGTTGCCATGCGATGATTCTAATGCGAATCAAACACCAGACAACCGTGCCACCATCAGGGGAAAAACGGGGTAAATCCGCCCTCTTGTCCGGGGTGGCGCGATGTTGTCATGCAGCAAAAAAAACTGTTGACGTCATGGATGAAACTGCGTAAAAGGCGGCCGTGTTTGGTTCAAGATTCACTCAGTGCTCAAACCCTGCCGTCATTCAGTTTTCTGATTCGCTGTCCGGGCCCATTGTGTATCCGCGCTGTCAAGAACTTGCAACACAAACATGTCGCCGGCCACCGGTCGGATATATGTCACGTTTTATGAAAGAGGTTTTATGGCAACGGGTACCGTCAAGTGGTTCAACGATTCCAAGGGTTTCGGCTTCATTACCCCGGACGATGGCAGCGAAGATCTGTTCGCACACTTTTCCGCCATCAACATGCAAGGTTTCAAAACCCTGAAAGAGGGCGAGAAGGTTTCCTTCGAAGTGGTGCAAGGCCCCAAGGGCAAGCAGGCTTCGAACATTCAGAAGGCCTGATTGGGCCATCGAGCCAGCGCCGACATTTTTGGCGCGGCAAATAAAAAACCCGCCGCTGGCGGGTTTTTTATTGTCGGCGAACCGGCTGGGGCTTACATGCGCTCGATCATCGCCTGGCCGAACGCCGAGCATTTGACCTCGGTGGCGCCTTCCATCAGGCGCGCGAAGTCGTAGGTGACGATCTTGTCGGCGATGGCGGCCTCCATCGACTTGATGATGAGGTCGGCGGCTTCCTTCCAGCCGAGGTGACGCAGCATCATTTCGGCGGAGAGGATCAGCGAACCCGGGTTGACGTAGTCCTTGCCGGCATACTTCGGCGCCGTGCCGTGGGTGGCCTCGAACACCGCGTAGTGGTCGGAGATGTTTGCCCCCGGCGCGATGCCGATGCCGCCGACCTGCGCGGCGAGCGCGTCGGAGATGTAGTCGCCGTTGAGGTTGAGCGTGGCGATCACGTCGTATTCGGCCGGGCGCAGCAGGATCTGCTGCAGGAAGGCGTCGGCGATGGCGTCCTTGACGACGATTTCGCGCCCGGTGTTCGGGTTCTTGAACGAGCACCAGGGTCCGCCGTCGATCGGCTTGGCGCCGAATTCGTTCTGCGCCAGCGCATAGGCCCAGTCGCGGAAGCCGCCTTCGGTGAACTTCATGATGTTGCCCTTGTGCACGATCGTCACCGACTTGCGGTCGTTGGCGATGGCGTATTTCACGGCGGCGCGCATCAGGCGCTCGGTGCCCTCGCGCGAAACCGGCTTGATGCCGATGCCCGAGGTCGACGGGAAACGGATCTTCTTCACGCCCATTTCATCCTGCAGGAACTTGATGATCTTCCGGGCGTTCGGGGTTTCGGCTTCCCACTCGATGCCGGCGTAGATGTCCTCGGTGTTTTCGCGGAAGATCACCATGTCGGTCTTGGTGGGGTCCTTGAGCGGCGAGGGCACGCCCTTGAAGTAACGCACCGGGCGGACGCACTGGTAGAGATCGAGCTCCTGGCGCAGGGCGACGTTGAGCGAGCGGATGCCGCCGCCGACCGGCGTGGTCATCGGCCCCTTGATCGAGACGGAGTATTCCTTGCAGGCATTCAGGGTGTCTTCCGGCAGCCAGACGTCGGGGCCGTAGAGTCGGGTCGATTTCTCGCCGGCATAGACCTCCATCCAGGAAATTTTCTTCTTGCCGCCGTAGGCCTTGGCGACCGCCGCGTCCACCACCGCCTTCATCACCGGGGTAATGTCGACGCCGATGCCGTCGCCTTCGATGAAGGGGATGATGGGGTTGTCCGGTGTGGGTTGTCCGGCGACGATCTTCTGACCTGTGGTGGGAACCTTGATGTGGGAAGTGCTCATGCCTGCTCCAGTGATTGTCGGTTGGTGAGTTGCTATTTTTTTTATTATCCACGAAAAGCAGCTTATAGGCTAGCTGGCGGATGTTAGAATCTTTTTGCGTCAAAATTTAAAAAAACTCACGAATATCATGGACATACCAATGAATCCGGTGGCGGACGCGGATCCGGCCGCCGGTGCCCAGGCCCTGCTGATCGCCCAAACGCTGATCGCCGGATTCGACAAGCACTATCGTTTGTTCCGCGAAAGTTCGACCGCGGCGAAGGTCCGTTTCGAGGAGGGCGACTGGCCGGCGGTGCAGCGCGCCGTCAGGGAACGCATCCAGTTTTATGACGATCGCGTCGCCGAGACGGTCGAGCGCCTGCACCGCGAGTTCAATGCCGAGACGATCGACGACATCGTCTGGCGCCAAGCCAAGCTCTACTACATCGGTCTGCTCACCAACCACAACCAGCCGGAGCTGGCGGAAACCTTCTTCAACTCGGTTTACTGCAAGATTCTCCACCGCACCTATTTCCACAACGACTTCATCTTCGTGCGGCCGGCCATTTCGACCGAATACATCGAATCCGACCCGCCGACCTATCGCAGTTACTATCCGAACGAGGCGGGGTTTCGCGAGTCGATCAAGCAGATATTTCTCGATTTCGGCTGGCGGCGCGCGTTCGCGGACCTCGACCGCGACGTCGAATACATCCGCGACACGGTGCATGAGCTGTTCCCCGAACTGCCGCGGCGCGAGGTGAATTTCCAGATCCAGGTGCTGACGTCCGCCTTCTATCGCAACAAGGGCGCCTATGTCATCGGCAAGGCGGTGAATGGATCGAACGAATATCCGTTCGCCGTGCCGGTGCTGCACGACCGGGAGGGGGGGCTGGTGCTCGACTGCATCATCCTCGACCCCGGCTGGATCAGCCTGCTATTCTCGCTGTCGCGTGCCTATTTCATGGTCGACATGCCGGTGCCGGCGAATTACATCCAGTTCCTGCGCACCATCATGCCGCACAAGCCGCGCGCCGAGTTGTATTCGATGCTGGGCCTCGGCAAGCAGGGCAAGACCTCCTTCTATCGCGGCCTGTTCTCGCACCTCCATCACTCCGCCGACCAGTTCATCGTCGCGCCCGGCATTCGCGGCCTGGTGATGCTGGTGTTCACGCTGCCTTCCTATCCCTACGTCTTCAAGGTGATCAAGGACAAATTCGGAGCCACCAAGGAAGTCGACCACGCCACCGTCAAGCGCAAATACCAGCTCGTCAAGCAGGTCGACCGCGTCGGGCGCATGGCCGACACGCTGGAGTTCTCGCATGTCGCGCTGCCGAAGAACCGCTTTGCGCCGGAACTGGTCGAGGAACTGCGCCGGGAGATTCCGTCGCTGCTGGAGGAAGATGGCAGCGACATCATCATCAAGCACCTCTACATCGAGCGGCGCATGGAGCCGCTCAATCTCTATCTCGAACGCGCCGAAAAGTCGGGTCGCGAGGACATGATCGAGGCGGCGGTGATCGAATACGGCAATGCCATCCGTGAACTGGCGATCGCCAACATCTTTCCCGGCGACATGCTGTGGAAGAACTTCGGCGTCACGCGTTACGGCCGCGTCGTGTTCTACGATTACGACGAGATCGAATACATGACCGACTGCAATTTCCGCCGCATTCCGCCGGCGCCGAACGAGGAAGCGGAAATGTCCGGCGAGCCTTGGTATTCGGTCGGCAGGAACGACATTTTCCCCGAGGAATTCGCCACTTTTTTGCTGACTTCGCCGAAAATCCGCGCCGCCTTCATGCGTCATCACGCCGATCTTCTCGATGCGGGGTTCTGGCAGAACGCGCAGGAGGAAATACGGCGCGGCGCGATACGCGATTTTTTCCCGTATCCCGAAACGCTGCGTTTCTGCAATCGCTATGGCGAAGGATGTCCGAAGTGAAAAAGATGCTGTTGGCCTGTGCTTTCATGCTGGGAGCGGCGGGCGCCGCGGCCCAGTCGCTGCCGATGATCGATCTGAGCGCCGGGTTCCACCGCATCCAGGCGGAGGTCGCCGCCAGCAATCCCGCGCGCATGCAGGGGCTGATGCATCGCCAGGAGATGGCGCAGCACCGCGGCATGCTGTTCGTCTTCCCCGAATCGGCGCCGCATTGCTTCTGGATGAAGAACACGCTGATTCCGCTCAGCATCGCGTTTCTCGACGACATGGGGCGCATCGTCAATATCGCCGAGATGCAGCCGCGCAGCGAGAACAACCATTGCGCCGCGCGGCCCGTCCGCTACGCGCTGGAAATGAATGCCGGCTGGTTCGCCCGGCGCGGCATCAGGGCGGGCGATTCCATTGGCGGCATCGAGCGCGCACCGCGGGGATATTGACGCCGTCCCGCCGGGGCTGACTTTTTGACGGCGCAAAAAAGCCCGGCATGCCGGGCTCTTTCACGGGTGCGAAAGATTCAGGCGAAGTTCTGTTCCGCGAAGGACCAGTTGATGAGGCTGGTCAAAAAGGTTTCGACGAACTTCGGGCGCAGGTTGCGGTAGTCGATGTAGTAGGCGTGCTCCCAGACGTCGATGCACAGCAGCGGCTTGTCGCCGGTGGTCAGCGGGGTGCCGGCGGCGCCCATATTGACGATGTCGACCGAACCGTCGGCCTTTTTCACCAGCCAGGTCCAGCCCGAGCCGAAGTTGCCGACGGCGGAGGTCTGGAAGGCCTTCTTGAATTCGTCGAGCGAGCCCCACTTCTTGTCGATCGCCGCCGCCAGGGCGCCCGCGGGCGCGCCGCCGCCATTCGGCTTCATGCAGTTCCAGAAGAAGCTGTGGTTCCACACCTGCGCGGCGTTGTTGTAAATGCCGCCGGCCGGAGCCTTCTTGACGATGGCTTCGAGGTCGAGATTCTCGAACTCGGTGCCCTTGATCAGGTTGTTCAGGTTGGTGACATAGGCCTGATGGTGCTTGGCGTAGTGGTAGTCGAAGGTTTCCTCCGACATGTGCGGCGCGAGGGCATTCTTGGGGTAGGGCAGGGGGGGCAGGGTGTGTTCCATGTTGTTTTCTCCTGTTGGGGGTAATCGATGCCCGAATGATATGGGGACATAGTTGAGTTTTACAAGTGGGTTTTCCGGGCGGGCCGTCCGGAAAAAACCGGTTTTTTCCGGTATCGTGCCGCCCGTGATACTTCCCGCCGGCCGCCGCGCGCTGATCCTGCTTGCCGCCTTCCTGACCGCCTGTGCCCTGTGGCTGACGGCGCAGTTCGTGCTGCGCCAGAATGCCGACGCATACCAGGAGCGCGTCCACACGGAGGTGCGCGAAAAACTGACCCTGCTGCGCAGCCGTCTCGAAGGCCACCTGAACGGCAACATGCTGCTGGTGCAGGGCTTGGTCAGCGTGGTCGCCGCGAAGCCCGGACTCGGCCAGGCGGATTTCGAACGGTTCGCCAAGCCGCTTTTCGCGGGCCGCATGCAGTTGCGCAACATCGGCGCGGCGCCAGACATGGTGATCCGCATGATGCATCCGCTGGCAGGCAACGAAAAAGCGATCGGCTTCGACTACCGCAAGAGTCCGGTGCAATGGGCCGCCGCCGAACGCGCGCGCGACACCCGCGAACTGGTGCTGGCCGGGCCATTGCCGCTCGTGCAGGGCGGGACTGGGATCATCGGCCGCATCCCGGTGTTCGTCGACGGTGCCGATGGGCGCTCGCGCTTCTGGGGGCTGGTGTCGGCGGTGATCGATGTCGAGCGCCTGTATCGCGACAGCGGCGTGCTCGACGACCACGGACTCGAGATCGCGCTGCGCGGCAAGGACGGCACGGGTGCCCGGGGCGAGGTGTTCTTCGGCGATCCGGCCCTGTTTCCCGGCGACGGCGAGAAGGTCGATGTCGCGTTGCCCAGCGGCTTCTGGCAAATGGCGGGGCGGCCGCGCGGCGGCTGGCCGACCAGCGCCCCGGATGCGCCCTTGCTCTGGCTGGGATTCGCGCTCGCCGGGGTATTCCTTCTGGGCCCCTGCTGATGTTGGCGTGGTCCGAAGGGCAGCGCCAGCGCATGCTCGATGCGCTGGAAGCGGCACGGGTGCAGGCCGTCGCGGCCTCGCAGGCGAAGAGCGAGTTCCTCGCGACGATGAGCCACGAGATTCGCACGCCGATGAACGGCGTGCTGGGCATGGCGGACCTGCTGCTGCGCACGCCGCTCGATGCCGAGCAGCGCGGCTTCGTCGCCACGCTGCGCGAATCAGGTCGCGCGCTGATGTCCATCCTGAACGACATTCTCGACTTCTCGAAAATCGAGGCCGGCAAGCTGCATTTCGAAACGGCGAGCTTCGATGTGATCGCCATGGCGCAGGGCGTATGCGACTTGATGCGGCCGCAGGCCATGGCGCAAGGCCTGGTCCTGAACCTGCATGCGCCCGCCGGCGCCCTGCCGGCGCTGGTCGGCGATCCGTTGCGGGTGCGGCAGATCCTGACGAACCTCGTCGGCAACGCGATCAAATTCACGCCGCAGGGGCGCATCGACGTCGAACTGGCCTGTATCCCGGCGGATGCCGGTCAGCGGCGGGTGCGCATCGCGGTGCGCGATACCGGCGTCGGCATTCCCGATGTCGATCAGTCGCGCCTGTTCCAGCAGTTTTCCCAGATCGATGGCTCGAACACGCGCCGCCATGGCGGCACCGGGCTGGGCCTGGCGATCTGCAAGCGTCTGGTCGAGGCGATGGGGGGACGGATCGGCGTCGCCAGCACGCTCGGCGCGGGGAGCTGTTTCTGGTTCGAGTTGACGCTGCCGCTCGATGCGCCGGGGGCGCCGCTGGTCGGCGGCCATCTGGTCGTGCTGGAGGTTGGCGCCGTTGAGCAGGTGGCGCGTGCCACCGGCCTGGCGGTCGGTGATCTGGTGTCGATGCTGACTACGGAAATGCAGCAGCAGATGGCGGCCTTGACCGCCGCCTGCGCCGCCGGCGACGCTGCCGAATGGCGCCGGCATGCGCATGGCCTGTCCGCCACCGCCGCGCAGCTCGGTGCCCGGCGCCTGGCCCGGCTGGCCGCCGATTTCGAACGGACAGGGGAGGACGGCGTTCCTGCCGGAGAGTTGAAGATGCGCATCGACGCGCTGACCGACGCGCTGAGCCAGTTGGGCGTGGCGCTCGACGAATTGCCGTTGACCGCCTGATTTCGCTGCGCGATTAGTCCTGAGGCGCCACCGCCGCGACGACGGCTTCAGCTGCCCCGCTGGCGAATTGCAGATGCAAGCGGTCGCCTGGCGTCAGGCTCGCGGCATCCCTCACGATGTCGCCGTTCGGGGCGCGCACGATGCCGTAGCCCCGCCGCAGCGTCGCCGCCGGAGAAAGCGCCGTCAGGGCGCCGCTGCAGCGCGTCAGCCGGTCACGCTGGCGCATGAGAATCCCCTCCATGCCCTGCCGCAGGTACTGCCCCAGGCGATCCAGATGTTGTCGCGCCGCCTGCGTGTCGGGACGCGTCCGGGCGAACGCCAGTTCGAACCGGGCGAGGCGGGCATGCCGATCCGCCATCCGGCGCTGGACCGCCGTGGCCAGGCGCCGGGCGAGGGCGTCCAGCCGCTGGCGATCGGTCCCGAGACGCTGGGCCGGATGGAGGAGCCGCAAGGCCAACCGGTCCAGCGCCTGCATGCGTGCCTGCAGGGTGGCAAGCGTCGTGCGGCGCAATGCGGCGGCGAGCGCGTCGATTTCCGTGGCGGCATCGAACCAGCCGGCGCTCGCCAGCTCCGCGGCGGCGGTGGGCGTGGCGGCGCGCCGGTCGGCGACATAATCGGCGATCGTGGTGTCGGTTTCGTGGCCGATGCCCGCGATGGTCGGCAGCGGCGAGGCGGCCAGCGTGCGGGCGAGCGCTTCGTCGTTGAAGGCCCAGAGATCTTCGAGACTGCCGCCGCCCCTGACGATCAGGAGCAGATCGCATTCGGCGCGCGCATAGGCCGCCTTGAGTGCCTCCGCGAGCGCGGCAGGCGCCTCGACGCCTTGCACCGGCGTTGGATATAGGATCAGTTCGACGTGGGGCGCACGCCGCGCGAACGCGGCGACGACATCGCGCAGCGCGGCGGCCTGCGGGGAAGTGATGATGCCGACGCGGCGCGGGAAGCGTGGCATGGGGCGCTTGCGCGCGGCTTCGAACAGGCCTTCGGCGGCGAGTTTCTCGCGCAGCTTCACGAACTGTTCGTAGAGGCGGCCGATACCGGCCTGGCGCAGGCTTTCGACGTTGAGCTGGAAGTCGCCGCGTGCCTCGTAAAGCGTGACGAGCGCCTGCGCCTCCACCTGGTCGCCGTTCGACAGCCGCCAGGGCAGCAGTTGGGCGCGCGAACGGAACATGACGCAGCGCACTTGGGCCTGGTCGTCTTTCAGGGAGAAATAGACATGGCCGGAGGCGGCCCGGGTCAGGTTGGAGATTTCCCCGCCGACCCAGAGCAACGGGAAGTTCTGTTCCAGCAGCTGGCGTGCTGTCCGGTTGAGTTCGGCGACGGTGAGAATTTGCGCGGTCAAAGACGGGTTTCCCGGAGTGTCGAGGCAGGCGGGGCATGGTATCTCATCCACAAAACCGCGCATCGCGCGCCATGTTGCGTGAATGCCGCAATAATCGCCCCGCAACCCTAGTGCCATCGTGTAACACATTGAAATATAAAAGGAAATATTTCGGACACTTTTGGCTCTAAGCAACAAAAGTCCTTTGGCGATGGTGACTTAGCGCATCCATGCGCAAGAGATTCACAGACTTTTCCACAGTTTTTGTGGATAAGGGGGAAACCGGCCGAGGGGTAAGCTTGGGCCTCCGATTCGCGGTCATCAATCATGCAACTGATCCCCTTGGGTTCGTCCGCCCTGCTGGGCCTGTTTCGCGATGCGCTCGACAGTAGCCTCGTCGAGCGCGGTGTCGCGCAAGGCATGGAAATTCTTGGTCATGCCGATGATTTCTGGCGTGCCGTGCCGCTTGACGAGTTGCGGCGCATGGCCCAGGGCGGCAATGCTTCCGCCCAGGCCGAACTGGCCTGGCGCTGTGTCAGCGGGGAAGGCATGCCGAAGTCCACCGCCGACGCCGTGCAGTGGGCGACGCGCAGTGCCGAAAGCAGTTCGCCCGCTGGTGAGGCTGTGCTGGGCTGGCTGCTCTACCACGGCACCGGCCTGCCAAAGGATTACGCGGAGGCCGCCCGGTTGTTCGAAAGCGCGGCGGGCCAGAACGACGGCCGCGGCATGACCTGGTTCGCCCTTTGCCTGTTGCGCGGCCATGGCGTGATCGCCGACGCAGGGCGCGGCGCCGCGTTGTTGCGCAAGGCGGCCGGACAGGGTGGCGCGCTGGCCCTTTACTGGCTCGGGCGACTGCTCTATCTGGGGCAGTATCTGGCGCCAGATTTCCCGGAAGCCGCGCGCTGCCTGCGCCGCGCCGCGGAGCAGGGGCTGCCGCGTGCCGCCGACCTGCTGGCGCGCTGCCACTTTTTCGGCCGGGGCGTGCCGGAAAACCGTGCCGAGGCCGTGCGGCTGTGGCGGCAGGCCGCCGAGGCGGACGTGGCTCCGGCGATGTTCTGCCTCGGGCTGTGTCTCCATGCCGGAGAGGGCGTTGCCGCCAACCAGGCCGAAGCCGTGGGGTGGTTCCGCGCCGCTGCCCGCAAGCGCGTTTCCCCGGCGATGTTCCTGTTGGGACAATGCACCACCTTCGGTTTCGGCGTCACGCCCGATCCCGAACTCGGCCTCGCCTGGTATCGGCGCGCGGCGGAACTCGGCAACCGTGAAGCGGAATTCGAGCTGGGCGAAGCTCATGCCAGCGGCCGCGCCCACCTGCAGCGTGACATGGAGGAGGCCGTGCGCTGGTGGCGGGCCGCCGCGCGTCAGGGCCATGCGCGCGCCCAGCTCAAGCTGGGGCACTGCCACCGCTGGGGCGAGGGCGTGGAGGAAAACCGTAGTCTGGCCCTGGCTTGGTATCGGCGCGCGGCGGATGGCGGGGAGGCCGATGCCCACATCTGGCTCGGCGAATGCCACGAGCACGGCGAGGGCACGGCCGCCGATCCGGTGGCCGCGCGTCGCCACTACCATGCCGCGGCGGAGGCCGGGCTGCCCCATGGGCTGGCGGAGCTGGGCCGCTGCTTGCTTTACGGCATCGGCGGCCAGGCCGACGTGGAACGGGGCGAAGCCGCGCTGCGTCAGGCCGCCGAGCAGGGCTGGCAGACCGCGCTTGACGAACTGGAGCGCTACTGGTTCGCCGAGGGTGAACGCCATTTCCATGGCCATGGCGTCGTCGCGGATGCCGCGCGCGCGCGGCAGTGCTACCGCAAGGCGGGCGAATTGGGACACCGGCGCGCCGCCTACATGCTGGCCGAATGCCTGCGCCACGGCCTTGGCGGCGCGGCCGCACCGGCACAGGCGGTGACCTGGTATCGCCAGGCGGCCACCCTGTTCGACGCCAAGCTGGCGCTGGCCGACCTCTACTATCATGGCGAAGGCGTGGCGCGCAGCTACCGCGAGGCGCTGCGCTGGTTCGAGCAGGCGGTCGCCCAACACGAAGATGCCTATGCGCTCTACAGCCTCGGCTTCATGCTGCTGCACGGGCAGGGCGCGCGGCGCGACGCCAGGCTGGCGCTGCGTTATCTGCGCCGCGCCGCGCTGCTCGGCGAGGTCAATGCCCAGTATGAGCTTGGCGCGGCCTGCTATCGTGGCGCGGGCACCGAGAAGCGACCCCGCCTGGCCATGAAGTGGCTGCGCATGGCGGCCGTCCATGGCCACGAGGGCGCGCGCGCTTTCCTCGAACGCATCGGACGCGGGGCGAAGCTGAACTAGGCCGCCGGCAGATGAATCTGCGCCACGAGTCCGCCGTCCGGGCGGGGCAGCAGTTCGAGGCGGCCGTTCTGGGCGCGGACGATGCGTTCGACGATGGCGAGTCCAAGACCCGCGCCGCCAGCACCGGTGCGCGCCGTTTCGCCGCGGGTGAAGGGCTGCTTGAGGCGCGCGATTTCTCCGGCGGGAATGCCGGGACCGCGGTCGAGCACGCCGATGACGACCTCTTCGCCCGCACGAGCCAGCGTCAGCTCGACCGGGGCCGCGTCGCCGCCATGGCGCAGGGCGTTCTCGATCAGGTTGACGATGGCGCGGCGCAAGGCCTCGGGACGGGCGGATGCGCAAAGCGGTGGAAAGTCAGTGCGGGCGACACGGCGGCCGTAACGCACGGCGACCTCGCCAAGCAGCGCGGCGAGGTCGACCGGGGCGCCGCCACCCGATTCCAGCGGACGTGCGAAGTCGAGGAACTGGTCGATGGTGCGATCCATCTCGGCGATGTCGGTCTCCATCCCCGCCCGCGCCTCCGCGTCGGCGACGCTCATTTCGGTCTCCATGCGCAGGCGCGTCAGCGGCGTGCGCAGGTCGTGGGAAATGCCTGCCAGCAGCAGGGTGCGGTCGTCTTCGAGCCGGCGCAGGCCGGCGCTCATCTGGTTGAAGGCGTGGGTGACCGCGACGATCTCGCGCGGGCCGCGTTCTGGCAGGGGCGGCGGCGTTTCGCCGGCACCGATCTTGCGCGCGGTGGTTTCCAGCGCCTTGAGCGGACGGGTGATGCGGAATACGATCAGCCAGGCGCCGGCGAGCGACAGCAGCAGCACAGCCGCGCCCCAGCCCAGCCATTGCCAGGGAAAATGCCGTTCCAGCCGTTCGCGCGGCAGGGCGAGCCAGTAGGTACCCTCGTCATCTCCGAAGATGCGAAAGCGCACGAACAGGCCGCGTTCGCCGTTGAGCAAGAAGGCCAGTCGCGTTTCCGGCCCGAGCCGTTCGCGCAGTTGGGCCTCGATGCGTCGCGTCAGCGGGTGGGGTGGTGGCGGCAGGATGACATCGTCTGGGTCGGCCGGATAGACCCGCACGCCCTCGCGTTCGGAAAGCTCCGCGAGCAGGTCGCGCCGATGCTCCGGACTGGCGGCGAGCAGGGCGGCGCGTGTGAGGTTGGTGACGCTGGCGACCATTTGCGCGAGCTGGCGCGAACGACGTTCCAGTTCGGCCTCCTGGAAGATCAGCAGCCAGGCGGCGACGGCCACGATCATCAGCGTCGAAATGAGCAGGAAGGCCCGCCACAGCAGGCTCTGCGGGACCAGACGCGCCAGCGGGAACGCGGGCCTACCCGGCATCCCGGCCGTCAGGCACGAAGACGTAACCGAAGCCCCAGACCGTCTGGATGTGCCGCGGCTTGGCCGGGTCTTCCTCCACCAGCTTGCGCAGGCGCGAAATCTGCACGTCGATGGCGCGGTCGAACACGCCGTGCTCCCTGCCGCGCGCCAGTTCCATCAGCTTGTCGCGCGACAGCGGCTGGCGCGGATGCTTGAGCAGCACCGCGAGCAGGCCGAACTCGCCGGTCGTCAGCATCGTCGCGGTGCCGTCGCGCAGCAGTTCGCGGGTCGCGAGATTGACCTCGACGCCGCCGAAGCGCACCACCTCCTGCGTGACGGCGGGGGCGCCGGCGGGCGGCGGCGCGGCGCGCCGGCGCAGCACGGCATGGATGCGCGCCACCAGTTCGCGCGGATTGAACGGCTTGGGCAGGTAGTCGTCGGCGCCGAGTTCCAGACCGACGATGCGGTCGATCTCGTCGCCCTTGGCCGTCAGCATCAGGATGGCGATGCCCGCGCTGCTTTCCGCGCCGCGCAGGCGCCGGCAGATCGACAGCCCATCCTCGCCGGGCAGCATCAGGTCGAGCACGACGAGATCATAGAGTTCGCGCTCCAGTGCGCGATCCATGCCCGCGGCGTCGGCCACGGCCTTGACGGCGAAGCCTTGATCGTCGAGATAGCGTTCGAGCTGGCTGCGCAGCCGCAGGTCGTCGTCGACCACGAGAATCTTGGATTTGCGGGTCTCGGTGTTCATGGCGGGCAAGGATACCGCCGATTCATGGCGGGGCATTGCGAGATGTTGCCGGGGAGCGTCGGGGCAACGGATTGTTACAAACCCCGCGTTCGCCGGACGGGACGTGCCCATACAATGCGGACATGAAGAAATCCGCCGTCCTGCGACTGTCTTTGCTCCTGTGCGCCTGCCTGTCCGCCGCGCATGCGCAGGAGACGCCGCAGCCGGGCGCGGACAGGCAGGGCGACATGCGCCCACCGCTGCGCGCCCTGTCTTCCGAGGAGCGCGGGGAGTTTCGCGAGGCGCACCGCCAGCACCGCGAATCCTGGCGCCAGATGAGTCAGGAAGAGCGTCATGCGCTGCGCCGCGATATCCGCGAGGCGGGACGTTCGCTCTATCCGCGCGGACCGCGCCGTCAATCCGGCGACTGATGCCACCGACCTTGCCGCTTGACAAGCGGTCGCAATAATACTTGAATGAAAACGTAGGATATTGCGTTCCTGCGAAAAGGAGGTCGCCATGTATGACATTAACAAATTCATCGCCAACCGGAGCCTGGAGCACCGCGATCCGGAAGGTTATTGGTCCGAACTCGCGCACTGGTCGCCGATGGTGGCCAACCGGGTGGCCACGGCAGAAGGGTTGATGCTCAGCGAAGAACATTGGCAGGTGATCTACTGCTTGCGTGAGCGTTTCCGGATGGTCGGCCCGGACTGGACGGCTCGTCGCCTGACGCAGCAGCTTGAGGAGGATTTCGCCGAATCGGGCGGGCGGCGTTATCTTTACGAGCTGTTTCCGCGCGGTCCGCTGGCGCAAGGCTGCCGTCTGGCCGGCCTGCCGATGCCGCACGGTACGCTCAACAGCTCGTTCGGCAGCGTGCATTGAGGCCTCTGGCGAGGGCGGAGGCCGCGATGGCAAGGCCGATCTATTACGTCAGCGCTCGTCCCGAAGCCTACGAGCAGTGGGGTGAGGTCAGCGTCAGCGAGGCGAAGCTGATCGCCCTGACGATCGTGCGTCAGGCAGCGGTGCGTTTCCCGCATGTCGAGTTCAGGGTCTGCGACGGCTGGAGCGTGCATGAGAAGGGCATGAACCAGATCGCGACCTACATCGACAAGCACTGGGAGCGCTGGGTCGCGGGCGGGCGCGAACGTGCCGCTTGAGTGGGCAGGGCATGCGTAAAAAAGCCGCCGGGGTCGTCGACGGGAGTATGATCTTTCGACAGAAACGTCTTACGCCATTCTCGTCGGGAGGATCACCCCAATGGATGCGGCATTGCCCAATGATCTGGTCGCCCTGGGTTTTCTGGTGTTTGTGCTCGGCCTCAAGCATGGTTTCGACGCCGATCATCTGGCCACGATTGACGGACTGACGCGCTACAACGCGCGGGCCCGGCCCGCGCTGGCGCGTTATTGCGGCGTGCTGTTTTCCCTGGGGCATGGCGCGGTCGTCATGGCCATCGCGCTGGCGGTCAGCATGCTGGCGCGCCACTGGCAGACACCGGTTTGGCTGGAAACCTTCGGTGCCTGGGTTTCCATTGCCTTCCTGTTCGCGCTGGGCTTGCTCAACGTGCGTGCGGTGTTGCGCGCCGAACCTGACGAGATCGTCCGTCCGGTCGGCCTGAAGGGGCGCTTCCTCGGCCGGCTGGCGGAGGCCGCCAGTCCGGGGCTGATCGCATTCGTCGGCGCCCTGTTCGCGCTTTCGTTCGACACCGTCAGCCAGGCGGCCCTGTTCGCGCTGACGGCCGCCCAGTTCGGCGGCTGGCATCATGCCTTGCTGCTGGGCCTGCTGTTCATGCTGGGAATGCTCGTGACGGACGGGATCAACGGCCTCTGGATCTCGCGCCTGATCGTCCGGGCCGACCGGATCGCCCATGTCGCCTCGCGCGTCATGAGCCTCGTGGTGGCCGGCGTCAGTCTCCTGGTGGGTGCTTTCGGCGTGATGAAGTTGTCCCTGCCAGGCGTCGATGCCTGGAGCGAGGGGAAGGAACTGGTCTTCGGCGCGGCGGTGGTCGCCGTCGTGGGCGGCAGTTTTCTCCTGTCGCTCCGCCTGTCGCGCGCAGCGGGCGTAGCCGCCGGCATCTCCCGCTGATTCGCGGCTCGGAAGGCGGGGGGCGCTCGGCTAGAATCGGGCGGGTGAATCTCCTCGCCTTCGAAGCCTCCACCCAGCGCCTGTCCGTCGCCCTCTGGCGCGACGGCGCGCTCGCCGAACGGTGGGCCATGGTGCCCAATGGCGGTTCGGAGCGCCTGCTGCCATGGGCGAACGAACTGCTCGCCGAAGCCGGCCTGAACTTGAAGCAGATCGACGGCATCGCCTTCGGTGCCGGGCCGGGCGGTTTCACGGGGTTGCGGCTGGCCTGCGGCGTCGCGCAGGGCCTTGCCTTCGGACTCGATCTCCCGGTGGTTCCGGTCTGCACGCTGGCGGCGCTGGCCCTGGCGGCCGGCGACGGCCGTGTGCTGGCCTGCCTCGATGCGCGCATGCACGAGGCCTATGTCGCCGCCTACGCGGTGAGCGGCGATTCGGTCGTTGAACTGATGGCGCCAATAGTCAGTCCCGGCGAAACGGCGGCCCTGCCGGAAGGGGGCGGCTGGCGCGGCGTCGGCGACGGTTTCGCGGCGCATGGCGAGGTGCTGCGGCGGCGCATGGGTACACGTCTGGCCGTCGTCGAAGCCGGCTTCGCGCCGACGGCGGCGGCGGCGGCGCGGCTTGCCGCGCCGGTGCTGGCGCGCGGCGAGGGCCTGCCGGCGGCGCAGGCAGTGCCGCTCTACGTGCGCGACAAGGTGGCCCTCACCACCGCAGAACGCCTGGCGCGTGGCGGCGGCAGATGAGTGAGTTCGAGCCGATGACCGCCGCCGACCTCGACGAGGTGGCGGCGCTCGAACAGCGCATCCATGCCTTTCCCTGGACGCCGGGCAATTTCCGTGATTCGCTGGCCGCCGGACATGCGTGCTGGCTGCGGCGCGAGGCCGGTGCTCCGGCCGCCTATGCGGTGACGATGCGTGTCGTCGACGAGGAGCACCTGCTCGACATCGGCGTGGCGCCGCAGCGTCAGCGCCAGGGCCTCGGCGCGGCGCTGCTGGAATTCCTTTGCGCGCGGGCGCGCGCCGCCGGGGTGGTGCGCATGCTGCTGGAGGTGCGGCCATCCAATGCTGCGGCCGTCGCCTTCTACCGCCATTTCGATTTCGCCGAGATCGGCCGCCGGCGCGGTTACTATCCGGCCCATGCAGGGAGGGAAGATGCCATCGTGATGGCGAAAAATCTATGAACAGAGATCAGATACTGAAGGAAATGGGGCTCGGCCCGATCTGGAAGCTGCGCCAGCCGCCGAAGAAGAAGCGCGGCGCGGCACCGGCAACGATGGCGGCAGCGGAGGCCGCGCCGGTCGACGCGCGCACGGCGGCCATCGCCGCGATGGGCTGGGACGAGCTGAAGCAGGCCGTCGCAGACTGCACCGCCTGCGAGCTCTGCAAGACGCGCAAGCAGGCCGTGCTGGGCGTCGGCGACGTCGAGGCCGACTGGCTGTTCGTCGGCGAAGGCCCGGGGGCGGAGGAGGACGAGCGCGGCGAACCCTTCGTCGGCCAGGCCGGCAAGCTGCTCGACGCCATGCTGGCGGCCATCGACCTGAAGCGCGGCGGCAATGTCTATATCGCCAACGCCGTGAAGTGCCGCCCGCCCAACAACCGCACGCCGGAAGCCGGCGAGACGGCCGCCTGCTGGCCCTTCCTCGCGCGGCAGATCGAGCTGATCAAGCCGAAGCTCATCGTTACGCTCGGCAAGCCCGCCGCGCAGACGCTGCTGCAGGAGGAAGTGACGATCGGGCGCGCGCGCGGCGTGGTGCACGACTTCGCCGGCCACCATCTCATCGTCACCTATCATCCCGCCTATCTGCTGCGCAACCAGCCGGACAAGGCGAAGGCATGGGAGGATTTGTGTTTCATGCGCAAGACGATGGCGAGCCTCCGTTAAAATCGGCGCCATGCGCATCCTGCTTTCCAACGACGACGGTTATTTCGCCCCCGGCCTCGCCGCGCTGGCGCGCGGCATGGAGGGGCTGGGCGAGGTGACGGTGGTCGCGCCGGAGCGCAACCGCAGCGGCGCCTCGAACTCGCTGACGCTCGACCGGCCGCTGCATCTCAAGGCGGCGCCCAACGGCTTCCATTACGTCAATGGCACGCCCACCGACTGCGTGCACCTCGCCGTGACCGGCATGCTCGACCACGAGCCGGACATGGTGCTCTCGGGCATCAACTTCGGCCCGAACATGGGCGACGACACCATCTATTCCGGCACCGTGGCGGCGGCGATGGAAGGCTACCTGCTCGGCGTGCCGTCCATCGCCCTGTCGCTGGCCAGCTTCGAGGGCCGCTATTTCGATACCGCCGCCACGGTGGCGCGCGAACTGGCCGAACGCTTCCAGGCCCGCCCCTTCGGCGCGCCGGTGCTGCTCAACGTCAACGTGCCCGACGTGCCCTATGGGGAGCTCAAGGGCCTGCGCGTCACGCGGCTGGGGCGCCGCCACAAGGCCGAGCCGGTGGTGAAGCAGGCCTCGCCGCGCGGCGAGACGGTGTATTGGGTCGGCGCCGCCGGCGCGGCGGCCGATGCGGGCGAGGGTACCGATTTCCACGCCGTCGACAACGGCTGGGTTTCCGTCACGCCCTTGCAGATCGACCTGACGCACGCGGGGCAGCTCGACCGCGCGCGGGAGTGGCTGGGATGAACGCGCTCGCTGGCATCGGCATGACCTCCGAGCGCACGCGCGCGCGCATGATCGAGCGCCTGCGCGAGCAGGGCATCCGCGACGAGCGCGTGCTGAACGCGATGGCCGTGGTGCCGCGCCACATCTTCGTCGAGGAGGCGATGGCGCATCGCGCCTACGAGGACACCGCGCTGCCGCTGATCCTCGGCCAGACCATCTCGCAGCCCTACATCGTCGCGCGCATGATCGAGCTGCTGCTCGCCGGCCGCGACAAGCTCGGCAAGACGCTCGAAATCGGCGCCGGCTGCGGCTATCAGGCGGCGGTGCTGGCCCAGCTTACGCGCGAGGTCTACGGCGTCGAGCGCGTCGGGCCGCTGCTGGCGCGCGCGCGGGAGAACCTCAAGCAGCTCCGGCTGACCTCGATCCGCCTCAAGCACGCCGACGGCATGGGCGGCCTGCCCGAAGCCGCGCCCTTCGACAGCATCATCGTCGCCGCCGCCGGCGTCAGCATTCCCCAGTCGCTGCGCGACCAGCTCGCGCCCGGCGGCCGGCTGGTGATTCCGGTCGGCAGCGGGGAGCAAGCGCTGGTACTGATCGAACGCACGCCGCAGGGCTGGACGGAGAACCGCTTCGACGCGGTGCGCTTCGTGCCCCTGCTGCCGGGAGTCGCATGATGACGCCACGCACGCATTTCGCCGCCCTTGCCGCCGCCCTCGTCCTGACGGGCTGCGTCGCCCTCGGCCCGACGTCTTCGCCCGCCCCGGTGGGCGAGGGACAGGCGCCGACGCGCATCGAGGCGCCCATCGCGGCGCAGCCCGCCGCGCCAGGCGGCAAGTTCTACACGGTGAAGAAGGGCGACACGCTCTACAGCATCGCGCGCGAGCACGGCGTCGCCCCGCGCGACCTGCAAGCCTGGAACAACATCGAGAACCCCGGCCGCATCGCGACCGGGCAGCAGTTGCGCGTCTCCCCGCTGGCGAGCGGCGCGCCGGTGGAGCGTGCGGCGACCGATACCGAGGTGCGGCCGGTGGCCGGGGCAGGGCAGGTCGAAGCGCGACCGCTCGACGGCGGCGCGCCGGCCGGGTCGCCGGCGCCGGCTTCTCCGGAAAACACCGAAAAGCTCAAGCGCGCGCCCAGGGGCGGCAAGCTGCCGTATTCCGAGGAAAACCTCGCGCTGCTGAAGGCGCGCGAAGCCACGCCCGTCGCCACCACGACGGTGGCGTCGCAACCGGCGGTGCAGACCGTCACGCCCGAGCCCGCTCCGGCACCCGCCCAGCCCGCGCCCGCCGTCGCGCTCGACTGGGACTGGCCCGCGTCCGGCAAGCTGATCGCCACCTACAGCGACGCCGGCGCCGGCCAGGAAATGAGCAAGGGCATCGACATCGCCGGCCGGATCGGCGATCCCGTGCAGGCCGCCGCCGCCGGCAAGGTCATCTATGTCGGCGCGTTTCCCAAGCACGGCAACCTGACGGTGCTGCTGCACGGCGACGGCTACAGCTCGGTGTATGCCCACAACAGCCGCATCCTCGTCAAGGAAGGCCAGCAGGTGCGGCGCGGCCAGAAGATCGCCGAGATCGGCGATTCCGACGCCGACCAGCCCAAGCTGCACTTCGAGGTGCGGCAGCAGGGCAAGCCGGTCGACCCCTTGCGCTTCCTGCCGCCGCGCAAATGACGGAGACCGGCGACGACGAACCGCGCGACGCGGAGGAACACGAGCCGGCGTTCGCCGGCGAGGAAGGCTTCCTCGACGACGTCACGCAGCTCTATCTGAACGAAATCGGCCACACCGCGCTGCTCAAGCCGGCGCAGGAGCTCGCGCTGGCGCGCGCCGCGCGCGCCGGCGACTTCGCCGCTCGCCAGAAGATGATCGAGGCCAACCTGCGTCTCGTCGTCAGCATCGCCAAGCACTACCAGCATCGCGGCGTGCCGCTCGACGACCTCATCGAGGAAGGCAACCTCGGCCTCATCCACGCGCTGGAGAAATTCGACCCCGAGCGCGGCTTCCGCTTTTCCACCTACGCGACCTGGTGGGTGCGGCAGAACGTCGAGCGCGCGATCATGAACCAGTCGCGCACCATCCGCCTGCCCGTGCATGTGGTCAAGGAACTCAACGCCGTGCTGCACGCCCTGCGCCGCCTCGGCGTCGAGCCCCCCGCCGACGGCGCCGCATCGACGCTCGAAAGCGTCGCGCGGCTGCTGCACAAGCCGGTCGATGAAGTCCGCCACATCCTCGCCTTCAACGAACGCACCGCATCGCTCGACGCGCCCCTCGACATCGACCCGGACCTCTCCGTCGCCGACGCCCTGCCCGACGAGCGGGCCATCGATCCCGAGCAGGCCATCGAACAGGCCGAGATCGAAAGCCACATCGCCGGCTGGGTGGGCGAGCTGCCACCGCGCCATCGCCGCGTCGTCGAGGCGCGCTACGGCCTCAACGGCACCGACATCGCGACGCTCGAAGTCCTCGCCAACGAACTCGGCGTCACGCGCGAACGCGTGCGCCAGTTGCAGATGGAAGCCCTCGGCCGCCTGCGCGGCCGCCTCGCCCGCCAGGGCATCGGCGTCAGCGCGCTGCTGTAAGAAGTCCGCCGCCGTCCCGCCGGGACTGACTTTTTCCCGCGTGCTGTTCGCGCAGGGCCTGCGCGAACTGGAATACCGTCATGGCGTAGAAGCTGCTGCGGTTGTAGCGGGTGATGACGTAGAAGTTCCGGTAGCCGAGCCAGTATTCGGTCTCGGCCCTGGGGGTGGCGAGGTCGATGAGGGCGGCGGGTGCGTCGGGCGCGTCGGCGGGCGCGGCGACGCCGTGGGCGGCCATCTCGGCCGGGCGGCGCGCGGGCGTGATGCCTTCCTCGACGAGTTGCGCCGCCGCGCCGCCGGGGCTGACTTTCGCGGGGACGGCGATCGGGCCGTCCTGCTCCCAGCCGTGTTCGCGCAGGAAGTTGGCGACGCTGCCGATGGCGTCGGCCGGGCTGTCGACGAGGTCGATGCCCGCATAGTGGTCGAAGTCGACGGCGTAGGCGCGGATGCTGGAGGGCAGGAACTGCGGCAGGCCGATGGCGCCGGCGTAGGAGCCGCGGTAGCTGTCGGGCGCGCGGCCTTCTTCGCGGGCGAGCAGCAGCAGGGCTTCGAGCTGGCGGCGGAACAGGTCGGCGCGCGGCGGGTAGTCGAAGGCGAGCGTGGCGAGGGCGGCGAAGGTTTCGAAGCGGCCGAGGTAGCGGCCGTAGAAGGTTTCGATGCCGATGATGGCGACGATGATCTCTGCCGGCACGCCGCTGAGGGCCTGCGCCTTGGCGAGCGTCGCCTGGTGCTCTGCCCAGAAGTCGAGGCCGGCGGCGAGGCGGCGCGGTTCGACGAAGCGCGCGCGGTAGGCCTGCCAGGATTTCACGCCGGGGTCGGCGGGCGGCCTGATGGCCTTGAGCACCGCGGGGATGGGTTCGGTCCTGGCGAACAGGGCGGTGAGCGTGGCCGCGTCGATGGCGTGGCGGGCTTCCATGTCGGCGACGAAGGCGCGCACGTCGTCGCGTTCGGCGTAGCCGGCCGGGCGGGCGGACTGGGCGGGGAGGGCAAGCAGCAGGAGCAGGGGCAGGAGCAGTCGGATCATGGCTTGAAGGCCGCGACGCGGCGGCGTAGTTCGTCGAGGGCGTCGGGGTCGAGCTTACCGTAGCGCAGGCCGGCGTAAAGCGTCGCGATGCGGTGGATTTCCGCCGCTGTCGCGGGTTGCGCTGCGGCGACGCGGCGCGCCCAGTCGCGCGGGCCTTCCCAGTCGGCGCGCGCCAGGCCGTGCCGGGCGAGGTGGCGCGAGAGCCTGAGCCACTGCCGCTGCGCCGGGTCGGGGCGCTGCCGCCGCCAGAGCATCATTCCGGTCAGCGCGAGCAGCACGGCGCCGCACAGCACGGCGAGCGTGGCGGTCATCTTGCGCCAGTCGGGCGCGGCCATGCCGAGGCTTTCGAGGAAAAGGCGCTGGCGCTCGGGGTTGTAGCCGAGCACCCACTGGTTCCAGGCGTTGCTGGCCGCCCACCAGCGGTAGCGCATGTCGCGCAGCCAGTCGAGCCCGGCGCCGGCGAGGAAGGGCAGCGGGTCGCCGGCCGGCACGGCGGCGGCGAGGTTCTGCTCGATGCGCGCCGGCGCGCTGGCGGCGGTGGGATCGACGCGCACCCAGCCATGGCCTTCGAGCCAGACTTCCGCCCAGGCGTGGGCGTCGGACTGGCGCACCACCCAGGTGTCGTCCACCGGGTTGCGCTCGCCGCCCTGGTAGCCGGTGACGACGCGCGTCGGCACGCCGGCGGCGCGCATCAGCACGACGAAGGCGGCGGAGAAGTGCTCGCAGAAGCCGTGCCGGTAGTCGAAGAGGAATTCGTCGGCGACATGCGCGCTCATCAGCGGCGGCCGCAGGGTGTAGACCAGCTTCTGGCCGCGCATGAAGTTGATGGCGCGCTCCAGCCGGCGCAGTTCGTCCGGCGTTTCGGCGCGCCAGCGCGCGCCGAGCGCGACGGTGCGCGGGTTGAGGTTGTCGGGCAGTTCCAGCGCCGTCGCGAGGACGTGGAGGCTTTCCGGCGCGAAGTCGACGTGGCTGCTGGAGTCCATGTCATAGCGCCGGCGCTCGCGCAGCCGCTTCCGCGCGTGCAGCTGGAAGTCGGAGGTGAGGAAGGCGTCGGGCGGCGGCGCGTCGGGAAATTCGAGGGCGAACAGCCAGGGTTTGTTGTGCGGCTCCAGCGTCACGGTGTAGCGGTAGCGCGGGCTGTCGGCGGCGGGGAGGTAGGGCGATTCGGCGGCGACGCGCCGCTCGCCGGGGCGCCAGGTGCGGCCGTCGAGCCGCGTCAGCACCGGGCCGCGCCAGTAGAGTTCCTTGCGTGCCGGCACCGGCCCGTCGAACTTGACGCGGAAGGCGATGGCGTCGGACTGGATCAGGTTGTTGATGGCGCCGGGCGACATGTCGTCCGACAGCCCGGTCAGGCTGCTGTAGGCGTCGGTGGGCAGGCCCCACAGCGGGCCGGAGACGCGCGGAAAGAGGACGAAGAGGATCAGCATGAAGGGCAGGGCCTGGACGAGCAGGACGCCGGCCAGCCGCAGCTGCGCGACGGGGCGCGGGCGCGTGTCGGTCAGGCTGGCGAGCGCGGCGGTGGCGACGAGCAGCGTGCCGGGCAGGGTGAAGCCGACGAGGATCGACTGGTTCTCGAAGAACTGGGTGAGGGTGAGGAAGTAGGCGAGCAGGACGATGGCGAGGCCATCGCGCGGCGTGCGCGCCTCGAGCTGCTTGAGCGCGAGGAGGATCAGCAGCAGCGCGACGCCGGCCTTCTGGCCGAACAGGGTGCGGTATTGCAACAGGATGCCCGCCGCCCCGGCGAGGCTGACGAAGACCAGCACCCAGCGCGACGGCAGCGACCGGCGCCACCAGGCCAGCGCCGCGCGCCAGAGGAAGGCCGCGGCCGTGACGGCGGCGAGCCATGGCGGCACTTGCGGCACCAGCGGCAGGAAGGCCGCGAGCCCCGTCGCCAGCAGCCACCAGGTCTGGACGGGCGTGAGCGGGTGGAGCGGTTCAGCCTTCATGCAGCGCGAGCGCCTTGAGGCAGGCGTGGGTGTGGGCGGGGCCGTGGGCCTGGGGCAGTTCGACGCCGGGCAGGCGCAGGCCCCAGGAGAGGCCGGCATCCTCGGCATCGAGCACCCAGCGCGCCAGCACCGAGAGGCGGGTTTCGACGTCCATGCCGGGCGGCAGCATGGTCCAGTCGAACCACAGCGCCTGCGCGGCCGTGCCGGAAAACTGCTTGGTCTGCAAGGCGGCATCCGGCCCTTGGCGGGCGACGGTTTTCCAGGCGACGTGGTGCGGCGGGTCGCTGGGCTGGTGGCGGCGCAGGCCGGCGAAATCCTCGTCGCCGGTGTCGCTCGGCAGCCGGCCGCCCTGCATGCCGGCGCTGGCCGGCGCCGGTGGCACGGCGGCGGCCGGGCGCGGGTAGACGAGGCAGGCGAGGCCCGGGGCGGCGTAGCTCCAGGCGCGCACCAGGCCGAGCGGCCAGACCGTTTCGAGGGTGGCGCGCGGCATGGCGAGCCAGCCGCGCCGGGCGGCGGGCAGCGGCAGCAGGACGCGCGCGTCGGCGCGCGGCGGCACGTCGCCGGTGACGGCGGGCTGCCCCGGCAGGAACAGGCGGATCTGGCGGCGCTCGCGCGCGTCCGGGTTGTGCAGGACGAGCGGGAAGCGCGCGGTTTCGCCGGCGAAGACGGGCGCGGCGGCGCCGGTGGCGAGGGACAGCCGCACGAGGTTGCGGAAGGTGTGCAGGATCGCCGCGACGCCGAGGCCGGCGAGCAGGAACACCAGCGCGTAGCCGAGGCTGAGGTTGTAGTTGATCGCGCCGAGCAGCATGACGACGAGGGAGGCGGCATAGAGCAGGCCGGCGCGCGTCGGCAGCACATAGACGCGGCGCTGGCCGAGCACGATGGGTACCGGCTCGGGCGGGCGTGCGCGCAGGGCCCAGGCGACGAAGCGTTCGTGGAGCGTGCGGCGCAGAGCCAGCATCGTCAGGGGAGGGGTACCGCCTCGATCAGCGCCCGGGCGATCTCGTCGGGCGAGCGACGCTCGGCCGAGTCGCCGAAGGCGTGCAGGCGGTGCACGGCGACGGTGGGCAGCACCGCCTGCACGTCCTCGGGCAGCGCGTGGTCGCGGCCGTCGAGCAGCGCCCAGGCGCGCGCGGCGGCGATCAGGCCGAGGCTGGCGCGCGGCGACAGGCCGGTGCGCCATTCGGGCGCGACGCGGGTATGGGCGGCCAGCGCCTGCACATAGTCGAACAGCGGGGCCGCGACGTGGATACGCGCCGCCTGCGCCTGCGCGGCGGCCAGCGCGGCGGCATCGAGCAGCGGCACGGCCTCGGCGAGCAGGGCGCGGCGGTCGCGGCCTTCGAGCAGTTCGCGTTCGGCGGCGCGGTCCGGGTAGCCGAGTTCGAGGCGCATCAGGAAGCGGTCGAGTTGCGATTCCGGCAACGGGAAGGTGCCGATCTGGTAGGAGGGATTCTGCGTGGCGATGACGAAGAAGGGGTCGGGCAGGCGGCGGGTTTCGCCCTCGACCGTGACCTGGCGCTCCTCCATCGCTTCGAGCAGCGCGCTTTGCGCCTTGGGCGTGGCGCGGTTGATCTCGTCTGCCAGCACGACCTGGGTGAAGACGGGACCGGGATGGAAGCGGAAGGCGCCGCTTTCGCGGTCGAAGACCGAGATGCCGAGGATGTCGGCCGGCAGCATGTCGCTGGTGAACTGGATGCGCTGGAAGTCGAGCCCCAGCAGGCGGGCCAGCGTGTGCGCCAGCGTCGTCTTGCCGACGCCGGGCAGGTCCTCGATCAGCAGGTGGCCGCGCGCCAGCAGGCAGGCGAGGGCGAGGCGCAGCTGGCGTTCCTTGCCGAGGATGATCGCGGACGCGGCGGCGATGACCGGGGCGAGGGAGGCGGAGGCGGGGGTCGGGGGCATGAGATACAATCTCTCGAAAAGATCATAATGTCGTTTTTGCCATTGTATGCGAAGCCCCGCGCGCCATTTCCCCGCCGAGTCATGACCATCGCCTTCATCACCCATCGCGACTGCCTGCTGCACGACATGGGTGCGCACCATCCGGAATGCCCCGACCGCCTGGGCGCCATCCAGGATCGCCTGATCGCCGCTGGCCTCGACATCTATCTTTCCTATCATGACGCACCGCGGGCGGAGACGGCGCAGCTGCTGCGCGCCCACCCGCGGGAATACATCGACCACGTTCACGCCAGCGCGCCGACGCACGGCATCCATCACCTCGACCCCGACACGGCGATGAGTCCGGGCACGCTTCAGGCGGCGCTGCGCGCCGCCGGCGCCGGCGTGCTGGCCACCGATCTGGTGATGCGCAAGGAGGCACCGGCGGCGTTCTGCGCGGTGCGGCCGCCCGGACACCACGCCGAGCGGGCGAAGGCGATGGGCTTCTGCTTCTTCAACAACATCGCGGTCGCCGCGCACCACGGCCTCGCGGCCTGGAACCTGAAGCGCGTCGCCATCATCGATTTCGACGTCCATCACGGCAACGGCACCGAGGACATCTTCGCCGGCGACGAGCGCGTGCTGATGGCGGGCACCTTCCAGCATCCGTTCTATCCCTACTGCGGCACCGAGAATCCCGCGCCGAACATGCTCAACGTGCCGGTCAAGGCCGGCACGCGCGGCGACGGCTTCCGCGAGATCGTCACGACGCGGTGGCTGCCGCGCCTGCGCGAGTTCGCCCCCGAGCTGATCTACATTTCCGCCGGTTTCGACGCCCATTACGAGGACGACATGGCCTCGCTCGGGCTGGTGGAATCCGACTACGCCTGGGTGACCGAGCAGCTGGTCCAGGTCGCCAGGGAGAGCGCGCAGGGACGCATCGTCTCCATGCTCGAAGGCGGCTATGCGCTGTCCGCGCTGGCGCGCAGCGTGACGGCGCACGTCAAGGCGCTCGCGGAACTCTGATACCTTCCCTTCCTCAAATTCGAGATGACCCTCCCCATGATCCAAGGCTCCCTTCCCGCCATCGTCACCCCCATGCAGGACGATGGCGCCCTCGACATCCCCGCGCTTGAGCGCCTGCTCGACTGGCACATCGCCGAAGGTTCCGACGGCGTGGTGGTGGTCGGCACGACCGGCGAATCGCCGACGGTCGACATGGACGAGCATTGCGCGCTGATCCGCGCCACGGTCGCGCATGTCGCCGGCCGCGTGCCGGTGATCGCCGGCACCGGCGCCAACTCGACCAGCGAGGCGATCGAGCTGGCGCACTGCGCCAGGGCCGCCGGCGCGACCGCCCACCTGTCGGTGGTGCCCTACTACAACAAGCCGACGCAGGAGGGCCTGTATCGGCACTTCAAGGCCATCGCCGAGGCGGTCGACCTGCCGCTGATCCTCTACAACGTGCCGGGCCGCACGGTCGCCGACCTGGCCAACGACACGACGCTGCGGCTGGCGCAGGTGCCGGGCATCGTCGGCATCAAGGACGCCACGGGCAACCTCGAGCGCGGCGCCGACCTGATCAAACGCGCGCCGGCGGGCTTCGCCGTGTTCAGCGGCGACGACGCCACGGGCCTGGCGCTGACCCTGCTGGGCGGCCGGGGCGTCATCTCGGTGACCGCCAACGCGGCGCCGCGGCTCATGCACGCGATGGTGGCGGCGGGCCTCGCCGGCGACGTCGGGACCGCCCGGGCGATCAACGACCGCCTGCTCGGCCTGCACAAGCACCTGTTCTGCGAAGCCAATCCGATTCCCGTCAAGTGGGCCTGCGCCCGCATGGGCCTGATCGGCGACGCCCTGCGTCTGCCGCTCACGCCGCTGTCCCCCGAATTCCACGAGCGCGTGCTGACCGCCATGCGCGAAGCCGACATCGCTGTCTGAACAGGTGAATATGAACAACCGCGTCCCTTCCCGCCTTGCCCCCGCCCTCGTCGCCGCCACGCTGCTGGCCGCCTGTTCCGGGAACATCCTGCCCGAGTCGAAGAAGATCGATTACAAGTCGTCGGGGAAGCTGCCCAGCCTCGAGGTGCCGCCCGACCTGACCCAGCCGACGCGCGACGACCGCTACGCGGTGCCGGATGTCAGCCCGCGCGGCACGGCGACCTATTCCGAATATGCCGGCGAGCGCCAGGCCGGCGCCACCTCGACGGCGCCGGCCGTGCTGCCCAGCGTCGACAAGATGCGCATCGAGCGCGCCGGTTCGCAGCGCTGGCTGGTCGCGGCGGGTACGCCGGAGCAGTTGTGGCCGGCGCTCAAGGAGTTCTGGCAGGAGCTGGGCTTCATCGTCAACATCGAAATGCCCGAGGCCGGCGTGATGGAAACCGACTGGGCCGAGGATCGCGCCAAGCTGCCGGATGACATCATTCGCGGCACGCTCGGCAAGGTCTTCGACAGCCTCTATTCGACCGCCGAGCGCGACAAGTTCCGCACCCGCATCGAAAAGGGCGCCGAGCCGGGCACGACGGAAATCTACATCAGCCATCGTGGCATGTATGAGGTCTATAGCAACGAGGGCAAGACGGAAACCCGCTGGCAGCCGCGTCCGGCCGAGCCCGAACTCGAAGCCGAGATGCTGCGCCGCCTGATGGTGCGGCTCGGCGTGGAAGAGGCGCGCGCCAAGACGATGCTGGCCGCCGAGCCGAAGCAGGAGCGCGCCAAGCTGACGCGCGCCGCGGACGGCGCCGGCGCGCTCCTGATGCAGGAACCGTTCGATCGCGCCTGGCGGCGCGTCGGCCTGTCGCTCGACCGCGTCGGCTTCACCGTCGAGGACCGCGACCGCTCGCAGGGACTCTACTACGTGCGCTACATCGATCCCGAAGTCGACAACAGCAAGAAGGAGGACAAGGGCTGGCTGTCGAAGCTGAATCCGCTGAGCCTTTTCAAGGGCAAGCCGGAGGTCGATCCCAAGCAGCAATACCGCATCCATGTCGCCGGCGCGGGCGACGCCAGCCAGGTGCGCGTGCTGACGCGCGAGGGCGGCGTCGACAACTCCGAAACGGCGCGCAAGATCCTGGGCCTGCTGCACGAACAGTTGAAGTGATCCGCTTCGCCTCGCTGGGCAGCGGCAGCAAGGGCAATGCGCTGCTCGTCGAATCTGGGCGGACGCGCGTGCTCCTCGATTGCGGCTTCGGGCCGCGCGAAACGGCGACGCGCCTCGCGCGCCTCGGCGTCGAGCCGGATTCCGTCGCCGCGGTGCTCGTGACCCACGAGCATGCCGACCATGTCGGCGGCGCGGCTGCCTGCGCGGCGCGTTTCGGCTGGTCGCTCCATGCCAGCCATGGCACGGCCGGCGTCGCGCGCCAGTTGGCCGATGCCGCCGTGCGGCGCTTCGACAGCCACGCGGCTTTCGCCGTCGGCGATATCGAAATCCACCCCTATCCGGTGCCGCACGACGCGCGCGAGCCGACGCAATTCGTGTTTTCGGACGGCGCGGCGCGGCTGGGCGTGCTGACCGACGCGGGCGCGGTGACGCCGCACATCGTCGCCATGCTCGCCGGCTGCGCGGCGCTGGTGCTCGAATGCAACCACGATGCCGACATGCTGGCGCGCGGACGTTATCCGCCGCCGCTCAAGCGGCGCATCGCCGGGGGCTTCGGCCATCTGGAGAACGGCGCCGCCGCCGGCCTGCTGCAAGCCATCGGCGGCAAGTCCCTGCGCCACGTCGTGGCGGCGCACCTTTCCGAGGAAAACAACACGCCGGCGCTGGCGCGCGGGGCGCTGGCCGGGGCACTCGGGTGTACGCCGGACTGGATCGGCGTGGCAACGCAAACAGAAGGTTTCAACTGGCGGGAAACATGAACATCGCGGACATCGAATCGCTGGATCACGAGGGACGGGGCGTCGCCCATGTCGACGGCAAGGCCATCTTCATCGAGGGTGCGCTGCCGGGGGAGCGGGTGGGCTACACGAGCTTCCGCCGCAAGCCGACCTTCGAAAACGCGCGCGCCGACACGATCCTCAAGGCGTCGAGCCAGCGCGTGACGCCGCGCTGCTCGCACTTTGGCGTCTGCGGCGGTTGCAGCATGCAGCACCTCGATCCGCTCGCGCAGGCCGCCGCCAAGCAGCGGGTGCTGGAGGATGCCTTCTGGCATATCGCGCGCCTCAAGCCGGAAGCCATCCTGCCGCCGATCGTCGGGCCGGCCTGGGGCTACCGCCGCCGCGCGCGCCTGACGGTGCGCAAGGTCGAGAAGAAGGGCGGTGTGCTGGTCGGCTTCCACGAGAAGCGCAGCAGCTACGTCGCGGTGATGGATTCCTGCGCCGTGCTGCCGCCGGCGATTTCGGCCCTGCTGCCGGAACTGAAGAAACTGGTGGCCGCGCTGTCGATTCCCGACCGCCTGCCGCAGATCGAGGTGGCGGCGGGCGACACGCCGGCGGCGCTGGTGTTCCGCATCCTCGAAGCGCTGACGCCGGACGACGAACAGAAGCTGCGCGCCTTCGCCGACCGGCACGGCGTGCATGTGTATCTGCAAACCGGCGGGCCGGATACCGCGACGCTCTTCCATCCGCCCGGCGCGCCCTGGCCGGCCTATCGCCTGCCGGATTTCGGCATCGAGGTGCGCTTCCGGCCGACCGACTTCACGCAGGTGAACCACGATCTCAACCGCGTGCTGGTGCGCCGTGCGCTCGGCCTGCTGGCGGTGCGGCCCGGGGAGTCCGTCGCCGACATGTTCTGCGGCCTCGGCAATTTCACGCTGCCGCTGGCGCGGCTGGGCGCGCGGGTGGTTGGCGTCGAGGGCAGCGCGCCGCTCATCGCGCGGGCGCGCGAGAACGCGTGCGCCAACGGGCTGGCGGAGCGCATCGAATACCATGTCGCCAACCTCTTCGAGGTGACGCCGGAGCAACTGGCGGGCTGGGGGCGTTTCGACAAGATGCTGATCGACCCGCCGCGCGAGGGCGCGGTGGAGCTCGTCAAGTCGCTAGGGGACGATGCGCCGTCCCGCATCGTCTATGTTTCCTGCAACCCGGCGACGCTGGCGCGCGACGCCGCCGTGCTGGTGCATGAGAAGGGCTACCGGCTCGCCGCGGTGGGGATCGCCAACATGTTCCCGCAGACCTCGCACGTCGAATCGATGGCGCTGTTCGATCGCTAGGAAAGCAAACGGCACCCCGCAGGGTGCCGTCGCCGTGTCGCCGGGACTGACTTATTTCGTTCAGTCGCGCTCGCCGCTGAAGGCCAGCAGCAGGTGCAGCAGGCTGACGAAGACGTTGTAGATGTCGAGATACACCGCCAGCGTCGCCGTGATGTAGTTGGTCTCGCCGCCCTGCACGATACGGTTGATGTCGTAGAGGATGTAGGCGGAGAAGATCACCACCGCGATCGCGCTGATCGTCAGCGCCAGCGCCGGGATCTGGAAGAAGGCATTCGCCAGCGCCGCGAGCAGCAGCAGGACGACGCCGGCGAAGAGGAACTTGCCGAGGTTGGAGAAGTCGCGCTTGGTCGTCGAGGCCACGCCGGCGAGCGTGAAGAAAATCGCGCCCGTGCCGCCGGCCGCCATGGCGATCAGCGTGCCGCCGTTGCTGAAGCCCAGCGCCACCTGCAGGATGCGCGAGAGCAGCAGGCCCATGAAGAAGGTGAAGCCGAGCAGCAGCACGACGCCCATGCCGCTGTTTTTGGTCTTCTCGATGCCCCAGAAGAAGCCGAAGGCGATGCCGAGGAAGACCAGGAAGCCGATGAAGGGGCTGCCGGCGAAGAAGGAAAACTGCATCTGGATGCCGAGCAGGGCGCCTGCCACGGTGGGCAGCATGGTGAGGGCGAGCAGCGCATAGGTGTTGCGCAGCACGCGGTTCTGTCGGACGGCGAAGTCGCCGGAGCTCTGTTGGGCGATCTGGAACGGTTGCATGGACGATTCCCTTTCTGTGGTTTGACGTTGCGGGAGTGAGACTAGCGAAACGCCGCGAAAGTTTCAACCGCGCGCGGATTTCAGGCCTGCAGCGCGGGCGAACGGTGGGGCTGGATGACTTGCAGCAGCTGGTTGAAGACCTTGGGCGTGCCGCCGATGATGTTGCCGGTCGCCAGGTAGTCGCTTTCGCCGGCGAGGTCGCTGACGAGGCCGCCGGCTTCCTGGATCAGCAGGGCGCCGGCCGCCATGTCCCAGGGAGCGAGGCCGAACTCCCAGAAGCCGTCGAGGCGTCCGGCGGCGACCCAGGCCAGGTCGAGCGAGGCCGCGCCGGGACGGCGCACGCCGGAGCAGCGCTTCGTCATCTCCTTGAAGATGGCGAGGTAGGCGTCGACATGCTCGAACAGGCGGTAGGGAAAGCCGGTGCCGATGAGCGACTCGTCGAGCTTGGTGCGCTTGCTGACGCGGATGCGCTTGTCGTTGAGAAAGGCGCCGGCGCCCTTGCTGGCGGTGAACAGCTCGTTGCGGTTGGGGTCGTAGACGACCGCCTGGCTCGGCACGCCCTTGTGGAGCAGGGCGATCGAAACGGCGTATTGCGGGAAGCCGTGGATGAAGTTGGTGGTGCCGTCGAGCGGGTCGATGATCCACTGGTATTCGGAATCTCCGCTGCCGCCGGATTCCTCGGCCAGGATGGCATGGCTGGGATAGACTTCGCGCAGCGTTTCGATGATGGTGGCCTCGGCGGCGCGGTCGACCTCGGTGACGAAGTCGTTCTGCTGCTTGACGCCGACCTTGATCTGGTCAAGGTCGAGACTGGCCCGGTTGATCAGGTTGCCGGCGCGGCGGGCGGCCTTGACGGCCGTGTTGAGCATGGGATGCATGAAGGCGGAACAGAGGGTTGGATAAGCGGTGAATTCTAAACTGTCGGCACCTCCCGTGCCGGAATCGATGGGGCGGGTGCGCGTCGTCCTGTCCCGCACCAGCCACCCGGGCAACATCGGCGCGGCGGCGCGCGCCATGAAGACGATGGGCTTCACGCGTCTCGTGCTCGTCGATCCGCAGTGCGCTCCCGATGCGCAGGCGGTGGCGATGGCCTCAGGCGCGGACGACGTCCTGACCGGGGCGGCGACCGTCGCGACGCTGGAGGAGGCGCTGTCCGGCGTCACCCTCGCGCTGGCGCTGACCGCGCGGCGGCGCGACCTGGCCACGGAGCCCTGCTGGGCGCGCGCTGGCGCCGCCCGCCTGGCCGAAGTCGCCGCCAGTGCCGCCGAGATTGCCCTGGTTTTCGGCAATGAAACTTCCGGCCTGTCCAACGAGGAACTGGCCCGCTGCGGCTGCTGGGCCATGATCCCGGCGAATCCGGAATACAGCTCGCTGAACCTGGCCGCCGCCGTGCAACTGATGTGCTACGAGCTGCGCCTGGCCCTGCTCGCCGTCCCGCCGGCGCTGACTTTGCCGAATGCCGGCGTGCCTGCCACCCATGACGACGTGGCGGGCCTGCTCGCGCATTTCGAAGCCGCGGCAGTCGATAGCGGCTTCCTCGACCCGGAGCAGCCCGGGCGCCTGATGCTGCGCCTGCGGCGCCTGTTCGCGCGCGCCGGTCTGGAGAAGGAGGAGGTGAACATCCTGCGCGGCCTGCTGGCCTCCTTCGCGCGCCCCACGCGCAAGCGCCATCTGGCCGAATGAATATGTAAGTTGACCCGGATTATCGGGAATTCTAGAATTCCCCCAATTCTGCTAAGGCTTACCGCCCGCCATGTTTGCCCGCCTGCGCCAAGACATCCACTGCGTTTTCGAACGCGACCCCGCCGCCCGCTCCACGTGGGAGGTGCTGACCTGCTATCCGGGCCTGCATGCCCTGACCCTGCATCGCCTCTCGCACTGGCTGTGGAGCCAGCGCCTGCGCTGGCTGGCGCGGGCTTTTTCGCATTTCACCCGCTGGATCACCGGCATCGAAATCCACCCCGGCGCGACGATCGGGCGCTGCGTGTTCATCGACCACGGCATGGGCGTGGTGATCGGCGAGACGGCGGTGATCGGCGACGGTTGCACCCTGTATCACGGCGTCACGCTCGGCGGCACTTCATGGAACAAGGGCAAGCGCCATCCCACGCTGGAGCGTGGCGTCGTCGTCGGTGCGGGCGCCAAGGTGCTGGGGCCGATCACGGTGGGCGAGGGTGCCCGCGTCGGCTCCAACGCCGTGGTGGTGCGCGACGTGCCGGCCGGCGCGACGGCGGTCGGCATCCCTGCCCGCATCATCGCCTCGGAGCAGGAAAAGGCGCGCCACGAAAAAGCCGAGAACCTCGGATTTTCCGCCTATGCCGTGACGAAGAGCGAGGACGACCCCGTCTCGCTGGCCATCCATGGCCTGCTCGACCACGCGGTCGAGACCGACCGGCGCATCGCCGCGCTGCTGAAGACGATGGAGCGCGCGGGCGTGTCCATGGAGGACGATGTCGCGACCGCGGACAAGTTCGATCCGAACTATCTGTCGAAAATCGTCGATTGAGTAGTTGACTAAATTGATCGGGAACTATATCTTGATACGGGCAGTCGGATATTAACTGCCAAATTTCATAAACGAGCGATCCTGAAGAGGTGCTTCATGAGACTGACGACCAAAGGACGATTTGCGGTAACGGCGATGATCGACGTGGCCCTGCGGCAGCATGCCGGGCCGGTGACACTGGCCGGGATCGCCGAGCGCCAGAAGATATCCCTTTCCTATCTTGAACAGTTGTTCGGCAAGTTGCGGCGCAACCATCTGGTGGCGAGCACGCGCGGACCGGGCGGCGGCTATACCCTGGCGAAGCCGCTGGCGGCCGTCACCGTGGCCGACATCATCAGCGCGGTGGATGAGCCGCTCGACGCCACGAACTGCGGCGGCAAGGGCAATTGCAACGAGGACAAGCCCTGCATGACGCACGAGCTGTGGACCAGCCTCAACGCGCGCATGCAGGAATATCTGAACTCCGTGAATCTCGAGGAGCTGGTGCGCCAGCAGCATGGCACGCCCTGCGCCGAAGGCGTTCCGCCGGCGACGAAGGGCGGCGCCCGCCCCGTGCGCCGCATCGCCGTGATGGCCACCGCCTGAGGCGATTTTTTCCGGATCGCGCGATGTTCGCTCCCGCCTATCTCGACCACAACGCCACCACGCCGGTGCGGCCGGCGGTGCTGGAGGCCATGCTGCCGTATTTCCGGCAACAGCATGGCAACGCGTCGAGCCGGCATGAATATGGCCGCGCGGCGCGGCGTGCGATCGACGAAGCGCGCCAGCAGGTGGCCTTCGCGGTCGGCGCGCATCCCACCGAGATCGTGTTCACCAGCGGCGGTTCCGAGGCGAACAACCTGTTCATCAAGGGCGCGGCGGCGCACCTGCCGGCCGGCGTGATCGCGGTGTCGGCCATCGAGCACCCCTGCGTGCGCGAGCCGGCGCGGGCGCTGCGGCGGCAGGGCTGGCGGCTGCGCGAGATCGCCGTGGATGCCGATTGCCGTGTCGCCGGAGCTGACTTTTCCGCCGCGCTGGCGGAACGGCCGGGCTTGGTCTCGGTGATGCTGGCCAACAACGAAACCGGCGCGGTGCAGGACATCGCCGCGCTGGCGGCCGAGGCCGCGCCCGGCCGCGCCTGGTTCCACAGCGATGCCGTGCAGGCCCTGGGCAAGGTGCCGCTCGATTTCCGCAGCCTCAACGCCGCCGGCGTGCATGCGCTGACGCTGTCGGCGCACAAGCTGGGCGGCCCGAAGGGCGCGGGGGCGCTGGTGATGGACAAGCGCATCGACCTCGCGCCGCTGATCCACGGCGGCGGCCACGAGCGCGGTCTGCGTTCGGGCACCGAGAACGTGCCGGCCATCGTCGGCTTCGGCGTCGCCTGCGCCGAGGCGCTGGCGACGCTGGAGGCGACCGCGCGGCGCCTGCGCAAGCAGCGCGCCGAACTCGAAGCGGGACTGGCGGCGCTGGGCGCGACCCTTTTCGCGCGTGCCGCCGAGCGCCTGCCGAACACCGTGTATTTTTCCCTGCCCGGGCTGGACGGCGAAACGCTCGTGGGCCGGCTGGATCGCGCCGGTTTCGCCGTCGCCAGCGGCGCGGCCTGCTCGGCGGCGAATCCCGAGCCTTCCCACGTGCTGCTGGCGATGGGCGTGGCACCCGAACTCGCGCGCGGCGCAGTGCGGGTGAGCCTCGGCCATGAAACGACGGATGCGGAAATCGCCGGCTTCCTGCAGGCGCTGGCCGCGACCGTCACGAGTTTGCAATCGCTGACCGCTCAGGTCGGCTGAACTGGAGTCAACGACATGCTGAAACTGCCCATCTATCTCGACTACTCCGCCACGACCCCCGTCGATCCGCGGGTGGCCGCGAAGATGATTCCCTGGCTGACCGAACATTTCGGCAACCCCGCCTCGCGTTCCCATCCCTTCGGCTGGGAAGCGGAAAAGGCCGTCGAGGAGGCGCGCGAACAGGTGGCCGCCCTCGTCAATGCCGATGCGAAGGAAATCATCTGGACCTCGGGCGCCACCGAGTCGAACAACCTCGCCATCAAGGGCGCCGCCAACTTCTATGCCGGCACCAAGGGCCGGCACATCGTCACCGTCGCCACCGAGCACAAGGCCGTGCTCGACACGGTGAAGGAACTGGAGCGCCAGGGCTTCGAGGCTACCTATCTCGATCCGCAGCCCAATGGCCTGATCACCGTCGAGCAGTTCAAGGCGGCGCTGCGCAAGGACACCGTGGTGGCTTCCGTGATGGCGGTCAACAACGAGATCGGCGTGATCCAGCCGATCGCCGAACTCGGCGAAATCGCGCGCGCCAACGGCACGATCTTCCACGTCGATGCCGCCCAGGCCACCGGCAAGATGCCCATCGACCTCGCGAACCTGAAGGTCGACCTGATGTCCTTCTCGGCGCACAAGACCTACGGTCCGAAAGGCATCGGGGCGCTCTACGTGCGCCGCAAGCCGCGCATCCGGCTGGAGGCGCAGATGCACGGCGGCGGCCACGAGCGCGGCCTGCGCTCCGGCACGCTGGCGACGCATCAGATCGTCGGCATGGGCGAGGCCTTCCGCATTGCCCGCGAGGAAATGGCCACCGAGAACGAGCGCATCCGCATGCTGCGCGACAAGCTGCTCAAGGGATTGCTGGACATCGAGGAAACCTACGTCAACGGCGACTTGGAGCAGCGCGTGCCGCACAACCTCAACGTCAGCTTCAATTTCGTCGAGGGCGAATCGCTGATCATGGCCATCAAGGACATCGCGGTATCCTCCGGCTCGGCCTGCACGTCCGCGTCGCTGGAACCGTCCTACGTGCTGCGCGCGCTGGGCCGCTCAGACGAACTCGCGCACAGCTCGATCCGCTTCACCCTCGGCCGTTTCACCACCGAGGAGGAAATCGACTTCACCATCCGCCTGCTGCACGACAAGCTCGGCAAGCTGCGCGAACTCTCGCCGCTCTGGGAGATGTTCAAGGATGGCATCGACCTGAACTCCGTCCAGTGGGCGGCGCATTAAACGAAGGAGTAGCACATGTCTTACAGCGCAAAGGTCATCGACCACTACGAGAATCCCCGCAACGTCGGCTCGTTCGCAAAGGACGAGGAAGGCGTCGCCACCGGCATGGTCGGCGCGCCGGCCTGCGGCGACGTCATGAAATTGCAGATCAAGGTCGGCAAGGATGGCGTGATCGAGGATGCCAAGTTCAAGACCTACGGCTGCGGTTCCGCCATCGCGTCGAGTTCGCTCGTCACCGAATGGGTGAAGGGCAAGACGCTCGACCAGGCAATGGACATCAAGAACACGCAGATCGCCGAGGAACTGGCCCTGCCGCCGGTGAAGATCCACTGTTCGATCCTCGCCGAGGACGCCATCAAGGCGGCCGTCGCCGACTACAAGAAGCAGCGGGAGGGCAGGTAAGATGGGCGTCACCCTATCGGAGGCGGCGGCGAAGCACGTCGGCAATTTCCTCGCCAAGCGCGGCAAGGGCATCGGCATCCGCCTGGGGGTGAAGACCTCGGGCTGCTCCGGCATGGCCTACAAGCTGGAATTCGCCGACAGCGCCGATCCCGATGACATCGTCTTCGAAAGCCATGGCCTCAAGGTGCTGGTCGACCCGCGCAGCCTGCCCTATATCGACGGCACCGAGCTGGACTATGCGCGCGAGGGCCTGAACGAAGGCTTCAAGTTCAACAACCCGAACGTCAAGGACCAGTGCGGCTGCGGCGAGAGCTTTCAGGTCTGATGACCATTTTCGATCTCGAAACGGTCCGCCAGGACTACTTCAGCCTGTTCGGCCTGCCCCGCGCGCAGGGACTCGACGCCGACCGCCTGGAGGCGCTCTATCGCGACATCCAGGCGCGGGTGCATCCGGACAAGCACGCGCACCTGTCGGACAGCGACAAGCGCATGGCGATGCAGTGGGCGACGCACGTCAACGAGGCCTACCAGACCCTCAAGGACCCGCTCAGGCGCGCGCGCTACCTGCTGCAACTGGCGGGTCACGACGTCGGACTGGAAAGCAACACGGCGATGCCGGCGGAGTTCCTGATGGCGCAGATGGAGTTGCGCGAGACGGTGGCCGGAGCGCGGGACGCGGGCGACGCCGATGCCCTCGACGACCTGCACCGCCGCCTGCGCGAGGAAATCGGCGGCGAATACGCGCGACTGCAGCAGGCGCTCGACGCGAACGAGCCTGCCCGTGCCGGCGCCCTGGTGCGCCAGCTGATGTTCCAGGAAAAACTCATTCAGGAAATCGACGACGCGCTGGCGATGCTGGAGGGCTGACCTCCGTCAGGGAGCAATAAAAAGAATGGCACTACTGCAACTTTCCGAACCGGGACAGTCCGCCGCGCCGCACGAGCACCGGCTCGCGGTCGGCATCGATCTCGGCACCACCAATTCGCTGGTCGCCACGGTGCGCAGCGGCATGGCGGTCGTTCTCAACGACGAACTCGGCCGTCCGCTGCTGCCATCCATCGTGCGTTACGGCAAGGATGGACAGACCGAGGTCGGCTATGGTGCCCAGTCGCGCCAGTCCGCCGATCCGCACAACACCATCGTTTCGGTCAAGCGCTTCATGGGGCGCGGCCTCAGGGACATCGCCCACGTCGAATCCATGCCCTACGATTTCGTGGAAGCCGAGGGCATGGTCAAGCTGCGCACCGCGCAGGGCGTGAAAAGCCCGGTCGAGGTCTCGGCCGACATTCTCAAGGCCCTGCGCGAGCGCGCCGAAGCCTCGCTCGGCGGCGCGCTCACCGGCGCGGTGATCACCGTTCCCGCCTACTTCGACGACGCCCAGCGCCAGGCCACCAAGGATGCCGCGCGGCTCGCCGGACTCGATGTCCTGCGCCTGCTCAACGAGCCGACCGCGGCGGCGATCGCCTACGGCCTCGACAATGCTTCCGAGGGCATCTACGCGGTTTACGATCTCGGCGGCGGCACTTTCGACATCTCGATCCTGAAACTGTCGAAGGGCGTGTTCCAGGTGCTCGCCACCGGCGGGGATTCCGCCCTCGGCGGCGACGATTTCGATCATCGCGTGTTCTGCTGGGTCATCGAGCAGGCGAAGCTTTCGCCCGTTTCGCCCGGCGACGCGCGCCTGCTGCAGATGCGCGCGCGCGAAGCCAAGGAGTTCCTCACGCTCAATGGCGAGGCGCCGATCACCGCCAAGCTGTCGACCGGCGAGTTCGTCGATCTCAAGCTGACGTCGGAGGTATTTACCGAGATCACCCGCACCCTGGTGCAGAAGACCCTCGGCCCGACACGCAAGGCACTGCGCGACGCCGGCCTGCGCCCGGAGGACGTCAAGGGCATCGTGATGGTCGGCGGCGCCACGCGCATGCCGCAGATCCAGAACGCGGTGGAGAATTTCTTCGGCCAGGAGCCGCTCAACAATCTCGATCCGGACAAGGTCGTGGCGCTCGGCGCCGCCACGCAGGCCAACCTGCTGGCCGGCAACCGCGCCGCCGGCGACGACTGGCTGCTGCTCGACGTGATTCCGCTTTCGCTCGGCATCGAAACGATGGGCGGGCTGGTGGAGAAGGTCGTCCCGCGCAACTCGACGATTCCGGTCGCGCGCGCGCAGGAGTTCACCACCTTCAAGGATGGCCAGACCGCGATGGCCCTGCACGTCGTGCAGGGCGAACGGGAATTGGTATCGGACTGCCGCAGCCTCGCGCGCTTCGAACTGCGCGGCATCCCGCCGATGGTGGCCGGCGCCGCGCGCATCCGCGTCACCTTCCAGGTCGACGCCGACGGCCTGCTGTCCGTGACCGCGCGCGAGCAGACCACCGGCCACGAGGCGCGCATCGAAGTGAAGCCGTCCTATGGCCTGACCGACGACGAGATCGCCGCGATGCTCAAGGACGGCTACACCCATGCTTCCGACGACGCCTTCCGCCGCGCCCTGCGCGAGGCGCAGGTCGAGGCGCAGCGCCTTGTCGAGGCGGTGCAGTCGGCGCTGAAGGAGGATGCCCAGCTGCTGTCGACGCTGGAGCGTGCGCATGTCGATAGCTGCCTGACCAAGCTGCAGGCGGTGCTGCTCGGCGACGACCGGCGCGCCATCGACGCGGCGATGGACGCGCTGTCGAAGGGCACCGCCGAGTTCGCCGCGCGCCGCATGAACCAGAGCGTGCAGCGCGCGCTGGCCGGCCGAAAAGTGGACGAGATGGAACTATGACGCAAATCATCGTGCTGCCCCACGTCGAGCTTTGCCCGGAGGGGGCCGTCATCGAGGCCGCTCCCGGCACCTCGATCTGCGACGCCCTGCTGGAGAACGACATCGAGATCGAGCACGCCTGCGAGAAGTCCTGCGCCTGCACGACCTGCCATGTCGTAATCCGCGAAGGCTTCGAAACACTTGAACCGGCGGAGGAAATCGAGGAAGATTTGCTCGACAAGGCGTGGGGACTCGAACCGACCTCGCGTCTCTCCTGTCAGGCGCTCGTCGCCGACACGCCGCTGGTGGTGGAAATTCCGAAATACACGATCAACATGGCCAAGGAAGGACACTCGAAAAAATGAAGTGGACCGACAGCCTGGATATCGCCATCGAACTCGCCGAACGCCATCCGGACGTCGATCCGAAAGCGCTCAATTTCGTCGACCTGATGCGCTGGGTGCTGGAACTGCCCGGCTTCGAGGAAAACGAGAGCCACTGCGGCGAGAAGAAACTCGAAGCGATCCAGCAGGCCTGGATCGACGAGGTCGAGTGAGATGAGCCGGCTGGCAGCCGTTTTCGCGCTGCTGGCGGTATGCGGGCTGGCGCGCGCCGACAAGCCCGTCGGCATCACGGCGCAGCAGCCCTGGGTCGACGTGATGCACGCGGGACGTCTGGTGCGCATCGAGCGCGAGCCGGACAATTTCGGCCAGATCGACCCCGATTACGCGATGACCTCGCGGCCCTGTCCGCCCTACTGCATCCAGCCGATGCATCTGGCGCCCGGCGTCGAGACGATCGGCGAGCTGGAACTGCTCGACTATCTGCGGCGCATCACGCGGCGCGACGACAGCGTGCTGGTGATCGATTCGCGCGATGCCGACTGGCTGACCCGTTCCGGCATCATCCCTGGCGCGATCCACCTGCCTTGGGAGCGCCTCCATCCGGCCCATGCCGCGGCCGAGGACATCGCGGGCATCCTCATGCTCCAGTTCGGCGCCAGCCGCACCGAATCACTGTGGAATTTCGAGAACGCCAGGACGCTGGTGTTCTACTGCAACGGCCCCTGGTGCGGGCAGTCGCCCACCAACATCAAGCAATTGCTGGCGCTGGGCTACCCGGCCCACAAGCTCAAATGGTATCGCGGCGGCATGCAGGCCTGGAAAAGCCTCGGCCTGACGACCGTGCCGCCGAAAATATCGCCTTGACGCAAGCCGCGCCTGGCCGGGGGGCGGCCAGGCGGGCAGTCTTACTTGGCCTCTTTCTTGAGTTCCATGATGGCCGTGACGGTTTCCTTGGAGGCGGCCGCGAAAGTGCCGCCCAAGGATGCTTTCGCGCCGGCGCGGTCGCCCGTTTCGACTTTCTTGACGACCTCCGCGGCGCAACGATGGAAGTTCGCGTGCTTGCCGACCAGATCCTTGTAATGGGGCAGGGTCTGATACTTCTTGCCATCGCCGTAGATCCACTTGCCCAGATCGCAGAGGTTGTCCTTGCAGATCGTGTCGCTCTTCAGCTGTTCGGTGCTGGTGCCGTCGATGAACTGGCTCAGACGGACCTTCCACTTGATGTGTGCCGCGATTGCATCGTCGAAATTCATGGTTTCCTCCTCGTAGGTTTTGGCTGTGCGTGCCTTCTTATTACTTTGGCTATGATGGTGAACATGGTCATGACTGTCAACACTCAAGGACTTGTCGCGCCATCATCACCGCCATGCCTGATCGCCTGATCGACACCCATTGCCACCTCGACGCCACCGAGTTCGCCACGGATCGAGCGGCCGTGGCGGCGGCGGCCAGCGCGGCCGGCGTGGCGACGCTGGTCGTGCCGGCGGTCGGGCGGGCAAGTTTCGATGCCGTGGCTGCCGTCTGCCGCGAATTTCCCGGCTGCGTGCCCGCCTACGGCATCCATCCCCTCTACGTGCGCCAGGCGCGGCCGGAGGACCTGGACGAACTGCGCCGGCGGCTGTCGCGGGAACCGGCGGTGGCGGTCGGCGAGATCGGGCTGGATCGCCACGAAGAGACGCGCGACGATGCCCTGCAGGAATTCTATTTCGTCGAGCAGCTCAGGATCGCCGGGGAACTGGGCCTGCCGGTGCTGCTGCACGTGCGGCGCGCCGTCGACCAGATTCTCGGCCACTTGCGCCGGCACCGCGTTCCCGGCGGCATCGCCCATGCCTTCAACGGCAGCCTGCAGCAGGCCGAGGAGTTCATCAGGCTCGGCTTCAAGCTCGGCTTCGGCGGCGCGATGACCTTCGCGGGCTCGCGGCGCATCCGGGCTCTGGCGGCAGGCCTGCCGCTCGAAGCGATCGTGCTCGAAACCGATGCCCCCGACATTCCCCCCGCCTGGAAGAACGGCGGGCGCAACACGCCCGCCGACCTGTTGCCAATCGCCGAAACGCTGTCACAATTGCGTGGTCTGCCGCTCGCGGAAATCGCGGCGGCGACAAGCAAAAACGCCGCGGCGGCATTGCCGCGACTGATAAACCATACAACCCCTGGAGAAAGACAATGACAACCGTTACCCTGAAGGGCACCCCTTTCCGCGTCGATGGCAGCCTGCCCGCCGTGGGCGCCACCGCTCCCGCGCTGACGCTCACCAATGGCGAACTGGCCGACGTGACGCTGGCGAACTTCGCCGGCAAGCGCAAGGTGCTGAACATCGTGCCTAGCCTCGATACCCCGACCTGCGCCACCTCGACCCGCAAGTTCAATGAATCCGCCGCCGGCCTGGGCAATGCCGTCGTGCTGGTCATTTCCGCCGACCTGCCTTTCGCCGCCGGCCGTTTCTGCGCCACCGAGGGCCTGAAGAATGTTTCGCATCTGTCGACCTTCCGCCATCCGGAGTTCATGCAGGCCTGGGGCGTGCGCATGGCCGAGGGACCGCTGCTGGGCGTGACGGCCAGGGCCGTCGTCGTGCTCGACGAGAACGACAAGGTATTGCACAGCCAGCTCGTGCCGGAGATCGCGAACGAGCCGGATTACGCTGCGGCGCTGAAGGTTCTTTGAATCGTCATTCTTCCGGAAAGGCCGGCGGCGGGTTCGCCGCCGGCCTTTCCATTTGCGTGCCATCATTGACAAAAGTCATAGACAATGCGCAAATGTGCGCATAGAAGAATAAGCAGCACGTGAGGAGAGGGTCATGAAGGCGTTTCTGGACCGGTTCAGCATTCGCAACAAGATCTGGGGCATGGTCGGGCTTTTCGTCCTGAGCCTGCTATGCATCAGCTACATCGACAATACGACGGTGCGCGACGTGCTGATGAGCGAGAAGAAGCTCAAGACCCGTCACCTCGTCGAGAGCGCGCAAAGCGTGATCGCCCATTTCCATGCGCTCCAGCAAAGCGGCCAGATGACCGAGGAGGCGGCCCGGCAGGCCGCGATGGCGGCGCTGAAATCGATGCGCTACGAGAAGACGGAATATTTCTGGATCAACGACTTCACCGCGCCGATTCCGAAGATGGTGATGCATCCGACCGTCCCGGCGCTGGACGGCAAGCTGCTCGACGCGGAGAAATTCAACTGCGCGACCAGCCAGCAGGTCGGCACCGACGGTCCGGTCCAGGATACCGGCGGCCGCAAGAACCTTTTCGTCGCCTTCAACGAGGTGGCCAATCAGGGAGGATTCGGTTACGTCACCTACGACTGGCCCAAGCCGAAGGCCGGCGGGGGCACGACCGATGAACTGTTTCCCAAGCTGTCCTTCGTGAAGAAATTCGAGCCCTGGGGCTGGCTGGTGGGTTCGGGCATCTACATCGACGACGTCAAGCAGGCGGTGCGCGACCGGGCCGTGACGAGCCTGCTGGCGGTGGCCGCGATCGGCGCGGTGCTGGTGGTGCTGGCCTCGATCCTGGCGGCCGGCATCACGGGGCCGCTGAAGGAAACCGTGGCGGCGATGCGCGACATCGCCGAGGGCGAGGGCGATCTGACGCGCAGCCTGCCGGAGCAGGGCGGGCAGGAGATCGCCGAACTGGCGGCCGGCTTCAACAAGTTCGTGTCGAAGATACGCGCGGCCCTGCTACAGGTCTCGCAGTCCGCCGAAAGGCTGAACAGCTCGACACAGGCCCTGGTGGAAGTCGCCGAGCGCACCGCCGGCAGCGTCCGGCAGCAGGTCGAGGAGACCGGCGCGGTCGGCGAGGTGGTGCGGGGGCTGGTGACGCGCGCCGAGGAAATCAACCAGCACGCCGAAACGGCGGCGGCTTCCGCCGCGTCCGCCGACGCGGCGGCGAATTCCGGGCGTGCCGTCGTGGACGAGACCATCACCTCGATCAACGCCGTCGCGCAGGAAGTGATGCGGGCGGCGGACGTGATTCATGAACTGCAGGACGACAGCCGCAACATCGGCACGATTCTCGAAACCATCAAGGGCATCGCCGACCAGACCAACCTGCTGGCGCTCAACGCCGCCATCGAGGCGGCGCGCGCCGGCGAGCAGGGCCGGGGTTTCGCGGTCGTCGCCGACGAGGTGCGCAAGCTGGCCCAGAGCACCCAGGACGCGACCTCGCAGATCCAGACGATGATCACCAAGCTGCAGGACAAGGCGGTTGATGCGGTGGGCGTGATGGAGGCGGGCCGGACCCAGGTCGAAAACAGCGTCGGCCAGGCGGGGCGCGCCGGCGCTTCGCTGGAAGACATCACCCAGTCGGTTTCCTCGATCAGCACGATGAACATGCAGATCGCCACCAACGCGATGATGCAGACCGTCGAGACGGACCAGATCGGTTCCAGCATCGAGACCATCGACCGCATGGCCGAGGCGACGGCGGAAGACATCCGCAACACGGAAAACGCGGTCGCCGAACTGGCGAGCCTGCTGTCCGACCTGCAGGGGCTGATCGGGCAGTTCAAGCTGGACTGAGCGCCGCTGCCGGCGGTCGGTCAGTCCAGGACGTGCGATACCAGGCCGTCGGCCAGCTTGGGCTCGAACCAGGTCGACTTCGGCGGCATCACGTTGTTGCTGTCCGCGACGGCCATGAGCTGCTCCATGCGCGTCGGATACATGGCGAAGGCGGCCGCCATCTCGCCCGAGTCGACGCGCTTTTCCAGTTCCGGCAGGCCGCGGATGCCGCCGACGAAATCGAGGCGCTTGTCGCGCCGCAGGTCGGCGATGCCGAGCAGCGGGCCGAGCACGTGTTCCGACAACAGCGAGACGTCGAGGCCGGCGACCGGATCCTGGGAAAACAGCTTCGGGTCGATGTTGAGGCGATACCAGCGCCCGGGCAGGTAGAGGCCGAACTCGCCGGGACATTGCGGCTTCACCGCGCCGCAGGCCGGCGAAACAAGGAATTTCTCCTCCAGCCGCTTGAGGAATTCCTCGGCCGTCAGGCCGTTCAGATCCTTCACCACGCGGTTGTAGTCCATGATCTGCATCTGGTGATGCGGGAAGATCACGGCGAGGAAATAGTCGGACGATTGCAGGCGGTCCTCCTGCCGCCGCGCGGCCGCCACGCGCGAGGCCGCCGCCGAGCGGTGGTGGCCGTCGGCGATGTAGAGCGCCTCCATGCCGTCGAAGCAGCGCGTGATCGCATCTATGGTCTCGGCGTCGTCGCAGACCCAGATCTGATGGTGAATGCCGTCGTCGGCGGTCACGTCGGCGGCCGGTTCGCCCTGCGCAATTTTGGCGATCAGCGCGTCGGCGTTCGCCGAGGCCGGATAGGCCAGCAGCACCGGGCCGGTCTGGGCGTTGGTCGCCTCGATCTGGCGCACGCGGTCGTCTTCCTTGTCCGGGCGCGTGAACTCGTGCTTGCGGATGCGGTTGGCGTCGTAGCAGGCCACCGAGGCGCTGGCGACCAGGCCGGTCTGGACGTGCGTTCCCATGGTGAGGCGGTAGGCGTAGTAGCCGGGCGCCGCGTCGCGCGCCAGCACGCCGGCCTCGATCATCCGGCCGAGGTTCTCGGCGGCCTTGGCATAGACGCCCGGAGCGTAGGGATCGGTCTCGACGGGCAGGTCGATCTCGGGCTTCGAGATGTGCAGGAAGGACCAGGGCTTGCCTTCCGCCCGCACGCGGGCCTCGTCGGAGGACAGCACGTCGTAGGGCGGCGCGGCGACCTCGGCGGCGCGGCCGGGCGCCGGACGCAGGCCGGCGAAGGGCTTGATCAGGGTCGGGGCGCTCATTTGTCGTTCTTCCGTCCGGCGAGGGGGCCGCGCAGCGCGTCGTAGGCGTCGCGGATCATCCGCTCGGTGGTCGGCCAGTCCACGCAGGCGTCGGTCACCGAGCAGCCGTATTTGAGCCGCGACAGGTCGTCGGGAATCGGCTGGTTGCCGGCCTCGATGAAGCTTTCGATCATCAGGCCGACCACCGACTTGTTGCCGAGGCGGATCTGGTTCACCACGTCGTGCATCACCAGCGGCTGGAGGTCCGGCTTCTTGTAGCTGTTGGCGTGCGAGCAGTCGACCACGACGTTCTGCGGCAGCTTCGCCTTCGCCAGCGCGTTCTCGGCCAGCGTGATGCTCACCGTGTCGTAATTCGGCCGGTCGCCGCCGCCGCGCAGCACCAGATGGCCGTAGCGGTTGCCGCGCGTGCGCGTCACCGCCGAGCGGCCCTGCGCGTTGATGCCGAGGAAGCTGTGCGGCTTCGAGGCCGAGATGATCGCGTTGATCGCCGCGTCGAGCGAGCCGTCGGTGCCGTTCTTGAAGCCCACCGGCGTCGACAGGCCCGAGGACATCTCGCGGTGCGTCTGCGATTCCGAGGTGCGCGCGCCGATGGCCGTCCAGGCGATCAGGTCGCCGAGATACTGCGGCGCGATGGGGTCGAGCGCCTCGGTGGCCGCCGGCAGGCCGATCTCGTTCACGGCGAGCAGGAACTCGCGCGCCTTCTGCATGCCTTCCTCGATGTGGAAGCTGTCGTCCATGCGCGGATCGTTGATGTAGCCCTTCCAGCCCGTGGCGGTGCGCGGCTTCTCGAAATAGACGCGCATCACCAGCAGCAGCGTGTCGGCCACCGTGTCGGCCAGCGCCTTGAGGCGGCGCGCATAGTCGAGGCCGGCCACCGGGTCGTGGATCGAGCAGGGGCCGACCACGATGAACAGGCGCGGATCGCGCCGGTCGAGAATCGCCTCGATGGCGCGCCGTCCCGCCACGACTGACTTTTCGGCGGCCTCGGTCATCGGCACGCGCGCGTGGATTTCCTCCGGCGTCGGCATCGGGTCGAAGGATTCGATATTGAGGTTTTCGGTCTGTTGCATGGCGGACTGCGGGAAGCGGGACGAGGGCCGGATTCTACCGCCGTCGCCGGGCATCCAAGCACCACGGATGGCGTTGGCGGTATGATCGCCGCCATGCCGACACAGAAATCACCGGACCATGCCCGCCTCGACAAGCTGGTCGCCGACGCGCGCAGGAACGCCGAGAAACGCGAGCAGGACTACCGCGAGCGGGCCCTCAAGATCTACCCGTGGGTCTGCGGCCGATGCGCGCGCAGCTTCACGCAGGCCAACCTGCGCGAACTGACCGTGCATCATCGCGACCACAACCACGACAACAACCCCCCGGACGGCAGCAACTGGGAACTGCTCTGCCTGTACTGCCACGACAACGAGCACCAGAAGCAGCTCGAAGCGACGGCCGGGCGCTCGATGCCGACCCCCCAAGGCAACGTGGCGACGCACAACCCGTTCGCGGGCCTGAAATCGCTGCTCGGAAAGCCGGATCAGGAGACCAGGTAGCGCTCGAGCCGGCGGGCGAATTCCCGCTGGTCGCCGGCGCCGAACGCGGCCGGTCCGCCGGTTTCGACTCCCGAGGAGCGCAGGGTATCCATGAAGTTGCGCAGCGTCAGGGCCGCGGCGATCGAGCCGGCATCGTAGGTTTCGCCGCGCGGCGTGATGACCCGCGCCCCCTTGGCGATGACCGCGGCGGCGAGGGGAATGTCCGCGGTAACGACCAGGTCGCCGGGCGCCACCCGCCGCACGATTTCGTCGTCGGCGACGTCGAATCCCCTGGGCACCTGAAGCGCGCGAATCCACGGCGACCCTGGAACCGCCAGCATCTGGTTCGCCACCAGGGTCAGTTCGACCCGAGCGCGCTGCGCCGCCCGGAACAGGATTTCCTTGACCGGTTTCGGGCAGGCATCGGCATCGACCCAGATGGCCATGGTCAGCGGTATTTCCCGAATACGGTCCTGGCATCCTCGTGGGCGCGGGCCAGCGTGCGGATTTTGGGGTCGTCGTCATGGCCGCTGAAGAATTCATCCGCCTGCGCCCGCATCACCATCGCTATCGCGGCCTCGTCGGCGACGTCATATTTCTCGGTGATGAGGGTGGTCACTTCGTCGAGGAAGGCTTCGTAAGTCATGTGGCTGGCCATGCGGGTTTTTCCTGTGGATTCGATCTGCCGGCCGACAGATTACCCAGATCGCCCCGTTCCCGGTTGAATCCGCAACTTTACCCTGCGGCAGGAGCGTGCCCGAACTGCCCGGCAACGACGTCCTGACGGTAATTCAAGAGGCGATATTTATTTTATTGCCTTGCTATTCCGCAATTAGGGTGCATGCTGTCTTCGTTACCGGCCACATCGGACCGGAAACACGGCCCGCCGCCAGGCGTGCCAGAAAGCAGCCATATCCATGAAAAGCACTCCCCTCACCATGAAGTTGCGCGACCCCAATCCCGCCAGTTCATTCGCCTCAACCGATATTGGCACGGGAACACCCGTTGCCATGCCCCAGCCTTCCCCGGCCGACGAAGAGCAGTTCCTGCCCTTCGGCAAGGCCGCCAAGGCCATTTTCGTGAAAGCCAATGGCCTGCCGGCCTATTACAAATCGACCGGATCTTTCAGGTATGCACGCTAGTCGCGTGCGCAAATGAACAAAATACGCGACTGGCAGACCGCCGAAACCGAAGTCAACATGTCAGGAGAACCATCATGAGCAAGGCCAGACAGAGCAACAAGGAACCGCGAAAGCCGTCAATGCTGACCCCCAAGGAAAAGAAGGCGGCGAAAATGGCCAGGAAGCATGCACAGGATGTCGTGCCGCTGATCCCGCCGCGCTGATTTTTATCGCTTCAGGCGCCTGAGCAATTCCTTCACCGCCGCGACGCGTTCCTTGAGGGTGGCGGTGGCTTTCTGCCAGGTGAGCTTGTCCGGGCCGGCGAGCTTGAAGGCGCGGTCGGACTGGATGAGCAGGATGATGTCTGCCGGGTCGATGGGCGGGTTCTTGACGAACTGGAGCTGGATGGCGTTCGCGCCAGCGTCGAGCTTGGCGACGCCGAGCGGCTTGCCGGCGAGGCGCAGGCGGTGGGTTTCGATGAGCGCCAGCGCCTGTGCCGGCATTTCGCCGTAGCGGTCGATCAGTTCCTCCTGCATCAGGCGCAGCGCGTCCTCGTCGTCGCAGTTGGCGAGGCGCTTGTAGAGCGTCAGGCGCTCATGCACGTCGGGGCAGTAGGCGTCGGGCAGCAGGGCGGGGAAGCGCAGGTTGATTTCGGCGGTGACGGCGAGCGGCTGCGTCAGGTCGGGGATCGCCTTGCCGTCCTTGAGCGCGCGCACCGCCGCGTTGAGCATGTTGGTGTAGAGCGCGAAGCCGACTTCGTGGATCTCGCCGGACTGGTTCTCGCCGAGCACCTCGCCGGCGCCGCGAATCTCCAGGTCGTGCATGGCGAGGAAGAAGCCGGAGCCGAGTTCCTCCATCGCCTGGATCGCGTCGAGGCGGCGCTGCGCGGCGGTGCTCGGCTTGGCATGCTCGTCGGTGAGCAGGTAGGCGTAGGCCTGGTGGTGGCTGCGGCCGACGCGGCCGCGCAACTGGTGCAACTGGGCGAGGCCGAACTTGTCGGCGCGGTCGATGACGATGGTGTTGGCGTGCGGGTTGTCGATGCCGGTCTCGATGATGGTCGAGCACAGCAGCAGGTTGTGCTTCTGCTGCGTGAATTCGCGCATCACGCGCTCCAGCTCGCGCTCGGGCAGCTGGCCGTGGCCGACGGCGATGCGCGCCTCGGGCAGCAGCTTCGCCAGCCGCTCCTTCATGTTCTCGATGGTGTCGACCTCGTTGTGCAGGAAGTAGACCTGCCCGCCGCGCTTGAACTCGCGCAGGCAGGCTTCGCGCACCAGCCCGGTGGACCACTTGTGCACGAAGGTCTTGATGGCGAGCCGCTTCTGCGGCGGCGTGGCGATCACGGAAAAGTCGCGCAGGCCTTCGAGCGACAGGCCCAGGGTGCGCGGGATCGGCGTGGCGGTGAGCGTCAGCACGTCGACCTCGGCGCGCAGGGCCTTCAGGGCCTCCTTCTGCCGCACGCCGAAGCGGTGTTCCTCGTCGATGATGACGAGGCCGAGCCGGTCGAACTTCACGTCGGGCTGCAACAGGCGGTGCGTGCCGATGAGGATGTCGATCTTGCCCTGCGCCAGCAGTTGCACGGCCTCGGCCTGTTCCTGCTTCGACTTGAAGCGCGAGATTTCGGCGACTTTCACCGGCCAGTCGGCGAAGCGGTCGGCGAAGTTCTGGTAGTGCTGCTCGGCGAGCAGGGTGGTGGGGCAGAGCACGGCGACCTGCTTGCCGTCGGCGACGGCGACGAAGGCGGCGCGCATGGCGACTTCTGTTTTTCCAAAACCCACGTCGCCGCAGACGAGGCGGTCCATCGGCTTGCCCGAGACCATGTCGGAGATGACGGCGCCGATGGCGGCGAGCTGGTCGGGCGTTTCCTCGAAGCCGAAGCCGGCGGCGAAGGCCTCCAGGTCGTGGGTCTTGAAATTGAACTCGTGACCCTTGCGCGCGGAGCGCTGGGCGTAGAGGTGCAGCAGCTCGGCGGCGGTGTCGCGCACCTGCTCGGCGGCCTTTTTCTTCGCCTTGTCCCACTGGCCGGAGCCGAGCGTGTGCAGTTGCACCGCTTCCGGATCGACGCCGCTGTAGCGCGAGATGACCTCGAGCTGGGCGACGGGCACGTAGAGCTTGGCCTCGTTGGCGTATTCGAGGTGGAGGAATTCCTCCTCGCCGCTGCCGAGGTCCATGCGCGCGAGGCCGAGGTAGCGGCCGATGCCGTGGTTCTCGTGCACCACCGGGTCGCCGATCTTCAGTTCCGAGAGGTCGCGCAGCCAGCCTTCGAGGTTGGCGCGGCGCGCGTCCGAGCGCTTGTGGCGCGGCCGCGCGGTGGCGGCGTAAAGCTCGTTTTCGGTGATGACGGCGAAGTCGTCGAGCCGGAAGCCGCCGGAGACCGGCGCGTGGGCGAGCGACAGTCGGGCCGAGCCTTCAAGGAAGGCGGCGAAGTCGGGGACGATCGCCGCGTGCAGATCGTGTTCGGCCAGGTATTCGTTGAGCGTCTCGCGGCGGCCCGGCGATTCGGCGAGCAGCAGCACGCGCCGCGGCGTGGCGTCGAGAAAGGCGCGCAACGCGGCGAGCGGATCGTCGGCCTTGCGGTCGACGGCGAGGTTCGGAAGCTCGTTTGGCAACTGAGTCGCCGTCCCGCCGGGACTGACTTTTGCGGTGAATTGGGCAAAGGCGTTGGCCCGGGTGAAGAATTCCTCGTCGCGCAGGAAGATCTGCCGAGGCGGCAGGATGGGCCGCGAGCGGTCGCCGCCGAGCATCCTGTGGCGCGTTTGCAGGTCGGCCCAGAACTCGGCGAGCGCGGCGGGCACGTCGCCGTGCAGCAGCAGCGTCGTCTCGGCGGGCAGGTAGTCGAACAGCGTCGCGGTTTCGTCGAAGAACAGCGGCAGGTAATACTCGATGCCGGCGGGCAGGATGCCGTTGGAAACGTCCTTGTAGAGCGCGATGCGCGAAGCGTCGCCCTCGAAGGCTTCGCGGAAGCGCTGGCGGAACATCGTGCGGCCGGCCTCGCCGGCGGGCATCTCGCGCGCCGGCAGCAGGCGGATCTCGGGCACCGGGTAGAGGGTGCGCTGGCTGTCGACGTCGAAGCTGCGCAGCGTTTCGATTTCGTCGTCGAACAGCTCGATGCGGTAGGGCAGTTGCGTGCCCATCGGGAACAGGTCGACGAGGCCGCCGCGCACGCTGTATTCGCCCGGGGCGACGACCTGGGTGACATGCTGGTAGCCGGCCAGCGTCATCTGCGCGCGCAGCCGGTCGAGGTCGAGCTTGTCGCCCTTTTTCATGAAGAAGGTGTGGGCGGCGAGGAAGGCGGGCGGCGCGAGCCGGGTCGCGGCCGTCGCGGCGGCGACGATCAGCACGTCGCACTGGCCCTGGCTCACGGCGAACAGCGTGGCGAGGCGTTCCGACACCAGGTCCTGGTGCGGCGAGAAGTGGTCATACGGCAGGGTTTCCCAGTCGGGCAGCAGGTGCGTGCGCAGGGCAGGCGCGAACCAGCCGATCTCCTCGGCGAGGCGCTGCGCTTCGAGCGGGCTGGCGGCGACGATCGCGAGCAGCCGGCCCGGCACGGCGAGTTGCGTGGCGGCGAGGGCGTCGGCGGAACCGGAAAGCGGCGGGAGCGGCGCGCGCTGGCCGGCTTTGGGCACGGCCGGCAATGACAGCGTGAACGACGGGGACTTCATCGGGACGAACGGCGGTTTCTGCGGAAGGGAATTATCGCATCGCCGTGGCGTTTACCCCGTTTTTACAGGGAAGTGGCTAGGATCGTTCGCAGTTCCGGAGGAGGCATGCATGCACGATGAAACTGGAAAGGACAGTACCGCGTTTCTGGCGCTTGCCGCCCTGGGCGTAGTTTATGGCGATATCGGCACCAGTCCGCTTTACGCCATCAAGGAGGTGTTCGGCAATGTCCATCATCCGGTGCCGATCACGCCGGCCAACGTGCTGGGCATCCTCTCGCTGGTGTTCTGGTCGCTGGTCGTCGTCGTTTCGTTCAAATACGTGGCGCTGATCCTGCGTGCCGACAACCGCGGGGAGGGCGGCATCATGGCCTTGATGGCGCGCGTGCTGGCCGAGGACAGGCTGTCGCCGTCTACGCGCCGCATCGCACTCGCCCTGGGCCTGTTCGGCGCGGCGCTGTTCTATGGCGATGGCCTGATCACGCCGGCGATTTCCGTGCTTTCGGCGATCGAGGGCCTGGAGGTGGCGACGCCGATTTTCGCCCCCTATATCGTGCCGGCGACCATCGGCATCCTGATCGGCCTGTTCTGGATCCAGCGCCACGGCACGGCGAGGGTCGGCGTGAGTTTCGGTCCGATCACCTGCATCTGGTTCGTCGCGCTCGCCGTGCTCGGCATCGCCAAGATCGTCGAAAACCCGGCGGTGCTGATGGCATTGTCGCCGACGCATGCGCTGGGCTTTCTGGCCGCCGATCCGCTGCTCGGCTTTCTGGCGATGGGCAGCGTTTTCCTGGTGGTGACGGGCGCCGAGGCGCTCTATGCCGACATGGGCCACTTCGGTCGACGGCCTGTACGGCTGGCCTGGTTCGGACTGGTGTTGCCGTCGCTGCTGCTCAACTATTTCGGCCAGGGCGCGCTGCTCCTCGCCGATCCGGAGGCGATCCGTAATCCCTTCTACCTGATGGCGCCGGACTGGTTCCTGTGGCCGCTGGTCGGGCTGGCGACGGCGGCGACGGTGATCGCTTCGCAGGCGGTGATCTCTGGCGTGTATTCGATCACCCACCAGACCATCCAGCTCGGCTATGCGCCGCGCATGGACCTGCTGCATACCTCCGATAGCCAGATGGGGCAGATCTACATGCCGGGAGTGAACTGGCTGATGCTGGGCGGCGTGGCGGCGCTCGTGCTGGCGTTCCGTTCGTCCGGCAACCTCGCCGCCGCCTATGGCATCGCCGTCACCGGTACCATGATCATCACCGATTTCTTCGCCTATCTGGTGGCCCGCCACCAGTGGGGCTGGAGCCGATTCGCCGCCGGCGCGGTATTCGGATCGCTGTTGGCACTGGATCTGGCGTTCCTTGGCGCCAATGCGACCAAGGTCGTCGAGGGCGGCTGGTTCCCGCTCGTCTTCGGCGGTTTCGTGTTCCTGCTGCTCAGTACATGGAAGGCCGGCCGAGCCTTGGTGCATCGGCGCCTCGATACCCAGGCGCTGTTGCTGAAGGATTTCGTGCCGGCCATCGAATCGCCGGATGTCGTTAGCGTGCCGGGCACCGCGGTGTTCATGACGCCCTACGCCGAACACGTGCCGCATGCGCTGTTGCACAACCTCAAGCACAACAAGGTGCTGCACGAGCGTGTTGTGATCGCCACCGTCGCCGCGCCGCCAGTGCCGCGCATCGAAGCGGCCGAGCGCGTTGCCGTCGAGCGGCTCAGCGAACGCATCTTCCGCGTCACCGTCCGCTACGGCTTCATGGAGCAGCCGGACATTCCCGTCGCGCTGGCGAGCTGTGCCAGTCAGGGGCTGGTTGTCGAGCCGATGGCGACCTCCTACTTCCTCGGTCGCGAAACGGTGGTGCCGGGCGGCGGGGGCGACATGCCGCGCTGGCGCGAGGCGCTGTTCGCCGCGTTGCATCGCAACGCCCGGACGGCCACCGACTTCTTCCGTCTGCCGCCCAATCAGGTGGTGGAACTGGGAACCCGGGTCACTTTGTAGCGGGTGCGAGTTCGTCTCCGGGCGCCGTCAGTCGGCGTGCGAGGACTCCCGGGCGGCTGAGTTCGGCGGCGAGCGCCTCGGCGGCGGCGATGGCGGCGGCGTCCATCCGTGCGCGCTTGGCGCGCAGGTTTGCCGCCGCGTTTTCCTCGCCGTGGGCATGGGCCAGCGTCTGCAGGGCGTAGGCCATGAGCGGATCGCGCGCGACGCCGCGCCCGTTGGCGAACAGCGCGCCGAGATTGTTCAGCGATTCGGGCTGGAACTGCGCGGCGGCTTTGCTCCACCAGACGACGGCCTGCCGGTCGTCCGCCGCGACGCCGCGGCCGCTGAAATACATGCCGCCCAGCTTGTATTGCGCGCCGGCATGGCCTTGCAGCGCGGCGAGGCGGAACCAGCGGAAGGCGAGGCGGTAGTCGCGTGGCACGCCGGGCGCGTCGTAGTAGTAAAGTCGACCGAGCCGGTATTGCGCCTCGGCATCGCCGCGCTCGGCGCGCGGGCGCAGCGACGCCAAGGCCGTCGCGGCGTCCGTGGTGGCCGTGCTATTGGCGGCCGCCGGCGCGCCGATGGCCAGGCCGGCGACGATCAACGGCATCAGCAGGCGGGTGCGCATGAAGCTTCTCCTCTCGATCATCCTGTTTCTCGCGCGGGCGGCGCAGGCCGGGGAACCCTGGCCGCTGAGCGGCGCAGCGGCCGATTATGACCCATTGCTCGAACGCATCGGCGATGCGCGGCTGGTGCTGCTGGGCGAGGCGACCCACGGATCGCGCGAGTTCCACGTCGAACGGGCGCGCCTGACGCGGCGGCTGGTCGAGGAAAAGGGCTTCGACGCGGTGGTCTGGGAAGCTGCCTGGGAGCCGGTGCGGCGCGTCGATGCCCATGTGCGGAGCGACGGCAACGATGCCGATGCCGCCGCCGCGCTGGCGGGCTTCGTGCGTTTTCCGCGCTGGATGTGGCGCAACGCCGAGGTGCGCGATTTCGTCGCGGCGCTGCGCGCCATGAACGCGACGCGTGACGGGCAGGCGCCGGTGCGCGTGTTCGGCATGGATCTCTACAGCGTGCCGGAATCGGCCGACGCGGTGGTGCGCGAGGTGGCGCGCGACTCGATCGACGCGGCGGCGCGTGCGCGTGCGGGCTATCGCTGCTTCGACGACTACCTGCCGGAACCCCAGTTCTATGGGCGCGACGCCGTGGCGGGCCGCATCCGTTCCTGCGCGGCGGGCGCCGCCGCGCAGCAGGAAGTCATGGCGGGGCGTGCAAGGGATGCGGCCGGGGGCGCGGCGGCCGAGGATGCCTTCGCGGCCTGGCAGAGCGCCCGCGTGGTCGCGGCCGGCGAGGCCTACTACCGGACGATGTATCGCTCGAACATCGACTCGTGGAACCTGCGCGAGCGGCACATGGCCGACACGCTGGCGCAGTTGCTCGACCATCTGGAACGGCAGCGCGGCCGCCCCGCGAAGCTGGTGGTCTGGGCGCAGAACATCCACCAGGGCGACGCGCGCGCCACGGATCAGGCGGCGCTCGGCGAAGTGAGCCTGGGGCAGCTCATGCGCGAGCGCCACGGCGCGGCGGCGGTGCTGGTGGCATTTACCACCTGGCGCGGCACGGTGCGCGCCGCGACGGGCTGGGGCGAGGCGGATCGGCTCTGGGATTTGCTGCCGGCGCTGCCCGAAAGCTGGTCGGGCCGACTGCATGCGATGCAGCCGCCGGACGCGAAGGGTTTCCTGCTCTGGCTGCGCGACGTTCCGGCGTTCGCCGGGCAGCGGCTGGAGCGCGCGGTGGGCGTCGCCTACGAGCCGGACACGGAGCGCGCCAGCCACTACTTCAACATGCGGCTGGGCCGGCAGTTCGATGCGGTGGTGCACATCGACGTCACGCAGGCGGTGACGCCGCTGCGCTGAGGGCGTCAGCCGCCGAAGAACTCGCGCACCTTGTCGATCCAACCCTGCGCCTTGGGGTTGTGCGTGGCGGCGTTGCCCTGGCTGATCTCCTCGAACTCGCGCAGCAGTTCCTTCTGGCGGTCGGTGAGGCTGACCGGGGTCTCGACGACGACGTGGCAGAGCAGGTCGCCCTGGCCGATCGAGCGCACGCCCTTGATGCCCTTGCCGCGCAGGCGGAAGACCTTGCCGGTCTGGGTTTCGGCCGGCACTTTCAGCTTCGCGGCGCCGTCGAGCGTGGGTATCTCGATTTCGCCGCCGAGCGCGGCGACGGTGAAGCTGACCGGCATCTCGCAGTGCAGGTCGTCGTGGTCGCGCTGGAACACCGCGTGCGCCCTGAGGTGGATCTGCACGTAGAGGTCGCCGGGCGGGCCGCCGTTGACGCCGGGTTCGCCCTCGCCGGAGAGCCGGATGCGATCGCCTTCGTCGATGCCGGCGGGAATCTTCACCGACAGGGTCTTGTGCTGCTTGACCCGGCCGCCGCCCTGGCAGGTGGGGCAGGGATCGGCGACGTAGCGGCCGGTGCCGTGGCACTTCGGGCAGGTCTGCTGGATCGAGAAGAAGCCCTGCTGCATGCGCACCTGGCCGTGGCCGCCGCAGGTCGGACAGGTCTTGGGCTCGGTGCCTTTCTTGGCGCCGGTGCCGTGGCAGCTTTCGCATTCGGCCATGGTGGGAATGCGGATGCGCGTTTCGGTGCCGCGCGCGGCTTCTTCGAGCGAGATTTCGAGGTTGTAGCGCAGGTCGGCGCCGCGATAGACGTTGGAGCGGCCGCCGCCCATGCCGCCCCGGCCGCCGAAGATGTCGCCGAAGATATCCGAGAACGCATCGGCGAAGCCGCCCATGCCCGCGCCACCCGGCCCGCCGCCCATCGAGGGATCGACGCCGGCATGGCCGAACTGGTCGTAGGCCTGGCGCTTCTTCGCGTCGGAGAGGATCTCGTAGGCTTCCTTGGCTTCCTTGAAGTGCTCCTCCGCTTTCGGGTTGTCCGGGTTGCGGTCGGGATGGTGCTTCATCGCCAGACGGCGATAGGCCTTCTTGATCTCGTCGTCCGAGGCGTCGCGGTTGACGCCCAGCACTTCGTAATAGTCGCGCTTGGAAGCCATGCGGCGTTACTTCTTGTCTTTGACTTCGGTGAATTCCGCATCCACGACGTCGCTGTCGTCCTGCTTCTTGTCGGCTTGCGGAGCTTCGCCGCCGGGCGCCGCGCCGCCGGCCGCGGCGGTCTGCTCGGCGTAGATCTTCTCGCCGAGCTTCTGGCTGGCCATCCCCAGTGCCTGGGTCTTGGCTTCGATGTCGGCCTTGTCGTTGCCCTTCATCGCCTCCTCGGCGTCCTTGAGGGCGGCCTCGATCTTGCCCTTCTCGTCGGCTTCGATCTTGTCGCCGTGGTCGGCCAGGGCCTTCTTCACCGAGTGCACCATGGCGTCGCACTGGTTGCGGGTCTCGACGAGTTCGTGCGCCTTCTTGTCTTCCTCGGCGTGGGCCTCGGCGTCCTTCACCATGCGGTTGATTTCCTCGTCGGAGAGGCCCGAGTTGGCCTTGATGGTGATCTTGTTCTCCTTGCCGGTGCCCTTGTCGCGCGCCGAGACGTGCAGGATGCCGTTGGCGTCGATGTCGAAGGTGACTTCGATCTGCGGCATGCCGCGCGGCGCCGGCGGGATGTCGGTGAGGTTGAACTGGCCGAGGCTCTTGTTGCCAGCGGACATTTCGCGTTCGCCCTGCAGCACGTGGATGGTCACGGCCGACTGGTTGTCGTCGGCGGTCGAGAACACCTGGCTGGTCTTGGTCGGGATGGTGGTGTTCTTGGCGATCAGCTTGGTCATCACGCCGCCGAGTGTCTCGATGCCCAGCGATAGCGGGGTGACGTCGAGCAGCAGCACGTCCTTGACCTCGCCCTGCAGCACGCCGCCCTGGATGGAGGCGCCGATGGCCACTGCTTCGTCCGGGTTGACGTCTTTCCTCGGCTCCTTGCCGAACACTTCCTTGACCTTCTCCTGCACCTTGGGCATGCGCGTCATGCCGCCGACGAGGATGACGTCGCTGATCTCCTCGATCTTGACGCCGGCGTCCTTGATGGCCGTGCGGCAGGGCGCGACGCAGCGTTCGATCAGCTCATCGACCAGCGACTCGAACTTGGCGCGGGTGATCTTCAGCGCGAGGTGCTTCGGGCCGGAGGCGTCCGCCGTGATGTAGGGCAGGTTGATCTCGGTCTGCTGGTTGGAGGACAGCTCGATCTTGGCCTTTTCGGCCGCTTCCTTCAGGCGCTGCAGCGCCAGCACGTCGTTCTTGAGGTCGACGCCCTGTTCCTTCTTGAACTCGGTGACGATGTAGTCGATGATGCGCTGGTCGAAGTCCTCGCCGCCGAGGAAGGTGTCGCCGTTGGTGGACAGCACCTCGAACTGGTGCTCGCCATCCACTTCGGCGATGTCGATGATGGAGATGTCGAAGGTGCCGCCGCCGAGGTCGAAGACGGCGATCTTGCGGTCACCCTCCTGCTTGTCGAGGCCGAAGGAGATCGCGGCCGCGGTCGGCTCGTTGATGATGCGCTTGACCTCGAGGCCGGCGATCTTGCCGGCGTCCTTGGTGGCCTGACGCTGGCTGTCGTTGAAGTAGGCGGGCACGGTGATGACGGCCTCGGTGACTTCCTCGCCCAGGTAGTCCTCGGCGGTCTTCTTCATCTTGCGCAGCACTTCGGCGGACACCTGGGGGGGCGCCATCTTCTTGTCGCGTACCTGCACCCAGGCGTCGCCGTTGTCGGCCTTGCAGATGGTGAAGGGCATCAGATCGATGTCCTTCTGCACTTCCTTCTCCTCGAAGCGGCGGCCGATCAGGCGCTTGACCGCGAAGAGGGTGTTCCTGGCGTTGGTGACGGCCTGGCGCTTGGCGCTGGCGCCGCAGAGGATTTCGCCGTCCTCGGTGTAGGCGACGACGGAGGGCGTGGTGCGCGCGCCCTCGGAGTTTTCGATGACCTTCGGCTTGCCGCCTTCCATGATGGCGACGCAGCTGTTGGTGGTGCCGAGGTCGATGCCGATGATCTTGCCCATGTGTCTGTCCTTTATTGCCTAATTTTGTGGAGAAATGCTTACCTGCGCTCGATATGGGGTTTTCGTCCCGAACTTCAAGCTGCGTCCTTGGCCTTGGCGACGGTGACGAGTGCCGGGCGCAGGATGCGGTCGTGCAGGGCGTAGCCTTTCTGCAGCACGCTGACGACGGTATTGGCTTCCTGCTCGGCCTCGACCATGGCGATGGCCTGGTGGAAATGCGGGTCGAACTTTTCGCCCAGCGGATTGAGTTCGGCGACGGCGGCCTTCTCGAAGGCGGCGACAAGCTGCTTGAGCGTCAACTCGACGCCGGCCTTGAGGGCCTCGGCGGTCTGGGTTTCGTTCGCCAGCGCGGCTTCGAGGCTGTCCTTGACGGCCAGCAGTTCGCCGGCGAACTTCTCGGCGGCGAACTTGTGGGCCTTGGAGACGTCCTCCTGGGCGCGGCGGCGCAGGTTCTCGGTCTCGGCCTTGGCGCGCAGCCAGGCATCGTGGTGCTCCGCGGCCTTCAGTTCAGCCAGCTTGAGGAGGTCCTCAAGGCTGGGCATGGAGTCCGTTTCGACCGCCGGGGTGTCCGGAGCTGCGGTCGCCGTCTCGCCGGCGCTGACTTTTTCTTCGAGTTCGTTGAGCGGGGGATTCTGTTCTTCCGACATGGAGCAAGGCCCTTGAAAAGCGTTAAACCATGCGGGAAGTGGGGGCGCTCCGCCCGCTTTCAAGGGCGGAGCGGAGATATTTTTCTATGACGGGGTCAGGTGCGGAAGCGCCCGACGGTGCCTTGCAGTTGCTGGGCGAGGTCTTCGAGGCGCTGGGCGGCTTCGGCGGTGACTTCGACCGCCTCGTTGTTGTCGTGCGCCATGGCGGCGATGGCCTCGATGTTCGTGAAGGCTTCCGTGCTGACGCGACGCTGCTCTTCGGTCGCGCCGGCGATCGAGTCGAGGCCGTTGCCGACCTCCTCGACAGAATGGTTCGACTCGGCGATCGCGTTGGCGACCGCGTCGAGCGAATGTTCGCTGGAGGCGATGTCGGCCAGGCCTTCCTCGATCGACTTGCGCACGGCGTCGGACTTGTTGTTGAGCGTGCGGGTGATGCTGTCGATCTCGTTGGCGGAAGTGGCGGATTTCTCGGCGAGCTTCCTGACCTCGTCGGCAACCACGGCGAAGCCGCGCCCCTGCTCGCCCGCGCGCGCCGCCTCGATGGCGGCGTTGAGCGCGAGCAGGTTGGTCTGGTCGGCGATGTCCTTGACCTCGCGGGTCATGTTGGTGATCGAGACGGTGCTGCTGACGAACTCGTTGACCGCGCCGGCCATTTCATTGACGGCGTTCTTGACCCGACCGATCTCGGTGATCAGTCGATCGAGGGTCTGCGTGCCTTCGCGCGATCGCGCGAGGCTTTCGCGCGACTGTTCGTGTACCCGCTCGGTGCTTTCCGCCACCTCGACGATGCTGTTGACCATCTTCTCGACGGCATCGGTGACGACGCGCGACTTGTCGTACTGCTGGTGCGAGCTGTTGGCGACCTGCTTGGCGCTGTCGACCAGTTCGTGGGCTGCGCCCGAGACGTGGCTGGCCGATTCGCCGACCTGGCGCACCAGGTTGCTGAAGTTGACCATCATGTCGTTGAAGACCTTGCTGGCCTGGCCGATCTCGTCATCGCTCTTGACTTCGAGGCGGCGGGTCAGGTCGCCTTCGCCGCTGGCGATCGAGCGCAGGCCGGAAACCATTTCCTCGAGCGGGCGGGTGACCACCTTGGTGACGAAGAGGTAGATGAAGGCCAGCAACGGCAGGCTGACGACGATGGCCGCCAGCAGCGACTTGATGCGCTGGGACGAGACGGCGGCATTGACGCTGTCGAGCGAGACCTTCATGCTGACGACGCCGAGCACGCTGCCTTCCGGCACCTGATGGCACATGATGCAGTCCTTGCCCAGATAGTTCTTGCTCGCCAGCGCGGGACGCACGACGCGCAGGAATTCCCCCGCGCCATCGGTTTGCACCTCGATGAACTCCTTGCCGGACTGGAGCACTTGCGTCTCGATGGCGTCGGCCTCGCCCTCCTTGCCGGTGCCGGGGCCGAACATCTTGGACACGGACTCGCCGCGCAGCACCTTGAGGTCGCGGATGATCGAGAGCTGCTTGATCTGGTCGAGGAAGACTTCGCGCTGGCCCACGGTGCCGGTGATCATCATGCCGGTGAGGCCGGCCATCGTCGCCTCGTGCATCGAGGCCGAGAAGCTCGTGGCCTGCGCGATCGCGGTGTCGCGATTGACCTTGCTTTCCCAGAAGATCATGCTGGTCCACGCGATGACCAGCATCAGCCAGATCGCGGCCGTGAGACGCACCCAGATTTTCATGTCGGCGAAACGCATGGCCTGACTCTCCTCGATTACTTCACCAAAGTGTAACCGAAGACAGGGGAAAGCGGCGGCGAAATAACTGCAAAAGGCGGCTTAAATCGTCAGATCGATTTCTTGCAGGCTGCCGGCCTGTCCGGTCTCCGTGAGATACAGGCCGGTGGCGCGGACCGCGCCGAGATCGCCGTTGCCGGCGTCGCGCAGGGCAAACGGGGTGGCGACGTGGGGCAGGCCGAGCGCGCCGATCCCCAGTGCATCGAGGGAGCGCAGCACGCCGGCGCCTTCCGCTTCCGGCGTCCAGACGGAGAGGGAATCGAAGGCGGTGTCGTTCGCGTCGATCCAGCCGTTGCCGTCGGCGTCGAGGCGCGCCAGTTCGTCGAAGCCGTTGCCGGTGCCGGGACCGAACAGCTCCCGCCCGGAGTCGATGCGGCCGTTGCCGTCGAGGTCCAGCGCCAGGTAGCCGCTGCCGGAGGCGAAGAGCGGCAGGTTTTCCACGCGACCGTCGCCATCCAGGTCGAACAGGAAGTGCTGTCCCGAGCGTCCCGCCAGCTGCGCGGCCGTGCCGCCGAAATTGACCACCAGCGGGTCCTTGCGCACGGCATCGCCGGCGCGCACCGAGACATGGGTTTCCTCCCGGTAGTGACGGGTCATTTGCAGGTCGAGCTTGAAGCGGAATTCCTGGCCGTCGGCGGTACGGACCACGCCTTCGGCGAAAAAACTGGTTTCCTCGAACTCCTCGTGCAGGGTGTGGCGGTCGTATTCGAGACCGAACCCGGCGCGGCCTGCGCCGTTCGCGCCCTGTCGTGCGCCGGTCGCCTCGCCGCGCGCCTCGACGTGGCGGAGGTTGGCGCTGAAGCTTTGCATGTCGAAGACCCGCACCTCTTCGCCGGTGAGCATCTCTATCATGCTCTTGACGAGCGACAGCACCGGGTCGCCGGCGACGGCCTCTTCGGCGGATTCGATGGCCTGCGCCTGGTCGGCAGTGGCCTCGGGCGCGTCGAAAGCCAGTCCCGGCGGGACGGCGGCCAGCAGGTGCCGGGCGGCCTGGGAGATGTTCGCGACGGCGGACTCCATGCCCTCGAAATCCGGCCGTTCGCCGCGCCAGGCGCGCAGGGTTTCGCTGCTTTCACGTCGCGCGAGCGCGGCATGGTCGGACTGCATGGCGAGGTCGGTGCTGGCGATTTTCATGGTGACGGCTCCGCCGGGCGCGAATGCCCGTGGAACTGTCTACGGCCTCAGTGCCCCGGGCTTGAGTCGAGCAGGCCGCGGATGGCCGTCAGCGTGACGGCGAGCTGCGTTTCGATCGCCGCGACCTTTTCCGGCCAGTCCGGCGGCAGGGCGCCCGACTTGATGTCATGGTCGAGTGCGCGGGCGGCTTCGCTCAGTTCAGGGGCGCCGATGGTCGCAGCCGTGCCCTTGAGGGTATGCGCGACGAGATGGCTGCCCTGGATGTCCCCGGCGGCGAGCGCGGCCTTCAGCTTGAGCGCGGTACCCGCCTGGTCGGCGAGGAAGGTCGAGACGACTTCGCGGTAGATGTCTTCTTGTCCCCCCATGCGGCCGATGGCGGCCTCGATGTCTTCCAGTCCGGCACGAGGCGTGCAGGTGATGATGCCGGCGGGCTGTTCTGGTGACGCCTCGTCCAAGGGAAGTTCCGTTCCGCTTTTCCCCGTCCATTGCGCAATTTTCGCGTAGAGCTGCGCGACATCGAGGGGCTTGGTCAGGTAGTCCTGCATGCCGGCGGCGAGGCACGCCGCGCGGTCGTCCGCCATCGCATGGGCGGTGGTGGCGATGATGGGCAGTCCGGCGTGCCGCCTGTCGGCCCGGATGCGGCGGGTGGCGGCGAGGCCGTCCATGACCGGCATCTGGATGTCCATCAGTACGATGTCGAATACCGCGTCCTCGGCGGCAAGGCGGGCGAGAGCCTCCGCGCCGTTCTCGGCGATGGCCACGCGCATGCCGGCGCGTTCGAGTACCGTGGCGGCCAGTTGCTGGTTGAGGGGGTTGTCCTCGACCACGAGCGCGGACAGCCCGGTCAGGGAATGGTTGTTGTCCCGCAGGGCACGCGACTGGGCGGGAACGGGCATGGGCGAGAGGCCGAAGCGGGCGGTGAAGGCGAAGCGGCTGCCGGCCCCGCGCGTGCTGCTGACTTCGATGCGGCCGCCCATCATGGCGACGAGCCGCTGGCTGATGGCCAGCCCCAGCCCCGTGCCGCCGTATTCGCGGGTGATGGAGCCGTCGCCTTGGCGGAAGGCCTGGAACAGGCGGTCCATGTGCTCCGGAGCGATGCCGATGCCGCTGTCCAGGACCTCGAAGCGCAGGGCGGTTTCCTGCGTGTCCGGCAGCATGGCGACCAGCCCGATGCGCAGTTCGACGCCGCCGCGGCGGGTGAACTTGATCGCGTTGCCGATCAGGTTGGTCAACACCTGTCCGAGGCGCAGCGGGTCGCCGACGAGGTCGACGGGTACCTCGGGCGCGCATTGCAGCAGCAGGTGCAGGTGCTTCTTGCGGGCGGCGGTCGCGAACAGATCTTGCAGGTGGTCGATGACCGTCCGCAGGTTGAAGGGAATCCGCTCGAATTCCAGCTTGCCGGCCTCGATCTTCGAGAAATCGAGGATGTCGTTGAGGATGCCGAGCAGCGAGACCGCGGCGCCATGGGCCTTCCTGACCAGGCCGGCCTGCTCCGCATCGAGTCCGGATTCGAGCGCGAGCTGCGTCATGCCGATGATGCCGTTCATCGGCGTGCGAATTTCGTGGCTCATGTTGGCGAGGAATTCCGACTTGGCGCGGCTGGATGCCTCGGCGGCGTTCTTGGCCTCGACCAGCGCCTGTTCCAGGGCCTTTTGCTGGGTGATGTCGTGCTTGATGGCGAGATAGCGGACGATCTCGCCGGCGGCGTCGCGGATCGGCGCGACGGTGGCGCGCTCGTAGTAGACCGTGCCGTCCTTGCGCCGGTTGATGAATTCGCCTTCCCAGTTCTCTCCCGCCGTCAGTCTGGCCCACATCGTCTCGTAGGTTTCCGGGGGCGTCAGCCGGGATTGCAGCAGGCGCGGATTCTGGCCGATCGCCTCCTCCGGCGCGTAGCCGGTGACCTTCGTGAAGTGCGGGTTGACGTATTCGATGACGGGTTCGAGCGTGGTGATGACGATGCTGCTCGGACTCTGCTCCACGGCCATGGAAAGCTGGCGGATGGTCTGCTCGCTGTCGCGCAGCACGGAGACGTCCTTGAACACGCCGACATAGCGGGCGACGCCGCCCCGGTCATCGAGGACGCGGCTGATCGTCAGCCATTCGGTCAGCAGCGTGCCGTCCTTGCGGCGGTTGGTGATTTCGCCCTGCCACTGGCCATGCTCGGTCAGGGCGCGCCACATCCCGGCATAGAAGGCGGCGGAGTGCCTGCCGGAGGCCAGCAGGCGCGGGGTCTGCCCGACCGCATCGGCGGCGGTGTAACCGGTGATGCGTTCGAAGGCGGGGTTGACGGCGAGGATGCGCGCGTCCGCGTCCGTGATGACGATGCCGTCGTTGCTGTGTTCGAACACGCCCGCCGCGAGGCGCTGGGCTTCCTGCAGGCGGGCCTCCGCGGCGAAGGCCCGGCGCAGGCGCAGGGTGAGCAGGCCCGTGATCAGCAGCGTGGCCGCCAGGGCGAAGCCGATGCGGGAAAGCAGCGCGGCGGTTTCCGCCTGCCATTGCGCCAGCGCCGCCTTTTGCCAGGCATGAGAGAGGACGAAGAAGGGGTAGTTGCGCGAGGCGCGGAAGGCCGTCAGTACCTCGACACCGTGGGCGCGGTCGCCGAGGCTCGCGCCGATCTCGCCCGCACGCATGCGGGCGAGGAGCGGGGGATCGTCGAGACTGCCGCCCACCGCCTGGCTGCTCAGGGTGGTCAGCAGCAGCCTGCCGTCGTAGTCCACGACCTCGATATGGCCGAGGTCGGGGTCGGTAACGCCGACGATCCGGTTGAGGAAGTAGTCGGCGTTGATCGCCGCGAGGGCGAAGCGTCCCCGGGCGTCCGGCAAGGCGATGACGAGCGGAAAGAAATAATTGGCGTGTTCGCCCACCGGATGTTCCGGCGTGCTGGGGCGCCCGTCGTGAAAATCCCGTCCCTCCCAGGGGACGCCCATGCGCGGCAGCCCCTTGCGCTGCGGCGGCGCCGGCGGCAGGAAGGGCGTGAAGTCGATGCGCGTCCCGATGTTGGCGGGTACCGAGCTGACGACGATGCGGCCGTCGCGGTCGGTCAGGGACAGCGAGCGCAGCGCGGGCATCTGGCGCTGGATGCGTTCCAGGGCGGCGTTGCGCTCGACCGTCGTCGGCAAGTTGTCGAGACGGCCCAGCTCGGTCAGATTGCCGAGGGTCAGGCTGGCCAGATGCAGGCTTTGGGTCAGGTGCTCCTCGATGCCGCGGACATGGATCGCGGCCTGCTGCAGATGGGCTTCGAGCGCCTTCTGGCGGGACTGGCGGGCACCGTTCCAGCCGATGGCGACGACGGCGACCGCCAGCAGCACCTGCAACGCGATCAGCAGGCCGAGGAAGGAGCGAGCCGCCCCATGACGGACGACCGTCGTCATGGCGTGCCCGTACCGCCCCATCGCAATCACCTAGTCGGCGACGACGATCGGGTCGAGCTTGTGGCGGCGGGCTGCGTCCAGCAGGCGGCCGTCCTTCTTTACGTCGGCCACGAAGCGCTCCATGCGTGCGTGCCAGGCGTCGTCGCCTTGCTGCATCGCATAGGCGTAGGGCGTGACGTGGTAGGTGCCGGTGGGCTTGACGAGGCGGGCCCAGTCGGTGGTTTCCAGCATGCGGCGGCTGAACGGGAAATCGGTCATGAAGACGTCGGCGCGTCCCGATTCGACTTCCTGCTCGCGGGCGTGCGGCGTGTCCAGCACGCGCAGTTCGGCGGCCTTGAGCTTCTGGCGCATCACCGGCTCGTGCAATGTGCCCTTGGCCACGGCGACGACGCTGCCCGGCCGGTCGATGTCGTCCCAGGACTGGATGCGGCGGTTGCTGCGCGTGGTGATCGCGTAGATATCGCTGGCCAGATGGGGCCTGGTGAAGCGCAGCTTTTCGAGGCGCAGGGGGTTGATGCCGATCGCGAACATGGCGATGTCGCACTTGTCCGCCGTGACGTCGGCGATCAGGCGGGCGAAGGAGCTGTCGACGAATTCGACGGCGACGCCGAGGTCCTTGCCGAGCGCCTCGGCCATGTCGATGTCGATGCCCGACAGCTGCTGGGTTTTCGGGTCGCGGTAGGAGATGCCGTAGTAATCGGGCCAGACGCAGACGCGCAGTTTCTTGGCGGCCAGCACGCGGTCGAGGCGGCCGTCGGCGGCCTGGACGAGGAGGGGCGCGGCCAGCAGGGCGGCGAGCGCGAGGGTTCTGATGTTCATGGCAGGCGGCTCCGGGAACGAGGGCGTCGCCATCCTATCCCCAAAGACAGAGGCTGAAAAGGCCGCCGTGCCGCCGGGACTGACTATTCCAGATGCGCGGCGACCCAGCGCACGATGCCGCCCGCGTCCATCGCCCCCGACTGCCGCGCGATTTCCCGGCCGCCGGCGAACAGGATCAGGGTCGGGATGCTGCGGATGCCATGGCGCGCCGCCGGTTCCTGATGCGCCTCGGTGTTCAGCTTGGCGAGGCGCACGCGCGGTTCGAGCTGGCGCGCGGCCTGGGCGAAGGCCGGTGCCATCATGCGGCAGGGACCGCACCATGGCGCCCAGAAGTCGACCAGCAGCGGCAGGTCTGAGCGGCCGACATGCTTGTCGAGGCCCGCGGCGTCGAGTTCGAGCGGCGCGCCGGAAAACAGCGCTTGTTTGCATTTGCCGCAGGTGCCGCCGGCGTCCAGGCGGTCGGCGGGCAAGCGGTTGGGGGCGTGGCAATGCGGGCAGACAACGATGAGGCTGTCGGACATGGCGGACTCCTTCAATCAGTGAACGCTGATATGCGTCCGCCGCGCCGGGTTTCAAGCGGGGAGGCGGGCGAGGCAGATGTCCGCCAGGGCGGCGATCCAGTCGTCGCGTTCGTTGAGGCAGGGGATGTAGTGATAGGTCTGCCCGCCGGCGCCGAGGAAGGCCGCCTTGCATTCGAGCGCGATTTCCTCCAGTGTTTCGAGGCAGTCGGCGGCGAAGCCGGGGCAGAGGATGTCGATGCGCTCCGTGCCGGTTTTGCCGAGTTCTTCCAGCGTCGGCTGGGTGTAGGGTTGCAGCCATTTCGCCGGGCCGAAGCGCGACTGGAAGGTGACGAGGCATTGCGTGTCGGACAGGCCGAGGCGTTCGCGCAGTCCTTGCCCGGTGCGCAGGCATTCGTCGCGATAGGGGTCGCCGAGATCGACGCAGCGCTGCGGCAGGCCGTGGAAGCTCAGCACCAGTTTGTCGTTTTCGCCCAGCGGGCCATGCGCCTGCCAGTGTTCGCGCACGCTGGCGGCCAGCGCGTCGAGGTAGCCGGGGTGGTCGTGGTAGCCGCGCACGAGAACAAGTTCGGGCAGGTCGCGACGCGTTTTCGTCCAGGCGGCGACGGCGTCGAAGGTGCTCGCCGAGGTCGAGGCGGCGAACTGCGGATAGAGCGGCACGACGACGATGCGCCGTGCGCCGGCGGCGGTCAGCGCATCGAGCCGAGACGCCACCGAAGGGGCGCCGTAGCGCATCGCATGATCGACGACGACATCGTCGAGTCCTCGCTCGCCCAGCAGTCCTTGCAGCAGTTTCGCCTGGCGTGCGGTATGCACCTTCAGCGGCGAGCCTTCCGGCGTCCAGATGGTCGCGTACTTTTCGGCCGACTTCTTCGGCCGGGTGTTGAGGATGATGCCATTGAGGATCAGCCACCAGAGCGGACGGGGAATCTCCACCACGCGCGGATCCCAGAGGAATTCGCCGAGATAGCGGCGCAGGGCCGGGGCGGTCGGCGCCTCGGGCGTGCCGAGGTTGACCAGCAGGATGGCGGTTCGCATCTTCAGCCGGGACTGAGCGCGGAGGACAGCAGCCGCGCGCTGATGTCCACGATGGGGATGACGCGCTCGTAGGCCATGCGCGTCGGGCCGATCACGCCGATGGTGCCGACCACCTGACCGTCGACCTCGTAGGGCGCGGCGACCACGCTGCACTCGTCGAGGGGCGCGATGCCGGATTCGCCGCCGATGAAGACATGCACGCCCTCGGCGCGCGTGGAGAGATCAAGCAACTGCATCAGGCCGGTGCGCTGCTCGAAGAGGTCGAACAGCTGGCGCAGGCGGCCCATGTTGGTCGAGAGCTCCTCGATGCCGAGCAGGTTCTTTTCGCCGGAAATCACATACTGGGTGGAATCCTCGGTCGTGGCTTCCGCGCCGGCATCGACCGCCGCGCTCATCAGTTCGGTCATGTCGCTGCGCAACTGCTGGAGTTCCTCCTGCAGCCGGTGGCGGATCTGCATGAAGTCGAGGCCGGCGAAGTTCTGCGTCAGGTAGTTGGCCGCCTCGACCAGCTCGGAGGGCTGGTAGGGCCGCTGGGTGAGCAGGATGCGGTTCTGCACCTCGCCCTCGGCGGTGACGATGATGAGCAGGATGCGCGTCTCGGTGAGGGCGAGGAACTCGATCTGGCGGATGCGCGGGGCCTGCCGGCGCGGCGCGATGACGACGCCGGCGAAGTGGGTCAGCTCCGAGATCATCTGCGAGGCCTGGTTCAGCACGCGCTGGGGCACGTCGGGGTGGATGGCGTCGCGCAGGTCGGACATGTGGCGGGGATCGAGCGGGCGGACGGTCAGCAGGGTGTCGACGAACAGGCGGTAACCCAGGGGAGTCGGAACGCGGCCGGCGGAGGTGTGCGGGCTGGCGATGAAGCCCATCTCCTCCAGGTCGGCCATGACGTTGCGGATCGTCGCCGGCGAGAGTTCCAGCCCGGAGTATTTCGACAGCGTGCGCGAGCCGACGGGCTGGCCCTCGACGATGTAGCGTTCGATGAGGGTCTTGAGCAGGGTCTGGGCGCGCGGGTCGAGCATGATGGGCAGATTGTAGCGAACCTCTGGATTACAATCCCGCCGTCCCGTCAGAACTGACTTTCGATGTCGAAACCACTGAACGTCCATGCCCTGGGCCAGGTCTTCACCCCCGACGCGGTGGTCGACCGCATGCTCGCCCTGCGCCAGCGGCGCGGGCGCAGCCTCGACCCGTCGGCCGGCGACGGCGCGTTCAGCCGCCGCATCACCGGCTGCGAGGCCATCGAGATCGACCCTGCGGTGGCGCCCCCGGGCGCGCGGGTGATGGACTTCTTCTCCCTGCCGCTGACCGAGAAATTCGACACCATCATCGGCAACCCGCCCTACGTGCGCCAGCAGGACATCCCGGCCGAGACGCTGGCGCGGCTCGACAGCGCGCTGTTCGACGGCCGCAGCAACCTCTATCTCTATTTCATCGAGAAGGCGGTGCGCCACCTGCGCCGCGGCGGCGAGCTGATCTTCATCGTGCCGCGCGAATTCGCCAAACTCACGGCGGCGCGCAAGCTCAACGCCTTTCTCCATGGCGAGGGCGACATCACCGACTTCATCGAGACCGGCGACGCGCGCATCTTCGGTTCCCACAATCCCAACTGCGCGATCTTCCGCTTCGAGCGCGGCCGCCATGAGCGGCGCCTGAACGACGGGCGCCATTTCCAGCTGGTCGATGGCCAGCTGATGTTCCTGCGCGGCGACTACCGCCTGCCGCTGTCCAGGTTCTTCGACGTCAAGGTCGGCGCGGTCTCCGGCGCCGACGAAATTTTCGAGCATCCGGAAGGCAACGCCGAGTTCGTCTGTTCCAAGACCGTGGACGACGGCCGCACGCGGCGCATGATCTTCGGCATCCCGCATCCGCATCTGGAGGCGCACAAGGAAAAGCTGCTGGCACGGCGCGTGCGGCCGTTCGACGAGTCGAACTGGTGGCACTGGGGCCGGCAGCACCACGTCGCCGCCGGTCCGCGCATCTATGTGAACGCCAAGACGCGCCGGGCCCGGCCGTTCTTCCTGCACGACTGCCCCAATTACGACGGCGCGGTGCTGGCGCTGTTTCCGAAGCTGCCGGGCATGGATTTGGCGCTGGCCACCGACATGCTCAACGACCGGGTGGATTGGGAGGAGCTCGGGTTCGTCTGCGACGGCCGCTTCCTGTTCACCCAGCGCAGTCTGCAGAACTGCCTGCTGCCGCCGGCGTTCGAAGCACTGCTCCGGCCGGCGTGCAAGGAGGCGCTGGCCGCATGAAACCCGCCATCCGCACCGTCGCGCTGTTCGGCAAGACCGGCAGCGCCGAGGTCGTCGAGTCGCTCGTTTCCCTGCTCGAACACCTGCAAGGCCGCGGCCTCAACGTCCTCGTCGAGGAAAGCATCGCCGCCGACCTCGGCATGGTGGCGAGCGCGGCGGACATCGACTCGATCGCGGCGAACGCCGACGTCGCCATCGTGCTCGGCGGCGACGGCACCCTGCTCAACGCCGGCCGCCGGCTGGCCGCCCGCGACGTGCCGCTGGCCGGCATCAACCAGGGGCGGCTCGGCTTCATGACCGACATCGCGCGCGCCGACATGCTGCCCGCCATCGACCGCCTGCTGGCCGGCGAGTTCGTCGCCGACCGGCGCATGCTGCTCGACGCGCGCGTGCTGCGCGGCGGCGCGGAAGTATTCCGGACGCTCGCGCTCAACGACGTGGTGGTGAACAAGGGCGACGTCGGCCGCATGATCGAGATCGAGACGCGCGTGGACGGCGAATTCCTCTACGTGCTGCGCGCCGACGGCCTGATCGTCGCCACGCCCACCGGCTCCACCGCCTATGCGCTGTCGGCCAATGGCCCGATCCTGCAGCCAGCCGTACCCGGCATCGCCCTGGTGCCGCTCTGCCCGCACGGGCTGACGCACCGCCCGGTCACGATTTCCGACAGCTGCCGGGTCGAAATGGAGCTGGTGGCACCCTACGACGCGCGCGTGCACTTCGACGGCCAGAGCCATTTCGACGCGCGCGCCGGCGACATCGTCCGCGTCGCGCGCTCGGCGCACAACGTGACCCTGCTGCACCCGCCCGGCTACAGCTACTTCGCCATGCTGCGCGAAAAGCTGCACTGGAGCGCCACGCCAAGGCGCTGATTGCCATGCTGCTGCGTCTCGCCATCCGCGATTTCGTCATCGTCGACCGGCTCGAACTCGAATTCGCGGACGGCTTCGGCGCGCTCACCGGCGAGACCGGCGCCGGCAAGTCCATCCTCGTCGATGCGCTTTCCCTCGCGCTCGGCGAGCGCGCCGAAGCCGGCGTCGTGCGCAACGGCGCGGAAAGGGCCGACATCACCGCCGAGTTCGCCGTCGCGCCCGACTCCGATCTGGCGCGCTGGCTGGCCGCCAACGACTTCGACACGGATGCCTGCCTCCTGCGCCGCGTGGTCGACGCCGGCGGCAAGTCGCGCGCCTGGCTCAACGGCACGGCGGCCACGCTCGGCCAGCTGCGCGAGGCGGCCGACCTGCTGTGCGACATCCACGGCCAGCATGCCCACCACTCGCTGCTGCGCGCCGACGCCCAGCGCGCGCTGCTCGATGCCCATGCGGGCGCATCCGCGCTGGCGCGCGAGGTGGCATCGTTGTTCGCGGCCTGGAAGAAGGCGCGCGAGGCGCGCCGGCTCGCCGAGCAGGACGTCGAGGCCGCGCGGCGCGAAAAGGAGCTGCTCGACTGGCAGGCGAGGGAGCTCGCCGCACTGGCCTTCGACCCCAAGGACTGGCGGGAAACCGAAGCCGAGCAGCGGCGGCTCGCGCATGCCGCGAGCCTGCTCGAAGCCAGCGAAGCCGCGCTCGCCGCGCTCGACGAGGGCGAGGCGCCCGCGCTTTCCACCTTGCAGCATGCGAGCGGACGGCTCACCGAGCTGACCGCCGTCGATCCGGCGCTGGACGATGCCGCGCAGCTTTTCGAGGGCGCGCTGATCCAGCTCGAAGAAGCCGCGACGGCCTTGCGGCGCTATCGCGAGCGACTCGACCTCGATCCGGCGCGCCTCGGCGAACTCGATGCCCGCATCGACGCCGTGACGCAGATGGCGCGCAAGCACCGCGTCGCGCCGGACGAACTGCCCGAGGTGCGCGCCCGCTGCGAGGCGCGGCTCGTCGAACTCACCCTCGCCGCCGACCCGGGCGCGCTGGCCGAGCGCGAACGCCAGACCGCCGCCGACTACCGCAAGGCGGCGGAGAAGCTGGGCGCGGAGCGCAAGCGTGCCGCCCATGCGCTGGGCGAAGCCGTCACCGCCGCGATGCAGGAGCTGGCGATGGCGGGGGGGCGTTTCGAGATCGCGCTGACGCCGCTGGACGAAGGCGCCGCCCATGGCCTGGAGAATGTCGAGTTCCTCGTCGCCGCCAACGCCGGGCAACCGCCGCGTCCGCTCGCCAAGGTCGCCTCCGGCGGCGAGCTGTCGCGCATCGGCCTGGCATTGCAGGTCATCGCCAGCCAGTCGCATGCCGCCGGCACGCTGATCTTCGACGAGGTCGACGTCGGCATCGGCGGGCGCGTCGCCGAGATCGTCGGCCAGATGCTGCGCCAGCTCGGCACCGACCGCCAGGTGCTGTGCGTCACCCACCTGCCGCAGGTGGCGGCGCGCGCCGACTGGCAGTGGTCGATCGCCAAGGAGACGCGCGACGGCGCCACCCTCAGCCGCGTCCTGCCGCTCGACGCCGAAGGGCGCGTCGAGGAGATCGCCCGCATGCTCGGCGGCGTGAAGATCACCGCCACCACCCGCGAGCACGCGCGGGAAATGCTCGACCGCTGATTCCCCGCCGTCCCGCCGGGACTGACTTTTTGGTTTGGCTTGACAGGTGTCCGTCGGGACACTACCATGGTGCGCGTCTGGACACCACAGGATCGGAGCCCCCCCATGCCTCCCCGCGAATCCTCCCGCGACGACGACTATCTCGGCCGCTTGCGCGACTATTACGCCGATGCGCGGCGCATTCCCACCCAGCAGCGCATCGCCGAGCTGATGGGCTTCGCTTCCAAGACAGCGGCGAAGAAGCTGCTGTTCCGCCTCGAAAGCGCCGGCTTCGTCGAGCGCACGCCCGACGACGACGCCTGGATGCCGACGCCGCGCTTCTTCGAGCGGCCGCTGGCCGACGTCGCGGTGCGCGCCGGCGGCCCGGACATGATCGAGGGTTCGCAGGGCGAGCTGTTCCTCATCGACCAGTATCTGGTGCGCCAGCCTTCCCGCACGGTGATGGTGCCGGTGAAGGGCGATTCGATGATCGACGCCGGCATCCACGACGGCGACCTGGTGGTGGTGGAGCGCACGAAGGCCGCGAAGTCGGGCGACATCGTCGTCGCCATCGTCGACAACGAATTCACGCTCAAGGAGCTCGGGTTGGAAAAGGGGCGCTTCATCCTCAAGCCCTGCAATCCCGCCTACCCGGTGATCAGGCCGCAGGGCGAACTGGAGATCTACGGCGTCGTCACCGGGCTGGTGCGGCGCTACGCCGGCTGAAACCTTCCGGGCAGCCTAGAACAGTTCGATGTCCGCGTTGCCGCCGTCGGCGCGGGCGCCGCTCTTGCCGACGGGCCGCAGGTTGTCGAGCTGCTGGTGGGAATCCACCATCAGCTTCAGCAGGCGTTCCGAACGCTGCCTGAAGCGCTGCAGGCCGTCGGTTTCACCCTGGTCGTGATGCAGCGAGAGGAAGGCGTGCAGGTAGGCGCCGACGTTCATTGATTTTTTCGTGATGCGCTCCATCATCTGGCTGACGATGTCCTCGAACTGCATCGCCAGCACGCCTTCCTGCGTCAACTGATGCATCTGCTCGGCGACGCCGGTGATGTGGCGCGAGTGGGAGCGTGCCATTTCGGTCAGCTCCATCATTTCCTCGCCGAGCGCGCGCAGGGTGTCCTTCGATTTCTCGACGACGCTCATGTCGGTGTGCGTCGCGCGGGTGACCTTGGCATCGACGTGTTCCAGCGACTTCAGCATGCCGTCCAGCGCATGGCGGATATCGTTGTTGAAGCCGCCGGTGCGTGCCGCAAGTTTGCGCACCTCGTCGGCGACTACCGCGAACCCCCTGCCGGCCTCGCCGGCACGCGCCGCCTCGATGGCGGCGTTGAGCGCCAGCAGGTCGGTCTGCTTGGTGATGTCGCTGACGTCGTCGAGCGTCGTGGTGATCTGCGCGACCTCCGTGCGCATTTCCGCGAAACTGTCGGCGATGCCGGCGCTGACGGCGCGCAGCTCGTCCATCTTGCTCGAAAACTCGTTGATGAGCGCGTTGGTCTCGTCGAAGAAGCGCTGCAGGCCGGCCTGTTCCTGCGCCTTGCTGTCGTCCGAGCCGGTCATTTCCAGCATCTCGTCGATCAGTGCCTTGAGCACCTCGCGCTGGTCGGTGGATTGCGCCTCCAGCCCGGTGAGGCTGCCGGAAAGCTTCATCACCGAGTCGCGGATGACGGTGCGCGCTTCGTCCATCTCCTTTTCCAGGGCGGAGAACTGCGCGTCGGCGTGCGCCATCGCCTCGTTCGAGAGGGCGTTGTATTCGTTCATGACGAGCGTCAGTTCGCGCATGTAGGCGGTCTGGCGCGCCTTCCAGCGTCGCCGTTCACGGCGCGAGAAGAAGATCGCCGCGCACAGCAGGACGACGGGCAGCAGCGCGAGATGCGGCGTCGGGCCGGATCCGAGCGCGCCCCACAGCCAGAGCGCGCCTCCCGTGGCCACGGCCAGCCAGACCAGAATATCGTCGATGCGCAACATGTCCTGCACCCTCAGTTCTATGACTTATTGTGTAGGATGGATTATAGGCGCCGGCATCCCGGGCGACCGTCGGGAAAGACAAAAAATATGTTCTCGGCATCGCTTCTTATAGCGATGCGAGCCAGCGAAATAGGACCAGTGCGGCGAAGCCGCCGCCGATGGTGAGCAGGGTGTTCCGCCAGCGCGCGGCGATGGCGACGGCCACGAGGCCGGCCCACAGGCGCGGATTGTCGGCGATGCGCATTTCCCCCGCGACGAGCAGCAACTCCGGCGCGGTCAGCGCCGTCAGCGCGGCGATCGGCACGAAAGGCAGCCAGCGCACGAACCAGCCGGGCGGTTTGTAGTGGCCTTCGAGGGCGATGAAGGAATAGCGGATCGCGAAGGTGACCAGGCCGCAGGCGATCCAGAGCGGGAGCCAGCTCATCGCTTTTCTCCGACGCAGGCCCCCGCGGCCAGTCCGGCGAGGGCGGCGACGAACAGCCCCGTCTTCCATGGCAATGCCGCGAGCAGCACCGCCGTCACGCCGGCGACGAGCGCCGCGACGAGCCGCGCGCGGCCGTCGATCAGTGGCACGACGATGGCGATGAAGGTCAGCGGCAGCGCGAAGTCGAGCCCGAGATCGGCGGGCAGCTGCGTGCCGAGCAGCACGCCCGCCAGCGTGGCGAGCTGCCAGCCGGCCCACAGCGCGAAGCCGGCGCCGAAGAGAATCCAGTGCGCGACCGGCGATTTCGGGTGCTCCAGCAGATGGGGAATCGCGGCGGCGTAGGCCTCGTCGGTGAGCAGGTAGGCCAGCAGCAGCTTCCAGCGGCGCGGCAGCGCATGCAGGATCGGCGCGACGGAGGCGCTGTAGAGCGCGTGGCGCAGGTTGATGAGGCCGACCGCGCCGATCGAGAGCAATGCTGGCGCGCCGGCACCGACGAGCTGGGCGAGCAGGAACTGCGCCGAGCCGGCGAACAGCAGCGAGGACATCAGGAAGGCGGCCAGCGGCGGAATGCCGCTTTGCAGGGCGACCACGCCGTAGATCACGCCGAAGGGCGCGACGCCCAGATGCATCGGCAGCAGGGCGCGCACGCCGAGCAGGAAAGCGCTCCGGGGGGTCATGACGCGCGGTGCAGCAGGTAGATCAGTTCGTAGGTGAGCGTCGGCGCCGGGCCGAGTTCGCGCAGCACGCGGCGCAACCCGGCCGGCGGCAGCGGCGCATGGCCGGGCGCGGCCGTGTCGGCGCCGATGGCGCGCAGGGAGCGCAGGAAGGCGAGGCCGTCGGCCGGACGGTCGAGCCAGTGCTCGACGTCGACATGCGTGTTGCCGGGCAGGGCGGCACGGCAGGCTTGCGGTGTCGGCAGCGGAAGCGTGCCGGGCACGAGGCCGAGCCGTGCGTGGGCGGCCTTCCACTCGCGGAAAGTCTCGCCGCCGGGCAGGCTGAGCAGCAGCGCGCCGCCGGGCGCGAGCCGCGCGGCGAGCCGGGCGCAGGCGCCGGGCAGGTCGTCGAACCACTGCGCGACCAGATTGCCGCAGATCACATCGAAAAAGTCAGTTCCGGCGGGACGGCGGCCGTCCATCACCGCGAAGTCGAGATGCGGGTTCGCGCCCAGTCGCGCATGGCAGGCCGCCACCATCGCCGGGGCGAGGTCGGTGGCGCGGATCGCCGCGCCGGGCAGGTGCAGCGCCAGCAATGCGGTGAGGTGGCCGGTGCCGCAGCCGATCTCCAGCACGCGCGGGCGCGGCGACAGGCCCAGCGGCGCGAGGCGTTCGGCGAGCCGCTGCGCGGCGTGGCGCTGCGCGGCCGAATGTGCGTCGTAGCCGGCGACGGCCGCATCGAAACGCGCGGCGACGCGTGTGCCGAAATCGCTCATGCCGCCAGCCTTGCGATCCATTGAGCGCACAGATCGGGCTCGACGACGGGCAGCAGGTGGCCCGGCGCTTCGCCGAAGGCCAGGTGGCCGGACGGCAGGCCGGCGAAGGCCGGGGTGCTCATCGAGCGCGGCACGATGAGGTCGTCGCAGCCCGCCAGCGCGAAGACGTCGGGGGCGCGCGCGGCGAGCGTCGCGCGGCCGTCCCAGTTGGCCAGCCAGCCGAGGCCGGCGGCGAGGCGCTCATGGTCCGGCGTGCCGGCCGGCGCCCATGTTCCACTGGCGCCGCACAGCGCGTGAAAATCCTTGAGCACGCCGGCGGGATCCCTGGCGAACTGCGAACGCATGCGCGCCAGTACGCGCGGCGCGATGGCGAAGGGGAAGTCCGGCGCGGCGAGAAAGCGCGGAAAGCCGTTGATGCACAGCAGCCGCCGCCAGGGCATTTCCGCCTGCGCGAGCCACCACAGCGCGCCGAGGGAGTGGCCGACGGCCAGCGTCGCCGTCCCGCCGGCGCTGGCTTTTTTTTCGGCACCGAAGAAGCCGAAGTCGAGGGTTTCGACCCGCAAGGCGGGGTCGAGCCGCGCGCGCACCGGGTCCCAGAGGCTGGCGTCGTAACCCCAGCCGTGGACGAGGATGACCGTGGTCACAGCCTGCCCACCGCCGCCAGCACGCGCTCGAACTCGCCATCGGAGAGCGCGGTCGAGAGCGCGAAGCGCAGCCGCGCGCCGCCGGCCGGCACCGTCGGGGGGCGGATGGCGACGGCGAGGATGCCGGCGGTGCGCAGGGCATCGGCGGCGGCGAGCGCGCGCGCAGCGTCGCCCAGGACGGCGGGCACGATCTGCGTCGTCGAGGCCAGCGTGTCGAGGCCCGTGGCGTGCAAGGCGGCGCGCAGCGTCTCGCCCATGCGCGCCAGCCGCGCGCGCTCGGCGTCCATGCCCGGCACGAGTTCGAGTGCCGCGTCGAGCGCGCCCAGCGCGGCCGGGGCCGGCGCGGTGCTGTAGATGAAGCCGCCGCAGCGATTCACGAGCCAGTCGATCAGCGCGCGCGAGCCGGCGACATAGGCGCCCGCGCCCCCGAGCGCCTTGCCTAGCGTGCCCATCGTCACCGTCGCCCGACCTTCCGACAATCCCTTTCCCTGCGGCCCGAGCACGCCGGTGGCGTGCGCCTCGTCGAGGTAGAGGAAGGCGCCGTGTTTCTCCGCCAGCGCCGCCAGCGCGGGCACGTCGGCGCGGTCGCCGTCCATGCTGAAGACCGATTCGGTGACGATCCAGCGGCATTCGCCCGGATGCGTCTCCAGCAGCTCCTCGAGATGCGCGAGGTCGTTGTGGCGGAAGCGGATCTGCCTTACGCCGGAGAGGCCGGCATGCAGGCTGGCGTGGTTGAGGCGGTCGGTGAAGACGAGCGGTTTATTACCCAGTTCGAGCAGTGCCGGCAGCACCGAGCTGTTGAGCTGGTAGCCGGTGGCGAAGACCAGCGCCGCCTCGGTACCCTTGAAGCGCGCGAGTTTCTCCTCCAGCGCCAGCAGCTCGGCGCTGGTGCCGGTGACGAGCCGCGACGCGCGGCTGCCGGCGCCATGCTTCTGCGTCCATGCGCAGGCGCGTTCGATCAGCGCCGGATGGCGCGACAGGCCGAGGTAGTCGTTCGAGGCGACGTCGATCAGCGCGGGATCATGGACGCGCAGGACGCGGCGCAGCCCGGCCGCTTCCAGTTCAGCGAGGCGCGGCGCGATCAGGGCGTCGAGACTTGGCATGGCGCTTTCATGGCGGATTCCGCCACCACCTCGCACACGGCCGCGGTGAGCGTGGCGAGGTCGGCCGGTTCGATCACGAAGGGCGGCATCAGGTAGACGACGTCGCCGAAGGGCCGCACCCAGACGCCGCGATCCGCGAAGGCGGGGCGCAGCGCCGCCGCGACGGGCCGGTCGAGCTGCACGACGCCGATGGCGCCCATCACCCGCACGTCGGCGACGCCGGGCAGGGCGCGGCAGGGCTCCAGCTCGCGCGCCAGCTGCGCCTCGATGGCGGCGACCTGCCGCAGGCGCGGTTCGCGTTCGAACAGGTCGAGCGAGGCATTGGCGGCGGCGCAGGCCAGCGGGTTGGCCATGAAGGTCGGGCCGTGCATGAAGGCGTCCTCGCCGCGTTCGGAGCAGAAGGCGGCAAAAACATGATCACAGGCAATTGTGGCGGCCAGCGGCAGGGTGCCGCCGGTGAGCGCCTTCGACAGGCAGAGGATGTCGGGCACGGCCCCGGGCGGCGAAGCGAACAGCGTGCCGGTGCGGCCGAAGCCGGTCATGATCTCGTCGGCGATCATCAGCACGCCGTGTGCGTCGCAGGCGCCGCGAATGGCCTGCAAGGTCGCGGCATCGTGGAAGCGCATGCCGCCCGCGCCCTGCACGCGCGGCTCGACGATGACGGCGGCGATCGCGCGATCTGCCAGCAGGGCGTCGAGCGCCGCCCGCGTGGCGGCGTCGCGCGGCAGCTCGGCGAAGATCTGCGGCACGCGGTAGCCGGCCAGCGCGTCGTGGAAGCCGCAGCCGGGATCGGTCACCGACAGCGCGCCCAGCGTGTCGCCGTGGTAGCCATCCCTGAAGGCGACGAAGCGGTGCCGGTTTTCGCCGCGGTTGCGCCAATACTGCACGGCCATCTTGAGCGCCGCTTCCACCGCCACCGAGCCGGATTCGGAGAAGAACACGCGCTCCAGGTGCCCCGGCAGCAGCGCCGCCAGCCGGCGCGCCAGCGTCAGCGCCGGTTCGTGAACAAGACCGGCGAACATCACGTGCGACAGCGTGTCGAGCTGCGCCGCCACCGCCTGTTTGATATGCGGGTGCTGGTAGCCGTGGCACATCGTCCACCACGAGGAGATGCCGTCGATCAGCTCACGCCCGTCGGCGAGCCTGATCCGCACGCCCGCCGCCCCGACGACCGGCAGCGGCGCGGGCGCGGTGGCCATCTGGGTGTAGGGCAGCCAGAGGGAATCGATGCAGGTCATGTGGAATGGGGGAAAATGCGCGTATGGGCAAAGCCTATTTTATTACCGCCACGGGCACCGACCTCGGCAAAACCTGGCTGACCGCCGGCCTGCTCGCCGCCTGGCGCGCGCGCGGGGTGGCGGCGCGCGCGCTCAAGCCGGTGATGAGCGGCCACGACCCGGCGCGCCACGCGGAATCGGATGCCGCAATAATCGGCGCCCGGCCGACGACGTGGACCTATGCCGCGCCGCTTTCGCCCGACCTCGCGGCGGCGAAGGAAGGCAAGGCCATCGACTTCGATGCGCTCGTCGACTGGTGCCGCGACGCGATCGCAAGCAGCGACGGCCTGCTGCTGATCGAGGGCATCGGCGGGACGATGGTGCCGCTCGACGCGCGCCACACCGTGCGCGACTGGATCGCGGCGCTGAATGTGCCGGCGCTGCTGGTCTGCGGCAGCCATCTCGGCGCGCTCTCGCATGCGCTGACGGCGCTCGCCGCGCTGCGCGAGGCCGGCGTCGTGCCGGCGGCGCTGGTCGTCAATGAATCGGCGGGGAGCGCGGTGAGCCTCGACGACACGCTGGCCTCGCTGCGCCCGCATGTCGGGGCGGTTCCCGTGATCGCGCTGCGGCGCGACGATGCGGCGGGCCTCGGTCGGCTCGCCGAACTGCTGATCAGCAGCCAGTAAGACCCAGGCGCGCGAACAGCGCCTCGTCGCGCTCCGCCTCCGGGTTGCCGGAGGTCAGCAGCTTGTCGCCGTAGAAGATCGAATTCGCGCCGGCGAGGAAGCACAGGGCCTGCAACTCGTCGCTCATGTGCTGGCGGCCGGCGGAGAGGCGGACCCATGAAGCCGGCATCGCGATGCGCGCGGCGGCGATGGTGCGCACGAACTCGAAGGGGTCGAGCGGCGGCGCGTTTTCCAGCGGCGTGCCGGGGATCGCGATGAGGTGGTTGATCGGCACCGATTCGGGCGCGGGATCGAGGTTCGCCAATTGCGCGATCAGCGCGGCGCGCACGCGGCGCGATTCGCCCATGCCGATGATGCCGCCGCAGCAGATCTTCATGCCGGCATCGCGCACGCTGGAGAGCGTTTCCATGCGCGCCTGCTGGCTGTGGGTGGTGATGACCTGGTCGTAGAACTCGGCGCCGGTGTCGAGGTTGTGGTTGTAGTAGTCGAGGCCGGCGGCGGCGAGCTTCGCCGCCTGCCCTTCGCCGAGCAGGCCCAGCGTCAGGCAGGATTCCATGCCGAGATCCTTCACCGCGCGCACCATCTCGATGACCTTGTCGAGGTCGCCTTCCTTCGGGCCGCGCCACGCCGCGCCCATGCAGAAGCGCGTCGCGCCCCTGTCCTTGGCGGCCTTCGCCGCGACCTTCACTTCCTCCAGTTCGAGCAGCTTGCCGCGCTCGATGCCGGTTTCCGTGTCGCGCCGCGCCGACTGCGAGCAGTAGCCGCAATCCTCCGAGCAGCCGCCGGTCTTGATCGACAGCAGCGAGGAACGCTGGATACGGTTCGGATCGAAGTTGGCGCGATGCACCTCCTGCGCGCGGAACAGCAGGTCGGCGAAGGGCAGGGCGAACAGCGCCTCGACGGCATCGGTATCGAGCGCGGGCGGCAGGGGGCGGGGGGCGGCGGCAGCGGAAGAGCCTGTAGACAGCATGGGAATTCTCATGGGAAGGGCAATGAAGGGGGCGAATCTTCGGCGGATGGGGAACGCTTGTCAAATCAGCTCGGGCTGATGCAGCCGCGCCGTCCCGCCGGAGCTGACTTTTTCCGCCTAACTTCGCGCGAAGGCCTGCCGCAGCCCTAGCCCGATCAGCAGCAACCCGCAGCCGCCCTCGATGGGGCGCCGGGCGCGGCGGTAGGCGCGCGCCGCGCGCGCATCTGCGAGGAACCATGCCACGCCGCCATACCAGAGCGTGGCGATGCTCCCCACCGTGGCGATCAGCGCCAGTTGCGTGGCGAGCGTCGCTCCCGCCGGCACGAAGGCTGAAAACACCGAGCCGTAGAACGCCATCGCCTTCGGGTTCGACAGGTTCGTCAGCATGCCGCTGCGGAAGGCGCGTGCCAGCGTCGAGCGCGGCGCGCCGGCAGCATCCTCCGGCAGCGGCGCCCCCGCGCCGCGCAGCAGCCGCAGGCCCAGCCACGCCAGATAGGCCGCCCCCAGCAGTTTCACCGTCCAGAACAGCCATGGGAACAGGGTGAACAGCAGCCCCAGTCCGAACAGCGCCGCCGTCGCCCACAGCGCGCTCACGCTCGCCACCCCCAGCGCCAGCGCCAATGCCTCGGCGCGCGTCGCCGCCACCGCGCGGTGCGTCACCGCCACGAAGTTCGGCCCCGGGCTGACGATGGCCGCCCCGCAAACCAGCGCGGCGGCGAAGAGGGCGGGGAAGTCGATCATTGGGCGGTGGGCGGTGATGTTGTCGCCGTGCTGTGGGGGCTGACTTTTCGGATTAACGTGGAAGTGAGCGGCCAGCGCGGCTTTTCGCGCAGGTCCGGTGGAATGATGGGTTGGGCATCGCTTTAGGTTGCGACACATATTCCAGCAGTTACTACGCCGCCGCCGACAAATGCGCACGACGCAGAAGCAATCAAGATTCCCCATACCACTCTTCGCCATAGCTTCTGGCGTCCGGAGTCGTTGAAAGCGTGATTAACGTAGGTGTGATGGAAGAAAAAAGCGACGGCAGCGAGAAATGCGCCGATGAGAAAGCAAGACAGCGCAGCCAACGCAAAGGGTTTAAATACTCCATACGCCGGCTTCTCCATCAATGCTTGAACGAAGGCAAGCATTGCGACAACGGCGCCACCGTTGAGGATGCTCAAGCCTTTCCCACCTTGGACCATCAACTCGTGCATGCGGTCAATGACGCGCATTCTTGTGTCGTGTTCGAGTTGCTGCCCGAGCAAAGACTGCTGGCTTTCCATACGCGACCTCATCTAAGCATGTGCGGCGGTTGCGATGCCCAATGTTTGACATGAGGGGCCGCCGATAGGCGGTCCCTCTCGATGGATGGGTTGGGCAGCGGAATTAGCGGAGTACGCATAACCCCGCCCCAAGCACGAGCAGGCCCCCAATTAGGAACGCTCCGATTGAGGCCCACATGAAACCAATGCTCCAGTGACAAATACAAGGCTCTTTGAAGACGTGGCCGAACAGCGAACACTTCTTGCGGTTCTCTGGCTTCTTGGCGTACTCCAAGGAGCACAGCCGACGAAACCGGTTATGAATTACTGCGGCGACAAGGCCAAGTTGAAAAGTGAAGACACTCCAGATAATTGCGCGGGCCAATACAGCGAGCTCCGGTTTCGCAATGATTCCTGCCAGGAAGGCGAGCAACGCAACCGCGCCTCCTCCATTAATCAATAGCAGGCCACGGACAGTCTCTGCATCTATTCCGGCCCTGAGTTCGACGCCATCAGCCATGATTGTCTCCTGCTGCCCAACGTAAAGTAGGCTTCCTAATTGACGGGAAATATTGCGTCATGTTTCGCATTTGGCCTGATTGTCATTGGCGAAATCTTTTTGATTCAGTGCAATGCATTTTTTTAGTGCCTCATCAAGCGGTCAGGCAATAAATGGGTCTGACGGGGGGCATGGCCTGTCTTCCATGGGTGCGAGGGCGGTTGCCAAGCTTGCCGCGGGAGCATAGCGGCCCTCCATGCCGTTGGCAAGCTGCGCTGCCGCGCCGTCCCGCCGGGGCTGACTTTCCTGTGGATAACCTGTTCCGGGTTCGCGGGGCTGCCCGTTTATAATCGGCCGCTTCGTTTCCAGCCCAGATTCCTGACGTGCGCCTGACCAAGCTCAAGATCGCCGGCTTCAAGTCCTTCGTCGAGCCGACCACCGTCCTGTTCCCCAGCCAGCTCGCGGGCGTCGTCGGCCCGAACGGCTGCGGCAAGTCGAACATCATCGACGCGGTGCGCTGGGTGCTGGGCGAGTCGAAGGCATCCGAACTGCGCGGCGAGTCGATCCAGGACGTGATCTTCAAGGGCTCGGGCAACCGCAAGGAGGTTGGCCGCGCCAGCGTCGAGCTGTTCTTCGACAACGCCGAGGGCCGCGCCGCCGGCCAGTGGTCGCAATACGCCGAGATCACGGTGAAGCGCATCCTCGACCGCGAGGGCAATTCGAGCTACTACATCAACAACCTGCACGTGCGCCGCCGCGACGTGATCGACCTGTTCCTCGGCACCGGCCTCGGCCCGCGCGCCTACGCGATCATCGGGCAGGGCATGATTTCGCGCATCGTCGAGGCCAAGCCGGACGAGCTGCGCTTCTTCCTCGAAGAGGCGGCGGGGGTGACCAAATACAAGGAGCGCCGCAAGGAGACCGAGGGCCGGCTGGAGGACGCCCGCGAAAACCTTGCGCGCGTCGACGACATCCGTGGCGAGCTGGAAAGCCAGGTGACGCGGCTGGAGGGGCAGGCCGAGGTGGCGCGCCAATATCGCGCGCTGCACGAGCAGTTGAACCGTCGCCAGAGCCTGCTGTGGCTCAAGAAGCGCAACGACGCGCAGGCTGAAGCTCTTAAGCTCGAGCGTCTGGTGGCCGAGCAGATCAACCGCGTCGAGGCCGAGACGGCCGCGCTGCGCGAGATCGAGGCGCGCGTGGAGCAGATGCGCGAGGCGCATTTCGCCGCGTCCGACGCGCTGCACGCCGCGCAGGCCGAGATGTATTCGGCCAATTCCGAGGTGAAGCGCCTCGAATCCGAGATCGCCCATTTGCGCGACGCGCGCCTGCGGCTGGAAAGCCGCCTCGCCCAGCTCGACGCGCAGGACCAGCACTGGTCGGGGGAGGTGCGCCGCGTCGAGGAAGAGGAATTCCGCTGGAAGTCGCTGCTGGAGAATTCGCGCGAACGCGCCCTGACGGCCGCCGCCCGCCACGAGGAGGCCGCCGCGCGGTTGCCCGAGGCGGAAGACGCGGTGAAGGAAGCCGAGGCGCAGGCCGGCGAGGCGCGCAAGGCGCTCAACGCCGCCGAGCAGGGGCTGCGCCTCGCCGAGGCCGACCGCGGCCACGCGCTGCGCGCGCTCGACAACCTTGCCCAGCGCCGCGGCCGCATCGACGCCGAACGCGCGGGCCTGAACGCGCCCGATCCGGTGCAGCTCGCCGGCGCGCAGGAAGCCGAGGCGCTGGCCGAAGGCGCCCTCGACCAGGCGCAGGACCAGCTGGCCGAACTTCAGGCCCGCCAGCCCGAACTCGAAGCGGCCCTGCGCCATGCCCGCGAGTCGTTGCAGACCGCGCACCGCAGCGTGACCTCGGCGAAAGCGCGTCATGACGCGCTGGCGCAGTTGCAGGCGCGGGTGGGGCAGGGCGGCGACCTGTCGGGCTGGCTGTCCGACCTCGGCCTGCAGGACGCGGAGCCGCTCTGGCACGGGCTGCAAGTCGAGCAGGGCTGGGAGACCGCCGTCGAGGCGGTGCTGCGCGAGCGCCTGATGGCGCTGCCGGCCGACGGCGAACAATTCACGCTGGCGCTGGCCTCGCCGCCGCCGGTCACCGTGGCGCTGGCGCGGCTGGGCGCGGAGGCCGCGCGTGTCGCGGCCGGCGACAGCCTGCGCGGCAAGGTCAAGTGCGCCGACGCACGCTGGGCGGCGGTGCTGGACGAATGGCTGGGCGAGGTGCGCGTCGTCGCGGATGACGCCGCGCTGACGACGGCGGCGGGCTGGTGCGTCAGCCGCGCCGGCCATCTGGCCACGCCGCACGGCCTGACGCTGTATGCGCCCGATGCGAAGACGCACGGCGTGATCGAGCGCCAGCGCGAGATCGACGAGCTGGCGACGCAGATCATGGCTTTCGAGGAGGTCGAGGGAGAGGCGCGCGAGGCGCAGGAGGCGGCCGAGGCCGCCGTCGCCGCCGGCTCGCAGCGGCTGGCCGAGACGCGCCGCGCCGCGCAGGAGGCGCAGCAGCGCCTGCATGCCGCGCAGGTGGCGGCGCTCAAGCTGCGGGAGGCACAGAGCCGTTACGACGAGCGCGCCGGCCAGATGACGCGCGATCTCGACGAGATCGCGCGCATCGAGGAGGAAGAGCGCATCGCGCTCGCCCGTGCCGAGGAGGAGATCGCCCGCTGCCGCGAGGCGCTCGAAGTCGCGCGCGGCCGCATGGATGCCGCGCTCGAACTTCAGCGTAATCGCGACACGGCGTTGCGCGAGGCGCGCGCGCTCGAACACCAGCTGGCGCGCGAGGCGCAGGACGCGGGCTATTCCGAGAAGGAATGCCATTCCAAGCTGGCCGACAACGCGCGCGCCGCCGAGACGGCGAAGGCCCAGCTCGCTCAGGTGGCGGCCGACCGGGCTGCGGCGGCGCAGGATCTCGCGGCGATCAGCGACGCGGTGATCCAGGAACAGTTGCAGGCGGCGCTCGCGGTGCGCGGCACGCAGGAGTCGGCGCTGGCGGGACGGCGCGACGCGCTGGAAGCCGCGGCGGCCCAGCTGCGCGGCGTGGACGAGGAGCGCCTCAAGCTCGAACAGGGCCTGCAGCCGGCGCGCGACAAGATCAACGACCTCAGGCTCAAGGAACAGGCGGCGCACCTCAACGTCGAGCAGTTCCAGGAACGCCTGATCGAGGCGCATGTCGTCAGTCCCGAGGACGAGGCAGCGCTGGCCGCCGAGCTGACGCCGGGTCTGCGCGACGGCACCCTGCAGGGCGACATCACGCGCTTGACGAGCGAGATCGAGGCGCTCGGCCCGGTCAACCTGGCGGCTCTCGACGAGCTGGCGAGCGCGCAGGAGCGCAAGGGTTTCCTCGATGAGCAGTCGGGCGATCTGACCACCGCGATCAACACGCTGGAGGACGCGATCCGCCGCATCGACCGCGAGACGCGCGAGCAGCTGCAGGAGACCTACGACAAGGTGAACGCCAGCTTCGGCACGCTGTTCCCCGAGCTGTTCGGCGGCGGCGAGGCAAAGCTGATCCTCACCGGCGACGAGATTCTCGACGCCGGCATCCAGATCATGGCGCAGCCGCCGGGCAAGCGCAATTCGACGATCCACCTGCTGTCGGGCGGCGAAAAGGCGCTGACGGCCATCGCGCTCGTCTTCGCGCTGTTCCAGCTCAACCCGGCGCCGTTCTGCATGCTCGACGAGGTGGATGCGCCGCTCGACGATTCGAACACCGTGCGCTACTGCGAAATGGTGAAGCGCATGTCGCGCCAGACCCAGTTCGTCTTCATCACCCACAGCAAGATCACCATGGAGATGTCCCAGCAGCTCATCGGCGTGACGATGCAGGAGCAGGGCGTGTCGCGCGTGGTCGAGGTGGATATCGACGAGGCGCTGCGCATGACCGACAAGGAGGCGGCGTGATGAGCGAGTTGCAGATCGCACTGATCGGTTTCGGCGCCCTGCTGGTGGCGGGCGTCTGGGGCTACAACCTCTGGCAGGAGCGGCAGCAGCGTCGTCGCGCCGAAGCCATGCTGCCGGCGCAGGACGCGGCGGATGCCGACGTGCTGATGGCCGGGCGCGCGCCGCCGCCGGAGCGTGCCGAGCCCGTCGAGCGCGCCGAACCGGTGTTCGCCGCTGCCGCCGCCGTCGCGGAAAGCGAGCCGGATACCGCCCAGCCCGCCGCGCCGCTGCCCGCCGAGTGGGCGGACGGCCGCGCCGACTGCCTGCTGCGCATCGAGTTCGTCGATGCCGTGTCCGCCGCCCTGCTGTGGGCCGAGCAGTCGGCCTGGGCCGGCCGGCTCGACAAGCCCGTGCAGTGGCTCGGCCTCGATGCGAAGAGCGGGCGCTGGCGCGCGCTGACGCCCCAGGACCCCGGCGCGGTGACCCAGCTCGCCGCCGCCCTGCAACTGGTCGACCGCGGCGGCGTGGTCAGCGAAGCGACGCTGACCGATTTCCTTGGCGGCATGCACCAGCTGGCGCAGCGCTTCGCCGGCCTGGTCGAGTTGCCCGAGACCGCGCCGGTGCTGGCGCGCGCCAATGAACTCGACGCTTTCTGCGCCGGCGTCGACCTGCAGCTGGCGCTGCATGTCGTGCCGCGCGAGGGCAGCCTGAGCGAGATGCCCGGCGCCCGCTTGCGGCCCGCCATCGAGGCCGCCGGCCTGCGGCTGGAAGGCGAGCGTTTCGTCGCCACGGATGCGGCGGGCGCGGAAGTGTTCGCGCTGGTCTGCCGGGGCGCGCCGGAGCTTTCCGCCGCGCAACTCGACGCGGCGGTTCTGACCGACCTGCTGTTCAGCCTCGACGTGCCGCGCGTCGCCGACGGCGCGGCGGGCTTCGACCGCATGATCGCCTGCGCGCGCGCGTGCGCCGAGGCGGTCGGTGGCCAGCTCGTCGACGCTCACCGCAAGCCGCTGGCCGACGCCACCATCGACGCCATCCGTGGCCGCATCGGCGAGCTGCAGGCGAAGATGGCGGCCATCGACATTCCCGCCGGAGGCGTGCGCGCCCTGCGCCTTTTCGCCTGATGCCCGACGCAGCTGCCGCCAGTCCCGCCGCGCGCGCGGCCTTCCTGCGCGCCGAGATCGAGCGCCACAACCACGCCTACTATGTGCTCGCCAACCCGTCTATTCCGGACGCCGAATACGATAGGTTGTTCCGTGAGTTGCAGGCGCTGGAGACAAAATATCCCGAACTGTTGTCGTTAGATTCTCCGAGTCGCCGAGTTGGAGGGGAACCGCAACAAGGATTGCTACCTATTAAGCATGCTGTCCAGATGCTCTCTATTCGGACGGAAACCGATACCGAACCTTCTGGCGCTAGAGCATTCGATGCGAAGGTTCGCAAGGAACTCGGCCTAGCAGACAGTGATCCCTTGGTTGAGTATTGCGCAGAGTTGAAGTTCGATGGGCTTGCAATAAATCTTCGGTATGAACGAGGCAAATTGGTTAACGCGGCAACCAGAGGCGATGGGGAGTGGGGAGAAGACGTTACTCTTAATGTTCTAACTATTCACGAAATTCCGTTAGGACTACTTGGGCAAGCCCCGCAAGTGTTGGAAGTTCGCGGTGAGGTTTATATGAGTCGCCCTAGTTTCGAGCGATATAACGCTCGCCAGCGCGCCCATGGGATGCCTACGTTGGTTAACCCTCGTAATGCGGCAGCCGGCAGTATCCGTCTTCTTGATCCCAAAATCACAAAGCAGCGCCCCTTGTCTTTTTTTGCGTATGGTTTTGGTGAGGTTAAGGGGTGGGATATGCCATTAACCCAAAGTGGCGTGCTAGATGCACTAGCTGCTTTTGGTCTCCCGGTGAGTGAGTATCGTGCCGTAGTGGAGGGCGCAGAAGGCCTGATTGCCTATCACCAACGTATCCGTGAATTGCGAGACAGCTTGCCTTTTGATATCGATGGTGTCGTATACAAGGTTAATTCACTCGCACAACAACAACGACTAGGTTTTGTCACTCGCGAACCACGCTGGGCTGTGGCACACAAGTATCCAGCAGAAGAGGCGTTAACTGTTGTTGAGGCAATCGAAGTGCAGGTTGGCCGCACTGGAGCGATTACGCCAGTAGCAAGACTGGCACCAGTGTTTGTTGGCGGGGTAACTGTCACCAACGCCACCCTACATAACGAAGATGAGGTGCGGCGGAAGGATGTTCGGGTCGGAGACACTGTGATAGTGCGTCGTGCAGGCGACGTGATACCCGAAGTGGTATCTGTCGTGTTGGAAAAGCGGCCGTTGAGAGACTTGATTGAGCCGTTATATCCAGCTTGGAAGTTATCTGAAAACTATCCTGATTGTCCTGTTTGTCATTCTGCGATTGAAAAACCGGAGGATGAGGCGATTGCTCGCTGTACAGGAGGAATTTATTGTTTAGCACAGCGGAAGCAGGCGCTATTGCATTTTGCATCTCGTCGTGCCATGGACATTGAAGGCGTAGGTGAAAAACTTGTCGATCAATTGGTCGACAATGTAAAAGTTAAGTCTCCTGCTGATCTATATCGTCTCGACCTTGACACTGTTTCGGGTCTAGAGCGAATGGGGCAAAAGTCAGCTTCTAATCTGCTTTCTGCTATAGAAAAGAGCAAGCATCCAAGCCTAGCGCGTTTTATTTTTTCTTTAGGAATCCGCAATGTCGGTGAAGCGACGGCGAAGGATCTCGCGCGTTACTTTGGCTCACTGGCCGCCCTCATGGCAGCAGACAAGGAAGTGCTGGTGCAGGTACCCGACGTTGGCCCGGTGGTGGCCGCATCAATCCGTCACTTTTTCGCCGAACAACACAATCTTGACGTCATCAATGACCTGCTTAACGCCGGCGTGGTGCCGGTGGAGATGGACGGCATAGCCGTCGACCTGCCGCTCGCCGGCAGGACCTTCGTGCTGACCGGCACGCTGCCGACGCTAGCGCGCGAGGAGGCGAAGGCCATGATCGAGGCGCGGGGCGGCAAGGTGGCCGGCTCGGTGTCGAAGAAGACCCATTACGTGGTGGCCGGCGCCGAGGCCGGCTCCAAGTTGACGAAGGCGCAGGAGTTGGGCGTTACCATCCTCGACGAATCGCGATTCAGGGAGTTGCTCGAACATGAATAAAGTCACCAAAGCCGTATTCCCCGTGGCCGGCATGGGCACGCGCTTCCTGCCCGCCACCAAGGCGAGTCCGAAGGAGATGCTGCCGATCGTCGACAAGCCGCTGATCCAGTATGCGGTGGAGGAGGCGGTCGCCGCCGGCATCACCGACATGATCTTCGTCACCGGCCGTTCCAAGCGCGCCATCGAGGACCATTTCGACAAGGCCTACGAGCTGGAGAGCGAGCTGGAGCGGCGCGGCAAGACGCAGATGCTCGAATACGTGCGCAAGCTGCTGCCGAAGAACATCAACTGCATCTACATCCGCCAGGCCGAGGCGCTCGGGCTCGGCCATGCGGTGCTGTGCGCCAGGCCGGTGGTCGGCGACGATCCCTTCGCCGTCCTGCTCGCCGACGACCTGCTCGATGGCGAGGTGCCGGTGATGAAGCAGATGGTGGAGGCCTACGACTACTACCGCTGCTCGGTGCTGGGCGTGCAGGACGTGCCGCGCGCGGACACGGCGAGCTACGGCATCGTCGCCGCGCATCCGCTGGCCGAGCGCGTCGAGCGCGTCGATGCCATCGTCGAGAAGCCGAGGCCGGAGGACGCGCCGTCGACGCTGGCCGTGGTCGGCCGCTACGTGCTGACGGCGCGCGTGTTCCATCATCTCGAGAACGCCACACCGGGCGCCGGCGGCGAGATCCAGCTCACCGACGCGATCGCCGCGCTGCTGGCCGATCAGCAGGTGCTGGCTTACCGCTACGACGGCGTGCGCTACGACTGCGGCTCCAAGCTGGGTTATCTGCAGGCGACCGTCGAACATGCCCTGCGCCACCCCGAGGTCGGCGCCGAATTTGCCGAATACTTGCGCCGCCGGGAGAACGCTGCATGACGCCGGAAGCCGCCCGCGCGATGCTGGCCGAGGCCGACCTGGTCTGCCCGGCAGCCACCATTGCCGCCGCCGTGGAGCGTCTGGCGGAGGAGATCACCGCGCGCGCGGCCGACAGTTACCCGCTGGTGCTGACGGTGATGGGCGGCGCGGTGGTGTTCGCCGGGCAGATTTTGCCGAAGCTGCCGTTCCCGCTCGAATGCGACTACCTGCACGCCACCCGCTACGGCGACGTGCTGGGCGGCGGCGAACTGCGCTGGCTGGCCGAGCCGCGCACGCCGGTGACCGGGCGCACGGTGCTGGTGCTCGACGACATCCTCGACGAGGGCATCACGCTGGCGGCGATCAAGGCCCACCTGCTGGCGCAGGGCGCCAGCGCCTGCCTGCTCGCGGTGCTGGCGGAAAAGGAGCTGGGGCGGCCGAAGCCGGTCGCCGCCGACTTCGTCGGCGTGAAGCTGCCCGACCGCTTCGTGTTCGGCTGCGGCATGGACGCGAAAGGCGCGTGGCGCAACCTGCCGGCCATCTACGCTGTCAAAGGAACGTGATGAACGCCGCCAACGCCGACCTCCACTGTCATTCCACCGTATCCGACGGCCTGCTGGCCCCGGCGGACATCGTCGCGCGCGCCCATGCGAACGGCGTCGACCTGCTCGCGCTGACAGACCACGACGAGATCGGCGGCCTCGATGCCGCCATCGCGGCGGCTCGGGCCGTGAACCTGCGCTTCGTCACCGGCACGGAGATTTCCGTGTCCTGGGGCGACGACCAGACCGTGCATATCGTCGGCCTGAATTTCGACCATCGCCATCCGGATCTGGTGGCCGGCCTGGGACGCGTGCGTGGCGGGCGCGACGCCCGCGCCGGGCGCATGGCGGCCGAACTGGCCAAGGTGGGCATCGACGGCGCCTACGAGGGCGCGCTCAAACATGCCGGCAACCCGGCGCTGATTTCGCGTTCCCACTTCGCGCGCTACATCGTCGAGCGCGGTTTCGCGCCGGACGTCAAGAGCGTCTTCGACCACTGGCTGGCCAAGGACAAGCCGGGCTACGTGAGCCATCCGTGGGCCGAACTGCCCGAGGCGCTCGGCTGGATCAAGGCGGCCGGCGGCACCGCGGTGATCGCCCATCCGGGACGCTACCGCCTGACGCCGGCCGAGCGGCGCGAGCTGTTCGCCGCCTTCAAGGATCTGGGCGGGGAGGGCATCGAGGTCGTCTCGGGTTCCCACAACGAGCCCGAGCAGCGCGAATTCGCCGGCATCGCCCGCGAATTCGGCTTCCTCGCCTCGCGCGCCTCCGATTTCCACGGCCCGGGCGAAAGCTGGACCGACCTCGGGCGCATGGCGCAGCTGCCGCCCGACCTGACGCCCGTCTGGGCGCGCTGGGATTGAGGCGCCGATGGCCCAGTATTTCGAAGTTCATCCGCAGAACCCCCAGCACCGCCTGATCGCGCAGGCGGCGGACATGATCCGCAAGGGCGGGCTGGCCGTCTTCCCCACCGACTCGGCCTACGCGCTCGGCGGCCATCTGGGCGATGCCGGCCTGCTGGAGCGCATCCGCCGCATTCGCGGCGTGGATGACCGCCACCACTTCACGCTGATGTGCCGCGACCTCTCGGAGATCGCCACCTACGCGCGCGTCGACAACGCCCAATACCGCATGCTCAAGGCCGCGACGCCGGGCAGCTACACCTTCATCCTCGAAGGCACCAAGGAGCTGCCGCGCCGCGTGCTGCACCCGAAGCGCAAGACCATCGGCCTGCGCGTGCCCGACCATCCGGTGGTGCTGGCGCTGCTGGCCGAACTGGACGAGCCGATCCTCAGCTCCAGCCTGATCCTGCCCGATGCGGAAGAGCCGCTGTGCGACCCCCAGGACATTCGCGACCAGCTCGACAAGCTGGTCGACGTGGTGATCGACGCCGGCCCCTGCGGGATCGGGATGACGACGGTGATCAACCTCGTCGGCGGGGCGATCGAGCTGGTGCGCGCCGGCCGCGGCCCGCTGGAGCCGTTCGGCCTCGCGGTCGAATAAAATCGCCGCTCCCATGGAAAACTTCATCCAGACGCTGGCGATCTACGCCCTGCCGGTGCTTTTCGCCATCACGCTGCACGAGGCGGCCCACGGTTACGTGGCGCGTCATTTCGGCGATCCGACCGCCTGGCAGATGGGGCGCATCACGCTCAATCCGCTCAAGCACATCGACGCGCTCGGCACGCTGCTGGTGCCGGCGATGATCCTGCTGTTCAGCCAGGGCGCCTTCCTGTTCGGCTGGGCCAAGCCGGTGCCGGTCGATTTCGGCCGCCTGCGCAAGCCCAAGCAGGACATGCTGTGGGTCGCGGCGGCCGGCCCCGCCGCCAATCTCGTCATGGCGCTCGGCTGGGGGGCGCTGCTCAAGCTGGCCGTGACGCTGCCGCCGAATCCCTACAGCCTGCCGATGGCCGAGATGGCGCGCGCCGGCATCAACATCAACGCCGTGCTGATGCTGCTCAACCTGCTGCCGCTGCCGCCGCTCGACGGCGGGCGCATCGTCGTCAGCCTGCTGCCGCCGCGCGCGGCCTGGCGCTTCGCGCAAGTGGAGCGCTACGGCTTCTTCATCCTGCTCGCGCTTTTGTTTCTTGGCGTGCTGGATGAGATACTGACGCCCCTGCTGCGGCAATTCCTCTTTTTCATCAAAGCCCTGTTCGCCTTCTAACCATGTTCGTCGAAAGAGTCCTCTCCGGCATGCGCCCCACGGGCCGCCTGCACCTCGGCCACTACCACGGGGTGCTGGCCAACTGGATCAAGTTGCAGCACGAGTATCCCTGCCTGTTCTTCGTGGCCGACTGGCACGCGCTGACGACGTCATACGACGAGCCGGGCACGATCACGCAGAACTCGTGGGACATGGTGGTCGACTGGCTGGCGGCCGGCGTCGATCCGGCGCAGGCGACCATCTTCATCCAGTCGCGCGTGCCCGAGCACGCCGAATTGCACCTGCTGCTGTCGATGATGACGCCGCTCGGCTGGCTGGAGCGCGTGCCGACCTACAAGGACCAGCAGGAAAAGCTCACGCACAAGGACCTGACGACCTACGGCTTCCTCGGCTATCCGCTGCTGCAGGCGGCGGACATCCTGATCTACCGCGCCGACAAGGTGCCGGTGGGCGAGGACCAGGTGCCGCACATCGAATTCACGCGCGAGATCGCGCGCCGCTTCAACCACCTCTATGGCCGCGAGCCGGGCTTCGAGGAGAAGGCGCGGGAGGCGGTGAAGAAACTCGGCGGCAAGCGCGCCAAGCTCTACGAGGAGCTGCGCACGCGCTATCAGGAGAAGGGCGAGGACGACGCGCTGGAGCAGGCCCATGCGGTGCTCGACGAGGCGCAGAGCCTGTCGCACGGCGATCGCGAGCGCCTGTTCGGCTATCTGGAAGGCGGCGGCAAGATGATCCTCGCCGAGCCGGACGCCTTGTTGACGGAGGCCTCGCGCATGCCGGGCCTCGACGGCCAGAAGATGTCGAAGTCCTACGGCAACACGATCGCCCTGCGCGAGGACGCCGAGTCGATCCGCAAGAAGATCCGCACCATGCAGACCGACCCGGCGCGCGTGCGCCGCACCGACTGCGGCGACCCGGACAAGTGCCCGGTCTGGCAGTTCCATCAGATCTACTCGGACGACGCGGTGAAAGCCTGGGTGCAGGAAGGCTGCCGCTCCGCCGGCATCGGCTGCATCGAGTGCAAGCAGCCGGTGATCGAGGGCGTGCTCAAGGAGCAGGAGCCGATGCACGAGCGCGCGCGCATCTACGAGGAGGACCCGCAGCTGGTGAAGAACATCATCGCCGACGGCTGCGAGAAGGCCCGCAAGCTGGCGCAGGAAACCATGCGCGACGTGCGCGAGGCCATCGGACTGGATTATTCGTGAAGAGGTCCGCCGCGACCGAGGCAGCCGAGGAGGCGAAGCTGCTCGCGAGCATCCGCGAGAGCTTCGTCGAGCGCATGCCGTTCAACCGCATCCTCGGCATCGAGGTGCTGTCGCTGCACCACGACCGTCCGGAGCTGCGCTTCGCCATGCGGCCCGAACTGGTCGGCAACTACGTGCGCAACATCCTGCACGGCGGCGTGATCTCGTCGGTGCTCGACGTCACCGGCGGGCTGGTGGCCTTCCTCGGCGTGCAGCAGAAACTGAAGGGCAAGCCGGTGGCGGAGGTGCTGGAGCGCTTCGCGCGTATCGGCACCATCGACCTGCGCATCGACTATCTGCGGCCCGGACAGGGCGAATGGTTCCTGGCGCGCGGCTTTCCGCTGCGCACCGGCAACAAGGTGGCGGTGACGCGCATGGAATTGTTCAACGACCGCGACGAGCTGATCTCCGTCGGCACGGCGGCGTATACGGTTTCGTGATGAGCACCGAAGAACTGAAAGTCAGCCCCGGCGGGACGGCGATGGAAGTCGCCACCGGGCCGCACGTGCCGAAGCTCTACGGCGAACCGATGCCGGTGATGCCGCGCGACCTCTACATCCCGCCCGATGCGCTGGAAATCATCCTCGACGCCTTCGAAGGGCCGCTCGACCTGCTGCTCTACCTGATCCGCAAGGCCAATCTCAACATCCTCGACATCCCGATGGCGCCTTTGACTGCGCAGTATCTCGAATACGTCGAGGCGATGCGCCGTACCAACCTCGAACTGGCGGCCGATTACCTGCTGATGGCGGCGATGCTGCTGGAGATCAAGTCGCGCATGCTGCTGCCGCGTCCACCCAAGGCCGAGAGCGGCGAGCCGGAGGACCCGCGCGCCGAACTGGTGCGCCGCCTGATGGAATACGAGCGCATGAAGCTCGCCGCCGCCCGCATCGACGCGCTGCCGCAGGCGCACCGCGACTACGAGTGGGCCTCGGTCTGGATCGCGGACAAGGTGGCGACGCGCCAGCCGGACGTCAGCGTGCATGACCTGCAATTGGTCTGGCTGTCCCTCATGCGCCAGGCCAGGATGCACCAGCACCACCGCATCCAGCGCGAGGAGCTGTCGGTGCGCGAGCACATGGGCAACATCCTGCGGCGTTTGCAGGGGCGCGGCTACGTGGTGTTCGAGGATCTGTTCGACACCGGCATCGGCGTCGCCGGCATGGTGGTGAGCTTCCTCGCCATCCTCGAACTGGCGCGCGAGCGCCTGGTCGAGCTGACCCAGAGCGAGGCGCTCGCACCCATCTATGTAAAATCATCGAATGACGATGCAGCAACTCTACAAGCCTGAAGACTACAAGCGCGTGCTCGAAACGGCCCTGCTGGCGGCGGTCGAACCGATGCCGCTGGCCGAGCTGAAAAAGCTGTTCGACGAGCCGTTCGACGACGATACCTGGCGCACCCTGCTGGACGATCTGCGTCGCGACTGGGCGGAGCGCGGCGTCGAACTGGTGCAGTTGTCGTCCGGCTGGCGCTTCCAGACCCGTCCCGAATACCAGGTCTATCTGGACCGCCTGAAGAACGAGAAGCCGCCGCGCTATTCGCGCGCGGTGATGGAAACCCTCGCGATCATCGCCTACCGCCAGCCGGTGACGCGCGGCGACATCGAGGACATCCGCGGCGTCGCGGTTTCCCCGAACGTCATCAAGACCCTCGAAGGCCGCGGCTGGGTGGATGCCGTCGGCCATCGCGATTCCCCGGGCCGTCCGGCCCTTTATGCCACCACTCGCAAATTTCTCGATGATCTCGGCCTGCGCAGCCTCTCCGAACTGCCGCCGCTGTCCGAGATCGAACGGATGATCGATGCCCACTCCACCGAAATCCCCGAAGCCGGCCAAGCCCAGGCAGTCCTCCCCGCGCCGGAGCCCGACGTCGAAGCCGACGCCGGAATCCTCCCAGCCGCTGAAGAACAGCCGGCGCAAGCCGACGCCTTTCCGGGCGCCGAGCCAGCCCAAGCCTGACCGCGCGCCCCCGCGCCGCGCACCGGTCGCCGACGAGGCGCCGTCGGTCAAGTTGCAGAAGGCGCTGGCCGACGCCGGCCTCGGCGCGCGCCGGGAAATCGAGGAATGGATCGCCGCCGGGCGCGTCCAGGTCAATGGCGAACCCGCCCATCTCGGCCAGCGCATCGTCGCCACCGACAAGGTCAAGGTCGGCGGCCGGCTGGTCAACCTGCATTTCGCCGGGCGCGTGCCGCGCGTGCTGCTCTACCACAAGCCCGAGGGCGAGATCGTTTCGCGCGATGACCCGCAGGGCCGCGCCAGCGTGTTCAATGCCCTGCCGCGCCTGCGCGGCGGCCGCTGGATCGCCATCGGCCGGCTCGACTTCAATTCCTGCGGCCTGCTGCTGTTCACCACCGACGGCGCGCTGGCCAACCGCCTGATGCATCCGCGCTACGGCATCGACCGCGAATACGCGGTGCGCGTGCTGGGCGAAATCGACGAGGCCGCGCTGAAGCGGCTGACCGAGGGCATCGAGCTGGAGGACGGCATGGCCCGCTTCATCCGCCTGCAGCCGGCCGGCGGGGAGGGGGCCAACCACTGGTATCACGTCACGCTCGAAGAGGGCCGGAACCGCGAGGTGCGGCGCATGTTCGAGGCGGTGGGGGCGACCGTCAGCCGCCTGATGCGGGTGCGGTACGGGCCGATCGTGTTGCCCGCCAACCTGAAGCGCGGGCAGAGCCGCGAACTGGCGCCGGACGAGATGCAGGCCCTCCTGAAGGCCTTGAAGGAGAAAAGTTAGGCGGGAATTGCTTTGCCGCCCAGTCACTTGTATAATCGCGCGCTTTCGGGGCGCAGGCTTTCCGGCTTTTATGGGGGGCGTGCGTGAAAAGAATGGGCAGTTTGCCCATTTTTTATTTGTGGCGTCGATAGACACATGGCGGATCTGGTTGCGGTGATAGAGCAAGCGGTGGCTGGGCTGGGCTACGAACTCGTGGATTTCGAGGCGAGTCCGCGCGCGCGCCTGTTGCGCGTGTTCATCGACCGTCTGCCCGCCACGGAGGCCCAGGCGCCGGCCGCCGGCATCACGGTCGAGGACTGCGCGGCCGTCAGTCACCACCTGACACGCGTATTTACGGTGGAAAACATCGACTACGACCGCCTTGAAGTGTCCTCGCCGGGGCTGGATCGGCCGCTCAAGAAGCTCGCGGACTACGTGCGTTTCGCCGGGCAGGAGGCGCACTTGAAGCTGCGTGTCCCGGAAGACGGCACGCAGCGCAATTTTTCCGGCGCCATCCTCGGCGTCGAGGATGGGCGCGTGCGCATCAAAACGGAAGGGGGCGAGCGCGTGTTCGCCTTCGACAACATCGAAAAGGCACGTCTCGTGCCGAAGTTCTGACAGTTATTGACGGGAGATTGAAATGAGTCGCGAGCTGCTGTTGCTGGTCGATGCCCTGGCGCGGGAAAAGAACGTCGACAAGGAGATTGTCTTCGGCGCGCTGGAACTTGCGCTCGCTTCCGCGACCAAGAAGCGCATCCACGACGAGGCCGATGTGCGCGTCGAGATCGACCGCGAGACCGGGGAATACGAGGCGTTCCGCCGCTGGCTGGTCCTCGATGACGAGGAAGTCGAGATACCCGCCCAGCAGATCGGCCTGACCGAGGCGCGCGAGCAGGTGGCCGACGTGCAGATCAACGATCACATCGAGGAGGCGCTCGAAGCGATCGACTTCGGCCGCATCGGCGCCCAGACCGCCAAGCAGGTGATCTTGCAGCGCATCCGCGACGCCGAGCGCGAACAGGTGCTGAATGATTTCCTCGAACGCAAGGAGCATCTTGTCACCGGCACCATCAAGCGCATGGAGCGCGGCAACGCCATCGTCGAGGCGGGCCGCATCGAGGCCCTGCTGCCGCGCGACCAGATGATCCCGAAGGAAAACCTGCGTCCCGGCGACCGCGTGCGCGCCTGGCTGATGAAGATCGACCGGCAGGCGCGCGGCCCGCAGCTGATCCTGTCGCGCACCGCGCCGCAATTCATCATGAAGCTGTTCGAGCTGGAAGTGCCCGAGATCGAGGATGGCCTGCTGGAGATCAAGTCGGCCGCGCGCGATCCCGGCGTGCGCGCCAAGATCGCCGTCAAGTCGAACGATCCGCGCGTCGATCCGATCGGCACCTGTGTCGGCATGCGCGGCTCGCGCGTGACGGCGGTGACCAACGAGCTGTCCGGCGAGCGCGTCGACATCGTGCTGTGGTCGGCCGACCCGGCGCAGTTCGTGATCGGCGCCCTGGCGCCGGCCGAGGTCAATTCGCTCGTGGTCGACGAGGAGAAGCACAGCATGGACGTGGTGGTCGACGAGGCCAACCTCGCCATCGCCATCGGTCGCAGCGGCCAGAACGTCCGCCTCGCCTCCGAGCTGACCGGCTGGACCATCAACCTCATGACGGTCGAGGAATCGCAGGAGAAGCAGGAGAAGGAAACCGCCAGCACGCGCGAGCTGTTCATGGAAAAGCTGGACGTCGATGCGGAGGTCGCCGAGATCCTCGTGCAGGAGGGTTTCTCCACCCTGGAGGAGATCGCCTACGTGCCGCTCGCCGAGATGCTCGAAATCGAGGCTTTCGACGAGGCGACGGTCAACGAGTTGCGCGACCGCGCCCGCAACATCCTGCTGACCGAGGCCATCGTCAATGAGGAGGAGCTGGAGAAAGTCGCCGACGACCTGCTCAATCTCGATGGCATGGACAAGCAACTGGCGGCGAAGCTGGCCAGACACGATGTTCTCGACCGCGACGGCCTGGCCGATCTGGCGGTCGACGAACTCGTCGAAATGACTGGCATCGACGCAGAGCGTGCCAAGTCCCTGATCACTGTCGCGCGCGCACACTGGTTCGCCGATGAAACGAAGTAAGGAGGCGCCATGTCAGCCCAGATGAGTGTTGCCCAATTCGCCGCGGAGCTGAAAATGCCGCCGACGGTGCTGATCGAACAACTGGCCAAGGCGGGGGTGGTCAAGCAGGCCAGCACGGATACGCTGACCGAACAGGACAAGACCCGTCTGCTCGACTTCCTGCGCAAGTCGCATGGCGAGACCGCGCCGAAGGCGAAGATCACTCTGACCCGCAAGCAGACCACCGAGATCAAGGCGGCCGATTCGTCCGGCAAGGCGCGCACGATTCAGGTCGAGGTCCGCAAGAAGCGTACCTTCGTCAAGCGCGACGCCGAGGCGCCGGTCGAGGCGCCGGTTGCGGTCGCCGCTCCCGCCGCATCGACCGGCGCGCCGCTGATCGACGCCGAGCAGGCCGCCTTGCGCGAACAGGAGGCGAAGCGCCAGGCCGAACTCGCGGCGATCCAGGCGGCCGAGCTGAAGGAGAAGCAGGAGCGCGAAGCCAAGGCTGCCGCGGCACGCGCCGAGGCCGATGCGCGCCTGGCGCAATTGCAGGCACAGACCGAGGCCGTCGACGCCCAGAAGACCACCGCGGATGCCAGGACGGAAACCGCCGGCGTCAGCGGCACGCTGCACAAGCCGGCGGCCAAGCCCGGCGAGGCGCCGCGCAAGAGCGAGAAGAAGCCGGGCACCCCGGCCCTGAAGAGCGATGCCGATCGCAATCGCCGCGCCATCAAGACGCGCGGCGACGCGGGCGGCGGCACCGCCGGCTGGCGCGGCGGGCCGAAGCAGGGGGGGCGTCATGGCCGCCACCACGCGGAGGAGCGCGCCGCGCCCCAGCCGGTCGAACAGGTGGTGCGCGAGGTGCATATCCCGGAAACGATTTCGGTCGCCGATCTGGCGCACAAGATGTCGGTCAAGGCCACCGAGGTCATCAAGACCCTGATGAAGATGGGCATGATGGTGACCATCAACCAGCACCTCGACCAGGAAACGGCGATGATCGTCGTCGAGGAACTCGGCCACAAGGCTTTCGCCGCCAAGCTCGACGATCCCGATGCCTTCCTCGACGAAGCGCATGCCGAACACAAGGACGCCGAGCTGCTGCCGCGCGCCCCGGTGGTCACGGTCATGGGCCACGTCGACCACGGCAAGACCTCGCTGCTCGACTATATCCGCCGCGCCAAGGTGGCGGCGGGCGAGGCGGGCGGCATTACCCAGCACATCGGCGCCTACCACGTGGAGACGCCGCGCGGCATGGTGACCTTCCTCGACACGCCGGGCCACGCGGCCTTCACGGCGATGCGCGCGCGCGGCGCCAAGGCCACCGACATCGTGATCCTGGTGGTCGCCGCCGACGACGGCGTGATGCCGCAAACCAAGGAGGCCATCCACCACGCCAAGGCCGCCAACGTGCCGCTGGTGGTGGCAATGAACAAGATCGACAAGCCCGACGCCAATCCGGACCGGGTGCGCCAGGAACTGGTCGCCGAGGGCGTCGTGCCCGAGGAATACGGCGGCGACGTACCCTTCGTGCCGGTTTCGGCGAAAACCGGCGCGGGCATCGATGCGCTGCTGGAGAACGTACTGTTGCAGGCCGAGGTGCTGGAACTCACGGCGCCCCGGGATGCGCTGGCGAAGGGCCTTGTCATCGAGGCGCGCCTCGACAAGGGCAAGGGCCCGGTTGCTTCCATCCTGGTGCAGTCCGGCACCCTGCGGCGCGGCGACGTGCTGCTGGCCGGCCAGGTCTATGGCCGCGTGCGCGCCATGCTCGACGAGAACGGCAACCCGGTCGATGTGGCCGGCCCGTCGATTCCGGTCGAGATCCAGGGACTCTCGGACGTGCCGGCGGCCGGCGACGAGGCGATGGCGCTGGCCGACGAGAAGAAGGCGCGCGAGATCGCGCTGTTCCGCCAGGGCAAGTTCCGCGACGTGCGCCTGGCCAAGCAGCAGGCCGCGAAGCTGGAAAACATGTTCGAGCAGATGGGCGAGGGCGAGATCAAGTCGCTGCCGCTCATCATCAAGGCCGACGTCCAGGGTTCGCAGGAAGCGCTGGCGCATGCCCTCGCCAAGCTGTCGACCGGCGAGGTGAAGGTCAACGTGATCCACGCCGGCGTGGGCGGCATTTCCGAATCCGACGTCAATCTCGCGCAGGCTTCCAAGGCCGTCATCATCGGCTTCAACACGCGCGCCGATGCCGGCGCGCGCAAGGCCGCCGAAAGCTTCGGCGTCGATATCCGCTACTACAACATCATCTACGACGCCGTGGATGAGGTGAAGGCGGCGATGTCCGGCATGCTGGCTCCCGAGAAGCGCGAGAACATGCTGGGCCTGGTCGAGATCCGCCAGGTCTTCCGCGTGCCCAAGGTGGGCGCGGTGGCAGGCTGCATGGTCCTCTCCGGCATCGTCAAGCGCGGTTCCAGCGTGCGGCTGCTGCGCGACAACGTGGTCGTCTTTACCGGCGAACTGGATTCGCTCAAGCGCTTCAAGGACGACGTCAAGGAGGTCAAGGAAGGCTTCGAGTGCGGCCTCTCGCTGAAGAACAACAACGACATCCAGGAAGGCGACCAGCTCGAAATCTTCGAGATCCAGGAAGTCGCGCGGACGCTGTAAGCGGAAAAGTCAGTCATGGCGGGACGGCGGCAGGCATCGGGTTTTTCGCGCGGCGAGCGCGTGGCGGAGCAGATTCGCCGCGATCTCGCCGAGCTGTTGCGGCAGGTGAAGGATCCGCGCGTCGTCCATCTGCTGCCGCTGGTCACCATCACCGATATCGAGGTCAGCACCGATTACACGCATGCCAAGGTGTTCTACACTTCGCTGGCGGCGACGGAGCGCGGCCAGGAAATCGCCCGCGGGCTGGCCCACGCGGCCGGCTTCCTGCGGCGCGAACTGGGACGCCGCCTGCACATCCACCACATCCCCGAGCTGCATTTCGTCTTCGACGCCTCGGTCGAGCGCGGCAGCCGCCTGTCGCAGCTGATCGACGCGGCGGTGGAGTCAGATACGCCAAGTGAATAAGCCGCGCCGCGCCCCGCGCCGGCGCGTGGACGGCGTCCTGCTGCTCGACAAGCCGACCGGCATGAGCTCGAACGCCGCGCTGCAGAAGGCGCGCTGGCTGTTCAACGCCGCGAAGGCGGGGCATACCGGCACCCTCGATCCCCTCGCCACCGGCCTGCTGCCCTTGTGCTTCGGCGAGGCGACCAAGTTTTCCGGGGAATTGCTCGACGCCGGCAAGGCCTATCTCGCCACGGTGCGGCTGGGCATCGTCACAGACAGCGCCGACGCCGACGGGACGGTGCTGGAGACGCGGCCGGTGGCGGTCACGGAAGCCGAAGCGCGCGCGGTGCTTGTCCGCTTCGCCGGCGAGATAGAACAGGTGCCGCCGATGCATTCGGCGCTCAAGCGCGAAGGCGTGCCGCTCTATGAACTCGCCCGCCGCGGCATCGAGGTCGAGCGTGCGCCGCGGCGCGTGACGATCCGCACCCTGACGCTTTCCAACTGGGCCGGCGACCGCTTCGACCTGCTGGTCGATTGCAGCAAGGGCACCTACGTGCGCACCCTCGCCGCCGACATCGGCGCCGCCCTCGGTTGCGGCGCGCACCTGACGGCCTTGCGGCGCACCCGGGTCGGCCCGCTCGACCTCGCGGATGCCGTGACGCTGGCGGACATCGAGGCGCTGGCACCGGAGCGGCGCGACAGCCTGCTTTCCCCGCCCGATGGCCTGCTGGCGGAATTGCCGCTGGTCCGTCTGGATGCAGCGGCCGCCGAACGCATGCTGCACGGCCAGCCGGTACGCTGGAACGGTGTCGCGGGACAGCGCTGCCGCCTTCATGGGCCGCAGGGCTTCATCGGCATGGGCGAACTGCGGCCGGATGGTTTCCTGCACGCGAAAAGGCTGGTCGCGGACGGCAACAACTGACTGATTCGTATATAATCCGCCCCTCGTTTTTTCCGGGCGCGCGGCTCTATCAAACCGGGGCGGCGTCTGTTTTTCAATCAAGCGTTTGAGAGAATCCACATGGCCATCAATACTGCCGACAAGGCGAAAATCGTTTCCGACTTCCAGCGCGCCCAGGGCGACACCGGTTCCCCCGAAGTGCAGGTCGCGCTGCTGACCGCGCGCATCAACGACCTGACCGGTCACTTCAAGACCCACGTCAAGGACCACCATTCCCGCCGCGGCCTGCTCAAGATGGTGAGCCAGCGCCGCAAGCTGCTCGACTATCTCAAAGGCAAGAACGCCGACGCCTATCGCGCCCTGATCGAGCGCCTCGGTCTGCGCAAATAAAAGGACATCCCGTGCTGACACCTATCAAGAAAAGCTTCACTTACGGTGCCCACACCGTAACGCTGGAAACCGCCGAGATCGCCCGCCAGTCGACCGGCGCCGTGATGGTCAACGTCGACGACACCGTGGTACTCGCCACCGTGGTCGCCAAGGACGAGGCCAAGGCCGGCCAGGACTTCTTTCCCCTGACCGTCGACTACGTCGAGAAGGTCTATGCCGCGGGTCGCATTCCCGGTGGCTTCTTCAAGCGCGAGGGCCGCCCCTCAGAGAAGGAGACCCTGACCTCGCGCCTGATCGACCGCCCGATCCGCCCGCTGTTTCCCGAGGGCTTCTACAACGAAGTCCAGGTCATCATCCACGTGCTGTCGAGCAATCCGGAAGTCGATCCCGACATCCCCGCCATGATCGGTGCCTCCGCCGCGCTGGCGATCTCCGGCATTCCCTTCGACGGCCCGATCGGCGCCGCGCGCGTCGGTTACATCGGCGGCCAGTATGTACTCAATCCCACGCTGAGCCAGCTGGTCGACAGCCAACTGAACCTCGTCGTCGCCGGCACCCAGACCGCCGTGCTGATGGTTGAATCCGAGGCCCAGCAACTGTCCGAGGAAGTGATGCTCGGCGCGGTCGTCTTCGGCCATGACCAGATGCAGGCCGCCATCAAGGCCATCAACGAGCTGGTGGAAGTCGCCGGCAAGCCCGAATGGAACTGGCAGCCCCCGGCCAAGGACGAGGCGTTGATCGCCAAGGTCGCCGCGCTGGCGGAAGCCGATCTGCGTGAAGCCTATCGCATCACCAGCAAGCAGGCGCGCACGCAGAAGTGCCGTGAAGTATCGAAGAAGACCATCGAGGCGATCTGTACCGGCGATGATGCCCCGACGCCGACGGCCGTCGGCGACCTGATCTTCGAACTTGAAGCCAAGATCGTCCGTTCGCAGATCCTCAACGGCGAGCCGCGCATCGACGGCCGCGACACCCGCACCGTGCGCCCGATCACCATCCGCCACGGCGTGCTGCCGCGCACCCACGGTTCCGCGCTGTTTACGCGCGGCGAGACCCAGGCGCTGGTGATCGCCACGCTGGGCACCGGCCGCGACGAGCAGATCATCGACGCGTTGCAGGGCGAATATCGCGACCGCTTCATGCTCCACTACAACATGCCCCCCTTCGCCACCGGCGAGACCGGCCGCGTCGGCAGCCCGAAGCGTCGCGAGATCGGCCACGGCCGCCTCGCCAAGCGTGCGCTGGTCGCCGTGCTGCCCTCCGCCGAGGAGTTCGGCTATTCGATGCGCGTGGTTTCCGAGATCACCGAATCGAACGGTTCCTCCTCGATGGCCTCGGTCTGCGGCGGTTCGCTCGCCCTGATGGACGCCGGCGTGCCGCTCAAGTCGCACGTCGCTGGCATCGCCATGGGCCTGATCAAGGAAGGCAACCGCTTCGCCGTGCTGACCGATATCCTCGGCGACGAGGATCACCTCGGCGACATGGACTTCAAGGTGGCCGGCACCGACAGCGGCGTGACCGCGCTGCAGATGGACATCAAGATCCAGGGCATCACCAAGGAAATCATGCAGGTCGCCCTGGCCCAGGCCAAGGAGGCGCGCATGCACATCCTCGGCGTCATGAACTCCTCCATGTCCGGCCATCGCCAGGAAGTGTCCGATTTCGCCCCGCGCATGATCTCGATGAAGATCAATCCGGAAAAGATCCGCGACGTGATCGGCAAGGGCGGCGCCACCATCCGCGCGCTGACCGAGGAAACCGGCTGCGTCATCGACATCGAGGACGACGGCAGCGTGACGATTTCCTCCGTGAATTCCGACGCCGCGCAAGTGGCGAAGAAGCGCATCGAGGACATCACCGCCGAGGTCGAAGTCGGCAAGGTCTACGAAGGCACCGTGCTGCGCCTGCTCGATTTCGGCGCGATCGTCCAGATCCTGCCGGGCAAGGACGGCCTGCTGCACATCTCGCAGATCGCCAACGAGCGCGTCAACGCCGTTTCCGACCGCCTCAAGGAAGGCCAGGTCGTGCGCGTCAAGGTCATCGAGACCGACGACAAGGGCCGCGTGCGCCTGTCGATGAAGGCGCTGATCGTCGAAGAGGCCGCCGAGACGCCGGCTGCCCAGTAAGCCGGTACGCAGGCAACAAAAAAGGACGCCGCGGCGTCCTTTTTTGTTGCCTGCGTGAAAAAACTACTTCGCCATTTGCTTCTCGCGGCGCTCGTCGAGTTCCTTGCAGTCGATGCACATCGTGGCCGTCGGACGGGCTTCCAGGCGCTTGAGGCCGATCTCCACGCCGCAGCTCTCGCAGTAGCCGTATTCGCCGTTCTCGATCAGCGCCAGCGATTCGTCGATCTTCTTGATCAGCTTGCGCTCGCGGTCGCGGTTGCGCAGTTCGAGGGCGATGTCGGATTCCTGGCTCGCGCGGTCATTGGGGTCGGCGAACACGGTCGCCTCGTCCTGCATGGTATGCACGGTGCGCTCGATGTCGCCCGCCAGTTCCTGCTTGAGCGCACCGAGGATTTGCCGGAAATGCGCCAGTTGCTTGGCGCTCATGTACTCCTCGCCCTTCTTCGGCGTGTAGGGAGGGAAATGCTTGTGCAGAAAGTCTTCAGCCATCTTGTCCGCTCGGCAAAAAGACGACGTTATAAACGAAACCCGCAGGCGCCGCAAGTATTTGCAGCGCGGCATTGACCGCGCCAAACCGCATCAGTAGAATGCGCGCTCCTCGGGGCGTAGCGCAGCCCGGTAGCGCGCTTGCTTTGGGAGCAAGATGTCGGGGGTTCGAATCCCTCCGCCCCGACCAAAGCTCTGCGTTTCGAGGACGCTTGGCGAACCGTCCGTAGCTCAACCGGATAGAGCACCGGCCTTCTAAGCCGGGGGTTGTGAGTTCGAATCTCGCCGGGCGGACCAGAGGTTTTTGCGGTGGTGGCTGTAGCTCAGTTGGTAGAGTCCCGGATTGTGATTCCGGTTGTCGTGGGTTCGAGTCCCATCAGCCACCCCAACTTCCCCTTTCCCTGTTGCGACGATGCCCGGATCGCGCCCCGGCGGCGCTGACGCCGGGGTAGCATTGCGCCGTCATGCTGCATCTCCACCTGAGCAACCGTCCCGACGCGCTGGCCATGTCGCTGGCCGCGCACATGCGCGCCGCGCCGTTGCCCTTGCTCGACGTCGAGCCGGTGGTGGCGCCGTCGACCGCGGCGGCGCGCTGGCTCGAATTCCGCCTTGCCGACGCGCTGGGCATCGCAACGCGCATCGCCTTCGTGTTTCCCGCGGCCTACGTCTGGCAATTGTTCGGCCGCGTGCTGCCCGACGTGGCGCCCACCAGCCCCTTCGACCGCGCGGCGATGCAATGGCGCCTGCTGCGGCTGCTGGGAGATAGCGGCGCGCCCGAGGTGCGCCGCTATCTCGCCGCCGACGACGGCCGCAAGCGCTGCGAACTGGCGAACCGGCTGGCCGGTCTGTTCGAGCGCTACCTCGTCGAGCGGCCCGACTGGATCGCGGCCTGGAACGCAGGGAAGCGCTGCGGCCTCGGGCCGGACGAGGGCTGGCAGGCCGGGCTGTGGCGCATGCTGATGGAGGAACTCGCGCCCATGGCGGCGGAACATCCGCGCGAACGCTTTCTCGCCGCCTTGCGGCGCGATCCGGCCGCGCGCGCGCGCCTGCCGGCGCGCATCGCCCTGTTCGCCGTCGAGACGATGCCGGCACTCTACTGGGATGTGTTCATCGCGCTGGCCGAGTGGATCGACCTGCATGTCTTCGTGCTGGCGCCCAGCCGCGAATACTGGGGCGACGTCGAGCGGACGCGCGAACGGCTGCGCATGGAGGTCGAGCACCCGGGGGCGGCGGCCCTGTTCGAGAGCGGCCATCCGCTGCTGGCCTCGCTGGGGCGCGCGCGCCGGCATGCCGCGGTGCGCCTGGCCGACACCGTGTCGGGGCTGGCGAGCGCGGAGTACGAGCTGTTCGTCGATCCTCCCGCGACGCTGCTGGGCACGTTGCAGCGCGACATCCTCGACCTGGCGGCGAGCCGCGACGTTCCCCGGGACGCGAGCCTGCAGGTGCATGCCTGCCACGGTCCGCAGCGCGAGGCCGAGGTGCTGCACGACCGCCTGCTGGCGCTGTTCGAGAGCCTGCCCGGGCTGACGCCGGCCGACATCCTGATCCTGACGCCGGACATCGAGATCTACGCGCCGCTGGTCGAGGCCGTGCTGACGCAAGCCCCGCCCGGCCGGCGGATTCCCTGCGCCGTGGCCGACCGCGCATTGGCGCAGCTGCCGGCGTGGCGCGCGCTGCGGCGCCTGTGCGCGGTGGCGGCCGGCGACCTCGATGCCGAGAGCGCGCTCGCCCTGCTGGAGGAACCGGCGGTACGGCGCGCTTGCGCGATCGCCGAGGACGAGCTGGCCCTGCTGCGCGACTGGACGGCGACGGCGGGCATCCGCTGGGGCGTCGATGCCCGCGACCGGCGGCAGCGCGGCCTGCCGGCCGAGGCGGCGCACACCTGGCGGGCGGGGTTGCGGCGCCTGCTGCTTGGCGTGGCGCTGCCGGACACGGCCGAGCGCCTGCATGACGACGTGCTGCCGGTCGCCGGCATCGAGGGCGGGCGCGCCGCACTGCTGGGCCGCTTCATCGACTTCGCCGAGGCGCTGTTCGATCTGGCGCAAAAAGTCAGCGCCGGCAGGACGGCGACGGAATGGGAGGTCGTGCTGGCCGCCGCTTTCGAGCGCTTCGTCGCGCCGGACGAGGACGAGGAGGAGGGAGCGCAGCGCGTGCGCGCCGCCCTTGCCGCGCTTGCCGGTGAGGCCCGCGCGGCCGCCTGCGAGGTGCGCCTGCCGCTGGCCGTGCTGCTGCGCGAACTCGATGCCGAACTGGCCGAGCGCGCGCCGGCGCGCGCCTTCGCTACCGGCAGCGCGACCATCGCCGCCCTGCAGCCGGGACGGCCGCTGCCCGCGCGCGTGATCTGCCTGGTCGGCATGAACGAGGGTGCGTGGCCGCGCCCGGCGCCACGGCCGGGATTCGACCTGCTGGCGCGTTTTCCGCGTTCCGGCGACCGCGACCGCCGCGGCGAGGAGCGCCACGCCTTCCTCGAATCCCTGTTGTGCGCCACGGATGCGCTGGTCGTCACCCATACCGGCCGCGATCCGCGTGGCAATACCGAGTATCCGCCCGCCGCGCCGCTCGCCGAACTGCTCGACACGCTCGCGGCGATGACGGGCCGGCCCGCCGATGAACTGGTCGTCCAGCATCCGCTGCAACCCTTCAGCCCCGCGTATTTCGCCGGCGACGCCGCGCTGTTCAGCTACGACGCCGAGCACTGCCGCGCCAGCGCGGCGGCGCAGGCGCCGCGCGCGGCGCAGCCCTTCTGCGCCGGCGCGGAAGCGGCAGCGCCCGCGGAAGAGATTGCCGCCGTCGAGCTCGACCGCCTGCGGCGCTTCCTCGTCCATCCCGTGCGCTTCCATCTGCGCGAACGGCTTGGCATCCATCTCGAAGAGAGCGAGGAGCTGCTGGAAATCCACGAACCCTTCGTCGCCGACCCGCTGACCGGCCATCACCTGCGCGCGGCTTTTTTCGAAGGATTGCGCGCGGGGCAGGCGGCGCCGGAGACCGTGCGCCTGTTGCGCGCCCGGGGCCTGCTGCCGCACGGCGTCGCCGGCGAGCTGGCCTGCGCGGCGGCGCGGGACGAGGCCGTGCCGCTCTGGGAGGCCGCCCGGCCGTGGGCTGCGGAGACACCGCTGCCGCCTTGCGCGGCCGAATTTGGCGACGGCGTGATGACGCTCGCCGGCACGCTGGACGGGCTCACCGCGCGCGGCCTCTGGCGCGTGCGCCACGGCCGCACCCGCGCCGCCGACAGGCTGCGCCTCTGGCTCGACCACCTGCTGCTCCAGATCGCCGCGCCGGCCGGCGTCGTGCGCGAAAGCGCGCTGATCGCGCGCGACGGCGTGACGCGCTTCGCTCCCATCGCCCCTGTTGCCGCTGCCGCCGCGCATCTCGCCGACCTGCTCGAACTCTATCGCGCCGGCCTGCGCGCACCGCTGCCGTTCTATCCCGAAACCGCCTGGGCCTGGATCGAGGGCAAGGGAGTGCCGGCGGCATGGGTGGGCGACGCCTACCGCGGCAGGCCGGGCGAGCGCGACGACGCCTACGTGCGGCTGGCGTTGCGCGACGCCGCAGGCGATCCGCTCGGCGCGGAATTCCGGCAGCTGGCCGAACGCATCTACACGCCGCTGCACGCGGCGCTGGCGGCGTGAAAAAGTCAGTCATGGCGGAACGGCGTTTCATTCCCCTGAGCGGCCCCTTCGAGGTGGAACTCGCCGGCACGCGCCTGATCGAGGCGGGCGCGGGCACGGGCAAGACCTGGACCATCGCCGCGCTGGTGCTGCGCCTGCTGCTGGAGCAGGAGATACCGATTGGCCGCATCCTCGTCGTCACCTACACGCGCGCCGCCACGGGCGAACTCGCCGCGCGCATCCGCAAGCGGCTCGCCGAAGCGCTCACGGCCTTCGAGCGCGGCGCGGCCGACGAGCCGTTCCTGCAATCCCTGTTGGCGCGCCACGACGCCGCCCGCGCCCGCGCGCTGCTGCGGCTCGCCATCGAGAGCTTCGACGAGGCCGCGATCCACACCATCCACGGCTTCTGCCAGCGCGCGCTCGCGGAAGCCGCCTTCGAGGCCGGCCACGCCTTCGAGCGCGAACTGGTGTCCGAGCCCGGCGAACTGCTCGCCGCCGAGGCGCGCGACGCCTGGCGGCGCGCGCTGGCAGAAGCCGCGCCCGCGTGGGCGGCCTGGCTGATCGGACGCTTCGGCGGGCCCGACGGGCTGGCGCGCCTGGTGCGCGGCCATCTCGGCCGCATCGACGCGGAACTCGACGCCCCGGAGGAGGACAACCGGGAGGCGGCGGAGCGAGACTTCGCCGCCTCCCTGGATGCCGCGCGCGCGCAGTGGCGCATGGACGCGGTGCTCGCGCGCCTGCTCGCCGCCAACCTCAACAAACAAAGCTACAAGCCGGAAAAAATGCCGGCGCGCGCCGTCGCGCTCGACCGCTGGTTCGCCGGTACGTTGGCCTGCCTGCCGCTGCCCGAGGGGGCGGGGCTGTTCGGCCTGGCGAAGATCACGACGAAGCTCAACAAGGGCGCGCCGCCGCCCGAGCATCCCTTCTTCGCCGCGATGGAGGAACTGCTCGCCGCCGCCGGTCGCCTCGAAGCCGCCTTCGATGCCGCCACGCGCCGTCTCGCGCGCGACTTCCTGCGCACGGCGCGGGAAAAACTGGCCGCGCGCAAACGGCAGGCCGGACAGCAGTCCTACGACGACTTGCTCGCCGACCTTGCCGCCGCGCTGCGCGGGGCGGGCGGGGACGCGCTCGCCGCCAGCCTGCGGATGCGCTACCGCGCCGCGCTGGTCGACGAATTCCAGGATACCGATCCCCAGCAGCTCGACATCTTCACGACCGTGTTCGGCGCGCCGGAGCATCCGCTGGTGTTCGTCGGCGATCCCAAGCAGGCGATCTACGGCTTTCGCGGCGCCGACGTGTTCGCCTACCTCGACGCGCGGCGGCGGGCCGACGCCGGCTACGCGCTGCTGGAAAACCGCCGTTCCGATGCGCCCCTGCTGGCCGCCGTGAACGCCCTGTTCGCGCGGCCGCGTCCCTTCCTGCTCGACACGCTGCCATTCGAACCGGCCGTGCCGGCCGCGATGGAGCGCAAGTCCTGCCGCATCGAGGATGGTCACGCGCCGCTGACGCTGTGGACGCTCGTGCCACCCGAGGGCAAGGGTTTCCCGAAGGAGGCGGCGCAGGCCATGGCGGCGGAAGCCGCCGCCGCCGACATCGCGCGCCTGCTGGCGCTGGCCGGCGCGGGGCGGGCCAGCGTCGGCGACCGGCCGCTCGGCGGCGGCGACATCGCCGTGCTGGCGCGGACGCGCCGGCAGGGTCTCGCGGTGCGCGACGCGCTGGCGCGGCGCGGCATCGCCAGCGTCAGCCTCGGCGGCGGCAGCGTCTGGCAGGGAGAGGAGGCCGAGGAGATCGAGCGCCTGCTGCTCGCCGTCGCCGCACCGGCGCGCGAGGGCCTGGTACGCGCCGCGCTCGCCACCGTGCTGCTGGGTCGCGACGCCGCGCGGCTGGCGGCGCTCGCCGCCGACGAGCGGGCCTGGAGCACGCGGCTGGAAATCTTCCACGACGACCTGCGCGCGCTGCGCGAGCATGGCTTCATGGCGATGTGGCGCGGCCTGCTGCGGCGCGAAGGCGTGGTCGCGCGCGTGCTGGCGCGGCCCGACGGCGAGCGCCGCCTGACCAACTACCGCCATCTCGCCGAACTGCTGCAGGCGGCGGAGCATGCCGGCGCGCTCGACGCCGAGGGGCTGGCGCGGCACGTTTCCCGCGCGCGCGCCGAGGCGGAGAACGAGGACAACCAGCTGCGCCTCGAAAGCGACGCGCGGCTGGTGCGCATCGTCACCATCCATGCCGCGAAGGGCCTGCAATATCCGGTCGTGTATTGCCCCTTCCTCTGGCACGGGCCGGAGGCGGACGAGGCGTCCTGGCCGGTACTGGCGCACGCTGGCGGGCGGGCCTGCCTCGACTTCGGCTCGCCGCGCATCGACGCGCTGCGCGCGGCGGCCGAGCGCGAGGCCGCCGCCGAGGAACTGCGCCTCGCCTACGTCGCCCTCACGCGCGCCGAGCACCGCTGCATCGTCGCCTGGGGCAAGGTGAACAATTGCGCGCGCTCGCCGCTCGCCTGGCTGCTGTTCGGCCCGCGCGCCGCGACGACCGACGCCGACCCGCGCGCGGCGCTCGCCGCGACGCTGCCCGCCCTCGACGACGCGGCCGCGCTGACGGAACTCGCCGCTGGGCTGAACGGCGCGCTGGCGGTCGTTCCCGCGCCGGTGGATGAAGGCGCACCCGCTTGCGCCATGCCGGCCGTCGCCGCGCCAGCGCCGACGGTGCGCCCCTTTACGGCAGCGATCCCCGCGCCCTGGCGCGTACAGAGCTTTTCCGCGCTTGCCGCCCGCCTAGACGCGGCCGAGGCGCCCGACCGCGACGCCGTGCCCCATGCCGTCGCCGTCCTGCCGGCACTGACTTTTTCGCACATCCGCGACTTTCCGCGCGGCACGCGCGCCGGCAGTTGCCTGCACGCGATTTTCGAACGCACCGACTTCCAGCGGCCGGAGGCGGCCGGCCCGGTCGTCGCGGCCGCGCTCGCCGAGTTCGGCTATCCGCCCGAATGGCGGCCGGCAGTCGAGCGCATGGTCGCCGACGTCGTGGCGACACCGCTGGACGACAGCGGGCTGTCGCTCGCGCACGTGGCGCGCGCGGAGCGGCTCATCGAGCTGGAGTTCGCCTTCCCGCTCGGCTCGGCCGCCGCGCGGCAGGGCTACATGAAGGGCTTCATCGACCTCGTGTTCCGCCACGCGGGGCGCTGGTTCATCGTCGACTACAAGTCGAACGCCCTCGACGACTACGGCCCCGAAGCGCTCGCGGCGGCGATGCGGACGCACCGCTACGATTTGCAGGCGCGCATCTACGCGGCGGCGCTCAAGCGCGCCCTGGCCCTGCGCGAACCGGAACTCGACTGGGAAGCGGGCTTTGGCGGCGTGTTCTACCTGTTCCTGCGCGGCATGGGCCCGGGATCGCCGCAGGGCGTGCATTTCCTGCGGCCGACGGACGCGGAGCTGACGGAATGGCTGTGACGCCGCTTTCCTCCATCGTGCTGCAACTCGCGCGCGAAATCGGCGGCGGCGATCCGACGGCGGAACTCGCCGTCGCGCTCGCCTGCCAGGCCACCCAGGCCGGCCATGTCTGCGCCGATCTCGACCGGGAGGCGGGCTGGGGGCCGTGGGTGGCGCAGATGGACGCGGCGCAGCGCGCGGACTTCCGCGCGCGGCTGGGCGGCTTGTCCAGCGTCGGCGGCGACGCTGACTGGACGCCGCTGGTGCTCGACGGCAGCCGCCTGTATCTGCGGCGCTATCGCGACTACGAGCTGCGCGTGGCGCGCGACCTGCTGGCGCGCGCCGGCCGCGTCGCGCCGCTGGCGGCCGCGCTGGCGGCACGGCTGGAGAGCGTCTTCCCCGACGCCGGTCAGCGCGCGGCGGCGTGCATCGCGCTGGAGCGGCGCCTGTGCCTCGTCTCCGGCGGGCCGGGTACCGGCAAGACGCATGCGCTCGCGCGCATCATCGGCTTGCTGCGCGAGCAGGAGCCCGGCCTGCGCGTCGGTCTGGCCGCGCCCACTGGCAAGGCGGCGGCGCGCATGGCCGAGGCGCTCGCGGCGGCGGGCACGGCATTGCCGCCGCAGGGCGCGATGACGCTCCATCGCCTGCTGGGCATGCGTTCCGACGGCGGTTGCCGTCACGATCGCGCCCGGCCGCTGGCGCTCGACGCGCTGGTCGTGGACGAGGCCTCGATGATCGACCTGTCGCTGATGGCGCATCTGCTCGACGCGCTGCCGCCCGCCGCGCGGCTGATCCTGCTCGGCGACCGCGACCAGCTCGCCGCCGTCGAGGCCGGCGCGGTGTTCGCCGACCTGTGCGCGAGCACGGCGCTCGCCGCCAGCGTCGCGCCCCTGACGACCAGTTTCCGCTTCGGCGGCGCGATCGGCGGGCTTGCCGTCGCCTTGCGCTCCGGCGATGCCGAGGCGACGCTGGGGTTGCTGCGCACGGGCGGCACGGAACTGGAATGGCGGACCGGCGGCGATGCGCGCGCGCTGCTTGCCGCCGCGCGGGCCGGCCACGCGCCTTTCCGCGCGGCGGTGGCGCAGGGTCTGCCGCCCGCGGAGCTGTTCGAGCGCTTCACCGCGTTTCGCGTACTCTGCGCGCACCGGCACGAGGTCGCGGCGATCAACCGGGCGCTGGCGCAAGCAGAAGAGGGCGGCATTGCCGCCGGTCTGCCGGTGATGGTCGTCAGGAACGATCCGCTGCTGCGCCTGTTCAATGGCGATATTGGTCTGGCCTTGCCCGATCCGGCGGACGGCGAATTGAAAGCCTGCTTCCCGCTGGACGGGGATTTTCGCTGGATTGCGTTCGCGCGCCTGCCCGAGTGGGAGCCGGCCTGGGCGATGACGGTGCATAAATCCCAGGGGTCCGAATTCGCGCGCGTGCTGCTCGCCCTGCCGGACGAGCCGTCGCCGGTGGCGACGCGCGAACTGGTCTATACCGGCATCACGCGGGCGCGAGAAGGCGTCGCCCTGTGGGCGGACGAAGCGGTGCTGCGCTCGGCAGTCGCCTGCCGCGCGGAACGCATGTCCGGACTGCGGGAAATCCTGCGTGCCGGCGCCTGACGCCGCGGCGAGCCTAACGACCCGACTGGATCTTGTTCAGGATGCGCGCGCGCCCCGAGGCCTCGGCCTGGTTCGCGGCGGATACCTGCCGGCCATACTGGTCGCGTTCCTCGCGGGAACGCTTCACGGCCTCGATGCTCTTGATGCAGCGCCAGCGCGAACCGGTCTTGGTGACGAGCAGCTTCATCTCCTCGACCGGATGGTGGGTGCGGCAGTGGTAGCAGTAGCGGGTAGCGGGGGTGGTCTTGTTATCTTTCATAATGCCCCGCGATTATACCAAGAGATGCGGGTCTCGGCTTCCCCCTACAGGAAGCGCTTGAGGATGCGCTGGCTTTGGGCATCGAGCGCGCGGCGGTCGCGGATCAGGTAGTGGATGCCATCGGCGTCGGCGATCAGCAGGGCGCCGGGACCTTTCAGGCGCCGGATGTCATCCTCGCTCCTGAGGATCAGCGCGGTCGGACCGCGGTCGGTATCGACCTGCCAGGTGCTGGGCGTGGCGTAACCGGACACCGAATGGATGCGCTCGATGACGGGCAGGAATTCGCGCTGGGCGAGTTCCGCGGCGATCAGCGCGCGGGGAGCCTCCGGCAGGGCGGCGAGGCACTCGATCCACAGCAGTTCCTTGCCGTCGGGACCGAGCAGGGAGAGGCCGGCGTCGGGCGCCGTCAGCGCGAAGGCGCGCACCGGCTGGACGCCGGCATGGCGGCTGCCGTCGGCGGCGACGAACACCAGCCGGCCGAAGGCGTCGCGCTCCAGCATCCAGCTCATGCCGCCGCCTCCGTCTCGCCGCCATCGCCAAGGGCCGGCGGGGCGTCGAGCTGTTTGGTCTGCGCCTGATAGAGGCGCCAGTAGTGTCCTGCGCGCGCCATCAGGTCGTCGTGGTCGCCGATCTCGACGATGCGGCCGCGGTCCATCACCACCAGCCGGTCGGCGCGGCGCAGGGTGGACAGGCGGTGGGCGATGGCGAGGGTGGTGCGGCCGCGGATCAGGTTGTTGAGGGCCTTCTGGATCTCGAATTCGGTCTCGGTGTCCACCGCCGAGGTCGCCTCGTCGAGGATCAGGATCTTCGGGTCGATCAGCAGGGCGCGGGCGATCGAGATGCGCTGGCGCTCGCCGCCCGAGAGCGATTGGCCGCGCTCGCCGACCAGCGAGTCGTAGCCGAAGGGCTGGCGCAGGATGAATTCGTGGGCATGCGCGGCGCGCGCGGCGGCGACAATCTGCTCCCGCGTCGCATCCGGCTTGCCATAGGCGATGTTTTCGGCGATGGTGCCGAAGAACAGGAAGGGCTCCTGCAGCACGAGGCCGATGTGGCGGCGCCAGTCGGCGACGGCGACGTCGCGCAGGTCGACGCCCTCGACGCGGATCGCGCCTTCCGTCACGTCGTAGAAGCGGCAGATCAGGTTGACCAGGGTGCTCTTGCCCGAACCGCTGTGGCCGACCAGGCCGATCATCTCGCCGGGACGGATGTCGAGGTCGACACCCCTGAGGATGGCGCGGTTGCCATGGCGGAAATGCACGTTGTCGATGCGGATGCCGCCTTGCACGGGGGGCAGCGGCACCGGACGGGCGGGCTCGGGGACGCTCGACACGTGGTCGAGGATGTCGAAGATGCGCTTGGCGCCGGCGGCGGCCTTCTGCGTCACCGAAACGATGCGGCTCATCGAGTCGAGCCGCGCGTAGAAACGCGTGATGTAGGCGAGGAAGGCGGTGAGGACGCCGACGGTGATGCGGTCGTGGGCGATCAGCCAGATGCCGCAGACCCAGACGACCAGCACGCCGATTTCTGTGAGCAGGCCGACCGTCGGCGCGAACAGCGACCAGACGCGGTTGAGCCGGTCGTTGACCTCGAGGTTGTGCCGGTTGGCGTCGCGGAAGCGGCGCGCCTCGCGGGCCTCCTGCGCGAAGGCCTTGACGACGCGGATGCCCGGAATGGTGTCGGCCAGCACGCTGGTGACTTCGGCCCAGACGCGATCGATCTGTTCGAAGCCCGTCCGCAGGCGGTCGCGCACGACATGGATCAGCCAGGCGATCACCGGCAGCGGCAGCAGCGTCGCCAGCGCCAGCCAGGGATTGATCGAGAAGAGGATGGCTGCCGTCATCGCGATCATCAGCACATCGGTGGCGAAGTCGAGCAGGTGCAGCGAGAGGAAGACGTTGATGCGGTCGGTTTCCGAGCCGATGCGCGCCAGCAGGTCGCCGGTGCGCTTGCCGCCGAAGTATTCGAGGCTGAGTTTCAGCAGGTGTTCGTAGGTGGCGGTGCGCAGGTCGGCGCCGATGCGTTCCGACACCAGCGCGAGGATGTAAGTGCGCGCCCAACCGAGCGCCCAGGCGAACGCGGCGGCGCCGAACAGGCCGCCGAGCAGCCATGCGACCTTCGTCCAGTCGATCGGCTTGCCGTTCTGCCAGGGGATCAGCACGTCGTCCATCAGCGGCATGGTCAGGTAGGGCGGCACCAGCGTGGCGGCGGTGGCGGCCAGCGTGAGCAGGAAGCCGGCCAGCAGCATGCCCTGATAGGGCCGGGCGAAGCGCCACAGGCGCAGCAGCGTCCAGGTCGAGGGCGCGGCCAGTTCCTCGGCTGCCGGTTCCGGACCTTCCTCCTCTTCCGCGGACGCGGCGGGCAGGCCGTCGCGCATGCGGTTGAATTCCCGTTCGAAGCGCAGCGCGGCGCGATGGCGGCCGAGCGTGTAGCGCCAGCGGGCGAGGCGTCGCGTCCCGTCGGCCAGTTCCAGCGTGCCGACGCCGGCATGGTCGTGGTGATCGAGGCGCAGGTCGGCGGACAGCGGCCACGCGGCGTCGCCGCAACGGAGGTGACTGCCGGTCAGCACGAGCCGGCCGGGACGGAAGGCGAGCGTGTCGTCCAGATCGAGGTCGAGTATGGCGACGATCGCGTCGGCGGGCGGACGGGCGGGGGCGGGGGCGGTCAAGGGGGTCGGGATGGCGATTTTCGCGGCGGAAATGATACGGCTTGCCGTCCCGCCGGGACTGACTTTTTTTATTTTTTACCAGAGCGTCAGCTTTTGCGAGAATGCCGCGTTTAATTCGCCGGGGCCGTTTGCCCCGTTCTCCCGCGGAGTCGCGCAGCCTCATGAAAAACATCGAGTTTCTCCGGATCGTGCATCTGCGCGGGCCGAACATGTGGACCTATCGTCCGGTGCTGGAAGCCTGGGTCGATATCGGGGAACTGGAGGATTGCCCGTCGAACGTGCTGCCGGGTTTCAACGAGCGCCTCGTCGCCTGGCTCCCCGCGCTGCGTGAACACCGCTGCAGCTATGGCGAGGAGGGCGGCTTCATCAAGCGGCTCGAAGAGGGCACCTGGCCTGCCCACATCATGGAGCACGTCACCCTCGAATTGCAGAACCAGGCCGGGATGCCCGGCGGCTTCGGGCGCGCGCGCAGCATGACGCAGGTCGGCCGCTACAAGGTCGTCGTGCGCGCCTGGCACCCGGATGTCACGCGCGCGGCGCTCCATGCCGCCCGCGATCTTGTCATGGCGGCGATCAACGACACGCCTTTCGACGTCGCCGGCACGGTGAAGCGCCTGCACGAAATGGCCGACCGCCTGATGCTCGGCCCCAGCACCGCCTGCATCGTCGAGGCCGCCGACAGCAAGGCGCGGCGCATTCCGCATATCCGCCTCAACGACGGCAATCTCGTCCAGCTTGGCTACGGCGCCAGGAGCCGCCGCATCTGGACGGCCGAGACCGACCGCACCGGTGCCATCGCCGAGAGCATCGCCTGCGACAAGGATCTCACCAAGACGCTGCTGTCGTCCTGCGGCGTGCCGGTGCCGGAAGGCCGCATGGTCGCCGATCCGGCCGACGCCTGGGCGGCGGCGCAGGAGATCGGCGTGCCGGTGGTGGTGAAGCCGGACGACGGCAACCACGGGCGCGGCGTTTCGCTCGACCTGATGACGCAGGCCGAGGTCGAAGCCGCCTTCCCGGTCGCCGACGCCGAGGGCAGCGGCGTGATGGTCGAGCGCTACATCCGCGGCGAGGAGCACCGCCTGCTGGTGGTGGGCGACCGGCTCGTCGCGGCGGCGCGCGGCGAGAGCATCTACATCACCGGCGACGGCACCGCCACGGTGCGCGCGCTGATCGACAGCCAGCTCAACACCGACCCGCGGCGGGGCGACGCCGAGGAGTTTCCGCTCGAAACCATCGTGCTGGAGCGCGACCCGCTGATCCTGTTCATGCTGGAGCGCCAGAACATGACGCCCGCAAGCGTGCCGGCGGCGGGACAGAAGGTGCTGATCCAGCGCACCGGCACCTACGCGACCGACGTGACCGACACGGTGCATCCCGACACGGCGCGCGTCGCCTGCCTGGCCGCGAAGATCGTCGGACTGGACATCGCCGGCATCGATCTCGTCGTCGAGGACATCGCCCGGCCGCTCGCGGCGCAGGGCGGCGCCGTGGTCGAGGTGAACGCCGGCCCCAGCCTGCTGATGCACCTCAAGCCGGCCGTCGGCCAGCCGCGTCCGGTAGGCGATGCGATCGTCGAACACCTGTTTCCGCACGGCGACAATGGGCGCATTCCCGTCATCGGCATCACCGGCAGCCGCGACACGACGACCGTCGCCCGGATCGTCGCCCGCCTGCTTCAGCTCGACGGACGCCGTACCGGCCTGGCCTGCCGCGCCGGCCTGTTTCTTGATCGACGGGCGGTACGCGCCGGCGACAGCACGCAGTGGGAACAGGCGCAGCGCCTGCTGATGAACCGCGCCGTCGATGCCGCCGTGATCGAAAATCCCGCCGCCGTGATGGCAAGCGAGGGGCTGGCCTACGACCGCTGCCAGGTCGGGGTCGTCACCGCCATCGACAACGCCGCGCTGCTGCCGGAGCACGGCATCGACAACGCCGACCTGCTGTTCAAGGTGTTCCGTACCCAGATCGATGTCGTGCTGCCCGGCGGCATTGCCGTACTCAATGCCGACGATCCGGTGGTGGCCGCGCTGGCCGAGCTGTCCGACGGCGAGGTCATCTTCTTCGGCACCGATGCCGCGCTACCGTTGATCGTCGAGCATCGCCGCAAGGGCGGGCGGGCGCTCGTGCTGCGCGAAGGGCGGATCGTCTTCGCCGCCGGGCCGCTCGAATCGCCGCTCGTCGACATGTCTGCCGTGCCCCTGCTGCAGCTCGCCGATCATGGCGCCGACCACCTGCCTGGCATCCTCGGCGCGCTGGGCGCGGGCTGGGCCTTCGGCCTTTCTCCCGAGCTGCTGCGCGCCGGCATCGAAACCTATCTTCCCGACGCCGCCTGACCCGAGACCCATCATGGAAATTTCCCGCATCCGGGCCCTGCGCGGCCCCAATCTCTGGTCCAGCCACACCTCGATCCAGGCGCTCGTGCAATGCCTGGACGGCGAATGCGCGATCGGCAGGCTGCCGGGTTTCGAGGCGCGCATCCGGGCGCGCTTCCCGCTCATCGGCGCGATGCGCCCGGTCGGTTACGAGGGCGAGATATCCATCGCCCATGCCGTGCAGTTCGCCGCGCTCGGCCTGCAAGCGCAGGCCGGCTGCCCCGTGGCGTTCGGCCGCACGGCGCCGACCACCGAGGCGGGCCTGTATCAGGTGGTGTTCGAATACACCGAGGAGGCCGTCGGCCGGCGCGCGCTGGAGCTGGCGGAACAGCTCTGCCTGGCCGCCCGCGACGACCTGCCCTTCGACCTCGACGCCGCGCTGGCGGAACTGCGCGAGCTGGACGAGGACGAGCGCCTCGGGCCGTCGACGGGCTCCATCGTTTACGCCGCTGCGGCGCGCGACATTCCCTGGCGCCGTCTGACCGCGGGCAGCCTCGTGCAGTTCGGCTGGGGCAGCAGGCAGCGCCGCATCCAGGCGGCCGAGATCGACAGCACCTCGGCGATCGCCGAATCGATCGCGCAGGACAAGGAACTGACCAAGCAGATCCTGCACGCCGCCGGCGTGCCGGTACCGCTCGGCCGCACCGTTTACGACAAGGAGGCCGCCTGGGCGGCCGCCGGGGAAATCGGCCTGCCCGTGGTGGTGAAGCCGCGCGACGGCAACCAGGGCAAGGGCGTGACGGTCAACATCGTCAGCCGCGACCACCTCGAGATCGCCTTCGCGGCGGCTCAGGAGATCGGCGACGCGGTGATGATCGAACGCTTCATCACCGGCCACGACTTCCGCCTGCTGGTGGTCGGCGACAAGCTGGTCGCCGCCGCCAGGCGCGAGCCGCCGCACGTGATCGGCGACGGCGAGCACAGCGTGCGCGAGCTGGTCGATATCGTGAACAGCGATCCGCGCCGCGGCACCGGGCACGCCACTTCGCTGACGAAAATCCGTTTCGACGAGATCGCCCATGCCCGGCTCGCCGTGCAGGGCTACACGGCCGATTCCGTGCTGCCCAAGGGCGCGCGCGCCGTGCTGCGCAACAACGCCAACCTGTCCACCGGCGGCACGGCGACCGACGTCACCGACGAGGTGCATCCGGAAGTCGCCGCGCGCGCCGTGGCGGCGGCTCAGATGATCGGCCTCGACATCTGCGGCGTCGATGTCGTCTGCGAAACCGTCGGTCGCCCGCTGGAGGCGCAGGGCGGCGGCGTCGTCGAGGTGAATGCCGCGCCGGGCCTGCGCATGCATCTCGACCCGTCCTACGGCAAGGGGCGCGACGTCGGCGCGGCGGTGATCGATACCATGTTCGCCGCCGGGGAGAACGGCCGCATTCCCGTCGTCGCCGTGGCCGGCACCAACGGCAAGACCACGACGGTACGGTTGATCGCGCACCTGCTCGAACAGAGCGGCAAACGCATGGGCATGACAACGACCGACGGCGTGTATGTGCATGGCCGGCGCATCGACACCGGCGACTGCAGTGGCCCGAAGAGCGCGAAGAACGTGCTGCTCCATCCCGAGGTGGATGCCGCCGTGTTCGAGACGGCGCGCGGCGGCGTGCTGCGCGAGGGGCTGGGCTTCGATCGCTGCGACGTCGCGGTGGTCACGAACATCGGCATGGGCGACCATCTCGGCCTCAACTACATCACCACGACCGAGGAACTCGCCGTCGTCAAGCGCGTCATCGTCCAGAACGTCGGCTCCGGCGGCCGCGCGGTGCTGAATGCCGCCGACCCGAACGTCGCCAGGATGGCCGCGTCCTGCCCCGGCGACGTGACCTTCTTCGCCATCGATCCGCAGCATCCGGTGATGATGACGCACCGCGCCCAGGGCCGGCGGACGATCTACCGCGAGGGCGACGCGCTGGTGTGCGCGGAGGGCGCATTGGCCGAACGCCTCGAACTCTCGGGCATTCCACTGACGCGTGGCGGCGCCATCGGGTTCCAGGTGGAAAACGCCATGGCCGCCATCGGCGCCGCCTGGGCACTGGGCATCGACTGGAACACCATCCGTCTCGGACTCGCCACCTTCGTCAGCGACGCAGACACCGCGCCGGGCCGCTTCAACGTTTTCGACTACCGGGGCGCGACGCTGGTCGCCGACTACGGCCACAACCCCGACGCCATCCAGGCACTGGTGCAGGCCGTCGATGCCTTGCCGGCACAGCGGCGCTGGGTGGTCATCAGCGGCGCAGGCGACCGGCGCGACGACGACATCCGGCGCCAGACCGAAATCCTTGGCACGGCCTTCGACGGCGTCGTGCTGTATCAGGACGCCTGCCAGCGCGGCCGCGCCGATGGCGAAGTCATCGGCCTGCTGCGGCAGGGGCTGGCCAATGCCGCGCGCGCACGCGAAATAGAGGAAATCCGCGGCGAGTTCCTGGCCATCGATACCGCGCTGGACAAGCTGCAACCCGGCGACCTGTGCCTGATCCTTGTCGATCAGGTCGAGGAGGCGCTGGCGCACATCGCCCAACGCATCGCGGCTGGCTGAGGAAAGGAAAAGTCAGTCCCGGCGGGACGGCGCCTCAAAGGCTATCCCGCCACTGGCGGATGGCGGCGAAGGTTTCGGCGTCGTCGGCCGGCGGATGGCCGAGTCGCGCGGCGGCGGCGGCGACCACCGCCGGGGCGCGCCAGCGCAGGAAGGGATTGGTGTCCAGTTCCTCCGCGAGCGTGAGGGGCACGGTGGACTCGTCGGCGGCGCGCAGGCGGTCGACCCGTTCGGCGCGCGCCCGGGTGGCCGGATTGTCGGGCTCCACGGTGCGCGCGAAGCGCAGGCAGGACTGGGTGTATTCGTGGGCGCAATAGATGCGCGTCTCGGGCGGCAGGGCGGCGATGCGCGCGAGCGAGGCCTGCATCTGCTCCATGCTGCCCTCGAAGACGCGGCCGCAACCGGCGCCGAACAGCACGTCGCCACAGAACAGCATGCCCGGGCGATAATAAGCGACATGACCCAGCGTATGTCCCGGCAGGTGCAGCACTTCGAAACGGATGCCCAGCGCCGGCAGCATCAGTCGTTCGCCATCCTGCAGGGGATGGGTGACGACATCGTCCGCTTCGAGCGCGGGGCCGTAGACCGGCACCGGGTAGTGCTTGCGCAGTTCGGCGATGCCGCCCATGTGGTCAGGGTGCCGGTGGGTGAGCAGGATCGCGCTGAGGCGGTCGCGGCTGCGGCCGAGGAAGCGCTGCACCGGCGCCGCGTCGCCCGGATCGATCACCGCGACCTGTCCTACCGGGCCGTTGCCGCGCAAGGCCCAGATGTAGTTGTCCGCGAAGGCATGGATGGCTTCGACCCGCATGAGCTGGGATTGTAATGGCGATTGAGGGATTTTCCGCATGGCTGGAAACGCCGCAGGGCCGTTACGTGCTGGAGTGGGAGCAGAAGAAGCTCGACCTGCTGGTGGCCGACATCTTCGGCTTCAACGCCGTGCAGCTCGGTTTTCCCCAATTCGACAGCCTGCGCGCCAACCGCATGCCCTTCCGTTTCTGCTGCTGCGGCGAGGCGGGCGTGGCGGTGCGTTCCGACCCCCACCACCTGCCGTTCGCCACCAACAGCGTCGATCTCGTGGTGCTGCCGCACATCCTCGAATTCGACCCGCAGCCGCACCAGATCCTGCGCGAGGTTGACCGCGTGCTGGTGCCCGAGGGGCATGTGATCGTCGCCGGCTTCAACCCCTTCAGCCTCTGGGGGCTGCGCCGCCTGCTGGCCGGGCGCGCGGGCGAGCCGCCCTGGCAGGGCCGCTACATCAGCGTGCCGCGCCTGCGCGACTGGTTCGCCCTGCTGGGCCACGAGACGCGCGGCGGCGCCTTCGGCTGCTACGCGCCGCCGGTGCGGCAGGAAAAATGGCTGCAGCGCTGGCACTTCATGGAGCCGGCCGGCGACCGCTGGTGGCCCATCGCTGGCGCGGTTTATGTGGTGCAGGCGATCAAGCGCCAGCATGGCATGCGCCTCGTCATGCCGAAGTGGCGTGACCGCATGGCGCGCGCCAAGGCGCTCGCGCTGATGCCGCAGAAGCCGCTGGCGCAGAAAAACGATTACATGGAAAAGCAATGACCGAAACAGTCGATATCTACACCGATGGCGCGTGCAGCGGCAATCCCGGTCCCGGGGGCTGGGGCGCGCTGCTGCGCAGCGGCGGCAAGGAACGGGAGCTGTCGGGCTACGACCCGGCGACCACCAACAACCGCATGGAGCTGATGGCCGTCATCGAGGCGCTGCGCGCCCTCAAGCGGCCCGTCGCGGCGCGCGTCCATACCGATTCGCAATACGTGCAGAAGGGCATCAGCGAATGGATTCACGGCTGGAAGCGGCGCGGCTGGAAAACCGCCGACCGCCAGCCGGTGAAGAACGCCGACCTCTGGCAGGCGCTCGATGCCGCCACGGTTGGACACCGCATCGAATGGTTGTGGGTGCGCGGCCACGCCGGGCATGTCGAGAACGAACGGGTGGACGCACTGGCGCGGGCCGCCATCGAAAACCGCGGGGGAAGCCGATGAGCGCCAAGCGCCAGATCATGCTGGACACCGAAACCACCGGCCTCGAATGGCGCCAGGGCGACCGCGTCATCGAGATCGGTTGCGTCGAGATGGTCAGCCGCAAGCCCACCGGGCGCCACTTCCACCGCTACCTGAATCCCGGGCGCGCCATCGCCGCCGGCGCGCAGGCGGTGCATGGCCTGACCGACGAATTCCTCGCCGACAAGCCGAAATTCGCCGACGTCGTCGACGAACTGCTCGAATTCGTGCGCGACGCCGAGGTCATCATCCACAACGCGCCCTTCGACGTCGGCTTCCTCGACAACGAGATGGCCCTGCTGGAGCGTTCGCCGTTCCGCGAGGCCTGCGCGAACATCGTCGACACGCTGAAGATGGCGCGCGAGCTGCGCCCCGGCAAGAAGAACAGCCTCGACGCGCTGTGCGGCGAATTCGGCGTCGACAACTCCGGCCGCCAATTGCATGGCGCGCTGCTCGACGCCGAACTGCTCGCCGAGGTCTACCTCGCCATGACGCGCGGGCAGGAAAGCCTGATGATGGATCTGGAGATGGACGCCGGCGAGGTCGCCGCCCTCGCCGCCGGCGAACGCCCGCCGATCCGCATCCTCGCCGCCAGCGCGGCCGAACTGGCCGAACACGAGCGCGTGCTGGCCGAGATCGACAAGGCCAGCGGCGGCAAGACGCTCTGGCGCACGCTGGCCGCCTGAAAAAAGTCAGTCCCGGCGGGGCGGCGCGGCTAGTTCGCGGGTTCCAGGAACAGCACGCCCAGCGGCGGCAGGGTGAGCCGCAACGAGTGCGGGCGGCCGTGGTGCGGCGCGTCGTCCGCCGTCACTTCGCCGGCGTTGCCGACGCCGCCGCCGCCGTAGCAGGGTGCGTCGCTGTTGAGGAGCTCGCGCCAGCGTCCGCCGACCGGCACACCGACGCGATAGTCCGCGCGCGGCACCGGCGTGGCGTTGAGGACGACGAGCATCGTTTCGCCATGCTGGCCGCGGCGCAGGAAGCTGATGACGCTTTCGTCGCTGTCGTGGCAGTCCACCCACTCGAAGCCATCGTTCGAGAAGTCGCGCGTGAATAGCGCCGGGCGGCTTTTGTAGCAGGCGTTGAGATCGCGCAGCCAGGCCTGCGCACCGGCATGCGGCCAGTATTGCAGCAAGTGCCAGTCGAGGCTGGTGTCGTGGTTCCACTCGCTGCTCTGGCCGAACTCGCTGCCCATGAACAGCAGCTTCTTGCCGGGATGCGCCCACATGTAGCCGAGCAGCAGGCGCAGGTTGGCGAAGCGCTGCCATTCGTCGCCCGGCAGCTTGCCGACCAGCGAGCCCTTGCCGTGCACGACCTCGTCGTGCGAGATCGGCAGCATGAAGTTTTCGTGGAAGGCATACCAGATGCTGAAGGTGATCTGGTCGTGGTGATACTTGCGATGCACCGGCTCGTGGGCGAAGTAGTCGAGCGTGTCGTGCATCCAGCCCATGTTCCACTTGAGGCCGAAACCTAGGCCGCCGACCCAGGTGGGACGCGAGACCATCGGCCAGGCGGTCGATTCCTCGGCGATGGTCTGCGTGTCGGGGAAGTCGCGATAGACCGCCTCGTTGAGCTGGCGCAGGAAGCCGATGGCGGGGATGTTCTCGCGGCCGCCGTATTCGTTCGGCACCCACTCGCCTTCCTTGCGCGCGTAGTCGAGGTAGAGCATCGAGGCGACGGCGTCGACGCGGATGCCGTCGATGTGATACCGGTCGAGCCAGAACAGCGCGCTGGAGAGCAGGAAGGCGCGCACTTCGTGGCGGCCGTAGTTGAAGATCTGGCTGCTCCACTCCGGGTGGTAGCCCTGGCGCGGATCTTCGTGCTCGTAGAGCGCGGTGCCGTCGAACCAGGCGAGACCGTGCTGGTCGTTCGGGAAGTGCGAGGGCACCCAGTCGAGGATGACGCCGATGCCGCGCTGGTGCAGGTGGTCGACGAGGAACATGAAGTCCTGCGGCGAGCCGTAGCGGGCGGTGGGCGCGAAATAGCCGGTGACCTGATAGCCCCAGGAGCCGTAGAAGGGGTGCTCCATCACCGGCATCAGCTCGACGTGCGTGAAGCCCATGTCGATGCAGTAATCGGCCAGTTGCGGCGCGAGGTCGCGGTAGCCGAGCGGCTGGCCGGGATCGTCCGGCGAGCGGCGCCAGGAACCGAGGTGGACTTCGTAGACCGAGAACGGCGCGTCGAGCGCGTTGGCCTGCTTGCGCCTGCCCATCCAGTCGGCGTCGCCCCATGCGTGGTCGAGCCGCGCGATCACCGAGGCGGTGGCCGGCGCCAGTTCGGCAGCGAAGGCGTAGGGGTCGGCCTTGTCGACCTTGTAGCCGAGCACTGCGGATTCGATGTGGAACTTGTAGCGCTGGCCGGTCTGCGCGTCGGGCACGAAGCCTTCCCAGATGCCGGAGCCGCCGTGGATCTGGCGCAGCCAGTGGCTGTGGCGGTGCCAGCCGTTGAAGTCGCCCATCACCGAGACGGCATGGGCGTTCGGCGCCCAGACGGCGAAGTGGCAGCCGGCCACGCCGTCGCGCGTTTCCGGATGCGCGCCCAGACGCTCGTAAAGGCGGGTATGGCTGCCCTCGTGGAAAAGGTGCAGGTCGAGGTCGGAGAGGCGGCTGCGGTCGGTGAGGATGTCGGACATGAGTCGGTTCCCTGGCGGCGGCCCGGCGGGCGCGGCAGACTGGAGGATTAGGCGATTCTAATCTTCCCTTCCGCCATCACCAAGACAAAAAGTCCGCTAACCCGAATGCAGGGAATCCAGCGTCACCGACTTGCGATAGACCATGCCGTGGAAGCTGGCGAGCAGTTCGCCGGCTGCGTCGCGGACGCTGACCTCGAAGCCGGCCAGCTTCGGCGCGTGGCTCACTTCGCGCGCCTCGGCCGTCAGCTTGCCCGTGCGGGCGCCCTTGAAGATGGAGATCGATGAATTGATCGACAGCGCCAGTTGGCCGCGCGAGTTGCTGGCGGCGGCGAAGGCGAAATCGGCGAGGGTGAACAGCGCGCCGCCATGCACGGTGCGCGCGCCGTTCAGGTGCCAGGGCTGCAATTCCATCTCGGCGCGCGCGTAGCCTTCGCGCAGCTCGGTGATCGTCATGCCGTTGTGGCGCGCGAAGGCGTCCGCGCGGTTGAAGAAGGCCTGGATTTCCTGCATTTCCATGGTGCGGCTCCTGTCGTGTGCGTCCGGCCGGCACAAAAACAAAACCCCCTGACTGCTCAGAGGGTTCTGTTGGTGGGCGGTACTGGGATCGAACCAGTGACCCCTGCCGTGTGAAGGCAGTGCTCTACCGCTGAGCTAACCGCCCGATAGCGCGGCGCGCATTATAGCCTTACTTGATCACCGCGGCGATGGCCTTGGCGACGTAGTCGATGTTCTTCGTGTTGAGCGCGGCGACGCAGATGCGGCCGGTGCCGACGGCGTAGATGCCGTACTCGGCACGCATCTTTTCCACTTGCGCGGCGGTGAGGCCGGTGTAGGAGAACATGCCGCGCTGCACGTTGATGAACTCGAAGCCATTGGCGCCGTTGGCGGCGAGCTTTTCGACCAGGCTGTTGCGCATGGCGCGGATGCGGTCGCGCATGCCGGCCAGTTCGTCTTCCCACATCTGGCGCAGCTCGGGGCTGGCGAGGCAGGCCGCGACGACGGCGCCGCCGTGGGTGGGCGGGTTGGAATAGTTGGTGCGGATCACGCGCTTCACCTGCGACATGACGCGGGCCGACTCGTCCTTGCCGGCGGTGACGATGGTCAGCGCGCCGACGCGCTCGCCGTAGAGCGAGAAGGACTTGGAGAAGGAGCTGGAAACGAAGAACTGGAGGCCGGAGGCGGCGAAGAGATCCAAGGCGACGGCGTCCTGCGCGATGCCGTCGGCGAAGCCCTGATAGGCCATGTCGATGAAGGCGACGAGGTTCTTTTCCTTCACGGCGGCCACGACTTCCTGCCACTGGTCGGCGGAGATGTCGGCGCCGGTGGGGTTGTGGCAGCAGGCGTGCAGCACGACGATCGACTTGGCCGGCATCGCGGCCAGCGCCGCCTTCATGCCGGCGAAATCGACGCCGCGCGTGGCCGCGTCGTAATACTTGTAGTCCTTGACCGGGAAGCCGGCGGCCTCGAACAGGGCGCGGTGGTTTTCCCAGCTCGGGTCGCTGATGTAAACGGTGGCGTCGGGCAGCAGGCGCTTGAGGTAGTCGGCGCCGACCTTGAGCGCGCCGGTGCCGCCGAGGCACTGGGCGGTGATGGCGCGGCCGGCGGCGAGCAGTTCCGAATCCTTGCCGAACAGCAGGTTCTGCACGGCGCCGTTGTAGGCGGGGGTGCCCTCGATGGGCTGGTAGCCGCGCGGCGGCTGGGCGGCGAGGCGGGCCTGCTCGGCCTGTTTGACGGCCGCCAGCAGCGGAATCTTGCCGTCGTCGCCGAAGTACACGCCCACGCCGAGGTTCACCTTGTTCGGGTTGGTTTCGGCGTTGTAGGCTTCGTTGAGGCCCAGGATCGGGTCGCGGGGGGCCATTTCGACGTTGGCGAAGAGGGAAGTGCTCATGTTGGCAAAGACTCCGGATAGGGGAATGGAAACGAACGCGCAATAATAGCCGATTGCCGCCGTCCCGCCGGCGCTGACTTTTATAGAAGTTACATATGAATGAAGAAGTTGTGACCGATGTGGTGAGCTTTCCCGGCAGTCCCTTCCGCCTGCACGAGCCGTTTCCTCCCGCCGGCGACCAGCCCGAGGCGATCCGGCTGCTGACCGAGGGCATCAACGACGGTTTGAGCTTCCAGACCCTGCTGGGCGTCACCGGCTCGGGCAAGACCTACACCATGGCCAACGTCATCGCCCGGCTCGGCCGGCCGGCGCTGGTGCTCGCCCACAACAAGACGCTGGCGGCGCAGCTCTATTCGGAATTCCGCGAGTTCTTCCCCGAGAACGCGGTCGAGTATTTCGTCTCCTACTACGACTACTACCAGCCCGAGGCTTACGTTCCGGCACGCGACCTGTTCATCGAGAAGGATTCGGCGATCAACGAGCACATCGAGCAGATGCGCCTGTCGGCCACCAAGAGCCTGCTGGAGCGGCGCGACGTGGTGATCGTGTGCACCGTCTCGGCGATCTACGGCATCGGCGACCCGGTCGATTACCACGCGATGATCCTGCACCTGCGCGAAGGCGAAAAGACCGGCCAGCGCGAGATCATCCGGCGCCTGACGGAGATGCAATACGAGCGCAACGAGATGGACTTCCAGCGCGGCAGCTTTCGTGTGCGCGGCGACGTGATCGACATCTTCCCGGCCGAAAACGCCGAGAGCGCGCTGCGCGTCGCGCTGTTCGACGACGAGATCGAGACGCTGACGCTCTTCGATCCGCTCACCGGCCACACGAAGCAGCGACTGGGCCGCTTCACGGTCTTTCCCTCCAGCCACTACGTCACGCCGCGCGGCACCGTGGTGCAGGCCATCGAGAAGATCAAGAAGGAACTGCGCGAGCGCACCGAATTTTTCTACGCCGAACAGAAGCTGGTCGAGGCGCAACGCATCGAGCAGCGCACCCGCTTCGACCTGGAAATGCTCGACCAGATCGGCTTCTGCAAGGGCATCGAGAACTACTCGCGCCACCTGTCCGGCCGCAAGGCCGGCGAGCCGCCGCCGACGCTCTACGACTACCTGCCGCAGGACGCGATCATGTTCATCGACGAGTCGCACGTGACGATCCCGCAGGTCGGGGCGATGTACAAGGGCGACCGTTCGCGCAAGGAAAATCTGGTGAATTACGGCTTCCGCCTGCCCTCGGCGCTCGACAACCGGCCGCTGAAGTTCGAGGAATTCGAAAAGCTGATGCCGCAGACCGTCTTCGTCTCGGCCACGCCCGCCAACTACGAGCAGGAGCATCAGGGGCAGGTGGTCGAGCAGGTGGTGCGGCCGACCGGCCTCGTCGATCCGGTGCTCGAAGTGCGGCCCGCCAGCACGCAGGTCGACGACCTGCTCGGCGAGATCAAGAAGCGCGTGGCCGAAGGCGAGCGCGTGCTGGTCACCACGCTGACCAAGCGGCTGTCCGAGCAGCTCACCGAATTCCTCGCCGACAACGGCATCAAGGTGCGCTACCTGCACTCCGACATCGACACCGTCGAGCGCGTCGAGATCATCCGCGACCTGCGGCTCGGCGTCTTCGACGTGCTGGTCGGCATCAACCTGCTGCGCGAGGGTCTTGACATTCCCGAGGTTTCGCTCGTGGCCATCCTCGACGCCGACAAGGAAGGCTTCCTGCGCTCCGAGCGCTCGTTGATCCAGACCATCGGCCGCGCGGCGCGCCACCTCAACGGCACCGCGATCCTCTACGCCGACAGGATGACCCATTCGATGCAGCGCGCCATCGCCGAGACCGCGCGCCGGCGCGCGAAGCAGCTAAGCTACAACGCCGAACACGGCATCACCCCGGTGGGCGTGAAGAAGCGCATCAAGGACATCATCGACGGCGTCTACGACAGCGAAGGCCTGCAACGCGAACTCAAGGTGGCGCAGGAAGCCGCGAAATACGAGGCGATGAGCGAAAAGGCGCTGGCGCGCGAGATCAAGCGGCTGGAGAAGGCCATGCAGGACCACGCGAAGAACCTCGAATTCGAGCAGGCCGCCGCGGCGCGCGACGAACTGTTCCGGCTCAAGCAGCTTGCTTTCGGCGACAGCGGGCACGACGCCCCCGTCGCTTGACGATTACTTCTTGCGCGCCTTCTTCTCCAGCGCGGCGGCGGCCTGTTTCTTGGTCTTGGGGGCTGGGGCGCGGCGGCGGCGGGTTTTCCCGGCGTCTTCGCCTTCGGGTTTCGGCCGCCAGAGGATGAGGATGTTGCCGATGCTCTGCACGGGGGCGCAGCCCAGTTCGGCGCAGATGCCGGCGAGCAGGGCGGCGCGTTCGTCGCGCTCGATGCCGTGGAGCTTGACCTTGATCAGGGCATGGGCCTTGAGCGAAGTCTCGATTTCCTTGAGGACACCGGGCGACAGGCCGTTGCCGGCGATGGCGACGGTGGGATCGAGATGGTGGGCGGCGGCGCGCAGGGCGCGGCGCTCGACGGGGGATAATTCGGGGCTTGAAGCGTTCATGGGCGGATTCTAGATGAGTTGGACAACGAAGCAGAAAAAGAAAAGCAAGCAGTGGATGCAGGAACACGTCAATGACCCTTACGTGCAGCAGGCCCAGAAGGAGGGCTGGCGCGCCCGGGCGGTGTTCAAGCTCAAGGAGATCGATGAAAAGGACAAGCTGCTCAAGCCGGGCCTGACGGTGGTCGACCTGGGCGCGACGCCCGGCAGCTGGTGCCAGTATGCGGCGAAGCGCATCCAGCCTGGGGGGCGCCTGATCGCCCTCGACCTGCTGGATTTCGAGCCGATCCCGGGCGTGGAGTTCATCCAGGGCGATTTTCGCGAGGCGGCCGTGCTGGAAAAGCTGGAGGCGGCGCTGGCGGGGCGGCCGGTCGACCTTGTTTTATCCGACATGGCGCCCAATATGACGGGTATCGCGGCGACGGACAGCGTGCAGGTGATCTATCTGGCGGAACTGACCCTCGATTTCGCGCGCCGGCATTTGAAACCCGGCGGCGATTTGCTGGTCAAAGTTTTTCAGGGGGCGGGCTTCATGGAACTGCGCCGGGCGATGCAGGCGGAGTTCGCGACGCTCGCCACGCGCAAGCCGGCGGCCTCACGGGATCGCAGCGCCGAGCTGTATCTGCTGGCCCGAAAAAAGCGGGCGAATGACATAGAATGAAGGCAGCTTTCAATGACTTTGGGCAAAGTGAGGCACTAGCTTGAACAACTTATTCAAGAATCTCGCCGTCTGGCTCGTGATCGGCATCGTCCTGATGACGGTGTTCAATCAGTTCAACACCCGCCAGGCCGCGCAGAACACCATGGACTACTCCGCCTTCCTCGAGGAAGTGAAGCAGGGCCGCGTCGCCAAGGTGGTGATCCAGGGGCGCACGCTCGACGCGACGACGCTGGAAGGCAAGCGCATCACGTCCTATGCGCCGCCCGACCTGTGGATGGTGTCCGACCTGCTGAAATACAACGTGCAGGTCGTCGCCCGGCCCGACGAGGAGCAGTCCTTCCTGATGAGCATCTTCGTCTCGTGGTTCCCGATGCTGCTGCTGATCGGCGTGTGGATCTTCTTCATGCGCCAGATGCAGGGCGGCGGGCGCGGCGGCGCGTTCTCGTTCGGCAAGAGCAAGGCGCGCATGCTCGACGAGAACAGCAACCAGGTGACCTTCGCCGACGTGGCCGGCTGCGAGGAGGCCAAGGAGGAGGTGTCCGAACTGGTCGACTTCCTGCGCGATCCCTCCAAGTTCCAGAAGCTCGGCGGGCGCATTCCGCGCGGCGTGCTGATGGTCGGCAGTCCCGGCACCGGCAAGACGCTGCTGGCGCGCGCCATCGCCGGCGAGGCCAAGGTGCCGTTCTTCTCGATTTCCGGTTCCGACTTCGTCGAGATGTTCGTCGGCGTCGGCGCCGCGCGCGTGCGCGACATGTTCGAGCAGGCGAAGAAGGCTTCGCCCTGCATCATCTTCATCGACGAGATCGACGCGGTCGGCCGCCAGCGCGGGGCAGGACTCGGCGGCGGCAACGACGAGCGCGAGCAGACGCTCAACCAGTTGCTGGTCGAGATGGACGGCTTCGAGGCGACCGCCGGCGTGATCGTCATCGCCGCCACCAACCGTCCCGACGTGCTCGATCCGGCGCTGCTGCGCCCGGGCCGCTTCGACCGCCAGGTCGTCGTGCCGCTGCCGGACATTCGCGGCCGCGAGCAGATTTTGAAGGTGCACATGCGCAAGGTGCCGCTGGCGCCGGACGTCGAGCCTTCCGTGCTGGCGCGCGGCTGCCCCGGTTTTTCGGGCGCCGATCTCGCCAACCTGGTGAACGAGGCCGCCCTGTTCGCCGCGCGCGCCAACAAGCGCCTGGTCGACATGGAGGATTTCGAGCGCGCCAAGGACAAGATCATGATGGGCGCCGAGCGCCGCTCGATGGTCATGCCCGAGGAAGAGCGCAAGAACACCGCCTATCACGAGTCCGGCCACGCCGTCGTGGCCAAGCTGCTGCCCAAGACCGACCCGGTGCACAAGGTGACGATCATCCCGCGCGGCCGCGCGCTGGGCGTGACCATGCAGTTGCCGACCGAGGACCGCTACAGCCAGGATCGCGTGCGCCTGCTCAGCACCATCACCGTGCTGTTCGGCGGCCGCATCGCCGAAGAGCTGTTCATGAACCAGATGACGACCGGCGCCTCGAACGACTTCCAGCGCGCCACCGACCTGGCGCGCCGCATGGTGACGCAATGGGGCATGTCCGACGTCCTCGGGCCGATGGTCTATGGCGAGGAGGAGGGCGAGATTTTCCTCGGCCGTTCGGTGACCACGCACAAGAACATGTCGGAAGCCTCGCTGCAGAAGGTCGATGCTGAAATCCGCCGCATCCTCGACGAGCAATACGCCCTGGCGCGCCGCCTGATCGAGGAGAACCGCGACAAGGTCGAGGCCATGACCGCCGCGCTGCTCGAATGGGAAACCATCGACGCCGACCAGATCAACGACATCATGGCCGGCAAGCCGCCGCGCGCGCCCAAGCCCACGGCGACGCCGATCAAGCCCTCGTCCGGCGACGACAAGCCGGATGCGGAAGCCCCGAACGCCGCCGCGCCCGCCTAAGGCGGTTCGAGCACAACGAAACGGGAGCCTTCTGGCTCCCGTTTTTTTATCTCGCCGTCCCGCCAGCGCTGACTTTCGATTCCCGTGATCGAGTTGCGATAGCGAGACCAACATCCCAAGGGCTTTTTCGGGTGATGTCTCAATGCGGCCAGAAGCGGAAGTTCGCCAGCTTGCCGTATAGCCGACGGCCACCATAGGATGACTCCGTCACAGCCATGCGGCATATTGGGGTTATTATGCTGACGGCGAAAATCCTAACTGCTTGAACAAGATGAAATTCCTGTGCCCTTTGGGGCGTCATCAATATCAATTGTTATACGGGCCCCCGGCGTCCGTGTAAACACTGTTATGCATTCCAAACACCATGATCGTTAAGCGCCAAATTTCAGTAAGGAACCACAGCTATAAGGTCGATGTGCCGGACGCCTGCCCCGTTTGTCACCGCCATAGCGAGATCCAAGTCGTTGCTGCGGACCTCGTCAAAAATGGAGCTTCTGTACAAGCTATTTTTCGTTGCGCGTACGCCGGTTGTCGTCAGCACTTTTTCTGTTACTACGGGCCACCTACTAATAACGCCATACTGTCGGTGCGCCCAGTCAAACCGGTACTTTCTAGTTTTCCTGAGGCCGTTTCCGCAATCTCGCCGGCCTTTCTGTCCGTATTTGCCGAGGCCGAAGAAGCGGCCCAAATGGGCCTCAATCAAATTGCTGGGCCAGGGTATCGAAAGGCGTTCGAGTT
>JBFMDJ010000008.1:0-132837 GCA_040754195.1 Pseudomonadota bacterium | reverse complement strand
CGGTGGTTTCCTCGACCGAGGCGGCCTGCTCGCTGGAGGATTGCGACAGCGACTGCGCGGTGGCCGAAACCTGCCCGGCAGCATTGTTGAGCGCGTCCGAGGCGACGTTGACCTCGCTGATGATGGACGACAGCTTGGTGGCCATGCCCTTGATGGCGGCCAGCATGCTCGTGGAGTCGTTTTTCGCGACATCGATCTTCACGCCGAGATGCCCATCGGAAAACTCCCGGATGATGTCCGAGACGAAAGCCGGGTCGCCGCCGAGCTGCGCCATGATGTTGCGGGTGATCCACAGCGCCAGAACGATCGCCAGCAGGGCGGATACCGCGCCGCCGATCAGCATCATGCGCAGCGTGGCCTGGCTGCCCTCCAGGGTCGTGGCGGCGATATGCCTGGCCTCGTCGATCTGCTGGCCGCGAAACTTCTCCAGCTTTTCCGAAAGCTGGTCGCTGTCCTTGTCGAACGCTTCCATGATCACGTTGCCGGCATCCACGCCTTGCGCGATATAGGCTTCCACCATCTTTTTCCCGGTGGCGAGAAAGCGCAGGAAATCCGCCTCGATGGCGTCCAGCTGTTTCAGGCTGGCGGCATCGTTCTCGCGCTGGAACATCTGCCGGAACTTGCCGACGCCGTCGAGAAACTGTTTGCCGAATTCGTCGGCCTCGCCGACGCTGTCGCGATTATGGGTGGCGGAGGCGTCGGTCAGGGCATTCTGCACCTCGACGCGACGGGTATCCATTTCATCGACCACGAGAATGAACGGCAGGGTCTCCCGGTCGATCTGCTCGATGTTCTGCATGAGCCGGGACAGCGAGGCCCCGACGAGCAGCAAGGTAGCAATAAAAAGCAAGGCGACGCCGGCAAAGCCGATGCCCAGTTTCAGTTTCAGTGTCATGAGATTCCCCCCCTCCACTCACAGGAACCACCGGCCGCGAGTCCGGCCTTCAGGTCCGGGATCGACGTCCCCAATCGATCACCTGCTTCAATTTACCACTTTCGCGGGATGGATATGCGCCCGACGCCGTGGTTCCGGTGCCCGGCTCCGTATAATCCGCGCCTTTCCCGCCACCCGCCATCGCCGTGTCCAAGCTCGCCCACGAAATCGCCCGCCGTCGCACCTTCGCCATCATTTCCCACCCCGACGCGGGCAAGACCACGCTGACCGAAAAGCTGCTGTGGTTCGGCGGCGCGATCCAGGTCGCCGGCGAGGTGCGCGCACGCAAGGCGGCGCGGCATGCGACTTCGGACTGGATGGAACTGGAGAAGCAGCGCGGCATCTCGGTCACCTCGTCGGTGATGCAGTTCCCCTACCGCGACCACATGATCAACCTGCTCGACACGCCTGGTCACGAGGACTTCTCCGAGGACACCTACCGCACGCTGACCGCCGTCGACTCGGCGACGATGGTGATCGACTCGGTGAACGGCGTCGAGGCGCAGACGATCAAGCTGCTGGGCGTCTGCCGTTTGCGCGACACGCCGATCGTCACCTTCATCAACAAGCTCGACCGCGAGGGCCGCGCCCCCATCGACCTGCTCGACGAAATCGAGGACGTGCTGAAGATCCAGTGCGCGCCGATGACCTGGCCGATCGGCATGGGCAAGGGCTTCCGCGGCGTGTACGACCTCTACGACGACTGCGTGCACTTCTTCGATCCGCAGGCGGAGAAAGGCACTTCGCGCATCATCGAGCGCCTCGACAATCCGGAGCTGGACGCATTGCTCGGCTATCAGGCGGAAGAATTGCGCGCCGAGGTCGAACTGGTGAAGGGCGCCTCGCACACCTTCGACAAGGACGCCTATCTCGCCGGCAGGCAGACGCCGGTGTTCTTCGGCTCGGCCGTCAACAACTTCGGCGTGCAATCGCTGCTCGACGCCATCGTCGACCTCTCGCCTGCCCCCCAGCACCGCCCGGCGGCCACGCGTCAGGTCGAGCCGCTGGAGCCGAAATTTTCCGGCTTCGTCTTCAAGATCCAGGCCAACATGGACCCGAAGCACCGCGACCGCATCGCCTTCGTGCGCGTCTGCTCGGGCCACTACACGCGCGGCATCAAGCTCAAGCAATTGTCGACCGGCAAGACGCTGGCGGTGAACAACGCCATCACCTTCATGGCACAGGACCGCAGCACCACCGACGAGGCCTGGCCCGGCGACATCCTCGGCATCCCCAACCACGGCACGGTCGTGCTCGGCGATACCTTCACCGAAGGCGAGGACCTCAAGTTCACCGGCATCCCCTGCTTCGCGCCCGAGCATTTCCGCCGCGCGCAGATCCGCAACCCGATGAAGATGAAGCAGCTGCAAAAAGGCTTGCAGCAGCTCGCCGAGGAAGGTGCCACCCAGCTCTTCAAGCCGCTGCACGGCAACGACCTGATCCTCGGCGCGGTCGGCACGCTGCAATTCGACGTGGTTGCCCACCGGCTGGAATTCGAATACGGCGTGGATTGCTTCTTCGAGCCGGTGAACGTCGCCACGGCGCGCTGGCTGCGCGGTTCCGATACTGACATGAAGGCGCTGCTGGACAAGGCCGAGGCCAACCTCGCGAAGGACGGCGCGGGGGACTACGTCTATCTCGCGCCGAACCGCGTCAACCTGCAGATGGCGCAGGAACGCCATCCGGGCATCGTCTTCCTCGAAACACGAGAAATTCACTGAGGAGATTCACCGAGGCAATCCGCTGACCGGGGAAAAAAGTCAGTCCCGGCGGGACGGCGAAAATCCTCAGTAGAAGTGGACCTGCGCGCTCATGCGCGGCGGACACTTGCAGGACTTCGGGTCCCAGCGTTCCAGCAGCGCGAAGAACTCCGCCTCGGGCATCGGCTTGCCGAAGCGATAGCCCTGGCCGATGCGGTAGCCCATGTCGATGAGCCTGATGCATTCGCCGCAGGTCTCGATGCCTTCCGCGACGACCCGCTTGCCGAGCCCGTCGGCCAGATGCCAGACCGAGCGGGCGATGGAGGCCTTGGCGCTGTCGTCGTCCACGTCGCGCACGAAACTCTGGTCGAGCTTGAAGGCGTCGAGCGGCAGGCGGGAAAGCGCGCCGAGATTGGAATAGCCCGTACCGAAGTCGTCGAGCGCCACCTTGACGCCCATCGCGGCGATGCGGCGCAGCATGTCGGCGGCACCGTCGGCATCGCGGATGATGAGGGATTCGGTCACTTCGAGTTGCAATCGTTCAGGCGCCACGCCACTCTCGCCCAGCGCGCGGGCGACTTCGCCAGCAAGATCGCAGCGCTCGAACTGCATCGGCGAGACATTCACCGCGACATGAAATTCCTCGGGCAGGGCGCTTTCATGCTCGGCCAGCACCCGGCAGGCCTCTGTCATCACCCAGTTGCCGATCTTGGCGATCAGGTCGCTGCGCTCCGCCACGGGAATGAACACGCCCGGCGAAATCAGGCCTTCGCGCGGATCGCGCCAGCGCACCAGCGCCTCGGCGCCGATGATCCGCCGGCTGGTCAACTCGAGTTTGGGTTGATAGAAGAGTTCGAGCTGGCCATCCTTGATCGCCGCGTCGAGGCGTGCCTCCATCTCCAGTTGGCGTTCCATCGACACCGCCATCTCGGCCGAAAAGAAGCGGCTGATATTGCCACCCGCCTGCTTGGCGCGCAGCATGGCGCGGTCGGCGCGCACGACAAGGTCGTCGAACTCGCGTCCGTCTGAGGGATAGGCGCTGATGCCGATCGACGCGCCGATCTTGAAATGGTGACCGGCCACCTCGATCGGCCGGTCCAGCGCGGCGAGCAGCTTGTTCGCCACCAGGCCCGCGTCGTGGCGGTCGGCGATGTCCGGCAGCAGGCAGACGAACTCGTCACCGCCGAAGCGCGACAGGGTGTCGTCCTCGCGCAGCACGCCAGCCATGACCTTGCTGACCTTGACCAGCACTTCGTCGCCGATGTCGTGACCAAGGCTGTCGTTGATGCTCTTGAAGCGGTCGAGATCGATGAACAGCACCGCCAGCGAACGGTCGGCACGGTCGGCGCGGCGGATCGCCTGCCGGCCGCGGTCCGTCAGCAGGATGCGGTTCGCCAGCCCGGTCAGCGGATCGTGCAGGGCAAGGAAATGAAAACGTTCTTCCTGGGCCTTTTTCTGCGTGATGACGGTGAAGGTCGCCAGATAGTTCGCGACATGGCCCTCGCCGTCCCACAGGGCGCGGATGTCGAGCCATTCGAGGTAGAGCGAGCCATCCTTGCGCCGGTTCCAGATCTCGCCGCTCCAGCTGCCGTCCTCCTGCAGGGCCCGCCACATGCGCCGGTAGAACTCGGCGTCGTGGCGTCCCGAGTTGAGCAGCCGCGGCGTCTGCCCCACGGCCTCATCCAGGGTATAGCCGGTGATGGCGCTAAACATCGGGTTGACGTAGATAATCTGCTGCTCGGCGTCGGTGAGCACCAGGCCGCGATCGAAATTCTCGACGATGCGCCGCGCGGCGGCGGCGTTGAGGGCCGTCCTGCCGCCCCTGGCCGGCAGCGGCTCCAGGTCGGCCGGCAGGTTCAGGTCCAGCGGCACCGGAATCAGCGCCAGGCTGACGTCGTCGTGGATGACGGCGGTGCGCTCGCCGATCTCGCGCACCAGCCGCTCGAACACGTGATCCGCCCCGCTGCTGGCCGCCGACAGCAGGCCGTCGCGCCCGAACGCCGCGCCGGTCAGAACACCCAGCTCGGACAGACCGTCGGAATAGAGCAGCAGCGCCGCGTGCTCGTCGCGCGCCAGCCGGTAGCGCTGGGGCGCGATGTCGGCATCCTGTTCGCCGACATCGATGCCGAACGGCACATGCTCCGAAGGAAAGGCCTCGGCCAGCCGTCCGTCGGCGGCCAGCAGCAGTGCGTCGGGCATGCCGGCATTGATCACCTCGATCTCGCGCTCGTGGATGCGCACCAGGATGCCGCAGACGAAATGGCTGGCCATCTGCTGCCGGACGAGAAAACGGTTGATGCGGGCATGAATCGCCGGCAGGGAGAGCCCCAGCAGCACCGCCTCGCGAAACAGCATCGGCATGTGCAGGGCGAAGATCGCCGCCGGCAGGCCGTGGCCCGAGGCATCGGCCAGCAAGCCGAACCAGCCGAACTTGGGATGCTCAGCGGCGCAGAAGAAGTCGGCGCTGACGCGGCTGGCGGGGAGCAGCCAATGCCGCACCTGCGATCGCGTCTGCCGGCTGGTCGTGTCGCGCATGCCGCGGATCAGATCCACCGCCGCGACATACTCGGACAGCACCGTGTCCCCTGGCGGGTTTCCCGGGTCCGGATCGAACGTCTCAAGCAATGACTCCGACTCGCGCACGGCGCCAGCCTCCCCTTTCAGAAAAAATGCCGCTGTCGTTTTACCACACTTGCAAGCCGGAATTTGCGCCGCTGGACAAAATCGACATGCCATGCGTGTTTTGCTTGAGCGGGATCAATCTCGTGGAGCGGATCGGACTGGTAGGATCGCCACGATCATGGATATGTCTTTCCTAATAGACCAGCCGCGCGGCGCTCCGCCATGAGCCTCAAGGGGCGCATCTGGCTCTGGCTGGGGGCGCTGATGACGCTCATCCTGGCGCTCGATCTCGCGATCAGTCACCGCCAGCTCTCCGCCGAGCTGCGCGCCGAAACAGAAAACGACGCTCGCGCCGTCTATGGCTTCATGATGGCGACGCGGCGCATTTATCAGCAGCAGTTCATCGACAGCGGCCTGCCCATCAACAGCCGGACGATCGGCCTGCTGCCGGCCCATTCCTTTTCGCGCATCGCCAAGGATTTCGCCAACTGGAACGACAGCGGCGTGATCTTCAACAACGTTTCCGACCGGCCGCGCAACCCGAACAACCAGGCCGACGCCGACGAACTGGCCGCGATGTCCTGGTTCCGCGCCAATCCCCAGGAAAAAGAGCGTCTCGACAACATCGAGACGCGCGAACGGCGGCGCTATCTGCTCTACACCGCGCCGATCTGGATCGAGCCGTTCTGCCTCAAGTGCCACGGCAGCGAGGAGGACGCACCGGCCAGCATCCGCGAAGGCTACGCGAGCGCATTCGACTACAAGGTCGGCGACCTGCGCGGCCTCGTCAGCATCAAGATTCCGAAGGAAAAGTTCGAGAAGCGCTTTCGCGAAATCTGGGGCGGGCAGCTGCTCAAGAGCCTCGCCGGCTACCTGATCCTGTTTTTCGCCATCGGCCTGCTGATCGAGCGGCTGGTCACCCGCCGGCTTGCCCGCCTGCGGGCGGGCGCCGAGCGCATCGCCGCCGGCGACTACGGCGCCCGCGTCGCCAGAAAGAACAGCAACGATGAAATCTGCCAGCTGGCCGGAGCCTTCAACCGCATGGCCGAATCAATCCAGGAACACGAGCGGACGCTCGGCAAATATTCCCTCGCCCTGGCCCAGAGCCCGGAAAGCATCGTCATCACCGACCTCGACGGCCGCATCGAATACGTCAATGACTGCTTCCTGCGCAACACCGGCTATGCGCGCGAGGAGGTGCTCGGCCAGAATCCGCGCATCCTGAAATCGGGCAGTACGCCGCCGGCAACCTACGTCGCCCTCTGGGCCGCCATTTGTGCCGGCCACCCCTGGCGGGGCGAGTTGGTCAACCGCCGCAAGGACGGCAGCGAATACGTCGAGGAAGCCACGATCGCTCCGGTGCGCGGCCCGGACGGCGGCATCACCCACTATCTCGCGGTGAAGCAGGACGTCACCGAGAAAAAGCGCGCCGCGGCCGAAATCGAGAGGCTCGCCTATCACGACGCCCTGACCGGCCTGCCCAACCGCACGCTGCTGCTCGACCGTCTGGCGCTGGCGCTCGCGGTCGCCCAGCGCCGGGATCATTTCGATGCGCTGATCCTGCTCAATCTGGATCGCTTCAAGAACCTCAACGACGCCCATGGCCACTCGACGGGCGACCTGCTCCTGATCGCGCTGGGCGGCCGCCTCGCCGGCCTGCTGCGCGAGGGCGACACGCTGGCGCACCTCGCCGGCGACGAATTCGCCATCCTGCTGCAGGACCTGGGCAACCACCGCGAGTCGGCCAGCCGGCGCGCCCTGACCGTCGCGGAAAAAATCCACGCCGGAATGCGCGTGCCCTTCCGTCTGGAGAACGTCGAGGAAGCAGCCCTGACGGTCAGCATCGGCATCACCCTCGGCCCCGAAGGACAGGACGACAACGCCGAGGAAGCGCTGCGCCGCGCCGACACCGCCTTGCACCGGGCCAAGGCTTCGGGCGGCAACCAGAGCGCGTTTTTCGAAAGCGACATGGGCATCAGCGCGCGTCAGCGCTATGCCGTCGAGCGCGAACTGCGGCGCGCGATCGCGGGCGGAGAACTGCTCCTCTACCTGCAGCCGCAGGTCGATGCGCACCAGAACCTCTGCGGCGCCGAGGCGCTGGTGCGCTGGCAGCATCCGGAACGCGGGCTGCTACCGCCCGGCACTTTCATCGGCATCGCCGAGGAATCCGACCTCATCGTCGACCTCGGCGCCTGGGTGCTGTCCGAAGCCTGCCGCCTGATGGCGCGCGAAACCATGGCCGGTCACCCCCTGCGCCTCTCCGTCAATCTGTCGCCGCGCCAGTTCCGCCAGCCCGGCTTCGTGCAATGGATTCGCGACCTGCTCGCGGCCACCGGTGCCGACCCGACCCATCTGACGCTCGAAGTCACCGAAGGCCTGGTCATCGACGACATCGACGCGGTGGTGGCGCGCATGCACGAACTCAGGGCGCTGGGCATCCATTTCTCGGTGGACGACTTCGGCACCGGCTATTCCTCGCTGTCCTATCTCAAGCGCATGCCGATTCACGAACTCAAGATCGACAAGAGCTTCGTGCAGGATTCCACGATCGATCCCAACGACGCCGCGCTGGTGGAAACCATCCTTTCCGTCGCGCGCCACATGCACCTGCAGGTGGTGGCCGAGGGCGTCGAGACCGAGGAGCAGGCCGAGTTCCTCAATGCCCGTTCGCGCGTGATCCACCAGGGCTATCTCTATGGCAAGCCCGAACCGGCCGAAACCTGGATCGCGCGCTGGCGCCGGGAGCGCGAGCGCCTATAATCCGCGCTTCCACAGAACCACATGCCCACGATCCGCCATGGAAGCAGAACGCATCAACGCCGTCGCCAACCACATCGCCGACCTGGAAGCCCGCGGCGACCAGCTCCGGAGGTATCTTTGACTTCGCTGCGAAGTCGGAGAAACTCGCTGAACTGAACCGTCTCATGGAAGACCCCGGCATCTGGAACGATGCCGAGCGCGCCCAGGCCCTGGGCAAGGAAAAGAAATCCCTCGAAGCCGTCGTGCTCACGCTGGAAGGCGTGAAAAGCACGCTCGCCGACGCGCGCGAGCTGTTCGACATGGCGAGGGAGGAGGCGGACGAAGACACGCTCGCCGCGGTCGAAACCGATCTGGCCGGCGTCGAGGCCAAGGTCGCGGATCTCGAATTCCGCCGCATGTTCGCCAACCCCGCCGACCCGAACAACTGCTTCATCGACATCCAGGCCGGCGCCGGCGGCACCGAAGCCTGCGACTGGGCCAGCATGCTGCTGCGCCAGTACCTCAAGTATTGCGAGCGCAAGGGCTTCAAGACCGAGATCCTCGAACAGACCGACGGCGACGTCGCCGGCATCCGCAGCGCCTCGCTGAAGGTCGAGGGCGACTACGCCTACGGCTTCCTGCGCACCGAAACCGGCGTGCATCGCCTCGTGCGCAAGTCGCCCTTCGATTCCTCGGGCGGCCGCCACACCAGCTTCGCCAGCCTCTACGTCTATCCCGAGATCGACGACTCGATCGAGGTCGAGATCAACCCGGCCGACCTGCGCATCGACACCTTTCGCGCCAGCGGCGCCGGCGGCCAGCACATCAACAAGACCGATTCGGCGATCCGCATCACCCACGCGCCGACGGGCATCGTCGTGCAGTGCCAGAACGACCGCTCGCAGCACCGCAACAAGGCCGAGGCGATGGCGATGCTGAAATCGCGACTCTACGAGCTGGAACTGCGCAAGCGCCAGGCCGAGGCCGACAAGCTGGAAGCCGGCAAGACCGACGTCGGCTGGGGCCACCAGATCCGCAGCTACGTGCTCGACCAGTCGCGCATCAAGGACCTGCGCACCAACGTCGAAATCTCCAACACCCAGAAGGTACTCGACGGCGACCTCGATCCCTTCATCGAAGCCAGCCTGAAACAGGGCGTGTAAAAGTCAGCGCTGGCGGGACGGCGGCAAATGTGTCACAATTAAAAAAGTTGTGACACACATGGAGATTCGCCATGAAAACCATCACCATCCGCGAGGCGCGCGAGGGACTTTCCCACCCCGAGCAGTTGTTCGCCGACAACGACGAAGTCGTCGTCATGCGGCATGGCGAGCCGGTGGCCCGTATCCTGCCGGTCGACAAGCCGCGCCCGAAAATCCGCTCGCTGGCGGCGTTTCGCGCCAGCCAGAAACCGCTTGATCCGCCGCTGTCGCAGACCGTCATCGAGGATCGGCAAGAACGTCTCTGATGATCTACGCCGACACCAGCGCGCTGGTCAAGCGCTACCTGATCGAGCCGTTCAGCTCGGAATTCGAGGCCCTGTTCATGCAGGCCCCGCTGGTCACCAGCCGCCTGTCGCTGGTCGAAATGCGTTGCGCAGTGGCCCGCAAACGTCGCAATCGTCAGATCACCGCGCGGATCGAGAACCGTGTTACCAGCGAAATGGCCACCGACATTCAGGACGGTGCATTGCTGATCGGCGAGATCGGCACGCCCCATTTCACGGCGGCTTTCCATCTCATCGACCGGCTGACCGATACGCCCTTGCGTACGCTGGATGCCCTCCATCTGGCCGCGGCCGAACAAATGGCCGCCATCGCCTTTGCCACCGCCGACAAGATTCAGGCCGACGCCGCGGCAGCGCTCGGCTTCACCGTACATCGTTTCTATTGAAAGTTCATCATGACCGAACCCACCCAAACACCAACCGCCCCGCAGGTTGACGAAAACCACATCATCGCCGAGCGCCGCGAGAAGCTGAAGGCCTGGCGCGAATCCGGCAAGGCCTATCCCAACGACTTCCGCCGCGAGAACCTCGCCGCGCGACTCGACGAGCTCTACGGCGAGAAGACCAAGGAGGAACTCGAAGCCACGCCGATCGCCGCCACGGTCGCGGGCCGCGTCATGCTCAAGCGCGTGATGGGCAAGGCGAGCTTCATCACCGTGCAGGATCTCTCCGGCCGCATCCAGTTCTACGTCACGAAGGACAACGTCGGCGAGGCGGTCTACGAGGACTTCAAGAAATGGGACCTCGGCGACATCGTCGGCGCGGTCGGCACGCTGATGAAGACCAAGACCGGGGAACTCACGGTCGCCTGCGCCGAAATCCGCCTGCTGTCGAAGTGCCTGCGCCCGCTGCCGGAGAAATTCCACGGCCTCACCGACGTCGAGCAGAAATACCGTCAGCGCTACCTCGACCTCGCCACCAACGAGGAGACGCGCTTCACCTTCGTCGCGCGCAGCCGCATGATCCAGTCGATCCGCAACCACATGACGCACCACGGCTTCCTCGAGGTCGAGACGCCGATGATGCATCCGATCCCCGGCGGCGCGGCGGCCAAGCCCTTCACCACGCACCACAACGCGCTCGACATGGAACTGTTCCTGCGCATCGCGCCGGAGCTGTATCTGAAGCGCCTCGTCGTCGGCGGTTTCGAGAAGGTGTTCGAGGTCAACCGCAACTTCCGCAACGAGGGCCTGTCGCCGCGCCACAACCCCGAATTCACGATGATGGAGTTCTACGAGGCCTACGCGGACTACCAGACCCTCATGGACTTCACCGAGGGTCTGATCCGCCACGCCGCGCGCGAGGCGCTCGGCACCGAGGTCTTCGACTACCAGGGCCGCACCCTCGATCTCTCCAAGCCCTTCCGCCGCATGACCACGGTCGAGGCGATCCACTACCACCATCCCGGCTACAGCCTCGCGATGCTGGGCGACGCCGGCTGGCTCAGGCAGAAGCTCGCCGACCTCAAGGTCGAGGTGCTGCCGACCGCCGGCCTCGGCACGCTGCAGATGCAGCTCTTCGAGGAAACCACCGAGGCCGAGCTGTGGGACCCCACCTACATCATCGACTACCCGACCGAGGTCTCGCCGCTGGCGCGCCGCTCGGACAGGAACCCGGACGTCACGGAGCGCTTCGAGCTCTTCATCGTCGGCCGCGAGATCGCCAACGGCTTCTCCGAGCTGAACGATCCCGAGGACCAGGCCGCGCGCTTTCAGGAGCAGGCCAAGGCGAAGGAGGCCGGCGACGAGGAGGCGATGTTCTACGACGCCGACTACATCCGTGCGCTCGAATACGGCCTGCCGCCGACCGGCGGCTGCGGCATCGGCATCGACCGGCTGGTGATGCTGCTGACCAACTCGCCCTCGATCCGCGACGTCATCCTGTTCCCGCAGATGCGCCCCGAGTAAATGGCAGGCATCGTCCCGGCGGAACTCGCGTTCGACGGGAACGGCATTCCCTTCGCGCCGGCCTACGACGACTGCTACTTTTCCGCCAGCGGCGGGCCCGAACAGGCCCGCCACGTCTTTCTCGGCGGCAACCAGCTACCGGATCGCTGGCAAGGCCGCGACTTCGTCATCCTCGAAACCGGCTTCGGCCTCGGTCTCAACTTCCTCTGCACCTGGCAGGCGTGGCAGGCCAACCCGGGACGGCGACTGCACTACGTCGCCATCGAGAAGCATCCATTCCGGCTGGACGATCTCCGCAGACTGCACGAACGCTGGCCGGAACTCGCGCCGCTCGCGGCCAAATTGCAGGCGCAGTGGCCCCTGCCGCTGTCCGGCCTGCACCGCCTCGATTTCGGCGATATCGTCCTCACGCTCGGCTTCGGCGATGCCGAGGCCCTGCTGCCGCGCCTGACCCTCGCCGCCGACGCGATCTATCTCGACGGCTTCGCCCCGGTGAAGAATCCGGAAATGTGGTCGGACGCGGTTTTCGCGGCGCTGGCGCAACGCGCGGCCACGGATGCCACGCTGGCCTCCTGGTCCGTGTTCGACGACATGATGTTCCGCCTGGCGCGCGCCGGTTTCCGGCTCGAAAAGCGTCCCGGCTTCGGCACCAAGCGCTACATGCTGGCCGGCCGGATGCCGGGACCGGAAAAAAAGTCAGTGCCGGCGGGACGGCGAAGAATTTGCGTCATCGGCGCCGGCGTCGCGGGGGCCGCCGCCGCCCATGCGCTCGCGGCGCGCGGACACGAGGTGGTCGTGCTCGAATCCGCCGACGCGCCGGCGCAAGGCGCGTCGGGCAACCACGTCGGCGTGTTCCGACCATTGCCTTCGCTCGACGACAGCCGGCTGGCGCGCCTGCTGCGCGCCGGTTTCCTGCTCGGCCGGCGGCGTTTCGCCGCCCTGCCCGCCTCCGCCAACGCCCGCATGGGCTGGACGGGCGCGCTGCACGTCGCGCGCGACGCGCGGCACGAGGCGACGCAGCAGCGGATCGCCGCGCAACTGCCCGCGGAATTCTGCCGTTTTGTCGATCGCGACGCAGCCTCCGCGCTCGCCGGTTGGCCGGTCGAACTGGGCGGCTGGTGGTTTCCGCAGGCCGGCTGGATCAATCCACCCAGCCTCGTACGCGCGCTGCTCGCCGGTGTCGAGGTGCGCTGCAGCCACACGGTGCGTTCGCTCGAAGAGCTCGATGCGGACGATATCGTGCTCGCCAACGGCATCGGCGCGCCGACGCTCGCGCCGGAATTCAAGCTGCCGATCCGCGCCGGACGCGGCCTCGTCAGCCACATTCCGGAAACCGCGACGCCGCCCTTCGGCATCGTCGCCACGCGGCTCGGCTACGTCACGCCGGCCCTCGACGGCATGCGCTGCGCCGGCGCCACGATGATGCTGGACGACCTCGATCCCGCGCCGCGACTCGACGACCATGTCGAAAACCTGCAACGCCTCGACATGATCCTGCCCGGCTTCGGCGGCAGGGCGCTCGATCCCGCGCGCCTCGACGGGCGCGTGTCGTTCCGCCCGATGTCGCCCGACCGCCTGCCCATCGCCGGCCCGCTGTCCGCGTCCGAAGGCCTGTGGATCATCGACGGCTTCGGCGCGCGCGGGCTGGTGTTCGCCCCGATCTGCGCCGAGTTGCTCGCCTGCCAGATCGGCGGCGAGCCGCTGCCGGTCGAGGACGATCTGGCCGCGGCGGTCGCACCCGCGCGCTTTCGCGGCAAACGCGGAATGTAAGAAACTGTTGCAAGCGTCGGCGCGACAGGATGTCGCGCCGTTAGAGTCAGGGCTAGTTCAACCAACGCGAGGACAGACAATGAACTCCACCTCCCCGGGTCAAGCGCCCCGCCTGCATCCCCTAGTCGCCACCGCAGCCGTGGCGGTCACCGTGTTTTCGCTGGTCGGCGTCGCCGCGCTGACCGGTGTTCTGCCCATGGGCAAGACCGATGCGCCGGCCGCGACAGCGTCCGCGCCTGCCGTCGCCGCGCCTCCGGCTGCCGCACCGGTCGCCGAACCCGCCAAACCGGTCGCGAAAGCTGTCGTGAAATCCGTCGCCAAGCCGCCTGTCGCGAAGGTCGTGTCCAAACCCGCGCCGGTCGCGACCGCGCCGCAAGCCGTGGTCGTTCCCCCGCCGCCGCCCTGCCCGAATTGCGGCCGGGTGGACAACATCCGCGAAGTCGCCCAGCCGGGCGCGGCCAGCGGCCTTGGCGCCGTGGCCGGCGGCGTGGTGGGCGGGCTGCTCGGCAACCAGGTCGGCAAGGGTTCGGGCAATACCATCGCCACCGTGCTCGGCGCCGCCGGCGGCGCCTATGCCGGCCACCAGATCGAGAAATCGCGCAAGCAGGCGACGCGCTACGAAATCGACGTACGCATGAACGACGGCTCTTTGCGCACGATGACGCAGGAGACCGTGCCCGTGTGGCGCATCGGCGATCGCGTCAAGGTGCTGGACGAGGGACTGATCGCCGCCGACTGATCAGGCCGGGCGGACGCGCCGCGTCGCGGCGTGCTTGCCGCGCTTTTTCCGTTTCGTCGTCCGGGTCGGCTTTTTGGGTCTTTTCGCCTTCTTGAACTTGGATGCCTTTTTTGCCGGCTTCTTGACCGTTTTCTGCGCCGGCTGCGTCTGGGCCGGCGGCGCGGCAGCACCGGCTTCCGCCGTCGGCAGGCGGGCAAGGCAATATCGTTGCCCGCCCCAGGCACCGGCATACAGGCTGGCGATCCACCAGGACTCGCCGGCGAGGCGCGGACCGAAGCGCTCGGCCGGCGCCTCGACCGTTTCCAGCAGTGCTTCGGGGAACGGGCCGGCCACCATCCCTTCCAGCCAGCGCCGCGAAGCGCGCAATTCGGCCAGCCAGCCGTCGCCATGCAGGCGCGGCGCGGCCTCGCGCAGGGCGGCGGCGACCTCGTGGGGCGTCCAACCCGCGCGGACGAGGATCAGCAGCGCATGCTCGTCGGCTTCGCGCCGCTGGTCGTCCTCGTAGAGGCTGCGCAGCGCCCGCGAGCCCGCATAGGAGGCCGCCGTCGTGACGATGCTGCTATTCACCGCCGATGCGGCATAGACGGCTTCCGCGCCTTGCAGCAGGCCGGCCACGGGAAACAGCAGGGAAACAATCACCGATACGGCGATGCTGTTGCCGGAATTTTCCTCGTGGTGGCGGGCGATGACGTGTCCCATCTCGCGCGCGATCAAAAAAGCGAGCGCCGGGTCCTCCAGTTCCAGGCCGCGCACGCCGTCGAAGACGATCACGCTGCCGGCCGCGCTCGACAGGGTGCCGATGTCGTCCTTGCCGGGCACCACCACGCTGAAGCCGGGCACCTCGATGCCGCGTTCGATGGCCAGCCCGGTCGCCGTCATGCCCAGCCATTCGCCGAGGCGCAGCACCCGGGCGCCGAACGCCTCGGCCTCCGCGCAGCCGCCCGGCTGGCATGGCGCGTCGGCGGTGAGCGCCAGGGCCGTTTGCAGTTCGACTTCTGAGTAGACCGCACCAACCTCGCCGGGCGCGACCAGCCGCGCGCGGTCGAGTTCGCCCGTCGCCGCGCAGCCGGCCAGCCACAAGGCGGCGAGGGCTGGCGCGGCACGGCTGACCATCAGAGCAGCCGATCGAGCCGGTCGAGCACGCGCGCGCGGCCCAGCGCCGCCAGGACACGGTCGATGGCCGGGCTTTGCGGCTGGCCCAGCAGGACGACGCGCAGGGGAATCGCCACCTGCGGCATCTTCAGGCCGGTGGCGGCGAGCGTTGCCTTCAGGGTCTGCGCCAGCGCCGCCGGGGAAAAGTCAGCCTCGGCGAGACGGCGACGCAAGTCGGCGAGCGCGGCTTTCGCCGCGTCCGTCAGGTGCTGTGCCACCAGATCATCCGAAGGATGCGGTGCGACATAGAAGGCGTGCGCGCTGTCGGCGAGTTCGTTGAGGTTCTGCACGCGGTCCTTGTAGAGCGCGGCGATTTCGGCCGGATCGGGCGCGGCCGTCTCGGTCACCCCCTCGCGCACGAGGCGGCGGCGGATTTCCTGGCCGAGCCGCGCGTCGTCGGCGAGCTTGATGTAGTGGGCGTTGAGCCAGTTGAGCTTCTCGGTGTTGAACTGCGCGGCCGACGAAGTGATGTGGTCGAGGTCGAACCACTCGACGAACTGCGCCATCGTGAAGATCTCGTCGTCGCCGTGCGACCAGCCCAGGCGCGCGAGGTAGTTGAGCACCGCCTCGGGCAGGTAGCCGTCCGCGTCATACTGCATCACCGAGACGGCGCCGTGGCGTTTCGACAGCTTGGTGCCGTCGTCGCCGAGGATCATCGACAGGTGGCCATAGCGCGGCACCGGCGCCCCGAGCGCCTGCAGCAGGTTGATCTGGCGCGGCGTGTTGTTCACATGGTCGTCGCCGCGGATCACATGGGTGATGCCCATGTCCCAATCGTCGACGACGACGCAGAAATTGTAGGTTGGCGTGCCGTCGGCGCGCGCGATGATGAAGTCGTCGAGTTCGGCGTTGGCGATCTCGATGCGGCCCTTGACCTGGTCATCCCAGGCGACGACGCCGTCGGTCGGGTTCCTGAAGCGCACCACCGGCTGCACGCCGGAGGGCGGCGTCGGCAGCGTCTTGCCGGGTTCCGGTCGCCATGTTCCGTCGTAGCGCGGCTTTTCCTTCTTCGCCTCCTGCGCGGCGCGCAGCGCGTCGAGTTGTTCCTTCGACATGTAGCAGTGGTAGGCGGTGCCGGCGGCGAGCATCTGGCCGATCACCTCCTTGTAGCGATACATGCGCTGCATCTGGTAGAACGGCCCCTCGTCGTGCGCCAGCCCCAGCCACTGCATGCCGTCGAGGATCGCCTGCACCGCCTCGGGCGTCGAGCGTTCGATATCGGTGTCCTCGATGCGCAGCACGAACTTGCCGCCGTGGCGACGGGCGTAGGCCCAGGCGAACAGCGCGGTGCGCGCGCCGCCGATATGAAGGTAGCCGGTGGGGCTGGGAGCGAATCGGGTTTTGACGGGGCTGGGATTCACGATCTGGAGGAAGGATGCAAAGGCCGCGATTCTACTGCCGCGCCGCGCGCAGCGCCGCCAGCAGCCCTTCCAGCGCGGTTTCCAGCGCCGTCGTCAGATCGGCCGTCTCGTCCGCGGTTTCGCCCGTGCGCAGGGCCTGTTCGAGCGCCGCCGCCGCCGCGCGCAACGCTTCGGCCCCCAGCGTGCCCGCCGCGCTCTTGAGCGAGTGCACGAGTCGCGTCGCCTCTTCCGGATTGTTTGCTTCCCGCGCGGCGCGAATCCTCCGCGCGTCATCGGCATGATGTTCGACGAACAGGTCGAGGACGCGCAGGTAAGTGGCTTGCCGCCCACCGGCATGCGCCAGGCCGACAACGGTATCGAGGCCCGGCACCGCGGGCAGCGACGGTGATTCGTCTTGCGCCGCCGTCCCGCCGGCGCTGACCTTTTTCGCGGCGGGCGCACCCAGCCACTTGAGCAGCGCGGCATACAGCAACGAGGGCGTGACCGGCTTGGCGATATGGTCGTTCATGCCGGCGTCCAGGCAGGTCTGACGATCCTCCTCGAAGGCATTGGCGGTCATCGCCAGGATCGGCAGCCGCTCGCGTCCCGGCAAACGGCGGATGCGGCGCGTCGCCTCCAGCCCGTCGAGCCCGGGCATCTGCACGTCCATCAGGATCAGCGCGAAATCGTTGCGCTCGGCCAGTTCGACCGCTTCCGCGCCGTCGCCGGTGACGGTGACGTCAAGCCCGGCCTCGCGCAGCAAATCAACGGCCACCTCCTGGTTGATCGGGTTGTCCTCGGCCAGCAGAACGCGCGCGCCGGCATGGTCGCGGCGCAGCGTCTCTTCGGCGGCGCACTCGACGGCGGCGGGCGTGGCGGTGGCCGCGCCGGTGAACAACTGCAACAGGCGGTCATGCAGCGTGGACAAGGTCACCGGCTTGACCAGCAGCGCGGCGAAAACGTCGGCGACATCGGCGCGCAGGGCCTCGGCGGGCGGCAGCACCGCGACCAGGTTCGGAATGCCCATGCTCAAGGGCAAATGCCGGACGCGTCGCGCGAATTCCGCCGCCTCGATGTCGGCGATGCGCCAATCGACCAGCACGCAGTCGAAGGGCTGCCGTTCGCCGTCGGCTTCGTCGATGAGATCGAGGGCCGCCGCCCCGGTGACGACCGCATCGACGCGCAAACCGAGCCGGGCCAGCATCTTCCGCAGCACCGTCTGGGCGCCGGACAGCCCGTCGACGACAAGCGCGCGTCGGTCCTTGAGGCTCACGCTCGCGCGCTGCGCGGTGCGCACGCTCTTGCCGAGCCGCGCTGTCAGCCAGAAGCAGCTGCCGACGCCCTGCGTGCTGGTCGCGCCGACCTCGCCACCCATCAGCCGGGCGATGCGCTGGTTGATCGCCAGGCCCAGGCCCGTGCCGCCGTATTTGCGCGTGGTGGATGCATCGGCCTGCTCGAAGTCGACGAACAGCCGTGCCAGATCATTGGCGGCGATGCCGATCCCCGTGTCCTCGACCTCGATGCGCAGCAGCAGGTCGGCGGCGCTTTCCTCGACCACGCGGGCGCGCAGGGTGATCGCGCCGGCCGGCGTGAACTTGACCGCGTTGCCGACGTAGTTCAGCACGGCCTGAGTCAGCCGCGTCGGATCACCGCGCAGCTGGGTGGTCTGCTCCAGCGCCGGATCGATATCGACGATCAGTTCCAGCCCGCGCGTCTGCGCCTTTTCCGCCACCAGGGCGCAGACGTTCTCGAGCACGTGATCGAGGTCGAAATCGGCTTCTTCCAGCGTCAGGCGCCCGGCCTCGATCTTCGAAATGTCGAGAATGTCGTTGATCAGCGCAAGCAGGTGCTGGGCGGCGGCGTTCGCCTTGTCGAGCCGGGCCTGCTGCTCGGGATCGGCGATGTCGCGCCGCAGCAGATGATTCATGCCGATGATCGCATTCATCGGCGTGCGGATCTCGTGGCTCATGTTGGCGAGAAAGGCACTCTTGGCGCGGCTGGCCGCCTCGGCGGTCTCCTTGGCCACCGCCAGCTCGGCGGTGCGCTGGCGCACCTCTTCGTCGAGCTGGTCGCGATGGCGCTTCAATTCCTCGCCGGAACGCTGTAGCGCCTGCGTGCGCGTCGCCACCTCGTCCGCCATGCGGTTGAAGTCGCGTCCCAATTCCGCCAGCTCATCCGCGCCCGCCGTCGGCACGCGCGCGCCCAGATCGCCGGCGGTGATCTGCCGCGCTCCCTGGCGCAACTGCTCGATGCGCCGCAGCACGAGGCGGTCCATCAGCAGGCCAAGCACGAAGAACATCACCGCAAAGCCGATCAGGTCGCGCGTCAGGCGCTCGATCCAGCGTTCTCCCAAGCTGCTCTCGTAGCGCGCCAGCGGCAGCTTGATGCTCATCACGCCGCGCAATTCGCCTTCCCGGTAGCCGTAGGATTCCGGATAGTTCTTGCGGATGCTCTCCGGCGCGTCTTCCTCGGCACCGTGGCAGCGCAGGCAGTAGCCCTCGATCCAGATCGGCGCGGTGTAGTGGAACCAGCCGACGCCCCGCTCGTCGCGGATCGCGACCATGCGCTCCTCTTCCCTGGGATTGGCGCGGAACCACGCCATCGCATCGAGTTCGAAGCGGTCGGCGCGATTGCCGGGATTGCGCGGCCGGTCGGAGACGTTGTTGAAGCGGATGCCGGCGTCGGTCCAGTTGGCGAAGTCCTTCGAAATGCGCGACAGCGCGTGGGCGGGCAGGAAACCGACGGTCGCGTCGTTGACGGGCAGTCCGCTGTCCATGAATTGCTGGTGATACACGCGGCGCGTCGCCATCAGCATCGCGCGGATGGTGCGGGCGTCGATTTCCTGTTCGACGCGCTGATCGGCGGCGATCTTGCGATAACTGAAGAACAGGTCGAGGGTCAGCACGCCCGCCATGACCAGTCCCAGCACCAGCCAGATCTTCATGCGCAATTTCAAGACGACCTCCTCGGCGAAAGTCTGTGGCGGCGGAACGGCGCCTTAAGGATCAGTGTAGCGCGCGGCGATGCGACAAAAATCGTCGAGCCGCGCCAGGAAGGCGGCGACGATTTCCGGGTCAAAATGGCGGCCTCGTCCCGCTTCGATGATGCGCACGGCCTCATCGATCGGCAGCGCGGGCTTATAGACGCGGCGGTTGATCAGGGCGTCGAAGACGTCGGCGACCGCCATCAGGCGCGCGCTCAGGGGAATCGCCTCGCCTGCGCGCCCCTCGGGGTAGCCGCTGCCATCCCATTTCTCGTGATGATAGTGGGCGATTTCCATGGCGAAATGCAGGAAGGTCAGCGGCGCCTGGTCGGTTTCCCCCTTCAGCGCGACCGCGATGGAATCCGCACCGAGTTCGGCGTGACGCTGCATGATGCGCCACTCGTCGGCGTCGAGCGGGCCGGGTTTGAGCAGGATATGGTCGGGAATGCCGACCTTGCCGATGTCGTGCAGCGGCGCGGCCTTGACGATGAAGTCCAGCGTGTCGCGCTCGCGCAACGCGGCGAAGCGCGGCTGGCCCGCCAAGGCGTGCGCCAGCACCTCGACGTAGCCCTGGGTGCGGCGGATGTGGTTGCCGGTCTCGTTGTCGCGCGTCTCGGCGAGGCTCGCCAGCACGCGCATCGACACATCCTGAATGACGAGATTGTCGTGCATGCGCCGCGCCACCTCGGCCTCCAGCCAGGCATTCTGGTCGTGCAGGCGGTCGCGTGCCGCCTTCAGTTCGAGCTGGCTGCGCACGCGGGCGCGCACGATCGCCGGCTTGATCGGCTTGTGGATGTAATCGACGGCGCCGAGAGCGAGTCCGCGCTCCTCGTCCGCATCCACGTCCATCGCCGTGACGAAGATGACGGGAATCTCGCGCGTCGCGGCATCCGCTTTCAAGTGCCTCAGGACTTCGTGTCCGTCCAGGTCCGGCATCATGACGTCGAGCAGGATCAGGTCCGGTCGCGGCGCGGCGGTCGCGACCTCGAGGGCGCGTTGCCCAGAATTGGCGACGCGCACCCGATAGTCCGGCAGCAACAGGTCGCCGAGCAGTGCCAGGTTTTCCGGCATGTCGTCGACCACCAGGATGGCAGGCTTTTCGAACTGGGATGTCATGAAGAAAGCATGGAAGCGTGGCGAAGGGCCATTGTAGTTCCGCACGCCCGCCACCGGTTGATGCAAATCAAAGCATCGCGCCGACCGGCGCCGGCTTTGCCGTAGCATGCGGACATGCGTTTTTTGCCCGCCCTGCGTTCGCGCAACTTCCGTCTGTTCTTCGCCGGTCAGCTGATTTCGCTGATCGGCACCTGGATGCAGCAGATCGCGATGGTCTGGCTGGCCTACCGGCTCACGGATTCGGCCGCCATGCTCGGGCTGGTGGGCTTCGCCAGCCAGATTCCCATCCTGCTGTTCAGCACGCTGGCGGGCGTGTGGAACGATCGCCTCGACCGGCGCCGCCTGCTGCTTGGCACCCAGGCCCTCGCCATGCTGCAGGCCATGTTGCTGTTCGGTCTGACGGCGACGGAACTGGTGACGCCCGCGGCGCTGGTCGCGCTGGCTTTCCTGCTCGGCTGCATCAACGCCGTGGACCTGCCCGCGCGTCAGGCCTTCGTGGCGCAACTGGTGGTCGACAAATCCGATCTGCCGAATGCCATCGGACTCAATTCCCTGCTGATGAACGGCTCGCGTTTCATCGGCCCGACGCTGGCGGGGCTGATCGTCGCGACCGCCGGAGAAGCCGCCTGCTTCCTGATCAATGCCGTTTCGTATCTCGCGGTGCTGCTGGCGCTGGCGGCGATCCGTACCGCGGTCGCGCCGCCGCCGCGCGCCCAGCCTGCACTCGCGGCGCTGCGCGCCGGACTCGCCTACGCCTTCGGCCATCCGCGCATCCGCCTGCCCCTGCTGATGGTGGCGGGCTTCAGTTTCTTCGTGACGCCCTATGCCGTCCTGATGCCCGTCTTCGCCCGCACCATCCACCACGGCGGTGCGGATACCTACGGCTTCCTGATCGGCAGCGCCGGCGTCGGCTCGCTGTGCGCCGCCCTGTTTCTCGCGCTGCGCGGCGGCAGGCGCGCCATCGCGGGACTGGACCGGCTGGTCGCCTTCGCCACGCTGGCGGGCGGCGCGGCCCTGGCCAGCTTCGCGCTCGCGCCGACGCTGGCCTGGGCCTACCCGCTGCTGGCCCTGCTCGGCTTCGCCGTGGTGCTCACCGCCGCCGGCAGCAACACGCTGATCCAGTCGGAAGTGGCGGAGGAGTATCGCGGTCGGGTCATGGCGATCTTTTCGACCGCCTTTCTCGGCGTTGCGCCCCTGGGCAGCCTGGCGATCGGCGCGACCGGCGAACTGCTGAGCGTGCGGCCCACCCTGTTCCTGTGCGGCCTGCTGGCGCTGGGGCTGGGCATCGCCTACCTGCGCCAGCTACGACGCCTGGGATAAAAAGAAAAAGGCGCGGATTCTCATCCGCGCCTTTTCTTGCCGTTGCCGGCGCTGCTTACTTCTTGGCTTTCTTCTTGCCCGCGACGGCGGCCTTGAAGCCGGCGCCGGCGGTGAAGCGCGGCACGGTGGTCGCGGCGATCTTCAGCTTCTCGCCCGTCTTCGGATTGACGCCGGTACGCGCGGCGCGCTTGGCGGCCTTGAAGGTACCGAAACCGACGAGGGTGACGGCATTGCCCTTGGCGACAGACTTGACGACAGCATCGATCATCGCATCCAGGGCCTTGCCGGCGGCAGCCTTGCTGATGGCGGCTTCCTTGGCGGCGACTTCGATGAGATCCCCTTTGTTCATGTGGTCAGCTCCTCAAGTTAAAAAGGCTACATAGCCAGAAATCATTCTAACTGGATAATATGTGCCGCCGTCAAGAGGATTGCGATGTTTTTTTCGCGCGGAGCCGCATCGGAAGCCAATCCGCGACACTTTGTGCCTATAATCGCCGGCACCAAGCACGCTCCCTGCAGGGGAAACAGGAGATCGCCGTCATGTTGTTCATTCTGTATTACGTCGTCGCCATCGTTATTCTGGTGCTGCATTTCACCGGCGTACTCGCCCGCTACAACCTCGAATGGCTGGTGCTCGCCCTGGCGGTCACGGTCTTCCCGGCGGTCATCTACCTCTAGCCGCAGCGCGCCGCGATCAGCGCCTTGACGGCCGCAGCGTCGGCCTCCATTACCTCGACGCGTTGCGGTAGCGCCTCGATCCCCTCCAGCTCCCGCGGCCGGCCCGGTTCGCGGTCGAGCGCTTCCCGGATCGTCTCGGCGAACTTCACCGGCTGGGCGGTTTCCAGCACAATGACCGGCAAACCCTTCGGCACGCCCGACCCCATCTGATCGCGCGCCACCTTGACGGCATCCGCGGTGTGCGTGTCGATCATCACCCCATGCTTTTCCCAGACGGCACGGATCGTCGCGAGACGGTCGGCATGCGTGCTCCGGCCCGACACGAAGCGGAACTCCGGCAGCCGTGCCATGAAGGGCGTGCCATTGAGATCGAAGCTGCCGCCCGCGTCCACCTTGCTCCATAGCGACTTCACCACGGCCGGATCGCGCCCGACCAGATCGAAAATGAAGCGCTCGAAGTTCGATGCCTTGGAAATGTCCATCGACGGACTCGACGTCACGTAGGTATCGGCGGTGCCGCGCGGACGATAGACGCCGGTGCGGAAGAACTCGTCGAGCACGTCGTTTTCGTTGGTCGCCAGCACCAGCCGCGCGATCGGCAGGCCCATCATGCGCGCGATGTGACCGGCGCAAATGTTGCCGAAGTTGCCCGACGGCACGCTGAAGGCGACCTGTTCGTCGTTGTTCCGGGTGGCGGCGAAGTAGCCCTTGAAGTAGTAGACGATCTGGGCCAGCACGCGTGCCCAGTTGATCGAGTTCACCGCGCCGATCTTGTATCTCGACTTGAAGTCGGGGTCGTTGGACACCGCCTTCACGATGTCCTGACAGTCGTCGAACATGCCCTTGATCGCGATGTTCACGATGTTCCCGTCCTGCAGCGAATACATCTGCGCGCGCTGGAAGGCCGACATCAGGCCGTGCGGCGAAAGCATGAAGACGCGCACGCCCTGTTTCCCGCGCATCGCGTATTCGGCCGCCGAACCCGTGTCGCCGGACGTCGCGCCGAGGATGTTGATCGTCTCGCCGCGCTTGGCCAGCACGTATTCGAACAGGTTGCCGAGCAACTGCATCGCCATGTCCTTGAAGGCGAGCGTCGGGCCGTTCGACAGTTCGAGCAGGTGGAAACCGGGTTCCAGCGTGGTCAGCGGCGTGATGTCGGCGGCATCGCGGCCGGCGCGGCAATATTTATAGGTCTGCGCCGTGTAGGTGCGGTCGGCCAGCGTCTTGAGGTCGCAGGCGGGAATGTCGTCGACGAATTTCAGCAGGATCTTCAGCGCCAGCGCGTGGTAGGGCAGTTCGCGCCACTCGGCCAGTTCGGCGGCGGAGACCTGCGGATAGCTCTCGGGAAGATAGAGGCCGCCGTCGGGCGCGAGGCCGCCGAGCAGGATGTCGCTGAAGGTTTGCGGCACGGCATGGCCACGGGTGGAAATGTATTTCATGGGAGCGGAAGGGGTGATTGGGTTTGGCGCGAATTATAGAGTGCGGCCCCAAGGCGCAGGACGAAACCGCCCAGCGCCAGCGCCGCCGGCAACCAGGCGAGGGGCGCATCGAACAGGAACAGCAGACCGGCCGCCAGGAACAGCGCCGCGCGCCAGCGCGCGCCGCCGACGAGGATGCGTTGCATCGCCTGCCGCGCCGCAGAATCCGGACCCGGATGACGCCAGACCGGCAGGAGTTGCGCGAGCGCCCCCGTGACCAGCGGCAGCAGGAAGAGCGCGACATAGGCCGCGAGCGCCGGCCGTGCCGCCATCCAGCCGGCGCCATGCGCAAGGCCCGCGAACAGGAGCAGCAGGAAACCTCCGGTCGCGACGACCAGCGGCGCCGTCCCGCCGGCGCTGACTTTCATGCGGTACGTCCGCCACCAGGCGGCAAGATCGCGCACGACGACCCATCCGAGCAGCGACGTGCCCGGCACGGTGAGCCAGAAAGCGCCTGCCGCGCCGGCGGCGACCAGCAGCGCACCGGCAACGGCGGGCAGGAGGTCGCCGCGCAGCCGCGCTGCTGCGGCGGGATCGGGCTGGCGCAGGGCGGTCGGCAGCAGCACCGGCAGCGTGCCAAGCGCGGCCAGGCCGATGAAGCCCAGCGTGTTGAGATGCAGGTGGAACAGGCGCAGGGCGGAACGCAGTTCGGGCAGCGCAAGCCAGACCGGCACGAGACTCACGGCGAAGAACAGGCACAGCAGCGCGGCGCCATACCAGCGCGCGCTGGGGTGCGGCGCGCCAAGCGTGGCGCGCAGGCGGCGCCGCGTCCAGAGCGCGAGCATGACCGCCGCCACGGAAACCAGCGACGCGGCCGGATGCAGGGTCCAGTAGGGCATCAAGCCGCCCAGCGCCAGCGGCGTGGCGATACCGGCGAGTTGCACGGCGAGCGGCAGGGAGTGGATCACCCGCGCGGGCGTGCCGGTGCGCGTCAGCACCGGCACGAAGTGGATGATCGCGCCGAAAATCAGCGGCAGCGCGCCGGCCGCGAAGGCGATGTGGAAAGTCGGTGCCGGCGGGACGGCGAGGAACAGTGCCGCGACCGAGCCGACGAACGCCAGAACGGCGCAGACGCCAAGATAAACCAGCATCCGCGCCCCCTCGCGACGGTTGTCAGCTCAGCTCTTCGAGCCGCAGGCGAATGATCTTGCCGCTGACGACCGGCAACGCCTCGATCTTCGCGATGGCGGCGTCGACCTGCTTCTCGCGCACGACATGGGTGAGCATGATGATGTCGGTCTGCTGCTCGCCCTCGGCCGGCTCGCGCTGGATCATCGCGTCGATGGAAATCTGCTGGTCGGCGAGGATGCGCGTGATGTCGGCCAGCACGCCCGGCTTGTCCTCGACGCGCAGGCGCAGGTAATAGCCGCACTCGACCTCGGCCATCGGCAGGATCGGCGTATCGGCCACCGCGTCGGGCTGGAAGGCCAGATGCGGCACACGATGCTCGGGATCGGCGGTATGCATGCGCGTCACGTCGACGAGATCGGCAATGACGGCCGAGGCGGTCGGCTCGGCGCCCGCTCCCTTGCCGTAGTAGAGCGTGGCACCGACGGCATCGCCCTGCACCAGCACTGCGTTCATCGCGCCCTCGACGTTGGCGATCAGGCGCTTGGCTGGGATCAGGGTCGGATGCACGCGCAACTCCACCCCGTCGCGCCGCCGCCGGGTGATGCCCAGCAGCTTGATGCGGTAGCCGAGCTGCTCGGCGTACTTGATGTCCTCGGCGGTGAGCTTGCTGATGCCCTCGATGTGCGCCTTGTCGAACTGCATCGGGATGCCGAAGGCGATCGCCGACATGATGGTTAGCTTGTGCGCGGCATCAACGCCCTCGATGTCGAAGGTCGGGTCGGCCTCGGCGTAGCCGAGGCGCTGCGCCTCCTTGAGCACGACATCAAAGGACAGGCCCTTGTCGCGCATCTCGGAAAGGATGAAGTTGGTGGTGCCGTTAATGATGCCGGCCAGCCACTGGATGCGATTGGCGGTAAGGCCCTCGCGCAGCGCCTTGATGATCGGGATGCCGCCGGCGACGGCCGCCTCGAAGCCGACCATCACGCCCTTCTTCTGCGCGGCGGCGAATATCTCGTTGCCATGCACGGCCAGCAGCGCCTTGTTGGCGGTGACGACGTGCTTGCCGTTCTCGATGGCCTTGAGCACGAGCTCCTTGGCGATGCCGTAGCCGCCGATCAGTTCGACGACGATGTCGATCTCTGGGTTGCTCACGACGGCGAAGGCGTCGTCGGTGACGGCGACCTTGCCGCCCGTGACCTGCTTCGCCAGTTCAAGGTTCTTGTCCGCCACCTGCACGATGCGGATGGGACGGCCGGCACGCCGGGTGATCTCGGCCTCGTTGCGGGCAAGCACGGAGAAGGTGCCGCCGCCGACGGTACCGATGCCGAGGAGTCCTACGTTGATGGGTTTCATGCTGTTCTCGGTGATTTAGGTGTTATGGCGTTTTCTGTAGCCGTCGAGGAAGCGCGCGATGCGGCCGAGCGCCTCGCGCAGGTCGTCCTCGTGGGGCAGGAAGACAAGTCGAAAATGGTCGGGGTGCGGCCAGTTGAAGCCGGTGCCCTGCACCAGCAGCACCTTTTCCTCGACCAGCAGCTCGGCGATGAAGTCCTGGTCGTTGGTGATCGGATAGACCTTCGGATCGAGGCGCGGAAACATGTAGAGCGTCGCCTTCGGCTTCACGCAGCTGACGCCCGGAATCGCGGTGAGCAACTCGTGGGCGACATCGCGCTGGCGACACATGCGCCCGCCGGGCGCCACCAGATCGTCGATGCTCTGGTAACCGCCGAGGGCGGTCTGGATGCCCCACTGGCCGGGCACATTGGCGCACAGACGCATCGAAGCGAGGATGTCGAGCCCCTCGATGTAGTCCTTCGCGTGCTTCTTGTCGCCCGACACCACCATCCAGCCGGCACGGTAGCCGCAGGAGCGATAATTCTTCGACAGGCCGTTGAAGCTGATGGTCAGCACGTCCTCCGACAGCGAGCCGATCGCGGTATGCGCGGCGCCGTCATACAGTACCTTGTCGTACACCTCGTCGGCGTAGATGATCAGGTCGTTCTGCCGCGCGATCTCGACGATCTCCTTCAGCACCTCCTCGGGATACAGAGCGCCGGTCGGGTTGTTCGGGTTGATGATGACGATGGCGCGCGTGGTCGGCGTGATCTTGGCGCGGATGTCGGCGAGATCGGGCAGCCAGCCGGTGCCCTCGTCGCACAGGTAGTGGCGCGGCGTGCCGCCCGATAGGCTCACGGCGGCGGTCCACAACGGGTAGTCGGGCGCCGGCACCAGTACTTCGTCGCCGGTGTTGAGCAGCGCGTTCATCGCCATCACGATCAACTCCGAAACGCCGTTGCCGATGTAGATGTCCTCGATGCCCACGCCCTTGATGTGCTTCTGCTGGGTGTAGTGCATCACCGCCTTGCGCGCCGAAAAGATGCCCTTGGAATCGGAATAGCCCGCCGCGTTGGGCAGGTTGCGGATCATGTCCTGCTGGATTTCCTCGGGAGAATCGAAGCCGAAGGCGGCCAGGTTGCCGATATTCAGCTTGATGATCTTGTGGCCCTCCTCCTCCATCTGACGCGCGCGCGCGAGCACGGGGCCGCGGATGTCGTAGCAGACGTTGGCGAGCTTGGCGGATTTGGTGACGGGCTGCATGGCGGAAGGGCGCTCCGGGCGCGGAAACCGAAAGTTTATAATCCTACCGAATGCCTTGCCGTGCCGCAATCGAAACCAAGTTCCGGCAAGGCATTCAGCCCGAACCCGCCGCCCGGATGCCCCACCCTTGAAACTCCACGCCGACACGCACAGACCGCTCCTCGCCGTCACCGCCTATGGCGCGGGCTATGTCACCGTCGCTGGCCGCAAGCTGCATCGCAGCCTGCTGCTGCTGCCGGACCGCATCGACGAGTCCTGGGGGCCACCCGGGTTCGCCCTGCTCGACATCGCCCATCTGGCGCCGCTGGCGCTGCTGGATTGCGACGTTCTGCTGCTCGGCACCGGCATGCAACTGCGCTTTCCGCCCGCGGCTCTGCTGCGTCCCTTTTATGAAGCCGGACGCGCCATCGAGGTGATGGACACCGCAGCTGCCTGCCGCACCTACAACATCCTCGCGGCGGAGGGTCGTACCGTGGCCGCCGCCCTGATCGTCGAAACCGGAACATAGACCCGAACACCATCCTGTTCCGCTTCTGGCTGACGACTCGACCATGACTACACTGCGTTCAGGAGGCTGCACATGACGACCCCGACCCCATCGGCAATCGGACTGGAAGTTCCCGACTTCGCCCTCCCGGCAACCGGCGGGCAGACATTCCGCCTTTCCGCCCTGCGCGGCGCGCCGCTGGTCATCTACTTCTACCCCAAGGACAGCACTCCGGGCTGCACCACCGAGGCCGGGCAATTCCGCGACCTGCACGCGAGCTTTCTCGCGGCCGGCGGGAGCGTCTGGGGCGTGTCGCGCGACAGCCTGAAGTCGCATGAGAACTTCAAGGCCAGGCTCGGCCTGCCCTTCGAACTGCTCAGCGACGCGGACGAGACGGCCTGCCGCCTGTTCGATGTCATCAAGACGAAAAATCTGTATGGCAAACAGGTTCAGGGCATCGAGCGCAGTACCTTCCTGATCGACCGTGCCGGCCGCCTTGCCCGCGAATGGCGCGGCGTGAAGGCAGACGGCCATGCCGCCGCGGTTCTCGCCGCCCTGGAATCACTATAACCCGCCACGATCGGAGTCCCATGAACGCCAAGCACGCCGTCAGACCCGCCAAGCCGGCCAAGGCCGTCAAGCTCACCAAGCTGTTCGTGCTCGACACCAATGTCCTGATGCACGATCCGACAAGCCTGTTCCGCTTCGAGGAGCACGACATCTTCGTGCCGATGATGACGCTCGAAGAACTCGACGCGAACAAGAAGGGCATGTCGGAAGTGGCACGCAACGCCCGTCAGGCCAGCCGCATGCTGGACGAAATCGTCTGCGGCAGCGAGGAGGCGATCCGCCACGGCCTCGATCTGGCCGGCCCCTCGCGCGGCCTGGCCAGCGGCCGCCTGCTGCTCCAGACCGAAGCGATCAACGGCGTGCTGCCCTCGTCCCTGCCGACCGCGCGTGCAGACAACCAAATCATCGCGGTGGCGCTGCACCTGCACCAGCAGCAGCCGAAACGGCCGGTGATCCTCGTCACCAAGGACATCAACATGCGCATCAAGGCCCGTGCGCTGGGCCTCGACGCACAGGACTACTTCAACGACAAGGTACTGGAGGACACCGACCTCCTTTACACCGGCAGCACCGAGTTGCCCGCCGACTTCTGGGACACGCACGGCAAGGGCCTCGAATCGTGGAAGAAGGACGGCAAGACTTATTACCGCATCCGCGGTCCGCTCTGTCCCGACCTGATGGTCAATGAGTTCGTCTGGCAGGAAGGGCCTCAGCCATTTCAGGCCTGGGTCAAGGCTGGCTCGGGCAAGACGGCCGAACTGGAGACACTGACAGACTACAGCCACGCCAAGAATGCCGTGTGGGGCATCATGGCGCGCAACCGCGAACAGAATTTCGCGCTCAACCTGCTGATGAATCCGGAGATCGACTTCGTCACGCTGCTCGGCCAGGCCGGCACCGGCAAGACGCTGCTGACGCTCGCGGCCGCGCTGACGCAGACCCTCGAACACAAGCACTTTTCTGAGATCATCATCACCCGCGTCACTGTGCCGGTCGGCGAGGACATCGGCTTCCTGCCCGGCACTGAAGAGGAAAAAATGACTCCCTGGATGGGGGCGCTGGAAGACAACCTCGACGTGCTCAACAAGCCGGCCGAGGACGGGGAAAAGACCGGCGGCGGCTATGCCGGAGACTGGGGACGCGCGGCGACGATGGACCTGATTCGCAGCCGCATCAAGGTAAAGTCGCTCAACTTCATGCGCGGCCGCACCTTCCTCAACAAGTTCCTCATCATCGACGAGGCCCAGAATCTTACGCCCAAGCAGATGAAGACGTTGATCACGCGCGCCGGCCCCGGCACCAAGGTCGTCTGCCTCGGCAACATCGCGCAGATCGACACGCCCTACCTGACGGAAGGCTCGTCGGGCCTGACCTACGTGGTGGATCGCTTCAAGGGCTGGCCGCACTCGGGCCACATCACCCTGCAGCGCGGCGAGCGTTCGCGCCTGGCCGACCACGCCGCCGAGGTATTGTGACCTCCGGCGGGGCAGCGTCGCCATCCCGCCGACACTGACTTTTTTCAGTATGAGCCCGGCGCGGCGAAATTCTCGAAGCGGGTGTATTCGCCGAGGAAGGTCATTTTCACGGTGCCGGTCGGACCGTTGCGGTGCTTGCCGATGATGACCTCGGCCACGCCTTTTTCGGTGGTGTCCGGCTTGTAGTATTCCTCGCGATACATCATCAGGATGATGTCGGCGTCCTGCTCGATGGCGCCCGATTCGCGCAGGTCGCTCATGAGGGGCCGCTTGTCGTTGCGCTCCTCGACCTTCCGCGACAGCTGCGACAGCGCGATCACCGGCACTTGCAGTTCCTTGGCCAGCGCCTTGATCGAGCGCGAAATCTCGGAAATTTCCGTGGCGCGGTTCTCATTGTCCTTCACCGAGGTCATCAACTGCAGGTAGTCGATGACGATCAGCCCGAGCTGTCCGCACTGCCGGTGAAGGCGCCGCGCGCGAGCGCGCAGGTCGGAGGCATTGATCGCACCGGTTTCGTCAATGTGGATGGGCGACTCGTGCAGCTTGCCGAGCGCCATCGACATTTTCTCCCAGTCCTCGTCCGACAGCTTGCCGGTGCGGATGCGGGTCTGGTCGAGCCGTCCCGCGGAGGAGAGAAAGCGCATGGCGAGCTGCGGCCCCGACATTTCCAGGCTGAAGATCGCCACCGGCTTGCGCAATTCCATGCCGACGTGTTCGGCGATGTTGAGCGCGAAGGCCGTCTTGCCCATCGACGGCCGTCCCGCCACCACGATCATGTCGCCCGGCTGCAGGCCGGAAGTCAGGCGGTCGAGATCGTGGAAACCGGTTTCCAGCCCGGTGATGTCCGACGGGTTCTCGCGGTTGAACAGCACCTCGATGCGCTCGACGACACCGCCCAGCAGCGGGGTGATCGCCTGGAATCCCTGCGTCGAGCGGTTGCCGGTCTCGGCGATCTCGAATACCTTCTGCTCGGCCATGTCGAGCAGGGTCTTGACGTCGCGCCCGGCCGGATTGAGCGCCGAACCGGCGATCTCGTCGCCGACCGTGACGAGCTTGCGCAACACCGCCCGCTCATGCACGATCTCCGCGTAGCGCCGGATGTTGGCAGCGGAGGGCGTGGCATTGGCGATCTCGCCGAGATAGGCAAGGCCGCCGGTCTGATCGGCCTCGTTGGCGTTCTCGATCGATTCGAAGACGGTGACCACGTCGGCCGGTCGCCCGGTTTCAACGAGCTTGCGGATGTGCGCGAAGATGCGGCGATGGTCATCGCGGTAAAAGTCGGCGCCGCTGACGATGTCCGCGATGCGGTCCCAAGCGCTGTTGTCGAGCAGCAGGCCGCCGATCAGCGACTGTTCGGCCTCGATGGAGTGGGGCGGCAGTTTGAGCGCGGCGACCTGGGCATCGGTTGCGGATCCCGCCGCATAGGCGGAAAAAGTCTGGGCCGATTGCAACTGTGCCACGCCGGTCTCCTCGAAGGTTTTTTTCGGATGCCGGAGTCTACCCGGCTGCTGCGCCCGTGGCGATAGAACAAGCTGTGGAAATGCAGTGGAAAGCGTGTGGATAGCCTGTGGGAGCGCTGTTGAAACTTTCCGGGGCCGGAAAAAACAGGAGGGCTGCCCGCAGGCAGCCCTCCTGGCGATGCTAAACGCTGCTTACTGTTCGCCGACGATGGCGATCGTCACGCTGGCAACGACATCGGCGTGCGGAGAAACTTCCAGCACGAACTCGCCGATGGTCTTGAGCAGGCCTTCGGGCATGCGCACCGCACTCTTTTCGATCTCGACGCCCTGCGCAGTCAGCGCCTCGGCGACATCGGCCGGGCTCACGGAGCCGAACAGGCGGCCATCGACGCCAGCCTTGCGCACGATCTCGACCTTCAGGCCTTCCAGCTTGGCGGCCTTCGCTTGGGCAGCCGCCAGCTTCTCGGCCGCGACGCGCTCCAGTTCGACGCGACGCTCTTCGAAAACCTTCTTGTTCTCTTCGGTGGCGCGCTTGGCGAAACCCTTGGGAATCAGGTAATTGCGGGCATAGCCTTCCTTGACCTTGACGATGTCGCCGAGGTTGCCGAGGTTGACCACCTTGTCCATCAGAATCACTTGCATGGTTGTCTCCTCGTCTTACTGATGCAGGTCGGTATAGGGCAGGAGCGCGAGGAAGCGCGCACGCTTGATCGCGGTCGACAGCTGGCGCTGGAAGCGGCTTTTGGTGCCGGTGATGCGCGCCGGCATGACCTTGCCGTTCTCGGTGATGAAATCGCGCAGCAGGTCGACATCCTTGTAATCCACCTGCTCGATCTTCTCGGCCGAGAAGCGGCAGAACTTGCGACGCTTGAACATGTTGCGGTTCTTGTTGCGGTCATCCTTCTTTTTGTTGCTGGGCTTGAAAGCCATTTTCAGATCCTTCTCTCAATTTTGTTCGTCAAATTCGACCGTGGTCACATGCAGCACCGGCGCTTTCTGCTTCAGGCTGCGGGCAGCGATGAAGCCGCCGACGGTCATGGGCACGCCCGGGCCGGACTCCTTGAGCAACAGCGCTGGAGCGCCGACGGCCACGCAGGCAAGCTCGCATTCAATGCGGCGCGGGTTCCCGGCTTCGATCTGCTCCGACGCATGGCCGATCCGGAATTCGACAACCGGAACGCCCGCCGGCGTATAGCGCAGACCTCCCCGTTCCAGCAGCCGCCCGGAGAGCTCGCAGCGATTGGCCTCAGGCGGCAGCCGCAGCCTCCTCGGCGGGTCGGCCTTCGCCCTGCGCCGTCAGCGAGCGGGACTTCTCCTCCTTCATCATCGGAGAGGCGGCGGTCTCGGCCTTGTCCATCTTGACGGTCAGATGACGCAGCACGGCATCGTTGAACTTGAAGGCATTTTCGAGTTCGGCCAGGGTCTCGCCGTCGCACTCGATGTTCATCAGCACGTAGTGGGCTTTGTGCACCTTCTGGATCGGATAGGCCAGCTGACGGCGGCCCCAGTCCTCGAGACGGTGGATGGCGCCGGTACGGCCGGTGACGAGGGCCTTGTAACGCTCGACCATGGCCGGTACCTGATCGGACTGGTCCGGGTGGACGATGAAAACGATTTCGTAATGTCGCATGCACGCTCCTTCTGGGTCTGGGTTGAGCCCCCCCGCATGCGGTCCGGGTGGGGCAAGGATGAAAAGCGCGCGATTCTAGACAAAATCTGAAAGGAACACAAGGAGATACCATCGTAAAAGCCAGCGGGAAGACTGCGAATATTCCCCCCAACCGATAGCCCATCGTCGATAATTTGCCCCATGATCAACGCCCCCCTGCCTGACCTCGACGCTTGGGTTGCCTATTTTTCCCAGGCAAGCATCCCGGTATTGCGGCATACCGAACACCGTCTGGCCGAACTGCGCGCCAATGCGGGCAAGTCGAATGCCCGCGTGATTTCTTCGGTGATTCTCCACGATCCGATGATGACCCTGCGCGTGCTTTCCTATATCGAAACCAAGCGCAACAAAAGTCGCAACACGGACATCACCACGATCGAGCGCGCACTGATGATGATCGGCATGGAACCGTTCTTCAACGACTTCCAGAACCTGCCGCTGGTAGAGGATCAGCTCAAACCGCACCCGCGCGCCCTGCTCGGTCTGCTGAAGGTCGTCAACCGGGCTCGCAAGGCGATGCAGTGGGCCCGCGACTGGGCAGCCTACCGTCATGACCTCGACGTCGATGAAATCATCGTCGCCACGTTGCTCTACGATTTCGCGGAAATCCTCATGTGGTGCTTTGCGCCGCAACTCGCGGTCAAGGTCGCCGAACAGCAAAAGGCCGACCGCACGCTGAGATCGGTCGCCGTGCAGGCGAACACCTTCGGCATTCCGCTGTATCAGCTCAAGCTGGCGCTCGCCCAGGCCTGGCATCTCCCCCAGTTGCTGATTACCCTGATGGATCAGCAGAACGCCGAACATCCGCGCGTTCGCAATGTCAAGCTCGCGGTCGATCTGGCGCGCCACTCGGCCAACGGCTGGGACGATGCCGCCCTGCCGGACGACTTCAAGGTCATCGGTGAACTGCTGCGCCTCGACGAGGATGCGCTGATGCGCCGCCTTGGTCTCCAGGAAATCTACGCGACGCCGAGTACGGACGCCAGCCCGGATCAGCCGCAATAGCGCAGGTTGAGATGCTCGAGCAATAGTCCGGGCTGTCCATAGGCGATGAAGGCCACCATCAGCACAACGCCAAACATGACGCCCACAAGAATCCACACCAAGACACCCCATCTGTCCTGGAGCGGCGTCGAATGAGGTTCGTTTGAGTCAATTTCCGTCATGCCAGCCTTACCGTAAAATAGCCACAAGCCCTTGTAGCTCAGTGGATAGAGCGACCGCCTCCTAAGCGGTAGGTCACAGGTTCGATTCCTGTCTTGGGCGCCAGACACATATCCAAAGAAGTCCAGCAAAGTCCATAACATTCAATAAAATCAAGGATATTGCGCATTTCTTTGTCCAGTCCGATCCAGTGTAGCCTATTGCAATCTGGGGGCAACTGGGGGCAGAATTGGGGGCAACTCTCTCACCCCAAAATGGAGTTGCCCCCATGCCGCTCAATAATACGGCAATTCGCAAGGCCAAACCGTCAGCCAAACCAGTGCGCATGTTCGACACTGGCGGCCTCTATCTTGAGATTTCCCCAGCCGGCGGGAAGTGGTGGCGCCTCAAATATCACTACTCAGACAAGGAAAAACGCATCAGTCTGGGCACCTACCCAGACACGACACTGGCCAAGGCGCGCGAGAAGCGGGATGAGGCCCGCAAATTGTTAGCTGACGGCATCGATCCGGCGGAAAACAGGAAAGCCCAAAAAGCCGCCCGCCAAGAAAGCGCTGCCAACAGTTTCGAAGTCCTCGCGCGTGAGTGGCACACAAGGCAACTACCGAAATGGTCGCCCGCTCAGGCAAAGAAAGTTGCCGGCATCTTTGAAAACAACGTCTATCCGTGGATCGGCAAGCGGCCAATAGCAGAGCTCAAGCCCCATGAAATTTTGGCTACGCTGCGCCGCATGGAAGATCGTGGCGCCAACGAAACCGCACGCAGGGCCCTGCAATACTGTGGCATGGTGTTTAGATATGCGGTTGCCACAGGCCGCGCAGATCGCGACATTGCCGCTGACCTTAAGGGCGCCCTCGCCCCAGTCATCACGAAGCACCGCGCAACTATCATCGACCCTAGCAAGATTGGCGATCTGCTACGCACTATCGATGGTTATCAAGGGACGCTCATCGTGAAATGCGCGCTCAAGCTAGCGCCGCTCGTTTTCGTGCGTCCCGGCGAGCTACGCAAGGCAACTTGGACGGAAATCGATCTTGAACGCGCCGAGTGGAACATACCCGCCGAGCGAATGAAGATGCGCGAACCGCATCTAGTTCCTTTATCGAGTCAGGCTGTCGCCATCCTTCGCGAACTGCATCCCCTGACAGGTCGCGGTGAGTTTGTGTTTCCCGGTGAGCGCAGCCATGACCGTCCCATGAGCAACAACACATTAAATGCCGCCCTTCGCCGCCTAGGCTATGACACGTCGAGCGAAATCACAGGGCATGGTTTTCGTGCGATGGCTCGCACTATCCTTGATGAAGTTCTAGGAATCCGCCCCGACTTCATTGAGCATCAACTCGCACATGCCGTCCGCGATCCTAATGGCAGGGCCTACAATCGCACGGCTCACCTAGCCGAGCGCAAAAAGATGATGCAACAGTGGGCGGATTATCTTGATGCGCTAAAAGCAGGTGCCAAGGTAATACCGTTGCATGGGCAAGCCGCGTAGCCCTTCCCGTATGCATAATTCAATTACTTGAATTTTTTTAGGAAGGCATTCTCAACTAGCGTAATCATACTTTCTGCATGCGTTACCACGACCAGCAAGCGGTTATTATCCAATGTGGGTTTTTGCTCAGATGACTCAAAGTCACCCCCAGTTATCCGTTCAAACAAATCCCCCAACCCTGAACGTAACTCACCCACCTCAAGACGAGTTGTGAGGCGCTCGGCAAGGGGAAGTAGTCTGTTGATACCAGACTTAATGCTTATGGCATGCTTCCTAGCCGGCTCGACATCAGCCTCTAGATACTCGCGATACTTTTCGAGTATGACGTGAACCTGTTGTTTAAATTGTTCAATTTCTGACCGCGCTTCTTTGCGTTTCTCACGCACATTAGCTTGGCTGTTCGCGACGAACCACCCAATTATTACTAAGCTCCAAGGAACAACCGGCCCATAGTCCTTGATGATTTGCGCTAAGGTAATTGCGTCAGCTGCGGTTTCGGTCGGCATCGTCTATGTAGCTCCAGATGCGCTCGACATACATTGGCATAGCTGAGGTAATTTGCAAGCGGTTATGGAGGTCTCTAGATGTATAGCCCTTTTCTCTGACTAAGCCCCCGAAAGCCTCTTCCAAGAATGAAGACCCATACCCCAAGGCCCCATCTAGATTAACCTCAACCGAGCCGGCTTTCAGTAAAGCGGGTATTAGCAACTCATCCCTGAAGCGTTCTCCAGAGAATGGGCCGTCCTTTGCATATCGGCCTGCTGGACAATCAGAAAAGTCCTTAGCTATTGAGATCACTTGCATTGCCATGAGAACCCTCCAACGGGATCTCCCAAAAAAGTAATGTTCCGTTCACTGGTGCATGGAATGTGGCGCTCCTGCGCATATTTTCAACTGCTTGAAAAGAGAAACCACCGAACTGACTCAGTATCGTCAGTCCTCCATCCCCTAATAATCTCACAAATTCGAGCATTTCCGGCAATCCCTTACCTCGGTGTGGTAACTGCGTGACAGTGCGGGGGCTACCTACAGCATCGGCAATCAAAGTTTCATCCATTCGCTTCTTATGGGTGACCAAGATCCTGCGAAGGTAGTCAGTTAGATATGGCTTTTGGCGTAACGAGTCAGGGATTCCTATTCCACGGTCACAGATTGCAATTAGCAACTTGCCATCTTTTTTCTTGGAAAACATCCACCACTTTTTCTCTAGATGCTTACTTTCCGCTTGAGGATATGCATGATTAATTACATTTGTAATTGCCTCGCTGAGGCTAGCATAGAGTTGGCTGCGAACATTGATGGGTAAGGAGTTTTCGTACACATCCAACAAACTTCTTAGTTCTCGCGTATCTGTACAAGTGCCTTGCATGTAGCGCCAATGCTTCACTTTGTCGCTTGTAATAGACCACTTTGATGTCAAGCCAAGCCTTTCAAGTAGGCCGACATGTTGAAAGAGTTGGCCGACAACGTCGTCACTTGGGTAGTTGCAAGTTACCTTCCCAGCTCCATGCTTGCTGATTGCACCGTCGACATACGCCATGAATAACAATGTTCCACACGGATGAAGTTCGCTAGTCCGCGAGAAGTCAATATGAACATGCTGCCCCATTTCACATATACGTTTAATGCTGCTTACAAACTCAAGCGTCTGATCCCGCACTGAGGGATTCATTACGCTCAACGTTTCTGGTGCTAATAGTCTTTTTTTCGTTAAGCCTATTTTTTCCCGGGGTGCAGATCGATTCCGCCTGCGAAGGCGAATGCGATTGCACTCATTAAGCTCCTCAACTGCTCGCTTAGATAGACGACACAGCCGTTCTCTCATTTTTTGATTAAGCTTTTTCATGCTTGGGCCGTAACGTAGGCTTGGACTGTAACGTGGCGCCCCATTGATTATGCAATGTGGGAGGCCATAGATTAAAAATAGCAAAAGCCTACTCTGGATTATTGTCAATGACAATTGCTAGTGCGATGCAATCGTGAGTACCCAACTGCACTATGCTTAGCGTTATCCACGGCGCCGCCGACCGCTCGCCATGTAGCAGGAGGCGGCGGCGCGGTGGGTAACGCGGGCAGGCAATGACGAGGGTTGTGCACGACCCCTTAACACGCTATCATTGCCTCTAGCCCACTTCGGAAGAAGCGAATCATGGCCAAGTCCAAAAAAGTCCGCATTGCCCCACCCGTCGATAAAAACGACGCTCATGCCTTGGTGACGAATCTGGATGGCATCATCGCCAACTTCAAGGGCGACATGCACGATCTGGAATCTGCCATCGGCATGTTCATGGTCGGCCGCCTGATGGGCTGGAAGGTTCTCGTCCTGATCCACAACAAGCGCACCATCCGCAAGTATGAGGACTACCTTGGCATCAAAATCCGCGATGCCTTCCCCCCGGAAACAGACCTGTCTGACAAATCAGTCGCCTATGACCTCGTGCAAAGGCTCGGTAGCTTCTGGAAGGCCGTCAGCGGTGAGCTCAAGGATGACCAGCTAAGAGACCAGCGCAAGATGGCGTTGTAAAAAGGGGACACACGACCCCTGTTATCAACAAGGGGGCCTGTATACCCTTGCATAGGGGTCGCATAGACCCCTATAGTTGCAGGCATGACAACCTGCACTATTTCCCATACAGGCGAACCGCTCCAAAGCTCTGCCGAGTCAGCGGCTCAATCTGCTCACGAATTGAAAGATGCGGGCGGCTGCGCTCCGGGAGCGGACACCCCGCGAGGCGTGCCCGCACCCGGCGGCGCAGCCGCCCCTTTACTTGATATAGGGTGCGGAAACGTGCCGCGAACCACGGGCAAGAAGCCTTGGTCGCGTAAGCAATGGACTACACGCCGCACTGTTCTTGATCGTCTGAATTACTGGATGGCCAACGGCTACCAATGCCTGTGGGTCACTCTCACTTCTTCACCATCCAGCCCGCTATCCCGCCTCCGCAAAGACCTGCAAACCCTGCGTAAGCGCATGGCTCGTCATCTGGACTATGAGCGGGTGCATTACGTCTGCGTCGATACCCGCGAAGGGCACGGCGTCCTGCACATCATTTTCGCCTGGAAGGAAGCCGACGAATGAGAGGCCGTTCCTTCTTTATCCCCTTCGACTGGCTGCAAGAGAACTGGAAGGACATTCACGGGGCCTTCCACGTTAATGTAAAGCGCATCGGGGGCAGCACCACGGATGCCCGGCGTCTGTCGCGCTATCTCGTCTCGCAATACTGCGGCGATCAGGATGGGCTGGTGCGCCTTTCCCAGTCCAAGCCCGAACGTCCGATGGGCAAGATGCGCGAAGCCCTGCGCCGTGAATTCAAGGCCATGCCGGAGCGCCATGAGTTCGCCCATACCCTTTCCCATCTTCCGCCCGATGAGTTCGCCAGAGAGCTTAAACGCGCCCTCTGGCAGCAATTCCGGGTGGCTTGGGACTCCCTGATCCGGGTAGGTTCCTGCGAACTGTTCGGCGTGAAGTTCGTTTGGCTATGGGATCGCTTGGAACGGGCTTAACGATTTCCTCCCTCGGCGATGCGGGATGGTCGCCGGCTCAGGGTCATTCATCCCATTTCGAAAGGAAACAACCATGCATAAATCAGTTGAGCGCGTCACCGGCATGAAGAAGTTCAAGGGCGATATTGATGGCCGCCCCTTCGACTCGACCACGGTGTTTATCGAAACCAAGCTGGATGATCGCAGCGGCTATCGTCGCGGGGTCTGCACCAATGACTTCAACGCCGGCAAATCGGAAGTCTTTGACCGCCTGTCGTCCATCGCCTTGCCAGCCGAATTCGAGGTGGATTGGGACACGGTAAGCAACGGCAAGCGCACGCAGCAGATCATCGTGGATATTCGGCCTGCCAAGCCGATACCTTCTGGCAAGTCTGCATAAGTTGGCCTTAACCAATCCCACAAAATCGCTCGCACTTCGGCGATCTTGTGGGAAGCGATATCACGGAGTTATCGAAATGAACAATGTGCCCCAGACCGGCTTTCTCAGGCTGCACCAGATTATCGGCAATCCCAAGGCCAATCCACCGATTCCGCCAATCATCCCCGTCTGCAAATCCACATGGTGGGCAGGCGTCAAGTCTGGGCGCTATCCTCAGCCAGTTCGAACGCTTGGCGCAAGAATTACTGCTTGGCGGGTTGAAGATATCCGTGCGCTCATTCAGGGCAATCCGCCGCATAATAATGGCTGCGCAATAGCATGACGCAATGATGAGCGATACGACTTACAAGAAGGCACCAGCTCAAGACAGGGGCAACTTTGGGGGCAACTGCAAAATTGTGATTTACTCAATCCATCTTGCAGCCTGCATCTCAGGGGAATTTTAGATTCCTGTCTTGCGCCACCGGACACCGCCATGATAACAAGCAGCGAGCCGAGCAGCGAGGAGGAACTGGTTCAGATCAAGGCCGAGTTGCGCGATGTGCAGCGCACGGTGATCGCATTGCGCAACGAACTGGAACAGGCCGAAATGCAACGCACGGCAGAGGTGCGGGATACGCTGCAGGGCAGCACGGCTGAAATTGCGCAGTTGAAGACAACGGTGGGTGCGCTGCGCGCGGAGCTTGAGCATTCCCGCATCGAGCGTGACCGGCTGGTGCAGCAGGAACGGGCGGCGGCACAGCACGAAATCCAGCAGCTCAAGGCCACGGCAGGATCCCTGCGCGACGCGCTGGAGAAAGCGCGCATCGACCACGAAGGCGCACTGCAGCAGGAGCGCGCCGCAAGTCACAATGAAATGCAGATGCTGAAAGCCACCGTCGCCACCCTGCGCGACGAGGTCGAACGCGAACGCACGGACAAGGATGCCGCCGTGCGCGCCGCGATCACCTCACAACAGGCGGAAATCGCCCAATTGCGGCAAACGGTGGACTCTTTGCGCGAAGCGCTTGAATTGGCGCAGCTGGACAAGGAGAATGCCGTACGCCGAGAACACAGCCTCTTCACCGCCGAGGCGGTGCAACTGCAAGCCACCGTTCAAACGCTGCGCGAGCAGCTCGAAAACCTTCGCCACACTGCCTGACCATGGAAAACACCCCGTCGCTCCCATCCCGGAAGAAGGCCGCGCCCGAAGGCACGGATACGCGTCGCCGCCTGCGTCATGCCGAACTTCTCCTTGAAGTGACGCGCCGAATGGCCGGTTACGGCACGCTTGACGAGGTGCTCAACGCGCTGGTCGACATGACGACCAGCGAACTGAACGCCGAACGCGGCTCGTTGTTTCTCAACGATCCGGACACCAACGAGCTCTATTCGCGTGTTGCGCAGGGGAATATCCAGCGCGAGATCCGCATCCTCAACACCAGTGGCATCGCCGGTCATGTCTTCACCAGCGGCGACGCGCTGATCATCCACGACGCCTACGCGGATTCCCGCTTCAACCGTTCGATCGATGAGCAGACCGGCTTCACCACAAACAGCATTCTGTGCGTACCGATCAAGACCGTGAAGGGCGAAATCATCGGTGTCGCCCAGACACTCAACAAGCGCAGCGGCAAATTCACCAAACAGGATCTGCACCTGCTTGAGGCGATGACCAGCCAGGGCACCCTGGCGCTGCAAAGCGCGCAATTCATCGAGCGCATGCAGGCGATCCGCCGCCAGGAAATGGAATTCATCGACGTCGTTTCCGAGGTGACGGCGGACATCAAGCTCGGTTCGCTGCTGCAAAAAGTGATGGGCGAAGCCACGCGCCTGCTCAATGCCGAACGCTCGACGCTGTTCCTCAACGACGAAAAGACCAGCGAGCTCTGGTCCGAGGTCGGTCAGGGGCTCGAATCGGTGCAGATCCGCCTGCCCAACCACCTTGGCATCGCAGGTGCGGTCTTTACCTCCGGCAAGGCGATCAATATTCCCTATGCCTACGCCGACTTGCGTTTCAACCCCGCCTTCGACAAGAAAACCGGCTTCTTCACGCGCTCCATCCTGTGCGTGCCGATCGTCAACAAGCGCGGCAAGGTGATCGGCGTCACGCAGGTGCTCAACAAGCGCGGGGGGCCATTTACCAGCGAGGACGAGTCGCGGCTGCGCGCCTTTACCGCGCAGATCTCCATCGCGCTCGAGAACGCCAAGCTGTTCGCCGATGTGCAGGCGATGAAGAACTACAACGAGGCGATGCTCGAATCCATGTCCAATGGCGTGATCACCCTCGACGAGGCGGAAAAGATCGCGACCTGCAACGCCGCCGGACTCAGGCTGCTGAAGTTGCATCCCAGCCAGATTCTCCACAAGCCGGCGGCCGACTTCTTTTCCGGGGCGAATGCCTGGATTCTCGACAAGTTGCGGCGCGTCGCCGGGGCGCAAAACCCCGAACTGCTGATGGATGCCGAACTAATCAATGGTGACGACCGCCTGTCGGTCAACCTGACCTTCCAGCCACTCCTGTCGGCCGAAGGCAAGCGCATCGGCTCGATGCTCCTGCTGGAGAACATCTCGAACGAGAAGCGCCTGAAGACGACGATGTCGCGCTACATGGATCCAGGCATCGCCGACCAGATGCTGGCCACGGGCGCCGAGGCGCTCGGTGGCAAGAGCGTTACCGCGACGATCCTCTTCTCCGACGTGCGCAGTTTCACCACCATCACCGAACAGCTTGGTGCCCAGGGGACCGTCGCCCTGCTCAACGAATATTTCACGCTGATGGTCGACTGCATCCAGCGCGAGGAGGGCATGCTCGACAAGTTCATCGGCGACGCCATCATGGCGGCTTTCGGCATCCCCGTGGGGCATGACGACGATGCCGACCGCGCGGTGCGCGCCGCAATCGCCATGCTGCGCGAGTTATCCGCCTGGAATCGACGCCGCATCGACGATGGCAAGATGCCCATAGACATCGGGATCGGCCTCAACACCGACAACGTGGTGTCCGGCAATATCGGTTCGAAAAAGCGCATGGACTATACGATCATCGGCGACGGCGTCAATCTCGCCGCCCGCCTCGAATCCGCCTGCAAGCAGTACGGCGCGCATATTCTCATCAGCGAGTTCACCTACAAGTCGCTACGTGGCACCTACTATAGCCGCGAACTGGATCTCGTCGTCGTCAAGGGCAAGACCAAGCCGGTGGCGATCTACGAGGTTCTTGACTACCACACGGAAGAGACCTTTCCGAACCTGACCGATGCGCTGCGCAACTTCAAGGCCGCCTTGGCCAAATACCGGCAGATGAAATGGCAGGAGGCCATCAGCGGCTTCGAGGAGGTGCTGGAAATAAAGCCGGACGACAAAGCCGCCAAGCTGTATATCGAGCGTTGCAAGCATTTTCTCGCCACGCCCCCTGGCGACGGATGGGATGGCGTGTGGGTGATGGAGTCGAAATAGGCTACTTGACGCGGGTCAGGTGACTGGCCTTGCGATTGTCCGGATCGACGGGTTCCGCCTGCGGAGCGGCATCAGCCATCGTATCGACACCGGGAGGATGAGTATCTTCCGCGACACTCTCCGCAACGTCAGCCTCGAACGCCATCCCCTGTCCATTTTCCTTGGCATAGATCGCCACCACGTCGGCGACGTGAACCAGCACCGGATATGAGGCACCGTTAAAGCGGGTCTGAAAACTGATTTCGTCGTTGCCCATCTGCAGTTGATGCGTGGCATCGAGACTGATGTTCAGGACGATCTGGCCGTCGCGCACGAACTCGCGCGGCACGCGCGTGCGTGGCGTAACCTGCACGGCCAGATAAGGAGTCAGGCCCTCATCAGAACACCACTCGTGAAGGGCACGAATGAAGTAAGGCTTGGTGGACGTCATGACGCAGGGAGAAAAGCGATGCGCGGCTGAAAAATCAGCGGCGCATCACTTTTTCCGAAGGCGTCAGCGCATCGATGAATCCCTGGCGCGAAAAGATCCGTTCGGCAAACTTCATGACAGGCGCGGCGGTCTTGGGCAACTCGATGCCATAGTGATCAAGGCGCCAAAGCAGCGGTGCAATCGCGACGTCCAGCATGGAAAACTCGTCGCCCAGCAGGAACTTCTGCTTGGCGAACAGGGGTACCAGTTCGGCCAGACGGTCGCGGATATGGGCGCGCGACTTGTCGGCCGACTTGAGGTTGCGCTCCAGCGCATCGATGTGGCTGAACAGCTCGATTTCCATCGTGTGCAGCAACTGGCGCGCCTTCGCCCGGGTCTGGGGATCGGGCGGCATCAGTTGCGGGTGCGGGAAACGCTCGTCGATATACTCGTTGATGATGTTGGACTCATACAGCACAAGATCCCGATCCACCAGCACCGGCACTCGGTTGTAGGGATTGATGACGGCGATATCCTCGGGCTTGTTGAACAGGTCGACGTCTATCACCTGGAAGTCCATCTGCTTTTCGTAGAGAACAATGCGGCAACGATGGCTGAACGGACAGGTGGTGCCCGAGTACAGGTTCATCATGGCACTCGTTCCCCAGGAATAGTCGGAATCACGCACTACGCGACGTACAGGTGGATTCATATCTCGATGTCCCATGGCAATATGGTCACGTTGTACGACAGTTAGTGAATGTCTTTCCAGTATTCGCGCTTGAGCGCATACGAGAAGACGAACAGGACGGCGAGGAAGATCAGCACGATCACGCCCAACTGCTTGCGGAACGTCGCCATCGGCTCGCCCATGTAGGCGAGAAAACCGACCAGGTCGCCGACCATCGCATCGAACTCCTGGGGCTGCATGAGGCCGGGCCTGGCGAGTTTCAGCTTGTGGTCGGCCCCCATCACCTGCTCGCCCTGCAACTCCCACAGGACATGCGGCATGCCGACGTTGGCGAACACCGTGTTGTTCCAGCCGGTCGGGCGGGCGTCATCACGATAAAAGCCACGCAGATAGGTATACAGCCAGTCGGAACCCGTCCCGAACTCGGAAGCGCGCGCTCGCGCGATGACAGTCAGATCCGGAGGCGCGGCACCGAACCACTGCTTGGCGTCGGCGCGACGCATGGCGATGGTCATCGGCTCGCCCACTTTTCCGGCGGTAAACAGCAGGTTGTCCTTGATCTGCTGCTCGCTCAGACCGAGGTCGGTCAACCGGTTGTAACGGTAATAGGAGGCGGAGTGACAGTTGAGGCAGTAATTGACGAAGACCTTAGCGCCATTCTGCAAGGCAGCATAATCGCGCGCGCGGTCCGGCGCCTTGTCGAGATGCAGTTCGGCGCCGGAGGCAAAGGCCAGCAGCGGTGCGCTCAGCAGTGCGATAAACAGCTTTTTCATTATCCCGTCACCCTTTCCGGTTCAGCCTTGCACTTGTCCAGCGATGTATAGATCGGCATCAGCAGGAAGAAGGCAAAATAGATGATGGTGCAAATCTGCGAAACCAGCGTGCGTCCCGGTGTCGGCGCCAGCATGCCGAGGTAGCCGAGGATGAAGAAGCTGACCACGAAGATCGCCAGCGCGCCCTTGTAGAGCGGGCCGCGATATCGGATCGACTTCACCGGGCTGCGATCGAGCCAGGGCAGGAAGAAGAACACCATGACACCAAGGCCCATGAAGATCACGCCCCACAACTTCGCGTCGATCCAGAAGAAGTTCACCGTGTTGGCGCGCAGGATCGAGTAGAACGGCGTGAAATACCAGACCGGAGCGATGTGCGGAGGCGTCACCAGCGGATCGGCGGGGAAGAAGTTGTTGAATTCCAGGAAGTATCCGCCACCCTCGGGCATGAAGAACACCACGATGGCGAAGAACATCAGGAAGACGACGACGCCGACAATATCCTTCACCGTGTAATACGGGTGGAACGGAATGCCGTCGAGCGGAATGCCATCGGGTCCCTTCTTCTTCTTGATTTCGACACCATCCGGATTGTTCGAGCCGACCTCATGCAGCGCCATGATGTGGGCGGCGACCAGCCCGACCAGCACCAGCGGCACGGCGATGACATGGAAGGAGAACATGCGGTTGAGCGTGGCATCGCCGATGACGTAATCACCGCGAATCCATGTCGCCAACTCGTTGCCGATCAGGGGAATCGCCGAGAACAGGCTCAGGATCACCTGTGCGCCCCAGTATGACATCTGGCCCCAGGGCAGCAGGTAGCCCATGAAGGCTTCCGCCATCAGCGCCAGATAGATCATCACGCCGAAAATCCACACCAGTTCGCGCGGCTTGCGGTAGGAACCGTAGAGCATGCCGCGGAACATGTGCAGATAGACGACGATGAAAAAGGCGGATGCGCCGGTGGAGTGGAAGTAGCGAATCAGCCAGCCCCATGGCACATCGCGCATGATGTACTCGACGCTGGCAAAGGCCACGGGAATACCGGAGGCGTTCAGCGAGGCATCCGGCTTGTAGTGCATCACGAGGAAGATGCCGGTAACGATCTGGATCACCAGCACCAGCAGGGCCAGCGAACCGAAGAAATACCAGAAGTTGAAGTTCTTCGGCGCGTAGTACTTGGCCAGATGGTCGTTCCACAGGGCCATCAGCGGGAATCGGGCGTCCACCCATTCCAGCAGGTTGCCTGCGGCCGTACCGTCAGACTTGTACTTTTCAGCGTTGGCAGCACCCATCGCTTAAGCTCCCTTCTTGTCTTCGCCAATCAGAATCTTGGCGTCGGACAGATAAACGTGCGGCGGAATCTCGAGATTGTCCGGCGCCGGCTTGCTCTTGAATACGCGGCCAGCCAGGTCGAAAGTCGAGCCATGGCATGGGCAGAGGAAACCGCCCTGCCAATCGGCATCGATGCCGGATTCGGCACCGGTCTTGAATTTTTCGGACGGCGAGCAGCCCAAATGGGTACAAATGCCGATGGCGACGAGATATTCCGGCTTGATCGAGCGATGCTCGTTCTTCGCGTATTCCGGCTGCATCTGCCGATCGGACTTCGGATCGGCCACCTTGTCGGTATTCTTCGCCAGTCCGTCGAGCATTTCCTTGGTGCGATGGATGATCCAGACCGGCTTGCCACGCCACTCGACGGTCATCATCTCGCCGGGGGCCAGCTTGCTGATATCCACTTCGACCGGGGCACCGGCCGACTTGGCGCGCTCGGATGGCGCGAAAGTGCTAACAAACGGGATGGCGGCGGCCACACCGGCTACGCCTCCGGCAACCGACGTCGCCACCAGCAACCGACGCCTGCCGCAATCCACTTTATCGTCACAACTCATGGGCGGATTTCCTGAAAAGTGAGAATGCAAACTTGAAAACCGGGCGATTATACCCAAGTCACCAGCGCGATTAAAGAGCTAATTAGCTCTGACTTATGGAGCAGGACGGTCAAACTGCACCACTCTGGTGCATCCTGGCAATATCCTCCTCCGAGTATCCCAACTCCCCCAATACCGCATCGGTATGCTCTCCCAGACTTGGGCCGAGCCACTCCATCTTGCCCGGCGTCTCGCTCAGTTTGGGTACGATGCCGGGAACAAGAAATGCCCTGCCATCGGGAAGCTTGGCCCATTCCAGCATTTCCCGCGCGGCAAACTGCGGATCGGCGAACATGTCGGCCACCGAAAAGATGCGGCTTGCAGGCACGCCGGCTTCCGCCGCCACCGCCAAAACACGGTCCGCATCCTGCGTCGCGACCCAGGCATCGATCACGCCGTAAAGCTCCGCGGCACGTCCGTCCCGCCCGGCGTTGTTCGCCAATGCAGGATCGTCGGCAAGATCATCGCGGCCGATGGCCTGCATGAGGCGGCGGAAAATCGCGTCGCCGTTCGCACCGATGATGATGTGCTTCCCGTCGCGGCTGGTATGCGTATTCGAGGGTGTGATGCCCGGCATGACGTTGCCGGTGCGTTCGCGCACGAACCCGAAAACGTCGAATTCAGGCACCAGGCTTTCCATCATGGCGAACACCGCCTCATACAAGGCCACATCCACGACCTGCCCTGAGCCGCCATTCACCTCACGGTGGCGCAGCGCCATCAATGCGCCCAAGGCCCCCCAGAGCGAAGCGATCCCGTCGCCGATCGACACGCCGGTCTTGACCGGCGGCCGATCCGGGAAGCCCGTCACGTAACGCAGACCGCCCATTGACTCGCCGATGGCCCCGAACCCCGGTTGCTGCGCCATCGGTCCGGTCTGGCCGAAGCCGGAGAGTCTCACCATGACCAGTCCGGGATTCAAGGCGGACAAGGCTTCCCAGCCCAGGCCCAGTTTTTCCAGCACGCCGGGGCGGAAATTCTCGACGACGACATCCGCGGTCGCGATCAGCCGCTTCACGGCAGCCAGTCCGTCGGCATGCTTCAGGTTGGCGGTCATCGACTTCTTGTTGCGCGCCTGGACCAGCCACCACAGCGAGGTGCCGGATTGCGCGTCGGGATAGAGCTTGCGCCATTTGCGTAGCGGATCCCCCTCCCCCGGCGCCTCGATCTTGATGACCTCCGCACCGAACTCGGCGAGGATGCGACTGCAAAACGGGCCGGCGATCAGCGTGCCCAGTTCCACCACGCGCACACCGGCAAGCGGCTTCATCAACAGTCCCGCCGCTCGATCAACGCTTGTGCGACGCTGGCGGCATCTGAGTACTCCAGTTCGCTGCCGACCGGGAGACCGCGCGCGATGCGGCTCACCTTGATCCCGTACGTGTGCAGCATTTCAGATAGATAGTGGGCGGTCGCCTCGCCCTCATGCGTCAGGTTGGTCGCTAGGATGACTTCCCTGACAACGCCGTCGCGCGCGCGCGCGAGCAACCGCTCGAATGCCAGTTCGCGCGGGCCGACCCCGTCAAGCGGACTCAAGTGCCCCATCAGGACGTAGTAAAGGCCCTGATAGGCGTGCGTCTGCTCCATGGTATTGAGATCGGCCGGCATTTCCACCACGCACAACTGGGATGGATCGCGCTTGTGCGACTGGCAGCGTTCGCAAACCTCGGCCTCCGAAAAATTGTTGCAGCGGAGGCAATGCCGCAGGCTTTTCAAGGCACCCGCCAGTGCATGCGACAAGCGGTCGGCCCCGCGCGGATCGTGCTGCAGCAGGTGATAGGCCATGCGCTGGGCGGACTTCGGTCCGACCCCGGGCAAACAGCGCAGGGCTGCAATCAGTTCTTCAAGACTCGACGGGCTGGACACGACACGAATCAATGCAGGTGCCGCGGCATGCTCTCCTCCTCCTGCTCCGGCAGTTCGGCATGCACCGGCTCTCCTTCCGGATTCGGATACAGGGGGGCTCCGCAGTCATCGCAGTATTCGAGAGGGAAACGATGGTCGAGAACCAGCACGTCGCGCAAACCTGCCTCGCGCAACACGCCGTCGATCTGGGAAGGCAGTTCCGCTGCCTCGTCCTCGTTCTCCAGCAAAGGCCAGACGACGCCATGGACGACCTCCGCCGCTTCGCCCAGCGTGAACCCGATCCGGTATTCCTCGATCTGCCGGTCATAGTAGGGAGCGACCACGGCACGCAGGCTGCTCGCGGAAACATTCAGCGTGGTTTGCAGGAAGGCCACGGCGGAGCGCAGTGAATAGGGACGCGAGGCGCGATCGGCCTCGCGCACGGCGGCATGGAACGCCTGCGGCAACAGGGGCTCCATGGCGCAGGCCGGCAGCAGCGGACGCAGTGCTTCGCCGCCCTGGGTCCGCCACTGCTTGAGCGCGTCGGAGCGATTGCCGTCGTCTTCCTGCCACCGGAACAGCGGCGCATCGGCCGATGCGCAAACAACGCCGATCAGATAGCGGGTATCGGACAGAAAGCTCATGGTCTCGGGCATCTGGGCCGGATCAAGCTTAAGGTCGCGGCCGTGGAGCGCGGCCTTGCCGAGTTTCTCGGCCAGTGCGGCGGTCTCGCAATAGCTTTGCGGCAACTGATCCGGGCTGAAGAAGTAGTCCGCCAGGCCGAAACGCACGTTGGCCGCGAACACGTGGGCCTGCAACTGCACGCGCAGGGTCGCGAGAATCTCGGCCGGAATCTGCCCGGCGGGAATCGCATAGCGCGACCATCCAAGCACCGGTGCCGCGAACAGCAGCAAATCCTGGCCCTCGCCCGTCCCCATCGCCACGTGATGACGCGATTCGGCGCGATATTCGACCATGTCGGCCAGTTCGTCATAGGCGCGTCCGCCCGCACCATAAAGGTGGTCGAGCGCGGCGTTCATTGCGCTTTCGTCGTCATGCGCGAGCAGGCGGTCGACGGCCTCGGCCAGGCGGCGCTCCCAGAAGGCATCCTCCAGCCGGCTGCCCGACAGGCTGAGCTGGCTGGCGAGCCGAATCAATTCCTCGGTGGCGGGAGTTTGCTTGGTGCGACGGGAAAAACGTGAGCGTTTCATGGCAATCGACGGTATGCGGATTTTTGCGGCGACGGCGGAAGCCTCGTGCCGCATTGGAAGCGACCGATTTTATCAGCTCGCTGCTGCGAGCCCGCGCCGAAGATCGGCCTCGATGTCGTCCACGGCTTCAAGGCCGACGGCGACGCGCAGCAGACCTTCCGTGATGCCCGCCGCCGCGCGCGCTTCGGCGGAAATCCGGCCATGCGTCGTGGATGCGGGATGAGTAATCGTGGTCTTGGTGTCGCCAAGGTTGGCGGTAATCGAGAGCAGCCGGCAATGATCCACGACGCGCCAGGCTTCCGCCCTGCCGCCTCGAACCTCGAAGGCGACGATCGCGCCACCGGAGGACTGCTGGCGCATGGCGAGCGCGTGCTGCGGATGCGACGGCAGGCCGGGGTAGTACACGCGCGCCACGCCGGAATGCGCCTCGAGTCGGCGCGCCAGTTCAAGAGCATTGGCCGACTGGGCGAGCATGCGGATTTTGAGGGTTTCCAGTCCCTTCAGGATTACCCAGGCGTTGAACGCCGAAAGCGTCGGCCCGGCAGTACGCAAAAACTTGAACACCTCTTCCACCAGGACGCCGCCGCCGCAGACGGCACCGCCCAATACCCGCCCCTGGCCGTCGAGATACTTGGTGGCGGAATGCACCACGAGATCCGCGCCGAATTCAAGCGGACGCTGCAACGCAGGCGAACAGAAGCAGTTGTCCACGACCAGCAGTGCGCCCGCGTCATGGGCGACCGCCGCCAGCGCGGCGATATCGAAAACCTCGGTGAGCGGATTCGACGGTGTCTCGATGAAGATCAGCTTCGTGTTCGGTTTCAACGCGCTGCGGAAGTCCTCCGGCGCGCTGCCGGCGACAAAACTTGTCTCGATGCCAAAGCGCGGCATGATGGCGCCGAACAACTGCTGGGTGGCGCCAAAAATGCCGCGTGCTGAAACGACATGGTCGCCGGCCTGCAGGAGGGCCATCACCGTGGAAAGAATCGCCGCCATCCCGCTCGCCGTGGCAACGCAGGCCTCGGCCCCTTCCAGGGCGGCAAGGCGCTGCTGGAACATGGAGACGGTCGGATTGGTGAAGCGCGAGTAGACGTTGCCTGCCGCTTCCCCGGAAAAGCGTGCCGCGGCCTGCGCGGCGTTGGAGAAGACGAAGCTGGAGGTCAGATACAGCGCTTCCGCGTGCTCGCCGAACTGGCTGCGTTCCTGGCCGGCACGCACCGCCAGGGTATCGATGTCCCAGCCCTCGTCCTGAATCATTCCGCGGTCACCAGATTCAGGTCGAGTTGCCCGCCCTCGCTCTCGTCCTGGCCCGGCTTGCTGCGCGCGCTCTCGACGCTCGCCAGATAGTCGTCGCTGATGTCGCCCGTGATGTAGCGCCCATCGAAGCAGGAGGTATCGAATTGCGTAAGCACGGGATTGACGGCCTGCACGGCCTTTTTCAGCGCATCGAGATCCTGGTAGATGAGCGCATCGGCACCGATCTCGCGGCAAATCTCCTCGTCGTTGCGATAGGCGGCGATCAGTTCGGCGCGCGTCGGCATGTCGATGCCGTAGACGTTGGCATGTCGTACCGGCGGGCTGGCCGAGGCGAAATATACCTTGCGCGCGCCGGCATCCCGCGCCATCTGGATGATCTCGCGGCTCGTGGTACCGCGAACGATCGAATCGTCGACCAGCAGGACGTTCTTGCCCCTGAACTCCTGGGCGATCGCATTGAGCTTCTGGCGCACCGATTTGCGGCGCGAAGCCTGCCCCGGCATGATGAAGGTGCGGCCGATATAGCGGTTCTTGACGAACCCCTCCCGGAAGGGAACGCCGAGGCGGCTGGCAAGTTCGAGGGCCGAAGGCCGGCTCGAATCAGGAATCGGAATCACCGCGTCGATGGCCAGATGCGGCAACGTATGGCGAATCTTGTCGGCGAGAAACTCGCCCATCTTGACGCGCGATTCGTAGACGGACACGCCATCCATGAGGGAATCCGGCCGCGCCAGATAGACATACTCGAACATGCAGGGCGCGTGCAGCGTCTTTTCGGCGCACTGGCGGCTGACGAACTGTCCCCGCGTGTCGATCAGCACGGCCTCGCCCGGCTCGACGTCGCGCAGGAAATGGAAGCCCAGCGTGTCGATCGCCACGCTTTCCGAAGCGACGAGGTATTCCATGCCCTGCGCGGTCTCGTTTCTGCCGACCACCAGCGGACGGATGCCGTAAGGATCGCGAAAAGCCAGCAAGCCGTAGCCGGCGATCATCGCCACCACCGCATAGGCGCCCCTGACGCGGCGATGCACGCCCGCGACGGCCTTGAAGATGGTTTCCTCATCGACCTGATACTTGGTCGACGCCGCCTGCAGTTCATGGGCCAGCACGTTGAGCAGCACCTCGGAATCCGAGTTGGTGTTCATGTGCCGCAGATCCTGCAGGAACATGTCGCGCCGCAACTGCTCGGAATTGGTGAGGTTCCCGTTGTGCGCGAGCATCAGGCCGAAGGGCGAATTGACATAGAAGGGCTGCGCCTCGGCGGCGTTGTAGGCCGAGCCGGCGGTCGGGTAGCGGCAGTGGGCGATGCCCCAGTTGCCGACCAGATTGCGCATGTTGCGCGTGCGAAACACGTCGCGCACCAGGCCAGGGCCCTTGTGCATGTGGAAGCGGCCTCCTTCGGCCGTGGCGATGCCGGCGGCGTCCTGGCCGCGATGCTGCAGCACCTGCAGACCGTCATAGAGCAACTGATTTACCGGCGAGGTCGCTACCACGCCCAGAATGCCGCACATCGTTTCACCCTATCGATAACGAATCCGTTTTGCCAAATCCGGTGGCAACCAAGGCCTGGCTGCGAGCACCGCCGTTTCCAGCGGCGGCGCCAGCACGGCCTGTTGCCACCACTGCTGTCGCGGCAGGGCGGTCAGCCCGGCCAGCAACACCACAACCCATACCACCAGCACCCCGCGCGCGATACCGAACAGCGCCCCGAGCACCCGGTCCAGCGGCGCCAGCCCCACCGCTTTCAGCAGCAGGGAAAGCAGCCAGCGCGCCAAGGCGAACAGTATCAGCACCGCGACGAAGATGGCGAGAAATCCCGCCACCTGCCGCCAAGCCGGTTCGCCCACTCCGGCGGCCACCAGATCACCGGCCGGCATCGCCCATGCGCGCGCCGCCATGAACGCTGCCACCCAGGCCAGCAGGGCCAGAATCTCGCTCACCACGCCGCGCCACAGGCCGACCAGCAAGGACAGGCCGACGGCACCGAGTACTCCGTAATCGAAAACCGTCACGACCGCGGCAAAAATCCCGTCATGGCTTCCGCGCCACCGGCCCGTCGACGCCGACGATCCTGACGCGGACACGCGCCTTCTCCGCATCTTCCTGGCTGGCGAAGGGACCGGCGCGCACGCGCGTGCGCGGCCCGTTCGGCGTCTCGATTTTTTCGGTGTAGGTAGGCACGCCAAGCTGCTTGAGCTTGCCGACCAGATTCGTCACGCTCACCGGATTCTGATAGGCGCCCAACTGCACCTCCCATTGACCGGCGGCGGCGTTCGCCGCGACGGGTGCCGCCTTGGCGGTGGCACGTTCCGGCTCTGGCTTGGCCGCCGGCTTCGGTTCGGCCTTGGCGACCGGCTTGTCTTCGGGTTTGACGGGTTGCGGCGGCGCGACGACGGGCGCCGGGACAGGCCGGTTTTCAGGCGGGACGACCTCGGCCGCGTCTTTCGCCACGACTTCCTTCGGTGCGGGCGCCGCCAGCGTCCCGGCGGCGATGCGCTGGGTCATGCCCTCGTCGGGGCTGGGAATGCGGACCTGGATGTCCTTGATCGGAGGCGCCGGCTCATGGTCCATGGTCATCGGCAAAACGATGGCGGCCAGCAGCGCCAGCGCCGCCGCGCCGATCAGACGGCGCCGTGCCCGCTTCTTCAGCTGGGTCGCCTCGTCCATCAGCGCCGCAGTTCCCAATTCGCCACTATTTTCCGCTTGTGCCATGTCATGTCTTCCGGCCCAGGAGACGCATCGCATCCGCCACTGTCAGGAACGATCCGAAGGCGAGAATTCTATCATCCTCCCCCGCCTCCTCCAGCGCCATGGCAAGCGCGGCGGCGGGCGAGGCAAACATTCCCGCCGTCCCGCCGGGACTGACTTTTTCGATGATTTCCGCGAGCTGCGCCGCGCGTGCCGCGCGCGGCCCCGGCAGGTCGCAGGGCAGCCAGCGGTCGACCCGCCCCTGCATGGCCGCCACGACGCCGGCCATGTCCTTGTCCGCCATCATGCCGAAGATCGCCCAGGTCCGGCGCGCGAAGCCCATGCCCCCCAGGCTGGCGGCCAGGGCCGCGGCGGCCTGGGGGTTATGGGCGACGTCGAGAACGATCTGCGGACGCCCGGGCAAGACCTGGCAACGCGCGGGAATCTCGACCTCGGACAAGCCCGCGCGAATATCCTTGGCCGCCACCGGCAGGGGATCGCGCAGGCTCTCCAGCGCCGCGATGGCGCAGGCGGCGTTCTGCAACTGGATGTCGCCGCGCAGCGCGGGGAAAGCCAGCCCACCCAACTGCCGGCCGGCGCGCCCGAAGTATTGCCACTGGCCCTCCTGACGCAGAAAGCCGAAATCCTTGCCAATGCGCCAAAAGTCAGCCCCGGCGGCACGGCAAGCCGCAAGCAGTCCGGCCGGGGGATCGGCATCGCCGCAGATCAATGGCCGCCCCTCCCGTCCGATGCCGGCCTTTTCGCGGCCGATCGCGTCGCGCGTCGCCCCGAGCAGGTCGGTGTGGTCGAGGGCGACGCCGGTGACGATCGAGCAATCCGGATCGTAAATGTTAGTGGCATCGAGACGCCCGCCCAAACCGACCTCGAGGATGATCGCATCAAGTCCGGCGGCGGCGAACATTTCCCAGGCCGCCAGAGTGCCGAATTCGAAATAGGTGAGGAATTGGCCGCCGCGCGCAGCCTCGACCCGTGCAAAGGCGGCGCAAAGGGCCGCGTCGTCCGCAGGTGCGCCATCGATCCGCACCCGTTCGTTGTAACGCAGCAGATGCGGCGAAGTGTAGGTTCCGGTCCGGTAGCCCGCCGCGCGCAGGATGCATTCGAGCATCGCGCAGGTCGAACCCTTGCCGTTGGTGCCGCCGACCAGAATGACCGGACAAACCTTGCGTTGTCCGAGCGTTGCCGCGACATGGCCAACGCGTTCCAGCCCGAGTTCTATACCGGCCTGGCCGCGCGGATGCAGTCGTTCGAGGCGAGACAGCCAGCCGTCCAGACCGAAGTCCGGCGCAGCATCCATCAAACGGCCGGCACCCTGGTCAGCAAAGTCAGCACGCCGGCCATCCGGTCGCGCATCGCGCGCCGGTCGACGATCATGTCGATGGCGCCCTTCCCCAGCAGGAATTCGGCGCGCTGGAAACCCTCCGGCAGCTTTTCGCGCACCGTCTGCTCGATCACGCGCGGGCCGGCGAAGCCGATCAGCGCGCCGGGTTCGGCCATCACCACGTCGCCGACGAAGGCAAACGAGGCGGACACGCCACCCATCGTCGGATCGGTCAGGACGGTGATGAACGGCAACTGGTGGCGCGCCAGACGCGTCACCGCGGCAGTGGTCTTGCTCATCTGCATCAGCGACAGCAGGCCCTCCTGCATGCGCGCGCCGCCGGAAGCGGTGATGCAGATGAAAGGCAGCTGGTTCTCGACGGCAACATTCACGCCGCGCACGAAGCGCTCGCCGACCACCGAGCCCATCGAGCCGCCCATGAAGTCGAACTCGAAGCAGGCCACCACCACGGGCAGTGTCTTGATCGCGCCCTGCATGACCACCAGCGCGTCGGATTCGCCGGTTTCCTCGCTGGCGGCGGCCAGGCGATCCGGGTAGCGCCGGCTGTCCTTGAACTTGAGCGCATCGAGCGGCACGACCTCCATGCCGATCTCGAAACGCCCTTCGGAATCGAGCAGCAGGTCGAGACGCTCGCGCGCCTTCAGGCGATGATGATGGTCGCACTTGGGGCAGACGTTGAGGTTCTGGGCCAGATCGGTGGCATACAGGACGGCCTCGCAGGCCGGGCATTTGCACCACAGGCCCTCGGGAACGGACTTGCGCACTCCCTCGGAGCGCTTGATCTTCGGCGGCAGGAGTTTCTGGAGCCAGCTCATGCTTGTACCTCCTTGTCCATCGCGGCACGCACTTCGCGCAGGAAAGCCGTCACGCGCGCCGGCGCCGTGCCGGCAGGCGACTGCTCGATCGTCTCGATGATCTTGCTGCCGATGACCACCGCGTCGGCCACGCCGGCGATGCGCGCGGCGCTCGCCGCGTCGCGAATGCCGAAACCGACCCCGACCGGCATGCCGACCCTTTCCCGGATCGCCGGAATGCGGCGCGCCACCTCGTCCAGATCGATGGTCGCCGCTCCGGTCACGCCCTTGAGCGAGACATAGTAGATGTAGCCGCTCCCGAGCCTGGCCACGTCGGCGAAGCGCGACTCGACCGAAGTCGGCGCCAGCAGAAAAATCGGATCGAGGCCCTGCGCCCGCAGCAGTGCGGCGAAGTCCACGCACTCCTCCGGCGGGTAATCCACGATCAATGCGCCATCGACGCCGGCCGCGCCGGCGTCGCGCGCGAAGGCTTCGGCACCGTAGGCTTCTATGGGATTCGCGTAGCCCATCAGCACGACCGGCGTCGTCGCATCGGCCTTGCGGAATTCGCGCACCATGCCGAGCACGACGCGCAGGCTGACGCCGTAGGCCAGCGCACGTTCCGAGGCACGCTGGATCGTCGGGCCGTCGGCCATCGGATCGGAAAACGGCACGCCGAGTTCGATGATGTCGGCACCGCCCCCGACCAGCGCGTGCATCAGCGGCAGCGTCTGGCCGGGCTCGGGATCGCCGGCGGTGATGAAGGGAATCAGGGCCTTGCGGTTTTGCGCTCGCAGTTCGGCGAATTTGTTGGCGATTCTCGACATGATCAGAACTGGATACCCGATTTTTCGGCGACGGTGTGCATGTCCTTGTCGCCGCGGCCGGAAAGATTGACGAGCAGGATCTTGTCCCGCGGCAGCGTCGGCGCCAGCCGCGTGGCATGGGCCAGCGCATGGCTCGATTCGAGCGCCGGAATGATGCCTTCGTGGCGGCACAGGTCGTGGAAGGCCGCCAGTGCCTCGTCATCGGTCACGGTCACGTATTCGGCGCGGCCCGAGTCCTTGAGCCAGGCATGTTCGGGACCGACGCCGGGGTAATCGAGGCCGGCGGAAATCGAATGGGTCTCGATGATCTGGCCGTTGTCGTCCTGCAGCAGGTAGGTGCGGTTGCCATGCAGCACGCCGGGCCGGCCCATCGTCAGCGAGGCGGCATGCTTGCCGGATGGCAGGCCATGACCGGCCGCCTCGACCCCGACCAGCTTCACCTCGTGATGGGGAATGTAGTCGTAAAAGATGCCCATCGCATTGGAGCCGCCGCCGACACAGGCGATCACCTGATCGGGCTGCCGTCCCGCCAGCGCTGACATTTGCCCGATGCACTCCCGGCCGATCACGGACTGGAAATCGCGCACCAGCATGGGATACGGGTGCGGGCCGGCGACGGTGCCGATGATGTAGAAGGTGTTGCCGACGTTGGTCACCCAGTCGCGCATCGCTTCGTTGAGCGCATCCTTGAGCGTCTTCGAGCCGGACTCGACCGGAACGACGGTAGCGCCGAGCAGTTTCATGCGATAGACGTTGGCCGCCTGGCGCTTGACGTCCTCGCTGCCCATGTAGACCACGCATTCCATGCCGTAGCGGGCCGCGACGGTCGCGGTCGCGACGCCGTGCTGGCCGGCCCCGGTCTCGGCGATGACGCGCGGCTTGCCCATGCGTCGGGCGAGCAGCGCCTGGCCGATGCAGTTGTTCACCTTGTGGGCACCGGTATGGTTGAGGTCTTCGCGCTTCAGGTAGATCTGCGCGCCGCCGAGGCGTTCGGACCAGCGCTTCGCATGGTAGATCGGGCTCGGACGGCCGACGTAATGCGCAAGTTCGTATTCGAACTCCTTGCGGAAAACTGGATCCTTGCTGGCGGCCTCATAGGCGGCGTTGAGCTCGGCCAGCGCGGGAATCAGCGTTTCGGCAACGAATATGCCGCCATATTTTCCGAAATGCCCTTTTTCATCGGGCATCTTGTACATATCATCTGCCATCTGCTGTTCTCACTGCCGCAATGAAAGCGGCGATCTTTTCGGCATCCTTGATGCCCTTGGCAGCCTCGACCCCGCTGCTCACATCAACAGCCCAAGGATGCACTTTAGCAACTGCTTCAACGACGTTGCCGGCATGAAGCCCCCCGGACAAGATGATCGGCAACGGCAGGTTTTTCGGGATCAGGGACCAGTCGAACGACTGCCCCGCGCCACCAAAAGCCTCGACCCAGGCATCGAGCAACAGGCCCTGGGCCGACGGATACGCGCGCGCGAATTCTAGCAGATCGAGTTCCGGCCGCACCCGGGCCGCCTTGAGGTAGGGCAGGCCGAACTGCTCGCAGTAGCGCGCATCCTCGTCGCCATGGAACTGCAGAATATCGATCGGCACGGCAGCCAGGATCTCCCGTACGCTCGCCGGCTCGGCATTGACGAACAGGCCGACACGCGCGACGAAAGGGGGCACGCGCCGCGCCAGCGCGGCAGCCGCGCCGGCCGTCAGGGCACGCGGGCTGGGCGGGTAGAACACGAAGCCGACGGCGTCCGCCCCCGCCAGGACGGCGGCGTCGAGATCGCCGGCGCGCGTGAGGCCGCAGATTTTGATGCGGGTTCGATGCATGGGTCCGGGTTTCAACAGGCCGGGAACGGCAGGATCGCCATGATACGACCCTGCTGCGGCAAAGCCCACGACTTGTCGTATTCGACGCCGGCCAGATACAAACCGTCGGGCGCGAAGGTCGGCGCGCCCAGGCGCCGGTCGCGCGCCGCGAGCAGTTGCGCGAACCATTCCGGCGAGCAGCGGTTCATGCCGACGTACACCAGCGCACCGACGAGATTGCGCACCATGTGGTGCAGGAAGGCGTTCGCGCGACAGTCGAAGAGGAACAAGTCGCCATCCCGGGCGATTTCAAAACTGTGGAGAGTCTTGACGGGGGACTTCGCCTGGCAGCCCGCGGCGCGGAAGGAGGAAAAATCGTGCTCCCCCGGCAGACAGGCAGCGGCTGTCCGCATCGCCGCCAGATCCAGTCGCCGGTGACACCAGCCGACCTTGCCCGCCAGCACGCCCGGCCGCTCGGACCGGTTCAGCAGCACGTAGCGATACGTACGCGAAAGCGCGGAAAACCGGGCATGAAAATCCCCGCCGACCACTTGCGCCCAGCGCACCGCCACCGCCGGAGGCAGGAACGTGTTGGTGCCGCGCACCCATGCCGACAGGGGCCGCTCCGCAAGCGTGTCGAAATGCACCACCTGTTCCCACGCGTGGACGCCGGCATCCGTGCGACCGGCGCAGGACACGCGCACCCCGGCGCCTGCGACCTGCCCCAGCGCCGTTTCCAGCACGTCCTGCACCGTGTTGCCGCCCGGCTGGGACTGCCAGCCGGAATAGGCGCCGCCATCGTATTCCAGCCCCAGCGCCACCCTCATCGCCACGCCATCCAGGCAACGGTCAGCATCGACAGCACGCCGATCAGCAGGTAGTCACGCGCATGCATGGCGGGCTGCGCCATGCGATATTGCTGTGTCGTTTCCAGTTTGTCATCGGCATCCGGAAGCAGCCATTGACGCCAACCGAGGGCGCGCCTTTGCTCGGCGAATTCCAGCACCAGCAGGAGACGCACCACCGTCGTATCGCGCCAGGAAATCGACGGTAGCAGACGATAAAGGCCGACAAGCAGTCCCTGCGTCCCGATCCGCTCGTGCAGCAGCGCCAGGCTGGCCAGCATCGCCACCAGTCGGCCAAGCCGATCGCCCGCCAAAGCCACCCCTTCGCGCGTCATCCCCAGCCAGTGCGGCGTGCCGTCCAGATATTCCCCGGGAGTGAAAAACAGGAAAAAGACCGCCAGCGAGACCAGCAGCCAGCGGGCACGCCATAAAAGACGCCGGCTACGCTGCGCGGCGCCTCCGAAGGCCAGCGTCAGACACGCGATGGCAAGCGGCAACACCCACGCCGCAGGCAGCCATTGCAGCATCAGGACGAACCACCCCCAGCAGAGCAATAGGGTCGCCGGATGCCACATCGCGGGAACTTCGCGGCAGCGCCATGGCGACGCCGCCGCGCCGGTCAGGCCTCGAGTTGATCGAGGCGCGCGCGCGCCGCCGCCTGCTGGGCAGGGCTGCCTTCGCTGAGAACCTCGTTGAGCAACTCGCGCGCGCCTTCGCGATCACCCATCTCCTCATAGGCCTGCGCCAACTCCAGCTTGGTCGCGACCTCGGGATCGTCGGGCTGGTCGATGGCCGCTTCGGCTGCCTGGACGTCGCCGGATCCGGCATCTTCCGCAAGGTCGACATCCAGGGCGCCGATATCCGGCAGCCCTGCATCGGCCTCGTCGGCAACGGCCGGGGTCTCGATATCCAGGCCCAGATCGAGATCGGGCAACTCGAGAGCGGCATCCGCCGCAGGAACTGACGCTTCGAGGGGCACGGGCACCTCGGACAGGCTCGCGGTATCGAGTGCAACCTCTTCCTTCGGCTCTTCCAGAGACACCGGAATGTCCGTCTCCTCGCCCAGGTCAAGGCTGATATCCGCCAACTCCGGCATCACGGCGACCGGGGAGGCTTCGTCAACAGTCTCAGCCATCTCCGGCGCGGGCGCCAATTCGGCAGGCGGGGATGAATCCAGTTCGAGGTCGAAATCCACGCCACCGATGTCGGATACCTCTTCGACAGGGGAAGCCGGAAGCTCGACGGCAGCAGCGGGTTCCGCCGCCTCATCCGTCCCTCCCATGCCCAGATCGAAATCGATTTCGTTGGCATCGGCGGCAGCCTCGGGCTGCTCGGCCGGCACGGCCGGAGTCTCCGCCGCTTCGCCAGCCTCAACAGGCGCCTCGGCAACAGAATCGATGTCCAGGGAGAAGTCTATGCCGTTGCCCATGTCCGCTTCGCTGGCCGCGGGTTCGGCAGCCTCAACGGATTCGGCAGTCCCGGCTGCGGGAACGGGGACTTCGGCCGCCACGGGCTCCGGCGTTCCCAGATCGAAGTCGAAATCGAGGCTCATCGCCTCTTCGGCGGCGGCCGGGGCGGCTTCCGCCTGGGCCGCCGCGGCCATGGCAGGGCCGCTGGTGGTGCCGAGATCCAGATCGAAGTCGAGCGAACCCGTGTCGGCCTCGGCTGCCGGCGCAATTTCCGGCTCGGGAAGCGGTTCGCGTTCCTCCGCCCGGGGAGCCTCTGCCTCGGCTACGGGAACGGATTCGGCGGGTGCCGGCTGAGGCTCGACCTCCGCCGCGGCCGGGAACAGGCCGCCGGTGATGCCCAGCCCCACCGCCATCGCCGCGGCTTTCTCCCAGTCGGGCCCCTGGCCATTGCTCAAATCATGCAACTGGCGGGCAACCCCCTCGAACGCCTCGGCATTCTTGCGGTTGGCATGCAGCTCGAGAAGCTTCAGGTAGATCGCGCCGCGCGTCGGGTCGGCCTTCATGCCTTCCTTCAGAATCTCCTCGGCCTGGCTGTCGCGACCATAGGCCATCAGGACATCCGCTTCCGCCACGGGATCGACGTTTTCCTCGGTGGTCAGCACGCCACCTTCGCTGAAATCACCCTGAATCGATACCTCGCCGCTATCCACGCTCTCGCTGGCAGCACCGAAGACCGTGCCGGACTTCGCCGCGAGTTCATTTTCGGAAACGCTGGGCTGGTCCTCGAACGCGGCTTCTTCGCGCGCCTTTTTCTTCTTGCGCCACGCGGTGTAGCCGAAGTAGCCGAGCAGCAGGGCGATCAGGCCACCGCCGCCGAAAACGAGCTCGGGATTGTCCTCGATGAAACTCGGCGGAGGCGGGGGCGGTGCGGATTTCTTGACGACCGGTTTCGGCGCAGGTTTTGGCGGCGGGGCGGCGGGTTTTGGCGCTTCCGCCGCCGGCTCGGGCGCAGCAGGCTCCACAGTCTTCGCCGCGTCGGCCGGGACAGCCGGTGCCGGCTCAGCCGCCGGCTTTTCCGCCGGTTGCGGCTCGGCCATGGCCTTGGGCACTTCGGCCTTGGGCGCGTCGGCAGCCTTGGCCTGCTGCTGCATTTGCGCACCGGCCTCGCTCTTCATCTCGACAAGGTGCTTGAGGTTGTCGAGGTTCTTTTCCAGTTGCGCGATCCGCTCGGCGGCCTCGCGCAAGGCCTTGTCGCGCGCGATCAAATCCTCTTCGAGGCGGCTTTTGCCCGCGCCACCGCCGGCGGTGGTCTTGGCGGACTCGGTGCGTGAAACTTCAAGCTTGTCCGTCGCCGGCGCCGGTGCCGCACCCGCCTCGACCTTGGCCTCGATCTTGCCTGCGGCCTGTTGCTGCGCAACCTTCTCCTCGACGGGCATGCTGCCGGCAGCCTCGGCCAGCCGGCGGCGATAGGCATTGAAGTCCGCCGCCTGGCTGACGATCAGCTTGCGTGCCGCGCGCGCATCGACTTGAGCGACCTCGGCGGGATCGGGAAGGCGCAATATCTTTCCCGCCCGCAGACGGTTCATGTTCTCGCCGTCGAACTCCTTGCGGTTGCTGTTGAACAGCGCGACCAGCATCTGATCGAGGCTGACGGATTCGGGCTTGTGTTCCAGGGCGATCCGGGTCAGGGTATCGCCCGCCTTGACTTTCACCTCCGCTTCGGCCGCCGGCGCGGCCATGGCGGGTTTCGCGGGCATGGGGGCAGGCATGGGTGCCGCCTGTACGGGAGCGGCAGGGAGCGGTTTCGCCTGGATCGCCGGCATGGCGGGCGCAACCACCGCAGCCGGCTTGGCCGGCTTCAGCATTTCCGGCGGATCGAGCAGGAAGGTGTACTCGCGCACCATGCGGCCCGAAGTCCAGCTCAACTCGACCAGGAAATGCAGGAAAGGCTCGTTGAGCGGCGCATCGGTACTCAACTTCAGGATCGGCTGCCCGGAGGTCGTCTTGGCGATATCGAAACGCAGGCCGGTGAGCGCGGGAAGAAAGTCGATGCCGGCATCCTTGAAGGCGCTGTGTGGAGCCAGCCGGGCGCTGATGGAACCCAATTCTTCCGGCGTCGCGCTGATCGCGACTTCGGCGCTCAGCGGCTGGCCAATGGCGGAATACACCACGAGCTTGCCCATTCCGGCCGCGTGGACGCCAAACGCGGCGCCCATGAGCGCCGCGAGCAAGGACGCCTTGAATATCGATGTTTTGTCCGTTTTATTCACATTGCCTCCCCGCCGGGGGTTTGGTACACGGTATTCAAAATAACATCATGGGGTTAATGGCGCAAGCTCAACCTTTGCTTTATCTGATGCTTTCGCTTATCCGAGCAAAATACGCAACATGCGGCGCAGAGGCTCCGCGGCGCCCCAGAGCAATTGGTCGCCGCAGGTAAACGCCCCCACATATTCCGGTCCCATGGCCAGCTTGTGCAGACGGCCGACCGGCACGGTCAGCGTCCCGGTCACGGCCGCCGGCGCCAATTCGCGCTCGGAAATCTCCCGCTCGTTCGGGACCACTTTCACCCAGTCGTTCGCCTTGGCGAGAATATCGCCGACCTCATCCAACGGCACGTCCTTCTTCAACTTGATGGTCAGGCCCTGGGAATGGCAGCGCATCGCGCCGACGCGCACGCACAGGCCATCGATCGGGATGCTGCCGGGCGAACGGAACGCCGGCTTGCCGAGGATCTTGTTGCATTCGGCGCCGCCCTTCCACTCCTCCTTCGACTGGCCATGCTCGACCGGCACGTCGATCCAGGGAATCAGGCTGCCGGCGAGCGGCACGCCGCGGAAGTTTTTGGTCGGGAAGTCCGCGGCACGCATGGTCTCGGCCACCTTGCGGTCGATGTCGAGAATCGCCGAGGCGGGATCGGCGAGTTCGGCCTTGACCGCATCGTGCAGCGCGCCCATCTGGGCGAGCAGCTCGCGCATGTTCTGGGCGCCGGCGCCCGACGCGGCCTGATAGGTCATCGCCGAGACCCACTCGACGAGGCCGGCGCGGAACAGGCCGCCGAGGCCCATCAGCATCAGCGATACCGTGCAGTTGCCGCCGATGTAGTTCTTGATGCCCTGCGCCAGGCCGGCCTTGATGACGTCGAGGTTGACCGGATCGAGGATGATGATCGCGTCGTCGGCCATGCGCAGCGTCGAGGCCGCGTCGATCCAGTAGCCGCTCCAGCCGGCCGCGCGCAGCCTGGGAAACACCTCCTTGGTGTAGTCGCCGCCCTGGCAGGTAACGATGACGTCGAGCGCCTTCAGCGCATCGATGTCCAGCGCGTCCTTGAGCGGCACGCCGCCGGCCTCGGCCGGGCCTTGTCCGCCGACATTCGAAGTGGTGAAGAACACCGGCTCGATCAGGGCAAAATCGTTCTCCTCGCGCATGCGCTGCATCAGTACCGAACCCACCATGCCGCGCCAGCCGACCAGACCTACCTTCTTCATGATTTCCGTTCCTATCGTTGATTACAGCGCCGCCAGCACGGCGTCGCCCATTTCCTTCGTGCCGACCTTCTTCATGCCGGCCTCGTAAATATCGCCGGTCCGGAAGCCCTGCGCCAGCACTTTCTTCACCGCCGCCTCGATGCGCTGGGCCGCGGCCTCCTGATTGAAGGTATAGCGCAACATCATCGCCGCCGAAAGGATCGTCGCCAGCGGATTGGCCACGCCCTTGCCGGCGATGTCGGGCGCCGAGCCATGGCTCGGCTCGTAGAGGCCCTTGTTCGTTTCGTCGAGCGAGGCCGAGGGCAGCATGCCGATCGAGCCGGTCAGCATCGAGGCCTCGTCCGACAGGATGTCGCCGAACATGTTGCCGGTGACCATGACGTCGAACTGCTTCGGATTCTTCACGAGCTGCATCGCCGCGTTGTCGACCAGCATGTGGCTCAGCTCGACGTCCGGATACTCCGTCGCCACCTCGTTGGCGACGTCGCGCCAGAGCTGGGTGCACTCGAGCACGTTCATCTTGTCGACCGAGCACACCTTCTTGTTGCGCTTGCGGGCCGCCTCGAAGGCGACGCGCAGGATGCGGCGGATCTCGCTTTCGGTGTAATGCATGGTGTTGAAGCCGTAGCGCTCGCCGTTTCTGATCTCGATGCCGCGCGGCTGGCCGAAGTAGATGTCGCCGGTGAGTTCGCGCACGATGAGGATGTCGAGGCCCGCAACGACTTCGGGCTTGAGCGTCGAGGCGTTGGCCAGCTCGGGATAGAGGATCGCCGGACGCAGGTTGGCGAACAGGCCGAGATCCTTGCGGATGCGCAGCAGGCCGCGCTCGGGCCGCAGCTCGCGCGGATTGCTGTCCCACTGCGGGCCGCCGACGGCGCCGAGCAGCACGGCGTCGGCCTCCTTGGCGAGCTTCTGCGTCGCCGCGGGAAAGGGATCCTTGGCCGCGTCGATGGCGCAACCGCCGAGCAGGGCCTCTTCCATTTCCATCTTCAGGTCGAGCGCCTTCAGCACGCGCACCGCTTCGGCGGTGATTTCCGGGCCGATGCCATCGCCCGGCAGAACGCAAATCTTCATCAGTATTTCCTAGGAAAAAAGCCAGGGCTGGTCGATGCGCCGCTTCGCCTCGAAGGTCTTGATCTCCTCGGCGTGGCGCAGCGTCAGCCCGATGTCGTCCCAGCCGTTGAGCAGGCACTCCTTGCGGAAGGGATCGACGTCGAAGTTCAGCACCTTGCCGTCGGGCCGCGTCACGGTCTGGGCGGCGAGGTCGATGCGCAGCCGGTAGCCGGTCGTCATGGCGACCTGGGCGAACAGCTCGTCGATCTCCGCCGCGGGCAGCCTGATCGGCAGCAGGCCGTTCTTGAAGCTGTTGTTGTAGAAGATGTCGGCGAAGCTCGTGCCGACCAGCGCGCGGAAGCCGTAGTCCTCCAGCGCCCACGGGGCGTGTTCGCGCGAGGAGCCGCAGCCGAAGTTGTCGCGCGTCAGCAGGATCGAGGCGCCCTGATAGCGCGGCTGGTTGAGCACGAAGTCAGGGTTGGCGGGACGGCGGCTGTTGTCCATGCCCGGTTCGCCGCGGTCGAGATAGCGCCATTCGTCGAAGGCGTTCGGCCCGAAGCCCGACCGCTTGATCGACTTGAGGAACTGCTTGGGGATGATGGCGTCGGTATCGACGTTGGCGCGATCCAGCGGCGCCACCAGCCCGTCGAGCTGAGTGAAGGCGCGCATCTACTTGGTCGCCTTCTGGATCGCCTCGCCGCCCTTTTCGATGTCCTTGCCGATGCCTTTCACGGTATTGCAGGCTGACAACGCAAAAACGGCGGCCAGCAGAAACATGATTTTCTTCATGATCGTCTCCTTCAAAGAATGTCGCGCACGTCGGCGAAATGACCGGCGATCGCCGCGGCGGCGGCCATCGCCGGACTGACCAGATGGGTGCGGCCGCCCGCGCCCTGCCGTCCTTCGAAATTGCGGTTGGAGGTCGAGGCGCAGCGCTCGCCCGGCTCCAATCGGTCGGCGTTCATCGCCAGGCACATCGAGCAGCCCGGCTCGCGCCATTCGAAGCCGGCGGCAAGAAATATCTTGTCGAGCCCCTCGGCCTCGGCCTGCCGCTTAACGAGGCCGGAACCCGGCACCACCAGCACGCGGCGCACGTTGTCGGCCTTGCGCCGGCCCTTGGCGACGAAGGCCGCCTGGCGCAGGTCCTCGATGCGCGAATTGGTGCAGCTGCCGATGAACACCTGGTCGACCCGGATGTCCTTGATCGGCGTGCGCGGCGTCAGACCCATGTATTGCAGCGCGCGCTCCACCCCCTCGCGCTTGACCGGATCCTTGAAGTCTTCCGGCGCGGGCACGCGGCCGTCGATCGCCACCACCATCTCCGGCGAGGTGCCCCAGGTCACCTGCGGCTGGATCTGCGCCGCGTCGAGCTCGACCACGGCGTCGAATTTCGCGTCGGCGTCGGAAACCAGCGTGCGCCAGTAGGCGACGGCGCGCTCCCACATCTCGCCGGTCGGCGAGAACGGGCGCCCCTTCAGGTAATCGATGGTCGTGTCGTCCACCGCGACGAAGCCGACGCGCGCGCCCGCCTCGATCGCCATGTTGCAGACCGTCATGCGGCCCTCCATCGACAGCGCGCGAATCGCGCCGCCGGCGAACTCGACCGCATGGCCGGTGCCGCCGGCCGTGCCGATCCGGCCGATGATGGCGAGCGCGATGTCCTTCGCCGTCACGCCGGGACTGACTTTTCCCACGACGCGGATCAGCATGGACTTCATCTTCTTCTGCAGCAGGCACTGCGTGGCCAGCACGTGCTCGACCTCGGAGGTACCGATGCCGTGCGCGAGGCAGGCGAAGGCGCCGTGCGTCGAGGTGTGCGAATCGCCGCACACCACGGTCATGCCCGGCAGCGTCGCGCCGTTCTCCGGACCGACGACATGGACGATGCCCTGCCTGGCGTCCTTGAACGGGAAATAGGCCAGCGCGCCGACCGCGCGGATGTTGGCGTCGAGCGTTTCCACCTGCTGGCGCGAGACCGGGTCCTCGATGCCGCGCTCCCAATGGTCGGTCGGCGTGTTGTGGTCGGCGGTGGCGACTATCGAGGAAACGCGCCACGGCTTGCGGCCGGCGAGCTTGAGTCCCTCGAAGGCCTGCGGGCTGGTGACTTCATGCACCAGATGGCGGTCGATGTAGAGCAGCGCCGTGCCGTCCGCCTCGGTGCGGACGACATGACTGTTCCATAATTTGTCGTAAAGCGTTTGCGACATGCGTAAACCCTGACGGAAAGGGCGAATTATGGCACAGGCCGCCCTGGCCGATAGTGGCCCAGAGCCTCCGGCAGCCAGCGCCGGATGTCCTTGATGCGGGTCGCGTCGGCCGGGTGCGACGACAGGAATTCGGGCGGTTTCGCCTTGCCCTTGCCCGCCTCCGCCATGCGCTCCCACAGGCCGAGGGCGGCGCGCGGATCGTAGCCGGCCTTGGCCATGTAGATCAGCCCCATGCGGTCGGCCTCGGATTCGTGCAGGCGCGAATAGGGCAGCAGGAAGCCGACCGCCGCGCCCGCGCCGAGCAGGCCGGCATACAGGTCGCGCTGCTTCGGGTCCTGCGTCGCCGCCACCGTCGCCACCGTCAGCCCGGCGACGAGGATTTCCTGGCTCAGACGCTCGCCGCCATGGCGGGCGATGGCATGGGCGACCTCGTGGCCGATCACCGCCGCGAGGCCGGCATCGTCGCCGGCCACCGGCAGGAGGCCGCTATACACCGCCACCTTGCCGCCCGGCAGGCAGAAGGCGTTGATCTGCTTGTCGTCCTCGATCAGCCTGAACTCCCACTGATAGTCGGCGCGCCCCGTGGCGGCGGCGATGCGCCGGCCGACGCGCCGCACCCGCTCGCTCGCCGCCCGGTCGTCGCTCAGCGTCTCCCTGTCGAGGATTTCCTTGAAGCTGGCAAGCCCCATGCGCGTTTCCTGCTGCGCGGAAATGATGTTCAACTGGCTGCGGCCGGTCAGCGGCACGTTCTGGCAGGCCGCCAGGACGAAGGCGGCAAGAAGGATCGGCACGGCTTTCATCATCGACTCAACGCGAAGCCAGCGACTCCGATGACAACCAGCGCCAGACCAGCAGCCAGCCGATGCCGGCGCACAACGCGCCGAGGCTATAGGTCATGCCGGGACCGAGCGCATCCCAGGACTGCCCGCTCATCAGCCCACCCACCAGGCCGCCGGCGCCGAACGAGAGGCTGCCGTAGAGCCCCTGCATGCGCGCCTGCTGCCCCGGGGCGAACCAGCGCGTCAGCACCGCCACCGCCGCCGCGTGGTAGGCGCCGAAGGTCGCCGCGTGCAGCGTCTGGGCGATGAACAGCAGCGCCGGCGAGCCTGCCGCCCAGCCGATCAGCAGGAAGCGCAGCACCGCCAGCGCGAAGCTGGCGAGCAGGATGCCGCGCAGGCTGACATGGCGCATCAGGCGCGGCATGAAAAGGAAGACGAAGATTTCCGCCACCACGCCGAGCGACCAGTACAGGCCGATCGCCGTCTTGTCGTAGCCCAGTCCGTCGAGGTGGATCGACAGGAAGATGTAGAGCGGGCCGTGCGCCACCGACATGAAGAAACACGCCGCCAGCAGGGCCAACACCTCGGGGCGGCGCAGCACCGCGCCCAGCGGTTCCGCCGTCCCGCCGGAACTGACTTTCGTCTCGGGCAGGCTGACGGCACTGGCGAACACGCAGCCCAGGATCAGCAGGCAGGCCCACAGCACGGTGGCGATCGGCAGGTGGTCGAGCAGCGCGCCGACCGCCAGCACGCTGGCGATGAAGCCGACCGAGCCCCAGACGCGCACGCGCCCGTAGCGCTCGGTCCGGCCGGCCAGCCGGTCGAGCGTCATCGCCTCGACCAGCGGCAGCGCGGCGCTCCAGAAGAACCAGACCAGCGCCATCGCGCCCAGCATCGGCGCGTAGTCGCGCGTGAAAAAGAAGCCGGCGAAGCCGAGGACGGAGCACAGGGCGGCGATCCTGACGATCAGCGCGCGGCGGCCGAGATGGTCGGCCAGCCAGCCCCACAGGTTGGGCGCCAGCAGGCGCATCACCTGCGGCACCGACATCAGCACGCCGATCTCCCAGGCGCTCTGGCCGATGTCCTTCAGGTAGAGGGTGAAATACGGCGCGAAGGCGCCGACGAAGGCGAAATAGAAGAAATACCAGCCGGCCAGCCGCCCCAGCACGCCGGGGCGCGCGTCGCTCGCCGCCGGAGTCAAGCCTTGCTTTTCTGGCCGATGCGGAAGGCGGTCAGCAACTGGTAGATCTCGTCCTTCAGCTTGACGCGCGCCTTCTTCATGTCTTCGAGCGTGAAGTCGGCCACCGGCATGTCGTGCTCCTCGAGGTCTTCGACCTTCCCGGTCAGGCGGTTGTAGCGGGCGAACAGGCCGGCGAAGTAGCCGCTGCCATCCTTCATCGCATCGATGGCATCGCGCATGTCCGGGAATTCGGTGTAGAGATCGTGGTGATCGACTTGCATGTTGTCCTTCCCTGTCGTTATTGGCGTGTTGAGAATTCTATCAGCCGGCCCGGCCGGGAATGGCCGGGGTCGGGCAAGCCACGTCGGCGCACTGCGCGCGGTGCAGCAGCGCCGCGTCGATCAGCACCAGCGCCAGCATGGCCTCGGCGATCGGCGTGGCGCGGATGCCGACGCAGGGGTCGTGGCGGCCCTCGGTCGAGACCGTGGTCGGCTGGCCGGCCAGGTCGATCGAGCGGCGCGGGATGCGGATGCTCGACGTCGGCTTGATGGCGATGGACACCGTCACGTCCTGCCCCGAGGAAATGCCGCCGAGGATGCCGCCGGCGTGGTTGGAGAGGAAGCCTTGCGGCGTCAGTTCGTCGCCATGCTCGCTGCCGCGCTGGGCGACGCAATCGAAGCCGGCGCCGATCTCGACGCCCTTGACGGCGTTGATGCCCATCATCGCGTGGGCGATCTGCGCGTCGAGGCGACCATAGACCGGATCGCCCCAGCCCGGCGGCACGCCGGTCGCCATCACCTCGATGCGCGCGCCGACCGAATCGCCGTCCTTGCGCAAACCGTCCATGTAGGCCTCCAGTTCCGGCACGATGGCGGCGTTCGGCGCGAAGAAGGGATTGCGGTCGATCTCGGCCGCATCGACGAAGGGAATTTCGACCGGCCCCAACTGGCTCATCCAGCCGCGCACCGTCACGCCGTAGCGCTCCCTCAGCCACTTCTTCGCGATGGCGCCGGCGGCGACGCGCACCGCCGTCTCGCGCGCCGAGGAACGCCCGCCGCCGCGATAGTCGCGAATGCCGTATTTCTGCCAATACGTGTAGTCGGCGTGGCCGGGGCGGAAGCTCCGGGCGATGTCGCCGTAATCCTTGCTGCGCTGGTCGGTGTTGCGGATCAGCAGCGCGATGGGCGTGCCGGTCGTCCGGCCCTCGAACGTGCCGGAGAGAATCTCGACCTCGTCCGCCTCGCGCCGCTGCGTCACATGGCGCGAAGTGCCGGGCTTCCTGCGGTCGAGTTCCGCCTGAATCTCCGCCGCCGAAATCTCCAGCCCCGGCGGGCAGCCGTCGATCACGCAGCCGATAGCCGGGCCGTGCGATTCGCCGAAGGAAGTGACGGAAAACAGGGTGCCGATGGTATTGCCGGACATGGACGCGACGCCGTAATGAATGGTCCGGGCAGTTTATCAGCACTCCCCGGACCGTATCGCTCCCTATGCCCTCATGGCGAAACACGGGTTTAGAATCGGCGCACAGGGCAAGTTATCCAGCGGGGTGGCAAGCATGACCGAAATACACTTCATGGTCGAGGAAGCGCCGGAAGGCGGCTACTTCGCCAGGGCCGTCGGCCAGGACATCTTTACCGAAGCGGACGACCTGCCGAGCCTGCACGCGCAAGTGCGCGACGCCGTGCGCTGCCACTTCGATGAAGACGCGCGGCCGAGCGTCATCCGCCTGCACATCACGAGGGAAGAGGCGCTGGCGGCATGAGAGTGCCGCGCGACCTGGCCGGACAGGAACTGATCCGTCGGCTGGCCCGCTTCGGTTACGCCGTTTCACGGCAGACCGGCAGCCACATCCGGCTGACCACGAGCGAAAACGGCGAGCATCACATCACCATTCCCAACCACGACCCGCTTCGCGTGGGCACCCTCTCGGCGATACTCGCTGCGGTCGCCACCCACCACCACATCACCCGCGACGAACTGCTGGAACGCCTGTTCGACTGACAAAAGTCAGCGCCGGCGGGACGGTGACAAACGACCCCAAAGAGACGTTCATCGTCTAGTTGATCCAGTGGCGGTTTTTTGAGCGGAGCAGTAGCTACACGCTTGTGAGATCTGAGACTGCTATACAGGAAGCCCGTCGAAGCAATACCAAGCCACACGATCTGGAAAGAGCAGCGATGAGAATATCCCGATAACTGCCTCCTCGACAGAGTCAGGACGAGCAGAATCGTCGGGCCATGTACGAACAAAATCGCTTACACGAAATACATCTTGCCCAATCGACCAAACGAGATTCTGGCCATCTTCAATAACATCACAACCAAATTTTGAGTATTTCGAGGGCAGGAATGCGAAGAAAGCCAATCCGTCGATTTTCCAAAGACTCTCATCAAATATTTCAGCAAGATCTAGAGCAACACTCGCTCGCATCATTACAGCCAGCGTCTCAATAGGCCTCGCCACGTAATCTTGTATAGCATCGAAGTTATTAGCTTGACGGGCGATAAGATAGGGAAGGGTTTCCTCAGGAGGAATGTTCCTGCAAGCCAACTGTCCTCGGCAAGACACAAGTGAGTAGAACAACAATCCTGCGAGTTGCTCAGCCTCCTCTCGTAGACCAAGGACTATCGCGTTAGTAAGTGCTAGAGCCCAGTATGGGGCTTGGTCGTCGCTCATTGCTTGGATTGAGCCGGAATACTGTTCAAGCATGTGCTGCAATACATGGGTGAAGACACGGTCAGCATCCTCATTGGCTGAGCCGGAGATACGGTAAAGATGCCCAACTCCAGCAATCCAACCAAGCATTTTCGATATTTTCAGTGGTAAGAAATATAGATCTGAGAGGCCACCACCACGGCTTTCGAGCAACGCGTAGCGATCATTTTCAAGGTCTTTTAGAAACTGTTGTGCCGATGAAACTAATGAAGAAGAGGTAACGGATATGAGACGCCGAGCAGATTCTTGAACACTATTGTGCTGAAGGTAGGGTAGAAGAGAGACAGCCAAAGTTGCACACACTTCTACTGGCCGGAATGGATCATCCGATTGCTCGGCGCGTATTTGCATCGCCATTGCCATGCGTTCGATTGCGCCGCAAAGAACTTCTGGTGAGTTAGCGAGTGGATCAATCGCATTAGATACTGTCGTCACGAATGCTCGTGGATCCCAGTCCGTATTTATCGACGTATAGATGCTCCACAACTCTTCAAAGTGCTTATTAACGGCGTCATGCTGTACTTGAGGCCATGCATGTATAAGCTCTCGAACTGGCCGGGATGGATCGACCAAGTAACCCAAATTTCGGCAAAATCGAGGTGGGCCACTAAGGTTTAACCCCCAAACAACTGGGCTTTGCTTAGAGTCGCGTAGTCGTAACGAGACACGTCGACCGATTTCAATTAAATCCAGCATTGCAGCACTATCGTTAATGAAATCTCGCCCCTCTATGCAGTCCAATATTGCGTTGGTGCCAAGGCCTCCTGTTGCCGTTTCTCCTGCTGTTTGATCTTGTGCGGATGTCGCAATAAGCGTAATACCCGGGGTTCCCGCATTGCCGATAACGTCGCGCTTTAGTAACGCTCCTAAGTCTGCAATAAGACCTCCACTCTCGCATGCGTCAATAATCAAGTTGCTCTGAGCTGGGGCAGCCTCTCCAATACTACGAAAGATATCCGAGAGCGATTGGGCCGTGACTGACAAGGCATCAGATCGTGAGTCGCGTACGCACATATAAAAGCTGCCTGCGCGTACCCCACCATGCCCTGCAAAGAAATATGTGAATGTATCGATGGGGCTACTTTCAAACAAGACCTCGGCAATTGCCTGCCGCAACTCCGCGATGCTTGGGGATAAGAGTAGGCGAGATCGCTCTGTATCGTATCCCCCTATGTCGGGATGCAGGAGCGTATCGAAGATCCGCCTTGCATCGGCTTCAGCACCAGTAAGGTTGCCAAGACTCTCATAGTCATTGCAGCCGATAGAAAGCAGCCTCCTCATCATTACTCCTCGCCGTACTGAAGGAACTTAGCCTTGCGTTCTGCTTCACGCTCAAGGGCTTCCTTGGACTTTCGCTCGGTAACATCTTCTAACCGCTTTTTGTACTCAGGTGGTGCAGCCTCGACGGCATCAATCATCTTTTTTGCTAAATCAGGAGGAGCGTGTACTTCGGGGAATCGTATCTCCCCATTCCTATCGGCGGAAAACGAAATCTTTTCAATCATTGAGATGAATGCATCTGTAAGAGGCATTCCTTTGGCCTCGACAATGTTCCCCGAGCGGTTGCATGCCTCATTCACGGTTGAATACATCATTTGTGCAAATTGACGATGCATTTCTTCACTTAGCTGAGTTACACACAGGTCAATCAGCTCGAGTCTGTGGTCGACAATGTCTTGAAATTTGGTTTCTGAATAAACAGAATGCTCCTTCATTCCGCCATCCGATGCCTCAGGATTTGCCGGATGTTTCCACACATCACCGTGACGCAGGCGCAGAGTGTTCTCATGTGACAAATACTGAGCGAAAGCCTTCTTCTGAATGGATGCCAAGTATTTGTTTAGTGCCAGATTGAAACCTTGAACGGCCACTTGGTCACTAAAGTAATTGTTACGGGGTTGATTCTTTAACGCACACATGAGAATCCTCGGAGGAAAGTCTTTAGTTTGATCGGGTAAATGTAACTCAACAATGCCAGCGACCTAAAAATCATCCGCCAAGTATCACCGGCAGTTAGGGCCGAGTTGTGCGAAATGCCTGTCAGGCAGGTTGCGGGAGGCAACAGCCGCTCAGATGGCGACTATGTGGAGAATCCAAAGGTCGGCTAATGGCCGTTTCCCGCCGTGCCGCCGGGACTGACTTTCATTCGCGCAGCGCGCGGCGCAGCACCTTGCCGACGTTGGTCTTCGGCAGTTCTTCCCTGAATTCGATCAGGTGCGGCACCTTGTAGGGGGCGAGGCTCTGGCGGCAGTGGGCGACCAGCGCCTCGGCGGTCAGCGCCGGGTCGCGCCGCACGACGAAGAGCTTCAGCGCTTCGCCCGACTTCTCGTGCGGCACGCCGACGGCCGCCGCCTCCAGCACGCCGGGATGCGTCGCCACGACCGCCTCGACCTCGTTCGGGTAAACGTTGAAGCCGGACACCAGCACCATGTCCTTCTTGCGGTCGAGCAGCCAGACGTAGCCGGCGGCATCCATCGTGCCGATGTCGCCGGTGCGCATGAAGCCGTCGGCCATCATCACCTGCGCCGTTTCGTCCGGCCGGTTCCAGTAGCCGGCCATCACCTGCGGGCCGCGCACGCAGACTTCGCCGGCCTCGCCCGGCGGCAGGTCGCCGCCCGCCTCGTCGCGGATGGCCACCTCGGTGGACGGCAGCGGCAGGCCGATGCTGCCGTTGAAGGCCGGCAGGTCGAGCGGGTTGATGGTCACGGCGGGGGATGTTTCGGTGAGGCCGTAGGCTTCGATCAGGGTCGCGCCGGTCGCGGACCGCCACGCCTCGGCGACGCCGCGCTGCACGGCCATGCCGCCGCCGAGGCTGATCTTCAGCGCGGAGAAATCGAGCCGGCGGAAGCGCGGGTTGCGCAGCAGCGCCTGGAACAGCGTGTTCACGCCGGTGATGGCGGTGAAGCGGTGCTGCGCCAGCTCGCGCACGAAGCCGCGGATGTCGCGCGGATTGGGGATCAGCACATTGTTCGCGCCGAGCTTCAGGAAGGTGAGGCAGTTCGCCGTCAGCGAGAAGACGTGGTAGAGCGGCAGCGCGGTGACGATGGTCTCCCTGCCCTCCGCCACCTTGCCGGCGATCCACGCATGGGCCTGTTGCAGGTTGGCGACGATGTTGCGGTGGGTGAGCATCGCGCCCTTGGCGACGCCCGTGGTGCCGCCGGTGTATTGCAGGAAGGCGATGTCCGCCCCCCGCGCCGCCACCGGCGCGAAGCCGGCCCGGCGGCCGCGCGCCAGCGCCTCCCGCCAGCCCATGGCGCCCTTGATGCGCCAGGGCGGCACCAGCCGCTTCACATGGCGCACGACGGCATTCACCAGCGCGCCCTTGAACGCGCCGAGCATGTCGCCGAGCCCGGTCACGATCACGTGCTTGACGCGCGTGCCGGGCAGCGCGCGCGCGGCGACGCCGGCGAAGTTCTCCAGCACGACGATGGCCTCGGCGCCGGAGTCGGCGAGCTGGTATTCGAGTTCGCGCGCGGTGTAGAGGGGATTGCAGTTCACCACCGTGCAGCCGGCGCGCAGCACGGCGAACAGCGCGACCGGATGCTGGAGGATGTTCGGCAGCATCAGCGCGACGCGCGCGCCGGGGGCGAGGCCGAGCGACTGGAAGCAGCCGGCCAGTTCGCGCGTCAGCCGGTCGAGCGTCGCATAGTCGATGGTCCGGCCCATGCAGGTGTAGGCCGGCAGCGCGGCGAAGCGCGCCACGCTGGTGTCGAACAGGTCGACGACGGAAGCGAATGCGTCCGCGTCGATTTCCGCCGGCATGCCCGGCGGATAGGATGGCAGCCAGATGCGGTCCATGTGGCCATGGGGCCGCGCGGGAGCCGCGCGGACTCAGCCCTGTTCGGCGGCGGGCTCCTGCCCTTCGGGCCAGTCGCGGATGTAGGCCTTGAGCATGCGGTTCTCGAAGCTCTGCTCCTCCAGCACCGCCTTGGCGACGTCGTGGAAGGAGATCACGCCGAGCAGCGTGTAGCCGTCCATCACCGGCAGGTAGCGCATGTGCTCGCCGACCATCAGGCGGCGCAGCTGGTCGACGTCCATGAAGGGATCGGCGGTGCGCGGGTTCTTCACCATCACGTCGCGGATCGCCACGCCGCCCCAGGCCGCGTGGTTGTCGTGCAGCGCGCGCATCACCTCGCGGAAGGTCAGCATGCCGACCATGCGCCCGCCCTCGAAGCAGACCAGCGAACCGACGTCCTGCTCGCTCATCACGGCCACCGCCTCGGAAAGCTTCTTGTCGGGCGCGATGGTGTAGAGCACCGTGCCCTTGATGTCGAGAATCTGTCTGACCTGCATGATGTCTCCCTCCCTTCCGGTTACCGTTCCAGCAAGCCGCGCTTGCCGGGCTTGCCGCGCCACGCGTCCGCGTCGGCGGGCGGTTCCTTGCGCTCGATGATGGCCGGCCACTGCTTGGCCAGCTCGGCGTTGAGCGCGATCATGTCGCGCTGCGATTCGGGCACATCGTCCTCGGCGAAGATCGCCTCGGCGGGGCACTCGGGCACGCAGAGCGTGCAGTCGATGCACTCGTCCGGATCGATGACGAGGAAGTTCGGCCCCTCGCGGAAGCAATCGACCGGGCAGACGTCGACGCAATCGGTGTATTTGCACTTGATGCAGTTTTCCGTCACGACATACGTCATCTTTAGCCCTCCATAACACCTCGTTATGGTCAAGTATAGCCGGGATCGACGGCGCCGCCGTCCTGCCGGCACTGACTTTTTTCGTCTATAAACGCGCCATGCCGCGCGCCCACCTCGTCCACGCCCACCCCGAACCCGCTTCCTTCGTCGCCGCGATGCGCGATACGGCGCAGCAGCGGCTGGCGGCGCAGGGCTACGAGGTGACGCTCTCGGACCTCTACGCGCAGGGCTTCGACCCCGTCGCCTCCGGCGCGGATTTTCCCGAACGCGAGCGGCCGGATTACCTCAATTACGCGCTGGAGCAGCGCCACGCCATCGCCGCCGACCGGCTCGCGCCGGACATCCGCCGCGAGGTCGAGGCGGTGCGGCAGGCCGACCTGCTGGTCCTCTCCTTCCCGCTCTACTGGTTTGCCATGCCGGCGATCCTCAAGGGCTGGATCGACCGCGTGTTCGTTTCCGGCCTCTTCTACGGCGGCAAGCGCATCTACGCCAGGGGCGGGATGGCGGGCAGGAAGGCGCTGGTCATCGCCGCGCTCGGCGGACGCGAACACATGTTCGGCCCCGGGGCGCTCCACGGCGAGCTGGAAACGATGCTGCGGCCGCTGCTGCAAGGCACGCTCGGCTATGTCGGCTACGAGGTGCTCAAGCCCTTCTTCGCCCACCACGTGCCCTACCTGCCGCCCGGGGAACGCAGCGCCCTCCTCGCCCGGCTGGCCGCCGAGCTGGACGCGCTGGCCGCGCGCCCCCGCCTGCCGATGCCCGACCTGGCGCGCTACGACGAGATTTTCCGGCCGCTGCCGCAAACGCCGCCGTCCAGCCGGGACTGACTTTTTTCAGTTCTTGTCGACGTAGGGGTTCTTGCTGCTCTTGAACTGGATGCGCAGCGGCGTGCCTTGCAGGCGGAAGGCTTCGAGGTAGGTGTGCTCGAGGTAGCGCACGTAGGCCGGCGGCACGTGTTCCAGCGCGTTGCCGTGGATGATGATGACCGGCGGGTTGCTGCCGCCCTGGTGGGCGTAGCGCAGCTTGGGGCGGACGTTGCCGTGGCGGGGCGGCGCCTGCTTCTGCACGGCGTCGAGCAGCACGCGCGTGAGCTTGGGCGTCGTCAGCTTGGCCATCGCGGCGGCGTAGGCCTTGTCGACGGATTGCAGCACGCCCGCCACGCCCTGTCCCTTCAGCGCCGAGACGTAGTGCGTGCGCGCGAAGCCGAGGAAGTTGAGCTTGCGCTGGATGTCCTGCTTGATCTGGTCGCGGCGGTAGGCGTCCACGGCGTCCCACTTGTTCACGGCGAGCACCAGCGCGCGGCCGGCCTCGATGCAGAAGCCGGCGATGTGGGCGTCCTGGTCGGAGATGTCCTGGCTGGCGTCGACCATCAGCACGACGACGTTCGCCGCCTCGACGGCCTGCAGCGTCTTGATGACCGAGAACTTCTCGATGGTTTCGAAGACGCGTCCCTTGCGGCGCAGGCCGGCGGTGTCGATCAGCGTGTAGTGCTTGCCGTTGCGCTCGAAGGGCGTGGCGATGGCGTCGCGCGTGGTGCCCGGCATGTCGAAGGCGATCATGCGCTCCTCGCCGAGCAGGGTGTTGATCAGCGTGCTCTTGCCGACGTTGGGCCGGCCGACGATGGCGACGCGCGGGCCGCTTGCCTCGGCCTCCTCCGGCGTCTCCTCGGGAAAATCGGCGAGCGCCAGTTCGAGCAGTTCGCGCACGCCCTCGCCGTGGGCTGAGGAGATCACGCGCGGCTCGCCGCAGCCCAGTTCGTGGAATTCGGCCGCGACGACGTCGCGGTTCATGCCCTCGGCCTTGTTGACGACGAGGTGCAGCGGCCGGCCGGAACGGCGCAGGCGCTCGGCGATCACCTTGTCCTGCGGCGTCAGGCCGTTGCGGCAATCGACCATGAAAAGCAGCACGTCGGCCTCGGCGATGGCGGCTTCGGCCTGGCGCGCCATTTCCTGGACGATGCCCTCCTTCGCCTGCGGCTCGAAGCCGCCGGTATCGACGACGAGGAAGGGCCGCCGGCCGAGCCGGCCGTGGCCGTAGTGGCGGTCGCGCGTCAGGCCGGGCTGGTCGGCGACCAGCGCGTCGCGCGTCTTCGTCAGCCGGTTGAAGAGCGTCGACTTGCCGACGTTGGGTCGGCCGACCAGGGCGAGGGTGGGGAGCATCTACTTTACGGAGAGCGCGTGCAGGGCGCCGTTGCGCGTCTGCACCATGAAGCCGCCGTCGCCGAGCCGGCGCGGCGGCGCGGAAATCGCCGCGCCGTCGGTTTGCTGGCGCGCGGCGAAGGCGCCGTCGTCGCCGGAGAGCAGATGCACGACGCCCTGATAGTCGGCCACGGCGACGCGCAGGCCGAGCGCCAGCGGCCGCGTCACGCCGCGCATGAAGAGCTTGTCCTGCTTCCAGAGGCTGGCGCCGCTTTCGCGGTCGAAGGCATGCACCGTGCCCTTGTCGTCGGCGACGTAGAGGTGGCGACCGCCGATGTCGAGGCCGGCGATGGAGGACACCTCGCGCGCCCAGATCTGGCTGCCCGTGGCGGTGTCGAAGCAGGCCACGCGCCCCTGATAGGCCACGGCGCAGACCTCGCGTCCCTCGACCACCGGTTCGCTCGCCACGTCGGCGATGCGCTCCAGCTCGGTGGCGCCGCGCGGCAGCGCGACGGTCGCCTCCCAGAGGGCCGCGCCGTTGTTGCGGGCGATGGCGGCCAGCTTGCCGCCCGGGAAGCCGGCATAGATGGCCTTGTCGGTCGCGGTCACGCCGACGCTGGAACGCAGCGACAGGGCCGGCGTGCTGCGCTGGTATACCCAGCGGCGCTTGCCGTCGGCGGCATCCAGCCCGAAGATGCGCGCATCGCCGCTCCGGACGATGACGAGATCGCCGGAAACGGCGGGCGTGGCCAGCACTTCCGAACTGACCCGCGCCTGCCAGGCCGGACGGCCATCCGCCGCATGGAAGGCCAGCACCTCGCCCTTGGCGGTGCCGACGACGACCAGCTTGCCGTCCGCGCCGACGCCGCCGGAAATGGCCTGCCCGGCGGCGATGCGCCAGGTCTGGCTGCCATTGTCGTAGCGCGCCAGCGTGCCGTCGCGGCCCGCAGCGAAGACGCTGCCGCCCGCCACGGCAGGGGAAAAGACGAATTCGCCGGCGCCGCCGACGCCGCCCTGCCAGAGCGTCTTGAGTTCGGCGGTCGGCTGGATCGGCGTCAGCTCGGCCGGCTTGACCTTCGGCGCCGAGCGGCTGAACGGATTGAGCATGTCGATCGCCGAGTTGAACGACTCGCCGACCGAGGCGCAGCCCGCCAGCGCGAGCGCGAGGCCGCAGCCCGCCAGCGCGCGGCGCAGGCTCACGACCGGCCTCCGGCGGCGTCGCGCTTCGCTTGCAGGATGTCGCGATAGGGGCCGCTCGGCATGTTCTCGGCCTTGCGCGCGTCGTCGAGCGCCTTGAGCGCCTCGTCGTAGGCCTGGCGCGCCTCGGACGGCTTGCCCTGCGTCGCGAGGATGTCGCCGCGCACTTCGAGGTAGCGCGCCATCAGCCCCGGCACCGGCGGTTCGGCGAGCAGCTTGAGCGCCTCGTCGAGCGCCTTGTCCTCGCTCAGCAGGATGGCCTGGCGCAGGCGGGCGATGCCGCGCAGGCCCGGGTCCGCGGCGTTTTCGGCGACCCAGCCGAACTGGGCCTGGGCGGACTTCAGGTCGCCCGACTCGGCCAGCGCCTTGCCCGAGAGCATCGCGCCCAGGCTCGCCTGCGCGGTGGCGGGATATTTGCCGATCAGTTCGCCGGCGAGCTGGCGCACGCGCTTGACGTCCTGCTGCGTCAGCGCCTGCTGGATGCCGCCGTAGAGCTGGCCGGCCTGCGCCGCTTCGTTGCGCTGCCACCATTGCCAGCCCTGCCAGCCCACCACCCCGATGGCCAGCGCCAGGATGATGGACGTGATGAGGTTGCCGTGCAGCTTCCACCAGGTCTTCAGTTCTTCCAGCTGTTCCTGCTCTTCGAGATCGTAGGTCGCCATGATTTATTCCTCGGTCAATTCTTCGTCCGCACCGTAGAGCCAGTCGCCCACGATGTCGGCCAGGTTGTCCAGCGGCACGCGCCGCTGTTCCGTTTCCTCGCGCAGCGGCTTGACGGTCACCGCATTCTGCGCCGCTTCGTCGTCGCCGACGATGACCGCCAGCCGCGCGCCCGACGCGTCGGCGCGCTTGAACTGCGACTTGAAGCTGCCGCCGCCCATGTGGGTCAGCACCGCGCACCCCGTGTCGCGCAGCATTTCCGCCGCCTTGAAAGCGAGGCGTTGCGCCGCCGCGCCGGAATGCACGACATAGACGTCAGGCGCCGGGTTGTCGATGCCGCCGCCCTGCGCTTCGAGCAGGGCCATCAGGCGTTCGATGCCCATGGCGAAACCGCAGGCCGGCGCCGGCTTGCCGCCGAGCTGGGCGACGAGCCCGTCGTAGCGGCCGCCGGCGCACACCGTGCCCTGCGCGCCCAGCGCGTCGGTCACCCACTCGAACACGGTGAGGTTGTAGTAGTCGAGCCCGCGCACCAGGCGCGGGTTGATGCGATAGGGAACCGCCGCGTCCTTGAGCAGTTGCTGCACGCCCTCGAAGTGCTTGAGCGAAGCCTCGCCGAGGTAGTCGATGAGCTTCGGTGCCGCCTCGACGACGCCCTGCAAGGCCGGGTTCTTGGTGTCGAGGATGCGCAAGGGATTCGTATGCAAACGGCGCTTGCCATCCGCGTCGAGCTGCTCGACATGATTTTCGAGGTAGGCGATCAGGTCGGCGCGATGGCGCGCGCGCTCCTCCGCCTCGCCGAGGGAGTTGATTTCGAGCTTGATGCCGCCGTCGGCGTTGAGGCCGAGGTCGTCCCACAGCCGCGCGCACATGATGATCTGCTCGGCGTCGATGTCCGGGCCGGGCAGGCCGAGCGCCTCGATGCCGACCTGATGGAACTGGCGGTAGCGGCCCTTCTGCGGCCGCTCGTGGCGGAACATCGGGCCCATGTACCACAGGCGCTTCGGGCCGTCGTAAAGGAGGTTGTGCTGCAGGACCGCGCGCACGCAGGAGGCCGTGCCCTCGGGCCGCAGCGTCAGCTGCTCGCCGTTGAGGCTGTCGGTGAAGGAATACATCTCCTTCTCGACGATGTCGGTGACGGCGCCGATGGCGCGGGCGAACAGAGGGGTCGGCTCGACCAGCGGCATGCGGATCGGCCGATAGCCGTAGGCGGCCAGCCAGTCGCGGATCAGCTCCTCGAAGGCTTCCCAGCGTTCGGCGTCGGCGGGCAGGATGTCGTTCATCCCGCGGATGGCTTGCAAAATCTGGCTCATGAATGCTTTGGATACTTGCGTTCGACGTAAGCGTCGATGATGGTTCTGAATTCGGCGGCGATACCATGTTCACCTTGGCCGCGCAGCGTGGTGACGCGCTCGCCGTCGGCATAAACGGGGGCGACGGGTTCCTCGCCGGTGCCGGGCAGCGAGATGCCGAGGTTGGCGTGCTTGCTCTCGCCCGGGCCATTCACCACGCAGCCCATCACGGCGACGGTCATGTTCTCGACGCCCCGGTGCCGCAACTGCCATTCGGGCATGCGGGCGCGCACGTAGGTCTGGATGTCCTGCGCCAGCTCCTGGAACACGGTGCTGGTGGTGCGGCCGCAGCCGGGGCAGGCCACCACCATCGGCACGAAGGCGCGCAGGCCCAGGGTCTGCAATATTTCCTGCGCGACGACGACTTCGCGCGTGCGTTCGCCGCCCGGTTCGGGCGTCAGGGAGACGCGGATCGTGTCGCCGATGCCCTCCTGCAGCAGTACGGCCAGCGCCGCCGTCGAGGCGACGATGCCCTTGCTGCCCATGCCGGCCTCGGTGAGGCCCAGGTGCAGCGGGTAGTCGGCGCGCGCGGACAGGTCGCGGTAGATGGCGATCAAATCCTGCACGCCGCTGACCTTGCAGGACAGGATGATGGCGTCCCCCGGCAGGCCCAGCGCCTCGGCCTGCGCGGCGGATTCCAGCGCCGAGGCGACCATCGCTTCGCGCATGAGTCCTGTTGCGTCTTTCGGAGCCGCGCGTTTGCCATTTTCGTCCATCAGGCGCGCCAGCAGGCCCTGGTCGAGGCTGCCCCAGTTCACGCCGATGCGCACCGGCTTCTTGTACCGGCAGGCGATCTCGATCATCCGGGCGAACTGCTCGTCGCGCTTCGCCCCCTTGCCGACGTTGCCGGGATTGATGCGCAGCTTGTCGAGCGCGGCGGCGCACTCCGGCACCTCCGTCAGCAGCTTGTGGCCGTTGAAGTGGAAGTCGCCGACCAGCGGCACGTCCAGGCCCAGTTGCGCCAGGCGCTCCCGGATCTTCGGCACGGCGGCGGCGGCCTCGCGGGTGTTCACGGTGACGCGCACGATCTCGGAACCGGCGCGCTGCAACTCGGCCACCTGCTGCGCGGTGGCGAAGAAGTCGGCGGTGTCGGTGTTGGTCATGGACTGGACCACGACCGGCGACGGCGTGCCGTCAGGCGCCGTCCCGCCGACACCGACTTTTCCGACCATGACGCGCCGCGTCGGCCGACGTTCGGGGAAACCTGCCGCCATCTACTCGAGCTTCAGGCGCGCGACTTCGGCGCGGGTGTGGGGCGCCAGATCGATCTCGCGCTCGCCATAGGTCAATTTGACCTTGCCGGCGTTGCCGACGACGATGTCGAACGGCGGCCTGCCGGCAAGCGTCAGGCGCGTACCGGCGGGATTCTCGCCGCTGTGCAGCCTCTGCTGCGTGACATCGGAAACCTCCAGCCAGGAGCGGTCCTCGAACACGAAGACCAGTGTCGGGCCGGCGACAGCCGGCAGGGCGCCCGCTTCGGCAGGCGGCGCCGCCGCTTCCGGCGCGGCGACGGCGGCGGGCTCGACCGACTGGAGCTGCGGCGCCGGCGCCTCGCGCGTCTCGGCATGCATGGCTTCCGGGAGCTGCTTTGCGCTGGGGCCGAAGAAATGCCATAGCCCGAGGAACAGCGCGGCGAGCGCGATCACGATGGCCGCGGACAGCACCGGCGTCAGTTGCAGTCCCCCGTTCGCATCGCTGGCGATCCCCATGTTGTCGGGCGGCCGGACATCCGCGGGCGCGGGTGGCGAACGGCTGTCGAGCATGTGCAGCAGTTCTTCCGGATCGAGCCTGAGCAGCCGGGCATAGCTGCGCGTCAGGCCGCGCACCACCGTGTTGCCCGGCAGGGCGGCGTAATCGTCGGCCTCGATCAGTTCGATCTGGCGCGAGCTGAACTTGAGCGACTGGGCGACATCGACGATGGACAGATTTCCTGCTTCACGGGCGGCACGCAGCAGGGCGCCGACGGTCGGCTGGGGGGCGGAAACCTCCACGCGGGCCGCTTCCTCTTCCGGCATGGACTCGGGTTCCACGACAGCGCCGGCGGTTTCGGGCGGCACGCTCACTCGAACTCTCCGCGCATCATCCTGGCGTATTCCTCGGTATCGCGAAACATGCGTCTCATGATGCCCATGAAACGCGCTTCCTCATCCCGATCGCCCAGCTTGCGCTCGACGCGCAACGCCAGCCAGGCGGATTGCGCATTCGGACTGGCCAGGGCATGCAAATCCTTGAGGCGCTGCCGCGCATCGGCCAGCCGTCCGCCGCGATAGGCGATATCGGCCAGCCAGTAATAGGCCGCGGCATGGGCACGATCCATGCGCAGCGCGCGCAACAGGTATTCCTCGGCCAGCTTGTCGTCCTTCGCCGCGAGGGCGCACAGGCCGGCGTTGGTGAGCGCCTTCAGCGGCGACTGGTACAAGGGGTTGTTGATGGCGACGCGGAAATGGGACAGCGCTTGCCTGTGCCGGCCGGTCTGGCACAGGAACCAGCCATAGTCGTTATTGATCTCGGGATCGCCGCGCGCCTGGCTCAACGCCTCCTGAAAGCTTTGTTCGGCCAGCTCGTTCTTGCGCAAGGCCATGTAGATCAGCGCCTTCAGGTTGTGCGCCGGCGCATAGCCGCTCTCGGATTCGAGCGCGATGCGCGCCTCGTCAAGGGCGACCTCGTAGCGGCCTTCCTGCAGGTAGGCCATGCCCAGATCGGCATGCACCTTGGCGCGCTTGCGGCTTTCGCTCGACGCCGTCTGACGCGAGACTGCCTGCTCGACGCTGCCGGAGGCCTCGATGTCGGCGGGCGTGGTGGCGGTGCAGGCGGCGGTCAGCGCGAGCGCCAGCAGGACGAGGGAACGGAGCAGGGATTGAAGCATCAGGCGTGGGCCTCCAATGGCGTGGCGGCAACGCGCCGCGAGCGGTCTTTGACCTGGCCGGCGAGCTGGCCGCAGGCAGCGTCGATGTCGTCGCCACGGGTCTTGCGCACGGTGGCGACGACGTCGGCGCCCATGAGGATTTCCTGGAAGCGGCGCACCCGCTCGGCGGCGGGACGCCGGTAGCCGGAACCGGGAAAGGGATTGAAGGGAATCAGGTTGAACTTGCAGGGTATGTCGCGCGTCAGGGCCAGCAGCGCGCGCGCATCGGCATCGCGGTCATTGACGCCCGCGAGCAGCACGTATTCGAAGGTGATGAAATCGCGCGGGGCGCTGGCGAGGTAGCGGCGGCAGGCCGCCATCAGCTCGGCCAGCGGATACTTGCGATTGAGCGGCACCAGCTCGTCGCGCAGCGTGTCGGTGGGCGCATGCAGGGAAACCGCCAGTGCCACCGGAACATCCGCGCGCAGACGATCCATCGCGGGCACCATGCCGGCGGTGGATACGGTGACGCGCCGGCGCGACAGGCCGTAGGCGTTGTCGTCGAGCATCAGCCTGAGCGCCGCCACCACGTTGTCGTAGTTCGCCAGCGGTTCGCCCATGCCCATCAGCACCACGTTGCTGACCACACGCTCTCCGGAATCGCCTGCCCCGGCCTGCTTCACCGCGCCCAGCATGCGGTTGGCGTGCCAGAGCTGGCCGATGATCTCGGCGGTCGTCAGGTTGCGATTGAAGCCCTGCTTGCCGGTGGAGCAGAAGGCGCACTCCAGCGCGCAGCCGACCTGGGTCGAGACGCACAGCGTGCCGCGATTGGCCTCGGGAATGAAGACGGTCTCGACGGCATTGCTGGCGCCGACATCCAGCAGCCACTTGCGCGTGCCATCGGCGGCGACGGTGTCGCGCACCGGCCGCGGGCCGCGGATTTCGGCCGCGGCCGCCAGCGTCGCGCGCAGGGCTTTGGCCACATCGGTCATCTGCCCGAAATCGTCCGCGCCGAAGCGGTGCATCCAGCGCAGCACCTGGCGCGCGCGAAAGGGCTTTTCGCCCCGCTGCGCGAACCAGTCCGTCAGGCTGGCGGCATCAAGATCGAGCAGGTTGACCGTCATGCAGGCTTGCGATCAGCGGCCGGAAAAAACGTTCAGTTCCGGGAAGAAATAGCCGATCTCGACCTTGGCGGTCTCGGGGCCGTCGGAGCCATGCACGGCGTTGGCATCGATGCTCTCGGCGAAGTCGGCGCGGATGGTGCCCTTCTCGGCCTTCTTCGGGTCGGTGGCGCCCATCAGCTCGCGGTTCTTGGCGATGGCGTTCTCGCCTTCGAGCACCTGGATCATCACCGGACCGGAGGTCATGAACTTGACGAGGTCGTTGAAGAAGGGGCGTTCCTTGTGCACGGCATAGAAACCGCCGGCTTCGCGCTCGGACAGCCAGGCCATGCGGGAGGCGACGATCTTGAGACCGTTGGTCTCGAAGCGGGAATAGATCTTGCCGATCACGTTCTTGGCCACGGCATCGGGTTTGATGATCGACAGGGTGCGTTCGACGGACATTCTTTTCTCCAGCGGATTGATATGTAAAACAAAAGGCTGGGCATTTTATCGCAGAAAGGCAACGTCCCGCCCGCCGCCGGACGAAAAAGGCCCGGAAATTCCGGGCCTTTGCGTGAGGAGCGGCGACGGAAAGGCTACATCATGCCCAAGGTGCGCGGCAGCCAGATCGAGATCTGCGGCACGTAGGTGATCAGCACCAGGAAGACCAGCATGGACAGCAGCCAGGGCCAGACCGCCTTGGTCGTGTCGGTCAGCCCCATCTTGCTGATGCCGCTCGCGACGTAGAGGTTCAGCCCGACCGGCGGCGTGATCATGCCGATTTCCATGTTCACCGTGATCATCACCCCGAAGTGGATCGGGTCGATGCCCAGCTTCATGGCGATCGGGAACAGGATCGGCGCGGTGATCAGGATGATCGACGAAGGCTCCATGAAGTTGCCCATGACCAGCAGCAGGACGTTGACCGCGATCAGGAAGCCGACCATGCCGATCCCCGAATCGAGCAGCCACTGGGCGATGCCCTGCGGAATCTGCTCGTTGGTGAGGATGAACGAGAACAGCACCGCGTTGGTGATGATGTAGAGCAGCATCGCGCTCATGTTGGCCGAGTTGAGCAGCACCTTCGGCACGTCGGCCATGCGCAGGTCCTTGTAGACGAACACCGCGATGAAGAAGGCATACACCGCGCTCATCGCCGCTGCCTCGGTCGGCGTGAACAGGCCGCTGTAGATGCCCCCCATGACGACGACGATCAGCAGCAGGCCCCAGACCGACTTGCGGAAGGCGCCGAGGCGCTCCGTCCAGCTGCGCCGGCGCTCGCGCGGATAGTCGCCCTGTTTCGCCCGGAACCAGGTCGTGAAACCGAGAAACAGCGCCAGCAGCAGGCCCGGAATGACGCCGGCCATGAACAGCGCGCCGATCGAGCTGTTGGTGGACACCGCATACATCACCATGACGATGGAGGGCGGAATCAGGATGCCCAGACCGCCCGCCGAGGCGACGACGCCGACGCCGAAGGCCTTCGGATAGCCGGCCCGCACCATCGCCGGCAGCATGATGGAACCGATGGCGACGACGGTGGCGGGCGAGGAACCCGAGACCGCGGCGAACAGCGCGCAGGCGAACACCGAACTCATGCCCAGCCCGCCGCGCAGGTGGCCGACCACCGAGGTGGCGAATTCGATCATGCGGCGGGCCACGCCGCCGTGCGTCAGGAAGTTGCCGGCGAGGATGAAGAACGGAATCGCCATGATCTCGAACTTCTCGATGCCGGTGAACAACTTCAGGGCCACCGATTCGAGCGGCACCTCGGTGAAGCCGAACAGGAAGATCAGCACTGTCAGGCCGAGCGAGATCGACACCGGCATGCCGGTCAGCATCAGGCAGGCCAGCAGGACGAAGATGATCGCTGCGCTCATTTGGATTCTCCGTCGCCGCGATGATGGTGCGCGATGTCCTGCGGATGCAGGTTGTCGTCCATGTTGTAGGGGTTGGCATCCACCGCCAGCCCCTCATCTTCGTCGATCCCGTCGACGTGGCCATGATCGTGGTGGGGCAGCGATCCCGTGCGCAGGAAGTTCGCCATGACCTGCAGGAAACGGAAGCACATCAGCGAGGAACCGAGCGGGATCGCCGAATAGACGATCCAGGTCGGCCATTCGAGGTCGGGGGTGATCGGCCCCTCGTAGAGGTCGCCCATCTCGAGGCCGAGGAATTTGTAGATGCTGTAGTGCGCGCCGTTCTCCCAGACGAAATGGGCGCCCAGCGCGCCGACGATGCCGGTGAACGTCGCGCCGGCCAGCAGGCCGAAGACGATGAACTTGCCGCGATTGCGGTCTGAAAGGTGGTTGATCAGGACATCGACGCCGACGTGGATGCCCGTGCGCACGCCATAGGCGGCGCCGAATTTGGCCATCCAGACGAACATGATGATGCACAGCTCCTGCGCCCAGCTGACGTCGATGCGGATCAGCCAGTCCTGCACGCCGGGAATGGCGAAGCCGGAGGCATAGCGGTGCAGCACGGAAACGAAGATGATCAGCGTCGCCGCGCCCATGAGGAAGGTGATGAACCACTCCTCGAGATGGTCGAGATATTTCACTGGGGTGCCCCCGGAACGAGGCGGGGAGCCAAGGCTCCCCGCGGTTGCCTGCTTACAGCTTGGACGGATCGAAACCGGTTTCCTTGTACACCGACTGGATCAGGTCCTTGCCGATGCGGTCGGCCATCTGGTCATGCACCTTGACCAGCGCCTTCTTCCACGCCTTCTTCTCGTCGGCCGTCAGGTTGATGATCTCGCTCTTGCCGGCCTTCTTCACTTCCTCCATCGCCATCTCGTTCTCCTTCTTGGCGATGTCGTTGGCGAACTTGGTGGCGTCGGCCATGGCGCCTTCGAGCGTGCCGCGCACGTCGGCCGGCAGGCCTTCCCAGAACTTCTTGTTCACGAGGACCGCGTAACCGAGATAGCCGTGGTTGGACATCGTCACGAACTTCTGCACCTCGTGCATTTTCTGCGTGTAGAGGTTGGACGGCGGGTTCTCGGTGCCATCGACGACCCCGGTCTGCAGGGCCTGATAGACCTCGGAGAAGGCCATCTTCTGGGGCAGGGCGCCGAGGGCGCGCATCTGCGCGTCGAGCACGTTGGAGGACTGGATGCGCAGCTTCAGGCCCTTGAAGTCGTCCGGCATGCGGATCGACTTGTTGGCGCTCATCACCTTGAAGCCGTTGTCCCAGTAGGCCAAACCGAGCAGGCCCTTGGTGCCGAGCAGGTTCAGCAGGTTCTTGCCGACGGGCCCGGTCGTGACCTTGTGCAGCTCCTCGTAGCTGTCGAAGATGTAGGGCAGGTCGAACAGCTCGAACTGCTTGAGGCCGAGCGGGCCGAACTTGGCCAGCGAGGGGGCGAGCATCTGCACGGCACCGAGCTGGAGCGCCTCCATCTCCTCCTTGTCCTTGTACAGCGTGCTGTTGGGATAGACCTCGACCTTGACCTTGCCGGCGGTGCGCTCCTCGGCGAGGCGCTTGAACTCCAGCGCGCCCTTGCCCTTGGGTGTGTTGTCGGCGACGACGTGGCTGAACTTGATGACGATGGGTTGCTGGGCAAAGGCAGCCAGCGAGAAGGTGGCGGCCGCCAGGCCGACGATGAGTGAACGCAGCTTCATGTCAAACTCCTCCTGTTGGAATGGCTATCAGGCGCCGATTGGCGTGCCGCGATTATCCTTTTCGCCCGATCCGGCGCCATTGTGGATTTCCGCAAACCCGCGATTAGGGAGCGAATCGCGTCCGTGCTTGCACCCGAGTCTTCTGGCTTTCAGGCGCCTGCTCCCGTAGACTTGCATCATTCGAATCGCTGCGTCCCTACTGCCAATGATGTTTTCACCGATTGTCCGGCGGCTTGCGTCCATCTTGCCGCTCCTGCTCCTCGCCGCCTGCGCCACCGCCCCGGTCGACCGGCCGGCTGCCGCCCGCGCAACGGCGGCGCCGGCGGAGACCGTCCTGGTCGCCACGACCACGGCCACCCTGGCGGACGCCCCGCCCCTGCCGGTGCAGGACCTCGCCCCTCCTGCCGCGCCGCCGCTGCTCGACCTCACCGTGCCGCCCGACGATCTCTGGCAGCGCATCCGCAACGGCTTCGGCATGCCCGACCTGCACAGCCCGCTGGTCGCCGATCGCCAGTCCTGGTATCTCAACCGTCCCGACATGCTGCGCCGCATCTTCGAGCGCGGCAGCCGCTACCTCTACCATATCGTCGGCGAGCTCGAAAAGCGCGGCATGCCGACCGAACTCGCCCTGCTGCCGATGGTCGAGAGCGCCTACAATCCGCTGGCCTATTCCCGTGCGCGCGCCATGGGCATCTGGCAGTTCATCCCCTCCACCGGCAAGAACTACAAGCTCGACCAGAACTGGTGGGTCGACGAGCGGCGCGACATCATCGCCTCGACGGATGCCGCCCTCACCTACCTGAAGAACATCTACGATATGCACGGCGACTGGCACCTCGCGCTCGCCTCCTACAACTGGGGCGAACACGCCGTCGCGCGCGCCATCGCCAAAAACGCGGCGAAGGGCCTGCCCACCGACTACGCCAGCCTCGACATGCCGGGCGAGACGCGCTACTACGTGCCCAAGCTGCAGGCACTGAAGAACATCGTCGCCCACCCCGAGTTCTTCGATTTCCATCTCGCGGCGATTCCCAACCAGCCCTACTTCGAAACGGTGATGAAACCGGAGCGCATCGACGTCGCCGTCGCCGCGCGCCTCGCCGAAATTCCCGTCGAGGAATTCATCTCGCTCAATCCGGCCTATCACCGCCCGGTGATGAACGGCCACCAGGCCGGACCGCTGGTCCTGCCCGCCGACAAGGTCGACACCTTCCTCGCCAACCTTGAACGCTATGACGCGCAAGACATCCCGCTCTCGAACTGGCAGACCTACAAGCTGAAAAAGGGGGATACGCTCGCCCGCGTCGCCGCCAGGCACCGCATCAGCGAAACGCGGCTGAAGCAGATCAACGGCATCACCCGCCGCGTCAGGGTACGTCCCGGCTTCACCCTCCTCGTCCCGCGTCCCGGCAGCCAGGCGAACCCCGACCTGATGGCGCGCGCCCTGCCGAAGGAATCGCCCGCCAAGGCCACGAAGAAAAAAGGCAAGCGGTCGGCGAAGAAGAAAAGCACGAAGAAGAGAACCGTTGCCAAGCGGACGACGAAAAAGAAATCCTGAATCCTGAGTCTCAGGACGGAAAGAAGCAGCGCACCGCCTGCGTCGCCGACAGCATGGTCTCCTCGGGATAGGACTCGCGGCAGCGCGCCTGCGCGCGCGGGCAGCGCGGATGGAAATGACAGCCCGGCGGCGGCGCCGCCGGCGATGGCGGATCGCCGGGCACCAGCAGCCGCTCCCCGCTTGCCCTCCCCGGCGCGCCGTCGATGCGCGGCACCGCGGCAAGCAGTGCCTGCGTGTAGGGATGAGCAGGCGCGCGCAATACCTCCACCGCCGTGCCGCGCTCGACGATGCGCCCCAGATACATCACCGCCACCTCATCGGCCAGATGATCCACCACCGCGATGTTGTGCGTGATGAACAGGTAGGTCAGCCCCAGCCGCTCCTGCAGGTCGGCGAGCAGGTTGAGGATCTGCGCCTGCACCGAGACGTCGAGCGCGCTGGTCGGCTCGTCGCAGATCAGCAGGCGCGGATTCACCGCCAGCGCGCGCGCGATCGCGATGCGCTGGCGCTGGCCGCCGGAGAACTCGTGCGGATAGCGACCCGCCATGTCGGCCGTCAGGCCGACCTGTTCCAGCAGCGCGGCGATCTCCGGCGCCGCCATGCCGCGCCGTCCTTCGGCGACGATCTCGCCGATGCGCATGCGCGGGTTGAGCGAGCCGTAGGGATCCTGAAACACCATCTGCATGCGCGCCGGCTCCAGACCCGCCTGCGGCGCGCCCTGCCAGCGCAAGTCGCCGCCGGTCGGCGGCAGCAGTCCGAGCAGCGCCTTGCCGACGGTCGTCTTGCCGCAACCGGACTCGCCGACCAGCGCAAGCGTCTTTCCCGCGACCAGCTCCAGATCGACGCCATCCACCGCCCGCACATGGCCGACCGCGCGCTGCAGCACGCCGCGCCGGATCGGGAAATGCACCCGCAGGCCGCGCGCCGACAGCAGCGGGGCGGCGGCGGGCGTTGCCGTCGCCGTCCCGCCGGCACTGACTTTTTTTCCGGACTGGGCACGCTCCGGATCGAGGTGGCAGCGCACCCGATGGCCCGGTGTCCGCTCGATCCAGGGCGGTGCCAGCGTGGCGCACCGCGGCAGCGCTTCGTCGCAACGCGCGGCGAAGCGGCAGCCGGCGAAGCGCGTGCCGGCGGGCGGCACGCCGCCCGGAATGGTCGCCAGCCGGCGGCGCGGTGCCGCGGCATCGGGCAGCGCGGCGAACAGGCGGCGGGCATAAGGGTGGGCCGGCGCGGCGAAGAAGTCCGCGCGCGGCGCGACCTCGACCAGCTGGCCGGCATACATCACGCCGATGCGGTCGGCCATGCGCGCCACCACGCCGAGATCGTGCGTGATCAGCAGCAGCGCCATGCCGCGCGCGCGCCGCAGTTCGCCCAGCAGGTCGAGCACCTGCGCCTGGATCGTCACGTCGAGCGCGGTGGTCGGCTCGTCGGCGATCAGCAGGTCCGGCTCCCCGGCCAGCGTCATGGCGATCATCACGCGCTGCTTCATGCCGCCGGACATCTGGAAGGGATATTCCCGCGCGCGACGCGCCGGATCGGGAATGCCGACCGCCGCCAGCAACTCGACGACACGCTCCTGCCGGACACCCGCGGCGGGCAGCTCATCATGCAAGCCGAGGGCCTCGGCGATCTGCGCGCCGACCGTCATCACCGGATTCAGGCTCGACCCCGGCTCCTGGAAGATCATGCCGATCCTGCCGCCGCGCAAGGTGCGCATTTCGGCCTCGGTCAGCGCGCACATATCCGCGCCGGCGAAAGCGACGCGGCCGCCGGCGATGCGCGCGGCGGACGGCAGCAGCCGCATCAGCGCCAGCGCGGTCATCGACTTGCCGCAGCCCGATTCGCCGAGCAGCGCGAAGGTTTCGCCACGCGCGATGTCGAAGGACACGCCCGCCACCGGACTGGAGTCGCCGATGGCCACCGTCAGGTCGCGGACGGAGAGCAGCGTCATGCTTTCGCCGCCCGTGGATCGAAGGCTTCGCGCAGCACGTCGGCGAACAGGTTGGCCGCCAGCACCAGCACGAACATGAAGACGAAGGCCGCCGCCAGCGACCACCACACCATCGGCTCGCGCGCCAGCTCCATGCGCGCCGTGTTGATCATGGTGCCGAAGCTGATGGTGTTGGGATCGACCCCGATGCCGACGTAGGACAGCACGGCCTCGGCCAGCACCAGTCCCGAAAAGTCCATCACGATGGCGATCATCACGATGTGCATGACGTTGGGCAGGATATGGCGCCACAGGATGCGCGCGCCGGAGACGCCCAGCGCCCGGGCCGCCTGCACGTATTCCAGCTCGCGCAGCTTCAGCGTCTCGCCGCGCAGCAGGCGGCACAAGCCGGTCCAGCTGGTGATGCCGAGGATCGCGCACAGGGCCAGCAGGCGCGCGTCGGCGCGCTCGGCGCTGGTGGCGAACCACTCGGGATGGGTGTCGATGACCACCTGCATCATCAGCACCGCCGCCGCGATCAGCAGCACGCCGGGAATCGAGTTGAGCGTGGTGTAGAGATACTGGATGACGTCGTCGATCCAGCCGCCGGCATAGCCGGCCAGCAGGCCGAGGAACACCGCCGCCGGCAGCATGATGAGCGTCGTCAGCGTGCCGATCAGCAGGCCGGTGCGGACGCTCTTGAGCGTCAGGTAGAGGACGTCCTGGCCGACCTTGTCGGTGCCCGCCACGTGGTAGCCACCGGCCAGCGCGGCGGCGGCCCCGGCGGCGAGCAGGAGCAGGAGCAGGGTCACTCCGGCGGCGTTCCAGGCGAGTGCAGGCGCGGCGCGGCGCAGCGGCGCGGCCGCGAGCCACAGCGCGAGCCAGGCGACGACGCCAAGAGCTGCGCCGCGCACGATCCGCGCGGCGACGTCGCCCGCCCACGCGGAGAGATCGTCGCCCAGATGCGCGCCGCCGTGCCGCAGGCGCGGAAAGTCGCGCCCGAGATCGCCATCCAGCGACTCCTTGGCGAAGGAATGCGTCGCCAAGGGCGCCGAATAGGTGCGCTCGGTGCGCGTGCGCAGCCCGGCCAGCAGCGCATCCAGCGCCGAGCGAACTTCGACGGCATGGTTCTCGCGCTCGCCCGGCAGGCGCTCGCGGTAATGCAGGGAATCGAGCAGCGCGACGAGCACGAAGGCCAGCAGCAGCGTGGCTGCCGCCATGCCGACGCGACTTTGCCCCACCTGGCGCCAGCCGAGCCGCAGATGCTCGGTGCGGGCCGCCAGCACGCCGCCCGCCAGCGCCGCCGCCAGCAGCAGGAAAAACAGCGCATCGGACCACAGCAGCACGAACTTCATTGCAGGCGAATCCTGGGATCGGCGAGGGTATAGGAAATGTCGGTCAGCAGCAGGCCGACGATGTAGAGCGCGGAACCGATGAACACCATCGCGCGCACCACGGCGAAATCCTGCGCGTTGATCGCGTCGATGGTGTAGCTGCCGAGGCCGGGAATGCCGAAGAACGCCTCGATCAGCAGGCTGCCCATGAACAGTGTCGGGATGACCACCACCGCCCCCGTCAGGATTGGGATCAGGGCGTTCCGCAGCACGTGCCGGAACAGCACGAGCCGTTCCGACAGGCCCTTGGCGCGCGCGGTGCGCACGTAGTCGCGCGTGTATTCCTCCAAAAAGATGGTGCGATACCAGCGCGTCGACGCGCCGATGCCGGCCAGCAGCGCGACAACCACCGGCAGGACGACGAACTTCGCCGTCGACAGCCCTCCCGCGTAGCCGGAGATCGGCACGAGATGCCAGACCTTCGACACCAGCCACTGCCCGCCGATGATGTAGAACAGCCCGGACACCGACATCATCGCCACGCACAGCACCACGCCGGCGAAGTCGAGGTAGGTGGCGCGGAAATAGACCAGCAGCAGCGCGAACGAAATCGCCGCGAACAGGCCCAGCGCGAACACCGGCACCGCCACGGCGAGGCTGGGCCCCATGCGCAGCCCGATCTCGCGCGCGATGTCGCGACCGTCGTCGGCACGACCGAAGTCGAGCGCGAACATCCTGACGGACTTGTCGAAGAAGATCGTGCGCGTCGCCTTGCCGAGGCCGTCGGCCGACGCGTTCCAGAACAGCGGCTGGTCGTAGCCACGCTCGGCCTTCCATTTGTCGATCGCCTCGGGCGTCACGCGCTTGACGCCGAGCTGCATGCGCGCCATGTCGTCGGGCGTGTTGACGACGAAGAACAGCGCGAAGGTGATGACGTTGACCCCGATCAGGATCGGCAGGGCATAGAGCAGACGACGGATCAGGTAGGCGAGCATCGGGGCGGACTATACCAAGCTAATCCGCCGTCTCGGCGTCGCAGTCGCAGCCTCGGCCGGCCGCGATCCAGCGCAGCACGAGCCGGCGCGGCAACCAGCGCGCGATCCCTGTCGGGGCGGCGACCAGCCCGCAGACATAGCGCTCATTGTCGTGACCTCCCTGCCACTTCAACGCCGGACATGGGCCCTCGCGGTGGCCGAGCAGGAAACGGGAAAGCGGACAGGCGGCGATGCCGCAGCACACGCCGCAGCCGTTGCAGGGTGCCCCGACGGCCGGCTTCGGCGGCGCGGCCGCATGGAGGAGGATGCATGGTCCCATGCCGCCACTTTACGGCGGAACGGCGGGTCAGCGCAGCGCGCTGCGGTATTCCTGGCGGAAATGCCGGAAGGAGCTGTCGAGCAGCTGCACGACGCCGTTGAGCAGATGGCAGCGGCCGCTGTTCGGCAGCATCGCGCAGAGGTTCTCCAGCGTCGCCAGGTCGGCCGCGGTGCCGCGCCCGGTGTCGATGCGGTCAAGCAGGCGGCTGAGGGTGGCGGTGCCCGTCTTGCAGGGCGGGCACTGGCCGCAGGAGGAATGGGCGAAGAAGCGCACGTATTCGGCCACGCGCTTGACGACGCCCGTGCCCTCGGAAATCACGATCATCGCCCCGGTGCCCAGGCTGCCGCCGCGTTCGCGCAGCGAATCGAAGTCCAGTGCCACGTCGAGATCGGCGGGCGTCAGCAGGGTATTCGACGGCCCGCCGGTGAACACCGCCTTGAGCGGCTTGCCGGACAGCAGGCCGCCGCCGTGCGTGAAGACCAGCTCGCGCAGCGGCGTGCCCATCGGCAGCTCGTAGACGCCCGGGTGCAGCACGTCGCCGGACAGGGAATAGAGTTTCGTTCCCGTGCCGCGCCCCAGTCCCCGGCCGCGGAACCACTCGACGCCATACAGCACGAGGTGCGGCACATGGGCGAGGGTCTCGACGTTGTTCACCAGCGTCGGACAGCCATGCACGCCGGACTGGGCCGGATAGGGCGGCTTGCCGCGCGGGAAGGGAAACCTGCCCTCGATCCATTCCAGCGCGGCGGTTTCCTCGCCGCCGATGTAATGTCCGGAACCGGGCAGCAGTTCGAGTTCCAGCGGCCGTCCCAGTGCCCGCGCGGCGACCCCGGTCAGCCCGGCCGCGCGCCACTGCTCGATGGCCAGCTTCAGCGCCGTCAGCGAGCGGGCCAGATCCGGATTGACGTAGAACACGACGCGGTTCGCGCCCACCGCCAGGGCGGCGATCACGGCGCCCTCGATGACCTGGTGCGGCGTTTCTTCCAGCAGCAGGCGATCCTTGAAGGTGCCCGGCTCGTCCTCGTTGCCGTTGACGACCAGATACTTGTCCGGCCGGGCGGATTCGGCGGCGACCACGTCCCATTTCTTCCAGACGGGGAAGCCGCTGCCGCCCAGTCCGCGCAGGTCGGCCTGCCTGACCAGTTCGCGCACCGCGGCCGGATCGGCGGCGGCCGCGGCCAGCGCGCTGCCGCCGCCATGCGCCTGCCAGCGCGCGAAATCGGCGCCGACGCGATGGTCAGGATGCAACAGCAGCTGGTTCAGCGGCTCCATACGCCCCCCGCATACGCCGGCAGCAGGCGCGGCGATTTGTGCGTCAGCGGCAGGCCGGCCAGCGTGAGGGCACGGCGCATGCGGTTGACGTGTTCGAGGGTGACCTTCTTCGGGCCGCGGTCGCGCTCGGCGACGGCCGCCGCGCCGGCCCGGCGGCCGAAGCCGATGATGTCCAGCAGGGCATTGCCCATGATGCGGTTGCGGCCGTGGATGCCGCCCGCCAACTCGCCGACGGCATAGAGTCCCCGCACGGTGGTGGCGCCGTTGACGTCGATGAGGACGCCGCCGTTCTGGTAATGCAGGGTCGGATGCACCAGCAGCGGATCGACGCGCGGATCGATCCCGGCCCCGCGCGTGCGCGCCAGCAGCTTGGGAAACTGCCGCTCCAGCAGTCCCGGCTGGCTGCGTTCGAGGCGCGGCGTGTCGAGCCAGACGCCGAGGCGCATCTTGTCGGTGCGCACGCTGAGGATGCCGCGCCCTTCCTGGCATTCGCGCAGGATGGCGGCGCTGACCACGTCGCGCGGCAACAGCTCGTCGATGAAGCGCCGCCCCTCGCCGTTGACCAGCAGCGCGCCGGCGGCGCGCACGCCCTCGGTGACCAGCTTGCCGGACAGGTGGGTCGGGTGCACGAGGCCGGTCGGGTGATACTGGAAGGAGTCGAGTTCGCGCAGCTTGGCGCCGATGCGATAGGCCAGCACCAGTCCGTCGCCGGTGGCGCCGAGATGGTTGGAGGTCGGGAAGCCGTTCAGGTGCAGGCGGCCCAGTCCCCCCGTGGCGAGGATCACCGAGCGGGTGCGCACGATGCGCAGCCGGCCGTCGGCGAGCGAGCCGAGCACCGCGCCGACGCACTTCTGGCCGCGCTCGTTGGAGAGCAGCTCGACCGCCGGGCTTTGCTCCCAGACCTCGATGCCGCGATGCTGGATGACGGATTCGCGCAGCACGCGCATCATCTCCAGCCCCGTGTAGTCGCGGCAGTGGACGATGCGCGCGGCGCTCATGCCGCCGGCCTTGCGCGTGTGCAGGTCGCCGGTGGCGGTGGTCTCGAACTGCATGCCCTGGCGGATCAGCCAGCGGATCACGGCGGGCGCGTCCGCCACCAGCGCCGCCACCAGCGCCGGATCGGCCGCATGGTGGCCGCCGCGCAGGGTGTCGCTGATGTGCTGCTGCGGCGTGTCGTCCGGCTCGATGGCGGCCTGGATGCCGCCCTCGGCCATCACCGTGTTGCTGTCGCCGAGGCGCAGCTTGGTCGCCAGCAGGACGCGCGCGCCGCGTTCGGCCGCCGCCAGCGCCGCCGCGCAGCCGGCGCCGCCGCCGCCGATCACCAGCACGTCGGTGTCGGTGACCGGCGTGCCGGCCAGATCGGCCTCGTCGATGAAGGCCTCCGCCTGCAGCAGTTCGGCCAGTTCATGCTGGCAGCTGTCGCCGGCGTTGGCGCCGATGGCCAGCTTGACCACGCTGCCGCGCAGGTGGTCAGGATGGCAGGCCGCCAGCAGGGTGTCGGGATCGGTCAGCGCGGGCAGCGGCCCCAGGTCCGCATCGGGCCGGTAGGCCGCGCGCGCCGCGGCGAAGGGGATGCCGGCCTTATTCATCGTCCGGCGCACCCGGCATGTCGTAGCGGCCCTGGCGCAACTCTTCGAGCCGGTGGATGAGGTTGGGCGGACGCAGGTGGAAGTGCGCCGTCACGCGGCGGCAGAACAGGCCGACGTGGGCGGGCGCGATCTGCTCCGGGCAGGCGCCGTCGCACAGCTCGCACATCACGCACTCGAAGAACATCTCGCCCGCGTCGCGGAAACGGCCGGCCGCCGCCAGGACGATCGCCGCCTCGACATCGATGTCCTTCGGGCAGGAGCGCACGCAGCCGTGGCAGTGCCGGCAGCGTGCCGCCTCGGGAAATATCTCGTGGAACCGGGCCTGGACGTCCCAGCCGTCGGTGAAGTCGGCGATCTCGTAGTGATGGCGCGGCGCCGAAGGCGCCGGCAGGAAGACGACCTCGATGCCCGGCTCGACGAAGGTCTGGCAGGCCAGCGCGACCGTCACGTCCTGTCCGCGCCGCAGCAGCACGCGGCAGGAACCGCACACGCCTTCGAGACAACCGACGCCGCGCACGCGCGGCACGCCGCCGCGCCAGGCCGCCTCGACGAGCGTCATCCCGGCGAGCGCCTCGACGGCGGTGCCGTTGATCGTCAGGGGAATCGGCGCGGCGGAATCGCTCATGGACGCGCCAGGTCGATGATCTTGCGCAAGTCGTATTCGGGATGGCCGCCAACGCGCTCCACCAGTTCGGCCATGCGCTGGTCCAGCGTCGGCCGCTCGACCTTGTAGAGCAGGCCGGTGGGAACGCGGCCGGCGCGCGTCGCCATGTTCACGACGTGCATGGCGGCGTCCAGGTCGGTCACGTCATGCTCCGGAGCCACTTCGTCGCTCGCCTCCTTGAAGCTCTTGGCGTCGTCGATGTCGTTGAAGGTCGGGCAGTGCGAAAGGACATTGATGAAGGCGAAGCCCTTGTGCTCCATGCCCTCCTTGATCAGGCGCGTCGTCAGCTTGGCGTTCGCGGCATAGGACTGCGCGACGTAGCTGGCGCCATAGGTGAGCATGTAGAGTACCGGATCGAGCGGCTCCTCGACGCCGCCATAAGGCGTGGTGACGGTCTTCATCTCGCGTCGCGAGGTCGGCGAGGCCTGGCACTTGGTAAGGCCATAGACGTGGTTGTCCATCAGCACGTAGGTGACATTGACGTTCTTGCGCGCGAGGTGCGGCATGTGGCCGCCGCCGATCGAGAAGCCGTCGCCGTCGCCGCCGCTGACCACGATTGCGAGATCCGGCCGCGCCAGTTGCGTGCCCGTCGCCACCGGACCGGCACGGCCGTGCAGCGTGTGCATCTTGTAGGACTTGACGAAATAGGGCAGCCGCGACGAGCAGCCGATGCCGGAGATGTTCACCAGGAAATTCGGATCGACGCCGACTTCGGACAGGGCGCGCAGCAGGCTGGTCAGCACCCCGTGGTGGCCGCAGCCCGGGCACCAGAAGGGATTGACGTTGTCCTTGTAGTCCTTGGACTGGAGGGCGACCTTGTGCAGATGGTTGAGCGGGGCATTCATGCGAGCATCTCCTTGACCCGTTGAACGATCATGTCCGGCGTGAAAGGCAAACCGCCGCAGATGGTGTAGGACTCCGGGCGCAGCGAGGTTTCGGCGCGCACGAAGTGGGCGAGCTGGCCCTGGAAGTTGACCTCGGGCAGCAGCAGCCGCTTGCAGCCCGCGCCGAAGGCCTCGAACTGGTCGGCCGGCAGCGGCCAGAGCAGCTTCGGATAGAACCCCCTGGCCTTGATGCCCTCGGTGCGCAAACGCTGCAAGGCCTCGCGCACCACGCCGATGGTGCTGCCCCAGGCGATCACGCCGACATCGGCCACGCCGTCGCCGGAGTCACCATCGACCTCGGTCGGCGGCATGTCGGCCGCGACGGTCTTCAGCTTGCGGAAGCGCTTGTCCTGCATCGCCTCGTGGTTGGCCGGCGTGTAGTTGGGCATGCCCAGCTCGTTGTGTTCGAGGCCGGTGGCGATGTGCGTGGCGCCATGGGTGCCGGGGTCGGCCATCGGCGAAATGCCGTCCTCCGTCAGCGCATAGCGCTTGTATTCCTCCTCGCCCGAGCCATCCCAGCGCTTGCGCTCGACGCGCGCGTACGCGGCGGGGTCGGGATAAGGGATGGTCTGGGTCGAGAAGGCCAGCGAGCCGTCGGACAGCAGCAGCACCGGCACCTGGTATTTCTCGGCCAGGTTGAACGCCTGCACGGTGAGGTCGACGCAGTCCTGCACGTTCTCCACCGACAGCACGATGCGCCCGGCGTCGCCGTGCGTGCCGTGGATGGCGAGGAACAGGTCGGACTGCTCGTGCTTGGTCGGCAGGCCGGTGGAAGGTCCGCCGCGCTGGACGTCGACGACGACGCAGGGCGTCTCGCTCATGAAGGCCATGCCGAGCATTTCGCTCATCAGCGACAAACCCGGGCCGGAGGTCGCGGTCATCGCCTTCTTGCCGGCGTAGGAGGCGCCGACGACCTGCGAGATCGAGGCGATCTCGTCCTCGGCCTGGATCAGCGTGCCGGCGCGCTTGGGCAGGTGCTTCGCGACATACTGGGCGATCTCGGTCGCCGGCGTGATCGGATAGGCGGAATAGAAATCGAGGCCGGCGATCAGCGCGCCGAGGCCGACGGCATGGTTGCCGGACAGCACCACCACGTCGCGCTTCTCCGCCGGCCGGCTGACCGCGAAGGGATCGGTCTTGGTCAGCGCGGCCGCCAGCTCGCGCCCGCGCGCGAAGGCCGCCAGGTTGGCCTGCACCACGGCCTCGCCCTTGCGGCCGAACTTCTTGCCGATCACCTCGCGCAGAGAATCCTCGGGGATGTCGAACAGCCGCGACAGCGCGCCCAGCGCCACCATGTTCTTGGCCTTGGGACTTTTCATCTCCTTGGCGGTGGCGGTCATCGGGATCGGGTAGGCGAACACTCCCTCGGGGATGTCCGGTTCGAAATCGCCGCCGGGACTGTCGTAGACCAGCGCCGTACCGGGCTTCAGGCGCGTGTGGTTGAGGTCGTAGGCTTCGCCGTTGAAGGCGCACAGGACATCGAAGGTATCGCCCTGGTTGAACAGGCGCCGGTCGCTGGCGCGCACCTGATACATGGCATAGCCGCCCTTGATCTCGGCCGGGAAGGTCTTGAAGGTATAGACGTCAAGCCCGGCGCGCGCGCAGGCCTGGGTGATCATGTCGCCGGCGGAGATGATGCCCTCTCCGCCCTCGCCGGCAATGCGGATTATCAAGTCGCTTTTGCTCATGAGCCGGTACTCCTCCCCTCATTCGGCCACATCGGGAATCGCCCGACCATAAGCTTCGCCTGATGGAAACGATAAGGGTTTGTTATGTATGAAGAAAATATTATAAAAATTATACGAACAAGCCCTGTCGAGCGCATCGATAATTTCAATCGCCTCACCAGCATTCCGGAGGCGGCGATGCCGCACCCGCAGGCTTCAATCCAGGCGGAACTCGACCGGCAGCAACGCCTGCCGGCGCCCCACCGGCAGACGCCCGATACGGGTGGCGGCGGCGCGGGCGGCGACGTCGAGCAGGGGATGTCCCGAGGAATCCGCCACCTCCGCCCCGACCACCCGGCCGGCGGCATCCAGCGTCAGCAGCAGCACGACCCGCCCCTCCAGACCGCGTTCGATGGCCGCGCGCGGGTAGAACTCCTCGCGTGCCAGCGCGGCGAGCGCGCTGTGCAGAGCCTGGCCCCGCAATTCGCGCGGGGCGGATGCCCCCGCTGCGGGCGGACGCTCGACGGCCGGCGGCGCGGGCTCCGGCTCGGGTTGCGTCGCCAGTTCCGGCGCGGTTTGCATGTCAGGAAGGCTGACCGACAGCGGCGGCAAAACCTGATGCGGGCGGGGCGGCAATTTCCATGGAAGCAACAGCGCGACATGCAGCGCAAGGCTCGCCGCCAGCGCCAGTCCGAGCCGAACGCCCGGCCTGCGGGCACTGAACATCGTCGCCTTCATGATGCGACGCATGCTACCGCAGCACGGGTAAACTCCGCGCCATGAAACACCTGCTCGCCTGTGGCTGCCTGCTCCTCGCCACCCTCCTTCCCCTTTCCGCCCGCGCCGAGTTGCCCGATGCCGTCAGGTTCTCCGTCACGCTGGAAGTCGGCGACGTCGCGCAGGCGCGCGCCTGGCTGGACCAGGGGCTCGATCCGGATTTCGAAGGCCGGCTCATCGGCACGGGCCTGATGATCGGCGCCTGGGAGGGCAACATCCCGCTGATGGAACTGTTCCTGGCGCGCGGGGCCGACATTCATCGCGCCAACCGCTTCGGCGAGACCGCCCTGATGCTCGCGGCCTGGAAGGACCGGCGCGCGGCGCTGCGCTGGCTGCTCGCCCATGGCGCGCAGGCGAACCGTCCCGCCCATGAATGGACGGCCCTGCACTACGCGGCCTTCGCCGGCCACGGCGCGCTCGTCGACGACCTGCTGGCCGCGGGCGCCGACGTCAATGCCCGCTCGACCAATGGCTCGACCGTGGTGATGATGGCGGCGCGCGAGGGCCACCTCGCCGTTGCCAGGCAATTGCTGGCCGCAGGCGCGAACCCGGCACTCAAGAACGACTTCGGCGACGACGCCGTCGCCTGGGCGATGCGCCAGGGCAACTACGACATCGCCCGCTCATTCACCAGCGCCGCCGATTTCGCCGAGCTGGCGCGCCGCGCCGCACGCGATCCTGGACGACCGGTTCGCTCGCTGCCGGCACCGGACAAGGCCGAGGAATTCATGCGCATGGCACGTCTGGCCGAGGCGCGCGGCCGGCGCGACGAGGCGCTCTCTGCCTGGCGCAAGGCGCTGGCCGAACTGAAGGCGCAGGAAGCACCGCAAAAAGTCAGCGCCGGCGGGACGGCGAGGGAAACCCGCGGCGGCGGCAAGGCGCCCAGCGCGCTGGTGATCCGCGCCAAGCGTGGCGAGCCCGCGCGGCAGACGATGCGCTTCACCTACGCCGGGGACGACGAAGCCAGCCTCGACGCGCTGCTCGAACAGGCCCGCGCCGCCGAGGCGGCAGGACGGCGGCAGGAAGCGCTGCGTCTGTTCCGTCAGGTCTCCGAGCGCATCAAGGTCGGGCGCTGAACGGGCCTACTTCTCCTCGCCCGCCGGCAGGCGTGGCGCGCTTTCGACTGGCGCGAGGTCGCGGATTTCCTTGTCGCCGGTGACGGCCTGCAGGTCGCGGAAGCGGCGCGCGGTGACGAGTACCCGGGTTTCGAGCGAGGCGGTGGCCTTGTTGTAGGCGCCCACCGCGTCGGCGAGATTCTTGCCGACGCCGGCCCAGTGGTCCGCCAGCGTGCCGATGCGGTCGTGCAGCTCCTTGCCGAGCTGCGAGATCTTCTGCGCGTTCTCCGCCAGCGCCTCCTGCTGCCAGCCGTAGGCGGCCGCGCGCAGCAGGGCGATCAGCGTGGTCGGCGTGGCGAGGATGACGCGCTGCTCGACGCCGCTTTCGATCAGCGCGGGGTCGGCTTCCAGCGCGGCGCTGTAGAACATTTCGCCGGGCAGGAACAGCACAACGAAGTCGGGCGCGGGCTGGAACTGCTCCCAATAGGATTTTCTCGACAGCTTGGCGATGTGCTCGCGTACGTGGCGCGCGTGGTCGGCCAGCTTCTTCCGGCGATGCTCGTCGTCCTCGGCGTCGATGGCGTCGAGATAGGCGGCCAGCGGCGCCTTGGCGTCGACGACGAGCTGCTTGCCGCCGGGCAGGCGCACGATCAGGTCGGGACGCAGCTTGCCATCGTCGCCATCGGCCGACTCCTGTTCATAGAAGTCGCAGTGGTCGAGCATGCCGGCCATCTCGACGACGCGCTTGAGTTGCAGCTCGCCCCAGCGGCCGCGCGCGTGCGGCGCGCGCAGGGCGCGCACGAGGTTGGCGGTCTCCTTGCGCAGCTGCCCCTGCGAATCGGCGAGCGCGCGCACCTGCTCGAACAGCGTGGCGTAGGCGTCGATGCGCGACTTCTCGATGCCCTGCACCTGCTGTTCGAACTTTTCCAGCGTGCTGCGGATCGGCCCGACCAGTTCGCCGATGGCCTGCTGGCGTTTTTCCAGCTCGCCCTTGCCCGCTTCCTGCTGGCGTTCGAGGGTGGTCCTGGCGAGGTCGAGAAAAGCCTGGTTGTTGCGCTGGAGCGCCTCGGCCGACAGCGAACGGAAGGCGTCGGCGAGCGCGCCGCGCACGAACCACATGAGGCCGCCGCCGATGAGCAGGCCAAGGGTGAAGGCCAGCGTCAGTTCCATGAGGTGGGTTCCATGATCGAAAAAGTCAGTCCCGGCGGGACGGCGGCTGGTCGTGGAACACCACGTATTCGGCCAGCGGGGCGCGCTCGCTGACCAGCCGGTTCGCGGGCGCGTCGGGATCGGCGCGACCGAGCGCCATGCCGCAGACGAGCTGCATGTGCGCCGGCAGGTCGAGCTGGACGGCAACGATGCGGTGGAACTGGATCCACGCCGCCTGCGGGCAGGTATCGTAGCCCAGCGCGCGCGCGGCGAGCATCACGTTCTGCATGAAGCCGCCGTAGTCGAGCCAGCTGCCGCGTCCCATGCGCCGGTCGATGCTGAACATCAGGCCGACCGGGGCGCCGAAGAACTCGTAGTTCTTGCGGTGCTGCGCGCGCATCGCTTCGCGGTCGCCCCTGGCGATGCCGAGCAGGCCGTAGAGATCGAAGCCGACCTTGCGCCGCCGCGACAGATAGGGCTCGACGAACTCCTGCGGGTAGTAGTCGTATTCGTAGTGGTGCGCGTCGGGCTCGTGGTCGTAGGCGTGGCAGACCGCCGCGACCAGCGCGTCGCGGGCGGCGCCGGTCAGCACATGCACGTGCCAGGGCTGGGTGTTGGTGCCGGAGGGCGCGCGCGCGGCGGCGGCGATGATGCGCTCGATGTCGGCGCGCGGGACGGGGTCGGGCAGGAAGGCGCGGATCGAACGGCGCGACTCCATCACTTGCAGGAAGTTGTCGGGCGGATTCATGGGGCGGTCAGAGCCGGTAATCCATGCGCAGGCGCGTTTGCAGCTTCTTCGCCTGCTTGAGCGCCTCCCTGAGGACGAGGCGGTCGAGTTCGTTGAGCCGGGCCGGATCGACGCGGTTGGCCATGCCCAGCGGCGTGCCGTCCTGCTGGGCGCGCAGGCGCAGCTGCTGCACGAAGAAAAAGGCATCGACGAGCGCGCCGACGTCGTCGCGGCCGATGCGGCCCTGCTCGGCGGCCATGCGCAGGCGTTCCGGCGTACCGGTCTCGTCGCTGCCGCCGGCGAGCGCCAGGATGCGCGCGACGTCGACGAACAGCCGCGTGCCGTTGGCCTTGAGGTCGAGGGTATGCGGGAACTGCGCGTTACTGTCGAAGCTGAAGCCGCCGAGCAGGCCGAGCGGCGGGCGCGAGCGCAGCGCGTCCTCGGCCATGAAGCGCAGGAACAGCGTGGCCTCGGGCACGTGCCGGCGCAGCCAGCCGCGCAGGTCGTCCGCCAGATCCTCGGCGCCGTAGATCGGCCGGAAGTCGAAATAGATGGTCGAGTTGAGCAGCGCCTGCGGCGTGGTCGAACGCAGCCAGCTGTCGAAACGCGCCTCCCACTCCCCGACCGAGAGGCACAGCTCGGGATTGCTCGCCATCACGTTGCCCTTGCACAGCGGGAAGCCGCAGGCGTCGAGGCGCTTGTTCACTTCGGCAGCAAAAGGCAGGAAAGCCTGGCGTACGGCCGCCGCCTCCCCGTCCGGGCAGGCGAAGACGAGGCCGTTGTCCTGGTCGGTGGACAGGGTCTGCTCGTAGCGGCCCTCGGAGCCGAAGGCCAGCCAGCACCAGGGCAGCTTCGGCAGGGCGAATTCGGCGGCGGTCAGCTCGATGATGCGCACGGCGAGATGGTCGTTGAGCGACGAGATCATCTGCGTCAGGCCCTCGGCCGCGCCGCCTTCGGCGAGCGTGCGCCGGGCGAGGCGGCGGATGTCCTCGGCCGCCGCGACCAGGCCGTCGAGGTCGCGCGCGCCGCGGATGGCGCCCGAGATCGCCTTGCCGCCGCCGCTTTGCAGCTCGTAGATGTCCTCCTGCGAGACGACGCCGACCAGCTTGCCGGCGGCATCGACGACGATGACGTGATGGACGCCGTGGCGCGCCATCACCAGCGCGGCCTGATAGACGGTCGCGCGCCAGTTGAGCATCAGCAGGTTCGTGCCGCTCATCACCGACATCACCAGCTGGTCGAGGTCGCAGGACTTGGCGGCGACCTTGTGCAGCAGGTCGCGCAGCGTGAAGATGCCGAGCGGCCGGCCGCTTTCCGGCTCGACGACGATCACCGAGCCGACGCGCTGCTCGGACATCGTCTGCACCGCTTCGCGCAGGGTGGCATCGGGGGAGGCGGTGACCGGCTTGCGCTTGACCATCGCCGCGAGCTGGCTGTGGAAGGTGGGACGCGAGGTGCTCATGATCGGATCAGTATTTGACGCGGGCGTAATAGGTCTGCTCGGCGGCCGCCAGCGCCTGACGCAGCGTGTGGATGCCCATGTCGGCGAGCAGCGGGATCATCTTGAGGAAGACTTCGCCGGTGACGAAGGCGTCGCCCAGCGCGGTGTGGCGGCCGATGACGTCGATGCCGAGCCGCGCCGCGATGGCTTCGAGCTTGTGCGATTCCTGGTTGGGATGGATCACCGCCGAGAGCAGCAGCGTGTCGAGCACGGGCTGGTCGAAGCGCAGGCCGGTGCGCGCCTCCTTGAGCTGCAGGAAGCGCATGTCGAAGGCGGCGTTGTGCGCCACCAGCACGGTATCGGCGCAGAACTCGTGGAACGCCGGCAGCACGACGTCGATGGTCGGCTGGCCGCGCACCATCTCTTCGGTGATGCCGTGGATCGGGATGCCCGCGGGCTTCAGCGGCACGCGCGGGTCGATGATCTGGTCGAGCGTTTCCTGGCGCAGCAAACGGCCGTTGATGGCGCGCACGGCGCCGATCTGGATGATCTCGTCGCCGGCGGAAGGCTCCAGCCCGGTGGTCTCGGTATCAAACACCGTGTAGGCGACCTCGGTGAGCTTGCGGTCGAGATCGACGCGCGTGTCGCTGAAGTTGAAGAGGTTGAAGTCGTAGAACTCCGGCCGGCTGTCGCCGTGCGGCGCCGGGCGCGGCGCGTCCGGCGCGCCGGCCGGGGTCGCGGCGACCGGCAGCACGAGGCGGAAGAAGGCGCGGTGCGCGGCCTTGTCGCGCTGATACCAGATTTCGCCGCCATGCCGCTGGGCGACGTCGCGCAGGGTGAGCGGGCTGGCCGTGTCGCCGATGGTCATGGCTTCGAGTTCCCAGGTGTAGAGGGTCTCGGAGGACACCGGCGTGCCCGACCAGATGAGGTCGATGAAGGCCATCGTGCCCTCGGCGAGCAGGCGGAAGCGCAGCTCGCGGATCGCGTAATGGTCCTGCAGGCGGGCGGCGAGGAAGGTGATGGCCTGGATCAGGGCGAAGCTGTCGGCGCGGATCCACAGGCCGTCGTCGAGATCCTCCGACTTGACCGCGAGCTTGAGCTGGTCCTCGATGCGGCGCTGCGCGGCGGCGACGATGTCGATGCCCAGCACGTCCTCCAGCGGCCAGCGCGTCTTCAGCGAGTCGGCGAACTCGGTGGTGGTCTGCTGCAGGCGCGCGCTCATGCGCGCGGTCTCCTCGTCGATGATGGCGACGAAGCGCTCGCGGTAGGCCGGCTCCATGTCGGGGTTGTCGATCAGGTTCTCGACCGCCGCGCGGATGTTGCCGAGCGCGGCGCGCGTGCCGTCGGTCATCGACTGCAGGGCCTGGTCGCGCTGCGCCTCGCGCTCGAAACTCCTGGTGATGTTCTCGATGGTCAGCACGTAGCCGGTGATGCGGGGCCGGCCGGCCGCGTCGGGCGTGGTGGCGAGCACCGGCGCCATCTGCGCCCGCAGCAGCTGCCCGGCGCGCGTGGTGGCGACGAAATTGGCGACCTGCCCGGCGCCGCCCTTCTCCATGCGCTGGCGGATCTGCTCCAGCGCATGGGCGATCTGGGCGCGCTCCAGCAGCGAAAAGATGGAACGCCCGAGGCCGACCAGCGCGCCGCCGCTCATCGTCGCCGGCCCCTGCGCCAGCACCGTGAACTGCTGCCGCGCGCGGTTGTTGTAGAGCAGGATGCGGCCGTCGAGGTTGCACACCAGGACGCCCAGCGCAAGCTCCGTCATGAGGGCGGCGAGGCGGTTCTTCTCCTCCTCCAGCGAGGCGCCGGCCTGGGCGATGCGCGCCTCGACGTCGTCGAGCAGCGCGTTGCGCTGCTCCGCCAGGTCGTTGGCGGCGCGGCCCAGCGCCTGGACCTCGGGCGGCCCTTCGAGGACGACGCGGAAGTCGCGGTTCGCGCCCAGCATCAGCCGCAGCGTCTCCGCCATCTGCGACAGGCCGCGGACATATTGCTTGAACAGGCCGCGCAGCAGTTGCACGCCGAGAACGAGGCCGATCAGGGTCATGAAGCCGCCGATCGGCAGCCAGCGGTCCAGCGCCGTGCGGAAGGCGACGCGCTCGGCCTCGGCCAGCTCGTTGTAGAGGATGCCGACGGTCGCCAGGAAGGGGCCGGTCATCAGGAGGCCGAGCACGACGACGGCCAGCGCGAAGCGGATCTTGACGTTCATGCGGCGCTCAGGCCAGCAATGCCTTGACCTGCGCGACGAGGTCCTTGGTCGAGAACGGCTTGGTGACGTAGGCGTCGGCGCCGAGCGCCATGCCCTTCGCCACCTCGGTCTCGCGGCCCTTGGCGGTGAGCATGACGATCTTCAGCCCGGCGCGCGCCGGATCGGCGCGCAGCAGCTGGCAAACCTCGTAGCCCGACTTGTTCGGCATCATCACATCGAGCAGCACGAGATCGGGCGCGAAGCCCGCCACCCGTTCGAGCGCCGCGTCGCCGTCGCCGGCCACGGCGACCTCGAAGCCTTCCTTTTTCATCATGAATTCGAGCGACAGGACGATGTTCGGCTCATCGTCCACGATCAGTATCTTCTTCGCCACTGGCTCCTCCCGCATGTTCTTGTTCCGCATTATCGCCTGTAGACAGGGGCAGCGTGAACACGAAGCGCGCGCCCTCGCCCGGTTCCCCGGGAGCCTCCAGCCACAAGCGGCCGCCGAAGTATTCGATGATCTGGCGGCTGATCGGCAGTCCCAGCCCGGTGCCGCGCGGCTTGTCGGTCAGCACGTCCTGGCCGCCCTGGCGGAATTTCTCGAAGATCGTCTCGCGCTCGGCGGCGCGAATGCCGGGGCCGTTGTCCACCACCGTGACGCGCACTTCCGCCGCCGTCCCGCCGGCGCTGACTTTCACCCGGCCCTGCGCCGCCGGCGCGAACTTCACCGCGTTCGAGAGCAGGTTGATCATCACCTGCATCAGGCGGTCACGGTCGGCCATCACGCCCGGCAGGCGGGCGTCGATGTCCAGCGCCAGCGCCACGCCCTTGTCCTTGTAGAGCTGGGAGAGCGACGCGCTGGCCGCGCGGATCACCTCGGCCAGGTCGACCTCGACGCTGGTCCAGTCGGCGCGGCCGGATTCGAGCTTGGCGAGGTCGAGGATCTGGTTGATCAGGCGGGACAGGCGCTCGGTCTCGCCGACGATGATGCCGAGGAAGCGCGTGCGCTCGGCCAGTTCGATGCGCGGGTCCTCGTGCAGCATCTCGGAAAAGGCGCGGATCGAGGTCAGCGGCGTGCGCAGTTCATGCGTCACCGTCGAGATGAAATCGTCCTTCATGCGGTCGAGTTCGCGCAGCCGCTCGTTGGCGTCCCGCAGGTCGGCGGTGGCGCGCGTCAGCTCGCGCGACTTGCGTTCCAGTTCCTGGCTGTAGGCGCGCACCTGCGAGGCTTCGTCGAGGATGTTCATCACCTCGTCTAGGCCGAGCGGTTCCTCCTCGACCACCGAGGCGACCATGACGCGCGCCGAGGCGGAGCCGATGGCGCCGGCCAGCTGGCTTTCGGCGAAACGCACCAGCTCGGCGTTCGCGGTCAGCCGCGCGAGGGCGACGCCGCGCTCCCGCGCGAACTGCTCGAAGGCCGCGCGCGCCTTCTCGGGGCCGAGGAAACGCCCGGCCAGCGCCAGCAATTCCGACACCTGGGCGGTCGTGCCGCCGCCGCTGGCCCAGCGCCCGGCGTCCTCCAGCCGCAGCGCATCGACGAACAGGCTGGCCTGGCGCGCCTCGCGCACGTCGGGTGGGCGCAGGAGCGACACGCCGACATAGGCGCCGATGTTCGCCAGCAGGCTCCACAGCAGGCAGTGGCCGATCTCGTCCAGCCCGGTGAGGCCGAACAGCTGCTGCGGCCGCAGCAGCTCGACGCCGAACAGCCCGGCCGTCATGAAGTCGGCCGGCAGCCAGCCCGACTTGGCGAATGAAGGCAGCAGCAGGGTATACAGCCAGACCGCGAATCCCGCCAGCAATCCGGCCAGGGCGCCGCTGCGCGTGCCGCCCTTCCAGTAGAGGCCGCCGATCAGCACCGGCGCGAACTGGGCCACCGCCGCGAAGGAAATCAGGCCGATGCTGACCAGCGCATACGCCTCGCCCGCCAGCCGGAAGTAGGCGTAGCCGAGCATGAGGATGGCGACGATGGCCCAGCGGCGGATCGTCAGCAGCAGGCCGGAAAGGTCGGCGCGCGCCCTGAGTCCGAACCAGTCGCGGCGCAGCAGCAGCGGCATGACGAGGTCGTTGCAGACCATCGTCGACAGCGCGATGGTCTCGACGATGATCATGCCGGTGGCGGCCGACAGGCCGCCGATGTAGGCGAACAGCGCCAGCCCCTCGCTGCGGTTGTCCATCGGCAGGGTCAGTACGAAGGTGTCGGCATCCACGCCGCCCGCGAAATGCATCAGGCCGCCGAGCGCGATCGGCAGGACGAACAGGTTGATGATGAAGAGGTAGAGGGGGAACAGCCAGACCGCGCGCTTGAGGTGCGCGGGGTTCACGTTCTCGACCACGGCGATCTGGAACTGGCGCGGCAGCAGCAGCACCGACAGCATCGACAGGAAGGTCAGCGTCGCCCAACTCCCGTAGCCGACCGCCGTGTCGGCCGTCGTTAACAGGCGTTCGAGGCCGGGCAGCGCGCGGGCGCGGGCGAAAATGTCGGCGAAACCGTCGTAGAGACCGTAGGTGACGAACAGGCCGACGGCGACGAAGGAGACCAGCTTCACCACCGATTCGAAGGCGATGGCGGCGACCATGCCTTCGTGGCGCTCGGTGGCGTCGAGATGGCGCGTGCCGAAGAGGATGGTGAACAACGCCATGATCACCGCCACGTAGAGCGCGCTGTCGTGCAGCAGCGGCACGGCGGAGTGCTGCGCCGGCATGACGATCGCCGGGGCGGCGGCGAGGATGGTGAAGCTGTTCGAGACCGCCTTGAGCTGCAGGGCGATGTAGGGAATCACGCCGACGACCGCGATCACCGTCACCGCGCCGCCGAGCAGCTGGCTCTTGCCGTAGCGCGAGGCGACGAAGTCGGCGATCGAGGTGATGCGGTTGGCCTTGACGACGTGGATGATCTTGCGGATGACCGACCAGCCGAGCACCATCATCAGCGTCGGCCCCAGGTAGATCGGCAGGAAGCCGACGCCGGAAGCGGCCGCGCGGCCGACGCTGCCGTAGAACGTCCAGGTGGTGCAATACACCGCCAGCGACAAGGCGTAGATCGTCGGGTTGGCGATCAGCGAGCGTCCCTGGTCGGCGCGCCGGTCGGCCACCCAGGCGATGGCGAACAGGATGCCGAGGTAGGCGAACGAGGCGAGGATGACGGTCCAGCCGGAGAGCATCAGTCCTGCCGCCTTTCGACGACGAGCGCGACGAGCACGATGAAGCCCAGCCAGGCGAGAAAGACGTAGGCATACAGCACGGGGAAGCCGAACACCGCCACGGCCTTGTTGAACAGCGCCAGCACGGGATAATTGAAGAGCAGGCAGCCGAGCAGGAAGATCGCGGCCAGCCGCTGGGTGGTCAGGCGTGATCGGTACATCTCGGCGGCCTCCCCAGAAGGATCGTTCCGGCGCCCCTGGAGCCACGGGGCGGGCTGGTGCCGGCAACCGGATTCGAACTGGTGACCTACCGCTTACAAGGCGGTTGCTCTACCAACTGAGCTATGCCGGCACGCGCGGCGAATTATAGCCGACCGCCCCCGGCGCGATCCTCTACAATCCGGCGTTCCGGATTCGTCGCCGCCGCGCATCGGCCCATGCTGTCAGCCTCCAACGCCCAAGACTCCCCCCCGCGCCTGCTGGTGGTCTGCAACGCGCCGGCCATCGCCGCCAGGCTGGCGGAGGGCTGGCACGGGGAGACGCGCCAGCCGCTGTTCGCCGTCGCGGCGGGCGCCGCCCCCCTGCGCGCGCTGCTGCGCGAACAGCGCTGGGACGCCGTGCTCCACTGCCTGAACCACGCCGCCTGCGCCCCCGCCACGTCGCTGAAGACGCTGCGCGACCGCGACCTGGACACGCCCATGATCATCGTCGCCGAGCCGGGCGACCAGCGCGCCGCGATCAAGGCCCTACACGCCGGTGCCCACGACGTGGTGTTCTTCGACCGCCTCTCGCGTCTTGCGCCGGCGGTGGAGCGCGAGATCCGCGAGGCCGGCCACCGCGCCGACCACCGCGCCGCCCTGGAGATGCTGCACGACAGCGAAACGCGCTTCCGCGCCCTCGCCTCCAACCTGCCTGGTCTGGTCTTCAACCTGCAGCGCGACACCGCCGGCGAATACCGTTTTCTCTACGTCAGCGAAGGCTCGGTGCGCCTGCTCGGCCTCAAGCAGCACGAGCTGCGCGGCGCGGCGCGGCGCTTCTTCGACGCGCTCCATCCCGAGGACCGCCAGGGCCTCGTGGCGGCGCTGGAGGAATCGGCGCTCGCCGGCGGCGCGCTGGTCTGGGAGGGCCGCCTGCAGGCCGGCGAACGCTGGATCGACATGCGCTCGCTGCCCCACCGCAACGACGAGGGCACGGTGCAATGGACCGGCATCGCCACCGACATTTCGCGCGCCAAGCGCACCGAGGCGCAACTGCGCGAGTCGCGCGCCCAGCTCGCCGCGCTTTCCTTCCACCTCGAGGCGGCGAAGGAAGAGGAGCGCGAACGCATCGCGCGCGACATCCACGACGAACTGGGCAGCATCCTGGTGCGGCTGAAGATCGAGGCGGCGCTGCTGGCCAGCAAGCTGCCGGCGGAGCTTTCGCCCAAGGCCCGCTCGATCGAGAAGCTGCTCGATCAGGCGATGGGTACGGCCAGCCGCGTCGCGCGCCAGCTGCGCCCGGGCATCCTCAAGGAATTCGGCCTGTCCGCCGCCATCGAATGCCAGGCCGACGATTTCGCCCACAGCACGGGCATCGCCTGCAAGGCACAGTGCGACGAGGGCATCGAACTCGACCCCGATACCTCGCTCGCCCTCTTCCGCATCGTCCAGGAAGCCCTCACCAACGTCGCCAAGCACGCCCATGCCTCGCTGGTGGTCGTGCGCCTGCGGCGCGAAAACGGTAACATCGCGCTCGAAATCCGCGACAACGGCCGCGGCATTTCCGAGCGCGACATGGAGAAGCCCAGGTCCTTCGGCCTGCGCGGCATCCGCGAGCGCGCGCAGAGCCTGAACGGGGGGTTCCAGATCGCCACGGCGGAACAGGGCGGCGCCTTGCTGGTGCTGAAGGTGCCTGAACGCCGCGCCGACGAAACCGTCCCCGCCGAACAGGAAGAAGCCGTCCAGCAGGATTTGTTTTGAGCGCCATGTCAGAAAAGATTCGCGTCCTCATCGCCGACGACCACGCCATCGTGCGCCAGGGCTTCAAGCAGATTTTCTCGGAGACCGAGGATCTGCTGGTGGCCGGCGAGGCCGACGACGGCGTCGATGCATTGCAGGTGGCGCGCGAGCACGAATGGGACGTCTTCCTGCTCGACATCTCGATGCCCAACCGCAACGGCATCGACACGCTCAAGCAGCTCAAGCGCGAATTCCCCAAGCAGCCGGTGCTGATCCTCAGCATGCATCCGGAGGAGCAATACGCCCTGCGCGCGTTGAAGGCCGGCGCCTCCGGCTATCTCACCAAGCAGAGCGCCCCCGACCAGCTCGTCACCGCGATCCGCCAGGTGGCGCGCGGCAAGAAATACGTCAGTCCCGGCGTGGCGCAGCAACTCGTCGAGGCGATTTCCGACGACACGGAAAAGCTGCCGCACGAGCGCATCACCGACCGCGAATACCAGGTGCTGGTGCTGATCGCCAAGGGCAAGCCGCTGACGCAGATCGCCGACGAGCTGAACCTCGGCGTCGCCACCGTCAGCACCTATCGCGCGCGCCTGCTCGAAAAAATGGGGCTGAAAAGCACCGCCGAACTGATCCACTACGGCCTGCGCCACGGCCTCGTCGACTAGGCAGTGCGATGAACCCCTCGGAAATCGCGCGCGAAACCCTCAAGCGACTGGCGCAGCAGCGTACCCCGCCGACGCCGGACAACTATCGCACCCTCTATCACGAGATCGCCGGCACCGTCGCGACCGAGGTCTTTCCCGAAAAATCGCTCAAGGCGCTTGCCGCCGCCTTGCCGCGCAAATCGCCGGAACAGACGCGCTTCGCGCGCCAGTTCGAAACCGCCGTCGGCGGCAAGAACTGGGACGGCCTGAAGGCCGCGCTCGCCGATCTTCTGAACAAGTCAGCGGGCGAGCCCCTGAACTGGGCGGCGCTGATTCGCGAACTGCTCGTGCGCCTGGAGACCCGCCAGGCCGAGCTGACCCCGGCCCGGAAGCGCGAGGCGCTCGATCACGTACTCGTCTCCTCGACCGCACCCGAACTCCTGCATGCCCGCCTGCAGGGCCTGCTGAAGAACTGGTCGCAAACCGCCGCCCTCGAAAGCACCGCCGGGGAGGACAGGGACGACGCGGAACCGGCCCCGGCGGCCGCTCCACCGGCTCCCACCGACGGCACGAGCGCCAAGCCATCCCCTGCCTCCGCCGGCCCGGCGAAGGGCATGAGCATCGAACTGCTCGACCTGCTGGCGCAGTTGCTAGAAAGCTCGATCGGCGTCCTGCTCGCCGACGACGAGGAACTGGCCGGCACCGCCGCGCACCTCGCCGCCAGCGCGCGCGCCGCGCGCGCCCCGGAAGAAATCGCCGCCTTCGTCGCGGCGATGAAGCGCTTCAGCTACCGCCTCAACTTCGTCGCCGAGGATCAGGCCGAACTCAAGTCCGGACTGCTGCACCTGCTGCACCTCGTCATCGACAACATCAACGAACTGGTGCTGGACGACCAGTGGCTGCAAGGGCAGATCGCCGTCGTGCTCGACCTGGTGAACCAGCCGCTCAACCTGCGCCGCCTCGACGACGTGGAGCGCCGCATCAAGGACGTGATCTTCAAGCAAAGTTCGCTGAAGAAGAACCTGCTCGATGCGCGCGACCGGCTCAAGTCGATGCTGGCCAGCTTCGTCGACCGGCTTGCCGACTTCTCCGAATCGACCAGCGAATACCACGACAAGATCGAGATCTGCGCCAGCAGGATCAGCCAGGCGAACGACATCGCCGACCTCACCGAGGTACTCGACGAGGTCATGCGCGAGACGCGCGTGATCCAGCTCAACGCCCAGCGCTCGCGCGACGAACTCATCGAGATGCGCGCCCGCGTCGCCGAGGCCGAAAAGGAAGTCGAGCGCCTGCAGGAAGAACTCGCCAACGCCAGCGACATGGTGCGCATCGATCCGCTCACCGGCGCGCTCAACCGCAAGGGCATGGACGAGGCCTTCGAGACCGAGGTCGCGCGCATGCAGCGTCACGGCGGCAGGCTCTGCCTCGCGCTGCTCGACATCGACAATTTCAAGAAGCTCAACGACAGCCTCGGCCACGCCGCCGGCGACGCCGCGCTGGTACATCTGACCAAGGTGGTGCAGGACGCCATCCGCCCCGAGGACACGCTGGCGCGCTACGGCGGCGAGGAGTTCGTCGTGATCCTGCCCAACACCCTGATCGACGACGCCGTCCACGCCATGGTGCGCGTCCAGCGCGAGCTCACCAAGCGTTTCTTCCTGCACAACAACGAGAAGGTTCTGATCACCTTCAGTTGCGGCGTCGCCGAGCTGGGCGACGGCGAGGCCGCGGCGGACGCCCTCCAGCGCGCCGACGGCGCGATGTATCTGGCCAAGCGCGCCGGCAAGAATCGCGTCATGGCGGCATGAGCGGAACCGTTTTCGTCACCGGCGGCGCCGGCTTCATCGGTTCCGCGCTGATCCGTCTGCTGATCGCGGAAAGCGACTGGCGCATCGTCAACATCGACAAGCTCACCTACGCCGGCAACCTCGAATCGCTCGGCGCGGCCGGCAGCGACCCGCGTCACGTCTTCAGCCGGACGGACATCTGCGACCGCGCCGCCCTCGACAGCCTGTTCGCGGAGCACCGGCCGGCCGGCATCATCCACCTCGCCGCCGAATCGCATGTCGACCGCTCGATCCATGGCCCCGGCGACTTCATCCGCACCAACATCGACGGCACCTATACGCTGCTCGAAGCCGCGCGCGGCTACTGGAACGGGCTGGACGATGCGGGACGGTCTGGTTTCCGCTTCCACCACGTCTCCACCGACGAGGTATTCGGCAGCCTCGGGCCGACGGGCATGTTCGACGAAAATACCGCCTACGACCCGCGCTCGCCCTACTCGTCCGCGAAGGCGGCTTCCGACCATCTGGTGCGCGCCTGGCTGCACACCTACGGCCTGCCCACGCTGATCACCAACTGCTCGAACAACTACGGCCCCTGTCAGTTCCCCGAGAAGCTGATTCCCCTGATGATCCTCAACGCGCTGGCCGGCAAGCCGCTGCCGATCTATGGCAAGGGCGACAACGTGCGCGACTGGCTGCACGTCGACGACCATGCGCGCGCGTTGCGGCTGGTCTTCGAGCGCGGCACGCCCGGCACGACCTGGTGCATCGGCGGCCACAACGAAAAAACCAACCTCGAAGTCGTCGACACGCTCTGCGCCCATCTCGACCGGCTGCGTCCGCGCGCCGACGGCGGCAATTACGCCGACCTGAAAGCCTATGTCGCCGACCGCCCCGGCCACGACAAGCGCTACGCCATCGACGCCGGCAAGATCGAACGCGAGCTCGGCTGGCGCCCGCAGGAGACCTTCGAGAGCGGCATCGAGAAGACCGTGCGCTGGTATCTGAACAACCCCGACTGGGTCGCCCACGTGCAAAGCGGCGAATACCGCAACTGGATCGACAGGAACTACGCACAACGATGACTCGCAAAGGCCTCATCCTCGCCGGCGGCGCCGGCACGCGATTGCACCCCGCGACGCTGTCGGTGTCGAAGCAGCTGCTGCCGATCTACGACAAGCCGATGATCTACTACCCGCTCGCCACGCTGATGCTGGCGGGCATCCGCGACATCCTGCTGATCTCGACGCCGCAGGACACGCCGCGCTTCGCGCAACTGCTCGGCGATGGCGCGCCGTGGGGCCTGAACATTTCCTACGCCGTGCAACCATCGCCCGACGGTCTCGCCCAGGCCTTCCTGATCGGCCGCGATTTCATCGGCCGCGATCCGTCGGCGCTGGTGCTCGGCGACAACGTGTTCTACGGCCACGAACTGGCCGGCCAGTTGCAGCGCGCGACAAAAGCCGGCGCCGGGGCCACGGTGTTCGCCTACCCGGTGCATGACCCGGAGCGCTACGGCGTCGTCGAGTTCGACGCGGAACGCCGCGCGATCAGCATCGAGGAGAAGCCGCAGAAACCGAAATCGCGCTATGCCGTGACCGGCCTCTACTTCTACGACCACCAGGTCAGCGACATCGCCGCCAGCCTCAAACCCTCGCCACGCGGCGAACTGGAGATCACCGACGTCAATCGCCGCTACCTCGAAATGGGCCAGCTCGACGTAGAAATCATGGGACGCGGCATGGCCTGGCTCGACACCGGCACGCACGACTCGCTGCTGGAGGCTTCCCAGTTCATCGCCACGCTGGAAAAGCGCCAGGGCCTCAAGGTCGCCTGCCCCGAGGAGATCGCCTGGCGGCAGGGCTGGATCGACAGCGCACAGCTCGAGGCGCTCGCCGCGCCACTCGCAAAAAATGGCTATGGCGCCTACCTGCAAGGCTTGCTGCGCGACAAGGTGTATTGAATGAAGGCGCTCGCCACCGATGTCCGGGACGCGCTGATCCTCGAACCCCGCGTATTCGGCGACGCACGCGGCTTCTTCCTCGAAAGCTGGAACCGCCGGACCTTTGCCGACCTCGGTCTCGACTTCGATTTCGTGCAGGACAACCACTCCCGTTCCGCGCGCGGCGTGCTGCGCGGCCTGCATTACCAACTGAAGCAGCCGCAGGGCAAGCTGGTGCGCGTCGTCGCCGGCGCGGTCTTCGATGTCGCGGTCGACCTGCGGCGCAGTTCGCCCACCTTCGGCCGCTGGGCCGGCGTCGTCCTTTCCGCCGAAAACCAGCGCATGTTCTGGGTGCCGCCCGGCTTCGCCCACGGCTTCCTCGTCCTGTCGGACAGCGCGGATTTCCTCTACAAGGCGACGGACTACTACGCTCCGGAGCACGAACGTTCCATTCTCTGGAACGACCCCGACCTCGCCATAGACTGGCCGCTGGACGGCATCGGCGCGCCGACACTCGCCGCGAAGGATGCGGCCGGCCTCGTCTTGCGGAACGCCGAGGCCTACCCGTGAGGCGCATCCTGCTCACCGGCATCAACGGCCAGGTCGGGTGGGAACTGCGACGCGCCCTCCAGCCGCTCGGCGAAGTCATCGCCGCCGACCGCGCGCGCTGCGACCTCGCCGATCCGGACGCCTTGCGCGCCGTGCTGCGTGAGGCGAGGCCCGCCATCATCGTCAATCCGGCCGCCTATACGGCCGTCGACCAGGCCGAAAGCGAGGCCGATCGCGCCATGGCGATCAACGCCACCGCGCCCGGCATTCTCGCAACGGAGGCGAAGCGCCTCGACGCCCTGCTCGTCCATTTTTCGACCGACTACGTATTCGACGGCGCCAAGGTCGTCCCCTACACCGAGGATGATCCCACCGCCCCGCTCGGCGCCTACGGCCGCAGCAAACTCGCCGGAGAGCACGCCATTGCCGCCAGCGGCTGCCGCCACCTGATCTTCCGCACCTGCTGGGTTTATGGCGCGCGCGGCCGCAACTTTCTGCTCACCATGCTGCGCCTCGCGCGGGAGCGCGACGAACTGCGCGTCGTCGACGACCAGCACGGCGCGCCGACCTGGAGCCGCATGATCGCGGAGACCACCGCGCTCGCACTCGCGCGCCACACCGACCAGCAAGGCATCTACCACCTTGCCGCCGCCGGGGAAACGAGCTGGCACGGCTTCGCCGAACGCATCGTCACTGCTGCCCGACAGCGCGGTCTGCTCACCAAGGCGATACCTGTGCGCCGCATCGCCACGGCTGACTTTCCCACACCGGCCCGCCGGCCCGCCAACTCGCGGCTGGATTGCGGCCGCCTGGCACAGGACTTCGGGCTGAGCCTGCCGGACTGGGGCAGGCAGCTTGAACTGTGCATGGATGAATTAACGCCCCACTGAACAGCCGAATGCGTTGACGCCAGCGGCAGGCTATAGCATAATTCGGGCCTCTGACGCGGGGTGGAGCAGTCTGGCAGCTCGTCGGGCTCATAACCCGAAGGTCGCAAGTTCAAATCTTGCCCCCGCAACCACCGATAACTGACTCAGGGCGGCCATGCCGCCCTGTTTCATTTCTGCCCATAGTTCGCCTTCTTCCGGGATCAGCCGGATCTCTCCAACGATGGCGCGGATTGCTTCCCTGGCCGTAGAAACATCCTCGATTCGCTCAAGCTGCTCGACCATGCTGCGGTGAATCTCCCGTGCCCGTGGAAGAATTTGGGCTGGCTGAAATCGCTGTATTTCTTCAACTTGGCGCTCGGCTTCCTGTAGCCGCGCCTCGGCCTCTTCAAGTGCTACCTTTGTGCTGGGAGTGATGATGCCAGCCCTGATTGCCGTCATGATGTTATCGATCTCGGCTTTCGCCCTGGCCGCCATTCGCTTTGCTTCGCTCGGATCAGGCTGTGCTTCCTTCAAAAGACGCCGAGCTTCTTCCTCGAAAGCCTTGTAGGCCGCCTCTGACAGCAATTCGGCCTTGATGCCGGCCAGTAACACTTGCTCGACCACCTTCCGGGAAACCTTCAGCGTGTTAGTGCACGCAGCGTCGCCTCGATCCTTGTTCGTGGCGCATCCGTAACGATAGCGGTCGACGACGATATAGGCTCCTCCGCAGCAACCGCAACGCAGGAGTCCAGAGAAGAGATATTTAGGGCCTTTCCCACCGCTCGCCTGATGGCCCTGCTGTTGGCGGCGCTGGCTGGTGCGAGCGCGGATGGTGCGGGTGCGAGCCTCGGCCGCTGCCCAGGTTGCGTCATCAATGATCTTCAGTTCTTCGTGTTCGGTAATAATCCATTCTGATTGAGGTCGTTGGGTGCGCCGCCGCCTTCCTGTTATCGGATCCTTCACCCACTTGGTCTTGTTCCAGATCTGCCGGCCGTTGTAGATTGGGTTACCAAGCAATCCAACGCCCTTGGCGTCCGGATAGATGGCCGTAGCAGCCCATTTACCCCCACGAGGAGATGGAATGCCTTTTCGGTTCAATTCGGCAGCGATGGCACGAGGGGCTTGTCCTGAAATGTACTGGTCGAATATCCAGCGCACCCAGGCGGCTTCCTCTGGATTAATCACCCTCCGGAATCCCCGACCGTCGCTGGATGAGTCGTAGCCATAAGGAAGCCCTCCTGCGCTGTAACCGTCAATAGCTTGTCCCATCAGGCCTCGATGGGTTTTCTCGGCCAGATCATCCAGGTACAGTTCCGCCATAAGGCCACGAAACCCAGTTTCCAGCTTGTAGCCTGCGCGTGATGTATCAAGTCCGTCTGAAACCCCAATTAAGCGGATTCCCACATACTTCAGCATGCGGACAGTTTGTGCAGCTTCGACGTGATCGCGGGCAAGGCGCGAAAAGTCATCAACTAGCAGAACGTCAAAACGACGCTCGCGTGCCGCATCCATCATTGCCTGATACCCTGGACGGTCGATACGGGATCCTGATATAGCCTGGTCCTGAAACAACGCAGGGCGGGGCCAGTTCATCTGATCACAATAGCTCTCGATATTCCGCAACTGATCGCGGATCGAGGTGTCTTTCTGGTTGTCCGAGGAGAATCGAGCGTAGGCAGCGGTGCGCATTTGGCCCATAGACTAGCGCGAATTAATTTTTTGCGGAACGGCACGATTTGAATCGTTGGCCGGAATAGCGCGCTGTTGCTGGGCGTTCGCTGTTAAATGAAGTTTGACTGCTTGGCTTGCCAGCAGGCGAATTAAGCTGATATGCGCCGGTGACATGACATTTCCCGTTTATGACCAATGATGCTGGTCAAAATATCAAACGCACTTGCTTATTCCGGGGGTGAAAAGCATCCATTTGCGTAGCGTTTCGATTTTCTTTTCCGGGTGACCATGCGTAAGGCCTAGCGTTTTGTGTTGGCCTACATCCACAGATGTCATGACGTATAACTTTATTCCTATTGCTTATATATTGTAGGACTGTTACGCTTCCAAGCATGGGACGCATGATCAGACTTTACGAGCATCCGATTGGCGTGGTTCTTGACGATACCGTCAAGGGGCGTGAGCTGGTGATCGAGGGAGAGGATCGCCTCGGAATGAGCTTTGAGCAGCTCATGTACATCGCAAGAACCACGGGGACGTTTGAAGTCAGCGACTCGCCGCTTCCTCGGACCGATTTATCGCCGGGCAGTCGAAGCAGCCCCTAGTGTTTGCGCTGTACCGCCCGGAATTGATTGGACACAGATTTGCAGTTCATGCGGCCTTCCGGATGGCATGAGCCTGCCGGGCCTCGAGAGGTGACATGAAGCCGAGTTTTTCGAGACGCCAATGGCGATTGAGACAATCCCTGAACTCGGTACAGCGCCTGTGCTCAGCATGTCGCCATACACGTAGACGACAGGGAACGTGGTGACGAAGGTATTTCTCTATTGCGATGAATCGGGAGCAAAGGGCTACGCGGATCAAGACGAAGCCTGTCCCGGAGAAGTTGGCGTGTTTGCTGGCATCATGGTGCCAGAGGAATGCCTGGCGACAGTGAAGCCCACATTCGATCGAGCAGGTGATAGAAGTTGGCGCGCACCATGCCCGAGACGTTCTCGACAATGAAGGCCTTGGGCTTCATCTGGTGCAGGGCGCGGGCGAACTCCAGGTAGAGCGTATTGATCTTGCGCGAGGGATCGCGCACCCCGCCCTGGCTGAACCCCTGGCACGGATAGCAGCCCACTAGCAGCTCCGCCGAGGGAAAGGACTTGATGTTCGCCACACTGCCCAGCCGATAGTCGGTCTCGGCGTGGTTGGCGAGATACACGTCCCGCGCATACGCCAGGATGTCGTTGGCCATGACAACCTCGAAACCGGCGGCAATCACCCCGGCGTCAGATCCACCGCATCCAGAAAATAATGATACCGCTTTGGGCATCCCTCCTCCTTTGTCCCCGTAATTGTAACGGTCTGGCGTTACCAGAACCGACGAATAACGCTAGGTGGCTCATGGGATTTCGGTCGACTAGGTGGTCAAGCGAAACGTAACGATATGATTTACTTGGAAACCCCAAGCACTTTGCCCACCTGCTCCAGATCCATCCCCTCTGTCGGCGGGCTACCATCTCGACAGAGGTTCACGCCGTAATCGATCCCAAACTCGGCTGACTTTCCGTCCTTCGCTGGCACGTTGGCCTGCTTCAGGCGGACATTGAGGCGCTTGCACCCCTCTTGCCGGAAACTCTTGAGCGTCGTCACTTCCACCATGACCGGGCTCTGCGATCCCGTTGTCGAGGCAAACTTATCGGCCACTGGCCCAACGACGACTCCACTGACCACGCCCCCTGGCGCGTCGATCGCCTCTAGCATCGCCAACTTGAGATTGGAATATTCAGCGGCGGTAGCCTGGCCGAATGCGATCAAGCACGCCCCTGTGACCAGAATTCTTTTCACGCCTCACCTCTGATAGTAGTTCTGCAGTTTCTGCTGAACGGATGTATTGACCTGCTGGCCCATAGAGCCGATGTTCGGCATCTTGATGTTCGCCATGATCTCGGCCATGAACTCCGACATGTCGATCCTGGAAAAATCGATGGCGGCAAACTCGGCCTCGGTGAATCCGGAACAGTTCGGACTCTTGGGGTCGCCCCAGCTCTTGCCGATCTGCCCGCGCCCCTGTTCGTTGATGATCCTGGCCAGTCGGCTGTTGTAGCAGCAGTAGGACTTGGTGTGCTCAATACAAATCTTGATGAACAGCAGCTTGAGTTCACTGGAGCAGTAGGTACCGACCTCATGGCAGAGGTTCTGCCCGCGCCGCATTGCCAGGATCTGCTCAGATTGCTCGCAGGACAATAGATCCTGGAGAATCATCAGGCCGATCTGGATGGCCAGGGAGGTCGGATCAAACCCGGTAAAGACGAAACCTTGGCTGGGCAGGAATTGAAAGGAGAAGCCGTAGAAGCTGAAGGATGGATTGAACAGCCCGTCCGCTCCCGTAACTCCGAGCATGGCACCAAGCCCCTGCTGGAGAGTCGGGGCATCGTAGAGGGCGTCATAGACATAGGCAGAACCAACATCAAGAGCTTGTCCGCCTACAGACATGGCGGTACCAAAGAGGCTAAAGTTCGAGAAGCCGCCGCCACCGCTGCTCTTCTTGCAGCAGTTGGCCAACCCGAATAGCTTGATCTTGCACCTGGAGTCTGTTCCACTGAAGATCGACGTTTCAGAGCCATAAACTCCTGCCTGACGCGCCGCTTCCATAAGCGCTATCGATCGCGCGAAGTCAGGGTCATTCTGATACCCCTTGTCGAAGCAATTGCCGTTCTGACAGAAAAGTTGTCCGGAGCAATCCGTCACCGTATTGGTCTGCGGCGGCCGCGACATGCACTGATAGGTTCTCTGTTCGAGAACGCATTGCCCGCTAATACTTTCGGTACAGTTTGTCGTCTGCTGAGTGCAGTTGGGATTTGAGGCGTAGCCGTCGCACTCCGAAGTGTCGGCCTTCCCGGTCAGGCAGGCATACGTATTCTTTTTCTCATAGCAGCCATCCGGAGCCACCGAGCTAGGGGAAATGCCGGGGGGGAGCGTTGGCGGCGTTGTTGAGATGCAGGTGCTTTCAGCGATCGAGCAGTTGGCTTCGAGCGTGGCACACGGCGCTGGATCGTAATTGCTTGAGATCAGCGTGTAGGTGTCATCGAGACGTATCGTATTGGCAGGAGTGGGCGTGGCCGGATCTCCACATCGCCAGGTCTGCAAGTACTTCATGCAGCCACTATTGAGCAATGTGTCCATTTGGCTGCACTGCGAGCTGGTCTGCCAACACGCCGGTTGCGCATTGACGAAGGGCTGGCAGTAATTAACCGCATTGGGCTTGATGCAGGTGTAGGTGTCCTCGTACTCCCAGCAGCCACCAACTTCAGCCAAGGTAACCGAGACCCCGGAAATGTTCTTGGTTGCCGATGTATCTACGCAAACACTCCCGGAAAGCTGGCAGTCTGCCGCCATTGCGGCAGCACTGACAAAGAACAGGATGAAGGCCAGCAATCTCATTGCGTGCGCGCCTTCAGCGCCAGGCACTGGTCTGATGTCCAGTTGCTGACGGTTTTCGTCAGAGGGAGCGACAGCGGGCTGCCTGTACCGTTTCCGCTGCCAGCGTTACACCCCTGGCTGACGCCTTTTACTGACGGAGTACAGGTCGTCGAGTTGCAGCTGACGCTGTAGTAGATGTAGAGGTTGCATCCCCAACCCAGGTTGCTGACGTAGTAATCGACTACAGAGACACCGGGCGCCACGGCCACATTGAAATACCCGTAACTTCCGTCCCATGGATAGCCAATCCAGTTGTAGTCGTAGCGATTGACACCATCGTAGGATCGATAGGGATTCACGCTGTAGGATCGCCCGTCGCCGCCGCAATACACATTCATGGCCAGGTAAGGATCCACGCACCAACTGCAATCCATGTACGCCGCCCGGCCGAGCCATGCCCCTGGGGTACATTGACCAAACCCCACCGTTACGGAGCTGCCGCGACGGCATTTCAGGTTCTCATAGGCATTGATGGTTTGCTCGCACTGGAAGTTGGCATCGGAATCAATGTTGATCGTTCGCCCCATGGTGCATTGCTGCATGCCAATTTCACTGGCCGATGAACAGGTCTCAATGGAATACTGAGGGGGTGTTGTCTCGGTCTTGGTTGTGCACTGCGAGCTATTGCCAGCCCCACCGTCTATCCCGGATGACTGGAAAAAGCTTTCGGCATTGTTGCGTGCGGTTTTTGCACCAATCACCATCGGATCGTTCTTGGTGATGTTGAATTGCGGGCGAACTTGCGGGTTGCGGGCCAGAAAATTCACGGCCTCGCATTCCTGGTTGGCAATCTGGTCCGACCCAGGGGTGTAGCTCCCGCAGTTCTGCATCTTGCCGATACCAGGACCAATCAACTGCCCTTGCCCGCCCTGGAACAACTGCGCTTCGGTGGGGCTTGATCCAAAAGCGGGGATCTTGTCGGTCACTGCCCCGCTGCCAATTCCAGAGAATGTCGCCGAGTTGGCCCCATCACCGAGAGACTTTCCCTGCTGAAATGCGCCCCCTTGATCCGCGAAGGCGATCGTTGCATAGCAGAATGCGGCAGCGGTAATGAGTACCCTCAATTGATCCCCCTGACAATCCGGCTCCGGTAAGCCTTGGCGATCGCACCCCATGTCGGGCTTCTGCGCTCGATGTAATCCAGCGCATAGTCCAGCGAAACGTCGCCAGAGACCTTGACGAAAGTTCCCGCCTGCGAACAACCGTTCTCGAGCACGTTTCCAGCTTCCGGCCGGGCGATGACGACGGCAGGCACCTTGGTGACGCTGAATTGCTGGAATGCGGGCGGATGGACGACCGCCGATACATTGCGTTTGCCGACGATGAACTGAATTTCTTCACCCATCTTTGTCATGGAGTCGCCCTTTAGCCCCCTGAATACAAGGACTGCGCCGGCCCGCTCCGCCTGCATCACGGTTCGCTCCAGGGCTTCTCTGGGCATGGAGAGAGAAACCAAGACCATGAGTTCCGGCTGTCCATTCTTTGAGGCGGACGGCCTACCCAGTTCCTTGTATTTTTCTGCAATGGTCGCGATATCCGGAGCCGGCACCGCCGCCTGCGGCATCGCCTCCACATTGGGCATCCCGCCGCCATGGAATTGCCGCGCCTGGTTCGTGTCTGGAACGCGCTGCATCGCCTCGCGCGCCCGGCTTTGTGCCTTCTGTATCTCCTCGGTTGTCGGCAGGCGTACCGTCTGCTTACCCGACAAAAAAGGTTCCTGTGCCAACGTCTGTGAGGACGCCAGCAGCAGAACAAGGGATGAAATGAGTGAAACATTGGTGTGCGGTGTATGCATCCTCAATTCCCCAAACCGACGGCCCCTTGGCAGCAGTTGCGTTTCCTGAAAATCTGGTAGGCGAAGTCTTCGCCTTCAAACGGAAACTCCCGACCGGCTCCCCATAAGGCCGTACTGCGTCCCAGCGGCTGGCAGCATTTGCCCGCGATCTTCCTCGTTTGCGGAATCGGGTACAGCATGTGGTACTTGTAGCCGGTCTTGTCCATGACCGGCTGCGGGTAGTATCCGCACATTCCATCCTCGCCGGATGCAGCCCACATGAGCATTTCCCGATGCAGTTTGGCGGTAATGCGATAAACCTCGAGGCTGGATGCCTGTACTCCGCCCACATGAGCCTGGATGTTCCCATTCAGGGGATACAAGCTGCCCTGGCAGCCGGCACACCAGAAGAAGGTGCTGTTGGGGAATCCGGCCGTCGCCGCTACGCAGTCGGCCGCACAGGCGGCGCGTGCAGGAAGATTGCCAAACAGATATACGTCGGGATTCAGTATCCGGGTGAGTTCGTCATCCTTCCAGAGCGGATCGAGTTCGGTGAGGTAGGCAACATCGAAACCTTGGTTTTCCAGGCAGGAGTTGTCGAGAACGGCCTGCAGGTAATAGATGAGCGGATCCACGTACCAATGCACCTGGTAGAAGGACGACTGATCCTGCCCGTCACGCCGGTAACGGCTGGCGACAGGCGCATCAAAGCCCGGATCCATCTTGATTCCACCGAGGCTGACCATGCAAAACGGTTCCCTGACCACATCCACCCTGCGCACCGGCTCCCAGAAACTCACCTTCAATCCCAGTTTGGGCGGATTGCCACAAAAGCAGGCTGGGTTCCCTCCCGGATTGGGCGTGTCTTCCTGATCCATCGATGCCAGCGTTGCTCCGCCGAGATGAAGTGGGAACATGCATGACCAGCAGATATCGGTAATCGGGTTGGCGAATTTGCCCTTGCAGGTGGCGGCCTGCGCGGTTGCACAGATGATCGCCATGCCGATCGCCACGAGTGCATTACAAGCGGATTTCATCGACTCGGAGCCTCTTGCCTTCCTGACTGACCACGGCCGGGGACTGGGTGATAGAGAAGCGCCGCGTGAGAGCGCCTCCTTGGTCATAGAACACCTCGCGCTTCCACTCGCGCATGAGCTTGAGCGGCTCACCGCCCACCAGGATCGGCTTGACCAGCATCCTGGATTCCGCCATGAACCGTTTGGCAAATGCCACCTGTTCCTTGGATCGGGCATCGAAGAACAAGAGCGTCTTGCTCATCTTGTCGTAATCGAACGGGTTGACTTTGGTTCCCGCCTGGAAGAGCACCCGCCCTTTCTCATCAACCACGTTGCGGTCAAGTGTCCATGTCGGGTCGATATAAAAGGTGCGGGCAGTTTCGGTTGCCCGTATGCCTCGAACCGCTCTCGGGCGCTCGATCGCGCCGATAACTTGGTTCTTGTAGCCTTCTTGCAGCTTGGACAGTTCGCCGGTCTTTTCCATGCGGCGGAACTTGTCCTGAATGACCTCGATCAGGTCGCGCTCAATGATGTCGTAGGTCGGGCCAATAACGCCCAGATCCTCGGCGCGAGCAGGAAGGCTGAGCGCGAGCATCGAAATCAAAAATGCAATCGATGAACGGATGACCATTCGACGATGTTTGCACACGCCCCCCCTTAATTCGGAGGCTAAAAGCATTCATTTCTGAAGCTTTTCGAATTCGCCCGGTGTTGAGCGAGGCTGGATGGTACTACCCTGGAGAAGCACCTTCTTCTCGTGTGAGGAGAGCTTTCTGGGGGTGTGCTATTCGTGGGCGGATGGCTGAGAGACAGTCCGCCAGATTCCCCTCAACGATGTTGGCTGTCAGGGCCAGCATCAGGTTCACCGGCAGCCCGAAATCTTCAATGGCCATGCCGTTCCGATCTCGTTTGGCATCTTGTGAGCAGCCCTCGCTGCGACGTATCCGCTCCAGTAGCGGTTCATTCGATTCGACGTACCCCCAAACCTTCTTGCCAAGCGCCAAGGCATATCCCATCTCGAAGGCCGTTCCGGAATCTGGTTCGAATCCGCGAAACGGATTCAGGTTGGCGACCACGATCTGCGCTTTGCGGATCAGTTCGAGGTTGCCTTCGAGGATTTTCTTGGGCTCGGATTCATTGTGGTCGAATGGCGTCAGCGCCTCAAAGCCATGTTGGCGACAGAGATCTCTTGCGCTTGCAATCCATTCCTCGACATCCGGACGGAAAATGTCGGGACCGGCGAGATAGATTTTCATTGGTGGGGTTCGGTGCTACCAGTGAGAGTTTGCAGCATGGGGAAGTCAACAGAAGAGAGTCAGCATGCGCTGTGTCAAGGCTACCATTCGCCCGATCAGCGGAAGCGGATTTTCCCACCAACCATGACCAATCGATCCGGGTGCGCCTTGGACAGCTTGCCAAGCAAACCAAGCGATACTGACAGTTCCGCCGACTTGAACTGACTCATCGCCTGATACTTTGCTATCGTAATCCAGCCGTCAAGATCAACAGGCTCTTCGCGATTTGCTTCTGCGAGGATATGGATGACGCGCTCAATGTCTCCCCCCATGCTTGTCGATTCATCAGGCTTGATTGCCGCAACAGGCGTGCCGGATGCATCGCCTTTTCCGGGGTTCCGCTTCTTGGGTTTGCTGGCACTGGTCGAATCCTCCCTGCCGGATTTCGCTTCGCGTTTCCTAGTTATTGCCGTGGAAGGATCGTTGCCACTGCTTGACAGGCTGGGTGGTGCAATATCTGCGGCAGTCCCCGGCAGATTGTGAGATTCCCCTCCGCTTTCGGATATGAACATGGGGGTAAGTTCGCGCACCAGTCGAATCGCTTTCGTTGGCAGACCATTTAGTTCGACATCCAATACGCGCTTGAGCGGGGTCATTGGATCCACCCAAAGCCACTCTTTGACCGCGAGTTCATCCAGGATCATCTTCACCGTCAAACCGTATCCGCTGAATGCGTCGGGCCAGCGTAAAAGCAGCTGCTGCTGCGGATCGATGACAGCGTCCCACCCCCATCGTTTGTCACCCGACTTGAGGTCTTGCGCAAGCGCCCTCAAGGCTTCCCCGACAGCACCATCAAGTGCGATGGGATTCGGGGTCTGACGAGGGGATTGCATTGGCTTATCCTTGGGGATGGGGCGCGACTGGATAGCTTTACTGCCTTCGGTGACCGATCCCTCGTCATTTGGCTGAGCCACCTCTGTCGATGCCGGTTCTTGCGAGATTGCCTCTGCCTCGACAACTACCTGGGAAGTTCTTGGCTCCGCTTCAACTGTCTGGTTGGAGTGTGCATCGTTGAGGATTCGACCGGCAACGGGAGTGATCGGAATTGTCGAAACCATCGCCTCATCCCTAAGACGGATAGCTGGCAGTTTGATTTCAGGAATTTTTTCAACCAACACCGCAGGCGCAATCTTCCAAAGGCGGTCACCCGTTGCAGCATCCTCGCGGACGAACGCAATCTGTCGCTCCAGCAGCATGTCGAGAATTCCGTCCGGCGTACGGGGTATTCCGGGAATCCCGTCCTCTCGCACCTGTCTGGCTATCTCTTCGCCAGCCGCTGGCCAGATCAGATAGAGATTGCCGTCAATGTTCCATACACGCGCACCAGGTTCATTGACGAGCCACATGCCTTCCTTGATAAAGCGCCGCATGATGTCCGTCAGATGGCGCTCGACAGGGACGCCCAGATCGTATCCGGCCATCGCAACGCCAAGTGTTTTCAGATCTCTTTCAACACTGGTCTGATCGGCCTTGATCACGAGGTCGTAGATTGGATTCGCGGGACCTGGATTGGATGTCAGGGATTCCATCAGCCACACGATCAATTCCGTACCGCCTTCCTCGATCCAGTCAAGCGTTTCCGCGCCGATAATCCGGTCGCCAATCAGATTGGACAATGCGGTATGTTGCCGGGCCCTCCCTTCGCGCCAGTCAAGAAAGTACGCCTGAACATGGTGCTTTGATGCCCAGGTAAAGAGATCCTCCTTGATTGGCTTCCAGACTGCCGTTCGATCCCTGTTGGTCACTACCAGATCCGTTACGGGCTTACCGGCGTCGTGACATAGCGCAGCGAGGAAAACGGCCAATTGCCAGCGTGGTTCCATCTCCCTTCGCTGGGATGGCGACTTCGCGCTTTCCAGTAGCACCTTGTCCGCCGACTGAAGCGCCCACAAGCCAACTTCAATCGAGTGGCGCAGCAAGCCTCCGGCACCACGATGATGATGCGACTGGGAGGCTGGGAGCAGATGCGCATACGATGCGAAGCGACGGACTGCCGGAAGGTAGTAGCGCCCGATGATTTCGGGAGTTGCGATTGCTGTATCGGCGATCCTGTCGATCAGCTCGGACTGTGTTTCAAGCAACTTCTCTGGGGGGACGGTCGGAAGCCCCTTCATGAACGGTGGGTAGCGCGGGATCTCGTCGTCCGACCAATGGTAGATCGGTTGTTTCTCGTGCGACGGCACGGCCTCCGTTGATTTTTTTCGCCACCAGGAAAGCATTCATCCATCTCCCGGTCAGAAAATGCGGAGAGCTCGACCAACAAGCTGCTCATGATCGACCCACCCCACCAAAGCGTAGCGGGAATCGAGACTGTCGGGATTGGGTGCCGCCATGTAGTAACGGCCTGGTGGGATGATGCCTTCCGGGCCCGGCTTGAGCGGCATGCCAGTTTTCGAGAGAGGCTTGGCCCGTCCCACAAACTGACCGTCCACGAAGTAGTCGCGATAGCCGTCTCCGGAATCTCTGGCTGTGACAGTCGATCCTGGAATTCCTGCCATGCGCTTTAGGAACAATGCATCGCGCTCGTATGGTCCGCCACCTGCATAACGGAAGGCGGCTAAGTCTCCCTTCTCCGGCTTGACCGATTTCTGCACCAGAAAAATCGTTCCTGGCAGAGAATCGGATACATTGATACTGATCGTGAAATATCGGCCGAATGCAACTATGACGACAAGCAACCAGAGATAGGCAGGCAGGCGTCGGGATAGATGAAGGTGGATCGTGTCGAGCATCTGGAAATCATACGAAGCTCAACTCTCAATATAGGGAGTGAAAAGCATCCATAATCGACGCATTACACATTCCATACCAGCATGGTCAGAATTCAGTTGCCGTCTCCGTACTCGGCCGCAATCTCGTCGGCCACGTCGGCGCAGTTCTTGCCGGCTTCATAGTCGGATCGAACTGCATCCTCGTCTCTAAATTCAACGCCACACTTGTCGAGCACCATAGCGGCCTGAGCTTCCCTCTGTTTTTCGTCTTCCATCTCAGCGGCATTATGCCGCTACCTTTTGCTCACGCTGAGCGTTGATCCAGTGGTGCAAGAAGTTGGTTGGCGAGGCGAAGCCGAGCGTGGAATGCATC
>JBFMDJ010000007.1:0-171195 GCA_040754195.1 Pseudomonadota bacterium | reverse complement strand
CGGTGGTTTCCTCGACCGAGGCGGCCTGCTCGCTGGAGGATTGCGACAGCGACTGCGCGGTGGCCGAAACCTGCCCGGCAGCATTGTTGAGCGCGTCCGAGGCGACGTTGACCTCGCTGATGATGGATGTCAGTTTTTCCACCATCGTTTGCATTGCCAGCAGTAGTTGTCCCATTTCGTCCTTCGAGTCGACCGCGATCTTGACCGTCAGATCGCCTTCCGACAGGCGGGTAGCGGCATCCACGGCGCGCGACAGGGGACCGGTGATGCTGCGGATGATCCAGAGCGAGGCAAGCACGATCAGCACCAGCAGCACGCCGACGCCGATCACGATGGTGTTGCGGCTGTTGTTGAAATCGTTTTCGCTTTTCTCGAGCCGTCCCTTGACCTCGCCCTCCAGAAACTCCTCGACCTTGGCGCCGGCAGCGGTGGCTTGGGCATAGAGCGGGTTGACCTTCTTCAGCAGGGTGAGCTGTGCTTCCATGTAGTTGCCCGCCAGCAGCAACTCGTGCGCGGTCATCAGGCCTTCCTTGACGTATAGGCTGCGTTTTTCGGCGAACTCGTCGGCCAGTTTCTTTTCCTCGGGATCGTCGATCATCTTGATGTAGCCGTCCCACAGCACGGCGACCTCGTCGCGATTCTTGATGATCGCATCGGTGTGCATCGTGATCGGATGATCGTGCAGCTTGGCGCCCGCGCTGGTGGGGTCGTGCTGCAGGGCAAGCATGATCTGGCTGCGGTTTTCCGACATGAGATGCGATATCTCCGCCAGATTTTGCGTCGGTTTCATGCTAAGTTCGTAGGTGTCGCGTCCGCCCTGATTGGCCGACTGCGCCAGGTTGAGGCCGATGAAGGCGACGGCGACGATGGCGACGAACATCACCATGATGATTCCCGTGATGCGCCACTTGATGCTCAGATTCTTGATGCTTGCCATGGCAAATTTCCTTATCGCGGTGGCCGCAGGGCGACCGGTTGATTGCTGTTGTCTTGCGGGTCGGTCATTCCGAGGGTGGCCGGTTGGCGGTGAATTGCTTATGCGGCAATGGCTTCCGGATCGGACGGGCTGGCTTGGTTGACGTTGGCGAGCAGCGCCATCTCGTCGACGGAAAGGACGCGCTGGATTTCGAGGATGATGACGAACTTGCCATCGACCTTGCCCATGCCGGCGATGAAGTCGGCGCGAATCTTCGCGCCGAAGGCGGGCGGTGGCTCGATGTCCCTGGCGGGAATTTCGAGCACCTCGGAGACGGCGTCGACCATGATGCCGATATCGTGCCTGGCGTCCTCTTGCGTCACCTCGACGATGACGATGCAGGTGCGGCGCTGCACCGCGCTGATCTTGCCGCCGAAGCGCGCCGCCAGATCGACCACCGGCACCACGGCGCCGCGCAGGTTGATCACGCCGCGGATGAAGGCGGGCATCATCGGAATCTCGGTGAGATTGCCGTATTCGATGATCTCCTTCACGTTGAGAATGCCGACGGCGAACATCTCGCCCCCGAGGGTGAAGGTCAGGTATTGATGGGTATCGCCGCCGCCGGTGCTTTTCGCGGCGGTGACCGCGCCGTTCTGTGCCTTGACCAGATTGCTCATGTTTCGCTCTCCTTCCGTGAAATCGGTTTCATCGTGGCCTATTCTCTTTCGGACAGCATGGCCGCGCCGATGCGTTGAGGCGGGGAGGCGCGGCGTTCCTCGGCCTGCCCGGCGAGCTGCGTCAGCGCCTGCACGTCGAGGATCAGCGCCACCTCCCCGCTGCCGAGGATGGTGGAACCGCCGATGCCGCGCAGGTGCTTGAACAGGTTGCCGAGCGGCTTGATGACGGTCTGGAATTCGCCGAGCAGTTGGTCGACGACGATGCCGGCCTTCTGGCCGCCGGCGGAGATGACGACGACGTTCTCGCGCTGCGGCGGCGCGCCTTCGACGTCGAAGAACTCGCGCAAACGAATGAAGGGCAGCACCTCGCCGCGCAGGTTGAGCATGTGGCCGCGCGTGGCGTCGTCTTGCAGTGCGAGGCATTCGACCACGCTGTCGAGCGGAATGACGTAGGAAGCATCGCCCACCGAGGTCAGGAAGCCGTCGATGATGGCCAGCGTCAGCGGCAGGCGGATGATGAAACGCGAACCGACGTCGACTTCCGTCTTGACGTCGACCGTGCCGCGCAGGGCCTGGATGTTGCGCTTGACCACGTCCATGCCGACGCCGCGCCCGGAGAGGTTGCTGACCTTTTCCATGGTGGAGAAGCCGGCCTCGAAGATGAGGTTGACGATCTCCTGTTCGGAAAGCGTCTGGCCGGGCTGGATGATGCCTTTCTCGATGGCCTTGGCCTGGATCTTGTCGGCTTTCAGGCCGCCGCCGTCGTCCACCACCTCGATGACGATGCTGCCGGAGTCGTGATAGGCGTTGAGTTCGAGGCGGCCCTTGACCGGCTTGCCCTTGGCCTCGCGCACCTCGGCGGGCTCGATGCCGTGGTCCATGGCGTTGCGCACGAGGTGCATCAGCGGGTCGCCGATCTTCTCGACGACCGACTTGTCGAGTTCGGTCTCGGCGCCGCTGATGACGAGGTCGATGTCCTTGCCCAGCTCGCGGGAGGTGTCGCGCACCACGCGGTTGAAGCGGTTGAAGGTCTCGCCGATCTGCACCATGCGCAGTTGCAGGGCGGAATCGCGGATGTTCTCGACCAGGCGCGAAAGCACCGAGGTGGCTTCGACCAGAGAACCCTGCCCGCTTTTCTGGGCCAGCAGGTTGGCGCTGGCGCCGGCGATCACCAGCTCACCGACGAGGTCGATGAGCTGGTCGAGCTTGTCGGCCTGCACGCGGATGAGGCGGGCCTCGGCGGTCTTCTTCTCCTGCACCTGCTTCTGCCTGGCGGCGGCGGCCTCGACGATCTCGGGCTGCACCATCTTCTTGTCGACGAGAATGTCGCCGAGCTGCGGAGTGGGCTGCTCGGTGGCCTCGGCGATTTTCGCGGCGGCCTTCTGGCGCCGCAACCCCTGGTCGAGTTCTTCCTGCGTGATGGCGCCCGACTTGACGAGGATCTCGCCCAGCCGCATGTTCTCCTCGGGCAGGTGTTCGATGAGGTTGAGATAGTCGCCGACCTTGCTGTTGGGCGGGAGGATGTATAGATCGCATTCGTCGCGGCAGAAGGCGAAGACGTTTTCGATCTGTTCCTTGGTGGCGTGCGAGCGCAGGGTGATCTCGAAACCGAGGTAGCAGGCTTCCGGGTCCATGTCCTCGGCTAGCGGCATGGCGTCGCTGAGGGTGGTCAGGTGGACGATCTCGCCGAGGTTGAGCAAATAACGGAGAAAAGCCAACGGTTCCATGCCCATCCTGAGAACGTCGCGGCCGAAGCGGATCGAGATGTGCCAGCAGTCGGAGATCGCCGTGTCGCCGCCGGCGCGTTCCACGGTGCCGACACTGGCTTCGACCATGCCAGCCTGCTCCGCAGTCGCCGCCCCGCCGGTGAAGGCGCGCAGGGTGGCGGCGGTGGCTTCGCCGGCGGCGGCCACGGCGGGGTCTTCGTCCATGTAGCCCTGGTCGACGCGGTCGAGCAGGGCGCCGATATGGTCGCAGCCCTGCAGCAGCGCGGTAATCATGTCGCTGCTGACCTGCATCTCGCCGTTGCGCAGCTTGTCGAGCAGATTTTCGAGAATGTGGGTGAACTTCTCGACGTGGTGGATTTCGACCACGCCCGAGGCGCCCTTGATGGTGTGGGCGGCACGGAAGATGGCGTTGAGGGTTTCGGCATCCTGGTCACCCTGTTCCATGCGCAACAGGCCGTCTTCCATGGCCGTCAACTGTTCGCGGGCTTCCTGGGCGAATACGCTGTAGATTTCTTCCATTTCGGAGTCCTCGATTCGGTGGGGCGGCACGTCAGTGTTCAGCGGGGATGACCATGGGGTCGCCGAAGAATGCATCCATGTTGTAGAAGTCGATCACCTCGCGCACGGCGGGACTGTGCGCGACGATGCGCAGGGTATGGCCGCGCCGCATGCTTTCGCGCTTCGCCATCACCAGCAGCTGGAAGCCGGCGGTGTCCATTTCGCCGACATGCGAGAGGTCGATTTCGAGGATGGATGAGGTTTGCAGGCCGCTCATCAGCTGCTCCTTTATCTCCCCGGCGTTGTAGATGGTCATCGGACCGTCGAGGATCAGGTGCAGGGCACCGTCCGTGGTGGTCTGGGTGGCGAATTCCGTCATCGCTTCCTCCTGGGCTTAGAACAGCTCGACCTTGGGGCCGCCCTGTTCCTTGACGGCGCCGTGGCCGTCTTGCAGGGCGCTGTGGTGGGTGTCGCGCTGCGAGCTCATGACATAGTTGCTGTAGATTTCGTCTAGGTGCGTGGCGAGTGGGCGCAGCTCGAAATGCGGGTCGTCGAAGGCCTCCAGCCGTTCGGCGAGCAGTCCCGCATGGCCATCGAGACGGTTGAGGGCGTCGATGACCTGCTCGATCTGCTGGCGGGTCACATCCTGGAACTGCACGCTGGCCAGCGCGTCCATGAACATCGCCGACAGCTTCTGGCTGGAGTCGCGCCCCTGCGCCAGTACCTCGGCGTCGTGCTGGGTCATTTCCTGGTAGTTCTTGCCGAGGTCATTCAGTTGCGTCGAGAAGCCCTGCAGGGCGTCGCGTTCCTGCTGGATGTTGCTGTGCTGCAGCTTGTCCTGGAACTGCGATTCGATCGAGGTCGCCACGGCCTGGATGCCCTGGTTGATCTGACCGACGGCCTTGTCGGTTTCCGCCGACAGCTTGCGCACTTCGTCGGCGACCACCGCGAAGCCGCGCCCGGCCTCGCCGGCGCGCGCCGCCTCGATGGCGGCGTTGAGCGCCAGCAGGTTGGTCTGGCCGGAAATGCTCTTGATCAGGTCGACCAGCTTGATCAGCGAACGCGCTTCCTGCACGACGAGGGAGATGCGCTGCTGGTCGGCTTCCGCTTCGGATACCCGCTGGGCGATGTATTGGTCGAGCCGGTCGATCAGTGCGCGGTTCTGGGCGATGCGGGCCTCCGATGCCTCGATCAGGTCGTTCGTCTCCTGGGTGCTGGAATCGACGAAACTGCTCAGCCGGGTGATGATCTCGTCGATGCTCTGCAGGCGCGAGGTGATGTCGTAGGCTGCCTTCTCGGTTTCCTCGACGATGGTGTTGAGCTGGCCGCGCACCACGTTGTTGAAGGTGCCGACCTGCTTGAGCTCGCTGCCCACCTGCTCGGCGGCGGAAATGTAGCTGTCGGCACGCAGCGTCACTTCGGCCTCGCGCTGCGACATGCCGAGCATCCAGTCGCGGAACAGCATGACCGAAACGAGGCGCTGGGTAAGGAAAGCGGCGATGACGATGAGGAAGGTGCCCACCGCGTCGCCGACCGGCGAGGCCAAGCCCAGGAGCGGCAGGAAGCTCTGGTGGAACCACTCGTTGAAGAAGTAGACGACAGCGCTGGCGCCGAAACCGACGATCAGCGCGACCAGCGTCGCACGCCGCATGAGCTGGAGGATATCCACGCCTGCCTACCTCAGCACGAGTTTGATGGTGTTGAGCAGTTCATCGGCGGTGGCCGGTTTCACGAGCCAGCCGGAAGCGCCCGCCGCCTTGGCCTCGGCGCGCTTCGACTGCTGCGACTCGGTGGTCAGGAAGAGGATGGGCATGAACTTGTATTGCGGTAGCTTGCGCACCTCCTTGATGAACTCGATGCCGTTCATGCCAGGCATGTTGAGGTCGGTGATCAGGAGATCGACCTTCACGCCGGCCTTGAACTTGTTGAGGCCCTCGTTGGCGTTGGCGGCCTTTTCGACGCCATACCCCGCCTTGGACAGGATGTTGGAGATTGAGAGCAGGATGGTGGCCGAGTCATCGACCAGCATGATGGTTTTCACTGTCAGGTTCCCCTTTTCATTGCTGACATATTTCTAGTGTATCTACCTCGCATCAATTATCCCCGCGAACTGTTCCACGGTTATGACGCACGTCAAGGAATATACACATATTGCCTTGCAAAACCCGGTTCCAGCCCCGATAATCCGGGCATGGTCGTAATTCCGGCAAACCGGAAGCGTTCCGGACGGCGGTTCGATTCCGCCCACCTCCACCACTGGGGGGGTGCACTGGCTTCGACGGGGCGAACAAGGCTAGCAGGCGACTCGAAAGGCGACGGACGTAATCCGCGCAAAACCACAAACGCCAACGATGAGCGTTACGCACTGGCCGCTTAAGGCCTGCTGAGGACGTAGCCGTCCAACAAACAGAATGGCTACCGGCGGGGGCTTCGGCCCTCGCCGTCATTTCAATCGCAGAAGATAGGGGGGGGTGACTCGCTTTAATCTGCGATAAGCTTGCCGCCGGCATCCTTACACTACGAAAATCAACATATTTCCCCGATGGAAGGCTGAAAATGAAAAACAACGGTCCGGTGACCCAACGCGAGAAGCCGTTTCCGGACGGCAAGTATCTGGTTTCAAAGACGGATCTTAAAGGCGTCATCACCTACTGCAACGACGCCTTCATCGACATTGCCGGCTTTTCGAAAGAGGAACTGCTCGGCAAAAGCCATAATATCGTCCGCCACCCGGACATGCCACCGGAGGCATTCGCCGACCTTTGGGCGACGGTGAAGACTGGCCGGCCGTGGCGCGGCATCGTCAAGAACCGCAGCAAGGATGGCGACCATTACTGGGTCGATGCCTTCGTCGTGCCCCTGCGCAAGAACGGCGAGACCACCGGCTACATGTCGGTCCGCTCCGCCCCCTCGCGCGCCCAGGTCTCGCAGGCCGAGGCGCTCTACCAGAAGATCAACGCCAAGCAGGCCAGCTTGCCGAAGCGGGCCGGCGGCACGGTGAGCGTGCAGTTGCGCATGCAGGTGGTGCTGGGCATTCTGGCCCTCATGCTCGCCGTCCTGACCGGAACGGCCTTCGCGAGCGGCGATGCCGGGCTGGTCGGTACGCTGGGCGCGGCCTTCACGCTTGCCGGCGGTTTGCTGATGGTGGTGGGCGGCATGCTGATCAACGGCATGGTCAAGCCGATTCGCCAGGCTATCGGCTATTTCGACCGCATTTCCGAGGGCGTCCTGACGGATGATATCGATACCTCGGGCCGAGGAGAAACCGGCCAGCTCATGTGCGCCCTGGCCGCCATGCAGGTTCATCTGAAGGTGATCCTTGACGAGGTGCGCCAGGTATCACTGTCGCTGGACGAGGAAAGCCGACGGCTGTCGCAGGACATGGGCCAGGTGGTCGAGCAGTCGATCCAGCAGCAGGACCGCGTTCAGGGCACGGCGGCGGCCACCGAGGAACTGACCCAGTCGGTCGCCGAAGTGTCGTCGAGCGTGGATAGCACGGCGGAGGCGGCCTCGCGCTCCAAGCAGCTGGTGGCGGAAAGCACCCGCAGCATGGACAGCAGCATGGAGGCGACTTCGCGCGTGGTCGGCGCCGTGCAGGCGTCGAGCGCGACCATCGGCGATCTCAATCGCGCGATCGAGAAGATCGGCGTGATCACCAACACCATCCGAGAAATCGCCGAGCAGACGAACCTGCTGGCGCTCAACGCCGCCATCGAGGCGGCGCGCGCCGGCGAACAGGGCCGGGGATTCGCCGTCGTCGCCGACGAGGTGCGCAAGCTGGCCGAACGAACCTCGACCTCGACCTCCGACATCAACACCACCGTCAGCGAATTCCAGAACGTCACGCAACAGGCCGTGTCCTCGATGGAGCAGGCCGCCCGCGAGGTCGAGCAGGGTATCGAGCTGATGCGCAGCAGCGTCGCCGGCCTCGACCAGATCCGCGCGTCGAGCGACGAGGTGGCGTCGATGGCCGATACCATCGCTTCCGCCTCGCGCGAGCAGGCGATCGCCAGTCAGGACGTGGCCGTCAACATGGAGCAGGTCTCCACCCTGATCGAGCAGAACACCACGGCCGCCCAGAGCGCGCTGCACAGCGCCGAGGCGCTGGCGGTTTCCGCCTCCGAACTGCGCAACATGGTCGCGCAGTTCAAACTGGTGAAGTAGCGGCCGGCTAGTTGTCGAACAGCCGGGGGACGATGTCGGCGCCGAAGCGGTAGGTCTGGCGGCAGACGTCGTCCTCGACGACCAGCGCGCCATGCGTGGCGATGGCCGCCTCGACCTCGGCGCGGCCCAGCCCGCGCAGCATGCCCAGCACCTTCTCCTCGTCGCGCGGGCAGTGGTAGCGCACCGGCCGCGGTTCGAACAGGCGGATGTTCTCTTCCGGAAAGAGGCGCATCAGCAGGTCGTGCGCCGGCGCGGCCAGTTCGGCCGGCTTGAGCGTGGCGGCAAGGTGCCCGATCCGGTTCCAGCCGTCCGCGTCCCGGGCATCGGCGTCCGGCAGCTTCTGCAGGAACAATCCTCCGGCAAATCGCTCATCTGCCGTCAGGAGCAGACGGGAAGGCTGTTGTTCCGACTGGGTCAGATAGTGCTCGAGCACCTGGCTCAGGTTGTCGCCGGCCAGCGGCACGATGCTCTGCCAGGGGGCACCCTGGTTGGACTGCAGGGTCAGCACCAGTTGCCCATCGCCAAGCAACTCCCGAAAAGTCAGCCCCGGCGGGACGGCGGCATCGTGCCGCGCCGTGCCACGCAGCCGCAACTGTTCGTCGCAATCGACCATCAGCAGGGACACCGCGCCGTGGCCCTGCAACTGAAATGTCAGGCGCCCCGGTGTTTTCAGGTTGCCGGCGATCAGCGCGGCCACGGCGGCCAGTTCACCCAGCAGCGCGAGCACGGCGGGCGAATCGTCGCGCCCGGCGCTCATTTCGTGCCAGGCGTTGCCGAGCGCGACCACGGCGCCGCGGATGTCGAGATCCTCGAAGAGGAAGCGGCGCACCGAGTCCATGCTATTTGACGAAGCTCTCGAACATGATCGGGTCGAAACCCACCAGCAGGTGGCCGCTTTCGGTTTCCACCAGCGGGCGGCGGATCACGCTGGAGTGCTCCATCATGAGCGCCACGGCCTTGCCCTGCGTCGTGATGTCCTGTTGTTCCGGCGTCAGCTTGCGCCAGGTCGGTCCCCTGGTATTGAGCAGAGTCTTCCAGCCGAGCGTCTTGCACCAGGCGACGAGCCGCTCGCGCGGCACGCCGGCTTTCTTGTAGTCATGGAACTCGTAGGCGAGGCCGCGCTCGTCCAGCCAGTTGAAGGCCTTCTTCATCGAGTCACAATTTTTGATGCCGTAAATCCTGATCATGCCGTCTCCGCAGGGAAAATCAGATGCGCAGTTTACCTTCCGGCGCGTGCTTCGAATGCTCCAGCCGGCTGATGGTCGGCAGGAGATTGAGTTCGGTCGCGGTTTTGAGCCGGCGCGCGCCGGCCTTGAGTTCGCCGATGCCGTGCTCCACGGGCGCCCCGGTGGCGGCAAAGGCGATGACATTGCCGCTGTCGCAGGAGGGAAAGGCGAGGGCCCGGCCGTCGAAAGCCTCCTCGATGCGCTCGATGGAGCGGCGCGTACCCTTGCGCTTCGACAGGAGGTTGGTCACCAGCAGCCCGCTGCCTGACAGCCTGGCCTTGCAGTTGAGGTAGAAAGGCAGGGTGTCGAGCATGCCGGTGCGGGCGTTTTCGTCGAAGCCGTCCACGAGGATCAGGTCGAAACGCTGCCGGGTGGCGGCGACGAAGGCCGCGCCGTCGTCCAGGACGATGCGCAGGCGTTCGTTTTCCTCCGGCAGCTTGAAGTGCTGGCGCGCCACATGAATGACGTCGGGCTCGATTTCCACCACGGTCAGGCGGGCCTCCGGCCGGTGGCGGTAAAGGAATTTCGTCAATGAGGCGGCGCCCAGACCGATCAGCAGCACCGAGCGCGGCCAGTCGGCGTCGGGACGCAAGAGCAGGGCGGCCATCATCTCGCGGGTGTAGTCGAGTTCCAGCGCGAACGGGCGGGCCACGCGCATGGCCCCCTGTATCCAGTGCGAACTGAAGTGCAGGTAGCGCACCCCTGCGGATTCGCTGACTTGAATATCCATTGAAAAAATATGACTTTCGTTATTGTTTGGGGCGTATTGCCGGACGGCATTATGCTTTAATTGACCAATATCAATTACAAACGCGAAAGGGGATGCGCATGTCTCGACGTTCGTTCCTGCAAACCATGCTGGTTGCAGGCTGCGCGGCCGCTTGTCCCGGCCTGTCCCTGGCGCAGCAGCGTCCCTTGCGCATGGCGGTGCATCCCTACAACAGCACGCTGGCGCTGGTCGCGACGCATCGCCCGTTGCAGAAATACCTAGAGGCGACCCTGCAGCATCCCGTCGAGTTCTACACCGCCGCCAGTTTTGATGCCTTCATCGCCGCGCTGATGGCAGGCGAATATGATATCGCGATCTCGCCACCCCACTTCGCCATGATTGCCCTGGAAAAGGGCATCTACGCGCCGCTCGTTCACTACAAGAGCCGCCTGGAACCCCTTCTGGTGGTTCCCAAGGACAGTGTCGTCAGGCATGCGGCGGATTTCGCCGGCAAGCGCATCGCCATGGCGGACCGCACCGCATTCATCCGCATCGTCGTCCTCCAGTGGCTCGCCAGCGCCGGGCTGGAAGCCGGCCGCGATTACCAGATCGTCGAACGGCCCTCACATGGCGCTTCGATCACGGCGACCGTGCTGGGCGAGGCAGATGCCGGGCTGGCGACCACCACGACCATGCGGCAGGTGCCGGCCGACATTCAGGCGCAAGTTCGCATCCTGACGACAGGTTTGAAATTTCCGCATCTCTTCACGCTGGCCAACAAGCGCCTCGGGGCGCCCATGATCGCCCGCTTGCAAGCGGCCTTGCTCGGTCTGACGGCCGAGCATCCCGAAGGCAGGGTTTTTTTCGAGAAAACCGGATTCGGGGGCTACGAGGAGGTGGGCGCGGAGGAACTGGCCGCCCTCAAGCCTTATGTCGCTCCCACCCGGCGGGTCATGGGGCTCGATTGAGCGACTGCCGTCGATGACGCTGCGTCTGTTCCGTTCGTTGCGCTCACGGCTGCTGCTCGCCAGCCTGCTGATCGAGGCGGTCATGCTGGCGATCCTGGTCGGCAACAGCGTTCGCCTGATTCAGCATCATTTGACGCGGCAGGCAGAAATTCGCATCCAGGCGGCAGAACTGGCCTACAAGACCGCCGTGGCCGGGCCGCTGGCGGCGCGCGACTACGCGACTTTGCGCGACATCCTCGAGGGCTGGCTGAAGGCGGAGGACGTGCGCTATCTGGCGGTGACGGATCAGCGTGGCCAGACGCTTGCGTCGGTCGGCTGGCCTGCCGGACAGCCGCTGCCGGCACCCACCGAAGTACGCGGCGGGGGCGAAACCATTCATGTCGTTTTCCCAGTTGATTTCGAGGGTATGACCTTCGGGAATGTCCATTACGGACTTTCTTCCTCGTTCATCCAGCAGGCCCGCGAGACGCTGTTCGAGCAGAGCGTGCTGATCGCGCTGGTCGAAATGACGCTGACCTTCCTGCTGCTGACGCTGACCGGTTACTGGCTGACGCGCGATTTCGTGGCGCTGACCGGGGCCAGCGCCAGCATTGCCAGCGGCGATTTCGCCGTCCGGCTGACGCCGCACGGCGATGACGAGGTGACGGCGGTGGCGCGCAGCTTCAACGCGATGGCCGAGGCGGTGCAGAATCGCGTCGAGGCGCTCAAGGAAAGCGAGCGGCGTTTCCGTGCCATCGCCGATTACACGTATGGATGGGAAAACTGGTTCGGTCCCGACGGTGCGCTGCGCTGGGTCAACCCGGCCGTCGAACGCATGACCGGCTATAGCGTGCGCGATTGCATGCACATGGCGAACTTTCCGCTGCCGCTCGTGCATGCGCCCGACCGCGAACTGGTGTCCCACCAGCACCACCTCGCGCTGTCGGGACAGACCGGGCAGGACCTCGAATTCCGCATCGAAACGCGCGACGGCCGCATTCTCTGGGTGGCGATGGCCTGGCAGCCGATCTTCACCGACGAAGGCGAAAGCCTCGGCTACCGTTCCAGTGTGCGCGATATCACGGTGCAGCACTTCGCGCGCGAGGAACTCGCCTATGCGGCTTCGCACGATGCCCTGACGGGCCTCTACAACCGCCGCGCCTTCGAGCGTGAATTGTCGCGCGAGCTGGAAAGCCGCCTGCCCGGGAAGGTCATTGTCTTCTACATCGACCTCGACCAGTTCAAGCTGGTCAACGACACCAGCGGCCACACGGCGGGTGACGCGCTGCTCCAGCATCTGGCGCGGGTCATGCAGGTGCGCTTCTCCTTCGGCTTTCTGGCACGCCTTGGCGGCGACGAATTCGGCATGGTACTGTGCGACATGCCGCTGGACGAGGCCGAACGCCGTGCCCAGCACGTCATCGACGACATCCGCAGCCTGCCCTTCGTCTGGGAGGGACGCTCGTTCCATATCGGCGCCTCGATCGGCATCGCGCAATCCACCCAGGAACTGCGCACCGTCACCGACCTGCTAATGGCGGCCGATACCGCCTGCTATGCCGCGAAGGAGCGCGGCCGCAACCGCGCGCAGCTTTACCTGCCGACCGACCAGTATTTCCAGCAGCGCCAGCTTGATTTCCTGTCGCTGTCGCAGATTTCCGACGCCCTCGGCGCCGGCCGGCTCGAACTGCACGCGCAGTTGATCGTCTCGCTCAAGCCGGGTCTCCCCGATTACGCCGAAGTACTGGTGCGCATGCGCGGTGATGGCGGCGAGCTGATCCCGCCCGGGCGCTTCATCCCGGCGGCGGAACGCTACGGCCTGATTCCGCTGATCGACCGCTGGGTCATCGAGCACAGCTTCCGTCAACTGCGCGACTGGCGCGTCGCGGGCAAGCCGCCGCTCAAGCTGTATCTCAACCTGTCGGGCCTGACCCTGGCCGATCCCGGCTTGCCGGAATACATCGAGCACATGACGACCCAGTTCTCCATCGATCCGGCCACGGTCGGTTTCGAGATCACGGAAAGCTGCGCCATCGCCCAGCTCGACCGCGCGCTGGCCTTCTTCGGTTTCTGCGCGGAGCATGGCCTCAGTCTCGCGCTCGACGATTTCGGCAGCGGACTGTCGTCGTTCGGCTACCTGAAGCGCTTCCGCGTGCAGACGCTCAAGATCGACGGCATGTTCGTGCGCAACGCCGACCACGACATGGACGATTGCGCCGTGATCGAATCGATGGTGCGGCTCGCCAGCCTGCGCAAGCTGCATACCGTCGCCGAATTCGTCACCAGCCCGCAGGTGCTGGACGTGGTGCGGAAACTGGGTGTCGATTATGCGCAGGGCTTCGCCCTGCACACGCCGGAACCGCTCGCCGGCCTGAACCTCTGAAAAAAGTCAGTCCCGGCGGGACGGCGACCGGACCTCAGTTCAGCGTGCGGGACAGCGCGATGCGGAACTCGCGCACCAGGTCGTCCTGGCCGGGCTGGGCAGAAAGCAGGGTAAACAGGTTGAGCATGCCCTTGCGGCCGGCTTCCTCGTTCCAGGTCCGGTCGCGGCGCACGATGTCGAGCAGGTTTTCCAGCGCGCCGCGATAGTCGCGGGACAGCGCCAGGGCGTTGGCGAGTTGCAAGCGGGCATCGAGATCGTCCGGATGGGCAGCCAGCCGGTCGCGCAGCGCGGCGGGATTCGCGTCGCCGCTGGTGCTGGCGAGTTGCAGGCGGGCGCGCAGGGCATCCACGCGATCCCGGTCGCGCGCCCGTTCGGCCACGGTATCGAGCAGTTCGCGCGCCTCGGCCAGCGCCGCGTCCGTGCCGGCATCGAGGCCCAGTTCGATGAAATCGAGGTAGGCGACGTCGTTGCGCGGGTCGAGGTTGATCGCCTCGACCAGCTTCTGGCGCGCGGCGGCCGTCTCGCCGGCGGTGGCGAGGGCCAGCGCCTCCAGGCGCAGGGGTTCGGCGGGGGAGGGGATCAAGCGTTCGAGGAATTCGCGAATCTGCCCTTCCGGCAGGGCACCGGTGAATTCATCCACGAGCTGCCCGCCGACGAAGGCCTTGACCGCCGGGATGCCGCGCACGCCATAGCGGGCAGACAATTCCTGATTCTCGTCGGAATTCACCTTGGCGAGGATGAAGCGGCCCCCGAATTCGGCGGCCAGTTTTTCGAGGATGGGTTTGAGGATGCGGCAGGGCTGGCACCAGGGCGCCCAGAAATCGACGAGGACGGGAACGTCGCGCGACGCGGCCAGCACCTTGGCGTCGAAATCGGCGACGCTGACGTCGCAGGCATGTGCGGTCATGGGCTTTCCTTTCTGCGGATATTGCTGCTGAAAGGATGGACTATATGGCCGGCCGGCGCGGAATCAAGCCTCGAACAGCGTGACCTCGTTGTTGCTGCGATGCGTCTGCAGCTTCTTTTCGGCGATGAGGGTTTCGTAGAAGCAGACCCGGTTGCGGCCGTGGTTCTTGGCATAGTAGAGGGCCTGGTCGGCATGGCCGAGCAGTTCGATCGGCACCGAAGAGTCGCTGATGCGCGTGATGCCGACGCTGACGGTGACCTTGCCCACCTGCGGGAAGGCATGGTTCTCGACGGTGCGGCGCATGCGCTCGAAAGTCATTTCGGCCTCTTCCCGGTTATCCACGTAAACGATCACGATGAACTCCTCCCCGCCGAAGCGGTAGATCAGGTCGGTCTTGCGGAAGGTGCTTTGCAGGATGCGTGCGATGATCAGCAGCACTTCGTCGCCGTAGATGTGGCCGAAGGAATCGTTGATCTGCTTGAAGAAGTCGATGTCGATCTCGCCGAGGAAGAACGCCCCGGTCTGCTTCTGGCGGCGCTGCTGGCCGAGCTTGTCGTCCTTGTAGGCCTCGCGGATGAGGTTGAGGGCCTTTTCGAGCTGGTAGTCGAAGGTGTGGCGGTTGAGCAGGCCGGTCAGACGGTCGATCTGGGAGTCTTTCAGCACCGACAGGTAGTTGTCGTAGATGCGGAACAGGTTCGACATCGTCTGCTGCTCGTCGGCGGAAAGCGCTTCGGCGCGCGACATGACGAGATAGGCGATCACCACGCGGCCGCGGCCGATGATCGAAAAAGCCGTCACGCCGGGCGTGCTGGCCAGCGCGGAGAACGTTTCGCGGGGGGCATCGTGCGACAGTGCTTCGCCCTGCACCCGCATCGAGAACTCAGGCGGCTCGTGCTCGCTGACGTGGTAGATCGATGCCCACTCGGGGGAGAGCAGTTCGTTGACCGTCCTCAACAGGCTCGCTTCGAGCATGTCGATGTCGCGGTGGTCGGTCAGCGCGGCGATCTTGCCGACGATTTCCTGCAGCGGGATGGAGACCATGGGAGAGCTGGGGCCGGACGCAAAGAATATAATTGTAGCCCTGCCTGGCGGATTGCCTCCCATTTCCCGTTTTTCTCTTCCATTCATGGCCGAATTCCTTGCCCTCCGCGGCGCCGCCGCGTTCTCCCTTTCCCGTCTTGGCCGCATCGCCGAACAGGCCGGTCAGCCACTCGTCGCCGAGCACTGGTATTTCGTCGAAGCCGACGCCCTGCCGGACGATCGGGAGCTGGTCCGCCTCAAGGACCTGCTGGGCATCCCCGCGAACTTGCCGCCCGCGCCGGCGGGAGCGCCGCTGCTGGTGACGCCGCGCCTCGGCACGATTTCGCCCTGGTCGTCGAAGGCGACCGACATCGCGCATAACTGCGGCTTCGCCGGCATCCGGCGCATCGAGCGCGGCATCGCCTATCACGCCAAGGGCAAGCTCGATGCCGCCCGGTTGCACGACCGCATGACCGAATCGGTGCTCGATTCCTTTGCCGCCGCCGAGCAGCTGTTCCACCACGTCGCGCCACAGCCGCTGACCACCATCGATGTGATCGCCGGAGGCCGCGCCGCTTTGGTCAAGGCCAACGGCGAACTGGGCCTCGCGCTCTCGGAAGACGAGGTCGACTACCTCGTCGAGAATTTCACCAAGGCCGGCCGCAATCCGACCGACGTCGAGCTGATGATGTTCGCCCAGGCGAACTCCGAGCACTGCCGCCACAAGATCTTCAACGCCTCCTGGACCGTCGACGGCGCCGAGCAGCCGCTGTCGCTGTTCGGCATGATCCGCGAGTCGCACAAGGCCCATCCCGCAGGCACGGTGGTCGCCTATTCCGACAACGCCGCCGTGATCGAGGGTGCTTCGGTCAAGCGCTTCTACCCGCGATCCGATGGTTCGTATGCGTATGTGGAGGACATGACCCACATCCTCGCCAAAGTCGAGACGCACAACCACCCGACGGCGATTTCACCCTTCCCCGGCGCCGCCACCGGCTCCGGCGGCGAAATCCGCGACGAGGGCGCCACCGGCCGCGGCTCCAAGCCCAAGGCCGGCCTGTCCGGCTTCTCGGTTTCCGACCTGAAGATTCCCGGCTACGGCCAGCCCTGGGAGTCGGATTACGGCAAACCCGACCGCATTGCTTCGGCGCTGGACATCATGATCGAGGGGCCGCTCGGCGCGGCCGCCTTCAACAACGAATTCGGCCGCCCGAATCTCGCCGGCTACTTCCGCACCTACGAGCAGGAGTTCGACGGCGAGATGCGCGGCTACCACAAGCCGATCATGATCGCCGGCGGCGTCGGCAACATTTCGGATCGGCATGCCTTCAAGGAGCAGTTCCCCGCCGGCACCCAACTGATCCAGCTCGGCGGCCCCGGCATGCTGATCGGCCTCGGCGGCGGCGCGGCCTCGTCAATGGCGACGGGCACCAATACGGCCGACCTCGACTTCGCCTCGGTGCAGCGCGGCAATCCGGAGATGCAGCGTCGCGCCCAGGAGGTCATCGACCGCTGCTGGCAAATGGGCGACGCCAATCCCATCCTCGCCATCCACGACGTTGGCGCCGGCGGCATCTCGAATGCGATGCCCGAACTCGCCAACGACGCGGGACGCGGCGCGATCTTCGACCTGCGCGCCGTGCCGAACGAGGAGCCCGGCATGGCGCCGCGCGAGATCTGGTGCAACGAGGCGCAGGAGCGCTACGTGCTGGCCATCGGCCCGGATCGGCTCGCCGAATTCGCCGCGCTGTGCGAACGCGAGCGCTGTCCCTTCGCCGTGATCGGCGCTGCGACCGAGGAACGTCAGCTCGTCGTCAAGGACGATCATTTCGGCAACCAGCCCGTCGACATGCCGATGGACGTGCTGCTCGGCAAGCCGCCGCGCATGCACCGCGACGCCCGGCGCAAGGCCGTGGCGATGCCGGCCCTCGACCTCGCGCAGATCGACCTGAAGGAGGCGGCTTTTCGCGTGCTGCGCCTGCCGGCCATGGCCTCGAAGAGCTTCCTCATCACTATCGGCGACCGCACCGTCGGCGGCCTGACCGCGCGCGACCAGTTCGTCGGCCCCTGGCAGACGCCGGTGGCCGACGTGGCCGTGACGGCCATGGGCTACGACACCAACCTCGGCGAATGCTTCGCCATGGGCGAGCGTACCCCCATCGCCCTTCTGGACGCGCCGGCCTCGGGCCGCATGGCGGTGGGCGAGGCGATCACCAACCTCGCCGCCGCGGACATCGGCGACATCACGAAGATCAAGCTCTCCGCCAACTGGATGGCGGCCGCCGGCCACGGCCATGAGGACGCCGCGCTGTTCGACACGGTCAGGACCGTCGGCCTCGAATTCTGCCCGGCCCTCGGCGTTTCGATTCCCGTCGGCAAGGATTCCCTGTCGATGCGCACCAAGTGGAACGAAAACGGCCGGGAGAAGATGGTCACCGCGCCGCTGTCGCTGATCGCCACCGCCTTCGCGCCCTGCGCCGACATCCGCAGGACCCTGACGCCGCAACTCCAGCGCGACAAGGGCGCGGCGCAGGAAGGCGAGACCGAGCTGATCCTCATCGACCTCGGCGCCGGCCAGAACCGCCTCGGCGGCTCGGCGCTGGCGCAGGTGTATGGCGTCTCTGCCGACGTGCCGCCGGATGCCGACGCCGACAGGCTCAAGGCCTTCTTCGCCCTCATCCAGCACCTCAACCGCGCCGGCATGCTGCTCGCCTATCACGACCGCTCCGACGGCGGCCTGTTCGCCACCGTCTGCGAGATGGCCTTCGCCGGCCGCACCGGCGTGTCGCTGAACCTCGACACGCTTTGCTACGACCCGCTCATGAACGATGTGGACGGCATCGAGCGCTATCCCGAGATGGTGGATGGCCGCATGCGCGACCGCCTGATCGCCGCGCTGTTCAACGAGGAACTCGGCGCCGTGATCCAGGTGCTGCGCGACCACCGCCCGACGGTGATGCAGGCCCTGCGCGACGCCGGCCTCGGCGCCTGTGCCCACATGATCGGCACGCTCAACGGCAAGGACGAGATCCGCGTCTGGCGCAATTCGAAGCTCGTCTTCGGCGCCACGCGCATCGAGCTGCAGCGCGCCTGGAGCGAGACCAGCTACCAGATCGCCAGGCTGCGCGACGATCCGGCCTGCGCGCAGGAGGAGTTCGACGCGCTGCTCGACGCGGCTGATCCTGGTTTGTCCGCATCGCTCACATTCGATCCGGCCGCCCCCTTCGTCGTCACCGGCGCGAAACCCAAGATCGCGATCCTGCGCGAGCAGGGCGTCAATGGCGAGGTCGAGATGGCCGCCGCCTTCGACCGCGCCGGCTTCGCGGCGGTGGATGTGCACATGTCCGACCTCATGGCCGGCCGCGTGCATCTGGCCGACTTCAAGGGCTTCGCCGCCTGCGGCGGCTTCTCCTACGGCGACGTGCTCGGCGCCGGCCAGGGCTGGGCCAAGTCGATCCTCTTCAACGCGCGCCTCAAGGACGAGTTCTCCGCCTTCTTCCAGCGCGCCGATACGTTTGCTTTGGGTGTCTGCAACGGCTGCCAGATGATGAGCAATCTCGCATCCATCATCCCCGGCGCGCAGGGCTGGCCGACTTTCCATCGCAACAGGTCCGAACAGTTCGAGGCGCGCTTCACGATGGTCGAGATCATGGCTTCGCCCTCGATCTTTTTCTCCGGCATGGCTGGTTCGAAACTGCCGGTGGTCGTTTCGCACGGCGAGGGCCGTGCCGTGTTCGCCGGCGAGCAAAAGTCAGTCCTGGCGGCACGGTTCGTCGATCACCGTGGCGCACCGGCGGCGGCCTATCCATTCAACCCCAACGGCTCGCCCGACGGCGTCACCGGCGTGACCACGCCCGACGGCCGTTTCACCATCATGATGCCGCACCCCGAGCGCGTCTTCCGCACGGCGCAGATGTCCTGGCATCCGGAGGGATGGGGCGAGGATAGCCCGTGGATGACCATGTTCCGCAATGCGCGGCGCTGGGTGGCCTGATCAGGCTAGTATTCGGCTTTCTGAATAATACTTTCGTGAGGGCGAGGAAATGAAGAAAGCCGCCGGACTGTTATTGCTGTTGTGGGCGGGTCTGATCCAGGCCGCCGACCTTCAACGCATCGTCGTCAGCGCGCCGGGACCGCGCAACATTTCCTATCTGCCGGTTGATCTGATTCCGGCGATCAAGGCCGATGCCGCGGAAGGCGTGGATCTTCAGATTCTCCATACGGGTGGCGGCGCGGTGGCGATGAACAACATGGTCACGAAGAACGCCGATTTCGCCGTGGCCGGGGTGCCAGCCGCGATGTCGCTCAAGGCCAACGGCGGCGACGTGGTGGTGATCGCACCGGTGAATGACGCGCCTCTTTTCGTGCTGATGGTCCGCTCCGGACTCAAGGACAAGGTCAAGCGCATCGCCGACCTGCGCGGCAAGGTGATCGGCGTGAATACCAGCACGAAGTTCAGCAAGACCACGTCGCAGCAACTCGCCGAACTGCTGCTCAAGTCGGATGGCGTATCCACCGAGGATGTGCGCATCGTGCCGGCCGGTCAGAGCTGGGTCGAGCAGTCCTCGCTGATGATCTCCGGCGCCGCCGACGCGGTGGTGGGCGACGAACCATTCGCTTCGCGCCTGCAAGGGGATGGCAAGGTGTTCTTCCTGGCCCACCTTGCCCAGCCGGAGACGGTGCGCGACATCAAGGGCACCAATTTCCTGCATGCCGCCCTCGAAACCCGCAGCGACGTGATCGCGAAGGAACCGGCCAAGGTCGAGAAGATGGTGCGCATGATCAAGAAAAGCCTGGCCTGGATCGCCAGCCATACGCCCGAACAGGTCGCCGACGTGCTGGGCGTCAAGGCGGGCGATGAACGTACCGCGCTGGTGCTGGCCCTCAAGAAATATCCGAAATCCTTCAGCCATGACGGCAAGTTCTCGACGTCCCAGCTCAAGGAAACCGATGTCTTTTTCCATGGCAGCCTGGAACCCGGCATGCCAGGCAAGGAACTGTCGGTGGAAAACATGCTGGTCGACCGGTGGGCCGGCCGGCGCGACTGAAAGCGTGCGGAAGGCACGGCTGACATGAATGGAAAGGGCGGATGAAGCGGCGCGACTCGATTGGCTGGCAGGCGGCCGTCCGGCTGGTGGTCAGCCTTGGCCTGCTGGTCGCGCTGATCGCGATGGGTTCGGTCGGGCTCTATCGGGCCGCGCTACACAAGGCGGCGCAAGAGCGCTCGGAAAGCCTCGTCGAATTCTATGCGGCACGCCTGGAGCAGCTTGAGCGCGACTGGGAAATCCAGAGCCGCGACTTCAAGGTGCGCATGGAATACACGCGCGCGCTGGAGGATGCGCATACCGCCACGGAGGTACTCCAGGCTTTCATGACCATCCAGGGCACCGATCGGCGTTTCACCTACATGCTGATCCAGACACGGGATGGACAGAAGGTCTTCGAGTTCGGCAAGGATCTCCAACTCGCCGACATTCCCGATTCCGCCAAGGCATCCTTCGGCCATTACCTGGACGAGGAAGGGCGGACGCTGTATCGCGTCTTCGTCCTTCCCATCTGGCTGGGCGAAACCCGCGGCACCGGACGCATTGCCATTTTCTTCCGCATCGACAATGCGCTCCTGAGCCAACTGGGTGCGCCAGGCATCGTGCTCAGCGCCCTGCTCGATGGCCGGATGCTGGCCAGTTCGGGCGGCTATGCAGCGATCGAACGACAGCAAGGCAGCATATCCGACGACGACCGCGAAGTCCGCGAACTCTCCTGGGGCGGGCAGGCGGGCGATCCGATCCTCCTGCGCGTCGAGGCACCGGTTACCACGCTGTTTTCGACGGCCGAACTGGCGGTCGGCATGAGCGTCATTCCCATTGTCGACGGCCTGGTGCTGTGGCTCACCATCGGTTTGTGGCTGATGCGTCAGACTCGGCGCGTCACAGAACTGGGCGGTGCCGTCGGTGAGTATGCATCCTCCCGCCAGATCACGCCGAACCTGGAAAAGCGGCTGGCCAGCGCCCGCGCCGGGCAGACGGACGAAATCGCCGATGTGGCGGATGCGCTGGGCGGAATGGTGGCCGCCATCGACCAGCGCGAGCGTGAGCAGGAGATTACGCAACAAGCCCTGGAGGAGAGCGAACAACGTCTGCGGCAATTGTTCAACAGCGGCAGCGACGCCATTTTCGTGGCGGAAACCAAGCCTGACGGCCAGCCCGGGAAATTCCTCGAAGTCAACGAAATCGCCTGCCAACGCCTCGGCTACACCCGCGAGGAGCTGTTGCAGATGAGTCCAGCCGATGTCGACGCACCCGAACACGGCATGCCGGATGATCCGGAGTTTTTGCGCACGCTTCACGAAAACTGGCAGGCCACCATCAGGCGGGTGCATGTCGCCAAGGACGGTCGCCGCATTCCCGTGGAAATCAACGTACATTTATTTACCTACGCGGGCAAGTCGGCCGTTCTCGGGGTGGCGCGCGACATCACGGATCGTCTGCAGGCCGAAGCGGAATACCGCACCATCATCGAAACCACCCACGATGCCTTCTGGGTGGTCGCGGTGCAGGACGGTCGCTTCATCGACGTCAATCCGGCCGCATGCGGCATGGTTGGCTATTCCCGCGAAGAGATGCTGACGATGTGCATTCCCGATGTCGAGGCGGCAGAATGGCCAGAGGACATCCGACAACATGTCGCCGCCGTCATCGAAGGCAGGGAGGAACGCTTCGAGTCGCGGCATCGCCACAAGGACGGCCACCTGCTCGACGTCGAGATCAGCGCGAAGTTCATCGACGTGCGCGGCGGGGTGATCGTCGCCTTCATTCGCGACATCACGTCGCGCAAGCACGCCGAGCAGGCGCTGAACGAAGCCAGGGTCGAGGCGGAGCGCGCCAACCGGGCGAAGAGCGAGTTCCTCGCCAACATGAGCCACGAGATACGCACGCCGATGAACGCCATCATCGGCTTGTCCGACCTCGCCCTCGGTCTGCCCGAAATGACGGCCAAGCTGCGCGATTACCTGTCCAAGATCCATCTGTCCTCGAAGGCGTTGCTGAACATCATCAACGACATCCTCGATTACTCGAAAGTCGAGGCGGGCCATATCGAGCTTGAGCAGACGGAATTCCATGTCGAGGATTTGCTGAAGAACATCAACGACCTGTTCGGCGTGCGTGCCGAGCAAAAGGGGCTGGAACTGCTGTTCGAGGTAGGGCCGGATGTTCCCTTGCGGCTGCTGGGCGATCCGCTGCGTATTGGCCAGATCCTGAACAATCTCGTCGGCAACGCCGTGAAATTCACCGAACGCGGGGAAATCCACGTGAGGGTCGGGCTGATCGACGGCATCGACCATGACACCCGAACGGCCCACTTGCAGTTCTCCGTGCGCGACAGCGGCATCGGCATGGATGACGTGCAAATCGAGCACATCTTCCACCCCTTTACCCAAGCGGACGGTTCCATCACCCGTCGCTTTGGCGGAACCGGCCTGGGGCTGACGATCAGCCGGCGCCTGGTTGAAAAGATGGGAGGCGAAATCACGGTGGCAAGCCTGCCGGGCGAGGGCAGCTGTTTCAGTTTCGATATTCGCCTGCCCTACGCGCGGCACGAAACGAGCGTCAGGCCGCCCGAGGATCTGCACGGCATGCGCGTGCTGGTGGTCGATGACGTCGAGACATCGCGCCAGATCCTGGCCGAGGTGCTGGCGGGCTGGGGCTTTGTGGTGAAGACCGCCGCTTCCGGCGCGGCGGCGCTGGAAATACTGGATGCGACGCCTCCGGACCAGCCCTTCGAGACGATTTTGCTCGACTGGAAAATGCCGGACATGGACGGGATCGACGTGGCGCGGCATATCCACGAACGGGTACTCCGCAATGATCTGGCGAAGCTTCCGGTCATCATCATGGTCACGGCCTTCAGCCGCGACATCCTGCTGGAGGCCGCGCGCGACGTCCGGCTTGACGCGATTCTCACGAAGCCGGTGACGCCCTCCGGCCTGTTCGATGCCATCGTCGGGCTGCAAGGGCACCTGCCGGCGCCGGGCGAGGTGGTCGCGGGGATCAACCTGTTCGAGCGGGCGGCGCCGATTCGCGGCGCGCATGTCCTGCTGGTCGAGGACAACGATATGAACCAGACCGTGGCGAAGGATCTGCTCGAACGCATGGGCCTCAGGGTCAGCATCGCGAACCATGGCGCGGAGGCCCTGGATGCGCTCGCTCGCGAGGAGTTCGACGCCGTGCTGATGGACTTGCAGATGCCCGTGATGGATGGATTCGAGGCGACTCGTCGCCTCCGCGAAGACCCCCGCCTGGCCGGACTTCCCGTGATCGCCATGACTGCCGCCGCGCTGGCGCGCGACCGTGATGCCTGTCTGGCCATCGGCATGAGCGACCATGTGCCGAAGCCCGTCGTCCCGCAGGATTTGCTGGATGCCCTGCTGCGCTGGATCAAACCGCCGGCACGGCGGCATGGGCATGACGCGGACTACGACTGCGCCCACTGCGACCGCGCGCGCGCGGCATGTCATTGGAGAAATTCGCGTCCTGCTGGAAAACTTCGATTTCGTCCCCGGCGAACTTATCGCCGAGTTGCGCGCCAGCCTGACCTGCGAGCCGTTGCGTCGCCAGATCGACCGGATTCAGCATCAGGTCGAGTCCGCCGACTACGCGCAGGCCCTGCTCGCGCTCGACGCCATGCGCTGCCACGAGGGCCATGACTTGCAATCGGGTCGCGAAACGCCATGAACCGAACCCTTGCCAAGCCCACCATCCTGATCGTCGATGACACCCCGGCCAATATCCAGGTGCTGGCCGAGGCCCTGCGCGCCGACTACCGCATCAAGGTCGCCGCGAGCGGCAAGGCAGTCTTCGAGGTCATTGCCAAGCAGGGCGCGCCAGACCTGATCCTGCTCGACGTGATGATGGGAGGGATGGACGGCTATTCCGTCTGCCGCATCCTGAAGGACAATCCGGAAACGCAGCACATCCCGGTCATCTTCGTGACCGCGCGAGCCGAGAACGAGGATGAGGAACTCGGATTGCGCCTGGGCGCCATGGACTACATCGCCAAGCCCTTCCATTTGCCGATCGTTCTGGCGCGCGTCCGCAACCACATCAACCTCAAGCTGAAGACCGACCTGCTCGAATCCCATGCGCTGCTCGACGGCCTGACCAACATTCCCAACCGGCGCCGCTTCGACCAGACGCTGGAAAGCGAATGGCGGCGCGCCCAGCGCGGCGGCATGCCCATGTCCCTGCTCATGTTCGACATCGATCACTTCAAGCTCTACAACGACAATCGCGGCCACCGCGACGGCGACGCCTGCCTTGCCCTGGTGGCTGCGACGCTGGCCGACTCGGTGGTGCGTCCCGCCGATCTCGTGGCGCGTTACGGCGGCGAGGAGTTTGTCGCACTGCTGCCGGAAACCGACGAGGAAGGCGCCATGGCGATCGCGGAGCGCTGCCGGGCGAACGTCGAGGCACAAAAACTGCCGCATGGCCATTCGGCCACATCGGCCTGGGTGACCGTCAGCGTCGGGGTGGCCTGCTGCGTTCCCGATGCCCGCGGCGCGGCGGAAAGCCTCCTGGAAAAGGCCGACGCACAGCTGTATCGCGCCAAAGCCGGTGGCCGCAATCGCGTCTGCCGCGCCCTGATGGAATCCTGAGGCATGGTCTCGGTCGTCCATGCGCTTCCCGATTCCGGCATCGACGCGGCGACGCTCGACCGGCTGGCCGCCGGGCTGACCGACGACGCGGCGCAGCGCCTGATGCTGGCCGTCGGCCAGGCCGCCGAGCTGTATGGCAACGGAAAAGTCAGCACCGGCGAGACGGCGTTCGAACACGGCATCGGCGCCGCGTTGATCCTCGCTTCGCTCAATCTCGACCTCGACAGCCGGCTGGCCGCGCTGCTGTTCGCAGTGCCGGACTTTCTGCCCGAGGCGCGCGCGAAGATGGCCTCCCAGTGGGGTGAGACGCTGGCTGGGCTGGTCGATGGCCTCTATCGATTGAAGAATCTGCGGCCATTGGCGCAGGCCAGCGGCCAGAACGTGGCGGCGCAGGCCGAGATCCTGCGCAAGATGCTGCTCGCGCTGGCCGCCGACATCCGCGTCGTGCTGATCAGGCTGGCCTCGCGCACCCAGACGCTGCGCTGGTACACCGACCACGACGTACCGGAGCGCGTCGACATCGCCCGCGAAAGCCAGCAGATCTATGCGCCGCTGGCCAATCGCCTCGGCGTCTGGCAGATCAAGTGGGAAATCGAGGACCTGTCGTTCCGCTTCACAGAGCCGGCGACCTACAAGCGCATCGCCAGGCAGCTCGACGAAAAGCGCCTGGAGCGCGAGGCCTTCATCGCCGCCGTGGTGGCGCGCCTCAAGGAGGAGCTGGCCAGGGCCGGCGTCGCCAACGCCGAGGTGTATGGGCGACCCAAACACATCTACAGCATATGGAACAAGATGCGCAAGAAAGGGTGCAGCTTCGAGGAGGTCTATGACGTGCGCGCCCTGCGCGTGGTCGTCGATGAGGTGAAGGACTGCTACACCGCGCTCGGCATCGTGCATGCCCTGTGGCAGCCGATCCATGGTGAGTTCGACGACTACATCTCGCATCCGAAGGGCAACAACTACCGCTCGCTGCATACCGCCGTGCAGTCCGACGATGGCCGCGCCTTCGAGGTGCAGATCCGCACCCACGAGATGCACCAGCACTCGGAAATGGGCGTCGCGGCCCACTGGCGCTACAAGGAAACCGGCACCTCGGGCAAGGCCGATTCGGCCTACGATGACAAGATCGCGTGGCTGCGGCAGCTCCTGTCCTGGCGCGACGAGGTCACCGATTCGGCGGACTGGGTCGAGCAGTTCAAGCGCGCCGCCCTCGACGACACGATCTACGTGATGACGCCGCAGGGCCGCGTCATCGATCTGCCCAAGGGCGCGACACCCATCGACTTCGCCTACCGGCTGCACACCGATCTCGGCCACCGCTGTCGGGGCGCCAAGGTCGACGGCCATCTCGTGCCGCTCAACACGCCCCTGAAGAGCGGTCAGCAGGTCGAGATCACCGTCGTCAAGACCGGCGGCCCATCGCGCGACTGGCTCGGCGCGGGCTACCTCGTTTCGTCGCGCGCGCGCCAGAAGGTCAAGGCCTGGTTCGCCGCCCAGCAGGAAGAGGCGATGCTCGCCGAAGGACGCGCCGCCATCGCGCGCGAATTGCAGCGCGACGGCGCCACGCAGGCCAACCTCGAAGAGCTGGCGCACAAGCTCGGCTTCAAGAACACGGACGCCATGTATCTGGCCGCCGCGCGCGGCGAGGTCGGCCCGCGCGCCATCCACGTCGCCCTGCACGGCGAGGCGGAGGCGGCGCCGGAACCCGAGATCCAGACCCACCGCGCCAAGTCGCAGACGACCGGGCAGATCCTCGTGGTCGGCATGGACAAGCTGATGACCCAACTCGGCCGCTGCTGCAAGCCGGTGCCGCCCGACGCCATCGCCGGCTTCGTCACGCGCGGGCGCGGCGTCTCGGTGCATCGCGTCGAATGCGCCAACTTCCGCAACATGGCGGCCAGGAATCCCGAGCGCGTCATCGGCGCGGAGTGGGGCGGCAAGCACGAGAGCGTCTACGCCTGCGACCTGCGCGTCGAGGCGACCGACCGGCAGGGCCTGCTGCGCGATATCTCCGACGTACTGTCGAAGGAGCGCGTGAACGTGACGGCGGTGAAGACGCAGTCGAAGGCCGGCGTGGCGCGCATGGGATTCACCGTCGAGCTGAGCAGCGCCAGCCAGTTGCAGCGCATCCTCGCCGTGTTGGGCGAGGTGGCGGGCGTTTCCAGCGTCCAGCGCGCCTGAGCGAATCACGGCCGCCCGCATCGAATCCGGAATACAGGCCTGTTTATTGCTCTATTCCTCCTTACCGGGCATTTTTTGCCCATTCACGGCAAGGAGTCAGGCACATGAACATCTCGACAAGCTCGCTGCAACTTGAAATCGCCAGCTTTCGCGGCCAGACGCTGGCGTCCCTGATCGGCGCGCTCGACGGCAACCAGCCGGCAAGCTTTGCCGACGTGCTCGGCAACCTGAGCGCAGACGGCCGCAATCCTGCCCTCAGGGATCCCGAATCCGCCTACCGGATGATGTCGAAGATCAACGGCTTCGAGGTCAGCTTCAAGGCGCAGTACGCCGAACTCAGCGCGCTCGGCGACGCGGTCGGGTACATGGAGGCGGTGGGTGCGAAACTCGGCGACGACATCGGCCTGACGACCGCCAACGCGGACATCATCGCCAGGCTGCAAGCGTTCGTCGATGAGTACAACGCCTGGGAAGACCGCTTCGACCATACCGTCGAGGCCGGCGGCGTGCTCGACAACGTGCAGGCGGCGGAAGTCGCGCTCTTCGAACTGGAGCAGAGCATCCGCAGCATCTTCAACGGCGCGGCCGAAGGCGTGAATGGACTCGGCGCGCTCGGCATCGAGATCGACCCGGTCACAAGGCAGGCCGTGCTCGACGTCGGCCGCCTCGAAGCCATGCTCGCGAGCAACAAGGAAGGCGTGGTGAGCGCCATCGACCAGTTCAGCGCCAACTTCGCCAAATCAGCCGACCTGCTCAACGCCGAAGGAAACTTCATCCCGAATGCGCTCGACAACCGCGACCGCGCCATCGATTACGTCGCCAGCAACCGCGCCAGCCTGCAGGAAGAGTTCGGCACCGGCGACGCGGCGCAACCGACGGACGACATCGCCCGGGCGCTGATGGCCTACGAATCCACTTTCGGAATTTGATCAGGGGAAACCGAGAGACCGCCCGCCTTCCGCGGGCGTCCCCGACAATTCAGTGCAGCACCAGCCGGAAGCCTGGCGGCGCGTAGAGGGTTTCTTCCGTTTCGACGATGAACAGCCCGTGCAGCACGGCGCGAATCTTGGCGATGGTCAGGCTTGGCAGCACATGGCTTTCCTCGAGGACCAGTTCCTCGCCGCTCTTCAGCGCGCGGCACAAGGGGCCGTATTCGAAGCCCTGCGAACCATCCTGACCGATGAGTTCATGCAGATCGGTGGTGGGAGTGCATTGGTATTTCATGGCGCGCCTCCTTCTCTTCCTACTGAGTTGGTTTACGGCCGGAAGGGAAGCAGGTTGAGTGCCAATCAGTCCGGCGCAGGCAGATCGCGCGGATTATTCAGGTTCCGGAACGATTCGGCGTCCGGAAAAAAGACCTCCATGGCCTTTTGTTCCCGGCACCACTGGCCGACCCGCCGGCCGCCGGCGGCAAGGTATGCCGTCAAGGCCGGCAAAAGTTCCCGGCGGCACAACTGGAAGGCCGGTTGCATGCCCTCGGATGTCGAGGCCACAACCAGCGGGGCGTTTTGTGCCTGGGCCGCCGCCAGCAGGCGGGCCACCAGAGCGTCGGGCAGGGCGGGGCAATCGCAGGGGCAGCAGACCAGCCACGGGGTGCTACAGCCGGACAGGCCGGCTTGCAATCCCGCTAGGGGGCCGAGCCGCTCGGCCGTCAAGTCGGTCAGGACAGGGTAACCATATGCGGCATACGCATCGAGATTGCGGTTGGCGCTGAGCAGCAGGGCATCAACCTGCGGGGCCAGGCGTTCGATGGCCCACTCGACCAGTGGGCGTCCCCGCCAGGGCAGCAGGCCCTTGTCCGCGCCACCCATGCGGCGGCCCTCGCCGCCGGCGAGGATCAGTCCCGTGACCGCCTGATGAGCGGATTCAGCCGCCAATGTAGGACATCTCGATCTTGCGCAGCCCCGGCGTCGCCGCCATGCGCGACTGCGAATAGCGGTCCTGGCGCTCCCGCCAGATGCCGGCGATGGCGGCATCGACATCCATGTCGCTGGCACCGGAGCGCAGAAGGGCACGCAAGTCGTGCCCGGCTTCCGCGAACAGGCAGGTGTAGAGCTTGCCCTCGGTCGACAGGCGGACCCGCGTACAGCTGTCGCAGAAGGCGCGGGTGACGGAGGAGACGACGCCGATTTCGCCCGCGCCGTCGCGGTAGCGCCAGCGCTGCGCCACTTCGCCGGGATAGTTGGCATCCACCGGGTCGAGCGGGAATTCCGCGTCGATGAGGCGGACCACCTCGGCGGAGGGCACCACTTCGTCGAGCTTCCAGCCGTTGCTGCTGCCGACGTCCATGTATTCGATGAAACGCAGGATGTGGCCGGTGCCGCGGAAATGCCGCGCGAGGGGCAGGATTTCCCGCTCGTTCGCGCCGCGCTTCACGACCATGTTGATCTTCACCGGTCCGAGGCCGGTCGCCGCCGCGGCTTCGATGCCTTCGAGCACCCTGGCGACCGGATAGTCGGCGTCGTTCATGCGCCTGAACACGGCATCGTCCAGCGCATCGAGGCTGACCGTCACCCGCCTGAGTCCGGCGGCGCGCAGGCTGGCGGCCTTTTGCGCCAGCAGCGAGCCATTGGTGGTCAGGGCCAGTTCCAGCCCCGGAATCTCCGCCAGCAGCGCGATCAGCTTCTCGATGTTGTGGCGCAGCAGGGGTTCTCCGCCGGTCAGGCGCAACTTCCTGACGCCCCGGGTGGCGAACCGGCGCGCGATGCGGGCGATTTCCTCGAAGTTGAGCAGGTCGGCGCGCGGCAGGAAGGGGTAGTCGCGCCCGAATACCGTCTTCGGCATGCAATAGACGCAGCGGAAGTTGCAGCGGTCGGTGACCGAAATGCGCAGATCGCGGACCGGTCGCCCGCAGGCATCGAGGAGGGGAGGCATGGGGCTCATCACGGCTTGATTATAGGTGGCGGGCGCTGCCCGGCCTTGGTGTAAATCAAGTGCCGGCGTCCTGTGCTGGCTGACTTTTCCCTTGAATAAATAAACTGCATGGATATCGCCAATGGCAGCGATATACATTGGCATGACATGGGTGATACAACGTCAACTAGCGAGGCATCATATATAGTTAGTTATAACAAGATTCCAATTCTCCATGTCACCTGATATTACATATGCAATCCGGATCAATTCGGAAATTCGCGAAGTGGTCCACGCATCCAAGCAGATCAATTACATTGCGCTGAATGCCCTCCTGGCATCTAGGAAAGCTGGGGAGCGGGCGCTGGGTTTTGCAGTCGTCGCAAGGCAATTGCGGATGCTGACCCATGACTTGGAACAGTCGATGGAACTGCTCGACGGGGTGATCTACGGGCTGACCAGCACGATCGCTTCACAGATCAGGGATGGGCGTCTGCTCGAAAATGCGCATGCTGCAGTGTCCGCATGCGCCAGGCCGCCAGCCTGCGCAGTTCGCATGGAGAACGGCCTCCGGCAGCGCACGCTGCGCTGGCAGGCCAAGGCAGAGCAGGGATGGGGGGAGTTTGCTCTCCACTACAAACGCGCCTGTCGCCATGCGGAAATTGGCCAGGTGCTCTCGCGCAATGCCAGGGTGGAAGCTGCGCACGGCGGCAGCATGTCCGGCCTGCTTGGACAAGTGGCCGAACAGATGGAACAAAGTGCGGGCGATGTTTGTGCCAGATTGCGCCGACTGCGCGCCTTGATCGAAAGCTGAGGAAGGAAACGATGAAGCAGTTCCGCTGGATATACGAGAACGGCAAACACCGCTGGGGAGCGGTTTCCCGCGATCCCGCGCGTAATCTCCATCTCATCGACACGAACGAATATCTCGTGGTGAATGGTGGCGAGGCACTAATCTGCGATCCCGGCGGTACGGAAATTTTTCCGATGGTGTTTTCCGCGCTCTCGCGCGAATTCGATCCGGGGAGGATCAAATACGTCTTCGCCTCCCATCAGGATCCTGATATCGCCTCTTCGCTGGCCTTGTGGTGCGAAGCCAATCCGGAACTCAAATGCCTGGTCAGCTGGCTATGGAGCGGGTTCTTGCCGCATTTTGGTGTTCCGGCCGACACCTTCGTCGCGATTCCCGACGAGGGCATGCCGATCGCTCTGGGTAATCTGATTCTGAAACTCGTGCCGGCGCACTATCTGCATTCCTCGGGCAATTTTCATCTCTACGACGAGAAGGCGAAGCTCCTGTTTTCCGGCGACGTCGGCGCCGCCCTGCTGCCGGGCGACAGCGACTTGTTCGTCAGGGATTTCGACACGCACATCAAGAGCGCCGAATTGTTCCACAAGCGCTGGATGGGTTCCAACGAGGCCAAGCAGCGCTGGTGCGAGCGGGTGAGCTGCATGGAAATCGACATGCTGTGCCCGCAGCATGGAGCGATTTACCAGGGGGCCGACGTGGGACGCTTCATTGACTGGTTCGCGGCCCTGAAGGTAGGCAGCGCTCCATAGAAGCCCGGAATGTCCGACTATAGCTTCGCTGCGGCCCCGCGCGGATCGCCTCTCCGTTGGCATCCATGCACCTTCTGTAGCGCGGCGGCAGCCAGCGGGGGTTCCGCTTGCGGCATTAAGATCCACCGCCGCATCGCCTTGCTACATGCCGATAATCCGTATTATGTAAAATACTATCAAGGAGCGAGTTGGCATGCCGGGAAACTTACCCTCCCAACTTCTCCAAAAAGCTGACGATATTCAGATAACCGGCTTGGCGCGCCATGTCGATGGCCTTGCCCTCCGCCTGATCACGAATTGATGCATCCGCGCCAGATCCGGCAAGGATGCGCACGGCTTCGAGGTGGCCGCGCTTGGCCGCGAACATCAGGGCAGTCTGTGCGTTCGGCGCCCTGAGATTGGGATCGGTGCCTGCGGCCAGCAGCAAGGCGATGATTTCGGCCCGCCCTTCGAAGGCAGCGTAATGCAGGGCATTCCAGCCGGAATGGTTGAGTTCCGGCTTCCTTTCTAGGATCAACTGGACAATGTCCTTGTGGCCCTGGATGGCCGCGAGCATCAGGGCCGAGTCGCCATAGCGGTTGCGGCGCTCCAGATTTGCCCGGTTATCGACAAGGAAGCGCGCCAGATCGATATTGCCACCGCGGGCGGCGATCATCAGCAGTGTATTGCCCTGCATGTCGCTGGTATTGATGTCCATTCCGCGACGGAGGAAATCGACCACCGTGTCAGTCTCCCCTTCGTTTGCCGCCTTCAGCATTTCGTCGAAAACCCCGGCATGCACGGGGCCGGAAAGGCAGGCTGACAGCAGCAGCGCGGCGAGATATTTGACGAGTTTCATCGGCTTGCCCCGGGAAAAAGGCGGAAAAAGTTGTCTGTAGTAATGGCGGCGATCGCATCGAGTGCCTGATCGCGCAGTTTGGCGATCTCTTCGGCGACATGCAGGACGAACGCAGGCTGGTTGGTCTTGCCGCGATACGGCATGGGAGCCAGATATGGCGCGTCGGTCTCGACAAGCAGGCGGTCGGCAGGCACGGTTCGCGCGACTTCCTTCAAAGCCACGGCGTTCTTGAAGGTAACGATGCCGGAAAAGGAAATGTGAAAGCCCAGGTCGAGGGCTGCAGAGGCGATCTCCTGCGATTCGGTGAAGCAGTGGAAGACGCCGCCAACCTCTTCCGCCTTCTCTTCCTTGAGGATGCGCAGGGTATCCGCCGCAGCCGATCGTGTGTGGATAATCAATGCCTTGCCGCACTCGCGGGCGGCGCGGATGTGAATGCGGAAACGCTCCCGTTGCCATTCGAGATCGCCGGTCAGGCGGTAGTAATCAAGCCCGGTTTCACCGATCGCCACGACTCTCGGATCATCCGCCAGTCGCACCAGGGTATCGACTTCGGCCTCGCGCGCTGGCTCCTCGGTATCCGGATGGACGCCAACCGCCGCGAAGAGATTTGGGTGGTTACGGACGATATCGAGCATGCGCGGAAAGCGTTCCAGCGTCACGCCGGCGCACAAGGCCCAGCCGACGCGGTTGTGTTCCATGGCTTGCAGCAGCGCGGGAACATCGGCGGCAAGCTCCGGGAAATCCAGATGACAGTGGGAATCGACAAGTTTGTGCATGAAACCTTATTTCCCCAGCGGACGCAGCGCGCGCACTGCGAGGTCTTCGAGAAACAGGCGGGGATTGAGCGGATGGTTCGCCCAGGCCCGCAATTGACTTACCTGCCGCTGGGCCTGCATCAACAGCGGCAGCGAAACCCTGTTGGCGAGGACGGCAAGCGGGCGGCTGTCCCCGGGAAAGTAGCGCGGCGACGCGCCGACGGCGGCTCGGCCGAGGTCGTGGAGCCATTTCTGCACCGTGGTGACCAGTTCTTCCATGGCAAGCCCCCCATCCGCCTTGACGTGGGGCTCCCAACGGGCGGCTTGGGAGAGCGGGTCCTCGGGCGACATCAGGCCGGTGACCAGAGCATCCAGAATCCTGGCCTTTCCGCTTTCCGCCGCTTCCGCCACGGCGCGCGGGGCTCCACTGAAAAACGGTAGCCATTTCGCCTCGCGTTCCAGCTTCTGTGCAGAAAGCCAAGCCTTCGCCTGACTCTCCGGCGGCGGCGCGAACATGACCCGGCGCGAGCGACTCAGGAGAGTCGGCAGCAGGCCGTTCCATCTGTGAGATATCATTATAAAATAAAATGATACAGATGGTTCTTCAAGTATCTTGAGAAGAGAGTTCGCGGTGATGACGTTCATTGATTCGGCCGGTTCGATGATGCACACCCGGGCCCCGCCCCGATGTCCGCCGACATGAAAGAAGCTTTCCAGCTCGCGGATCTGCTGGATGCGAATCTGCTTGCTGGCCTTCTTCTTCTCCCCCTCCGTCGCGCCGCCCTCTTCCTCGTCCGCCGCCTCGGGCTGGACAAGGCGGAAGTCCGGATGGGTGGCACCGGCCATCATTACGCAGGAGGGGCAGCTTCCGCACGCCGGCTGGCCGGGTGCGAGTTCGACCTCGCACAGCAGGCGGGCGGCGAGCGCGTCGGCCACCTCGCGCTTGCCGATGCCACGGGGACCGGCGAACAGCAAGGCATGCGGCAGGCGAACATTGGCGCCCGTCAACTCAGTCCACTCTTCATGTTGCATTAATTTATATTCAGACACTTACAATAATATCTTCAAGTTGTTTCCTGATTGATTCGATGGTTTGCCCGCCATCGATCACCCGTATTCTTGCCGGCATGGCTACCGCCCGTTCCAGATAGGCGGCCCTCACGCGCTGGTGAAAATCCGCCTGCTCCTGTTCGAAGCGGTCGAGTTCCCTTGCCGCCTTTGCCATCCGCTGGGAGGCGATTTCGACCGGCAGATCGAACAGCAGGGTCAGGTCGGGCTGAAAGCCACCCTGCACCCAGGCCTCCAACTGCTCCAGCTTTGTCTTGGCCAGTCCACGCCCGCCGCCCTGATAGGCGAAACTTGCGTCGGTGAAGCGGTCGCAGACCACCCAGTCTCCGCATGCAAGGGCCGGTTTTATAACGAGTTCGACATGCTCGCGGCGGGCTGCGAACATCAGCAGCGCCTCCGTTTCCAGATGCATCGGCTCGTGCAGCAGCAGTTCCCGCAGCTTCTCGCCGAGCGGCGTACCTCCGGGTTCGCGCGTCTGGACGACGGTCCTGCCGTTCGCCCGCAGATGGTCGACGAGCCAAGCGAGATGGGTGCTCTTGCCGGCGCCATCGACGCCTTCGAGTGTGATGAACTTGCCCTGCACGCTAACGCCCGCCTCTCTGATATCGGTTTACGGCTCGATTATGCTCCTCCAGCGTGCGTGAAAAGACGCTGCTGCCGTCGCCCCGGGCGACGAAATACAGGAAATCGGTCCGTGGCGGATTAAGCGCAGCCAGAATTGATGCCTGCCCCGGCAGGGAAATCGGCGTTGGCGGCAGCCCGGCGCGGGTATAGGTGTTCCAGGGCGTATCGGCCAGCAGGTGGTCCTTGCGCAGGTTGCCGTCGAAGGATTCGCCCAGACCATAGATTACTGTGGGATCGGTTTGCAGGCGCATGCCGCGCTTCAGCCGATTGACAAAGACCGATGCCACCTTGCCACGGTCGGCCGGTGCGCCGGTTTCCTTTTCGATGATCGAGGCCATGATCAGAGCTTCGTCGATGTTGCGGTAAGGAATTGATGCATCACGATTTTCCCAAGCCGCCGAGAGGCGGCGGACCATGGTCTGGTAGGCACGCCGGTAGATCGCCAGATCGCTCGACTGGTTGGCGAACAAATAGGTGTCCGGAAAAAAACGTCCTTCGGGATGTGTCGCCTCGGCACCGATGCGCCTGAGCAGTTCGTCATCCGTCAGACCGGCCGCATCGTGGCGCAGATCCGGATGCATGTCGATCAGCATCCGCAATTCGCGGAAGGTCTTGCCTTCGACGATGACCAGCGAACGCTGGGCGACATCCCCGGCGGTCAGCTTTTCGAGCAGTTGCCAAGCCGTCACGCCGGGACTGACTTCGTAGCTGCCCGCCTGGATACGGCGCTCGCGGCCAGCCAGCCGTCCGAGCAGGGCGAATTGCCACGGGACAATGCCGATACCCGCCCTGACCATCGCCTGCGCGGCGCCCTTCAAGCCCAGTCCGGAGCGAATTTCGAAATCGGCGAAACCTTGGGCGTTGACTTTGAGCGGGACGGCCGCAGATGCGAACCAGGCCAGCCAGCCGGCCAGACCGATGAGGGCAAGCAGGCCAAAGCCCGCCAGCAGCAGCAGTTTTTTGAGTGTGCGCTTCATTGAAGGCGGCTATGATAGCCGCACTCTCGGATTCGGAATTCGCCATGACCCAGACTAGCTTTTTCGTCCCCCTGACCGATCAGGGACTGATTCGCGCCAGCGGCGAGGATGCCGCCGTCTTCCTGCACAACCTGCTGACTAACGACATCAACCATCTCGCCGCTGGCGAGGCCCGCCATGCCGGACTATGCACCGCCAAGGGACGCATGCTCGCGAGCTTCCTGATCTGGCGCGAAGGTGCGGATTTTCTGCTGATGCTGTCGGCCGACATCCTGCCGGATATCCTGAAGAAACTCGCGATGTATGTGTTGCGCAGCAAGGTGAAGCTGGCCGACATCACCGCCGAACGGACGCTGTTCGGCGTCGCTGGCGGCAATGTTGCCCCGGCGGAAGCAATGGCGACCGCACCCATCGCTGGCGGCACGGCGATCCGGCTCGACGGCGAGCGTTGCGTGCTGGCTTTGCCCACCGGTCAGCCCCTGCCCGACCTGCCACCCGCCGGACATCTCGACGATTGGCATCTCGCCGAGATCCGCGCCGGTATCCCGCGCATCGTCGCCGCCACGCAAGAGGCCTTTACGCCTCAGATGGTCAATTTCGAGTTGCCGGCCGTCGGCGGCGTGAGCTTCCAGAAAGGCTGCTACCCGGGCCAGGAAATCGTCGCCCGCACCCAGTATCTCGGCAAGGTGAAGCGGCGCATGTTTCGCGTCAAGCTCGAAAACGAATTTGCGCCGGGCACAGACGTCTTCACCCCCGAGGCCGGCGACCAGCACTGCGGGGCGGTGGTACTGACGGCGCCATCGACCCACGGTGGTTATGAATCCCTGCTGGTGGTCCAGTCTTCGGGTGCGGAAGACGACGCGATCTTCGTCGGCACGCCCGCGGGCGCCCATGCCCGGCTGCTGCCGCTGCCCTACCCCGTCGAATAGTGTGTTTGATTCTCGTCGCATGGCAAACCCACCCGGACTATCCGCTGGTAGTGGCCGCCAACCGCGACGAGTTTTTCGTCCGCCGTACCGCCGGGGCTGACTTTTGGCCGGACAGGCCGCAGGTGCTGGCCGGCCGCGACCTCGAAGCCGGCGGCACCTGGCTCGGCATGACGCGCTCGGGCCGCTTCGCCGCGCTGACCAACTTTCGCGATCCGGCCCGCCAGTTGGACAAACGCCCCTCGCGCGGTCGCCTTGTCGCCGATTTTCTCACCGGCGGCGCAGGCATCGACGCCTATCTGGATGCGCTCGACCCTGCCGCCTTCAACGGCTTCAACCTGCTGCTCGGCGACGGCGGGCAACTGGTCGCCTTCAGCAACATATCAATGGAGCGACACGTGCTGGCGCCCGGGGTCTATGGCCTCTCGAACGCCCTGCTCGACACACCCTGGCCGAAAGTCAGCGCCGGCAGGGCGGCGCTGGAATCCGCGCTGGCCGCCCTGCCCGACGAAACCGCCCTGTGGCGCCTGCTCGCCGACGATACTCGCCATCCCGACGCCGCCCTGCCCGCCACCGGGGTCAGCCTCGAATGGGAACGCCTGCTCTCGGCAGCCTTCATCAAAAGTCCCGACTACGGCACGCGCTGCTCCACCCTCGTAAAAGTCAGTGCCGGCGGGACGGCGACGCTAGACGAGCAAATCTGGCTGCCGGGCGGCATGGCCGGGGAGCGCCGGCGCTTCCGTTTCGGCCTCAGCCGGTGATATCCACCGGCGTATAGGGTGGCACGAGGTCGAACAGCTCGACGATGTCGCCGTTGCGCATGCGCACGCAGCCGATCGAGCCTGGCGTGCCCATCGGCACGCAGTCCGGGCTGCCGTGGATGTAGATGTAGCGGCGCATGGTGTCGACGCAACCGAGGCGGTTGACACCCGGCTCGCAGCCGGACAGCCAGAGGATGCGCGTAAGAATCCAGTCGCGGCCGGGAAACCGGGCGGCGAGTTCCGGCGTCCAGATCTCGCCGGTGGGGCGGCGACGGACGAATACCGTGTTCGCCGGGGCGCCGGCGCCGATCCTGGCGCGGATTAGATGGCGGCCGCGCGGCGTGCAGTTGCTGCCGTTCTGCTCCCCAGCCCCCTTCGCGGCGGTCGACACGGCATAGCTTTTCAGCAGGCCGCCGGCCGCGTCGAACAGGTCGAGCCGTTGCGCCGGAATGCTGATGGCGATGCGCATCAGGCCGTCTCCGTCCGGCGCCGGCGGGCGGCGAAGAAGTCGGACAGCAGCGTTCCGCATTCCCCGGCGCGCACGCCGCCGACGATCTCGGCGTGGTGGTTGAGGCGTTCCTCGGCGAACAGGTCGATCACGCTGCCGGCGGCGCCGGTTTTGGGGTCGCGCGCGCCGAAGACGACGCGGCAGATGCGGGCGTGGAAGATCGCGCCGATGCACATCGCGCAGGGTTCCAGCGTCACGTAGAGGGTGCAGCCGGGCAGCCGGTAGTTGCCGAGCCGCGCCGCCGCGTCGCGCAGCGCCATCACCTCGGCGTGGGCGGTGGGATCGTGGCGGCCGATCGGCTGGTTGCGGCCGCGTCCGACGATCGCGCCGTCCTTGACCACCACGGCGCCGACCGGCACTTCGCCGAGCGTGGCGGCTTCGCGCGCGAGATCGAGCGCGGCGGCCATGAAGTCGGCATCCTCCAGAACGTCCATCGTCCCGCTCAGGCTTCCTTGCCGATGGCGTTGGCCCAGGTCATGGCGGCGATCTCGGCGGCGGTCAATTGATCGAGCGACAGGCCCAGCCGCGACAACTGGACGTTGAGGCAACGGGTGTCGCAGCATTCGACGCATTCCATCAGCCGCAGCAGGTCGCCGAGCAGGCCGGTGCGTTCGATCAGCGCCTGGCGGATCGGCTGCGCCAAGCTCAGTTCCTCGGCGATACGCGCCATGGGGATTTCCAGCACCGCCTCCAGCAGCGACATCATGCCGGTGATGAAAGCCTGGTCGGCGAACTCGGTCGAACCGCCGCAGTCGCGCGCCAGCAGCTCCATGAAGCGTCCGCGGCAGGCCGCCATCACCGCCAGTGGATCGGGAAAGCTCGGGCCGTCGCGATGGGCGAACAGCAGCAGCGACAGCCAGCGCTGCAATTGCCGGCGGCCGAGCAGCATCATGGCATGATGCACCGAATTGATGCGCGTGCGCATGCCCATGGCCACCGAATTGACGAGCCGCAGCAGGTTGTAGGTGAGCTTCGAGTCTTCCTTGAACAGGGCCTCGATGCGGACATCCGGTGCGTCACCCATCAGCAGTTGGGAGAGGCGCAGCATCTGCTGGTGGGAGGGATCGATGTTGCGTCCGCTCAGCACTTCGGGATGGGCGAAGTAGTAGCCCTGGAAATAGTTGAAGCCGAGTTCGCGGCACAACGCATATTGACGCACCGTCTCCACCTTCTCGGCCACGAGGTCGATGCCAAGCGGCTTGAGCTGGGCAACCAGCTTGCGCAGCGAGTCGTCCTGCATGCCCTGCAGGTCGACTTTGACGTAGCTGACGTAGGGCAGCACCGGCTGATGCGAGGGCTCCAGCGCCGTGATGTCGTCGAGCGCCACGCGGTAGCCTTTTTCATGCATTTGGCGGCAGCAGTCGACTGCCTCCGCGGTGAGACTCGTGGTTTCGAGGACTTCGAGAACGATGCGTTCGCGCGGCAGCGCATCGACGATTTCACAGGTCAGCAGCCTGGCGTCGAGGTTGATGAAGCCGAGAGCATCGCCGACTACGGCCTGGATGCCCAGTTCGCCGAAGGCGCGCGTGATGACCTGGATGGTGGCGTGGTGGTCATCGACGATATCGGCCGCATTGACATGGCCGGAACGGAACAGGAGCTCGTAGGCGTGGATGTCGCCGTTACGGTCCAGTATCGGCTGGCGGCCCAGGAAAAAGTGCGTGGCCAATGCAGCGGTATCCGCCGCCATGGAACCCCTCCTGTTGTCGTTATGCCGCCGTGTCGCCCGTGCTGACTTTCATCGGCACGGGCGGAAGACGTACCGGTCAGGCGTTCTTCGTCACCTGACCGCCGGCATCGAGCAGCTGCGCCTGCGCCGCCGCGAGGCGGGCGATCGGCACACGCGGGCCGGAACAGGAAACGTAAGTAAGGCCGATACTATGACAGAAATGGATCGAGCCGGGATGGCCGCCATGCTCGCCGCAGATGCCGACCTTGAGCTCTGGATTGGTCTTGCGTCCCTCGGCAACTGCCAGCTTCATCAACTCGCCGACGCCCTTCTGGTCGAGCACCTCGAAGGGGTTGTCGATCAGGATGCCCGCCTCGACGTAGCCCGGCAGGAACTTGTTCTCGGCGTCCTCGCGGCTGAACGAGAAGGTCGCCTGCGTCAGGTCGTTGGTGCCGAAGCTGAAGAACTGCGCCATTTCGGCCATGCGGCCGGCGCGCAGGCAGGCGCGCACGACTTCCAGCATGCTGCCGAACTTGTAGCCGACGTTGATGCCGTGGGTCAGTTCGACGACCTTGTGGATGCGCTTGACGTAGCTGTGGATGCGGGCGAGTTCCTCGACCGTGGCCACCTGCGGCACCATGATCTCGGGATAGACCTCGATGCCCTCCTTGGCGCACAGCGCGGCGGCTTCGAGCACCGCCTGGATCTGCATCGAGTAGATCTCGGGATAGGTGATGCCGAGGCGCACGCCGCGGTGGCCGAGCATCGGGTTGACCTCGGAGAGCGCGCGCACCTTCTTGAGCGTCTTCTCCTTCTTGGCGATGACATCCTCTTCGAGGTGGCTGTCCTTGAAGTCTTCCATGCTGCGGCCGAGCTTGGTCAGGCCGTCAGCATATTGCATGTAGAGCTTCGGATTGAGCAGCTTGAGCGTCTCGGGCAGTTCCTCGATGGCGTTCAGCGAATCGCGCAGGTGGTGCAGGTGGGCGATTTCCAGTTCGAGCTGGGCGGCGGTCGGCAGGAACTCGTGCAGCGGCGGGTCCATCAGGCGCACGGTGACCGGCAGGCCCTTCATGGCCTTGAAGATGCCCTTGAAATCGGCGCGCTGGATCGGCAGCAGGCGGTCGATGGCGGCCTGGCGCTCCTCGATGGTCTCGGCGAGGATCATCTCCTGCACGATCGGCAGGCGGTCGGTGGCGTTGAACATGCGCTCGGTGCGGCACAGGCCGATGCCCATGGCGCCGAATTCGCGGGCGCGCGAGGCGTCCTCCGGCGTGTCGGCGTTGGCCATGACCTTGAGGCGCGACATCTGGTCGGCCCACTTCAGCAGGGTCTGCATGTCCTCGCTGAACTCGGCCTGCACGGTCGGCACTTCGCCGGCGTAGACGTTGCCGTTGCCGCCATCGATGGTGACGACGTCGCCTTCATGCAGCGTCGTGTCGCCGATATTCGCGCACTTCTTGATGTCGTCGATATGGATCGCCTCGCAGCCTGACACGCAAGGCTTGCCCATGCCGCGCGCGACCACCGCCGCGTGCGAGGTCTTGCCACCGCGCGAGGTCAGGATGCCCTGCGCCTGGAAGAAGCCGTGAATGTCCTCGGGCTTGGTCTCCTCGCGCACCAGGATGATCCTCTCGCCCGTCCGGCCGCGCGCCTCGGCGGTGTCGGCGTCGAAGACGATCTTGCCGGAAGCGGCACCGGGTGAGGCCGGCAGGCCGGTGGCCAGCGGCTTGCCCTTGAAGTCGGGCGACAGTTGCGGCACCAGCAGTTGCTCCAGCATGGCCGGATCGATGCGCAGCAGCGCCTTTTCCTTGCTGATCAGGCCTTCCTTGAACATCTCGACCGAGGTGCGCACCATGGCCGCCGCGTTCATCTTGCCGTTGCGGGTCTGCAGGCAGTAGAGCGTGCCGCGCTCGATGGTGAATTCGAAGTCCTGCACTTCCTTGTAGTGCGACTCCAGCCGGTTGTGGAGCTCCAGCAACTGCCGGTAGATTTCCGGCATGTCCTGCTCCATCTCGGCGATCGCCTTGGGCGTACGGATACCGGCCACCACGTCCTCGCCCTGGGCGTTGACGAGGTATTCGCCGTAGATCATGTTCTCGCCGGTGCCCGGATTGCGCGTGAAACCGACGCCGGTGCCCGAATCGTTGCCCATGTTGCCGAACACCATGGTGCAGATGTTCACGGCTGTGCCGTTGGCCATTTCCCTGGTGATCTTGAACTGCTTGCGGTAGTCGATGGCGCGCTTGCCGTTCCAGGAGCGGAACACCGCGCCGATGGCGATTTCGAGCTGCTTGTAGGGATCATCCGGGAATGGCTTGCCGGTGTTGGCCTCGACGATCCTGGCGAACTGGTCGGCCAGTTCGGAGAGATGCTCGGCCTTGAGGTCCACGTCCTGCGACACGCCGACCTTCTTCTTCATCGCCGCCATGGCGTCGTCGAAGTGCTTGTCCTCCACGCCCAGCGCGATCTTGCCGAAGAGCTGGATGAAACGGCGGTAGGCGTCGTAGCCGAAGCGCGGATTGTCGGTGAGCTTGATCAGGGCCTGCAGCGAGGTCTTGTTGAGGCCAAGGTTGAGGATGGTGTCCATCATGCCCGGCATCGACATCGAGGAGCCGGAGCGCACCGACACCAGCAGCGGATTTTCGGCGCCGCCGAACTGCTTGCCGGTCTTTTTCTCGAGGTCCTTCATATACTTGAGGACCTCGTCCCACGCGCCCTTGGGCAATTCGTCGTGCTCGAGGTAAGCCAGGCAGGCTTCCGTGGTGATGGTGAATCCAGGCGGAACGTTGAGACCGATCTGCGTCATTTCGCAGAGGTTCGCGCCCTTGCCTCCCAGCAGCATCTTGTTCTTGCCATCGCCTTCCTCGAAGGCATAGACGAACTTCTTGCCAGCCATTTCCAGCTCCCTTTCTGTAATTAGAATGCAAGGCATTTATGCTGCAAAGCAGCACAGCCCTATAAGATATCAAATCATGCCGGAAACGGGGCGGGTTTTTGCGCGATCCGCAAGCGCGTATCCTGCGCGCTTCGCCCCGACTGGAAGAAATCGATCATGTGGTTCCGCAACCTGCGCATCTACCGGCTGCGCCTCTCTCCCGCCCTCGTCCTGGCCGACGTCGAAGCTGCCCTCGCCCGCCATCCGCTCCCGCGCTGCGGCAGCTTCGAAATGGCCAGCCGCGGCTGGGTTTTCCCCCGCCAGGAAGGCGTTTTCGTCCACGCCGTCAATCGCCAATGGCTGGTTGCGCTGGGCGTCGAGCAGAAGCTGCTGCCCGCGACGGTGATCCGCCAGACCGCCCAGGAGCGGGCCGCCGCCATCGAGGCCGAACAGGGCCGCAAGGTTGGCCGCAAGGAAATGCGCGACATCGCCGAGCGCGTCAGCGAGGAACTGATGCCGAAAGCCTTTACGCGCCGCCGCACCACCTGGGCCTGGATCGATCCGGCGCACGGCTGGCTGGCGGTCGATGCCGGCTCGGACGCGCGCGCCGACGAGTTCATGGAGACGCTGCTCTCGACGCTGGACAGCGTCGCGCCCCGCCCGCTGCAAACCCAGGTGTCACCGATTTCGGCGATGACGGAATGGATCGCCGGCTGTGAGCCTCCGGCCGGTTTCACCCTCGACAGCGACCTCGAACTGCGCACCGCCAGCGAGGCGCAAGCCGCGATCCGCTACGTCCACCACGACATCGGCGGCCCAGAGATCGCCGCCCACGTCGCCGCCGGCAAGGTCGCCACCAGGCTCGGCATGACCTGGAACGACCGCATCTCCTTCGTCCTTGCCGACAAGCTGCACATCAAGCGGTTGGCCTTCCTCGACGTGCTGAAGGAACAGGCCGAGCAGGCGGCGGAAGGCGGTGACGAGCAGTTCGATGCCGACTTCGCCCTGATGGCCGGCGAACTGGCGGGGATGTTCGACGACCTGCTGGTCGCGCTGGGCGGCGAGCTGAAGCCGGAATAAGGAAAACCAAGCCGCCGTCCCGCCGGGACTGACTTTTTTTTCGCGGCCTACTTGATCATCTCGACCACCCAGCGGGTGACCGTGCCGGTGGCGTGGGCGCATTTGTTGCCGCGGGCGTCGCTGAAGGCCTGGTATTCCTCTGCCTTCCACATGTCGTAGGTGCGGCCGGTGAACTGCTCCTGCAGCTGCGCGCAGGTCACGCCGCCGAATTCGGCGCGGAAGCGCTCGACGAGTTCCTTGCACTTCTTGAAGTTGTTGATGAAGCGGCCCTTGTCGAGCTTGTCGCGATCGCGGCCATAACGCGCGGACAGTGCCACCAACCCGCCCGTCAGCGCCCCGCAGGCGCCTTCCGCCATCAGGCCGCCACCGCCGGACAACCCATGCACGGCCTTGATCGTCGCGTCGTCGATGCCACCGATGGTTTCCTGCACCGTAGCCAGCACGCATTGCGGGCAGCACCCGTAGTCGAGTTCGTATTGCTGGGCCTTGGCGTAGGCCTCCTCGGCCAGTGCCTGTTTTTCATCCGCGCTCATGCCGCTCTCCATATTTCATCGAACGCTTATATTCTGTGCGGATCAAGAGCCGCGGGTATTGATCCATCTCAACATCGCTGTCAGGCCTTGCCGGCCGCCGGCAGATCGCCCGCCAGGCGACGGACGACCGACTGCCCCGCCTGCCAGGCGATTTCCCTTTCGAGATCGGCCCGGCTCAGGGCCGGCGATTCCGGAAGCAGGCGTTCGACGCGCTCGGCTCGCGCTGCTTCGAGCCGGGGCCGCCAGTTGGCCAGCACCTCGTCCGCGGCCGCGGGGGCGTTGCAGACGAGCAGCATGTCGCATCCGGCCAGCCAGGCGGTCTGTACGCGGTCGACGATGCCGCCGGCGAAGCTGGCGCCGGCCATGGAGAGATCGTCGCTGAAGATCACGCCGTCGAAGCCCAGTTCGTCGCGCAGCTTGCCGATCCAGACCGGAGAGAAGCCGGCGGGCCGGGTATCGACATGCGGGTAGATCACGTGCGCGGGCATGACCGCGTCGAGCGGCAGTTCGCGGAAGGGCATGAGGTCGTAGGCCATTTCGTCGAGCGTGCGCTCGTCCACGGGCATGGCGACGTGGGAATCGGCGGCGACCCAGCCGTGGCCGGGGAAATGCTTGCCGCAGCAGGCCATGCCGGCCTCGCGCATTCCGGCGATCAGGCCGCCGGCCAGTTCGATGACGGCACGCGGGTTGCCGTGGAAGGCGCGGTCGCCGATCACCGTGCTGCGGCCCCAGTCGAGGTCGAGCACCGGGGCAAATGACAGGTCGACGCCGCAGGCGCGCAGTTCGGCGGCGAGCACGAAGCCGAGCATGCGCGCCGATTCGACGCTGGCGCGCGGCGCGCTGTCCCACCATGCTCCGAGGCTACGCATCGCCGGCAGGCGCGTGAAGCCCTCGCGGCAGCGCTGCACGCGGCCGCCTTCGTGATCGATGGCGATCAGCAGGCGCGGGGAACGCAGGGCGTGAATCTCGTCGCACAGGGCGGTCAATTGGGCCGGATCGCAGTAATTACGCGCGAAGAGGATCACCCCGCCGACCAGCGGATGGCGCAGGCGTTCCCGTTCGGCGTCAGTCAGCGTCGTGCCGGCGATATCGGCCATCAGGGGGCCGCGCAAGTCAGTCATGGCTTCTCCACGACGACGAAGGCCAGCGCATGGCCGCCTTCGTCGCTCAGGGACAGGTGGCAGACCAAGCCGCTGGCCGCGATCCAGCCGGCCAGTTCGACGGCAAAGGCGAATGTCGGCTTGCCGAGTTCGTCGTGCGTCACGGCGATCGCCGGCAGCAGCACCGGCGCGCGGATGCCCGTGCCGAGGGCCTTGCCGAGCGCCTCCTTGGCAGCGAAGCGCTTGGCGAGGAAGCGGCCGGGATCGGCGCTGGCGCGGCAGTCGGCGCGTTCCTCGGGCGCCAGCAGCTTTTCCAGGGCGCGTTCGCCATGATGCCGCCACATCTCGTGCAGGCGCTCGACGACGACAAGGTCTGTGCCGATGCCGTGGATCATGCGCGCATCAACTGCTTCATCTCGCGCACCGCCGCGCGCAGGCCGACGAACACGGCGCGGCTGACGATGGCGTGGCCGATGTGCAGTTCGCACACGCCCGGCAGCGCGGCGATCGGGCCGACATTGACGTAGTTGAGGGCGTGGCCGGCGTTGAAACGCATGCCGAGCTGCCGGATCGCCGTCCCGCCGGCGCTGACTTTTTCCAGCTCGGCCTGCGCGGCGGCGCTCTCGATGTCGCGGCCGTGCTCGTGGAAGGCATGGGCGTAGGGGCCGGTGTGGATCTCGCAGGCCTGCGCCCCGACGCGTGCGGCGGCCTCGATCTGGCGCAGGTCGGCGTCGATGAAGAGGCTCACATAGACGCCGGCGTCGCGCAGGCGCTTGACGACGTCGCGCAGCCGCGCTTCCTGTCCCGCCACGTCGAGCCCGCCTTCGGTGGTCACTTCATGACGTCCCTCGGGTACCAGCGTGGACATTTCCGGCTTCAGGCGGCAGGCGATGCCGACCATCTCGTCGGTCGCCGCCATTTCGAGATTGAGCTTGCTCTGCACGGTCTGCCGCAGCAGTTCGACATCGCGATCGACGATGTGGCGACGATCCTCGCGCAGATGGACGGTGATGCAGTCCGCGCCGCCGAGGTGGGCTTCGGCTGCGGCCCAGACCGGGTCGGGTTCGTAGGTGCGACGCGCCTGCCGCAAGGTAGCGACGTGGTCGATGTTGACCCCGAGGGCGATGGTCGTGGTTCTATTGTTCAATTTTCATTCTCCGCTCACATGTCCTGCAATTCTATGAAGACGCGCCGCGTCTGCAATACCTGCCCCGCGAGATGATGGGAGAGCAGGTGCCGCATCAGCTGCTTGCTTTCGGCCAGACTGCGCGGATCGGTATAGTCGTCCGCCGCGAGGTCGAGCAGCGTCTTGCCGGCGAGCGCCAGCCCGGTCGCGCCTTCCTCCGCACGCACCGGCCCGCGCTCGACCTGATAGCTGTAACGCTTGCCGGCTTCGATGGCTCCACCGCCGACCTCGCGCTCCAGCACCAGACCGTAGCCCAGTTCCTTGAGCAGGATTTTCTCGAAGCGCCGCAGTTCGGCCGCCTCGGTGGCCCCGCGCGCCAGCGCGGCGAGCGCCGCCGCATAGGCGTCGAACAGCGCGGCGTGCGCGTCCTCGCGTGGCAGCAGCTTCAGCAGCAGTTCGTTCATGTAGTAGCCGAGCAGCAGGCCCTCGCCGCGCAGCAGCGGCATGCCCCCGAGCCATTCCGCCCGCGCCAGAGTTTTCACTTCGCCGCCGCCGAACCAGCCCAGTTCGAGGGGCTGGAAGGCCAGCAGCACGCCGCGCAGCGCCGAGCGCGGGCGCCGCGCCCCGCGCGCCAGCATCGCGAGGCGACCATGGTCGCGGGCGAAGATCTCGACGATCAGGCTGGTTTCGCTGTACGGGTAGGCATGCAGCAGGAAGGCCGCCGCGCCATCCACACGCTGGCGGGAATGACTCATTCGTAGCCGAGGCTGCGCAGCGCGCGTTCGTCGTCGGCCCAGCCGCTTTTGACCTTGACCCAGGTTTCGAGCCAGACCTTGCCGTCGAACAGGCGCTCCATGTCCTTGCGCGCGTCGCTGGCCACGCGCTTCATGCGCTCGCCGCCCTTGCCGATGACGATCGCCTTGTGCGCTTCCTTATCGACGATGATGGCCGCGTGGATGCGGCGCACCCCGTCCACCTCCTCGAATTTTTCGATCTCGACGGCGATGCCGTAGGGCAGTTCCTCGCCGAGGTTGCGGAACAGCTTTTCGCGCAGCAGTTCAGCCGCGAGGAAGCGCTCCGAACGGTCGGTCAGCTCCTCCGAATCGTGGATCGGCGGGGATTCCGGCAGGTGCCGCGCGGCCGCTTTCAGCAGGGCTTCGACATTGTCGCCGTCCTCGGCGCTGATCGGCACGATGTCGGCGAACTCATGCGCGGCGGCGATCTGCGCGATGAACGGCAGCAGGCGGTTCCTGTCCGCCATGCGGTCCACCTTGTTGATGACCAGCACCACCGGGACGTCCGGCGACAGCTTCGCCAGCACGGCCTTGTCCTCCTCGCGCCAACTGCCTGCTTCGATGACCAGCAACACCAGGTCCACGTCCGCCAAGGCACCGCTGACGGCTCGGTTCATCGCGCGGTTGAGCGCATTGCGGTGCCGGGTCTGGAACCCCGGCGTGTCGACGAAGACATACTGGCATGCAGGAGTGGTGAGGATGCCGTGGATGCGGTGGCGGGTAGTCTGGGCCTTTTTCGAGGTGATGCTGAGCTTGGCCCCGATCAGGCGATTCATCAGTGTCGATTTGCCGACGTTCGGTCGTCCGACGATGGCGACATGTCCGGCGCGAAAATCGCTCATGCGTCCCTCAGCTTGTCCAGTACAGCCTGCGCTGCCTGCTGTTCGGCCCCGCGCCGGCTCGTGCCGCGCCCGGTGGCATGCTGATCGATGGCGGGAACCGCACAGGCCACCTCGAATTCCTGGGCGTGCGCATCGCCACGCGTTTCCAGCAGGCTGTATTGGGGCACCGGCAGATGCCGCGCCTGCAGGTATTCCTGCAAGGCGGTCTTGGCATCCTTGCCGGCATCGCGTGGATCGATGCGTCCGATGCGCTCCTCGAAGAGCATGGCGATGGATTGTTGCGCCGCCTCGAAGCCTGCATCGAGATAGATCGCCCCGAACACGGCTTCGAGTGCGTCGGCGAGTATCGATGGACGCCGGAATCCGCCACTCTTGAGTTCGCCCTCGCCAAGCCGCAGCACATCGCCGAGGCCAAGCCCGGCGGCGATCTCGGCCAGGGTTTCCTGCCTGACCAGGCTGGCGCGCAGACGCGAGAGCTCTCCCTCGCGCAAGCAGGGGAAACGGCGATACAGCAGGGTCGCGACGCTGCAATTCAGCACGCTGTCGCCAAGGAACTCAAGACGCTCGTTGTGCGGCGAGGAATGGCTGCGGTGCGTCAAAGCCTGGCGCAACAGCTCCGTTTGTCGGAAGGCATGGCCAAGCGACTGCTCCAGACGCTCCGTCGGGTTCACTCCTGGTTCGAACCCTCGAAATAGATCAGCAGGCTCACGTTGCCCATCAGCGGAATGCGCTTCTCGTAAGCAAACGAAACGACCAATGCGCCGCCCTCTTTGCTGATTTCAAGGTCCTGTCCCTTGATCGTGGAGATGTTATCGATGTTTGCCTGTCGGTCAAAAGCCTTGCGGGCATCGGAAACGCTATTCATTGCGGTCGAATCCGTCGACACGGCCTTGACCACCTTGACGATCTGGAAGTATTCGATGACATGGGGGGCAACCTTCATGCCGAACAAGGCGAGTACGGCCAATATCGCCGCCGCGACCATCAGGCCGGAAAGGCTGACTCCAGATTGCGTTTTCTTCATGTCCATTCCCCGTCGCGTCGCGCGTCGTCGCTCACTGGAAACCGCCGATGCGCTTCAGATCGCCGAAATTGAACCAGACAAAAAATGCCTTGCCGACCAGATTTTCGTCCGGAACAAACCCCCATACCCTGCTGTCCTGCGAGTTGTCGCGATTATCCCCCATCACGAAGTAATGACCGGGCGGCACCTCGCAAATCACGCCCTCGGTATTGTAGAGGCATTTGTCGCGCTGCGGGAATTGCAGGACGTGCGGCACGAAGGCCGGTGCGTCCTCCTCGACCAGGATCGCGTGTTCGACAGTGCCGAGCTTTTCCAAGAACCGGGGCGTGTAGAACATCCGGTCATTGTCGAAATAATCGCCATCCCGCGCCGCATCGACCGGCTGGCCGTTGATGGTCAGCCGCTTGTTCTGCCAGGCGACCTTGTCCCCCGGCAGCCCGACGATGCGCTTGATGTAATCGAGCGAGGGATCGGGCGGATAGCGGAACACCACGACATCGCCGCGTTGCGGCGAGCCGATTCCGATGATTTTCTTGTTGAGCACGGGCAAGCGGATGCCGTAGGCGAACTTGTTGACGGCGATGAAGTCGCCGACCAGCAGGGTCGGAATCATCGAACCCGAGGGAATCTTGAAAGGCTCGACAATGAAGGAACGCAGCACGAAGACGATCAGGATGACGGGGAAGAAGCTCGCTCCGTACTCGACCCACAGGGGTTCCTTGGCATCGGGCGCGCGCCGCTTGCGGAAGACGAAGTGATCCGCCACCCAGAGCACGGCACTCACCAACAGGAGCAGGAACAGGATCAGGGCAAAGTTCATTTGTCGTCCACACGCAATACTGCAAGGAAGGCTTCCTGGGGAATTTCGACGCGGCCGACCTGCTTCATGCGCTTCTTGCCGGCCTTCTGCTTTTCCAGCAGCTTCTTCTTGCGCGTGATGTCGCCGCCGTAGCACTTCGCCAGCACATCCTTGCGCATGGCCTTGACGTTCTCGCGCGCGACGATGGTCGAACCGATCGCCGCCTGGATCGCCACGTCGTACATCTGGCGCGGGATCAGGGCGCGCATCTTCGCCGCCAGTTCGCGGCCACGATAATGCGCATTGGCCCGATGCACGATCACCGACAGGGCATCCACCCGCTCGCTGTTGATGAGGATGTCGAGCTTGATCACATCGGCGGCACGATATTCCTTGAACTCGTAATCGAGCGACGCATAGCCGCGCGACACCGACTTCAGCTTGTCGAAAAAGTCGAAAACGACCTCGGCCAAGGGCATCTCGTAGGTCACATGCACCTGACGTCCGTGGTAGCGCATGTCGACCTGGCTGCCCCGCTTGGCCTCGCACAGCGTGATCACCGCGCCCAGATAGTCCTGCGGCACGAAGATCGCCGTCGTGATGATCGGCTCGCGAATCTCCTCGATCTTCTGGACCTCCGGCAGTTTCGAGGGATTTTCGACCAGCAGTTCGGTGCCGTCGCGCATGCGCACCTGATACACCACCGTCGGCGCCGTGGTGATCAGGTCCTGGTCGAATTCGCGCTCCAGGCGCTCCTGCACGATTTCCATGTGCAGAAGGCCGAGGAAGCCGCAGCGGAAGCCGAAGCCGAGCGCCTGCGAGACTTCCGGCTCGTATTGCAGCGAGGCGTCGTTGAGCTGGAGCTTTTCCAGTGCCTCGCGCAAGCTGTCGTATTGGTTGGCCTCGACCGGATACAGGCCGGCGAACACTTGGGGCTTGACTTCCTTGAAGCCGGGCAGCGGCTTGTCCGCCGGCTTGTCGGCCAGCGTCACCGTGTCGCCCACTTTCGCGGCCTTGAGTTCCTTGATTCCGGAAATGATGAAGCCGACCTCTCCTGCGGCCAGCTTTTCCCGCACCAGCGATTTCGGCGTAAAGACGCCCACCTGCTCGCACAGATGCACGGTACCGGTGGCCATCAGGCGAATGCGATCCTTGGCACGCAGGACACCATCAACGACGCGCACCAGCATCACCACCCCGACGTAATTGTCGAACCAGGAGTCGATGATCAGCGCCTTCAGCACCGCGGCGGGATCGCCCCTGGGCGGCGGCACCCGCGCGATCACGGCTTCGAGGATGTCGTCGATGCCCATGCCGGTTTTCGCGGAGCAGGGAATCGCGTCGGTCGCGTCGATGCCGATGACCTCCTCGACCTCCTCGCGTGCGCCTTCGGGATTGGCCTGCGGCAGGTCCATCTTGTTGAGCACCGGCACGACTTCGACGCCGAGTTCGATGGCGGTGTAGCAGTTGGCCACCGTCTGGGCCTCGACGCCCTGCGAGGCATCGACGACGAGCAGCGCGCCCTCGCAGGCCGACAGGCTGCGCGACACCTCGTAGGAGAAGTCCACGTGCCCCGGCGTGTCGATCAGGTTGAGGTTGTAGCGCTGGCCGTCCCTGGCCTGATACCAGAGCGCGGCGGTCTGGGCCTTGATGGTGATGCCGCGCTCGCGCTCGATGTCCATCGAATCGAGCACCTGGGCCGCCATCTCGCGATCCGACAGGCCGCCGCAGCGCTGGATGATGCGATCCGCCAGGGTCGACTTGCCATGGTCGATGTGGGCAATGATGGAGAAGTTTCGGATGTGACGCACGAAAGAAAGGCGCCCGCAAGGCGCCTTGAATCAAAGAATGTGGATTTTATCGAAAGCGCCCCAAAACCTCACGCACTTTCTCGACATCGAGAAAGTAGTGACAGATCTCGGTTTCGCCAAGGGCCAGGACCGGCACCAACTGGTCATAACGCTCGCTCAGCGCCGGATGCGCATCGATGTCGACGACTTCCACCGTGAAATCGTACTCGCCGCGCAGTGCCTCCAGCGCGGCGAGCATGTCATCGCACAGATGGCAGTAAGACCTGCCATAGAGCGTCAAGGCCGGCTTATTTATCCTGTCCTCCGCGGATCGTCACGAAGGTCTGGTTGTCGCCGCGGCGGACCAGCAGCGTGACGCTGCTGCCCTTCCCCTGCTTCGCCAGCAGCCCATTGAACTGATCCACCGAGCGCAGTTCCACCTGCGTGCCGCGCTGGATGAGCGCCAGCAGGATGTCGCCCTGGCGCAGCTCGCCGCGCCCGCCTTCGCGCACCTCCTCCACCACCAGGCCGTGGCGAATCCCGAGCTGCCGCCGCTGCTCAGCGTTCGGCTCGGACAACACCAGTCCGAGACGGTTGGCGGGAGCCGGTTCGGCCAGCTTGCCGCGCCGCGCCGCGCGTCCGTTCAAGGGTTCGTCGGGCATCTCGCCGACCGTCAGCGCGAGGTCGCGGGATGCTCCGCCGCGCCAAACGCGCACCTGCACCTTCGAGCCCGGCCGGGTATTGCCGACCTGACGCGGCAGGTCGCTCGACTGCGACACCTGCCGGCCATTGAACTCGAGGATCACGTCGCCTGCCTCCAGCCCGGCCTTGTCGGCGGGACTATCCTTCTCGACTGAGGCGACCAGCGCGCCCTGCGGCTTGCCGAGGCCGAAGGATTCGGCCAGATCCTTGGTCACCTCCTGGATCACGACCCCGATGCGGCCGCGACTGACCTTGCCCGAAGCCCGCAACTGGGCCTGTACCTCCATCGCGACATCGATTGGAATGGCGAAGGCGATGCCCTGATAGCCGCCGGAACGGCTGTAGATCTGGGAGTTGATCCCAACCACCTCGCCCTTCATGTTGAACAGCGGGCCGCCGGAATTGCCAGGGTTGATCGCCACATCGGTCTGGATGAAGGGAACGAAGTTCTCCTGTGGCAGGGAGCGCCCCTTGGCACTAACGATGCCCGCGGTCACCGTGCTTTCGAAACCGAACGGCGAACCGATCGCCACGACCCATTCGCCGACGCGCAACCTGGCAGGATCGCCCAGGCGAACGGTGGGCAGACCCTGCGCCTCGATCTTGATCAGGGCGACATCAGTGCGCTTGTCCGCGCCGATCACCTTGGCCTTGAGTTCGCGCTTGTCGGCCAGTTTGACGACGACTTCGTCGGCGCCATCGACGACATGCGCATTGGTCATCACGTAGCCGTCGGGGCTGATGATGAAGCCGGAACCAAGCGACTTGTTCTCGAATTCGCGCGGCAAGCCGGGGATGCCGGGGAACTGGCGCGGCGCGAAGCGGCGGAAGAATTCGAATGCCGGATCGTCCTCGTCGAACGGGAAGCCGTGGCCGAATCCCTGATTGCGCACGACCTGGGTGGTGCTGATATTCACCACGGCGGCGCCCTGCTTTTCCGCCAGCTCGACAAAATCCGGCAGTTCGGCAAAGGCAGGATTGACCGCCAGGAACATCCAGACCAACAGCATCAATCTAGTCAGCATGATTTTCAACCTCGCGAGTTACTCAAAGGGTATGTTTGAAGTCGATGGACAAGATAGGTTCCCCGCGCGCCGCTTCAAGCCCGTGCCGCCGCGTGAACACAAAACCGCAGACGAGTCCGAGCAGCAAGCCCAGCAGGGCCCCCATGTCGGCGCGAAAGGCATATCGGGCCAACAGCGCGCCGCCCAGCGCGCACAGCAGAGGCAAGCCATAGGCCAGCCAGACGGCGCGCAGCACCATGCCGTCGGCCATCCGAACCACGACTGCATCGCCCGGCACGGCATGAATGCGGTTGGGGAGGCGCAACAGATGCCCCGATCGCCCGGTTCCCGCGAGCAGCGTATCGGCGTCGGCGCTGGCGCAGCCGTCACGCTGGCCGCAGGCACCGCAGGCGCTGCGCGCCTCCGCTGTCCGAACCCAGACATCTTCGCCATCGAGGCGCACCACGATGGCGTCGGTTTCGTTCATTTTCCCCGTGCTCCGATGCCATCGGCGAAATGCCGCACGCTGTCCGGAGGTACGTCTCCCATCACCACGACCTGATGACCGTCAACGACGCGCTTGGCGACGCTGATGGCGCCAAGCGAATGGAGTCCTGTTTCGCCGCCTTCCGTGGGAGGCAGCGGTGAAATGAAAACCGACAGGGCCGCCAGACCATCCGAGAATACCCAGTGCAGCACTTCGCGGGTGTTCTCGCCCTTACCGTCGAAAATGCTCCGCACCATCGCCGCCTGACGGCGGAAACCGGGAAGTTCGGCACGGAATTGCCAAGCCGCGGGATCGCGGATTTCGCGCAACCTCGCTTGCCGCACCTGCCAGCCCTCCTTGCTGCCCGACGCCGGAACATGGCTCGGCTTGAGCGCATCGGGATCGATCGGATCGCCAATGCGCAACTCGGTGAAGGCAATGGATTCGAGCATCTCGCCGCGCGCGTCGAAAAGCTCGGCCTTCAGCAGCAGGCCGCTTTGCTGCTCCACCCAGAACTGGTGTCCATAACGCCAGCCATCGCGAGGCTCTAGACGAATGGTCTGGCTGTCGAAACCGGCGATCCGCGCGCTGCCGCCCTTCCGGATCGCATAGTAATTCCCCAGCCCCGCCAGGCTGAGCGGCAGCAGGGCCGGGAACGCACGACGGCTACCGCGCTGCTCAATGATTATTAGTTGCTTCTCGGGCAGGTAGCAGCGCACCTCGTCGTTCCGGCGGATCACTTCGCGCGGACTGCCGTCGAGAACTTCCAGCTTTTCGGATTGCACGCCATTGTTCGCCACATGCACGATGCGCGAAGTCTCGCTTTGCGCGCCGTTGCGATATACAAAGGTCCCGCTGTAGCTCAGTTTCTGTGCGGCGACCGCTACCCGCTGCAACCATTGCAGACCCTCCTGCTGTCCCGGCACGGCCTGCGCCCAGACCGGTTGCGCCAGACCGAGGAACAGCCAGATCCATGCGGCGATCCGCGACATCATGGATGCGTCGGCCTTGCGCTCATCGACACGGTACGCACATGCTCGGTGCTGTCACCCAACCGGAAGTTCGCGGCCTGGGTTTGATGCGCCAGCAAATACTCGCTCATGTCCGCGCGGGCGGTCGTTTCCGCCGCCGCACGCGCGGGAGCGGCGGGAGGCAAGTCCGCGCGATCAATACGTGCAAAAGTCTGCCCCGGCGGCACGGCGGCCAGATCGCTGCCGGACGGCAAGACATGCGAATCTCCGGAGAGGGCCAGCCAACCGACCATGGCGATCCCAGCCACCGATGCCGCCAGCGCCAGCAACGGATGCTGACGTGTTGGCGCCGGCAGCCGATGCGGAGCGAAAACCACTGGCTCCTGGCGAATCCTGTCCATGATGTCCGCCGTCATGTCGGGAACGGCATGGCCTTCGTGCCGCAACTGCTCGCCGATCAGCGCATAGGCCCGCCACGCATCGCGCAGCTCCGGTTCCTGCCGCGCCGCGGCGGTGACCTGACGCACCGTCATGGCCTCCGTTTCGCCATCGAACAAGGCGGAGAGATCCGCCAGACGGCTCGTGGTTTGCGTTTTCATGCTTGCATCCTTTCTACCATCTCCGATCCGGCGCGGCATCCAGCAAGGGACGCAACCGTGCCGCGATCGCTTCGCGCGCCCGAAAAATGCGCGAGCGCACCGTCCCGATCGGACAATCCATCACCTGGGCGATCTCCTCGTAGGACAAGCCCTCGATTTCCCGCAGGGCGATGGCGGAACGCAAATCGTCCGGCAGGGCATCCATCGCCGCATTCACCGTTTCGCCTATCTGCTTCGACAGGAGCAGGCGCTCGGGCGTTTCCTCGTCGCGCAGCAAACCGCCATCGTCGATGCTCTCCGAGTCGTCGCTCGTGATCTCGCTGACAGTAGGCATGCGCCGCCCCTGCGCGATCAGCCAGTTCTTCGCGGTATTCACGCCGATGCGATACAGCCAGGTGTAGAAGGCGCTTTCGCCGCGGAAGTTCGGCAACGCCCGATAGGCCTTGATGAAGGCCTCCTGCGTCACGTCCTCGGCCTCGGCTGGATCGCGCACCAGGCGCATGACCAGGCGCAACAACCTGCGCTGGTATTTGCTTACCAGCAATCCGAAGGCTTCCTGGTCGCCGGACTGCACCCGTTCGACCAGCATCAGATCTGCCTCGCGCTCTCCCATGCCTCGATGATCTCTTGTCCGGAATCCCTTGGCGCGCCAGTATATCCGCCTTCAGTTCATGCACGTTTCAACTCCTCGCCGCGTTGTCACAGTGACCCGCGCGGCGTGGAATAGTTCCGCGGCCCGCGTGATATAGTCGCCCGCACCATGGCTCCCACCGCCTATCTCAGAACATTCGACGTCCTCGTCATCGGCAGCGGACTCGCCGGCCAATCACTTGCCCTGCGACTGGCGGATACGCATCGTGTCGCCCTCGTCACCAAACGGCTCATCGACGATTCCGCGACCAACTGGGCGCAGGGCGGCATCGCCGCGGTCCTCGACGACACCGACTCGATCGAGTCCCACATCCAGGACACCTTCACGGCCGGCGCCGGGCTTTGCGACCCCGTCGCGACACGCTACGTCGTCGAGCATGGGCGCACCGCCATCGACTGGCTGATTGACCAAGGCGTGCCCTTCACCCGCGATGCGGCCGGCTACCACCTGACGCGCGAGGGCGGCCACAGCGCGCGCCGCGTGATCCACGTCGCCGACGCCACCGGCGCCGCCGTGCAGCAGACGCTCAGCCAGCAGGTGCGCAAGCATCCGAACATCACGGTGCTGGAGCGCCATATCGGCATCGACCTGATCACCGGCGCGAAGCTGGGTCTCAAGACCCAGCGCTGCTGGGGCGCCTACGTGCTGGACATCGACAACGAACGGGTGGTGACGCTGAGCGCCCCGAACACGGTGATCGCCAGCGGCGGCGCCGGCAAGTCGTATCTCTACACGACCAACCCCGACACGGCCACCGGCGACGGCATCGCGATGGCCTGGCGCGCGGGCTGCCGCGTCGCCAACCTCGAGTTCATCCAGTTCCATCCGACCTGCCTTTACCACCCGCAAGCAAAATCCTTCCTCATCACCGAGGCGATGCGCGGCGAAGGCGGCCTCCTGCGCCTGCCTCCAGAACTTGGCGGCACGCGCTTCATGCCGGCCCACGACGAGCGCGCCGAGCTGGCGCCGCGCGACATCGTCGCCCGCGCGATCGACTACGAGATGAAGAAGCACGGCCTCGATTGCGTCTATCTCGACATGACGCACAAGGGCGAAGGTTTCCTGCGCACCCATTTCCCGAACATCTTCGCGCGTTGCCGCGAACTGGGCATCGATATCGCCCGGCAGCCGATCCCCGTCGTTCCGGCGGCCCACTACACCTGTGGCGGCATCGTCGTCGATCTCGCCGCGCGGACGGACGTGCCCGGCCTCTACGCATTGGGCGAAGCGGCCTGCACGGGCCTGCACGGCGCCAACCGGCTGGCCAGCAACTCCCTGCTCGAATGCGTGGTCTTCAGCGCAGCCGCAGCAGCCGACATCCGCGGCCAGAAGGCCCTCAAGTCGCCAAGGCTGCCGCGCTGGGACGAAAGCCGCGTGACGGACGCCGACGAGGAAATCGTCATCTCGCACAATTGGGACGAATTGCGCCGCTTCATGTGGGACTACGTCGGCATCGTGCGGACCAGCAAGCGCCTTGAGCGCGCCAAGCACCGCATCCGCCTGCTGGAAAAGGAAATCGACGAGTTCTACGCCAACTTCCGCGTCAGCAACGACCTGATCGAGTTGCGCAACCTCGTCCTGACAGCGCACCTGATCGTCGAATGCGCGCTGCGCCGCAAGGAAAGCCGCGGCCTGCACTTCAGCCTCGACTTTCCCCGCGCGCTGCCGCAGACACGCAACACGGTGCTCAAGCCGCGGGCCTGAGGCGGGCGCGCGCGCCGAGCCAGACGCGCAGGCGACGAAACTCCCCGTCCGCCATGTTGTCCGGCAGCAGCACGAGCGTTTGGCGCCGGTCTTCCAGCCGCAACGCCAGCACGATCATGCCCGGCAGGACGAGCGTTTCGGGAAGCACCGTCGCCGTCCCGCCGGCGCTGACTTTAGTGAAGGCCTCAAGTTCGCCGCGCGCACCGAGCCTCAACGCGTGGATCGACAGCCCCCGCCTCAGTAGCGCGAACAGTGAGACAAGCACCAGCGCCAGCAGGACGATCCGGAGCGGCGCGGGCAATTGCAGCGGGTAGATGGCGATGCCGGCGGCCGCGTGCGCCACCGTCAGGACAATGGCCAGCCGCCGCGAGGGCCTCAGTGCAAGAGTGACGGGCAGGCGCACGCTCCTGCCCCGGGCCGGATATCAGACGCGCCGGAAGGCGAGCGTGCCGTTGGTGCCGCCGAAGCCGAAGTTGTTCTTGAGCGCCACATCGATGGCATGATCGCGCGCGGCGTTGGCACAGTAGTCGAGATCGCACTCCGGATCCTGCTCGAAGATGTTGATCGTCGGCGGTGAAACCTGGTGATGCACGGCCAGCGCCGTCAGCACGGATTCGAGGCCGCCGGCGCCGCCCAGCAGGTGGCCGGTCATCGACTTGGTCGAGTTGACCACCAGCTTTTTCGCAGCGTCGCCGAAGGCGAGCTTGATCGCCTCGGTCTCGTTCTTGTCGCCGAGCGGCGTCGAGGTGCCGTGCGCATTGACGTACTGGATCTGGTCCGGGTTCATGCCGGCGTCCATGAGCGCATTGACCATGCTGCGGCGCGGACCGTCGGTGTCCGGCGCCGTCATGTGGTAGGCGTCGCCGCTCATGCCGAAACCGGCGAGTTCGCAGTAAATGTGCGCGCCGCGCTGCTTCGCATGCTCATACTCTTCGAGCACCATCACGCCGGCGCCCTCGCCAAGCACGAAGCCGTCGCGCTCCTTGTCCCAGGGACGGCTGGCCGTCGCCGGGTCGTCGTTGCGCGTCGACAGCGCCTGGGCGGAGGCAAAGCCGCCGACCGCCAGCGGCGTGACGGTCGATTCGGCGCCACCGCAGATCATCGCATCGGCGTCGCCATACTGGATCATGCGGAAACTGGTGCCGATGGCGTGCAGGCCCGTCGTGCAGGCCGTCACCACGGCGAGGTTCGGCCCCTTCGCGCCCAGCAGGATCGACAGGTTGCCCGAAATCATGTTGATGATCGTGCCCGGGATGAAAAAGGGCGAGATCTTGCGCGGCCCGCCGCCGAGGTAGTCGTTGTGGGTGTCCTCGATCATCGGCAAGCCGCCGATGCCGGAGCCGATATTCACGCCGATGCGGTGGGCATTCTCCTCGGTGACGACCAGCCCCGACTCCTTGAAGGCCTGAATGCCGGCCGCCATGCCGTAATGGATGAAGACATCCATGCGGCGCGCTTCCTTGGGCGAGAGATATTCGGTGACATCGAATCCTTTCACCTCGCCGGCGATACGTGCCTTGAAGGCGGATGCATCGAATCGGGTGATCGGGCCGATGCCGCTCTTGCCGGCAAGGATGGCGTTCCAGGTATCGGCGACGGTATTGCCGACCGGCGAGACAAGTCCCAAGCCGGTCACGACGACTCTACGGCGCGACAAGGCAGTCTCCTGAAATGTGGGGATGGGAAAGACAAAGGGGCATCAAGGCCCCTCCGGATTACTTCTTCAGGTTGTTATTGACGTAGTCAATCGCCTGCTGGACGGTGGTGATCTTCTCGGCTTCTTCGTCCGGAATCTCGCACTCGAACTCTTCTTCGAGCGCCATCACCAGTTCGACCGTATCGAGCGAATCCGCGCCCAGATCATCGACGAAGGACGAATCGTTCTTGATGTCGGCCTCGTTGACGCCGAGTTGCTCGGCCACGATTTTCTTGACGCGCTGTTCGATGTTATCCATTGATTGCTCCTTCCCTGTGAAGGCGGGTGTTTATAACCCGCGTAGTTTATCAAAAGCCGCACCGGAATACCTCTTCCGGCAGACGGGCCATTAATTCATGTACATGCCGCCATTGACATGCAGCGTCACGCCAGTGATGAATCCGGCCTGAGGGCCGGCGAGGAAAGCAACGGCATGGGCGATGTCCTCCGGTTGTCCCAGACGGGCGACAGGAATCGCCTTGAGCATGGCTGCCTTCTGCTCCTCGGGCAGTCCCTTGGTCATGTCCGTGTCGATCAGTCCTGGCGCCACGCAGTTCACCGTGATGTTGCGACTGCCCAGCTCCTGCGCCAGCGCGCGCGTCATGCCGGCGACACCCGCCTTGGCCGCGCAGTAATTCGCCTGGCCGGGATTGCCGGAACTGCCGACCACCGAGGTGATGTTGATGATGCGGCCGAAGCGCGCCTTCATCATGGCGCGCATCACCAGCCGTGACAGGCGAAACACCGCCTTGAGGTTGGTATCGATGACGGCATCCCACTCCTCGTCCTTCATGCGCATCGACAGGTTGTCCTTGGTGATACCAGCGTTGTTGACCAGCACCGTGACCGCCCCGAACTTTTTCTCGATCTCGCCGAGCAGCGTCTCGCAGGCAGCTGCAGCGGTGACATCAAGAACCGCGCCCATGCCCTTGAGACCGGCTGTATCGAATGCCTTCTGGATGTCGGCTGCACCACTCTCGGAAGTCGCCGTGCCGATGACGACGGCTCCCCTTGCGCCAAGCTCCAGGGCGATCGACCGACCGATGCCGCGCGAAGCACCGGTGACCAGCGCAATCTGTCCTTCCAGCATCCTCTTACCCCTTCACCGCCGCCAGCGCCGCCTCGACGCCAGCCAGATCGTTCATCGCGCCGCCGCCCAGTTCCGCGCAGCGCCTGGTCAGGCCCGCCAGCACCTTGCCGGGGCCACATTCGAAGACGTGGGTCACGCCTGCCGCCTGCATAGCGCGCATGGTCTCGACCCAACGCACCGCCGCCGCCGCCTGACGCACCAGCGCGTTCTTGATGGCCCCCGGGTTGGTCTCGACCGTCACATCGGCATTGTTGATCACCGGAATCGCCGGCGCCTTGAATTCGACGCCCGCCAGACCTGCCTGCAGGCGTTCGGCCGCCGGCCGCATCAGCGAGGAATGGAAGGGCGCGGATACCGGCAGCATCACGGCGCGCTTCGCTCCCGCCGCCTTGCAGGCCTCCGCCGCGCGTTCGACGGCCACCTTGTGGCCGGCGATCACCGTCTGCTCCGGCGAATTGAAATTGACAGCCTGCACGGCCTGCCCCACATGTTCCTTTTCCTGTTCGGCGCAGATCGCCTTGATCCTCTCGGCATCGAGGCTCAGAATCGCCGCCATGGCGCCCTCGCCTGCCGGTACGGCCTCCTGCATCGCCTTGGCGCGCAGTTCGACCAGCGGCACGGCATCCTTGAGTTCGATCACGCCGGCCGCGACCAGCGCAGCATATTCGCCGAGGCTATGGCCAGCGAGAATGGCGGGCATGGAGCCACCCATGTCCTGCCACAAACGCCAGACGGCGATGCCAGCCGTCAGCATCAGCGGCTGGGTATTGACCGTCTGCGACAGCGCCTCAGCCGGCCCTGCGGTCACGAGTTGCCAGAGATCGCGTCCCAGCGCGGCGGATGCTTCGTCGAAGGTGGCGCGGATGACCGGACGGTCGCCGTAGGCGCCCATCATGCCGAGAGACTGTGAACCCTGTCCGGGAAAAACGAATGCAAACTTCATCAAACGATCCTCACAGAGTAATCAGGGCAGCGCCCCAGGTGAAACCGCCGCCGACGCCTTCCAGCAACACCGTCTCGCCGGCACTGATTTTTCCGGAACGCACCGCCTCGTCGAGCGCCAGCGGGATGGAGGCCGCCGACGTATTGCCATGATGATCGACGGTCACAACGCACTTTTCCGGCGGCAGATGCAACTTTTTCGCGGTAGCCTGCATGATGCGAATGTTGGCCTGGTGGGGGATCAGCCAATCGACTTGCGCCGCCGCCATGCCTGCGGCGACGATCACCTCTTCGGCGACATCGGACAAAACCTTGACGGCAAACTTGAACACGGCCTGTCCATCCATGCGCAGGAACGGATCGCCGACAGGCTGCCCGCCGTGCAACTGGCCCGGCACGGACAGGATGCCGCGGTGCCTGCCGTCGGCGTGCAGCGCGGTCGCGCGGATACCCGGCTGGTCGCCGGCCTCCAACACCACGGCCCCGGCCCCGTCGCCAAACAGCACACAGGTGCCACGATCCTTCCAGTCGAGGATGCGGGAGAAGATTTCCGCTCCCACCACCAGAGCACGTCGATGGGAGCCGGAACGGATGAACTTGTCGGCAACGGCGAGCGCATAGATGAAACCGCCGCAAACCGCCTGCAGATCGAAGGCGGCCGCACCGTTCGTCACACCCAGCTTGTCCTGCAGGATGGTGGCCGTGCTCGGAAAGATGAAGTCGGGCGTCGAGGTCGCCAAGACGATCAGGTCGATATCGTTCGGCTGCCGCCCGGCGGCCTCCAAGGCCCGCTGGCAGGCGGTCAGGGCAAGATCGCTGGCTGCCGTACCCGGCGATGCCAGATGGCGGGCGCGAATGCCCGTGCGTTCGACGATCCATTCATTCGATGAATCGATGCCATGCGCTGCGATCAGCGCGACGTTATCGACCGGTTCCCCAGGCAGGCAACTGCCGGTTCCGGTGATGCGGGAATTGATCATTGACAGGTTTCCAATGGTACAGGTGAATCCAGCGCTGCTGCTGCAACTGCGGCCATCCGTGTCGCGATCTTCTCGGGCAAGCGTTCGCGCGCGGCTTCGGCCGCGCGCGTCAGCGCATGACGAAATGCAAATGCATCCGCCGAGCCATGGCTCTTCACCACCACGCCCCGCAAGCCCAGCAGGCTCGCGCCGTTGTAGCGCCGATGATCGAGCCGGGCCTTGAATGCCTTGAGGACAGGCATGGCCAGCAGCCCGGCGATTTTCGTGAATGCATTGCGGGAAAATTCCTGGCGCAGGAAGGTGCCGACCATCTGCGCCAGACCTTCGGAGGTCTTCAAGGCGACATTGCCGACGAAACCGTCGCAAACCACGACGTCGGCAGTGCCCTTGTAGATGTCGTCACCCTCGACGTTGCCGATGAAGTTCAGCCCGCTGACCTTCAACAGTTCCCCGGCGCGCTTGACGACCTCGTTGCCCTTGATCTCCTCTTCGCCGATATTCAGCAGGCCAACGCTGGGCCGCTCGTCATGCTCCAGCGCGGTGGCGAGCATGGCGCCCATGATGCCGAACTGCAGAAGGTGTTCCGGGGCGCAATCGACATTGGCGCCCAGATCGAGCATGTAGGTATGACCCTTCATGGTGGGCAGAGTCGAGGCAATCGCAGGCCGATCGATGCCGGGCAGGGTTTTCAGCACGAAACGCGATATCGCCATCAGCGCACCGGTATTTCCGGCGGAAACGGCGGCATCGGCGCGGCCTTCCTTGACCAGGTCGGCGACCACCCGCATCGAGGAATCCTTCTTGGTGCGCAAAGCACTGGCGACCGCCTCGTCCATGCCCACCACTTCGCTGGCGTGCAGCACGGACCAGCGCCCTGCCAGGGCGCTAGGGGCCTTGGCAAGATGGGAGCGCAACGCGTCTTCGCGTCCGACCAGGATGGCCGAACAACTATGATCGCGCGCGAGGAAGTCGAACACGGCAGGCACGACCACGGCCGGGCCGTGATCCCCCCCCATGCAATCGACGGCGAGCGTTATGCTCATGCGGATTCACCATGAAAACGGCCGGACGCTTTTTCGTCCGGCCGCTTGCATGGCGAAAAGGATCACTCGCCCTTGGTCTTGATGACCTTCTTCCCCCGGTAGACACCGGAGGGAGAAATATGGTGACGCAGATGCACTTCCCCGGTGGTCGCCTCGACCGCCAGCGGCGGCGTGCTCAGGAAATCATGCGAGCGATGCATGCCGCGCTTGGACGGGGATTTTTTGTTCTGCTGGACAGCCATGATGACTCCTTACTTCCTTCAATGAACTCAATGTTTCTTCAAACCTGCCAAGGCCGCAAAAGGTGATGACCCGTTTGGCGATGACCCATTCGCTTCCTCGCCCTCCCCCAATGCAACCGGGGGCAGGCAGTCCGCATGGCGTGGCACGATCGGCAACGCCAGCAAAACCTCCTCCTCCACCAACTCCCGCACCGATTGTTCCCGGCTTGCAGGCAAGGCATCGTATTCCTCCGACTCCAACTCGTCTTCCGGCCAGTCGGCTCCTTCGGGTATCAGCAACAAGCGGTTATCGATGATGCAATCGAACCACACCACGGCGAGACAACGCTGACAACGCAATCCCAAGCGGCCGGATACTTTCAGGCTCAGAACCGATCTGGCTTGGCCGCCATTGCCCATGCTGCGACTGCCCGACAGATGGCACTCAAGCCAACCCTCCCGTGTCGTCAGCACGTCGGACAGACGCGGCAGACTCGACAGGGCCAGTTTGCCGGAAAGATTGCCGCCTTCAGCCGCGAACTTGAGGCTATCGACAACCGTTCCCGCCAGATCCTGAATTTCTCGGGACGACATAAAGGGCGCGGATGTTATCATGGGCAGCGCTGTCAGGTCAAAAAACAATTCAAACAAAAAGCCTGCAAAAACATCCTCTAACCTGCCAATCACGCCCATGCAGCAACTTGTTCTGGCCTCGACCTCGCCCTATCGCCGCGAACTGCTGGCCCGTTTCCAGATTCCTTTCGAAGTTTGCGCTCCCGAAACGGACGAAACCCCGCTAGCGGAGGAATTTCCCGCTGCCACGGCGGAGCGCCTTTCCATCGCGAAAGCGCGGGCCGTCGCGGAACGTTTTCCGGCCGCCTTGATCATCGGCTCCGATCAGGTCGCCTACTGTGGAACCCAGCGTTTCGGCAAGCCCGGCACTCGCGAAAACGCAGGACGGCAACTCCGGGAATTATCGGGGAAAGAGGCGGTATTCCATACCGGGCTCTGCCTTCTCAATAGCACGACCGGGCGTTGCCATGTACGCGGCATCGCCACGGAAGTACGGTTCCGCGAGCTTTCGGACGGCGAAATCGAACGCTACATCGACAAGGAAGATGCGCTGAACTGCGCGGGCAGCGCACGCTCCGAAGCCCTCGGCATCAGCCTTCTCGAGTGGATGCGCAGCGACGACCCGACGGCCCTCGTTGGCCTGCCGTTGATCGCGCTGGCTGAGATGCTCCGCGCTGAAGGCCTGGCCCTGCCCTGAGCGGCGCCATGCCCGGAACCCTGTTCCTGCTGCCGACCCGGCTCGGCGAAACTGGAGACTGGCCCGGCATCCTGCCGGCACATACCCGTGAGACCGCCTGCAGGCTGCGTCATTTCATCGTCGAGGACGCAAAAACCGCCCGGGGCGATTTGAAATGGCTGGGCCACCCGGGGCCGCTCCGCGAACTCGCCATCGAGGCATTGCCTGCTGCCCCTGGGGCGGAAGACTTCGAACGCCTGCTGGTTCCCCTGAGGGAGAATCAGGATGTCGGCCTGATGTCGGAAGCCGGCTGTCCCGGGGTGGCGGATCCGGGCGCAGCGCTCGTGCGCCGCGCCCATGCGCTCGGGATTTCCGTCCGACCGCTGGTCGGACCGTCCTCACTACTGCTGGCATTGATGGCTTCGGGACTCGAAGGCCAACGCTTTGCTTTTCATGGATATCTGCCGGCGCGCGACCCTGAGCGCGGCCAGCGCATCGTCGCGCTGGAGAGGGAGTCGCGTCAGAAACGACAGACCCAGTTGTTCATCGAAACCCCCTATCGCAACACCGCGATGCTCGATGCCCTGCTGACCCACTGCCAGCCAACGACCCTGCTGTGCATCGCCACCGAGTTGACGCAACCAGGTGAAAGCATACTGACCCGCAGCATCGCTGCCTGGCGACAGGCAACGCGATCCGATCTGAACCGTCGGCCGACGGTGTATCTCTTGCTCAGCGCAGACTGAGGCGAGTCAGGACAGCACCAAGACCGTCCGCCGTGGCTGCTCCGAAACGCCGGGCAAACTTTTCCGCGAGGCCCGGCTTCACCGTGTAGTCGCGAATTTCCTCGGCCTTGATGACATCGCGCGCCACACTGTCGACGGTCCCAAAACCATCGGCTAGCCCCAGTTCGACGCTTGTTGCGCCGGTCCACATCAAGCCGGAAAACATCTCGGGAGTCTCTTTCAGGCGAGTCCCACGCCCCTTGCGCACCACCTCGATAAATTGCCGGTGGATGTCGTCGAGCATGCCTTGGGCGTGGGCCTTGTGGCGATCGTTCTGCGGCGAGAAGGGATCGAGAAATCCCTTGCTTTCTCCCGCCGTGAGCAAGCGCCGCTCGATGCCCAACTTGTCCATGCTCCCGGTAAAGCCGAAGCCATCCATCAGCACCCCGATGGAGCCGACGATGCTGGCCTTGTCGACGAAAATCTTGTCTGCCGCCGAGGCCACATAGTAGCCACCCGAGGCACAGATATCCTCCACCACGGCATAAAGAGGCTTGTTGGGATATTTGGAGCGCAAGCGGCGCACCTCGTCGGTGATGATGCCGGCCTGCACCGGGCTCCCCCCCGGACTGTTGATGCGCAAAACGATGCCTGCGGCGCCCTTGTCGTCGAAGGCCGCCTGCAGAGCCCCCACGATATCATCGGCGTTGGCGTCCCCCTTCGCCTGGATGATGCCCTGCATCTCGATCAGGGCCGTATGTTTCGCACCGCCGTGCTCGGGATTCACCTCGTCCCAATCAACCAGCGCAAGGAGCACAACCGTGACATAGGCGAAGCCCAGCAGCTTGAAGAAAATGCCCCAACGGCGGGCACGGCGCTGTTCATCCATGGCCGCCAGCGCCACTTTTTCCAGAATCTTGCGTTCCCAGTTTGGATCGTCGGCCATCGTGTCACCTCGAATTCAGCGGACCACGGTTCGCGAGCCAGCAAGCGAGGTCGTCCAGCGATGCGGCGCAGTATAGCGGGCCCTCGGCTTCGAGCGATTCGCCCGGATGGGCTCCGTAACTTACCGCGACGGCATCGACACCGGCATTGCGTGCCATCAGCAGATCATGGGTCGTGTCGCCGATCATGAGCGTCGCGTCCGGCGCGACGGCAAACTCGCTCATGAGCTCCTCCAGCATTTGCGGATGCGGCTTGGAATGGCACTCGTCGGCGCAACGCGTGGCGTGGAAATACTCTCCCACACCACTATGCTCCAGCGCCCGGTCGAGTCCGCGCCTCGATTTGCCGGTCGCGACCCCGAGCCAGTGGCCGTCTTCCGCGAGCCGGCGCACCAGTTCCCCCGCCCCGGCGAACAAGGCCAGTTCATGGTCACGGGAAAGGTAGTGATGGCGGTAACGTTCGACCAGTTCCTCATATCGATTTTCGGGCAGATTGGGCAATGCATGACGCAAGGCATCGCCCAGCCCCAGGCCGATGATGTGGCGCGCCCGTTCGTCGGCGGGAGGTTCCAGCCCGAGATCACGAGCCGCCGACTGCACGCAATGCACGATCATGCTCGCCGAATCCATCAGCGTGCCGTCCCAGTCGAACACAATCAATTCATAGCGTTTCATTCGGCGTTTCCAAGCTTGTCCAGAAATTTCTTCAGTTCCGCCGGTAAGGGGGCTCCCAACTTTAGAGCCTCCCCGCTTGCAGGATGAGTCAGGCGCAATGTCGCGGCATGCAGGAACATGCGTTTCAGCCCGGTCTTTTGCAAGTCCCGGTTGAGGTTGAAATCGCCATATTTCTCGTCCCCCAGGATGGGAAACCCCAAATGGGCTAGATGCACGCGTATCTGATGGGTTCTGCCGGTGCGCAACTCGACCTCCAGCAGGCTGAACTCGCCCAGCGGCGTTTTCCATCTGCGCTGCAGCCGCATGATTGAATGGGCCTCCTTGCCTTCCGGCGCGACGCGCACCCGCCTTTCACCATCCCGGGTCAGGAACTTGAACAGCGGCAACCTGACGTTCCGCAATTGATCGCGCCAATGCCCCTTCACCAGCGCCAGATAGCGCTTGTCGATGCCGCCGTCGCGGAACATGTCGTGCAGCCGGACCAGCGCCGAGCGTCTTTTGCAAATGACAAGAAGACCGGATGTTTCCCGGTCAAGCCGGTGCGCCAGTTCCAAAAAACGTGCCGCCGGGCGCGCCTTCCGCAGTTGTTCGATCACGCCGAAATCGACTCCGCTGCCGCCATGCACCGCGATACCGGCCGGCTTGTCGATGACCAGCAGGTCATCGTCCTCGAAAACGGGGACAAACTCGCGCGCAGGGACCATGCCGGTATCGGGCTTCTCCGCCAGGCGCACGGGCGGCACCCTGACCCGGTCGCCGACCAGCAGGCGCCGGTTGGCCGACACCCGTCCCTGATTCACGCGCACCTCGCCGCTTCTCAGGATTCTGTAGACATGGCTCTTGGGAACGCCTTTCAGGTAGCGCAGCAGAAAGTTGTCTATCCGCTGCCCTGCGGCCTCTTCGCCGACCTCAAGGAATGTGACTGAATCTTTACTCAACTCTTTCATTTCCAATATAATGCCCAAGCTTTGCCATCTCCGGATGGCGCGCCCGGCGACACGAAGCTGTGCCGGGGCGCCGTTCAGCGATGTTGCCGGCGACGCGTGCCCGCGATGTCATTCCGCGAACCGCACGCCGGCATGGGAAGGTTGGACGATCCGCATACCCGTCATCACCGGTTCCGGCTATTCCCCTTCCCCGCACAGCCCGGGTATCTCGCTCGCCCGAAGCAGCGATACTACTTTGTCTCAAGACATTTTTACGCGCATCAGACAGGCTTTGATACAAGCGTCGCCCCTCGCATCTCGAAGCGGCGGCGCCATCCGACAAATTTCCAACCCATTTGCCCAGTCCCTCATTCACATTTGATGAAGCTGAACCAGCAAATCCGTTACAACGCCGCAAACCGCTAGCGGCGTGATTTGTCGTGCCCTCCTGCCCGCGCGTGGGAGCACACATGAAACGCATGCTTTTCAATGCGACGCAAGCCGAGGAACTCCGCGTCGCGATCGTCGATGGTCAGAAACTGATCGACCTCGACATCGAATCGGCCGCCAAGGAACAACGCAAGAGCAATATCTACAAGGCGGTCATCACCCGCATCGAGCCCAGCCTCGAAGCCGCCTTCGTCGATTACGGCGCCGAGCGCCACGGCTTCCTGCCGTTCAAGGAAGTTTCGCGCAGCTACTTCCAGCCCGACCTCGAACCCGGTCGCGCCCGCATCCAGGACGCGCTGAAGGTCGGTCAGGAACTGATCGTCCAGGTCGAAAAGGACGAGCGTGGCAACAAGGGGGCCGCCCTTACCACCTACGTCTCGCTGGCCGGTCGTTACCTCGTGCTGATGCCGAACAATCCGCGCGGCGGCGGCGTCTCGCGCCGCATCGAGGGCGAGGACCGCCAGGAACTGCGCGAGGTGATGGACCAACTCGACGTTCCCTCCGGCATGAGCCTGATCGCCCGCACCGCCGGCATCGGCCGCACCGCCGAGGAACTGCAATGGGACCTCAACTACCTGTTGCAGCTGTGGACCGCCATCGACGGGGCCGCGAAGTCCCAGTCCGGCGCCTTCCTGATCTATCAGGAATCAAGCCTCGTGATCCGCGCCATCCGCGACTACTTCCAGCCGGAAATCGGCGAGATCCTCATCGACACCGATGACATCTTCGAACAGGCCCAGCAGTTCATGGCCCACGTCATGCCGGGCAACGTCGCCCGCGTGAAGCGCTACCGCGACGACGTGCCGCTGTTCTCGCGCTTCCAGATCGAACACCAGATCGAGTCGGCATATTCCAGGCAAGTCAACCTGCCATCCGGCGGCGCTGTCGTCATCGACCACACCGAGGCGCTGGTATCCGTTGACGTCAACTCCGGACGCGCCACCAAGGGCGCCGACATCGAGGAAACCGCGCTGCGCACCAACCTCGAAGCCGCCGACGAGATCGCCCGCCAGTTGCGCCTGCGCGATCTTGGCGGCCTGATCGTCATCGACTTCATCGACATGGAATCATCGAAAAGCCAGCGCGAGGTCGAGAACCGTTTGCGCGACGCGCTGCACTTCGATCGGGCCCGCGTGCAGACCGGCAAGATCTCCCGTTTCGGCTTGCTCGAACTCTCGCGCCAGCGCCTGCGTCCGGCGCTCGCGGAGACCAGCTATATCACCTGCCCGCGCTGCACCGGCACCGGTCACATCCGGTCGACAGAATCCGCTGCGCTGCACATCCTGCGCATCCTCGAAGAAGAGTCGATGAAGGAAAATACCGGCGCGATCCACGTGCAGGTGCCCGTCGACGTCGGCACCTTTCTGCTCAACGAGAAGCGCGTGGACATTGCCCGCATCGAGATGCGCCATCGCGTCAATCTGCTGATCATCCCGAACCGCCACCTGGAAACGCCGCAGCACGAAATCATCCGTCTGCGCCACGACCAGCTCAACCAGGAAGGCCCCGCCCTCGCCAGCTACGAGATGGCCGTCAAGCCTGCCGAGGAAGAGGACTCTCCCGCAGCCCAGGGCGAGGGCAAGGCTCCTCGTGCTGAAGCAGCGGTCAAGGGCATCACCCCCGACCAGCCCGCTCCGATCGTCGTCCCGACGGCCCCTGCCAGGACGGAGGAAAAAGGCCCGGGGCTGTTCGCGCGCTTCATGGCCTGGCTCTCTGGCGAAAAGACCGAGGAAGCCCCCCCGACTCCCGCGAAGAAAACCGAACGCTCGGGCCGCCGTGAGCGTGGCGAGCGAAGCGAACGCAGCGACCGGGGTGGCCGTGGCCGCCGCGAAAATCGTGAAAACCGCGAACCGCGTGACCGTGCTCAGGCCGCAGAAACCGGCGGCGAGCGCCAGGAGCGCAAGGACAAGGAACGTGGCAACCGCCAGAATCGCCAGCGCGGTGAAAAAGGCAACGACACCCGGCGCGACAACCGACAATCCGCCGGAGATGCCCGCCCGACCGCTCAAGCTGCACCCCAGGAAACGCCTGCGATTATTTCCGGAGCCCCGGGCGCACCGGAGAGCAGCACGGCCGAGGCCGGCGGCGATGGCAACCGTCGCCGGGGCCGTCGTGGCGGACGCGGACGCGGCGAGCGGCGCAGCGAGGAAAACGGCGCATCGCAGACCGCAGCCACATCCGAGCAGTCGTCAGCGGTTCAGACGCCTGACGCCGCCGTCCCGCCCGCGCTGACTATTGCCGCCGAAACGCCCAAGCCCATGCCTTGGCCAACGCCTGTCGCGCTGACTGAGACGCCGGTGCCCGTCGAAACGGCGCCTGCGACCGAGATCGCCACGGTTGCAACAGTCTCGGCTGCCGAGCCTGCCGTGACACCACCAACCAGCACGGCACCGATCGTTCTCATCGCCGAGCCCGTCGTCGCACCTGTCGCGACCGCGGACCTGTCCGAAGAACTCGAAAAGGCAGGGCTCCAGCTCATCGAAACTGCCAGCGCTCCTGCCGCACCAGTCACGCAAGCACCGGTCCAGACGCTTGGTCGCAAGCCCAAGCCTGCGCCGATCATCAACAACGAACCCTTGCAAATGGTGGAAACCCAAGACCGCCAGTAGTCCGGGCAGAAACGTCGACGCACGCAGGGCGCGGAGGGCAACCTCCTCGCCCTGTTTTATTTTGTGCGCGGCTTGCCGATCAACCCGAGAACGGCATCTTCGACCAGATCGAGTACCCGCTCGAAGCCTTCAGGCCCGCCGTAATAGGGATCGGGTACTTCATTTTCGTCGAAGCTTCCGGAGCATTCGAGAAACAGGCCAAGTTTGCCCTGATGCTCAGGCGGGCAGGCCTGACGCAACAATTCAAGATTGTCGCCATCCATCGCCAGAATGCGATCAAAGCGCACGAAGTCGTATGAATTGACCTGACGCGCCTTGAGGGACGCAAGATCGTAGCCCCTCTTGGCCGCCGCCTGGCGTGCACGCGCGTCAGGCGGATTGCCGATGTGATAGCCGTGCGTTCCCGCCGAATCGAATTCGAAGTGGTCGGCAAGACCGTGCTTTTCCGCAAGGGCACGCGCCACCCCCTCGGCCGTCGGCGAACGACAGATGTTGCCCATGCAGACGAACAGGACGCGCGTCGACATCCCCCCCCCCTCTCGGACGCGAAACTCAGTGCTTGATCAGGCCGGAAGCCTGGGTATCAGGCTCGGAGGGCGCCAGCGCCGGCTGTGCCGCAGGCACGACGTCCGGCAGAGGTTCCGGCATGCGCTCCAGCGCAAACTCCAGCACCTTGTCGATCCACTTCACCGGCTGAATCTCGATGCGGTTCTTGATCGTATCGGGAATCTCGGCGAGATCCTTGACGTTCTCTTCCGGAATCAACGCCAGACGGATGCCGCCGCGCACGGCCGCAAGGAGTTTTTCCTTGAGTCCGCCGATCGGCAGCACCTCGCCGCGCAAGGTAATCTCGCCGGTCATGGCGATGTCGGCACGCACGGGAATCCCCGTCAGCACGGACACGATCGCGGTGCAGATGCCGATGCCGGCCGACGGACCATCCTTGGGTGTCGCCCCTTCGGGCAGGTGGATGTGCAGGTCGTTCTTCTGGTAGAAGTCTTCGGCAATGCCGAGTTGCTTCGAGCGCCGGCGCACGACAGTCAGTGCGGCCTGGATCGACTCCTGCATTACTTCGCCCAGCTTGCCGGTGGTCATGGTCTTGCCCTTGCCCGGCACGGCGACGGACTCGATCGTCAGCAACTCGCCGCCGACTTCGGTCCAGGCCAGGCCGGTAACCTGACCGATCTGGTTTTCCTTCTCGGCCATGCCGAAGGTGTAGCGCCGCACGCCCAGATACTTGTCGAGGTTCTTGGCGTTGACGACGATCTTGTTCTTGCGCTGGCGCATCACAAGGGATTTCACGACTTTGCGGCAGATCTTGGATATCTCGCGTTCCAGAGCGCGCACGCCGGCCTCCCGCGTGAAATAGCGCACGATGTCGCGCAACGCATCCTCGGTGACGGTCAATTCCTCGCGCTTCACGCCGTTGCTCTTCATCTGCTTGGGCAACAGGTAGCGCTGGGCGATATTGACCTTCTCGTCCTCGGTGTAGCCGGCCAGACGGATCACCTCAAGGCGGTCGAGCAGGGCCGGCGGAATGTTCAGCGAGTTCGCCGTGGCGACGAACATCACGTCGGACAGGTCAAAATCGACTTCGATATAGTGGTCCTGAAAAGTATGATTCTGCTCCGGATCGAGCACCTCGAGCAGGGCCGAGGAGGGATCGCCGCGGAAATCCATGCCGATCTTGTCGACTTCGTCGAGCAGGAACAACGGGTTCTTCACGCCGACCTTGGTCATGTTCTGCAGGATCTTGCCAGGCATCGAGCCGATGTAGGTGCGCCGATGGCCGCGAATCTCGGCCTCGTCGCGCATCCCGCCCAGCGCCATGCGCACGAACTTGCGGTTGGTCGCCTTGGCGATCGACTGGCCCAGCGAGGTCTTGCCGACGCCGGGAGGCCCGACGAGGCAGAGAATCGGCGCCTTGACCTTGTCGACGCGCTGTTGCACGGCGAGGTATTCGACGATGCGTTCCTTGACCTTCTCGAGGCCGTAATGATCCTTGTCGAGGATCTTCTCGGCGGCACCCAGATCCTTGGAGATGCGCGACTTCTTCTTCCACGGCAGGCCGATCAGCGCGTCAATGTAGTTGCGCACCACGGTCGCCTCGGCCGACATCGGCGACATCAGCTTGAGCTTCTTCATCTCGGAGTTGGCCTTGGCCAGTCCTTCCTTGCTCAGGCCGGCGCTCTTGATCTTCTTCTCCATCTCCTCGATGTCCGCGCCCTCCTCGCCTTCGCCGAGTTCCTTCTGGATCGCCTTGACCTGCTCGTTGAGGTAATACTCGCGCTGACTCTTCTCCATTTGGCGCTTGACGCGGCCGCGAATGCGCTTTTCGACCTGAAGGATGTCGAGTTCGGTTTCCAACTGGCCGAGCAGCTTGTCGAGGCGCTCGTCGACATTGAAAAGCTCAAGCACCTCCTGCTTCAGTTCGAGCTTCATCGGCAGGTGGGCAGCGATGGTGTCGGCGAGACGCCCGGCCTCCTCGATGCTTCCCAGCGAGGTGAGTATTTCAGGCGGAATCTTCTTGTTCAGCTTCACATACTGGTCGAACTGCGCCAGGATGGTGCGGCGCATGGCCTCGATCTCGTGGGTGCCGCGCTCGTTGAGCGCGACCGGCGTCACGGTGGCGACGAACAGCGACTTGCGATCCTCGACGCGCTCGATATGCGCGCGCTGAGTACCCTCCACCAGCACCTTCACGGTGCCGTCAGGTAGCTTGAGCATCTGCAGGATGTTCGAGATGCAGCCGATATCGTAGAGATCGGCTGCATCCGGCTCGTCCTTGGCAGCGGACTTCTGGGCCACGAGCAGGATGCTTTTGCCCGCCTCCATGGCGGTTTCGAGCGCCTTGATCGACTTGGGCCGTCCAACGAAGAGCGGTATGACCATGTGCGGAAAGACGACCACGTCCCGCAAGGGAAGCAGCGGCAGCATGTTGTCTTCAAGCGTCAGTTCGAGTTCATCGGACATGGGGAAATCCTTGGTTGTAATAGTCTCGAACTCCACATGGGGGTTCGGCTAGGGTATTCAAGCGGCCGCTGGCGGCCAGCACAAACCTGGCTCAGTTCGAACCGGAAACCTTGGGCTGATCGGCATAGATCAGCAGCGGCCGGCTGCCGGAATCGATCATGCCCTCGTCGATAACGACCTTGGCGACGCCCGCCAGGCCGGGCAGTTCGAACATGGTGTCGAGGAGCACGTTCTCCATGATCGAACGCAGGCCCCGCGCCCCCGTCTTGCGCTTGATCGCCTTCTTGGCGATCGCCTGCAAGGCGGCAGGCCGCACTTCCAATTCGACCCCTTCCATGGCGAAGAGTTTCTGATACTGCTTGATCAAGGCGTTTTTCGGCTCGATCAGAATCTGCACTAGGGCATCCTCGTCCAGTTCGGACAGATTGGCCACCACCGGCAAACGGCCGATCAACTCCGGAATCAGGCCATACTTGACGAGGTCGTCGGGCTCGACCTGCGCCAGCGTCTCGCTGAGGCTGGTACTCGACTTGCTCTTGACCTGCGCGCCGAAACCGATGCCGGCCCGCTCCGATCGCTCCTGGATAATCTTGTCGAGTCCGTCGAAGGCGCCACCGCAGATGAACAGGATGTTCGCGGTATTGACCTGGATGAAATCCTGGTTCGGATGCTTGCGGCCGCCCTGCGGCGGCACGGCGGCAACGGTTCCCTCGACGAGCTTGAGCAGCGCCTGCTGCACACCTTCCCCGGAGACGTCGCGGGTGATCGATCGGTTCTCGCTACGCCGCGAGATCTTGTCGACCTCGTCGATGTAAATGATGCCCTGCTGCGCCTTGTCGGCCTCGTAATCGCAGGTCTGCAGCAGCTTGGCGATGATGTTCTCGACATCCTCACCGACATAGCCGGCCTCTGTCAGCGTGGTCGCGTCGGCGATGACGAAAGGCACGTTGAGCAGGCGGGCCAGCGTCTGGGCCAGCAGGGTCTTGCCGCTGCCGGTCGGGCCGACCAGCAGGATGTTGCTCTTGGAGAGCTCGACGTCGTCCTTGCCCTTAGGTTCGCTGCGCAGGCGCTTGTAGTGGTTATAGACGGCGACGGAGAGAATCTTCTTCGCCTGGTCCTGGCCGATCACGTACTGGTCGAGGACATTGCAAATCTCGCTGGGAATCGGCAGGTCGCGCGCGGCCTTGCCGGGCTCCTCGGCGGTCGTGTCGTCGCGGATGATGTCGTTGCACAGATCGATGCACTCGTCGCAGATGAACACCGACGGGCCGGCGATCAGCTTCTTGACTTCGTGCTGACTCTTGCCGCAGAAAGAACAGTAGAGCAGTTTCTCGGGGCCGCTTTTCTTTTCCGCCATGGCTGTTGCGTCTCCTTGGGTTGATCCGCGCAATATACCTGCGTCAGGCCTCTTCCGTGCGCGAGGACAACACCTTGTCGACCAGGCCGTATTCCACGGCGGCGGCGGCGGACAGGAAATTGTCGCGATCGGTATCTTGCTCGATGCGCTCGACCGGCTGGCCGGTGTGCTTGGCGAGCATCTCGTTCAGCCGCTGCTTCATGAACAGGATTTCCTTGGCATGAATCTCGATGTCCGACGCCTGGCCCTGGAAACCGGCCGAGGGCTGGTGGATCATCACGCGCGAATTCGGCAGGCAGTAGCGCTTGCCGCTCGTTCCGGCCGCCAGCAGGAATGCACCCATCGAGGCCGCCTGGCCGACGCACAGCGTCGACACGTCCGGCTTGATGAACTGCATGGTGTCGTAGATCGCCAGGCCGGCCGTCACCGAGCCGCCGGGGGAATTGATGTACAGGTGGATGTCCTTGTCGGGGTTTTCCGATTCGAGGAACAGCAACTGCGCGACCACCAGGTTGGCCGTGACGTCATTCACCGGGCCGACCAGAAAGATCACACGCTCCTTCAGGAGGCGCGAGTAGATATCGTAGGCACGCTCACCGCGGCCGCTGGTCTCGATCACCATCGGCACGAGGCCAAGCGCCTGTGGCCCGGTCATCCGGCTGGCTTCGGCAGTTGCCATGTCGTGCATCATGCTCCATTCCCCATCAGTTCGTCAAAGGCGACGGGCTTGTCGGTCACCGTGGCATTGGCGAGCACCCATTCGACCACGTTGTTTTCCATGGCCAGCGCCTCGGCCTCGGCCAACCGCTGGGGCTGGCTGTAATACCAGCGCACGACCTCCTGCGGGTCCTCGAAGGTCGCGGCAAATTCATCCACCACCGCGCGCACATGCTCGGGCTTGACATGCAGATCCTTGGCGCGCACCAGTTCGGCCACGATCAGGCCCAGGCGCACGCGCTTGACGGCCTGATCGGTGAACCAGCTGGCCTCGACGGGAATGTTCTGGATCTGGGCGCCGCGCGAAGCCAGATCACGCTTCGCGTTCTCCGCCATCTGCCGCGCCTCGACCTCGACCATCGCATTCGGCACGGCCACGGGATTCGCTTCGAGCAGGATGTTCATGGCCTGTTCCTTGATGCGGGCGCGCAGGCGCTTGGTCACCTCGCGCTCCAGATTCGAGCGCACTTCCGCGCGCATCTTGTCCAGATCGCCGTCGGCGATGCCCAGCGCGCGGGCGAACTCGGCGTCGACCGCGGGCAGTTGCGGCATTTCGACCGACTTCACCGTGACCGTAAACTGGACTTTGCTGCCGGCCAGATCCTTGGCATGGTAGTCCTCGGGGAACTGGACATCGAAAACCTTCTCCTCGCCAGCGGTGACGCCTTCCAGCGCGGTCTCGAAATCCGGCAGCATCATGCCGCCGCCGACGAAGACGGGATAGTCCGTCGCCTTGCCGCCCTCGAATTCTTCACCGTCGCGGCGGCCGGTGAAGTCGATCACCAGACGGTCGCCCTTCTCGGCGGCACGGCCGGCGGCGACATACGTCGTGCGCTGCTTGCGCAGCACTTCGATGGTCTGGTCGACCTCGGCATCGCCGACGCTCAGCGCGGGCTTCTCGATGGCCTGGCCGGCGATCTCGGCGATCTGGAACTCGGGGAACACCTCGAACACGGCGGTGAATTCCATCTGACCCTCGCCGGCTGACGTCTTGGGCTCGATACGCGGCTGGCCGGCGACGCGCAGGTTCTGGTCGCGCACCATCTGGCCGAAGGTCTTTTCGATCGCCGCGCCGAGGGCATCGGAATGCGCCTGCGCGCCATACATCTGGGCGACCATCTTCATCGGCACCTTGCCCGGACGGAAGCCCGCCATCTTCGCGGTCTTGGCGATGCGCTTGAGCTGCTGCTCCACCTCGCGCTCGATCTCGGCCATGGCCACGGCCATGTCAAGGCGGCGTTCAAGGGGGTTGGCGGCTGGCGTTGCGGCGTTGTCCTGGGTCGTTTCCATGGAAAATCCTTGAAATGAAGCAAAATTGAATGGTGGGCGCGAGCTTGCGGCGTCTGGTGCGAGAGGCGGGACTCGAACCCGCACAGGTTGCCCCGCTGGAACCTAAATCCAGTGCGTCTACCAATTCCGCCACCCTCGCTCGACCGGGCATTTTACCCAACATTGCACCTATACTGGCACCCGATGCCGGTCGATCACTACGAGAATTTCCCTGTTGCTTCGCTCTTGCTGCCGGTGCGCCTGCGCCCGGCCGTCGAGGCCATCTATGCCTTCGCCCGCTCCGCCGACGATTTCGCCGACGAGGGCGACCTTCCGGCCGCCGAGCGGCAGCGCCTGTTGGCAGGCTATCAGGCCGAACTCGACCGCATCGAGCGCGGCGAACCCACCGACCATCCGGTCTTCCTGCGCCTGCGCCCCCACATCGCGGCGCACCGGCTGCCGCTGCAATTGTTTCGCGACCTGCTCGACGCCTTCGCCCAGGATGTCGTCAAGGACCGTTACGCGACCCACGCCGAACTGATGGACTACTGCCGCCGTTCCGCCGATCCGGTCGGCCGCCTGCTGCTCCACCTCTTCGACGCCGCCACGCCGGAAAACCTGAGGCGCTCCGACGCCGTCTGCTCCGCCCTCCAACTCATCAACCACTGGCAGGACGTCGGCATCGACAGCGCCAAAGGAACGCACGGCCGCATCTACCTGCCGCAGGACGAGATGGCGCGCTTCAACGTGAGCGAGGACGACTTGCGCCGCCGTGCCGCAACGGCTGACTTTCGCGCGCTGCTGCGCTTCCAGGTCGAACGCGCCCGCGCGCTGATGCAGGAAGGCGCGTCGCTTGGCCGCGACCTGCCCGGACGCATCGGACTCGAAATCCGCGCCATCGTGGCCGGCGGTCTGCGCATTCTCGACAAGATCGAGGCTGTCGACTTCGATGTCTTCGCCCGCCGCCCCGCGCTCGGCCCATTCGACTGGCCACGCATATTCTGGAGGGCCCTGTGAGCCCGGACGACTACTGCGCCGGCAAGGTGCGCGCCAGCGGCTCCAGCTTCGCCGCCAGCTTCCGCTTCCTCGACCCGCGCCGCCGTCAGGCGATGAACGCCCTCTATGCCTTCTGTCGCGAAGTCGACGATGTCGTCGACGAATGCCGCGAACCGGCCGTGGCGCGCGCCACGCTCGACTGGTGGCGCGGCGAAACCGCCGCGCTGGATGGTGGCCGCCCCACCCATCCCGTCGTGCAGGCGCTGGCCGCCGCGCGGCAGCGCTTTTCCCTGCCCGTCGAACAGCTGACCGAAATCATCGACGGCATGCAGATGGACCTCGACCAGACGAGCTACGCCGATTTCGCGCAATTGCAGCTCTACTGCCATCGCGCCGCCGGCGTGGTTGGTTTGCTCTCGGCGGAAATTTTCGGCTACGAGGATCGCCACACGCTGAAATACGCGCATACGCTCGGGCTGGCGTTCCAACTCACCAACATCATCCGCGACGTCGGCGAGGACGCGCGGCGCGACCGCATCTACCTGCCGCAGGACGAACTGGCCCGCTTCGGCGTCGACGCGGCGGACCTGCTGCAATGCCGCCATACGCCGGCCTTTCGCGAATTGATGACCTTCCAGGCGGCCCGCGCCCGCGAACACTACGCGCGCGCCTTCGCGCAGTTGCCGGCCGTCGACCGCAAGGCGCAGCGTGCCGGACTGATCATGGCGGCCATCTACCGCACTCTGCTGGACGAGATCGAGAAGGACGGCTTCCGCGTACTCGATCGCCGCATCTCGCTGCCGCCGGCGCGCAAGCTCTGGCTCGCGTTCAAGACATGGCTGCTCGTGTAGCAATTATCGGGGCCGGCTACGCCGGTCTCGCCTGCGCCGTCGAACTGGCGGACGCCGGCTTCGCGGTCGATGTCATCGAAGCCTCGCGCACGCTGGGCGGGCGGGCGCGCGCCGTCGAACTCGACGGCCTGACCGTCGACAACGGCGCCCACATCCTCGTCGGCGCCTACCGCGAAACCCTGCGGCTCATTAAAAAAGTCAGTCCGGGCGGGACGGCGGCCCTGCGGCGCCACCGCCTGCATCTCGAATATCCCGGCCGCGTCCGCATCGCCGCGCCGGCCCTGCCCGCCCCGCTGCACCTCGCCTGGGCGCTGCTCGCGGCGCGCGGCCTGAACCCGGGCGAAAAAATCGCCGCCATCCGCTTCATGCGGGCATTGCAGGCCCGGCGTTTCCGCCTGCCGCAGGACACGACGGCCGCCGAGCTGTTCGCCGGGCAGCCGCCGCGCCTGCGCCGCTTCCTCTGGGAACCGCTGTGCCTCGCGGCGCTCAACACGCCCGTGGCGATGGCCTCGGCGCAGGTCTTCCTCAACGTCCTGCGCGACAGCCTTGCCGCCGACCGCGCCGCCTCCGACCTGCTGCTGCCAGCCACTGATTTTTCCAGCCTGTTTCCCGAACCGGCGGCGGGCTTCATCGAGGCGCGCGGCGGCCGTCTGGTGCGCGCGCAGCGCGTGACCGCCATCGAAAAAAACGGCGGCGGCTGGACGGTGAACGGTTCCGGACCCTATCCGCACCTGGTGCTGGCGGTCGCGCCGCAGCATCTGTCTGGACTTCTTGGCCCGCATCCGGAGTGCGCGCCGATCGTTCGCCGCATCGAAGGCTTCGCCTGGCAGCCCATCGCCACCTGCTACCTGCGCTATCCGGCCGGCACGCGGCTGCCCTTCCCCATGACCGGGATGAACGGCGGACATGCCCAATGGCTATTCGACCGCGGCACGCTGTGCGGACAGGACGGCCTGCTCGCGGCGGTCATCAGCGGCGACGGCCCCTGGCAGTCGCTTGGACACGCAGCGCTCGCGGCCGCCATCCATCAGGAAGTCTCCGCCCTGCTGCCCGGCCTGCCGCAACCGCTCGCCAGCCGCGTCATCGAGGAAAAGCGCGCCACCTTCTGCTGTACGCCCGATCTGGAACGGCCGGGCACCGCGACAGCTTGTCCCGGCCTCTGGCTGGCGGGAGATTATGTCGCGGGGGATTATCCGGCCACGCTCGAAGGCGCCGTCAGGAGCGGCATCGCCGCTGCCCGCGCGGTGCGGGATGCCTTCAGCGGAACTTGAAGAGCCGAGGAAAACCGACCAGCTTGAAGGCGTCCAGCACCGGCCCGCGACTATTCGCGATGATGATCGCCCGCTGGCTGGGTTGCAGTTTCTCGCGCCACAGCAACAGGATACCCATCGACGAACTGTCAATATAGTCCAGCCGGCCGCAATCGAGGACGACGTCGCCTGTCATCCCCTGAATCTGTTTCATCATGACGGCGCGAAACTTGGCCGACGTCATGACGTCCATCCAGCCGACCAGTTCGATGACCACCTCGCCGGCGATCTCCGAAACATTTACCTCAAAATGTTGAGTGTCCATGGAATCCCGCCTGTCTGAAGATTGTCGATGACCGCATTATAGCCATGCGACCATCATGGGGATATGCGTCCGGCGTCGAGGCGGATCATCCGGCCGCAACGCCGCGCCAGCGCCTCGTCGTGCGTGACGAGGATCAGCGTCGTGCCCTGCTCCGCATTCATCCCGAACATCAGTTCGATCACCTGGGCGCCGGTGGCGGCATCGAGGTTGCCGGTCGGCTCGTCGGCCAGCAGCAGCTTCGGCTTGACGGCGAAGGCGCGCGCCAGCGCCACGCGCTGCTGTTCGCCACCGGAAAGGTGCTTCGGATAGTGGCCAAGCCGGTCGGCCAGACCGACCCTCGCCAGCATCGCCTCGGCAGCGGCCAGCGGTTCCGGCAGGCCCAGCAGTTCCAGCGGCAACATGACGTTTTCGCGCGCGGTCAGCGCGGGCAGCAGATGGAAGGACTGGAACACGAAGCCCAGTTCGCGCCCGCGCAGCGCGGCGCGGCCATCCTCGTCGAGCACCGACAGATCCTGGCCGGCCAGCAGTACCCGGCCATGCGTCGGCAGATCGAGTCCGGCCAGCAGCCCGAGCAGTGTCGACTTGCCCGAACCCGAGGCGCCGACGATCGCCACCGATTCGCCCGTGTGCACGGCGAAGTCGATCTCGTGCAAAATCCTCAGCGTCGCATCCCCGCTCGCGACCTCCTTGCCCAAGCCCTCGACCCGCAATACCGTGTCCATCATCCGCCTTCTCGCCCTAATGCTGTTCGTGCTTGCCGGCCGCGCCAGCGCCGCCGAAACGATTCTGCTGTTCGGCGACAGCCTGTCGGCCAGCTACGGCATCGCCGTGGAAAAAAGCTGGCCTGCCCTGCTGAAGGAGCGCCTGCGCGAGGAAAAGTTTCCACACGCCCTCATCAACGCCAGCATCAGCGGCGAAACCACCGCCGGCGGCAGAAGCCGCCTGCCGGCCGCCCTGCGAAGGCACCGGCCAGGCATCGTCATGCTCGCGCTGGGCGCCAACGACGGGCTGCGCGGCCTGTCCGCCGCCGCCACGCGCGACAACCTGCTGGCCATGACGCGCGCGGCGAAGGCGGCCGGCGCGCGCGTGCTGCTCGTCGGCATGCGCCTGCCGCCCAACTACGGGCCGGATTACACGCGCGATTTCGAGGCCGCCTTCGCCGCCGTGGCGAAGCAGGAAAAGACCGCCCTGCTGCCCTTCCTGCTCGAACCGATCGCGCTCGACGACGCGGCCTACCAGCCCGACCGGCTGCATCCCACGACCGCCGCCCAGCCAAAGATCCGCGATCATGTCTGGCAGGCGCTGAAGCCGCTGCTCAAACAACGCTGACGCGCGGCTCGCCGGCGGAGAGGGAACCGACAACCGCCGCCGGCGCGAAGCCGTCGGCATGGAAGGCCGCCAGCACGTCATCGGCGTTTTCGGGCGCGCAGGCCACCAGCAGCCCGCCGCTGGTCTGCGGATCGGTGACGACCTTCTGCTGCCACTCCTCCAATTCCGGCGCCAGCACCACGGCCTCGCCGTAGCTCGCCCAGTTGCGGCTCGACGCCCCGGTCGAAATGCCTGCCTTGACGTGCTTCACCGCCTCCGCGATCAGCGGCAGCCGCGCGAACTCCACCCGGCCCGCCAGCCGCGAACCCCGGCAGATTTCGAGCAGATGGCCGGCCAGGCCGAAGCCCGTCACGTCGGTTACCGCATGCACGCCCGGCATCGAGGCCAGTTTGGTGCCGGTGACGTTGAGCGCGGTCGTCCAGCGCAGCATCTCGGCATAGCCGGCCGCGCTCAACTCGCCCTTCTTCAGCGCCGCCGACAGGATGCCCACGCCCAGCGGCTTGCCGAGGATCAGCACGTCGCCGGCCTGCGCGCCGGCATTTTTCTTGACACGGTCTGGATGCACGATGCCCAGCCCGACCAGTCCGTAGATCGGCTCCAGCACGTCGATCGAATGCCCGCCGGCGATGGGAATGCCGGCCGCCGCGCAGACCGCTTCGCCACCGGCAAGGATCTGGCGGATGACGTCTTCCGGCAGCTTGTCGAGCGGCATGCCAACCACGGCCAGCGCGAAGATCGGCCGGCCGCCCATCGCATATACGTCGGAGAGCGCGTTGGTCGCGGCGATGCGGCCGAAATCGTAGGGATCGTCGACGATCGGCGTGAAGAAATCGGTCGTCGCGACGACGGCCTGCGAGTCGTTGAAGCGGTAGACCGCCGCGTCGTCGGCGGTCTCGACGCCGACCAGCAGATCCGCGGGAATGGTCTTGAGCGGCGATTCCGCCAGTAGGCGCGAAAGCACGGCCGGCGCGATTTTGCAGCCGCAGCCGCCGCCGTGGGAAAATTGGGTCAACTTGACTGTCATGTGAATCGCGATGCAAAAAGGGTTGGCAACGGTAGCACAACTGGTGGCGGAGCAGAACGCGTTCGACGCCATCCTCGACGCGCGCTCGCCCGGCGAATACGCCGAGGACCACCTGCCGGGCGCCATGAGCTGCGCCGTGCTGTCGGACACGGAACGGGCGCAGGTCGGCACGCTCTACAAGCAGGCTTCCGCCTTCGAGGCCAAGAGGATCGGCGCGGTGCTGGTCGCGCGCAACATCGCCACCCACATCGAGACGCGCTTCCTCGACAAGCCGAAAAGCTGGCGGCCGCTGGTCTATTGCTGGCGCGGCGGCAAGCGCTCCGGCGCTTTTACCCACATCCTGCGCGAAATCGGCTGGGACGCCCAGCGCCTCGAAGGCGGCTACAAGGCCTGGCGCAAGCATGTCGTCGAACGGCTCGCGCAACTGCCGCAGGACTTTTCCTTCCGCGTCGTCTCCGGGCCCACCGGCAGCGCCAAGAGCCGCATCCTCGAAGCCATGGCCGCGCGGGGCGCGCAAGTGCTGCATCTGGAGGAACTCGCCGCGCACAAGGGTTCGGTGCTGGGCAAGCTGCCGGACGCGCCACAACCGTCGCAGAAGATGTTCGAGTCGCGACTCCTGCGGACGCTCGAAAAACTCGACGCATCGCAGCCCGTCTTTGTCGAAGCCGAAAGCCGCCGCATCGGCCAGTTGCAGGTGCCGGACGCCCTCATCGTCGCCATCCGCGCCGCGCCCTGCCTGCGCGTCGACGCCCGCCGTGCCGCCCGGACTGACTTTTTATTGCGCGACTACGACTACTTCCTTGCCCGCCCGGCCTGGCTGGTCGAGCAGCTCGGCCACCTGCGCGGCCTGCAAAGCAACGAAACCCTCGCCCGCTGGACGGAGCTGATCGAGGCCGGCGATTTCCCCGCGCTGGTCGAAGACCTGCTGGAAAAGCACTACGACCCGCTCTACCAGCGCTCGCAGGACAAGAACTACCGCTATACCGACGCCCCGGTCTTCGCCGCCGACGAACTGACGCCCGCCGGCATCGAGGACGTGGCGCGGCGGATTCTGGCTAGCTGAGCGGCAGCGCCACCGGCCGCCCGCGTCGTACGCAGATGCGCTGCATCACCTGCGGCTTCTCGCCCGCGAATTCGCCCTGCTCGAAGGCCAGCACGGTGAAGCGCTTGTGCATCAACTCCAGCAGTTCGCCGACGCGCAGCAAGTGGGCGGGATTCTCCGGCTTGCCGTATTGCTCCTGCCCGGCCATGTAGGTCTCGTAGATCAGGACGCCGCCCTCGCGCAGGCAGCCGAACAGCAGCGGGAACAGCGGGCGCCAGAGGTAGCGGCTGACGACGATGCCGTCGAAGCCGAAGCCGTAGTAGGGCCACGGCCCGCCTTCGAGGTCGGCCAGACGCGTCCGGATGCCGTCGATGCCGGCCAGCGTCGCCAGCGCATCGGCGTCGCGATCCACCGCCTCGACGCGATGTCCCAAAGCCGCCAGCAGCCGCGCATGGCGGCCGCCGCCGCAGGCGAGGTCGAGCACATCGCCGGCGGCCGAAATCAGCGGCGCGAAGCGGGCGATCCAGGGCGAGGGTTCGGCGGGATAAACGGTTTCAGTCATTCCGGTTCAGGCTCTCCAGATGTTCCGCGCTCAAGTAACACCACGCCCCCTCCTCCAGCCCCAGCGCCTCCAGCGTCAGCCCGCCGATGGCCGTGCGGCGCAGCGCCACGCAGTGGTGGCCGGCGGCGGCGAGCATGCGACGAACCTGATGGTATTTGCCCATGTCGATGGTCATTTCTATGCGATGCGTGTCGAGCTGGCGCGCCCGGGCCGCCAGCGGCGCGGGTTCGTCGATCAGTTCGACGCCGGCCTCCAGCCGCGCCACCAGCTCGGGCGTCACGGCATCCCGGGTGGTCGCCACGTAGGTTTTCGGCACATGCCGCTTGGGGTGCGACTGCGCGTGGATGAAGGCGCCATCGTCGGAGAGCAGCAGCAGGCCGGTGGTGTCGTGGTCGAGGCGGCCGACCGGCTGGACATTGCGCGTCGTGAATTGATCGGGCAGCAGGCTCAGCACGCCGCGATGGACGGCCGGCCGGCGCGAGCATTCGACGCCCGCCGGCTTGTTGAGCGCCACATAGACCTGCTCGCGGTATTGCCAGCGCTCGCCATCGACCGTGAATTCGAGCGCGGCCGGATCGAACTCGGCGTGAATGTCATCCACGACCTCGCCGCCGATTTCCACCAGCCCGTCGAGCACCATGTAGCGGCAGCTTTTCTTCGTGCCGAAGCCCTGCGATTGCAGGATTTTTTCCAGAGTGAGTTTTTTCATCCGCGGCACTTTAGCAAGTCTCCATGGCATTGCGAGTAGACTGCGCGCCTTTCGCGGTCTGTTCCAGAAGGATTTTCAGTGCTCGTCGCCAACAACATCACCATGCAGTTCGGGGCCAAGCCCCTGTTCGAAAACGTTTCCGTCAAGTTCGGCGAGGGCAACCGCTACGGCCTGATCGGCGCCAACGGCTCCGGCAAGACCACATTCATGAAGATCCTCGCCGGCGTGCTGGAGCCTTCCGCCGGCAACGTCAGCCTCGACGCGCACGAGCGCATGGCGCACCTCAAGCAGGACCAGTTCGCCTACGAGGACGTGCGCGTGCTCGACGTGGTGATGATGGGCCACGCCGAGATGTGGGCCTGCATGCAGGAAAAGGACGCCATCTACGCCAACCCGGAGGCGACCGAGGACGACTACATGCGCGCCGCCGAGCTCGAATCCCATTTCGCCGAATACGACGGCTACACCGCCGAGGCGCGCGCCGGCGAACTGCTGATGGGCGTCGGCATTCCCATCGAGCAGCACACCGGCCCGATGCGCGAGGTCGCGCCGGGCTGGAAGCTGCGCGTGCTGCTGGTGCAGGCGCTGTTCGCCAACCCCGACATCCTGCTGCTCGACGAGCCGACCAACAACCTCGACATCAACACCATCCGCTGGCTGGAGAACGTGATCAACGAGCGCGGCAGCACGATGATCATCATCTCCCACGACCGCCACTTCCTCAACCAGGTCTGCACCCACATGGCCGACCTGGACTACGGCAGGATCACCGTCTATCCCGGCAACTACGACGACTTCATGGAAGCCTCGACGCAGGCGCGCGCGACCCAGTCGGCCGCCAACGCCAAGGCCAAGGAGCGCATCGCCGAGTTGCAGACCTTCGTGCGCCGCTTCTCGGCCAACGCCTCGAAGGCCCGGCAGGCCACCTCGCGCGCCAAGCAGATCGAGAAGATCAAGATCGAGGACATCAAGCCCTCCTCGCGCCAGTATCCGTGGATCGGCTTCGACTACAGCGACAAGGAAAAGCTGCACCGCCTCGCCGTCGAGGTCGAAAACCTGTCCTTCGCCTACGTGCCCGGCACGCCGGTCATCAACAACTTCTTCACCGCCATCGAAGCGGGCGAAAAAGTCGCCATCATCGGCGAGAACGGCGTCGGCAAGACCACCTTGCTGAGACTCTTCGCCGGCGAAGCGCTGGGCGGACTGTCGCCCAACCACGGCAAGGTGAAATGGGCCGAAAAGGCCCGCCCCGGCTACTTCGCGCAGGACCACGCCGCCGACTTCGCGGACGACATGAGCCTCACCGACTGGATGGGCCGCTGGGTGCGCGAAGGCGGCTACGAAGGCGCCGAAGTCGAAACCCTGATCCGCGGCACGCTCGGCCGGCTGCTGTTCTCCGGCGACGAGGTGAAGAAGTCCGTCAAGGTCATCTCCGGCGGCGAACAGGGCCGCATGCTGTTCGGCAAGCTGATTCTGCTGCACAACAACGTGCTGCTGATGGACGAACCGACCAACCACCTCGATATGGAATCCATCGAGTCGCTCAACAACGCGCTGGAGAAATACAAGGGCACGCTGATCTTCGTCTCGCACGACCGCGAGTTCGTCTCATCGCTGGCGACGCGCGTCATCGAGATCAAGACAAGCGGCGAGATCGTCGACTACCGCGGCAACTACGAGGAATACCTCGCCAGCCAGGGCGTGGAATAAAAGTCAGTCCCGGCGGGACGGCGGGTAGCGCCCCCTATGTGAAAATTTCCAGCCCGAGGAAGCAGGCCGTTCACGAAGATCAAAGTCAAATGGCTATCGATAGCAAGCCCCAAACTGCAAGAACTAACGGGGCGTAGACTTTTAGCCAAAGTGAGAGTGCGATTGAGTGTTTTAAGCCATAGAAGACTGCATGTAGATGGACCTTGCAGCTTGGTTCAACGATAACCGGCTCACTTAAACCACCACCTGTCATTTGAAAACGCCCAAGATCCGTTTTGCGTCGTTTGACTAGTGAGCCACGAATACCTCCACGAGGAGAACCGTAACTATCATTTTTCACTGCAACTGCCACAGCACCACGAACTAGCTCGATAACAGCCGGACTATCTCTGTAACCTGCGGAATAACGATCTGATATCTCATACCAGTGGTGCGTCACATGACAGACGCAAAGCCCAATCAGGAGCGAGATGGCCAGGATCGGAACAAAGAGGTCATTTGTTGCCTTGACCCCGGCTAAAGATAGCCATCCTGCGGTAACACTCAAGGAATCGGCATCAACGTAGCCATAATTGATTGCGAGAACAATCATGGTGATAACAACCAATGCAATCGAGCAATTATCGTTAGTGCGTTCCATGGAGTTAAAGGAGTTCAGTCAAAGGGGCCATGCTCGCATTTTCGTTAGCGGCAGAGCCATAAAACGCAGATAGCATACCCTCAGCGCAGCCAATTGTCCGCTTCGGAGCAGAGTGACCGGAGGCCGCTTCTGGCCGGTTCCTGTCCGATATAGCACGACTGTCGCCGTCTCGTCGGCGCTGACTTTTCAAGCCGGCAGGAAAAACCGCTCCCGCAGTTCCTCCTCCAGCCCCAGCATGCCCAGCAGTTCCCTGAGCCGCGCGGCGCGGTGGCGCTGGGGCTGGCCGGTGCGGCGGGCGACGATCAGTTCGTTCTTCATGGAGTGTTCCCAGCCCACCAGTTCGGTGACGTTGAGCTGGTAGCCGTGGGCTTCGAGTTGCAGGCAGCGCAGGACGTTGGTGACATGGCTGCCGAATTCGCGGGTGTGGATGGGGTGGCGCCAGAGTTCGGCAACGGGATTCGCGAGCGCCTGCCCCTTGTTTTTCCTCAGCAAGGCGGCGATTTCGGCCTGGCAGCAGGGCACGAGCACGATGAACTGCGCCTGGCGGCCGAGGGCGAAGCGGATCGCGTCGTCGGTGGCGGTGTTGCAGGCGTGCAGCGCGGTGACGATGTCGATGCGCGCCGGGAGGTCGGCCGTGTCCATCGCCTCGGCCATCGGCTGGTCGAGGAAGCGCATGCCGGCGAAGCCGAGCCTTGCGGCGAGTTCGCGCGATCTGGCGACCAGTTCGACGCGCGTCTCGATGCCGGTGATGCGGGAATCGCCCTCCAGCCCCTTGAAGAACAGGTCGTGGAGGATGAAGCCGAGGTAGGACTTGCCGGCGCCGACGTCGACGAGTTGAATATCTCCCTGATTCTGCTTGACTTCGGTGAGCAATGGCTCGATAAAGCGATAGAGATGGTAGACCTGCTTGAGCTTGCGCCGGCTGTCTTGGTTCATCTTGCCGTCGCGCGTCAGGATGTGCAGTTCCTTCAGCAATTCGACCGATTGTTCCGGCCTGATTTCGTGTTTGTTTTCCATGGTTGGTGGTATTCTATGTTGCATCGCAGCATTCACGCTGGCTTAACGCCTTCGGCCCTTCGCTCATGAACTACGAACAGCATTATCTGACCTCCCTCTTCGAGCCGAAATCCATGGCGATCATAGGGGCATCCGAAACCCCCGGATCGATCGGCGCCACGCTGGTCAGCAACGTCATCGACGGCGGCTTCAAGGGCAAGCTGTTCTTCGTCAATCCCCGCCACGAGACGGTTTTCGGGCAAAAGGCCTACGACACGGTGGAGAGCATACCCCACCGCCTCGACCTCGTCGTGATCTGCACCAAGGCCGAAACCGTGCCGGCCATCGTCGATGCCTGCGGGCGCGCGGGCGCGCGCAACGCCATCGTGATTTCGGGCGGCTTCGCCGAAATGGGGCCGCGCGGCGCCAACCTGCTGCGCGCCACGCTCGATTCTGCGCGCCGCCACGGCCTGCGCCTGCTCGGCCCGAACTGCCTCGGCCTGATGCGCCCGGCGAGCGGGATCAACGCCACCTTCGCCCACGGCAGCGCCAATCCCGGCACCATCGGCCTGATCTCGCAATCCGGCGCCCTGTGCACGGCGATCCTCGACTGGGCGCTGCCCAACGGCGTCGGCTTTTCCAACGTCGTCTCGCTCGGCGCCGAGAGCGACATCGACTTCGGCGAAGTGCTCGAATACATGGTCGCCGACCCGCGCACCGAGAATATCTTCCTCTACATCGAGGGCATCAAGAACGCGCGCCGCTTCATGAGCGCCCTGCGCGCCGCCGCGCGCTGCAAGCCGGTGCTGCTGATCAAGGTCGGCAAGCATCCGGCCGGCGAAAAGGCCGCGCTGTCGCACACCGGCGCGCTGGTCGGCGCCGACGACGTCTTCGACGCGGCGCTGCGCCGCGCCGGCGTGGTGCGCCTCGGCAACGTCGGCCAGATGTATGCCGCCGCGCAGGCGCTGTTCTCGCACTTCCGCCCGCACGGCAACCGGCTGATGATCGTCACCAACGGCGGCGGCCCCGGCGTGATGGCGGCCGACCACGCTTCCGACATCGGCATCCCGCTCGCCCAGCTTTCGGATGCCACGCTCGCCGCGCTCAATGAAAAGCTGCCGCCCACCTGGTCGAAGAGCAACCCCGCCGACCTCGTCGGCGACGCCGATCCGGCGCGCTACGCCACGGCGCTGACCGCCTGCCTGGAAGACGCCAGCGTCGACGGCGTGCTGGCGATCCTGACGCCGCAGGCGATGACCGACCCGACCCAGGCAGCGCGCGCGGTCATCGAGGTCGCCAAGAAATCCGACAAGCCGGTGGTCACCTGCTGGATGGGCGAGGAGCAGGTGCGCGAGGCGCGCATGCTGTTCAAGGGCGCCGGCATCCCGACCTTCCGCACGCCCGAACCGGCCGTCGAGCTGTTCTCGCACATCTCCAACTACTACCGCAACCAGCAGCTGCTGATGCAGGCGCCCGCCTCGATCGCCGACCATGTGCCGCCGCGCCTCGAATCGGCGCGGCTGGTCATCGAAACCGCGCTCGCCGAAGGCCGCCGCCAGCTCAACGAGATGGAGTCGAAGGCCCTGCTCGCCGCCTTCCGCATCCCGATCGCGCAGACCGTGGTGGCGCGCTCGCCCTCCGAGGCGATGGTGCTGGCCGAGGAGATCGGCCTGCCGGTGGTGATGAAGATCGATTCGCCGCAGATCACCCACAAGTCCGATTCCGGCGGCGTGCGCCTCAACCTCAACACGCTGGCGCAGGTGCGCGACGCCTACAACGAGATCCTCGAAGAGGTGAAGAAGAACCGGCCGGACGCCATCGTGCACGGCATCGCCATCGAGCCGATGATCCAGAAGGCCAACGGCCGCGAACTGGTGGTCGGCATGACGCGCGACCAGATCTTCGGCCCGACCATCATCTTCGGCGCGGGCGGCACCGGCATCGAAGCCGCCTGCGGCAACGAGCGCGCCGTCGCCCTGCCGCCGCTCAACCGCTTCCTCGTCGCCGACATGCTGGCCTCGACGCGCGCCTCGGCGCGCCTCGGCGAATTCCGCAACATGCCGCCGGTGAGCATGGAGGCGATCGAAGCCGTGCTGCTGCGCGTCTCGGAAATGGTCTGCGAACTGCCGTGGATCAGGGAAATGGACATCAACCCGCTGATCGTCGACGAGAACGGCGCGGTGGCCGTCGATGCGCGCATCTCGATCGAGAACCTGCCGCTGACGGCCGGCCGCTACGACCACATGGCGATCCACCCCTACCCCTCGCACCTGGTCACGCAGTTCCAGGCACGAGACGGCGAAACCGTGGTCATCCGGCCGATCAGCCCGGAAGACGCCGACATGGAGCAGGAATTCGTCCGCAAGCTCTCGTCGGAAACCAAGTATTTCCGCTTCATGAACACCCTGCGCGAACTTTCGTCCGCGCAGCTGGTGCGCCTGACGCAGATCGACTACGACCGCGAGATGGCCTTCGTCGCGATCACCGAGAAGGACGGCGAGGAAGTCGAGATCGGCGTCGCGCGCTACGCGATGAACCCGGACGGCGAATCCTGCGAGTTCGCCATCGTCGTCGCCGACGACTGGCAGGGCAAGGGCCTGGCGCGGCGGCTGATGGGCGTGATCATCGACACGGCGCGCTCGCGCGGCGTGAAATACATGAACGGCGACTTCCTCGCCGAGAACACCCGCATGATCCAGTTCGTCACCAGCCTCGGCTTCGTGCTCTCGGCCCACCCGGACGACCCCGGCATCAAGCGCGGCGTGCTGGCGCTCAACTAGCCGCCGCAACCAGACGAACAAAATCGTCCAGGCTGCGTCCCCCAACCGGATCGAAACCTTCAGTCAGCACCTCCTGCGACGCCATTCGGTCGAGATAGAAGCTGCGAAACTCGCCTCGCAATTCGCACCAGCCGCCGAGCGTCCAGGTTTCGCCCCAGAAAAACAGCCCCAAGGGCCAGACCACACGGCGGCTTTCCTCGCCATCGGCGCGCCGATAGACGAAACGCACCTTGCGGCGCTCGCGGATGGCGCCGCGCAGCATTCCCAGGGGCGCCACCATCGCCGGCGGAACATGAAAGTCCGGCGCCAGCAACGCCGTTTCGCCAACGCTGATTTTTCTCTCGACCGGCAGCACGGCCTCGATCTTCAGCAACGCCCGCTCGGCCGCGCGCCCGAGACCCGGATCGGTCCAACTGCGCACCATGCGACTGCCCAAGGCCAGTGCCGCCAGTTCCTCCGCATCGAACATCAGCGGCGGGAGCTGATAGCCCTTGCGCATCAAATAACCGACCCCGGCTGCCCCATCCACCGGTACTCCGCTGGCGCTCAAGTCGGCCACGTCGCGATAAATGGTGCGCTCCGACACTTCCAGTGCCACGGCAAGCTCGCGCGCAGTCACCGCGCGACCGCGATTGAGCAGTAGAACGATCTGGAAGAGGCGGTCGGCGCGGCGCATGACAAGGCTGTTGACGCAATGCTGTCAGGATAGCATCGCCCTCCTGACACCATGCTGGCAGGAGGACGGCGGCATGATTTCGCGCCATCACACTCCAAGGAGCCTTGCATGAAATCCCCGATCCGCTGGTTCGAAATACCTGTCTCCGACTTCGAGCGCGCAGTCCGCTTCTACGAAACCGTGTTCGCCATCTATCTGCATCGCGAAAGCTGTCCCGACTTCCGACTGGCCGTCTTTCCCAATCTGGATGACGGCATCGGCGGCGCGCTCTGCGACCTCAAGCTTTATCAGCCCGGCCCGAGCGGGGTTGCAATCTACCTCGATGGCGGAAACGACCTGTCGGTTCCTCTAGCTCGTGTCGAAGCGGCCGGTGGCAAGATCGTCGTGGGCAAAACCCATATCTCCCCCAAACTCGGGTATATGGCATTCTTCGAGGACTGCGAAGGCAATCGCATCGGCCTGCATTCAAGGAACTGAACGAGGAGTATCCCGATTCATGAAAAAAGAACGCTGCCCCTGGTGCGGAGAAGATCCGCTCTACGTCCGCTACCACGACGAGGAATGGGGCGTGCCCTGCCACGACGAACGGACGCTCTTCGAGTTCCTGATCCTCGAAGGCGCGCAGGCCGGACTGTCGTGGATCACGATCCTCAGGAAGCGCGAGAACTACCGCCGCGCCTTCGACGGCTTCGACCCCGCGAAGATCGCCCGCTACGGCGAGCGGGACGTCGCCCGCCTGCTCGGCGACGCCGGCATCGTCCGCAACCGGCTGAAGATCGCCGCCGCCATCGACAACGCCCGGGCCACGCTGGCGCTCCACGAATCAGGCGGCAGCCTCGACGAGCTGTTCTGGCGGTTCGTCGATGGGCGGCCGGTCGTCAACCGCTGGCAGCGGCTCGACCAGATTCCCGTACACACGCCGACCGCCGAAGCGCTGTCGAAGGAACTGAAGCGCAGAGGCTTCCGCTTCGTCGGCCCGACGGTGATCTACTCGCACATGCAGGCGACGGGCATGGTGAACGACCATCTCGTCACCTGCCCGCGCCACAAGGCCGTTACAGCTTGCTGAACTCCAGCCGGCCGTCCTTCGCCTCGACCCGCACGCGATCCTTGGCGCCGAATTTCCCTTCGAGAATCGCCCGCGCCAGCGGGTTCTCGATGCGCTCCTGAATCGCCCGCTTGAGCGGCCGCGCGCCGAACACCGGGTCGAAGCCGGCCTCGGCGATGCTGGCCAGCGCCGCGTCGGTGACGTCAAGCGCCATCTCCATGCGCGCCAGCCGCTTCTCCAGATACTGCAACTGGATCTTCGCGATGCCGGCGATGTGCTTCTCGTCGAGCGCATGGAAGACGACGATCTCGTCGATGCGGTTCACGAACTCGGGACGGAAATGCGTCTTCACCTCGCCCATCACCGCCAACTTGATCACCTGATAGTCATCGCCGGACATCTGCTGGATCATCTGCGAGCCGAGGTTCGAGGTCATGACGACCACGGTGTTCTTGAAGTCCACCGTGCGGCCCTGCCCGTCGGTCATGCGGCCGTCGTCCAGCACTTGCAACAGGACATTGAAGACATCCGGGTGCGCCTTCTCGACCTCGTCGAAGAGGATCACGGAATACGGCTTCCGGCGCACCTGCTCGGTCAGATAGCCGCCCTCCTCGTAGCCGACATAGCCGGGGGGGGCACCGATCAGCCGCGCCACCGAATGCTTCTCCATGAACTCGCTCATGTCGATGCGAATCAGGTGATCCTCGGCGTCGAACATGAACTCGGCCAGCGCCTTGCACAGCTCCGTCTTGCCCACGCCCGTCGGACCGAGGAAGAGGAATGAACCGTAAGGCCGGCTTTCTTCCGACAAGCCGGCGCGCGAACGGCGGATCGCGTCGGCGACGAGCCGCACCGCCTCGTCCTGCCCGACCACGCGCTGGTGCAGCTTCCCTTCCATCGTCAGCAGCTTCTCGCGCTCGCCCTGCATCATCTTGGAGACGGGGATGCCGGTGGCGCGCGAAACGACCTCGGCGATCTCCTCGGCGCCCACTTGCGTGCGCAACAGCACATTCTGCTTCGCCGTCTCGCCGGGACTGACTTTTTCCGCGGCCTTGAGCTGGGCTTCGAGCTGCGGCAGCTTGCCGTATTGCAGCTCGGCGAGCTTGTCGAATGCACCCTGCCGCTGCAAATCGGCGATCTGCGCGCGCACCTTGTCGATCTCTTCCTTGACATGCTGGGTGCCATGCACCTGCGCCTTCTCGGCCTTCCAGATTTCCTCGAGGTCGGAATACTCCTTGTCCAGCTTTTTGATCTCGTCCTCGATCAGGGCGAAGCGCTTCTTCGAGGCCTCGTCCTTCTCCTTGCGCACGGCCTCGCGCTCGATCTTGAGCTGGATCAGCCGGCGGTCGAGCTTGTCCATCGACTCGGGCTTCGAGTCGATTTCCATCTTGATGCGCGCCGCCGCCTCGTCGATCAGGTCGATGGCCTTGTCGGGCAGGAAGCGGTCGGTGATGTAGCGGTGCGAGAGTTCCGCCGCCGCGACGATGGCCGGGTCGGTGATGTCCACGCCGTGGTGGATCTCGTATTTCTCCTGCAAACCGCGCAGGATGGCGATGGTCGCCTCGACGCTCGGCTCGTCGACCATGACTTTCTGGAAGCGGCGCTCCAGAGCGGCGTCCTTCTCGATGTATTTGCGGTATTCGTCAAGCGTCGTCGCGCCGATGCAGTGCATTTCGCCGCGCGCCAGCGCGGGCTTGAGCATGTTGCCGGCGTCGATGGCGCCCTCGGCCTTGCCGGCGCCGACCATGGTGTGGATCTCGTCGATGAAGACGATGATGCGGCCCTCGTCCATCGCCACTTCCTTGAGCACGGCCTTGAGTCGCTCCTCGAACTCGCCGCGATACTTCGCGCCGGCCAGCAGCGCCGCCATGTCGAGCACCAGCACGCGCTTCCCTTTCAAGGTCTCGGGCACCTCGTCATTGACGATGCGCTGAGCCAAACCCTCGACGATGGCCGTCTTGCCGACGCCCGGCTCGCCGATCAGCACCGGATTGTTCTTGGTACGCCGCTGCAGGATCTGGATCGCGCGGCGGATCTCGTCATCGCGGCCGATCACCGGGTCGAGCTTGCCCTGACGGGCGCGCTCGGTCAGGTCGAGGCAATACTTCTTGAGCGCCTCGCGCTGGCCCTCGGCTTCCTGATTCTCGACGTTTTGCCCGCCGCGCACCGCCTTGATCGCATCCTCCAGCGACTTGCGCTGGGCGCCCGCCTCCTTGAACAGACGGCCCGTGTCGCCCTTGTCGCCGGTCAGGGCCAACAGGAACATTTCCGAGGCGATGAACTGGTCGCCGGCCTTCTGCGCTTCCTTGTCGGTGACATTCAACAGATTGGACAGGTCGCGGCCGATCGAAACCTCGCCGCCGTGCCCTTCCACCTGCGGCAGGCGGTCGATGGCGGCGTCGAGCGACTTCCGCAGCGGCGCGACATTGACGCCGGCGCGCGCCAGCAGCGACGTGGTGCCGCCGTCCTCCTGGTTGAGCAGCGCCAACAGCAGGTGCTGCGGCTCGATGATCTGGTTGTCGTGGCCGATGGCGATGCTCTGGGCATCGCTGATCGCCTGCTGGAACTTGGTGGTGAATTTGTCGAAGCGCATGAAAGCCTCCCAATAACGTTATCGCCAACATTGGGATTCTTTGGCCATTTTCAACCGTCTGGCGCCGGCGCATAATCCGCCGCGAAGGGAGGCGGAGCATGACGGAGAGAACAAGACACCCCGAACTGGCGGACCTGCACGCCCGCAAGGGCGGCAAGGTGGTCAGCGCGCGCGAGGCGGTGGGGCTGATCCGCGACGGCGACATGCTGGCGACCGGCGGCTTCGTCGGCATCGGCTTCGCCGAGAACATCGCGGTCGCCTTGGAGGATCGCTACCTGGAGGAAGGCGCGCCGCGCAACATCGGCCTCGTCTATGCCGCCGGCCAGGGCGACGGCAAGGAACGCGGCCTCAACCACCTCGGCCACGACGGGCTGGTCGCCCGCGTCGTCGGCGGGCACTGGGGGCTGGCGCCGCGCCTGCAGGAACTGGCGGTGGGCAATCGCATCGAGGCCTGGAACCTGCCGCAGGGCGTCATCGCCCACCTGTTCCGCGACATCGCCGCCGGCAAGCCGGGCACCCTCACCCGCGTCGGCCTCGGCACCTTCGTCGATCCGCGCTTCGGCGGCGGCAAGCTCAACGCCCGCACCACCGCCGACATCGTGCGGCTGATGGAGATCGACGGCGCCGAATACCTGTTCTACAAGGCCTTCCCGATCCACGTCGGCATCGTCCGCGGCACGACTGCCGACGAGGACGGCAACGTGACGATGGAAAAGGAAGCCCTGACGCTGGAGGCCCAGGCCATCGCGATGGCCGCGCACAATTCGGGCGGCATCGTCATCGCGCAGGTGGAGCGCGTCGCCGCCGCCGGCACACTCAACCCGCGCCACGTCAAGATTCCCGGCATCCTCGTCGATTGCGTGGTGGTGGCCGAGAAGCCGGAATACCACATGCAGACCTTCATCGAGCAATACAGCCCGGCGTTCTCGGGCGAGATTCGCGTGCCGCTCTCGGCCATCCCGCCGATGGAAATGAGCGAGCGCAAGATCATCGCCCGCCGCGCCGCGCTGGAACTCGCCCCCGGCGCGGTGGTGAACCTCGGCATCGGCATGCCCGAGGGTGTTTCCGCCGTCGCCACCGAGGAGGGCATCCTCGACATGATGACCATGACGGCCGAGCCGGGCGTGGTCGGCGGCATCCCGGCCGGCGGGCTCAACTTCGGCGCGGCCACCAACACGCAGGCGATCATCGACCAGCCGAGCCAGTTCGACTTCTACGACGGCGGCGGGCTCGACCTCGCCTTCCTCGGGCTGGCCCAGGCCGACCGGGCCGGCAACCTCAACGTCAGCAAGTTCGGCCCGCGGCTGGCCGGCGCCGGCGGCTTCATCAACATCTCGCAAAACGCCCGCAAGGTGGTCTTCGTCGGCACCTTCACCGCCGGCGACCTGGAAATCGCCGTCGCGGACGGCCAGCTGCGCATCCTCAGGGAGGGCAAGGCGAGGAAGTTCGTGCAGGAAGTCGAGCATCGCACCTTCAGCGGCGCGGAAGCCTGGAAGCGCGGCCAGCCCGTCCTGTACATCACCGAGCGCTGCGTGTTCCGCCTCGGCCCCGAGGGGCTGGAACTGACCGAAATCGCCCCCGGCATCGACCTTGAGCGCGACATCCTCGCTCACATGGACTTCCGGCCGGTCATGCCCGCGCCGCCGGCGCTGATGGACGTCCGCATCTTCGCCCCGGAACCGATGGGACTGGGCGCCGGAATATGACATGTTTTTGATCGTGGTCAGTTTGCCGTCAGACGGACGTGCTAGGCTGATGGAGCGATAAAACTTTTTTAGGAGCGGACTCATGGCAGCGAAGAACGAGCAATTCAGCGAACTGAACCGCAAGAACATGGAAGCCGCGATGCGGCTGGCGCAGTTGTCCATCGAGAATTCCCAGCGCGTGGTTGAACTGCAAAACGAGCTGGCGCGCGAGCTGTTCAACGACGGCGTGGAGAATGCCCGCGCCCAGAGCAGCGCGAAGGATCCTCAGGAAGTGTTGCGCCTGCGCGCCGAATACGCCCAGGAAACCGCCCGCAAGATGATGACGGTCGCCCAGCAGGTCGCCGCCATCGGCAACGACGCGCGCGTGGAGTTCTCGCGCATGCTGACCGAGCAGCTCGCCTCCGGCAGCCAGGAGATGGCCGATGCCTTCCAGGGCTTCTTCAAGACCATGCCGGGCCAGAACGCCAACATGCTGGAAGTCATGCAGCAGGCGATGGCCACCGCCAACGGCGCCTTCGAGCAGATCGCGCAGGCCACCACGGCGGCCTTCAGCGGCATGGGCGACATGGCCCAAAAGGCCGGCAAGAAGAAATAAGCCGGCGGAATCGGTACGCGGTCAGTCGCCCCAGCGGCGGGCCGCGATATCGTCGCTTTCGCGCGCATCGACCCAGCGCGCGCCCTCCGGCGTCTCCTCCTTCTTCCAGAACGGCGCCTGGGTCTTCAGGTAGTCCATGATGAACTCGCAGGCGGCGAAGGCGTCGCCGCGATGCGAAGCAGCCACGCCGACGAAGACGATGCGGTCGCCCGGCAGCAGGCGGCCGACGCGGTGAATCACCCGCACCCGCCGCAGTTGCCAGCGCTGGCGTGCCTCGGCCACGATCGCGGCCAACGCCTGCTCGGTCATGCCGGGATAGTGTTCCAGCGTCATCGCCCGCACCGCGCCATCCGCCCTGACCAGCCCGACGAAGCTCGCCACGGCCCCCGCGCCGTCGTCGCCGGCCGACAACGCGGCGATCTCGACGCCGGCCTCGAAATCGGCGGTCTGGACGCTGACTTCCATCATCACCCCCCCGTCACGGGCGGAAAGAAAGCCACCTCGTCGCCGTCGGCGACCGGCGCGTCCATGCCGACCATCTGCTGGTTCACCGCCGCGCGCAGGTTCTTCGCCGTCAGCAGTTCGGGATGGCGCTGCCCCAGCGCCGCGCGCAGGGCGCCGACGGTCGCCGCGTCCGGCGGCAGCTCGACGCTTTCCGCCCCGGTGCCGAGCGCCTCGCGCAGGCCGGCGAAATACAGGATGTTCACGGTCATGGCCGCACGCTACCCCAAATCGGCGAAGGAAAGAAACCCGACCGTGTCGCCGGCGCGGATCGCCTGCCCCGCCGGACACTCGACCAGGCCGTCGGCCCAGGCGCAGGAACTCAGGACGCCCGAGCCCTGGTTGGGATGCAGCTCGACGCGGCCGTCATCGGCGACCCGCGCGCGCAGGAACTCGCGCCGCTTCGGATCGGGCTTCGGCCAGTCCGAGGCGCACACGCGCGGCTGCGGCCGCGGCGGGCGCGGGCTGGCGCCCATGCGCCTGAGTATGAAGGGGCGCACCAGCAGCAGGAAGGTGACGAAACCCGCCACCGGATTGCCCGGCAGGCCGATGAAGTCGGCCTCCTTCGCCGTGTCGCCAACGCTGACTTTTCCATAAGCCAGCGGCTTGCCCGGCTTGATGGCAATCTTCCAGAGATCGAGGCTGCCCTCGACCTCGATGGCCGCCTTGACGTGATCTTCCTCGCCGACCGACACGCCGCCGGTCGACAGGATCAGGTCGTTGCCCGCCGCCGCCTCGCGCAGGGCGGCGCGCGTCGCTTCCAGCGTATCCGGCACGCGACCGAGGTCGGTCACCGCGCAGCCCAGCCCCTCGAGCAGGGCGAACAGGACATGGCGGTTGGAGTTGTAGATGGCGCCCGGCCGGAGCGGCTCGCCCGGCTCGGCCAGCTCGTCGCCGGTGGACAGCAGCGCGACGCGCAGGCGGCGGAACACCGGCAGCGCCGCGAGGCCCACCGAGGCCGCGAGGCCCAGCTCGGCCGGACCGAGACGCACGCCGGCGGACAGCACCTGCGCGCCCGCCGCGATGTCCTCGCCGGCCCTGCGGATGTTCTCGCCGGGCTTCGGCACATGGTTGACGACCACGCTCCCGTCGTCGCGACTTTCGCAGCGTTCCTGCATGACCACCGCGTCGGCGCCCGGCGGCACCGGTGCGCCGGTGAAGATGCGCGCCGCCGTGCCCGCCGCCAGCGGCTGCCCGACGCTGCCGGCGGGAATACGCTGGGCGACCGGCAGGATGGCGCCTGCCGCCGGCACGTCTGCACAGCGCAGGGCGTAGCCATCCATCGCGCTGTTGTCGAGCGGCGGCACGTCGATGCCCGCCCCCTGCGGCGCGGCCAGCACGCGGCCGCGCGCGGCGACCAGCGGCACGCTCTTGGTCTCCGCCACCGGCACGGCGGCGGACAACAGATGATCGAGGGCTTCCGCGTAGCTCAGCATGGGCGCTCCAGAAAGTCGAGGATGAATCGGGCGACGGCCTCGGCGTCGTTGAGGTCGAGCGTCGGCAGCGGGCAGTCGATGGCGGCGTCGGCCGCCACGGCGACGATGCTCCGGTTCTCCGGCCAGATCGGCGGCCGGCCGTGGGCCGGACGATGCACTTCGAGCTTGGAGATCGGCGTCTGCTTGAAGCCTTCCACCAGCACGAGGTCGCAGGGCGAGAGCACGGCGAGCTGATCCTCCAGCGTCGGCTCCGGCGCGCCGCGCAGCTCGTGCATCAGCACCCAGCGCGTGTCGCAGGTCAGCAGCACCTCGCCAGCACCGGCGGCGCGGTGGCGGAAGGAATCCTTGCCGGGTTGGTCGACGTCGAAGTTGTGGTGGGTGTGCTTGATGAGCGAGACGCGCAAGCCGCGCGCCGTGAAGCGCGGAATCAGCTTCTCGATCAGGGTCGTCTTGCCCGAGCCGGAATAGCCGGCAAAACCGAAGACTTTCATTGGACGACCGTTCCGTTTCGTCCATCCATGACCAGCCGCTCGAAATCCTCCAGCGGCAGGGGACGGGAGAAGAAATACCCCTGATAGGCGTGGCAGTTATGGCGCTGGAGAAACTCGAACTGCTCGCGCGTTTCCACGCCTTCGGCAATGACGTTCAAGCCGAGGTTGCGCCCCATGCCGATGATCGTCTGCACGATAGCCGCGCCGCCGGAGGAGGCGCTGTCGAGGACGAAGGAACGATCGATTTTCAATTGATCCAGAGGCAGGCGTTGCAGATAGGCCAGCGAGGAATAACCCGTGCCGAAATCGTCCAGGGCCAGATGGATGCCCGACGCCTTCAGAATCCTGATCTTCTCGACGGCTTCGTCAATGTTGCCGATCAGCGCGCTTTCGGTCAACTCCAGCTTCAGGCGTTCCGGCGCGATACCGCTCGCATGCACCAGCCGGAGGGTATCAGCGACGAAATCGTCCTGCATGAACTGATGCGCGCTGATGTTCGCCGCCAGCTGCAACGCACGGGTGCGCTCATGGTTTTCCCATGCCCTCAACTGCTCGCAGGCCGCGTGAAGCACCCAGCGGCCAATCGGCACGATCAGTCCGTACTCCTCGGCGAAAGGCACGAACTCGCCAGGCGCGACCAGCCCGCGCGCCGGATGTCGCCAGCGCAGCAGGGCTTCGGCACCGATCGCAGCGCCGCGCGCGTCGACCTGGACCTGATAGTAGAGGACAAACTGGTGTTGCGACAGCGCGCTGCGCAAGTCCGATTCCAGTTCTGCGCGCTCGTCCAGCAGCGCCTGCATGGCCGGGTCGAAAAAGCGCATTGTCGCGCGGCCGGCGTCCTTGGCGCGGTACAAGGCCACATCGGCATGCTTGAGCAGTTCGTCGCTGCTCTCGTCCTGCCCAAGAAACAAGGTGATGCCGATGCTGGACGACCCCTCGTAGTAATGATCCTTGAGGTGATACGGCTGGTTGATGCCACACAGGATCTTGTCGGCAACAACCTCGACCTGACGCGCCGCCTCGCCTGCCTCGGCATCCAGGTCGCAGAGCATCACCACGAACTCGTCGCCGCCGAGCCGCGCCACCGTATCCTCCGTGCGCACGCAGGATTGCAGGCGATGCGCGACATCGACCAGAAGACGGTCGCCCATGTCATGGCCGCGCGTGTCGTTGAGATTCTTGAAGTGGTCGAGATCGATGAACAGGATCGCGCCATGGCGCCCGCTACGCTCGCTGGCCGCCATTTCCTGATGCAGGCGCTCGATCAGCAGACGCCGGTTGGGCAGATGGGTTAGCGGATCGTAGTAGGCCAGCCGGTTGATCTCATCCTCGGCGGCCTTGCGTTCCGTGATGTCGCTGAAGGTGCCGACAAAATACGCGATCTCGCCGTCCGCTCCGCGCACGGCCGTGATGGTGAGGAATTTCGGATAGATCTCGCCATTCTTGCGCCGGTCCCAGAGTTCGCCCACCCAGGAACCCTCCGCGAGCAGCGTGCGCCACATGGCCGCGTAGAACCCGGCATCGTGACGTCCGGACTTCAGCATGGCCGGCGTCTTGCCGACGACCTCCTCGGGGGCGTAGCCGGTCACCTCGGTGAACGCTCGATTGACGCGGAGGATGCGTGCGGCCCGGTCGGTGATCACGATGGCTTCGTGCGTCTCAAAGGCCACCGCCGCCAGGGCCAGCTCCCGCTCGTGCCGAACGCGGTCGGTGATGTCGAGATTCGAGGAACGCAGGCCGACGATCCTGCCTTGCTCGTCCCGCACTTCGCTGCACAAGTGCTGGATCCAGCGCTCCTCGCCGGATTTCGCGCGGATGCGCACCACGAGCTTTTCCGGATTCCCCTCGCGCGCCATTCTCTGGACATGGCGATCCCAGACCGGACGATCGTCGGCATGCACGAGAGAGGTCATGAAACTCGGCGTCGCGTAGAAATCCTGCGGCGCGTAGCCGGTCAGTTGCAGGCAGGAAGGCGAAACATATTCGTAACTGCCGTCATTGCGGCGCAGATAGATGAATTCCTGCGCCAGGTCGGCGACGGCGCGCAGCTTGCGCTGCGCCTCCAGAACCTCCTGCCGCAAGGCGACCAGCGTCGCGAACAGCAAGCCGATCAGGCTGCCGAGCAGCGCGGGCACGATGTAGTTGCGCGCCGACGGAACGATGCCATGGACGAAATGGATTTGAACCATGGCGGCGCTCAGCACCAGCGCCAACCCCAGCAACGTAACGCGCAAATACGTGGCGCCGTGCTTGCGGACGAACGTCAAAGCAGCCAAATGCCCCCCTCTGGATACCGCCCCCCCTCAGGCACGGGCAGACAATGTAGGGAAATAAGATCGCGCCGTCATGCCGCAGCGCAACACGACGGCGACTATTCGATACGAACGATCGCGAAACCGCCTCCCGGCGTTCTGAAGTTCGTCGTCTGCCCCTGATAGAGGCGCGCGGCGACCAACTGGACAGCGCCACGATAGACATAGTTGCGGACATCCACCTTGAGTTCGGTCATTTCGCCACCCGCTTCGACCGGCACGGTCGAGGGCGGCACCAGCGCCTGCGCGACATAATCGCCGGCGAGAATCTCCTCGAACACGCGCTTCGTCAGTTTGTCGCCGCGATACGCGCCCTTCGAGCCGTGACCGGCGGCCGGCTTGAAGAACAGGCCGCGCCTCCGTGCCCAGAAATCGTCGGCGCGCTCCGGCGCCACAAGCTCGGTGCGCGGAATGCCGGCGCGCAGGATGTCGCGCGTCGCGGCATCGATGCCGCGCGCCGCCAGTCCGTCCGCGTCGGTCAGCGCGACCAGCAGCCGCTTGTCGGCGAAACGCGCGTGATGGTCCGGATTGGGCGTGATCGTCGCGCCCTGCCGCCAGGCCTCGCGCAACACCGCGTGCGCGGGCGCGGCGAAGGCGAAATCGGTCAGGCGGTTGTAAACGAGGTCGATGCGCGTTTCCTCGTGCCAGAGGTTGCCGTGGCAGAGCAGCAGCGCGGCCGGATCGCAAATCGCCGTTTCGATGCCATGCGCGGCGAACAGCTGCCGGAAGCCGAGGAATTCCGGATAGAGATACTGCCCCTCCGGCGCCTCATCGACGATGGCGACGGTCTTCAACTCGCGAGGACACTCGGCGCGGAACATGGCGGCATAAGCCGCCAGCACGTCGTCGCGCCCGGCCTGCAATGCCGCCAGCAGCCCGCCGCCGGCGTTGGTGTTGATCTCGATGAGCTTGGGGCCGTCCGGGGTCAGGTGGAAGTCGTAACCCATGAAAACCCCCGCCGTACCGCCGGGACTGACTTTTTCCGCGAGGACATGCTCGATGGCGGCGATGGTTTCCCGCATGCGCGCCAGATCGGCGGCGGGGATCGCCACCGTCGCGGCCGAGAACAGGTGCGGACGCGCGGCCAGCAGGTCGGCGGGCAGGTCGGAAAGTTTCATCCGGCGAGTTTACCCGTGGCCGGGGAAAGCGGCGGCATGACCGTTACAATGGCCCCTCGTTTCGCTCAAGGACAGCCGCATGGCCCATCGACACCTGCCGATCACCGCCGTCTGGCCCGGCCGCCCCTATCCGCGCGGGGCCACCTGGGACGGCCAGGGCGTGAACTTCGCCCTGTTCTCCGAACACGCCGAAAAGGTCGAACTCTGCCTGTTCGACGAAACCGGCCGCAAGGAGGTGCAACGCATCGTCCTGCAGGAGCAGACCGACATGGTCTGGCACTGCTACCTGCCCGAGGCGCGCCCCGGCCTGCTCTACGGCTACCGCGTACATGGTCCCTACGACCCCCTGCGCGGCCACCGCTTCAACCCCGCCAAGCTGCTGCTCGACCCCTACGCCCGCGACATCATCGGCGAACTGGCCTGGAGCGACGCCCATTTCGGCTATCGCGTCGGCGATCCCGCCGAGGACCTCGCCATCGACCGGCGCGACAACGCCGCCGGCATGCCGAAATGCCGCGTCGCGGACTCTGCCTTCTCCTGGGGCGACGACCGCTCGCCGCTGATCCCCTGGCACGAGATGGTGATCTACGAACTGCACGTGCGCGGCTTCACCATGAACCATCCCGAGGTGCCGCCCGCGCTGCGCGGCACCTATGCCGGCCTCGCCTCGGCTCCGGTGATCGAGCACCTCAAGCGGCTCGGCGTCACCTCGGTCGAGCTGATGCCGACGCACAGCTTCGTCGACGACCGCTACCTCGTCGACAGCGGCCGCCGCAACTACTGGGGCTACAGCTCGATCGGCTACTTCGCGCCCGACCAGCGCTATTCGGCCACCGGCTCGCCGAAGGAATTCAAGACCATGGTCAAGACGCTGCACTCGGCGGGCATCGAGGTCATCCTCGACGTGGTCTACAACCACACCGCCGAAGGCAACCACCTCGGGCCGACGCTCAGTTTCAAGGGCATCGACAACGCCGTCTACTACCGGCTGATCGGCGATGCGCCGCGCTTCTACAACGACTACACCGGCTGCGGCAACACGCTCAACCTGCAACATCCGCGCGTGCTGCAGATGATCATGGACTCGCTGCGCTACTGGGTGCAGGAGATGCATGTCGACGGCTTCCGCTTCGACCTCGCCTCCTCGCTTGCGCGCGAGATGCACGCCGTCGACCGCCTCGGCGCCTTCTTCGACATCCTGCACCAGGACCCGGTACTCTCGCAGGTCAAGCTGATCGCCGAGCCGTGGGACCTCGGCGAGGGCGGCTATCAGGTCGGCAACTTCCCGCTCGGCTGGGCCGAATGGAACGACCGCTACCGCGACTGCATGCGCGCCTACTGGAAGGGCGACGGCGGCCTGATCGGCGAATTCGCCACGCGGATCACCGGCTCCAGCGACCTCTACGCCAGCAACGGCCGCCGCCCCTACGCCAGCATCAACTTCATCACCGCACACGACGGCTTCACCCTGCACGACCTCGTCAGCTACAACGAGAAGCACAACGAGGCCAACGGCGAGGACAATCGCGACGGCAACAACAACAACCTGTCGTGGAACCACGGCGTCGAGGGGCCGACCGACGATCCGGACATCAATGCCCTGCGCGCCCGCCAGAAGCGCAACCTGCTCGCCACGCTGCTGCTCTCGCAGGGCGTGCCGATGCTGCTGGCCGGCGACGAGATGGGCCGCAGCCAGCAGGGCAACAACAACGCCTACTGCCAGGACAACGAACTCGGCTGGGTGAACTGGAACCTGTCGGCCGCCGACCGCGAGCTGATGGACTTCGTGATCCGGCTGATCCACATGCGCCGCGAGCATCCGATCTTCCGCCGCCGCCACTTCTTCCAGGGGCGGCAGATCCGCGGCGCCGGCACCAAGGATATCCACTGGCTCAAGCCCGACGGCGACGAAATGACCGACGAGGAATGGGCGCACGACTTCGCGAAGAGCCTCGGCGTCTATCTCTCCGGCGAAGCGCTCAGCGAGACGGACGTGCGCGGCCGGCCGATCCGCGACGGCAACTTCCTCCTGCTGTTCAACGCCCATGACGAAGCCCTCGACTTCCGCCTGCCGATCCTCTGCGCCGGCTGCGTCTGGCAGAGCGAACTCGATACCCACTGGCATGCCGGGCTCGACACCGACGGCCGCTTCGCCGGCGGCGAAACCTATCCGCTCGAAGGCCGCACCCTCGCGCTGCTGCGCCAGACCGAAATCCCCTCCGCAAAGGAGCGCCCGTGACCGACGCCCTGCGCGCGCTCGCCGACCGCTGCGGCGTCGCCGACGAATACCACGACATCTGGGGCGGTCACCACCCCACCTCGACCTACACGCGGCAGGCCATCCTGACCGCCATGCACTTCCCGCCGGCGCGCGTCGCCGCAGATCCCGCCGGACTGCTCGCCGGGCTGGAACGGGAGGAAGCGCGGCGCCCGCTGCCGCCGGTCGTCGTCGTCCGCGCCGGCGCAACGCTGCGCATCCCCCAGCGCCTGCCGGGCGCGCGCTGGACGCTCGTGCTCGAAGATGGCACGGCCGACGCCGGCGGCCATTGCCCTGACAACGGCGACCTCGAACTGCCCGCGCCGGAAACCACCGGCTATCACCGCCTCGACTTCCGCCAGGGCGACGCCGCGCACACGCTGCCGCTGATCGTCGTGCCGGCGCGCTGCCACCAGCCAGCCGCGCTGGAGGACGGCGGCCGCCGCTGGGGCCTGACCGTGCAGCTCTACGGCATCCGCTCGGGCCGCAACTGGGGCATCGGCGACTTCGGCGATCTCGTCCGCCTCGTCGAATTCACGGCGGCGGCCGGCGGCGACGCCGTCGCGCTCAACCCGCTGCACGCCCTCTTTCCCGACAATCCCGCCCACATCAGCCCCTACAGCCCCTCGGGGCGCGACTGGGTCAACGTGCTCTACCTCGACGTCGAGGCCGTGCCCGAATTCGCCGCCTGCGCGGCGGCGCGCCGCCGTGTCGCCGGGTCTGACTTTCAGGCGCGGCTCGCCGCGTTGCGCGCCGCCGAGTTCGTCGACCACCCCGGCGTCGCGCAGGCCAAGTTCGAGATCCTGCGCCTGTTGTTCGCGCAGTTTTGCGCCGCCGGCGGCGCGCGCCGCGCCGCCTTCGACGCCTGGCGCGCCGCGCAGGGCGACGGGCTGGAACGCCACGCGCTGTTCGAAGCGCTGCAAGCACACTTTCGCGCCCTTGACGACAAGCACTGGGGCTGGCCGGTCTGGCCGCCGGAATACCGCGATCCCGCCTCGCCCGCCGTCGCCGCATTCGCCGCCGCCCATGCCGAAGCCGTCACCTGGCACGCCTGGCTGCAATGGCTGGCCGATGAACAGCTCGCCGCCGCCGCCGCGCGCGCCGACCGGCTCGGCATGGCCGTCGGCCTCTACCAGGACCTCGCCGTCGGCGCCAACCCCGGCGGCGCCGAGGTCTGGCGCTGGCAGGAGGTGTTCGCCATCGGTAACGGCGGCGCCCATGCCGGCGCCCCGCCCGACGAGATCAACCTCATGGGGCAGGACTGGGGCCTGCCGCCCTTCGTGCCGCACCGCCTGCGCGAAGCCGCCTACGCGCCCTTCGTCGCCATCCTGCGCGCCAACATGAAGCACGCCGGCGCGCTGCGCATCGACCATGTCATGGGCCTGATGCGCATCTTCTGGGTGCCGGCCGACCTGCCCGCCAGCGAGGGCGCCTACGTCCATTACGACTTCGAGGACATGCTCGGCATCGTCGCGCTGGAAAGCGAACGCAACCGCTGCCTCGTCATCGGCGAAGACCTCGGCACCGTACCCGAGGGCTTCCGTCCGCGCCTCGCCGACTGCGGCGTGCTCTCCTACCACCCGCTGATCTTCGAGCGCTGCGCAGACGGCAACTTCCGCCTGCCCGCCGAGGTCGCCCCGCAGGCGCTGGTCGCCGTCAGCACCCACGACCTGCCCACCCTGCGTGGCTTCTGGCGCGGCGAGGACAACCGCGTGCGCACCCAGTTGCGCCTTTTCCCCAGCGACGAACTGCGCCAGCGCGTCCTCACCGAGCGCGAGTGGGATCGCGGCCGCCTGCTCTGGGCGCTGGAGCGCGAAGCCCTGCTGCCCGCCAGCGTCGGCAAGGACCCGGCGGCCATGCCCGAGATCACCACCGCCGCCGTCGCCGCCGTGCACGCCTTCCTCGCGCGTACTCCCTCGATGCTCATGGTGATCCAGCCCGAGGACGGCCTCGGCGTGCTGGAGCAGCCCAACCTGCCCGGCACCCTCGACCACCAGCACCCCAACTGGCAGCGCAAGCTGCCCGTGGCGCTGGAGGACTGGCCGGGCGAGGAACGTCTCGTCGCCGTCCTCGCCGCCGCGCGCGGCGAGCGCCCGCGATGAAATTCGATCCCGCCGGCTTCCGCGCCTGGGAGCACAAGAAGATCACCCTGCTCGGCATGTCGGGCGTGGGCAAGACCTGGCTGTCGTCGATGCTGCGGCGGCACGACTGGTTCCACTACTCGGCCGACTTCCGCATCGGCAAGCGCTACCTCGACGAGCCGATCCTCGACCTCATCAAGGCGCAGGCCATGCAGGTGCCCTTCCTGCGCGACCTGCTGCGGCGCGACTGGATCGACATCAAGAACAACATCAAGATCGACGACCTCGGCCCCGTGCTCACCTTCGTCGGCAAGCCCGGCGACCCGACGCAAGGCGGCCTCCCCTTCGCCGAATTCAGCCGCCGGCAGGCGATGTATCGCGCGGGCGAGATCGCCGCCATGCGCGACGTGCCCGGGTTCGTGGCGAAGGCGCAGGACATCTACGGCTACGCCCACTTCGTGAACGATGTCGGCGGCAGCCTCTGCGAGCTGGAGGAACCCGGCGTCGTCGAGGACCTCGCCGCGCACACGCTGATCCTCTACATCCAGGTCACCACCCCCGAGGAGGAAGCCGAACTGATCCGCCGCGCCCAGAGCGACCCCAAGCCGCTCTACTACCGCCCCGCCTTCCTCGCCGAACACCTGCCGCGGTTCCTCGCCGAACGCGGCCTCGCCGCCATCGAACAGGCCGACCCCGACGACTTCACCCGCTGGGTCTTCCCCCACCTCTTCCACGCCCGCATCCCGCGCTACGAAGCCATCGCCCAACCGCACGGCTACACCGTCACCTCGCACGAAGTCGCGCAACTGCGCGACGAGCAGGACTTCCTCGCCCTCGTCGAAACCGCCATCGCGCGCGGGCAGCCGGGTTGAGGTAAGGTAACGCCCATCGTCCCCTGGAGGCAACCCGATGAACACTCCCGACCTCGTCAATGAAGCGATATCCCTCCCGGTCGAAGAACGCATCCGGCTGGTCGATGCCCTGCTGCAAACGCTGAACCAGTCAGACGCCGCCAATGCGCAGGAATGGAACGAACTGGCGCGGCGCCGGCTCGACGACATGGATGCGGGCCGCGTCGCGGGCATTCCCGGCGAGACGGTTTTCGAAAAGGCGCTAAGCCGGGTCAAGTAATGGTCTTCCTGTTCCACCCAGAAGCCGAAACGGAGTTTCTCGCCGCTGTCGACTGGTATGAGGAACGCTCCCCCGCATTGGGAGCCAGCTTCGCCGCCGAAATCCGCGCCGCAATCCTGCGTGCCGTCGCCATGCCCACGGCGTGGCCCTGCGTCGACGGCGAAATCCGCCGCGTCCTCGCCAATCGATTTCCCTACGGCATTCTCTACGCCCCGCGCCCCAACGCGATCTACATCCTCGCGGTCATGCACCTGAAACGCCGCCCGGACTACTGGCGCGAACGACTATAAAAAAGTCAGCCCCGGCGGGACGGCGACGCGACCTGTCACTTCTGCCGGATTTCCCCCCTCTAGGGATGCCGGTAGCCTGCCACGCACCAATAAAGCCAATAGGGCTTTGCTTATCCGCGGTCTGACACCGGCCGGCTAATGGGTGTCCCCGATTATTTGCGGATCAACCAGTTGCCAAGAAAAACCACGACGAAGGTGATTGACGCCCAAAGAATCGCCGCCGTGAAGAGGCCTCCTTGTTGCGAAATTCCGAACAGCTTGACGCTGAAATCGAGAATGGCGATAACCCAATGACTGAGCAGCGGCGCGGTCCCGTCACCCATGACCATGCCGATGGCCAAAATCCTATAACGACAAAGGAGCCAAGGACAATGGCACTAATCTTTGCAGCAGAAAGCAACGCCTTTTCAAATGTCATTTCCGACCCAGGTGATGTCAAGTTAAAAGGGGACAGACCACGTTTTCCCGCCGCTGAGGTTGTCGAATAACCAGGCGGGATCAAGGTCGGCGCCGTTCGGCCAAGTCGGGACTCCAAGCTCCAGCCTCACCTGCCCGAAGTATTCGGGTTCGCGCAAGGGCGCGTATATGCCGGGCGCGCTGGCGGTCAGGATCGCGGAGCAGTCGGCCACGCCGTCCGTGCCGTCCATGAATGTCAAGGCCAGCCGATAACCCGGCAGCACCGTGAACGCCTTGATGCGCCATGGCGCGGCGGGAACCGGGGCCGGCGTTATTCCAGCGGCTGGATTTTCTTGGGCAACTGTTTCGCCTGACATAGGTTCCAGTCCTCCATCAATTCGGCGCGATGTTCTGCCGCCCACTCCAGCACCAACGCCAGCGCCCGTTTCGGTAGCTGCCCGCGCAACACCTCCAGCGTCCTGATGTCGACTTCGGCTTCGAACTCGGCATAGACGGCATGAAAGTGCGGTGGCGCGTGTTCGCGCCAGAACATCTGGATGACGATACCGAAGAAGGCGCTGATCGTGGGCATGGCGGGATCATAGGCGAACCCCCTCGGGAAAACAACGCATCGCGGCCTTCGCCGCCGTCACGCCAGGACTGACTTTTTTACGGACGCGGGCAAAAAAGGAGCAGCACGCTGCTCCATTTCCGGGCTTGTCCGCCATTTCCTTCCTGTCGTGTTAGTGTCGCCTTCCTGTCGTGTCACTCAAGGACGTTTTCCGCGAGATTGCGACTTTGCAATCAGTTCGGGAGAACGCGCATGGATATGAAGGTCAGCCCGCAAAAAATCAGACAGTTGCGCGAGGCGCGCGGCTGGACTCAGGAGCATCTGGCGGAAGTCGCCGGTTTGAGTTCGCGCACGGTGCAGCGCATCGAGGCGGAGGGCAATGCCTCGCCGGAGTCGCGCATGGCCCTGGCCGCCGCGCTGGACGTGGAGGCCGGGGATCTGGGCGAAACCGCCGCCGCGCCATCCGGGCCTAAGGCACCGGCAAGCGCGTCGTGCCACCCGCGCCGGGACGGCTGGCGGCGTCATCTTGCGATGTATCTGCTGATCTGCGGCGGCATGCTGCTGTTCGACTTCGTCGCGCATGGCGGCGTCACCTGGTCGAAATGGCCCGCGTTCGGCTGGGGCCTCGGCCTGCTGCTGCACTGGCTGCTCAAGCGCGCCCCACCCGGTGGCGCGCCCGCGGAAGGATAGGCCGGACAATAAAACCGCCGTCCCGCCGGGACTGACTTTTTTTCCGGCGCGCTATTTCCGCATGCGGCCGAGGCGGTTCTTCGCGATCTCGGCGAAGCGGCCGCCGGGGAACTGGCGCAGGTAGGCTTCGAAGTCCTCGGGGTGGGTGCTGTCCTTGACGGACTGCCAGAACAGCAGGTCGGCTTCGTCATCGGCGCTTCCGGCGGCGGGTTCGGGCGCGGCGGCGGGCCGGGCGAAGTAGAAGTCGCCGGTGAGCGAGGAGGCTTCCCAGGGAATCTGCGCGTCGGCCGTCATGCGCGCCACTTCGCCGCGCACGCGCTTGAACACGGCCTCGACCGGCAGGCCGGGCTCGTCGAGCAGTTGCAGCAGCGCGGTGGTGTAGGTGGAGTTGCTGCCCTCGCCGTCCATCGCCACCTTGCCGGGCGCGGTGGCGTAGGCGATCAACGTGCCCTTGGGGGCTTCCATCTGCGCGAGGCCGCCGCCGGTGCCGCGGAAGCGGCGCTCGAAGGGATTGTTGCGGCAGGCGTCGAGGATGACGAGGTTGAGCGGGCTGGCGGAAAGCTGGTCGAGCACGGCGTCGACGTCCACCGCCTCGGCGCGCACCGAGTTCTCGGAGCCGATCTGCGCATCGACGGGGATCAGGTAGTTCTTGCCCTTGACCTGGATGCCGTGGCCGGCGAAGAAGAACATGCCGACGTCGCGGCCGCCGAGCCGCTCGCCGAAGCGCGCGATCAGGCGCGTCATCTCGCGCTGGCCGAGGTTTTCGCCGCTCATCACCTCGAAGCCGAGGCCGCGCAGCTTGGCGGACAAGGCGCGGGCGTCGTTCACCGGATTCTTCAGCGGCGCGTCGCGGTAGGCGGCGTTGCCGATCACCAGCGCGAGGCGCTTGTCGCCGGCCGGCGCCAGCGCCGGGCGGGTGGCGACGACGGGGGCCGGCGCCGGAACGGCCGCCGGGGCAAGCGCGGCCGGAACGGCGGGCGCCTCGGCGCGCGGAACCGGGGCCGGCGCCGCCGGCACGCGCAGATGCGCCACGTCGAGGTTGCGCCGCGCCACTTCGGCCTGGGTGGCTTCCAGCTCGCGTTCGTAGTCGGCGGCGTTGGTGTAGAAGCCGAATTCGCCGCGATGGCCGAACTCGTCGACGCCGAAGCCCTTGCCGTGCGACAGCGAGAGGGCGACCGACTCGGTCTTGATGGTGCGGCCGTCGCTGCACTTCAGCTCGCCGCGCGCCTTGCCCGGCTGGTAGTCGCGGAACTTGCCGACGCAGGTGACACCCAGCTTGACGAGGGTGATCTCGGCGCTGCCCTGCCCCGCCAGCGGGTCGGCGGTGCCCTTGCCGACCATGTATTCGGCCCAGTCGTCGGTATGCCCGACGATCTGGATGTCGACGCAGCCGCCGAGCAGCGCGAACGCTCCCGTGGCCAGCAGGCGGCGCATCGGCGTCAGCCCTTCTTCTTGTTCATGAAGCCGTCGATGCCCTGCGCGGCGTCGTCGGTCATCATGTTGCAGGCCATGGTTTCGCCGGCGAGCTGGTAGGCGCCGGCGAGACCCATTTCGAGCTGGCGGTAGAAAAGCTGCTTGCCCATGGCGACGGCGGTCCGCGACTTGGCGCGAATGCTGTCGGCGAGGCGGCGCACTTCGGTGTCGAGCATGTCGGCCGGCACGACGCGGTTGACGAGGCCGCGCCGCTGGGCTTCCAGCGCGTCGATGAATTCGCCGGTGAGCAGCATTTCCATGGCCTGCTTGCGGCCGACGTTGCGCGAGAGCGCGACGGCGGGCGTGGAGCAGAACAGGCCGACGTTGATGCCGGAGACGGCGAATTTCGCCACGTCGGCGGCGACGGCGAGGTCGCAGGCGGCGACGAGCTGGCAGCCGGCGGCGGTGGCGACGCCATGCACGCGGGCGATGACGGGCTGCGGCAGCTCGACGATCGTGCTCATGACGCGGGCGCACTGCTTGAACAGGGCCTGCATGTAGCTCTTGTCGTGGTTGGCGCGCATCTGCTTGAGGTCGTGGCCGGCGCAGAAGGCCTTGCCCGCGCCGGCGATGACGACGACGCGCGCCGTGCCATCGGCGCTGACTTTTTCCAGTTCGGCCTGCAACGCGGCCAGCAGTTCGGTGGACAGCGCGTTGAACTGGCCGGGACGGTTGAGCGTGAGGGTGACGACGCCTTCGCGGTCGTCGCGCAGCAGCAGTGCTTCGTCGTTCATGGGGCTTCCTTGCATGCGAACACGGATTGCGGCCGGGTGCGCGCGAGCTCGCCCAGCCAGAGGGAAAGTTCGCTCGCCAGCGCCTGCGCCGCGGCGCGGGCGCCTTCCACGCCGCCGTGCGCGTCGGGCGTCGGCGCGGGCCTGCGGATCAGGAAGGCGCGTTTGGCAAGCATGGTCTTGCCGCGCGGCGGCAGCAAGGCGGCGCGCGCCTCCAGCACGGTCGCACTGTCCCGCGGCGCGGCGAAGCGCTGCTCCAGTTCGTCCAGCGTCAGGGCGAGGCGACAGCCCGCGCCGCTTGTGCCGCTGGAATCGGGCTGGCCGTAGACGATGCGGCGGCGCAGGAAGCGTTCGAGCAGTTCGGCCGGCGGCGCGACCCAGCGGCTTTCCGTGTAGGCCAGCCGGCGCAGCGGATCGGCATAGGCGAGCCGATACATCTGGTCGGGCGTGTCGAGCCAGGAGGCGGCGCGCACGTCGACGCCGGCGATGCCGAAACCGGGAGAGTCCCAGGCACCGGCGAGGTCGCCGAGGTCGCGGCGCGCGATCTCGGTCTGGCGCGGCGGCGTGCCGACGCAGCCGGCGAGCAGGAGAGCGAGAAGGACGGGCAGGATCTTGCGCATGATCTACTCCTTGCCGGCGGGCGCGGCGAAACCCGCTTCGCCCGGGCCGGGCCGCGCGGGGGTGGCGCCGAACAGGACGGCCTGCGGCGTGTCGTTGAGGGTGTCAAGCAGGCGGTCGAGGCGGCGCGTGGCGGCATGCACCTCGGCCATGAGCGCCTCGGCGCGCGGCAGCGTGTCGGCGTCGAGCCGTTCGCCGACGGCGCCTGTGGTTGCCAGCATGCCGTCGAAGCGCCTGGCCAGCCCCCCCATGGTCGCCACCAGCGCGCGCGCCTCGGCGGTGAGCGGCGCGGCCGCGCCGGCGGTCTGTTCGAGATGGATGAGGATGGCGTTCAGGCGGCCGAGATTTTCGTCCGACAGCGCGCCGCGCAGGGCCGCCATCACCCGGGGCAGCTCCCGCAGGCTGTCCGAGGCGGCGGCGAGGTTGTCGATGGCGCGCGCGATGTTCTTCGTGTTGCGCTCGTCGAGCAGGCGGTTGAGGCGCGCGGTCAGTTCGGCGACCTGCGCGGCGATGTCACCGGCCTGGTTGCCCAGCTTGTCGAGCAGGCCGGGCCGGATCGTCAGGCGCGCGCTGCCGTCGACGGGCAGCGGCGTGCCTTTGCCTTCCGTGCCCTCCTCCAGCATGATGTAGGCGAGGCCGGTGATGCCCTGCTGGTTCAGCTTCGCGACGGTGCGATCGGTCAGCACGTACTGGCGGCCGAGGCTGATCTCGACCAGCAGCAGGGCCGGATCGGCGGGATCGGGGCGGATGTCGCGCACCTTGCCGGCGCGGATGCCGCGATAGCGCACCTGCGCTTCGAGGTTGAGGCCGGTGACACTGCCGCGCGTTTCGAGCAGGTAGGTGTGCGTCAGTTCGCGCGTGCCGGAAAACCACCAGAGCGCCAGCGCCGCCGCGAGCAGGAGGACGATGGCGAACAGGCCCGCCATCAGGGCATGGGAACGGTTTTCCATGGACTCAGATCATCTCAATGGACATGGGCAAGGGCGCGCTGGCTGCGCTCGGAATGGAAGAAATTGCGAATGAAGGGGTGGTCGACGCGCATGATTCCGTCGACCGGCCCGTAGGCGAGGATGCGCTGCTCGGCCAGCACGGCGACGCGCGTGGCCAGCGCCGCCAGCGTGTCGAGGTCGTGGGTGACGAGTACGACGGTGAGTCCCAGTTCCTCGCCGAGCATGCGCGTCAGGCGCACGAAGCTGTCGGAGCGGTCGGGATCGAGGCCTGCGGTCGGCTCGTCGAGCAGCAGCAGTTCCGGCTCCAGCGCCAGCGCGCGCGCCAGCGCGACGCGCTTGACCATGCCGCCGGACAGTTCGGCCGGCATCAGCGCGGCGTGGCGCGGCAGCAGCTCGACCATTTCGAGCTTGAGCAGGACGAGGTCGCGGATCGTATCCTCGTCGAGGGTCTTCAGCTCGCGCAGCGGAAAGGCGATGTTGTCGAAGACGCTGAAGGCGGAGAACAGCGCCCCCTGCTGGAACAGCACGCCGAAGCGTTGGCGCAGCGCGCGCTCGCGCACCACGCCGCCGCCGAACAGCGGTTCGCCGAACAGGCTGATGTCGCCCTCCGTGGGCGTCAGCAGGCCGATGATCTGCCGCAGCAGCGTCGTCTTGCCGCTGCCCGAGCCGCCCACCAGCGCGACCATCTCGCCGGCCGCGATCTCGAGGTCGAGATGGCGATGCACCCACACCTCGCCGAAACGGGTGGACAGGTCGCGGATGGCGATGACCGGGGTGTTCATTTGGGCAGGCCGATCTCGCGCGTGGCGATGGCGAACACGGCGTCGAGCAGGATCACGACGGTGATGGCCGAGACCACCGAAGCGGTGGTGTTGGCCGACAGGCTCTCGGTGTTGGGCTGCACGCGCAGGCCGAAATGGCAGGCCACGAGGGCGATGGCGATGCCGAAGACGACGCCCTTGGCGAGACCGATGACGAGGTTGGCGACCGGCACGGCCTTGGGCAGCGTCTCGAAGAAGAAGCCGTAGCTGATGTCGAGCTGCAATTGCGCCGATACCATGCCGCCGACCAGCGCGATGGCGGTGGTCCACAGCACCAGCAGCGGCAGCGCCGCGCCAAGGGCGACGACCTTGGGGAAGATCAGCCGCAGGCTGCGTGGCACGCCCATGGTGGCGAGCGCGTCGATTTCCTCGGTGACGCGCATCACGCCGAGCTGGGCGGTCATCGCCGAGCCGGAACGGCCGGCCACCAGCACGGCGACGAGCACCGGGCCGAGTTCGCGGATGATGCCGAGGCCGAGGATGTTGACGATGAAGATGTCGGCGCCGAACTGCCGCAGTTGCAGCGAGGACAGGTAGGAGAGCACGACGCCGATGAGGAAGCCGACCAGCGCGGTGACCGGCATGGCCAGCACGCCGCTCTTGTAGACGTTGGCGGAAATCTCGCGCTTCGGCAGCTCGGCCGGGTGGCGCAGCAGGTGCAGCGCGTCGAGGATCAACTGGCCCAGCAGGGCGACGAAGTCGGCGACATGCCGCCGCGCGCCGAGCGCGGCCTGACCCAGCACGAGCACGCCGTCATGCCATGTGCTCGCGGGCGGCGACCCGGTCTCCGGTTCGCGGTCGGCGGCGGCGATGCGTTCGAAGATGCGCAGATGCTCGGGCTGGATCAGCAGCGTGTCGGGCAGCCGCCGCCCCCAGATGCGCCACAGCAGCAACGCGCCGGCGGAATCGAGCGCCTCGATGCCCATGCAGTTCCAGCTCGCCCCGCTCCGGGCGCCGCGGCTTTGCAGGCGCTCGCGCCACGCCGCGTCGGTGGCGGCGAGCGCCTTCAGGGTCCAGCGGCCCGCGAGCCGCAATTCGGGCCAGGCGGCCGCGCCGGGCGCTTCGATGAATTCCGCGCCGCGTTCCGCCATCGCGTCAGCCGTCGCGCCGCCGCCGGGCGCGCAGGCGGAATTCGAGGCCGACGTTGGCCCACTGCTGCGTTTCCTCGGCGAGCACCGCCGCGGTCATCGGCGCGTAGGCGAGCCATTCGCGCTCGATCTGCAGTTCGAAACCGCGCAGCGTGGCGCGCACGCCGATTTCCGGCAGCGGCGCGTCGTCGCGGGCGCGGTGCAGCAGCGCGGCGCAGCGCAGGCAGAAGATCAGCAGCCATTCGGGCGAGTTGCGCGTCGTGGCCTGGACGCGTTCGAGCTTGCCGCGATGGGCGAGCACCAGCCGGGCCAGCAGCGCCTGGTCGCGCTTGGAGAAGCCGGGCATGTCGGCGTTGGCGAGTACGTAGGCGCTGTGCTTGTGGTAGCTGGAATGCGCGACCGAGATGCCGATCTCGTGCAGGTGCGCCGCCCAGAGGAGGAATTGCGCGGCCGTCGACTCCGCGACGTCGTCCTGCGGCCGCAGCTGCCGGTAGAGTTCGAGCGCCAGGCGGCCGACGCGCTCGGCCTGGCGGCGATCCACCTCGTAGCGATTCATGAAGCGGTCGACCGTCGCCGCGCGCAGGTCCTCGTGGTGGTAGCGGCCGAGCAGGTCGTAGAGCACGCCGAGACGCAACGCGCCTTCCGAGAAGGTCATGCGTTCAAGGCCGAATTCCTTGAATACCGCCGACATGATGGCCACGCCGCCGGCGATGACCGGCACACGGTCGGGACGCATGCCCTGCAGGCCGGTGCGACCGGCATCGCCAGCCTGGGCCAGGCGGCCGCGCAGGCGGTCCAGCCCTTCGCGGGTGATGCCGCCATCGGCGAAGCCGTTGAGTTCGAGGACATCACGGATCGCCTTGGCGGTGCCGGATGAGCCGACCGCCTCGTCCCAGCCAGTGTCGCGGTAGGCATGCACGATGGTCTGCAATTCGCGGCGGGCGGCCAGCTCGGCGTCCTTCAGGTCGCGCTTGTCGATCAGGCCGCCAGGGAAGAAGCGCAGGCTGTAGCTGACGCAGCCCATGTAGAGCGATTCGAGGTGGAGCGGCTGAATGTTCTGGCCGATGATGAATTCGGTCGAGCCGCCGCCGATGTCTACCACCAGGTGGCGGACACGCGGATTGGGCAGGGTGTGCGCGACGCCGAGGTAGATCAGGCGCGCTTCCTCGCGGCCGGCGATGACCTCGATGGGAAAGCCCAGCGTCGCCTCGGCCTGCTGCAGGAAGGCCGGGCCGTTCTTGGCGACGCGCAGCGTGTTGGTCGCCACCGCGCGCACCGAGTCGGGCGCGAAGCCGCGCAGGCGTTCGCCGAAGCGCGCCAGCGCCGTCAGCGCACGCTGCTGCGAGGCCTCGTCGAGATACTTTTCGGGCGTGAGGCCGGCGGCGAGCCGTACGGTTTCCTTGAGGCCGTCGAGGGGATAGATCTGGTTGCCGACGATCCGTCCGACTTGCAGGCGGAAGCTGTTGGAACCCATATCGACGGCGGCGACGTGTTCGTGGACCACGATAAGGTGGGAACGAAGTATGCGGAGCGGGCGATTCTAGCCCAGTCGCCTGCCCGAAAGTCAGTCCCGGCGGGATGGCGCGGCCATGTCATACTTATGCAAATTGTTCGCAACATAATCGCCCCACCGCCACGGCCCCCATCATGCTGCCCATGTCCGCCATCCACGAGTTCCCCGCCGACCATTTTCTCAACCGCGAGTTTTCCCTGCTGGCCTTCAACCGCCGCGTGCTGGCGCAGGCCGCCGACGAACGCGTGCCGCTGCTGGAGCGCCTGCGCTTCCTGTGCATCGTCTCCTCGAACCTCGACGAGTTCTTCGAGATCCGCGTCGCCGGCGTGAAGGAACAGATCAAGCTGCGTAGCCACGCCACCGGCGCCGACCGGCTCGGCGCGCAGGAGGTGTTCCGCCGCGTCACGCGCGAGGCGCACGATCTGATCCGCGAGCAGTATGCCCTGCTCAACGACGTGATCCTGCCGGCGCTGCGCAAGGAGGGCATCTGCTTCTACAAGCGCTCGGAGTGGACCGAGGGACAGCAGGCATGGATCCACGACTTCTTCCGCCGCGAGGTGATGCCCGTCCTCACGCCGATCGGCCTCGATCCGGCCCACCCCTTTCCGCGCGTGCTCAACAAGAGCCTCAACTTCGCCGTCGAACTGGAGGGCAAGGACGCCTTCGGCCGCAGTTCGGGCGCCGCCATCGTGCAAGCGCCGCGCGCCCTGCCGCGCGTGATCCAGCTGCCGAGCGAGCTGACCGGCGTCGATCACGGCTTCGTCTTCCTCTCCTCGATCCTGCACCGCCACGTCGGCGAGCTGTTCTCCGGCATGGACGTGCTGGGCTGCTACCAGTTCCGCGTGACGCGCAACTCCGACCTGTTCGTCGACGAGGAAGAGGTGAAGAACCTGCGCACCGCGCTGCAGGGCGAACTGCCGCAGCGTCACTTCGGCGACGGCGTGCGCCTCGAAGTGGCCAACAACTGCTCCGAGGTGATGAGCGACTTCCTGCTCCAGCAGTTCGGCCTGACGCGCGACGACCTGTATCAGGTGCCCGGCATCGTCAACCTGGTGCGTCTGATGTCGGTGCCCGACCGCGTCGACCGGCCCGACCTGAAGTTCGCCCCCTTCCAGCCCGGCCTGCCCAAGCTGCTCTCGGGCCGCTACGACATGTTCGAGGCGATCCGCAAGGGCGACATCCTGCTGCACCACCCCTTCCAGTCGTTCACGCCGGTGATCGAGTTTCTCAAGCAGGCGGCGGACGATCCGCAGGTGGTGGCGATCAAGATGACCGTCTATCGCACCGGCACCGACTCGGTTCTGATGGAACACCTGCTGCGCGCCGCGCAGAAGGGCAAGGAAGTCACGGTGGTCGTCGAGCTGATGGCGCGTTTCGACGAGGAGGCCAACCTCTCCATCGCCGCGCGGCTCGAACAGGCCGGCGCGCACGTCGTCTATGGCGTGTTCGGCTACAAGACGCACGCGAAGCTGATGCTCGTCCTGCGCCGCGAGGAAACCGACAAGGGCAGCGGCTACCGCCGCTACGTCCATCTGGGCACCGGCAACTACCACCCGCGCACCACGCGCTTCTACACCGACTTCGGCCTGCTGACCTGCAACGAGGAGGTCGCCAACGACGTCAACGAGGTCTTCAAACAGCTGACCGGGCTGGGCAAGGCGAGCCGGCTCACCCACCTGTGGCAGGCGCCCTTCACCCTGCACTCGAACATGCTCGACGCCATCCGCGCCGAGACCGCCATCGCGCGCGCCGGCCGCAAGGCGCACATCATCGCCAAGATGAACTCGCTGCTCGAACCCGAGATCATCGAGGCACTCTACGAGGCCAGCCAGGCCGGCGTGCATATCGACCTGATCGTGCGCGGCGTCTGCTGCCTGCGGCCCGGGGTGCCGGGACTGTCGGAGAACATCCGCGTCCGCTCGGTGATCGGCCGCTTCCTCGAACACCATCGCATCTTCTATTTCCATGCCGACGGCACCGACAAGCTCTACCTCGCCAGCGCCGACTGGATGGAGCGCAACTTCTTCCGCCGCATCGAGGTCTGCTTCCCGGTGCTGGACCCCAAGCTCAAGCGCCGCGTCATGAAGGAAGGCCTGCGCGGCTATCTGGCCGACAACTGCCAGGCCTGGGACATGGACGGCGAAGGCAATTACCGCATCAAGCCGTCGCGCCGCGTGCGCACCTGCGCGCAGGACCTGCTGCTCGGCGAGCTGGCCGAGGAGTAGCAATCCGGCCGGCGGGGTTGTTGTCGGGCCGCCAAAACGCGATAATTCGCGTTTGCTAATGCACGCCCTTTCGCGCGCACGGCCCCTACCGACATGACCAGCTACCTTTTCATCATCCTCGGCGCCGTTCTCGTCAACAACGTCGTCTTCGTCCGCATCCTCGGGCTGTGCCCGTTCATGGGGGTGTCGAAGAAGCTGGAGACCGCCGTCGGCATGGGCGCCGCCACCACCTTCGTGCTGACGCTGGCCTGCGGCACCAGCTACGTCATCGACAGCTGGCTGCTCGCCCCCAACGACCTGCTCTACCTGCGCACCCTCTCCTTCATCGTCACCATCGCCGCGATCGTCCAGCTCACCGAGCTGGTGATCCAGAAGACCAGCCCGCTGCTGCACCAGGTGCTGGGCATCTACCTGCCGCTGATCACCACCAACTGCGCCGTGCTCGGGGTGCCGCTGCTCAACATCGGCATGCGCCACGACCTCGTCGAGTCGATGCTGTTCGGCTTCGGCTCGGCGCTCGGCTTCACGCTGGCGCTGGTGATGTTCGCCGGCATCCGCGAGCGTCTCGAGGGCGCCGACGTACCGGTGCATTTCCGCGGCACCGCCATCGCCATGATTACCGCCGGCATCATGAGCCTGGCCTTCATGGGCTTCGCCGGACTGGACAAATACAAGTAATGCTGTCGGCCATCCTTGTCATGGCGCTCGGCGCCGTCGTCCTCGGCGCCGCGCTGGGTTTCGCGGCCGTCAAGTTCAAGGTCGAGGGCGACCCGCTGGTCGAGAAGATCGACGCCATCCTGCCGCAGACGCAGTGCGGCCAGTGCGGCTACCCCGGCTGCAAGCCCTACGCCGAGGCCGTCGCCAAGGGCGAGGCCGAGATCAACTGCTGCCCGCCCGGCGGCGAGGAAGGCATCCGCAAGCTGGCCGACCTGCTCGGCCGCGAGTTCAAGCCGCTTTCCGGCGAGCATGGCATCGAGAAGCCGAAGAGCGTCGCTTTCATCGACGAGCAGACCTGCATCGGCTGCACGCTGTGCATCCAGGCCTGCCCGGTCGACGCCATCGTCGGCGCCGCCAAGCAGATGCACACCATCCTCGCCGCGCAATGCACCGGCTGCGAACTGTGCCTGCCGCCCTGCCCGGTCAACTGCATCAGCATGGTGGCGCTGCCCGAGACCCTCGACACATGGAAGTGGAAGTATCCGCAGATTCCATTGGTTCCGATCAAGGCGGTGGCGCATGCTTGAACTGTTCCGCTTCCCCGGCGGCGTCAAGCCCGCCTCGCACAAGCAGGAATCCGCCGGCAGCCCGATCGCGCCCGCGCCGTTGCCCGGGCGCCTGGTCGTGCCCTTCCGCCAGAGCGCCACTGGCGCCGCCGCGATCCAGGTGCAGGCCGGCGACAAGGTATTGAAGGGCCAGACGATCGGCGCGGCGGAAGGCGCTTTCGGCACGGCCGTGCATGCGCCGGCCTCCGGCACGGTGGTCGCGATCGAAGCGCGCACCCTGCCCCACCCTTCAGGCCTCGCCGCGCCCTGCGCGATCATCGAACCGGACGGCGAGGAACGCTGGATCGACCGTGTTCCGCTCGATCCCCTCGGCGATCCTGAATCGCTGCGCGCGCGCATCCGTGACGCCGGCATCGTCGGCCTCGGCGGCGCGGCCTTCCCCAGCCATGTCAAGGCGAAGGCGGCCATCGACACCCTGATCGTCAACGGCGCCGAATGCGAGCCGTGGATCACCTGCGACGACCGCCTGATGCGCGAACGCGCGGAAGAAATCGTCGCCGGCGCCCGCATCCTCGGTCGTCTGATGGGCGCGAAGCGCATCGTTTTCGGCGTCGAGGACAACAAGCCGGAAGCGGCGCAGGCGCTGCGCGCCGCGATGAACGAATGCGACGGGACGAGTTGCCAGGTCGCCGCCGTGCCGACACTCTATCCGGCGGGCGGCGAGAAGCAGCTGATCCGCGTGCTCACCGGCATCGCCATTCCCTACGGCAAGCTCGGCCCGGACTTCGGCGTCCAGTGCTTCAACGTGGGAACCGCCTACGCGGTCGCCCGCGCGGTGCTGCACGGCGAGCCGCTGGTATCGCGCATCGTCACGCTGGCCGGCAACTATGCGACGCCCGGCAACTTCGAAGTGGCGATCGGTACGCCCATCGACGCGCTGCTGCCGCTCGGCCAACCGCGCGCCGACACCGACCGCGTCGTGATGGGCGGCCCGATGATGGGCTTCCCGCTGCCCGACCTGACGGTGCCGCTGGTGAAGGCCAGCAACTGCCTGCTGGCGATGAGCCCGGCGCTGTTTCCGCCGCCGCCGCCCGAGATGCCCTGCATCCGCTGCGGCGCCTGCACGCGCGCCTGCCCGGTGGTGCTCCAGCCGCACGAGCTCTACTGGTTCGCCCGCTCGAAGAACTTCGGCAAGGCGCAGGAATACCACCTGTTCGACTGCATCGAATGCGGCTGCTGCGCCTATGTTTGCCCTTCGCGCATCCCGCTGGTCGACTACTACCGCTTCGCCAAATCGGAAATCCGGGCGCGCGAACGCGACAAGGCCGCCGCCGACCGCGCGCGCGAACGCCACGAATTCCGCCAGTTCCGCGAGGAGCGCGAGAAGGCCGAAAAGGCCGCCAAGCTCGCCGCCAAGGCCGCCGAAACCAAGGCGAAGCTGGCGCAGGAGGAAGCCGCGAAGGCATCCGCCGGCGAAGCCGCGCCGGAAAAAGTCAGTGCCGGCGGGACGGCGCCTACGGACGACAAGCTCGCCCTGATCGCCGCCGCCCAGGCCCGCGCGGCGGAAAGGAAGGCGACCGCAGCCCCCCGCAATACCGACGCGCTGACGCCGGACCAGCAGGCCCAGATCGCCGAGGCCGAGGCGCGGCGCGCCCATGCCGAAGCAGCCACGAAGGACGACGCCTGATGCATACCTCGCCGCACATCCTCAAGCCCGCCAGCGTCGGCACGGTGATGTTCAAGGTGCTCGTCGCGCTCGTGCCGGGCATCGTCGCCTACGTCTGGTTCTTCGGCGCCGCCATCCTGGTGCAGCTCGCTCTGGCCTCCGCCGCCGCCCTCGCCGCCGAGGCGCTCATGCTCAGGCTGCGCGGCAAGCCGGTGGGCATCTACCTCGCCGACGGCAGCGCGCTGGTGACCGCCTGGCTGATCGCCCTCACCTTCCCGTCCATCGCGCCGTGGTGGCTCACGGTGCTGGGCGTGCTGATCGCCATCATCGTCGCCAAGCACCTCTACGGCGGACTCGGCCAGAACCCGTTCAACCCGGCGATGGTGGCCTTCTGCACCATGATCGTCGCCTACCCGCAGCTGATGTCGCAATGGCCGCGCGCCGAATTCAACGCGCTGGAACCGATGCTGCGCGCGATTTTCTCGGGTGACCGCCAGCTCGACGCCCTCATCATGGCGACGCCGCTCGACGCGCTGCGCACCGTCCTGCGCGATCCGGAGCAGCGCGCCACCATCGCCGGCATCCTCGGCTCCCACGCCACCTTCGGCAACGTCGGCGGCCGGGGCTGGGAATGGGTGGCCGGTGGCTACCTGCTCGGCGGGCTGTGGCTGCTGCAGCAGCGCATCATCACCTGGCACGTGCCGGTCGCCTTCATCGGCGTGCTGATGCTGGTCGCCACCGGCTTCAACGTCGCCAGCCCGGAACGCTTCGCCGGGGCGAACTTCCACCTGTTCACCGGCGGGGCGATGCTCGGCGCCTTCTTCATCGCCACCGACCCGGTCTCCGGCTGCACCACGCCGCTCGGCAAGCTGATCTTCGCCGGCGGGGCCGCCCTGCTGACCTGGATCATCCGCAGCTTCGGCGCCTATCCGGACGGCATGGCCTTCGCCATCCTGCTGATGAACCTGCTGGTGCCGCTGATCGACATGCACACGCAGCCCCGGGTCTTCGGCCACCCGGGAAAGAGGGAATGAGCATGCACGACGCCGCGCCATCCGCCGCTCCCCACGCCCCGCCCGCAGCCGGCGCCCTGCGCATCTCGCTGCGCACCGCCACGATCCTGCTGGTGTTCACGCTCGCCTTCACCGCGCTGATGGCCGGCGTCTACCAGCTGACCCGGCCGGTGATCGAGGCCACCGCGCTCGACGCCAAGCGCCGCCTGATCGCCGAGGTGCTGCCGCCCGACGCCTACGACAACGACCTGCTCGCCGACGCCGTCGTGCTGCCGCCGGTGCCGGCCATCGGCCTCGCCGAGCCGACCCGCCTCTACCGCGCCCGCAAGGGCGGCGCGCCCGCCGCGCTGGTGCTGGAGGCCGCCGCGCTCGACGGCTATTCCGGCCAGATCGGGCTGATCCTCGCGGTGCGCGCCGACGGCCGGCTCGCGGCGGTGCGCGTCACCGGCCACAAGGAAACACCGGGGCTGGGCGACTACATCGACCCGAAGAAGGACAAGAACAAGGCCAGCCCCTGGATCGCCCAGTTCGCCGGGCGCAACTTCGGCGACACGCCGCGCGAGAAGTGGCGCGTGAAGAAGGACGGCGGCGCCTTCGACCAGCGCACCGGCGCCACCATCTCGGCGCGCGCCGTGGTCAAGGCCACCGGCAACGCCCTCGCCTGGGCGCTGGAACGCGCCGACGCCTTCTACGCCCTGCCCGCCGAAGCCCGCTACGAGGAGAAATGATGCCCGCCATCACCGTCTACCGCGACATCACGCACAACGGCCTGTGGAAGCAGAACGCCATCCTCGCCCAGTTGCTCGGCCTCTGCCCGCTGCTGGCCGTGAGCAGCACGATGGTGAACGCGCTCAGCCTCGGGCTGGCCACCATCCTCGTCATGGCCCTCGCCAACTTCGGCGTGTCGCTGCTGCGCGGCTTCATCCCCTACGAGATCCGCATCCCCGTCTTCATCCTCATCATCGCGGCGCTCGTCACCGTGGTCGACCTGCTGTTCAACGCCTTCCTGCACGACCTCTACCTCGTGCTCGGCATCTTCATCCCGCTGATCGTCACCAACTGCATCGTGCTGGCGCGCGTCGAGGCCTTCGCCGCCAAGAACGGCGTGGGGCTGGCCACCTTCGACGGCATCATGATGGGCGTCGGCTTCGTCTGGGTCATCGGCCTGCTCGGCGCGATCCGCGAATTCGTCGGCCAGGGCACGCTGTTTTCCGGCATCGAGATGATCCTGCCCGGCGCCGGCGCCATCCAGGTGCTGCCCGAGGACTATCCGGGCTTCCTCATCGCCATCCTGCCACCCGGCGCCTTCTTCGTGCTCGGCCTGATGATCGCCGGCCGCAACTGGCTCGAATGGCGCGCCAACGAGCGCGCCAAGGCGCGCCTGCTGGCCCATCAACCCGGCACCGCATGAAGCCGGTCCATGAAAGCCAATGAACGCGCCGAGTTCTTCCGCCGGCTCGCCGCGCTCGATCCCGAGCCCAAAACCGAGCTCGACTACGCCACGCCCTTTCAACTGCTCGTCGCGGTGATCCTCTCGGCGCAGGCGACCGACAGGAGCGTCAACCTCGCCACCCCGGCCCTGTTCAAGGAAGCACCGACGCCGCAGGCGCTCGCAGCGCTTGGCGCGGAGAAGGTCGCCGAACTGATCAAGACCATCGGCCTCTACAAGACCAAGGCGAAGAACGTCGTCGCCGCCGCCCGCCTGCTGGTCGAACGCCACGGCGGCGAAGTGCCGCACGACCGCGCCGCGCTCGAAGCCCTGCCCGGCGTCGGCCGCAAGACCGCCAACGTCGTGCTCAACATCGTCTTCGGCGAGCCGACCATCGCGGTCGACACGCACATCTTCCGCCTCGCCAACCGCACCGGCCTCGCGCCGGGCAAGGACGTGGCGGAAGTCGAGAAGAAGCTGCTCAAGGTCGTGCCGGCGGCCTATCGCCAGCACGCCCACCACTGGCTGATCCTGCACGGCCGCTACGTCTGCAAGGCCAGGAAGCCCGAATGCTGGCGCTGCGTCGTGCGCGAGGTCTGCGATTGGAAGGAGCGCTACGATGTTCAACCCTAGCCGCGACCAGGCCCGCCGCTTCCTGATCGACGCCTGGCAGAAGCGCACGGCCGGCCGGCCCGCCACGCCGCTGGAAACGCTGGCCGCCGACATCGTCGCGCTGCATCCCGAATACCATGCGCTGATGACCGAGGATGCGCTGGCGCGCGAATGGACGCCGGAGGACGGGCAGCAGAATCCCTTCCTGCATCTTTCGCTGCACCTCGCCATCGAGGAGCAGCTCTCGATCGACCAGCCGCCCGGCATCCGCGCCGCCTTCGAAAGTCAGTGCGCGCGGCACGGCGAGCGCCACGCCGCCCTGCACGACATCCTCGACTGCCTCGGCGAAACGCTCTGGCGCGCCCAGCGTGACAGCCGGCCGCCGGATGGTGTAGCTTATCTCGACTGCATCCGTCGGAAATAGGGAGGTCGCCATGAACCGTCGCCAGCTCTTGCGGCAACTCGCCGCCGCCGGCCTGTTCTCGGCCGGGGGCGCCATGGGCTTCCTCCAGCGCGCGCTGGCCGCGGGCGCGAATCCCGTGCCGCCCGGCCTGCACAAGCTGAAAGGCGCCGTCACGGTGAATGGCCAGCCGGCCCGCGAAGGCCAGTTGATCCTGCCCGGCGACACCGTGGCCACCCCGCCCGACGGCGAGGCGATCTACGTCATCGGCGACAACGCCTTCCTGCAGCGCGGCGGCAGTCAGGTCAGCTTCGGCACTCAGTTGGGTAAGGGCGCGGCCGACTTCATGCGCGTGCTCAGCGGCCGCATCCTCTCGGTGTTCGGCCGGGGCGACAAGACCCTGCGCTTCGCCACCGCCACCATCGGCATCCGCGGCACGGCCTGCTACATCGAGGAAGGCGTGAAGGCGGAAACCTATTTCTGCCTGTGCTACGGCAGCGCGCTGGTGACGCCGACCGCCGCCCCGCACGAAGCGGAAACCATCACCACCAGCCACCACGACCATCCGCTCTGGATCAGCGACGACATGAAGATGCCGTCGATGATGGTGACCGCTCCGGTCGTCAACCACACCGACATCGAACTGGAAATGCTGGAAAACCTCGTCGGCCGCTGGCCGCCGTTCCACGGCAAGGTCGATTACCACTACTGAGGCGGTTGCACCAGATCCTGCAGCGGCGGCGCGACCTTGAGGACTTCCTCGATGGTGGTAAGTCCGGCGGCGACCTTGCGCGCGCCCGAGATGCGCAGCGGCTGCATGCCGCCCTTCATGGCGCGCTCGCGCAGCTTGACCAGGTCGGTATGCGCGCTGACCATCGATTTCAGTTCGACGCTCATCGGCATGATCTCGTAGAGGCCGACGCGCCCCATGTAGCCGGTCATGCGGCATTCGAGGCAGCCGACCGGGTGATAGAGCTGGGCCGGCTTCTTCGATTTCCATGGCGCGACCAGACCCCGCCAGAGCGTTTCGTCCTCCTCGCGCAAGCCGCCGGCCTTCTTGCAGTGCGGGCAGAGCGTGCGCACGAGGCGCTGCGCCATGACGCCGATCACGGTCGATTGCAGCAGATAGGGCGGCACGCCGAGGTCGAGCAGGCGGGTGATCGCCGTGGGCGCATCGTTGGTGTGCAGGGTGGACAGCACAAGATGGCCGGTGAGCGCGGCCTGGATCGCCATGTCGGCGGTCTCGATGTCCCGGATCTCGCCGACCATGATGATGTCCGGGTCCTGGCGCATCAGGGCGCGGATGCCGGCGGCGAAATCGACGCCGATGTCGGGCTGCACCTGCACCTGGTTGAAGGCCGGTTCGATCATTTCGATCGGGTCTTCCAGCGTGCAGACATTGACCTCGGCGGTGGCGAGCTGCTTGAGGGTGGAATAGAGCGTGGTGGTCTTGCCCGAGCCGGTGGGGCCGGTGACGAGGATGATGCCGTTCGGCCTGGCGGTCATGCCCTGCCACTGGGCGGCGTCCTCGGGCGAGAAGCCGAGGTCGGCGAAGTCGCGCACCAGCACCTCGGGGTCGAAGATGCGCATCACCAGCTTCTCGCCGAAGGCGGTCGGCAGCGTTGACAGGCGCAGCTCGATTTCCTCGCCGTCGGGCGCGCGCGTCTTGATGCGGCCATCCTGCGGCCGGCGCTTTTCGACGACGTCCATGCGGCCGAGGATCTTGATGCGGCTGGTCATGGCGTTGAGCACCGGCATCGGGATCTGGTAGACCTGATGCAGCACGCCGTCGATGCGGAAGCGCACGATGCCCATGTCGCGGCGCGGCTCGATGTGGATGTCGGAGGCGCGCTGCTCGAAGGCGTATTGCCACAGCCAGTCGACGATCAGCACGACATGCTGGTCGTTGGCGTCGATGGTGGCCTTGCCCTTGCCCATCTCGACGAGTTGCTCGAAATTGGCGATGCCGGTGCCGGCGACGTTGCCGCGCTTCAGGGCCCCCTTGATCGACTTCGCCATGTTGTAGAACTCGACCTGATAGCGGGCGATGTCGTCGGGATTGGCGATGACGAGGCGGATGTCCTTCTTGAGGATCGGCTTGAGTTCGTTTTCCCAGCCGCGGATGTAGGGCTCTGCGGTGGCGATGGTCACCTCGCCGCTGCGCACCTCGACGGGCAGGATGCGGAAGCGCGTGGCGTAGGCGCTGCTCATCACGTCGGTGACGGCGGCGAGATTCACCTTGAGCGGGTCGATATGGTAGTAGGGCAGCCCGGACCACTCGGCCAGCCATTCGGTCAGCATGTCGAGATCGACGGTGCGATGCGGCGGCTCGGGCGACTTCCAGCGCTGCTCGGCGATGACGATGAGGGGATGCGTCTCACCACGGAAATAGCGCCTTTCCTGGCGAAAGGCCTCGGCCTCGGCGCGCGGCACCTTGCCGGCCGCGATGAGGGCGTCGACGACCTCGGGCAGGGTCAGGCGGTGTTCGCCGGTCTTGTGGGCTGGGGCATTCATGAAACGTGACTATACCGACAAATCGGACGAACAAAGCGCCGGATTGATCCCTGTTCGCCGGCTTGGCACGGAACCTGCCTTGTCTCCGTCAAGCACCAGGGGGAATCGGTGCGAAACAACCCTTTGCCGGGAATATCAGACGGAATTTGCCGCCCGCGACGAAAAAAGCGGCATTCTTTGCCGGAGACCGAAATGCGCAAAGCCAATTCGACCAAATCGACCATCCTGCCGCTGGGCATGAAGGATCGCGTCAAGACGGAACTGCCCGCCCTCGTCGCGCTGACGGCGATCGGCGAACCTTGGTTCGATGAGAACCATCAGGCCGACCTGCTCGCCGTCGCCCTCGTGGTACGCGAACTGGCGCCGCCCGACAGCCGCGAGGCCGGACGCGCCGCCGACCTGCAATGCCTGTGCGAACAGACCATCACGGCGGACCACAAACTTGACATCGCGCTGGCTCTCGCCGAATGCCTGCCCTGGCTGCAGGTTCAGCAGAACCACCGCGTCGAGCGCGCCCTGCAGAACGTCATTGCCCGGCAACTGGCGCTGGCGGCCTAGGAACGCTCCGGGCCGGGGTCGCGCGCAGCCTTGTTGGCGTCGTCCTCGCTGCCTTCGAGTTTCGTCCGCAATCCGGCGAGCGCGTGGATGATGCCCCGCGACGCTGCCTCGACGGGGCCGGCCATGATCTTCAGGGCCGCCGGCCTGTCGCCGCCGTCCATTTCCCCGATCGCCTCGGCGACTAGGACATGCAGCTCGGCATGGACTGTCTTCACGGTCCGATACTCGTCCGTCTGCCCGTAGCGCAGACCCTCGCCGTAAATCCATTTGCCGAGCTGGCACAGATCGTCCCGGCCGATGATCGCGCGATCCAGATATTCGCCGCTTTGGCCCTCCAGCGCCCGGAGCACTCGTCGTTTCCATACGATATGGCACGACATGACGTCATCCACTCGCATGATCGCAGCCGCCTTCCCTATCTCCTTAGTCATGCTTCAAATTTATGTCCAAGGAAATATTTGTCAAGCCTGCCGCGACAACTCCTTGAGCCATCTCAAGTCCAGCCCTTCCCGCCAGGCCGCGAGCTTGCGCCCGAAGTTCCAGCCGGCGTTCGCGGGGCTGGTGGATGGCATGACCCGGGTCTCCAGCCCCAGCGCCGCGAGCTGTGGCACGAAGCGAGCGGGCGTCTGCCCGTTGAACAGGACGCGCCGCAGCGCCGGCGCTGACTTTTTGAGCGCGGCGAAGTCGTTGGGGCGTCCGGCGCGGATGGCGCTGTCGAGGCTGCCGGAGCGTTCGCAGCTTTCATACACATCCCAGATGGCGATGCCGGCGTCCTTCACAATGGCCTGCTTCGCCCCGTAGTCCAGCTCGAACAGCGGCCGACCGAAAATCTCCCCGAGAATCTTCCAGAACTGGTTCTGCCTGTGCGCGTAATACTGCCGCGCGGCGAGGGAGGCCTCGGAAGGGAACGAGCCCAGAATGAGTATCCGGGCCCGTTCGTCGATGATGGGCGGCAGCCCTTTCAGCGGCTTACTTGCCACCCAGCGACATGCTGAGCATCAGGTCGTTGATGCGCTTGACGAAAGTCGCCGGGTCGTCGAGCTGGCCGCCTTCGGCGAGCAGGGCCTGCTCGAAGAGCACCGCACTCCAGTCGTCGAACTTCGCCTCCTCGTATTTCAGCCGCAGCACGACGGGGTGCTTCGGGTTGATTTCGAGGATGGGCCTGGACATCGGCGCCTGCTGGCCGGCCGCCTTGAGGATGCGCGCGAGGTTGCCGGACACATCGTGCTCGTCGGCCACCAGACAGGCGGGGCTGTCGGTCAGGCGGTGCGTCACGCGCACCTCCTTGACGCGCTCGCCGAGGCTCTTGCCGATCCGGTCGGTCAGTTCCTTGAACTCGCCGGCCTCCTTCTCCTGCTCTTGCTTCTCGGCCTCGTCTTCCAGCTTGCCGAGGTCGAGGCCGCCCTTGGCCACCGACGCCAGCTCCTTGCCTTCGAATTCGGTGAGGTGCGAAACGACCCACTCGTCCACACGGTCGGAGAGCAGCAGCACTTCGATGCCCTTCTTGCGGAAGACTTCGAGGTGCGGGCTGTTCTTCGCGGCGTTGAAGGTCTCGGCGGTGACGTAGTAGATCTTTTCCTGCTCGGGCTTCATGCGGCCGATGTAATCGGCGAGCGAGACGGTCTCTTCGGCGCTGTTCGCCTCGGTCGAGGCGAAGCGCAGCAGGCTGGCGATCTTGTCCTTGTTGGCATGATCCTCGCCGACGCCTTCCTTCAGCACGCGACCGAACTCACCCCAGAATTTCGCGTATTTTTCCTTGTCATTCCCGGCCATGTCGGCCAGCAGGCCCAGCACCCTGGCCGTACAGCCCTTGCGGATCGCCTCGATGTCCTTCGATTCCTGCAGGATCTCGCGCGACACGTTGAGCGGCAGGTCGGCGCTATCCACCACGCCGCGCACGAAGCGCATATATAGCGGCATCAACTGCTCGGCGTCGTCCATGATGAAGACGCGGCGCACGTAGAGCTTGACGCCGTGGCGCGCGTTGCGGTCCCACAGGTCGAACGGCGCGCGGCCGGGAATGTAGAGCAGTTGCGTGTATTCGCTCTTGCCCTCGACGCGGGCGTGCGTCCAGGCCAGCGGATCGTCGTAGTCGTGTCCGACGTGCTTGTAGAAGGCCTTGTAGTCGTCTTCCGTGATCTCGCTCTTGGGCTTGGCCCAGAGCGCGGAGGCCTGGTTGACGGTTTCGTCCGCGTCGGTGACGACCTGCTCCTTCTTCTCCTCGTCCCACTTCTCCGCCTTCATCACGATGGGTTGGACGATGTGGTCGGAATACTTGCGGATGATCGACTTGAGCTTCCATGAGGAGAGCAGGTCGTCCTGGCCTTCGCGCAGATGCAGGGTGATCTCGGTGCCGCGCGCGGGGCGGTCGATCATGGCGATGCTGAATTCGCCGCCGCCGTCGGAGACCCACTCGACGCCCTGCCCGGCCTGCTCGCCAGCGCGGCGGGTGCGCACCGTCACCTTGTCGGCGACGATGAAGCTCGAATAGAAGCCGACGCCGAACTGGCCGATCAGATGGGCGTCCTTCTGCTGGTCGCCGGTGAGTTGCGAGAAGAATTCACGCGTGCCGGACTTGGCGATGGTGCCGAGGTTGGCGATCACCTCGTCGCGGTTCATGCCGATGCCGTTGTCGGCGATGGTGACGGTACGCGCCTCCTTGTCGAAGCCGATGCGGATCTTGAACTCGGCGCCATCCTCCATCAGCGCGGCGTTGTGCAGCGACTCGAAGCGCAGCTTGTCGCAGGCGTCCGAGGCATTGGAAATCAGCTCGCGCAGGAAGATTTCGCGGTTGCTGTAGAGGGAATGAATCATGAGGTGCAGCAGCTGCTTCACCTCGGTCTGGAAGCCCAGGGTTTCCTGACGGGAATCAACGGTAGCGGTCATGCAAAGTCCTCCGAACGAACGAGCGGGGGAAGTGGGGTCGCCGGCAGGGTTTTCAAGCCCCTTACTGCGAGTCCCGGTGAGCGGCGATTTCCTTCAGCAGGCGCTGGTGGGCCTCGGCCAGGTCGCGGTTCTGCTCGGCGAGCAGATGGAAGACGTTGCGCAGGGCATCGAGCAGCACGGCGGTGCCATTGTCCGGCGGCTGCTTTTCGAGTTCGTAGGCGACCTCTGGAGATTCCCCGGCTTCGATGCGCGCCATCTGCCGCGCCATGACCTGATCCTCGCCGAGAATGTGGCAGGTCAGCCAAGCGGACAGGAAGCCATGGAAGACTTCGGCGGGATGGCGCATCGAGGTTCGCGCCCGCCACATCGAGGTCAGCTGCTCGACGAACTGGTGGTGGTGCCCGACATGGGCCTCGACATGGCGCGCATCGACGCCGGCCTTGCGCATCACGCCCTCCTCGTCGTGGAAGTGCTCGCGCGCGTAGTCCGCCAGCTCCTTGAACAGGATCTGCATGCGCCCCTCGGACATTTCATCGCCCGTGCGCATGACCTCGCCCAGTTCGTTGGTGATCTCCACCAGGCGGCGGTGCTGGCTGTCTACCAGCTCGATGCCGGTGAAAAAGTGCCGGTTCCAGACGAAGGTTTCCATTGCGCGCCCCTGCTCCCCTATTCGTAGCGTATGTCGACAATCTCGATTTCGCGCGGTCCGACCGGGCTCTGGAAGCGGACGACGTCGCCCTCGCGCGCCTTCATCAGCGCGCGCGCCAGCGGCGAGATCCAGCTGATCGCACCCGTGGCCGGATCGGCTTCGTCGATGCCGACGATGCGATAGGTCACATCGACCGCCGCGTCGGAACCAAGGTGCATGACCGTGACGCTGGCGCCGAAGAACACCTGCTCCAGATCGGCCTGCCTGGCCGGATCGACCACCTCGGCGTTGTCGAGCCGCCGGGTCAGGTAGCGGATGCGCCGGTCCATCTCGCGCAACTTCTTCTTGCCATAGATGTAGTCGCCGTTTTCGGAACGGTCGCCGTTGGACGCGGCCCAGGCGACCACCTGCACGAGTTGCGGACGTTCGACCTTCACCAGCCGCTCGAACTCTTCGCGCAGGGCCGCATGACCGGCCGGGGTCATGTAGTTCTTCGTGCCGGCCGGCAGCGCGGGCGCGCCTTCGGCCTCAGCTTCTTCGTCGTCCTCGTGTTCGCTTTCGCGCACGAATGCCTTGTTCATGTCGACTTCATCTTCCGCGATTTTGGCCGTTATTTTCTCATGCTCTCGCCCGTCGCCCTCGCTACCTGGATCGCGTTCTGCGTTCCCCAGGCCGATCCGAAGCTGCTCCACGTCCTCGCGACGGTGGGCTCGGGCGGCGAAGCCTACCTGATCACCGAGGCGGGCGGACAGACCCGCGTGCCGGCCAGCCTGCCCGAAGGCATCCGCTGGCTGGGCCGCGACATCCCGGGCGAACGCCACATCGGCCTGACGCAGATTCCCGCCGCGACCCTGCGCCAGATCGGCATTCCGCAGGAAGTCGCGCTGCCCGAATGCGCCAACCTCGCCATCGGCTGGCAGCTGTGGTCGGACGCGCACATGGCCGCCCAGGTGAAGCAGAAAACCCCGATGAAGGCCATTTCGCTCGCCTTCGCCCGCTTCCATGATCGCCAGGAAGCGCTGGAGACGCCCTACAGCCAGAAGGCCGTGGACATGGTGCTGAATTTCCGGCCGGTGGCTCCGGCGCCGCTGGGCAGCCCCCTGTATTTCGAGGTCGCCGCGGCGGCGGCGAACCATCACGCCATGCTATTGCGCCTGGAATTCCCGGGCAGCCAGCTGGGCAGCGCCGCCGCGCTGGCCCAGTGGTCGCGCACGCTGCTCCGCTAGACCGAAAACGCGCGCTCATCTCGTGGCCTCCGCCGCCGGCCCGCCGGCGCCGGTTATCATGGCGCCGTCCCGCCACGACTGACTTATTCCCATGACCGCCTCCCGCTGGAGATCCCCCACTGCCATCCTCGTCTGCGGCGGCCTGATCATGACGCTCGCCATGGGCGTGCGCCACGGCTTCGGTCTGTTCCTCCAGCCGATGACGCTCGACCACGGCTGGGGCCGCGAAACGTTCGCCTTCGCGCTGGCGCTGCAGAACCTGCTCTGGGGCGTCACCCAGCCGCTCACCGGCCTGCTCGCGGACCGCCACGGCGCCGGCAAGGTGCTGCTCGCCGGCACCGCGCTCTACGTGCTCGGCCTCGTCGGCATGGCGCTGTCGACCTCGGGCGCGGGCTTCGTGCTGTCGGCGGGCTTCCTGATCGGCATCGGCCTGTCGGGCACCACCTTCAGCATCGTCTATGGCGTGCTCGGCCGCGTCACGCCGCCGGAGAAGCGCAGCATGGCGCTCGGCATCGCCGGCGCCATGGGCTCCTTCGGCCAGTTCGCGCTGCTGCCGGTGTCGCAGTCGCTCATCAGCGGCGTCGGCTGGCTCCAGGCCCTGCTGATCCTCGCCGCCGTCGCCGCGCTGATGGCGCCCCTGTCGGCCGCGCTCGTCGAGCCGCGGCACGATCCGGCGGCCGGCCGCCACGGCCAGTCGGCGCTCGAAGCGATCCGCGAGGCCTTCGGCCACAACGGTTTCAACCTGCTGACACTCGGCTATTTCGTCTGCGGCTTTCAGGTGGTGTTCATCGGCGTGCATCTGCCCGCCTACCTGACCGACCAGGGCCTGTCGGCCAACGTCGGCGTCACCTGCCTCGCACTGATCGGCCTGTTCAACATCTTCGGCACCTTCAGCGCCGGCTGGCTCGGCCAGCGCCACAGCAAGAAGCACCTGCTCGCCGGCATCTACATCGCGCGCAGCATCGTGATCGTGATCTTCCTCGCCGCGCCGCTGACGCCGGCTTCCGCCTACCTGTTCTCCATGACGATCGGCTTTCTCTGGCTCGCCACCGTGCCGCTGACCAACGGCATCATCGCCCAGGTATTCGGCGTCGCCTACCTGTCGATGCTCGGCGGCTTCGTCTTCTTCAGCCACCAGATCGGCAGCTTCCTCGGCGCCTGGCTCGGTGGCCTGCTGTTCGACCGCACCGGCAGCTACGACATTGTGTGGACGATCATCGTCGGCCTTGGCGTGCTGGCGATGGCGATCAACCTGCCCATCGACCAGCGTCCACTGGAGCGGCTGCGGGAGCAAGCCGCCTGATCAGCTCGCCTGCTTGATGGCCAGCAGCGCCTGGTTGCGCAACGTCTTGAGCAGCGTGAGTTCCCGCTCGGGAATGCTGATCGAACCGGCCTTGTCGCGATCGCAGTAAATCAGGGCCACTGGCTTGCCCTTGATGTTGAGGGGAAACAGCACGAAGGTCTTGGCGGGAATGCGCTCGCGATACCACTGCGGCACCTTGTCGGCGATCTTCGGATCGTCGATGTCGGTGATGATGATGTCGAGGCCGCGCCCGGTGGCGAGCAGGAATACGTCATTGACCTGGGCCGACATGGCGAAACGGAACTGCCTGGCCAGCTCGCCGACGTCCGGCCCGAGGCCGAAGCGTCCCGTCATCTGGCCGGTCTTCGGGTCGCGCAGCGCCAGCAGCACCCGCTTGAAGCCCATGGCCCGATACATGGTTTCGAGGATGATGCGCAGGATGTCGTTGAGCGCGAAATCGTCGACCAGCGAATTGCTGATGTCCTGGATGCCGGCCGACAGCACCGACTGCGCGTCCTCCGGCACGCCCGCCGCGCTTTCGGCGACCTCCGCGTCGGGCAGCATGGTGCCTTCCGGCAGAGACGCACCCGCCATGGCATTGGTGCCGGCCACCGTGGCCGGCGTCAGCGCCGTCTCGATCTCGATCTGACCGCCGAGAATCGCCGCCGCCTGCCGCGCGAACGGACTCTGTCTGACATTGACATGCAGGATCGAGGCGACCTGGGTCAGATCCTCCAGCGATTTCTGCGCACCATCCTTCAACTGGCGCTCGGTGGCCTGCAAGCTGGCGGAAAAACGCCGCGTGATCTTCGCCAGCATGCGGTCGCGCTGCTCGGGCGGCGTTTCCACCAACTGCTCGCACATCTCATTGGCGAAGCCCGCGACGATGTGCAGGGCCTCCTCGGGCGTGTTCGGCCGCCGCACGTCGCCGGCCGGCAGCCGCCGCATGCTGCTCACGATGGTGGTCGGGAAACCCCAGTTGCGGGCGATGCCGACACCGAGATCCTCGAAGGACAGGCCGAGCACCTGGGCCGAAGCGACGCTCTCGGAGAACTTCTTGAACTGCACCAGCTTGTTGATCTCCTCGACTTCCTCGGGGAAATAGTAGCGCGCCAGCAGCGCGCCGAGGCCGTGGAACAGGGCGCAGATGAAGGCTTCCTCGCCCTGGCGTTGCAGCAGCGGACCATGGCAGCTTTCGCGCGCGAGCAGGCCGGCGAGATTGGCGCGCAGGAAGGCCTCCTTCAGTTCGCGCGCGTTCGCCTTGTCCTGCAGGTGCTCGAACAGCAGCACGGTGATGGCGATGTTGCGGATGGTGTCGAAGCCGAGCACGATCACCGCGCGCGACACCGTGCTGATGCTGCCTCCTCCCGCCTGGCGGTAGTAGGCGGAGTTGACCAGCCGCAGGATCTTGTTGGTCAGCGCGTAGTCCTTGAGGATGGTGTTCGACAGCGCATTGACGCTCTCCCCCTCCGAGGCCGTGAGCTTGTTGATTGCCGACACCGAATCCGACAGCGCCGGGAAATCCGATTTGTGGCGCATGCGCCGCAGCAGGAATTCGAGGGTGTCCTTCTGCGCCACCGCCGCGCGCCCCTCGGCGCGCTCCGCCTCGCCCTCGCCCAGAAAGGCGGTCAGCGCCTCGCACAGCTCGGCGGCGCTGGCGTAGCGCCGCGCCGGATCGAGCGCGCAGGCGCGAAGGATGATCGCGCCGAGCCGCGGATCGATCGCCGGCCCCGGCGGTACCGGCGGCAGGACCACCGGCTCGGTGGAGATGCGATAGAGAATCGACTCGAGCGGACCGTCGTCGAAGACGCGCCGGCCGGTCAGCATCTCCAGCAGGACCAGGCCCGCGGCGAATACGTCGTTTTGCGGCCCGACACGCTGCAGGGTGACGTATTCGGGCGCCATGTAGGCGGGAGTGCCGGTCAGTCCGTCCGCCTTCGTGCCGGCGGTGGAGCCGTCGTCGCCCAGGCGCGTGGCGATGCCGAAATCCATCACGCGCGCCGCGCCGTCGCGCGCGTCGATCAGGATGTTCGACGGCTTGAGGTCGCGATGGATGATGTCCTGCGCGTGCGCCTGGGCGAGCGCGTCCGCCACCTGGCGCATCAGCGTGGCCGCCTTGACCGGCGCCAGCGGCCCTTCGGACTTGAGCACGTCGGCCAGGCTGTGGCCGGACACGCGCTCGAACACCAGATAGGGATCGCCGTCCTGTTCGCCGGCATCGAAGATCGGCACCACGTGCGGATGACGGAACTTGCTGGCGGTACGCGCTTCGTCGAGCAGCATGGCGTTGCGCGCCGGATCGGGACGCGTGAAATGCAGCGTCTTGATCGCCACCTCGCGCTGCAATTGCGGATCCCAGGCGAGATAGACGACGCTTTGCGCGCCGCGCCCGAGTTCGCCGCGGATTTCGAAACGGCCGATACGGTCTGCCACCGGCATTCTCAGGCCGTCGCCTCGCGGCGCGCGACGATATAGGCTCCCAGCCGCTTGTCGGTGTTGAGGATGTGGTTGACCAGCCAGTCGTTCAGGAAGGCCAGCAGGTCCGCCGGCGCGATCGGCGTCCCGGTCTTGAGGCCGTCGCGCACCGCCACGACCTTGGCGGAAAAGGCGCGGTGCTGCTCGAGGTGCCGGGCCGCATCCTCCCGGGAACCTTCCTCGTAGCCGTATTCCTGCATCAGCGCCTCTTCGGTCTCGAAATGATAGAGGGCATAGGCCAGCAGATCCTGGGTGATCTGTTCGAGCGTCTCGATGCTCGCGTCGCCCGCCAGCTTGACCGAGGCCTCGTTGAGCGTATGCACCAGGATCATGTGCTGCTCGTCGATTTCCGTCACGCCGGTGGCGTAGCCGTCGTCCCACACCAATAGATTCTGCACGCCTTCCATCGCGGTTTCCGCTCCTATGTCCTGACTATCAGTTTCTGCAACGTCTCGATGGCCTGCACCAGGCTGGCCGAGGCGGCATTGAGCGCGGCGATGCTGGCCTCCCGCGCGGGCTCGTCGTTCATTATCTCATTATGGATGGCCTGTCCGAGCCGATGCACCTCGCGGTGGGCGATGTCGAACTGCAGCAGTTCGGGGCGGCCGACGAAGCGCTTCATGCCGGCCTCGGCATACCAGCGCGCCAGGCGGCATTCCCGGTAATCGAGCTCCGGCCAGACCGTGCCGCCGGCAGGATCCTGCGCTGCCTGCAGCAGGCGCTGCAACCAGTAGCGATGCAGCACCTTGCCCAACAGCAGGTCGAAGTCGCTGCGCTGCGGAAAGCGCGCGTCGGCGATGCGCCAGCGCGGATCGGGACGGAAGTCGCGCACCCAGTCGGCCACGCGCTCGGCCGGCATCGGCCGCGCGATGCCGTAGCCCTGCATCACGTCGCACCCCAGTTCGAGCAGGGTCAGCACGTGCTCGATGTCCTCGACGCCTTCGGCGACGACGCCGAGGTGGAAGGCGTTGGCGAGATTGATGACGCCATTGACGATGGTGAGATCGCCGGGATCGTCGAGCATGTCATGCACGAAGTTCTGGTCGATCTTCAGCGTGTCGATCTCCAGGCGCTTCAGATGCACCAGCGACGAATAGCCGGTGCCGAAATCGTCGAGGTCGAACTTGATGCCCTGGGCGCGGTAATGCTGGATCATCTGGCTGACCATGCCGACATCGTCAAGCACCGCGGTTTCGACGATTTCGATGCCCAGCAGCCGGGCGACTTCCGGCGGCTGCCGCTCCAGCAGTTCACCCAGACGCACCGTGAAATTGCCGCGCAGGAACTGGCGCGCCGCGATGTTCACGCTGACGGGCAGCATGAGGCCCGCCGCCCGCCATTGCCCCAGTTGTTCGAGCGCGGCGCCGACGACCCATTCGCCGAGGCTGATGATCGAATCCTCGTGCTCGATGAGCGGCAGGAACTCGCTGGGCGCGCGCAGGCCGAGGACGGGGTGGCGCCAGCGCACCAGCGCCTCCAGGCCGACCACCCGCCCCTGCCGGCAATCGACCTTCGGCTGGTAGTAGAGGCAGAACTGTCCTGCGTCGAGCGCCTCCTGGATTTTTTTCAGCAGCGAGCGGGACGCCTTCAGCTTGCTGGCGACGGCGGGATCGAAGACGTGGTAGCGCCCCTTGCCGTCCTCCTTCGCCTTGTACATGGCCTGGTCGGCATGACGCAACAGCTGGTCCGGGTCGCTGAAGTCGCCGGGAAACAGCGTGACGCCGATACTGGCCGACACGGCTGCCGACTGTCCCTCGATGACGACGGGACGCGCGACCTCGTGCAGGATGCGATGCATCACCAGATCGAGTTCGGCATGGCTGTGGAAACCGCCGAGCAGCAGCGCGAACTCGTCGCCGCCGAGACGGGCGGCGGTATCGTCGGCACGGATCGCGTTTTCAAGCCGGTAGGCGATCTCCTGCAGCAGGCGGTCGCCCGCCTTGTGTCCCAGCCGGTCGTTGACCGGCTTGAAGCCGTCCAGATCCATCATGCAGACGGCCAGCATTTCGTGGCGCCGCTGGGCGGTGGCCAGCGACTGGTGCAAGCGGTCGGCGAACAGCACGCGGTTCGGCAGGCGCGTCAGCGCGTCGAACTGCGCCTGGCGCTGCAAATCCTGCTCCGCCTCGATGAAGCGGGTGACATCGACGCTGGTGCTGATGATGCCGGCCACCTGCCGGTCATCGGCGGCATGCTGGAAATAGGCCTGAATGCGCAGCCAGCGGTCGCCTCCGCCCCGGACGCGGACGCGCAAGACGGTTTCGCCCGCGACTTCGCCCGAAGCCGCCAGCGCGCAGATGGAAAAATTCCCGTGGTCAACCGGATCGCCCGCCGCATCCACGCAACAGCTCAGCAGATCGCCGCAGGTACACAACAGTGCCTCTGGCGGGACTTCGAACAGCCGGTAAGTTGCCGGATTGGCATACAGCAGCCTGCCCTCCGGCGACCAGATCTGCAGGCCGTCCTCGATCGAATCGAGAAAGCGCGACAGCCCGAGTTCGGCCAAGGGCGGCAAGCGGGTCGCGGCGCGCCCGGAGCGCGCTGCCTGTCGGGGGGGGGTCATGTCGTCCGTCGATTGCGCCGCCATCGCGGGCTGAGTCGTTGTATGGTGGAATTTAGCAAAAAGTCATAGCGTTGGGGAAAGGTTGCCAAGCCCAGTCCACGGGCATAAGATGGCACGCGCCATGACACTGCCCGACGATCCCGCGACCCTGCAAACCCTGCTCACCGAACTTAAGGTCGAACACCACGATCTAGACGAGAGCATCGCGCGCCTGCAGGACAACCCGCCACTCGACGAATTGATGCTGCAGCGCTTCAAGAAGCGCAAGCTGCAACTCAAGGATCGCATTGCCGCCATCGAACGCATGCTCGGCCCCGACCTGATCGCCTGATCCGTCATGGCGTCATTTCAGAGATGTGACAATTTCCCCATTACAACCAAGAAGATAGAACTTTCGCTTCATTGACAGGCCCTGCCCGCGCCACTAGCATGGCGGCTCGAATCGTCCCTATCCACGAGCCCCGCCGGCATGCACGCGAAAACCCTCGACGAATTCCGCGCCATCGAAACCGATCATCTCCTGATGCAGCGGATTCTCAGGGATGCCGTCGAGGCCGAGGCCGCCTGCCTTGGCCTGATGCCCTGTACGCTGGCCGCCTGCGAACGCAGGTCGCTGTGCGTCCAGACGATGCGCGAATGCCTGCACCGGGCGCAATTCGCTTCGCTCGGCCTGTTCGACCGCGAGGAAAAGGTGATTCGCAAACTCGCGCCCGCCGAACGCTTCAGGCCGCATGCCGATGACCACGAGCTGATTTCCCGGACGATCCGCGCGGCGATCCGCGCGTTCGCCGACGACCATGACGTGGCGGCCGCCTTTGTCAGGCTGCACGAGATCACGCGGCTGTATGAGGCGCACCACGACAGTCATGACGCCGAATGCCGCGCCCTGCTGCTCGAAGGTCGCGGCCGGGCCAAGTGCAAGCCGCCGGCGGGCGGCACTTTCCCGGAGCTGCCCCGGACCGGCCATCCCCGGCTGGACGAGGAGCACGCCATGCTGCGCGGCATCCACGACCGGGCGAAAACGATCTGCGACCCCCAATCCACCGATTGTGCAGGCTGCACGCCCGACCGCCAGCAGGACTGCACATCCGCCGCCGTCGAGCTGCTGGCGGACGCGATCAAGTTCATGGTCGACCATTTCCGCCACGAGGACGAACTGATCCGGCGACACTCGACGCCCGAAGAGGCGGAGGCCCACCTGCTGGCGCACGCCGAAATCTCGCGCCAGGTCAGCCATCTGGTCAACGACTACGAGGACAACAACACCGCCATGTGCATGTATCGGCTGGCGGAAACACTGCGCATCTGGCTGACGCAGCATGTCGCCGAACACGACCTGCCGGTCGTGCGCGCCAGCCTGGCTCCGGGCCAAGCCTAGCCAATCCGGTTTTTCGGCTTCAGGTGCAGGTGGGCATGCCCGTGGCCGCGCGCGCCGACCGGGCGATAGCCATGATCGTGCACGCTGTTCGCCACATCGACCGACACGATGTTGAGCCGCCCATGACTGACGCCGCGCTCGGCGGTCATGGCGTCGGCGAAGTCGCGCACCGCCGCCAGCGGCCCCTTGAGGATCACGCTTTCGAGGCAGTGGTCGTGGTCGAGGTGGGCGTGCAGGGTCGCCACCGTGAGGTCGTGATGGCCATGCTGGATGGCGGTGAGCCGCTCGGCGAGGTCGCGCGCGTGGTGGTTGTAGACGTAGGAAAGGTTGGCGACGCAATAGGCATGTCCGTGGGCGTGGCCGGCCGCCAGCGCGTCCGTCTGGCGCGCCGCCTCGATATGCTCGCGCAACAGGTCGCGCACCGCCTCGGAGCGGCTGCTGTAGCCGCGCCGACCGATCAGCGCGTCGAACTCGCGCGCCAGCGCCTCGTCGAGCGAAATGGTGATACGTTCCATGTTTCCACTCCCGCGAACCGAACACGGCCGAAAGGATAAGCCATGAAACTCGACGCTGCCGCCCTCGATCAACTTTTCCGCGCCGCCCGCACCCACAACGGCTGGCTCGACCAGCCGGTGCCCGACAGCCTGCTCGCCGAACTCCACGACCTGATGAAATGGGGTCCCACCAGCGCCAACTGCTGGCCGCTGCGGGTCGTTTACGTCAAGTCGCCGGCGGCCAAGGCCCGTCTCGTCCCGCTCATGATGGAAGGCAACCGCGCCAAGACCCGGGCCGCGCCGGTCACCGCCATCCTCGGCATGGACATGGCCTTCCACGAGGAGCTGCCGCGCCTGTTCCCCCATGCCGACGCGAAGTCCTGGTTCGTCGGCAACCCGGCCCTGATCGAAGCCACCGCCTTCCGCAACGGCAGCCTGCAGGGCGCCTATTTCATGCTCGCCGCCCGCGCGCTCGGCCTCGACTGCGGCCCGATGTCAGGTTACGATGCCGCCGCGGTGGATGCCGAATTCTTCGCCGGCACGACGGTCCGAAGCAATTTCATCTGCAACCTCGGCCACGGCGATCCCGCCGCCCTCTTTCCGCGCAGCCCGCGCCCCGAATTCGCGGAAGTCTGCAAGATCCTGTAAATGCCCCTGCTCAAACTCGACAACGGCTGCCTCGCCCATGGCCACGTGCCACTGCTCGATGCGGCCGGGTTCCAGCTCGATGCCGGCGAGCGCGTCGCGCTGATCGGCCGCAACGGCACCGGCAAGTCCTCGCTGCTGGCCGTGCTGGCCGGACTCGCCCCCCTTGACGACGGCACGCTGTGGACCCAGCCGGCGCTGAAGCTCGGCTACGTGCCCCAGGAACCGCCGTTCGATCCCGCGCTGACGGTTTTCGAGGCCGTCGTGGCGGGCATGGGCGCGACCGCGCGCCTGCTGGCCGAGTACCACGCCATCGCCCACGGCCTGACCGAGGCCGGAACCGACCACGCCGCGCTGCTGGAAGGGATGGAAACCTTGCAGCACGAGATGGAGACGCTGGGCGTCTGGGCTTACGAATCCCGCGCGGAACAGGTGATCTCGCGCTTCGCCCTCGACGCCGATGCCAGGGTCGGCACGCTCTCGGGCGGCCAGAAAAAGCGCCTTGCGCTGGCGCAGGCGCTCGCCGTCGCGCCGGAAGTACTGCTGCTCGACGAACCGACCAACCATCTCGACATCGCCGCCATCGAGTGGCTGGAGGAGTTTCTCCTGGAGAGCGGCGTGACGCTCCTGTTCATCACCCACGACCGGCGCTTCCTCGACCGGCTGGCGACGCGCATCGTCGAACTGGATCGTGGCCGGCTGGCAAGCTACCCCGGCAGCTACGCCGCCTACAGGACGCGCAAGGAACAGGAACTCGCCGACGAGGCGCAGGCCGGCGCGCGCTTCGACAAGCTGCTGAAGGAAGAGGAAGCCTGGATCCGCCAGGGCGTCGAGGCGCGGCGCACCCGCGCCGTTTTCCGCGTGCAGCGCCTCGACAGGCTGCGCGCCGAGCGCGCGGCGCGGCGCGAACGCATGGGGCAGGTGAAACTGCAGCTCGATTCCGGGGAAAAAAGCGGCCAGCTCGTCGCCGAATTGCTGCACGTGGATAAATCCTTCGGCGACAAGCAGGTGGTGCGCGACTTTTCCTGCCGCATCCTGCGCGGCGACCGCATCGGCCTGATCGGCCCCAACGGCGCGGGCAAGACTACCCTGCTGCGTCTGATCCTCGGCGAGCTGGCGCCCGACGGCGGCACGGTGAAGCGCGGCACGAAGCTGGAAATCGCCTATTTCGACCAGTTCCGGGCGCAACTGGACCCCGAGGCGACGCTGGCCGACGTCATTTCGCCGGGCTCGGACTACGTGGAAATCGCCGGTACCCGCAAACATGTCGTCGGCTATCTCGGCGACTTCCTGTTCGCGCCGCAGCGCGCGCGTTCGCCGGTGAAATCGCTGTCCGGCGGCGAACGCAACCGCCTGCTGCTGGCGCGCCTGTTCGCCCGTCCGGCCAACGTACTGGTGCTCGACGAGCCGACCAACGACCTCGACATCGACACGCTCGACCTGCTCGAAGACCTGCTGCAGGACTACGCCGGCACGGTCTTCCTCGTCAGCCACGACCGCGCCTTCCTCGACGCCATCGTCACCCAGACCATCGCCGCCGAGGGCACCGGAATCTGGCGCGAATACGCCGGCGGCTACAGCGACTGGGCCGATTACCAGGCGCGCCGGCGCGAGGCCGAGCGCGCGGAGAAGGCCAGTACGCCGCAAAAGTCAGCCCCGGCGGGACGGCGGGAAGAGAAGCCGAAAGGCGCGAAACTCTCGTGGAAGGAGCAGCGCGAACTCGACGCCCTGCCCGAGCGCATCGCCGCCCTCGAAGAGGAGCAGAAGACACTGACGGCCTGCCTCGAAGACCCCGCGCTCTATGAAAAGCCGCAGGAGGCGCAAACCATCGCCGCGCGGCTGGCGGCCATCGACGCAGAACTGCTCGAACTGCTGGAGCGCTGGGAGGCGCTGGAGGGCGCGCAGGCCTCAGGCGGCCGCTGACAGCCAGGCCAGCAGGGCTTGGTCGCTCGTCTCGACGTGTTCGCGATACCACTGCCCCAGCAGGTCGGCGCTGCGCGCCGTGCCGGCCGGATCGCCGCCTGCCGCGACGCGGTCGAGCAGCAGGCCCAGCTCGGTCATGATGCCCAGATGCTGGCGGCGATGGTGTTCCAGATCCGCATAGGCGTCCCCCTCCATCAGGGATTCCTCGAAGCCGAAATGCATGCCGATGTCGATCAGCAGCTCGCGCAGGCTGTCCGCGGCCGCGGCGCGCCGTTCCGGATCGAACAGCTGGGCGGCGAAGCGTTCGATCTGCTCCGCCACCGCCGCATGCTCGGCGTTCAACTGGTCCAGCACCTCGCCCGGCGGCTGCAATGTCATTCGCTCTCCAGCATCTGGATCGCCTTGTCGACGATGCCGCCGCGCTTGAGCCGGTCGAAGCGGCGCGCGCGCTCCTCCTTGACCAGCGTGGCGAGATAGTCGAGGTTGCGGTCCACCGATTCCAGGTAGAAATTGCGCCGGATGCCGCGCGCCTTGTCGAAATGCAGCGCCAGATGGGGAGCCAGTCCGCCCAGTTCGTTCTGCAGGCGTGCCACCATCAATTTGTAGAAGCCGTCGGTCTTCTCCAGCAGGTCATGGACGTCGGTGAAGAAGTCGATGCCGCCTTCCTTGAACTCGAAATACAGCAGCAGCAACCGTTCGAGATATTCGCGGTTGGCCATCTGGCCGATCAGGTCGGCGGTCGCGGTGATGCTGGCCGCCAGCCACTGGGACGGCGTCTCGAATTCCGGCATCACGGCGATCGGCCGGTGGTCGGTGGCGAGGATCACCTTGCCGGTCGCCGCCATCAGATCGGAAGGCAGTACCTCGTTCAGGGCCGTCTCGGCAAACACCACGCCGCGCGCCACGTGCGTCAGGGTGAACTGGGCGCCGGTGCCGCTGGCCTCGTCCGCGTTCATCAGATAACCGGAATCGTGCAGCAGCGCGCCGACGAGGCAGGCATCGATGGTCAGGGCATCGACCGGCTTGCCGCCCAGATGGAGTCCATGCAGCAGCCGCGCGCTGCACAACACCACCTCCAGCACATGGCCCTGGTCGTGATATGGCGTCAGCAACCTTTCATAGCCGGCAAGCCGCCCCTGGCAGCCTGCCTCGATCAGCGCGAAGGCCTGATCGATGGGGCGCATGTCATGACCGGGCGCGATGTCGCCAACGATGCGATGCACCTGCTCGCGAATCTCGCCGAAGTCGTGACTGTTGCCTATTTCCAGGGATGGGCTGTCGATCATTCGGGATAATGACGGACTGGAACGTGGCCGGCTTGACCCCGGACTGCACCGTTTATTGGTTCTTGCTCCATATATTTCAGTTTAAACCGCTTCCGCAAAAACGGCCGCGGACCGCGTTATTTTTTTCTTTGGTTATAGAGCCGTTTTTTTCGATGCCACATCAGGCGGGAAGCTTGAATTGATCGCCATCAAGTCAACCCCCCTTGTCACATGTTCGCTGCTGCGTTGCAGCATGCAGAATCCGGCGCCCCCTCCCGGCAAATCGCCACAACAGACTGATTTTTCGCGCGCTTTTTGGCTCAAGAAACCTACTATATGTAGTGGTATAAATTTTCACGGCTACTAGATTTTTATCTAACCGACTGATTTCTATAGACGCAAAAATTTTTTTCTTTTCACGTCACGGAGGTCTCGCTATGCTTCGCCGCTCCCGTGCATCAAAGCCATCCGCCGCAAACGCAACTTCCATGACCAACCAGCCAGCGAATATGACCATGAACCAGACCAACGACGAAGAAGCCGTTCAGGAACATGCGCAAGACGAATACACCGGACAAATGGGCCTGCCCCTGCCGCAGGAGATTTCCGGCGAGGTGCTGCTCGAAAAATACGCCAAGGGCAACGAGCGCGACGTCCATGACGTCCGCCGCCGCGTCGCCCGCGCCCTCGCGAGCGTCGAAACCGAGGACAAGCGCGCGACCTGGGAGGCGCGCTTCCTCGATGCCCAGGAGAACGGCTTCGTCCCCGCCGGCCGCATCAACTCGGCCGCCGGCACCGACCTGTGCGCGACCCTGATCAACTGCTTCGTCCAGCCGGTCGGCGACTCGATCTCCGAAGTCGTCGATGACCGCCCCGGCATCTATACCGCCCTGTCGCAGGCGGCCGAGACCATGCGCCGCGGGGGCGGCGTGGGTTATGACTTCTCCAGCATCCGCCCGGTCGGCGCCCACGTGAAGGGCACCCAGTCGCGCGCCTCCGGCCCGGTTTCCTACATGCGGGTCTTCGACCGCTCCTGCGAGACCGTCGAATCCGCCGGCAGCCGCCGCGGCGCCCAGATGGGCGTCCTGCGCTGCGACCATCCGGACATCGAGGCCTTCATCCACGCCAAGGACCAGGGCGACCTGACCAACTTCAACATCTCGGTCGGCGTCACCGACGCCTTCATGCAGGCGGTCGAAGCCAACGCCGATGTCGAACTGGTGCACCGCGCCGAACCCTGCAACGACGTCAAGCATGCCGGCGCCTACCAGCGCGACGACGGCCTCTGGGTCTATCGCAAGGTGCCCTCGCGCGAGCTGTGGGACCAGATCATGCGCTCGACCTACGACCACGCCGAGCCGGGCATCCTGTTCATCGACCGCATGAACAAGGACAACAACCTCAACTACTGCGAGACCATCGAGGCCACCAACCCCTGCGCCGAGCAGCCCCTGCCGCCTTACGGCTGCTGCTGCCTGGGCTCGGTCAACCTCACCCTGTTCGTCAACCACGCCTTCGGCGAGACCGCCGATTTCGACTATGCCGCCTTCGGCAAGGTGATCGACACCTCGATCCGCATGCTCGACAACGTGCTCGACACCACGCACTGGCCGCTGCCGCAGCAGGCCCAGGAGGCCGCCAACAAGCGCCGCGTCGGCCTCGGCTTCACCGGCCTCGGCGACGCGCTGATCATGCTCGGCCTGCGCTACGACACCGAAGAAGCGCGCAAGACCGCCGCCAAGATCTCCGAATACATGCGCGACCGCGCCTACCTGGCGTCGGTCGAACTCGCCAGGGAGCGCGGCGCCTTCCCGCTCTTCAACGCCGACCTGTATCTCTCCGGCGGCAACTTCGCCTCGCGCCTGCCGCAGGCCATCAAGGACCAGATCCGCAAGCACGGCATCCGCAACTCGCACCTGTTGTCGATCGCCCCCACCGGCACGATCTCGCTGGCCTTCGCCGACAACGCCTCGAACGGCATCGAGCCGCCCTTCTCCTGGACCTACACGCGCAAGAAGCGCATGGCCGACGGCACGCACAAGGAATACGCCGTCGAGGACTACGCCTGGCGCCTCTACAAGCACCAGGGCGGCGATGTCGCCAAGCTGCCCGACTATTTCGTCACGGCGCTGGACATCTCCGCCCAGGCGCACGAGCAGATGGTCGCCGCCGTCGCGCCCTATGTCGACACCTCGATCTCCAAGACCGTCAACGTCCCGGCCGACTACCCCTATGCCGAGTTCGAAGACCTCTACATGGTCGCCTGGAAATCCGGCCTCAAGGGCCTGGCGACCTACCGCCCCAACAGCGTCCTCGGCAGCGTGCTGTCGGTCGAGCCGCAGCCGGCCGCCCAGACCCAGAAGCAGCCACAGGACGTGACCATCGACAACGCCAACCAGCGCCTGAAGATCGGTTCGCTGCCCGCCCCGGTGCTGTCCTCGCTGCGCTGGCCCGGCCGCCCGCGCATGACCGACGGCAACGCCGCCTGGACCTACATGATCGAGACGCCGCACGGCGAGTTCGCCCTCTTCGTCGGCCAGATCGAGAACGATAAGCGCCAGGCCGTGCCCTTCGAGGTCTGGGTCAACGGCACCGAGCAGCCGCGCGGCCTCGGCGCGGTCGCCAAGACGCTGTCGATGGACATGCGCGCCAACGATCCGGCCTGGCTCAAGCTCAAGCTCGACGTGCTGGCCGGCACCGTCGGCGAGGAAGCCTTCGAGATGCCGATGCCGCCCCACGGCGAACTCAAGATGATGCCCGGCGGCGTCTCCGCCATGGCGCAGGTCATCCGCTACCGCTGCGAGCAGCTCGGCGCCCTCGACAGCGACAGCGCCACCCCGGTGCTCGACTGCATGTTCAGCCGCGACGAACCGCGCACCGGCACCGACGGCACCCTGTCCTGGACGGTGGACATCGTCAACCCCGCCTCGCGCGAGGACTTCGTGCTCGGCCTCAAGGAAATCACCCTGCCCGACGGCGTCACCCGCCCCTATTCCTGCTGGCTCTCCGGCAACTACCCGCGCGCCCTCGACGGCCTGACCAAGCTGCTCTCGCTCGACATGCGCGTCATGGACCCGGCCTGGATCGGCATGAAGCTGCGCAAGCTGCTGAACTACCCCGAGCCCCTCGGCGACTTCATGGCGCGCGTGCCCGGCTCGAACAAGCAGCAGAACTGGCCCTCCACCGTCGCCTACATCGCCCGCCTGATCATGCACCGCTACGCCATGCTCGGCATCCTCGACGAACACGGCTTCCCGACGCGCGAGATGGGCATCCTCGAAACCCCGCGCGACAAGGGCCAGGTCAAGGTCACGCAGGGCTCGCTGTGCGCCGAATGCGGCAACATGACCGTGATCCGCAAGGACGGCTGCGACTTCTGCACTGCCTGCGGCGCGGTGGGCGCCTGCGGCTGATCCGGCAACGGATACCAAGAAAAAAACCGGCGCAAGCCGGTTTTTTTCTTTTCCAAGCTCGCCTCAGGCCGCCTTCGCCAGGTCGCCGAACAAGGCGCGATGGGTCTGTGCGCCGATGTCGATATCGAGCGCCACGGCGTTTTCGACGCCGATGCGGATGGGCGGGCCGTAGCGCGTGATGGCGATGCCGGTCCGGCGCAGCAGGCGCTCGATGGCCGTCGTCGTCACGGTCACGTAGTGTCCGATGCCCATGCGGTCGCCGAAGAGGACGATTTCCTTCATGGCCTCCAGCGCCAGGCCGGCGAAGCCGAAGCCCTGCGGCCCCCCGGTTTCGATGGCGAAGCGGCTGAGTTCCCAGACGTCCCGCGCCTCCGGCGCGGCCTGGCCGTGCAGCAGCGCGGGGAAGGTGTCCTTGAGCATGTAGGGGCCCTGCGTCGGCAGCAGGCGCCAGCAGCCGCGCACGATCTCGTCGCCCTCCTTGATCACCATGTAGTGCGGATCGAGCGCGTCGTAGCCGTCGATCTCCATGCCGCCAAGCAGCGAGACCTCCCAGCCCATGCGCTCGCGGAAGATCTTCGCCCGCAGGCGATGCATCTCCCACAGTGTCCTGCTTTGAAAGTCCCGCCGCGCGCCCACCTGAATCGAAGTTTTCATTTCGCGTCTCCTTAGTTGAGATGACTACCCAAGACGCATCGAAAACTATGCTCATTGATTGGTTCGCGTAACTAGCAGAACAGATAGGTCAATCTTTTTCCGGAGTGTGGCAACATTCCCCTGCCATGCAATCAGCATTGATACGAACCATGTCGCAGACCGACTTCGCCAGCGAACTGAGAAAGACCCGCAAGGCCCGCAACGAGAGCCAGCAGCGCTTCTGGGCGCGCTTCGGCGTCACCCAGTCGCGCGGCAGCCGCTTCGAGCTGGGCAACGACATACCCTCGCCGGTGGCGATCCTGCTCAGGCTCTACTTCGACGGGGTGATTTCGGACGGCGACCTGTGGCGCGCGCGCCGCAAGCGGATGAAACCCGCTAAAGCTGGAGCAGCCCCAGACGCAGGGCCTTCACCACGGCTTCCCGGCGGGTGGTGACGTCGAGCTTGCGGCGGGCGTTCGTCATGTGGAAATTGACCACGGCTTCCGAGCAGATCAGTATCCGCGCGATCTCCCAGCTGCTCTTGCCGTTCGCCGCCCAATGCAGGCACTCCCGTTCCCGCGGTGTCAGGCTGGGCAGCGTCTCGCCGTCGGGATTCGCCGTGGCGAAGCGCAGGGAGGATTCGAAGCAGAAGTCGCGCAGCAGGGCGAGATGCGGCAGGCGCCGCAGCAGCTCCTTGCGGTCCCGCCCCGCGGGGTTGGCGTCGTTCACGAAGCAGACGATGCCGAGTTCGCCCTTCGGGCCGTGGATCGGCAGCGTCACGCCCGCCCTGATGCCGTAGAAACAGGCCTCCTCATACATCGCCTTCTGCGCCGGGGTGACGAAGATGTCGGGCGACCAGAACAGGGGGGTATTGCGGGCGACGCAGTGGGCGACGGTCGGATCGACGTGGTGCAGCCCGGTGCGATCGTAGGTCTGGCGCCATTCAGGCGCGTAGCTGCTGCGCAGGAAGGCGTCTTCCAGGCGCTGGCCCTGCTGGGGCACCAGGGCGTAGAGCACCTGCTGGAAGCCGAGGGATTCGCCCATGCGGAACACGGAGGCGCACCAGTCCGCCTCCGTTCGGGCATCGAACAACTCGCTGAACAAATCCAGGGACTGCATCCGGACTCCCCCGCACCTATCAGTTCTGACAGGTATGCATCGCCGATGGCCGGGATTATGCTCCAACAACCGCTTTTCACGGGGACGGGAAATCATGACGAGTACGAACTACCTGTTGATCAAAAGCGCGATCCTCGGCCGCCTGCAGGTCGTCGCGCTCTGCGATGGTCATGTGCGCGGCATGTGCCCGCACGCCGTCGGCCACAGGGACGGCAGGGAGCACGCGCTGCTGTATCAGTTCGACGGCCAGGACGCGCGCGATCCGCCCGCCCCCGGCTCTCCCGACAACTGGCGCTGCATGCCGGTCGATGCCCTCGGCAACATCACCCTCCATGCCGGCCCCTGGCATTCCTGCGACCTCGACCTCCTGCCCCATGTCTGTTTCGACGAGGTGGATCTCGCCATCGGCCCCTGAGCGGTGGCGCATGAATGAAGATTCCGGTTAGCGGTTAGAATCGGGCCCTGTTCCGGCAGGGCGCCCCGTCCCTTGGCCGGGTTGCCCGTACGACGACATGGCCCGACACCTCCGCGACATCTGGCATTACGCCATGACCTCGATCCTCGCCGAAATGAGCGAGGAGGAGATTCGCTGGCTGCTTTGCTCGCGCTGGCACATCTCGCTGCTGGAAAAGCGGCGCACGACGGTGATCGTCTCGCGCGTGCGCATCGTCGCCGCGCTGTTCGCCCTGCTGACGCCCCTGTGGATCGTCGTCGACATCGCCGCCTTCGATTGGGAAGTCTGGTATCCGCTGGTCGTCGCGCGCATCGCCGCCACCATCGCCTTCGCGCTGATCGCCTTCAAGGCGAGCCGCATGAACAGCATGAACGATGCCTACCGCATCCTCGGCATGCTGTTCCTCGTGCCGACGGCGTTCTTCCTGTTCTCCTACCAGCACATGGCGCAGTTCCAGCTGCACGGCATCCAGCAGGCCTTCTCCACCGGCTACGCCTTCCTGCCCTTCGTGATGCTGGCCGGCCTGTCGATCTTTCCGCTGACGCTGACCGAAAACGTCGCCTTCATCTCGCCGCTGTTCATCATGCAGGCGATCGCCGGCGTGATGCGCCTGCCGGTGCTCGACTGGCCGACCTTCGCCGCCTCGTTCTGGCTGATGGTGCTGATCGCCGGCGTCGCCGTGCTGGCGGGCCTCTCGCAGCTGGCCTTCATCATCGTCATGGTGCGGGAAGCCATCCACGACCGCATGACCGACTGCTTCTCGCGGCAGAGCGGCGAGGAACTGCTGGAGCTGCAATACAACCTGTCGCAGCGCAACAGCGATCCGCTCACGGTCGCCTTCATCGATCTCGACCATTTCAAGCAGGTCAATGACCGCTTCGGCCACGATGCCGGCGACATCGTGCTCGCCAGCGCCGCCCGCGCCATCCAGAATCAGCTGCGCGCCGGCGACATGCTGGTGCGCTGGGGCGGCGAGGAGTTCGTCCTCATCATGCCCAATTCCACCCCCGCCATGGCCTGCACGGGGCTTGAAAGGGTGCAGGCGAACGGACTCGGCACACGCCCGGACGGCTCGCCGATCACGGCCAGCATCGGCATCGCCGAGCGCATCAGCGACGTCACGGACAACTGGGCGAAACTGGTCGAAAAAGCCGACGCCCGCATGTATGCGGCAAAGCAGGCCGGCCGCAACCGCATCGTCGGCTGCACGCCGGATTCCTGACGCCGGGCGCCTACTGGCGCGCAGGCGGCGGCGGCGGATTGCCCGGAGGCGGGGGCGGCACTTCTGACGCGGACGATGCCGCCGGAAGCGACGGTTGTGCCGGCGTATAGGCGCCGCTCACGGGCACGCGATGCCCGCGTGCATACATGCACTGCACGTAGGCCCTGTCGTATTGCCTCTGGCTGCCGAAGGTCGCGCCTTGCGCGGCGTTCGCCCCCGACATGCTGCCGATGATCAAACCCGTCCCCGCGCCGACGCCCGCGGCATCGCGCCCGCCGATGGCGGCGCCCGCCACCGCGCCGACGACGGCGCCGACGGCCGCGTTTTCAACCGCAGCGTCCCGTGCGGCCCGTTCGCGGGCATGGCCGCCGATCTGCTGGAAAGCATAGCCGCGGCACACCGCGTCGTCGGCACGAAACTCCTCGAAATTCTTTCCCGTGCCCGGCAGCACCATGACGTCCGGTCCGCTCGGCAGGCTCGCGCAGCCGCCCAGCAACAGAACGGCAAGCAGGATTCCTCTGCTTCTCATCATTGCCTCCCTCATCGCGAAGGCGCAACCTTGCGCCAGTCCCCCGCGCATGTCGCCACCCGCGGATAATAGGCTCCGCTTTCCGCGCAGTAATACCAGTAGCCCGGCTCCAGCGTCGGCACCGCCGGCGCCGCCTGTTCGATGTAGACCACGCGCGGCGGCGTCACGATCACCGCCTGCGGCCAATACGGTTCAGCCGGGAAGCGCGGATAGGGAGGAAACAGCCAGGGCGATCCCAGATGCACGCTGAACCGCACCCCGCTGTGGGGATGATGGCGATGATGGTGGCGCCCATCCGCCCAGGCACTGCCTGCGCCCAGGATGGCCCACGCCAGCGCCAGAAAGAGTCCGATCCGTTTCATTGCCAGCCCTCCATGTGCCCCATTGAAGCACTTTCGGGCGCCAAGGCAATGTCGCGAATGCCACGGACTGTAAGCAAATATTGCCGCTGCGCGGATTCGCTCGCCGTGCCGCCGGGACTGACTTTTCCTACTTGAACGGGTGGCGCAGGACGATGGTTTCCTCGCGATCCGGGCCGGTGGAGATCATGTCGACCGGAACGCCGCAGACCTCCTCCATGCGCCTGATGTAGGCACGCGCGGCGGCGGGCAGGCCTTCGAGCGTCTTGACGCCGACGGTGCTGTCGCTCCAGCCGGGCATGGTCTCGTAGACCGGTTCGCAGCGCTCTAGCTCGTCGGCGCCCACCGGCAGGATGTCGGTGAGTTGGCCGTCCAGCTTGTAGCCGGTGCAGATCTTCATTTCCTCGATGCCGTCGAGCACATCGAGCTTCATGACACACAGGCCGGAAACGCCGTTGATCTGGATCGAGCGCTTCAGCGCGGCGGCGTCGAACCAGCCGCAGCGGCGCGCGCGGCCAGTGGTCGAGCCGAACTCGTGGCCCTTTTCCGCCATGTGCTTGCCGACCGGGTCCTGCTTCTCGATGGCGTCGTAGAGCTCGGTCGGGAACGGACCGCTGCCGACGCGCGTGGTGTAGGCCTTGGTGATGCCCAGCACGTAGTGCAGCATGCCCGGGCCGACGCCGGCGCCGGTCGAGGCGCCACCGGCGACGCAGTTCGACGAGGTGACGAAGGGATAGGTGCCGTGGTCGATGTCGAGCAGCGTACCCTGCGCGCCCTCGAAGAGGATGTTGGCGCCGGCCTTGTGCGCTTCGTAGAGCGAGCGCGGCACGTCGGCGACCATCCTGGCGAGGCGCGGCTCCAGCGCCATGGCGCCGTCGAACACCTTCTGGAAATCGACCGTGTCGGCGCCGAGATAATTCTTCAGGACGAAGTTGTGATAGTCGAGCACCTCGGCGAGCTTTTCGGCGAAGCGCTTCGGCCGCAGCAGGTCCTGCAGGCGCAGGCCGCGCCGCGCCACCTTGTCCTCGTAGGCGGGACCGATGCCGCGCCCCGTGGTGCCGATCTTCTTCGCGCCCTTGGCGGCTTCGCGCGCGATGTCGAGCGCCTGATGGTAGGGCAGGATCAGCGGGCAGGCCTCGGAGATGCGGATGCGGGAATCGGCATCGACGCCGGCGGCCTGCAATTCGTCGAGTTCCTTGATCAGGGCGTCGGGCGCCAGCACCACGCCGTTGCCGATGTAGCAGGTGACGCCGTCGCGCAGGATGCCGGACGGCACCAGGTGCAGCACCGTCTTCTTGCCGCCGATCACCAGCGTGTGACCGGCGTTGTGGCCGCCCTGATAGCGCACCACGGCCTGGGCGTGATCGGTGAGCCAGTCGACGATCTTGCCCTTGCCTTCGTCGCCCCATTGCGTCCCGATCACGACTACGTTCTTGGCCATGTCAATTTTCCTCTAAGGTTTCAATGATCCATTGGTCGCCACGGCGCGCCAGACGGCGGTCGCAGCCGGCTTCGCGCCATTCTCCCTCGTGTCCCGGCAGGGCCGCGACGACAATCTCCCCGCTGGCCCGCAGGCGCTCGATTTCGGCGCGCAGCGCCGCATCGGTCGGCCAGGGAGCGAGTATCGCTCCCGGGACTTCCGGCATTGCCGACAGCCGGGCCAGCGCGCGCAAGTCGAGCGAAAATCCGGTGGCGGGACGCCCCCGGCCGAAACGCTGGCCGATCGAGTCGTAGCGCCCGCCCAGCGCCAGCGCCGCCGGATTGGCGTCGCAATAGGCGGCGAAGACCACGCCGCTGTGATAGTGGTAGCCGCGCAGGTCGGCGAGATCGAAGGAGAGCGGCAGATCGGCGAGTTCGTCAGCCAGGCGCCGCAACTCGTCCAGCGCGGCGACGATCTCCGGCAAATCGGGCAGGCGGCGCGCGGCCTCCGCCAGGACTTCGGCACCGCCATACAGTTCCGGCAATGCCAGCAGCCCGTCGCGCCGACCGGGCGGCAGGGCGGCGCTCAGTTCGCGCAGCGTCGGAACGTCCTTGGCCTGCAGCGCATCGAAAATCCGTTCGTCCGCGCCGGCCGGCAGGTCGAGACCCGTCGTCAGCGCACGGAAGATGCCGACGTGGCCAAGGTCGATGCGACAGGGGGGCAAGGCGGCGATGTCCAGGGCGCGCGCCAGCAGGCGGATTACCTCGTGGTCGGCCTCCAGACCCGCATGTCCATACAATTCGGCGCCGAGCTGCACGGGTTCGCGCGTGGCCAGCAGGCCGGCCGGGCGCGCGTGCAGCACGCTGCCGCAGTAGCACAGGCGCGTCACGCCGCGCCGGTTCAGCAGGTGCGCGTCGATGCGCGAAACCTGCGGAGTGATGTCGGCGCGCAGCGCCAGCGTGCGTCCGGAAAGCTGGTCCACCAGCTTGAAGGTGCGCAGGTTGAGGTCGGCATTGCCCTCCGACAACAGCGCGTCGGCGAATTCCAGCATCGGCGGGGCCACCAGTTGATAGCCGTGGCCGGCGAACTCGTCGAGCAGGCGGCGGCGCAACTGTTCGACCTGCCGTGCCTCCGCGGGCAGCAGGTCCTCGATGGCTTCGGGCAGCAGCCAGTTGTGGGACGTCATGTCGGTCATCCGAGCAGGATCAGGAGCGTCAGCCCGATCACGATCGAGGTCAGGCCGACGAAACGCAGCTGGCCGTCGGCCAGCTCGATGGCGCGCCGGAAGGTTTCGCGCCAGACGCGCGGCGCGGCGAAGGGCAGCAGCCCCTCGATCACCAGCATCAGGCCGAGCGCCATGAGCAGGGTGGACATCGATGCCGGCGCCGGATTATTTGCCGCCGCCGCGATTGCCATTCTTCAGATACTTGAAGAAATCGGCGCTCGGGTCGACCACCAGCAGGTCGTTCTTGTTGGCGAAGCTCTGGCGGTAGGCTTCCAGGCTGCGGTAGAAGGCATAGAACTCGGGATTCTCCCCGAAGGCCCGGCCGTAGATCGCGGCGGCCTTGGCGTCGCCCTCGCCCTTGATCTTCTGCGCGTCGCGGTAGGCCTCGGCGACAATGACTTCGCGCTGCTTGTCGGCGTCGGCGCGAATCCTCTCGGCCTCGGCGGCGCCCTGCGAACGCAGTTCGTTGGCGACCCGCTTTCTTTCGGTTTCCATGCGGCGATACACGGCTTCGGACACCTCGGCGGGGAAATCGACGCGCTTGAGGCGCACATCGACGATTTCCACGCCGATCTCGCGCGCGTCGGCATCGGCCTTCTTCTGCACGTCGGCCATGATCCTGTCGCGCTCGCCGGACACGACGTCATGCACGGTGCGCTTGCCGAACTCCTCGCGCAGGCCGGAGTTGACGGTTTGCGACAGGCGCGTGCGCGCCAGCATCTCGTCGCCGCCGACGGAGATGTAGAACTGCCGCACGTCGGCGATGCGCCACTTGACGAAGGAATCGACCAGCACCGGCTTCTTCTCGGCGGTCAGGAAGCGCTCGGGCTCGACCGAATCGAGCGTCAGGATGCGACGATCGAAAAAGCGCACGTTCTGGATCATCGGCCACTTGAGGGCTAGGCCGGGCTCGGTGACGACTTCCTTGATCTCGCCGAGCTGGAAGACGATCGCATACTGGCGCTGGTCGACGGTGAACAGCACCGAGCCGACGGTGACGAAAACGGCGAAGATGGCGGCGAAGATGAATGGCAGGCGTTGCATCAACGGTCTCCCCTCTCGCGCGAGCCAAGCGATCCGCGCGTCCGCGTATCGCGATTCTCCATGGCGGATGCCGGTGCGGACGGCCGGTCGGGCATGACCTCGGAGGGCGACGCGACCGCCGCTCCCGATGCCTGCATCAGCTTGTCGAGCGGCAGGTAGAGCAGATTGCCGGAACCCTTGGTGTCGACCATGATCTTGCTGGTATTGGCGTAGATCTGCTGCATGGTTTCCAGATAGAGGCGCTGGCGCGTCACTTCGGGTGCCTTGGCATATTCGGCATACAGCTTGGAAAAGCGCGACGCCTCGCCTTCGGCGGTGGCGATCAGGCGCGCCCGGTAGCCCTCGGCTTCCTGCATCAGGCGCGAAGCGGTGCCGCGCGCGCGCGGAATCACGTCGTTGGCGTAGGCCTCGCCCTCGTTCTTGTGCCGTTCGCGGTCCTGTCCAGCCTTGACAGCGTCATCGAAGGCCGCCTGCACCTGCTCGGGCGGCTGGGTGCTTTGCATGGTCACGGCGCGAATCTGCACGCCCGTGCCGTAGCGGTCGAGGTTCTCCTGCATCAGCTTCTGCGTGTTGGCGGCGATGACGTCGCGCCCTTCATAAAGCACGAAGTCCATCTTGTTCTTGCCGACCACCTCGCGGATCGCCGTCTCGGCGGCCTGCATCACCGCCTCGTCGGGAAACCGGTTCTTGAACAGGTAATCCTTGGGGTCCTTGAGCAGATACTGCACCGCGAACTGCACGCTGACGATGTTCTCGTCATCGGTGAGCATCAACGCCTCCTTGGGCATCTTGTTCTTCTCCGAGCCGCGATAGCCGATCTCGATGGTGCGCACGCCGGTGAGGTTCACCACCTCGTGGGACTGGATCGGCCAGGGCAGGCGCCAGCGCAGGCCGGGCTCGGTGGTTTCGCTGTATTTGCCGAGCGTCAGCACCACGCCGCGCTGGCTGGCGTCGACGATGTAGAAGCCGCTGGCGCACCACACCGCGACGATCAGTCCGATCAGCAGGCCGATGCCGCCGCCGAACTGGCCGGGCGTCAGGGAGGGCAATACCGGGCCGCCCCCGCCGCCGTTGTCGCCATCGCCGCCGCCATTGTCGCGATTGCCGCGCTTCCGGCCGAGCATGCCGGTCAGGCGACGATTGAAGTCGCGCCAGAGTTCATCGAGGTCGGGAGGACCCTGGTTGTTGCGGCCGCCGCCGCGGTTGGGGTCGTTGCCCCAGCCGTGGTCATTGAGCGACATCAGTATGCCGGTGATCATGGTTATCGTTGTGGGGTCGGGGTTCGTCGAATTCAATCGGGGTCGCCAGCCTGCGCGACATTTCGGCCAGCGCCGCGCGCAGCAGATCCAGGCCCGCGCCGGTCCGGGCGCTGACACGGACGCGGGCGATGTTATCACACTCGTCCCGTTCCACTCCGGGGCCGGTGGTCGTCAGGTCGATCTTGTTCCAGACGACGATCTGCGGCACCGTCGCGGCGCCGATCTCCTCCAGGACAGCGGCGACGGCCGCCATCTGCTGGTCGCGGTCCGGACTCGCCGCATCGACGACATGGAGCAGCAGGTCGGCGCGCGTCGTTTCCTCCAGCGTCGCATGGAAGGCCGCCACCAGCGCGTGCGGCAGGTCGCGGATGAAGCCGACGGTGTCGGACAGCACGACCTGGCAACCCGAGCGACCATTTGCCAGTTCGCAGGTCGGCACGTAGAGGCGGCGCGAAGTGGTGTCGAGGGTGGCGAACAACTGGTTGGCGGCATAGGTGCCGGCCTTGGTCAGCGCGTTGAACAGGGTGCTCTTGCCGGCGTTGGTGTAACCGACCAGCGACACCGACAGCACTTCGCCGCGGCTGCGCTGCTTGCGGCGCACGCCGCGCTGGCGTTCGAGCTGCCGCAGGCGCTCCTTCAGCAGGGCGACGCGCTTGCCGAGCAGGCGCCGGTCGGTTTCCAGCTGCTTCTCGCCGGGACCGCGCAGACCGATGCCGCCCTTCTGGCGCTCGAGGTGGGTCCAGCCGCGCACCAGACGCGTCATCTGGTGCTCCAGCTGGGCCAGCTCGACCTGCAGCTTGCCTTCGTGGCTTTTCGCGCGCAGGGCGAAGATGTCGAGAATCAGGGCGGTGCGGTCGATCACCCGCATGTTGCAGGCACGTTCGAGGTTGCGCTGCTGGGCCGGCGACAGTTCGTGGTTGAACATCACCAGATCGGCGCCGGTCGCCGCCGCCGCGGCGACGATTTCCTCCACCTTGCCCTTGCCCGCGAAGGTGGCGGGATCGGGCCGGCCGCGCTTGCCGGTAATGGTATCCACCGGCGTCGCGCCCGCGCTGGTCGCGAGCAGTTCGAATTCCTCGAGGCGCTCGGCGAAGTCGCCCGCGCCGAAATCGAGCTGGACCAGCAGTGCGTTTTCGCCGGCGGCGGGCCTTTCAAACATGCAACGGCCGGCGTTGTCGCGCCGGCTTCGGGAACCCGGCAGGAATCACTCGGCTTCGTTGCCGATATTGACCGGGCGGGCGGGAACCACGGTGGAGATGGCGTGCTTGTACACCATCTGGGTGACGGTATTCTTGAGCAACACGACATACTGGTCGAAGGATTCGACCTGTCCCTGCAGCTTGATCCCGTTGACGAGGTAGATGGAGACCGGAATGTGCTCGCGGCGCAGGGTGTTGAGGAACGGGTCTTGTAGCATCTGCCCTTTGTTGCTCATGGATGACCTCACTGGGTTATGGTTATAAATGGGTTTCGAAATGTAGCTGATTTTTGGGGGACTGACCAGCGCGCCGGGCAAAGCCGCGGAGAAAAAGTCAGTCCCGGCGGGACGGCGGCCCCGCTCCCGGCGGCACGCGGCCTCAGCCGGACGCCCCGCCCAGGGCCTTGAACAGGCTCGCGGCCGTCACCGCCTGGGCGCGCCGGGCGGCCAGCACGGACTGCTGCGCCGCGAAGTGTTCGCGCTGGGCGTCGAGCAGTTCCAGATAGCTCGACACGCCCGCCGCATGGCGCGCCTCGACCCGCTTCAGGCGCTCGTCCTGGGCGGCCAGCGCGACCTCCAGGGCTTGCGCCTGCTCCGCATAATGCGCGCGCGCCGCCAGCAGGTCGGCCACCTCGCGGAAGGCCTGCTGGATGGCCTTCTCGTATTCCGCGACGGCGACATGCTTGCGGGCCTCGGCAAGGTCGACACCGGCCTCCGTGCGGCCCGCGTCGAACAGCGGCCACTTGAGCAGCGGCACGAAGCTCCACGCGCCGCTGCCGCCGCCGAACAGGCCGGACAGCGCGCCGCTGGCGGTGCCCGCGGTCGCCGTGAGCACGATCCTGGGCAGGAAGGCCGCCCGCGCCGCGCCGATGTTGGCATGCGCCGCGATCAGCTTCTGCTCGGCCGCCAGCACGTCGGGACGCTTCAGCAGCACTTCCGCGGGCAGGCCGACGGCGATTTCCGGCACCGGCAAGAAAGTCAGCCCCGGCGGGACGGCGCCGATATCGTCGCCGACCAGCAGACGCAGCGCGTTTTCCGCCGCCGCGCGCTGCCGCGCCAGGCTGGCCACCTCCGCCCGCGCCGCCGCCCAGGCGCCGTCGGCGGCGTAATAGTCGAGATCGCCCGCCAGACCGACATCGCGGCGCCGCTCGATGAGCTTGCGGCTCTCCGCGCGGCTGCGCGCGGTGGCGGCCGCGAGCGCCAGCCGCCGGTCGAGTTCGATCAGGCCGTAATACGCCGCCGCGACGCCGTCGATCAGCGTCAGGCGGAACGCCTGCCGCGCATATTCGCTGGCGAGGAAGTTCGCTTTCGCCGCCTCGTCCAGGCTGGCGACCCGGCCCCAGAAATCGAGCTCGAAGGCGGCCATGCCGAGATTGGCGTCGTAGCGCCGGCTGATGGCCGGCTGGCCGGAGGCCGTCAAATCGCCCGGCACCTTCGCCGCCTGCTGCTGGAGCGCGACATCCACGCTCGGCAAGCGGTCCGCACGGACGATGCCCGCCAGCGCCCGCGCCTCGTCGACGCGCGCCACGGCGACGTGCAGGTCGCGGTTGTGCTCCAGCGCGGCGGCGATCAGCTCCTGCAGGCGCGGATCGGTGAAAAAGGCGCGCCAGTCGTCGGTGATCGCCGTCCCGCCGGGGCTGACTTTTTCCACGGGCCACTGCTCCGGCACCGGCGCTGCGGGCCGCAGGAATTCGGGCAGGGAGGAACAGCCGGACAGCAGGGCCGCGCAGGCCAGCGGCAGCAGCTTATTCATGATCGGTCTCCGCATGATGGCGCGCATGGCCGGGGAAGATGCGCCGGACCACGACGAAGAAGACGGGGACGAGGAACACCGCCAGCACGGTCGCCGCGATCATGCCGCCCATCACGCCGGTGCCGATGGCATGGCGGCTGTTGGCGCCCGCGCCGGTCGAGATCGCCAGCGGCAGCACGCCGAAGATGAAGGCGATCGAGGTCATCAGGATCGGGCGGAAGCGCAGGCGGCAGGCTTCCAGCGTCGCCTCGACCAGTTCCCTGCCCTGCTCCTGCAATTCGCGCGCGAACTCGATGATCAGGATCGCGTTCTTCGCCGACAGGCCGATGATGGCGATCAGTCCGACCTTGAAATAGACGTCGTTCGGCAGGCCGCGCAGCATCACCGCCGACACCGCGCCGAAGATGCCGAGCGGCACCACCAGCATCACCGCGAACGGAATCGACCAGCTTTCATACAGCGCGGCGAGGCAGAGGAAGACCACGATCAGCGAGATGCCGAACAGGAAGGGCGCCTGGCTACCCGACTGGCGCTCCTCGAAGGAAGTGCCGGACCATTCGAAGCCGATGCCCGGCGGCAGCTGGGCCGCCACCGCCTCCATCGCCGCCATCGCCTCGCCGGTCGAGCGGCCCGGCGCGGCGGCGCCGGAAATCTTCATCGCCGGCAGGCCGTTGTAGCGGTCGAGCTTGGGCGAACCGACGATCCATTTCGCGCGCGCGACCTCGGCCAGCGGGATCATGTCGCCGCGACCATTGCGCACCGGCAGGCGCAGGATGTCCTCCGGCGTGTCGCGCATCGTGGCGTCGGCCTGCATCTGCACGCGCAGGATGCGTCCCTGCCGCACGAAGTCGTTGATGTAGGCCGTGCCGAGCGAAGCCTGGAGGGTTTCGTTGAGTTCGGCGAGGTCGATGCCCAGCGCGCGCGCCTTGAGGCGATCGACATCGAGGAAGATCTGCGGTCCCGCCTCCTGCCCTTCCGGCCGCACGCCGGCCAGCACGGGATTCTTGCCCGCCAGGCCGAGCGCCATGTTGCGCGCCTCCAGCAATTTCTCGCGTCCCAGCCCGCCGCGGTCCTGCAGGCGCATGTCGAAGCCGCCGACCGCCGCCAGCTCCGGAATCGGCGGCACGTTGATGGCGAAAATCATCGCCTGCTTGATGCGGGAGAAGGCCATGTTCGCGCGCCGCACGATCGAGCCGGCCTCGTGCTCCTTGCCGGGCCGCTCGTCCCACCCCTTCAGGCGGGTGAACACGATCGCCGCGTTCTGTCCGCGCCCGAAGAACGAGAAGCCGGCGACGCCGATCACATGCTGGACCTCCGGCTGCTTCAGGTAATGCTGCTCGACGACGGACAGCACCTCCAGCGTGCGTTCGCGCGTCGCGCCCGACGGCAGCTGCACGACGCTGATGAAGTAGCCCTGGTCTTCGTCCGGCAGGAAGCTGCCCGGCAGCTTGACGAACAGCCAGCCGGTGGCGACGAGGATGACGCCATAGAGCAGCAGCCAGCGGCCCGGCTTGCCGAGCAGGCGACGCGTCGTGGCGACATAGTTCTGCACGGTGCGGGCGAAGAAGCGGTTCCACCAGCCGAAAAAGCCGGTCGAGGGCAGTACGTCATCCTGCCCCTTCTCGTGCCGGAGCAGGCTGGCGCACAGGGCGGGCGTCAGCGTCAGCGCCATCAGCACCGAGAAACCCATCGCCAGCACCAGCGTCACCGCGAACTGGCGGTAGATCGCGCCGGTCGAACCGCCGAAGAAGGCCATCGGCACGAACACCGCCGCCAGCACCAGCGAGATGGCGATGATGGCATTCACGATCTGGCCCATCGCCTTGCGCGTCGCGGCGCGCGGGCTCAGGCCCTCCTCGCTCATGATGCGCTCGACGTTCTCGACCACGACGATCGCGTCGTCCACGACGATGCCGATCGCCAGCACCATGGCGAACAGGGTCAGCACGTTGATCGAGTAGCCGAACAGATAGAGGCCGACCGTCGCGCCCACCAGCGCCACCGGCACGACGATCGCCGGGATGAAGGTGGCGCGGACGTTTTCGAGGAACAGATACATCACCAGCACCACGAGGATCATCGCCTCGGCCAGCGTCTTCAGCACCTCCTTGATCGAGATGTCGACGAAGGTCGAGGTGTCGTAGGGCACGGCCCAGTCGATGCCCTGCGGGAAGTATCGGGACAGCTCCTGCATCTTGTCCTTGACCGCCCTGGCGGTATCGAGCGCGTTGGCGCCCGGCGCCATGCGGATGGCGATGGCGGCGATGGGCTGCCCGTCGATGCGCGCGGCGATCGAATAGTCCTGCGCCCCCAGTTCCACGCGGGCGACGTCCCTGACGCGCACCGTGGCGCCGCGCCCGTCGCTCCTGACGATGACGTTGCCGAACTCCTCGGGCGTCGCCAGGCGCGAGCGCGTGACGATCACGGCGTTGATCTGCTGGCCGGGCAGCGCGGGAAGCTGGCCCAGTTCGCCGGCCGCGATCTGCGTGTTCTGCGCGCGCACCGCCTTCGCCACGTCGCCCGGCGTGAGGTTGAAAGCCTGGAGGCGGTCGGGCTTGAGCCACAGCCGCATCGAGTATTCGGTGCCGAACAGGATCGCCTCGCCGACGCCCGGCGTGCGGCGGATGCTTTCCAGCACGTTCGCCGCCGCATAGCTGCCGAGGTCGACGTTGTTCTTCGACTTGTCGGGCGAGAACAGCGCGATGAACATCAGGTAGTTGCGCGCCGCCTTGTTCACCGTCACGCCGAGGCGGCGCACGTCTTCCGGCAGGCGCGCCTCGACGCGCTTGATGCGGTTCTGCGCCTCGACCGAGGCCAGGTCGAGGTTGGTGCCGGCCTCGAAGGTCAGCGTCACCGTGCCGAGGTTCTGTTCGGAAGCGGAATCCATGTAGAGCAGCCGGTCGATGCCGTTCATCTCCTGCTCGATCAGCGCGACGGCGGTTTCCTCGACCACCTGCGCGGACGCGCCGGGATAGGACACGGAAATCGACAGCGCGGGCGGCGCGACGGACGGATAGCTCGCGACGGGCAACTGGCGCAGCGCGAGGCTGCCGCCGAGCAGGATGATGATCGCGATGACCCAGGCGAAGATCGGCCGGTCGATGAAGAACTTGGCGAACATGGCTTACCGCGCCTGCGCGGGCGCGGCGGGCGGCGCCATCAGGGGCGCATCCGGCGCCCAAGGCACGGGCTTCACGGGGCTGCCCGGCTTGGCCTTCTGCAGGCCGTTCACGATCACCTGCTCGCCGCCCTTGAGGCCATCCGTGACGATGAAGTCGCCGCCGGCCATGGCGCCCGTCCTGATCGGCAGCGGCACCACCACGCCCTCGGCATTCACGCTCAGCACGCTCTGCCCCTGCGGGCCGCCCAGCACCGCGCGCTGCGGCACGCGCAGCGCCGCGTCGATCCGGGCCTGCGGGAAGCGCACGCGCACGAAGGTGCCCGGCAACAGTTCCCGGCGCGGATTGGGAAATTCCGCGCGCAGCACCACGGCGCCGCTGTTCGGATCGACGGCGAGGTCGGTGAATTGCAGGCGGCCTTTCTCCGGGTAAAGCGAGCCGTCCTCGAGCAGCAGTTCGACCTGCGCCGCATCCGCCTTCTTCTGCTTGCCGGCCTTGACGGCCTGCTGGAGGCGCAGCAGGTCCGAATAGCTCTGCGTGAACTCGACGCGGATCGGATCGATCTGCTCGATGGTCGCCAGATGCGTCGCCTCGCCCTTGCCGACCAGCGCGCCCTCGGTGACCAGCGCGCGGCCGATGCGCCCGGAAATCGGCGCCGGCGGCACGGCGTTCTCCATGTCGAGTTTGGCCTTGGCCAGCGCGGCCTCGGCCTGCTTGACGCGCGCCTGCGCGGCATCGAACTCCTGCTGGCTCACCGCCTTGATGTCGAGCAGCGGCCGGTAGCGGTCGAATACCGCCCGCGCCGCCGCGAGATCGGCTTCCGCCGCCGCGACCTGCGCCTGGAAGGTGCGCGCGTCGATGCGGAACAGCGGCGTGCCGGCCTTGATGTCGCTGCCCTCGGCGAACAGCCGCTGCTCGACCACGCCTTCGACGCGCGCCCGCACCTGGGCCGAACGCACGGCCTGCAGGCGGCCCGGCAGATCCTGGGTGATCGTCGCGCTGCCCGCGGCGACCGTGATCACGTCGACCTCGGCCGGCGGCATCTGCGCGCCGGGCGCCCCGGCCGGAGCGCCCTTCTTGTCGCCTTCGCCGCAAGCGGCGAGCGAGAGCAGCATCAACGCAGGCAGGATTCTTTTCATGGCAGGCTCCGTTCAGGTTCCGGCGCGAAGGCGCGGAGAAAACAATCGACGATCCGGCCGGCGGCGGCGGGATCGGGCGCGGCGGATGCTTCGCCGCAAAACAGGCTGTTGCTGCGTTCGTGGCCCACGAGCATCGATAGCAGCAGCGTGACGGCGAACTCCGGATCGTCGGCACGCAATTCGCCGCGTCGCATCGCCTCTTCCAGCACCGTGCGCAGGCGCGCGGCGGTGCGTTGCGGTCCCGCCGCATAGAACGCGGCGGCCAGTTCGGGGAAGCGGGCCGTCTCGGCGACCAGCATGCGATACAGCCCCAGTCCGGCCGGCGCCAGCAGCTTTTCGCGATAGCGCGCGCCGAAGCGCACGAGGCGCTCGCGCAGCCCTTCGCCGTCGTCGCCCAGGGCGATCAGGAATTCGGAGGTCGCCTGGCGAATCACCTCGGCGAACAGCTCCGCCTTGCTCTGGAAATGGTTGTAGAGCGTCTGCTTGGCGACGCCAGCGGCGCTGGCGATGCGATCCACGCCGACGCGGTAGCCTTCGGCGGCGAACGCCTCGCAGGCCGCCAGCAACAGGCGTGCGCGGCAATCGGACGGATTCTCGGTGGGCAGGCAGGCGGTCATTTCACGTGATTAGATTAGACTGGACAGTCCAGTCCAGCCATTCTATTTCAAATACCCAAATAAAAAACACAAGTAATTTGTAACAGCGATTACGCGCACAATCGGCGCTTTCCGTCCGCCAGCGAGAGCAAGCCATGCAGTCCGGTCCGCGCGAAATCGTCACGCCCTTCCGCCCCATTCCCCTCGACGTGCCGGAAGGCATGAAGCCCAACGAATTCTTCAACAGCACCGAGAACCTCAACGACCTCGTGCATAACAACGGGCTGCTGCAAAATCCGGAAGGACTGCTGCTCTACCGCAAGGCGCTGGGCCACAGCAACGAGTTCGACTGCTCGATCATCTACAACACCTCGCAGAGCATCCTCGACCCGCTCGGCCGGCCGGTGCGCCGCACCCAGGTGCCGGAGGCCGTGAAGAACGTCTGGAACCGCATGAACCAGATCATCATCGCCTTCATGCTGGAGCGCTATCCCGACCCGGATGCCCATCTCGTGCTCGCCGGCGAGGCCAGCCTCGACGCGACCTGGCCGCTCACCTCTCCCGGCGTGCCCAGCATCCGCATGCTGCACAACCACTTCATCGTCTTCGACAAGGCCGAACTGGCCGCCGCGCCGCTCGCCAACGCCGACAACCCGAACCTCACCGACGGCGGCCAGCACTCGCTGTTCCAGGCGCACATGCGCGACGTCTATCGCGCCTTCTTCGACGCCCTCGACCTCAAGATCCTCAAGCCCTGCGACAAGGGCGAATGCCGCCTCGCCCTCACCGGCTACCCGCAAGGCCTGCCGAGCTGGGGCATACCCGGCGGCGCGGCGACGCTCAGGGAAGTGCAGTTCTGGAAGGAATACGACATCATCCTCAAGGGCTTCACCGATTTCTACCGGACCTTCTTCGGCCAGGTCTCCACGCGCAACTCGCCGCTGCCGCGCGACATCAATTTCCCGGAGCTGGTCGAGGAAAGGCTGCTGTTCAACAACGATTTCCTCAAGGCGGCGAAGATGGTGCGCGACCGCTGCATCACCGACGCCAAGTATGCCAACGCGATCCGCTGGCAGCCGGCCTTCAAGCAGCTCATCTACCGCAACGACAAGGGCCAGCTGATCGTCACGATCAGCCAGAACTCGATCGGCAACGCGATCACGGAACTGCTGGGCGTGGTGGTCAATCGCCGGCCGGACGCCGAGGCCTACGGCCGCGCCGAACCGGCGCTGATCGAGAGGCTGCTGGAGGTGCGCCGCCGCCTGGTCGAGGCCGACCTCGGCCAGGGCATCGCCACCGCCCAGTGGGCGGCGGCCTGAGCGCCCCCCGTGCCACGCTCTTGAAGTGTCGGCTCGCACCAAGCCTCATCTTGACAACTTGTCACGATAAGCGCAGGATGCGTCGCGTCGCGTCATTCTTTCGGAGCTTCCCATGCGCACGCTCACCATCGGCGAATTCAAGGCCCATTTTTCCGAAGTGCTGACCGCCGTGCAGGCGGGAGAGTCGGTCGTGGTCTGTTACGGCCGCAAAAAGGAGCGCGTCGCCGCGCTGGTGCCCTATGCCGAATTTTCCGCGCAGGCCGGCAAGCGTCCGCTGGGATTGCTGAAAGGCCGCGCCGGCTTTGCCGTCGCGGACGACTTCAAGCTGAGCGACGAAGAATTCCTGGCGGCATGAACTGCCTGCTCGATACCCATGCCTTCCTGTGGGCCGTCTTCGCCCCGGAAAAGCTCGGCCGCAAGGCACGGACGGCCATCGCCGACACCGGCAACGCGATCCACCTGTCCTCCGTCACCTTCTGGGAAATCTCCCTCAAGTTCGCGCTGGGCAAGCTTGCGCTCGATCGCTGCACGCCGGAAAGCCTGGTGGGCGTCGCCCGCGACATGGGGCTGACCCTGATCGCCCCTGACGCGGACGAAACCGCCAGTTCCCATCGCTTGCCCCGCGTCCCGCACCGCGATCCCTTCGACCGCCTGCTGGTCTGGCAAGCCATCCAGCGGCAGCACGTCCTGATCACCCGGGACTGCGCACTGCCGGCCTACACGGCGGCCGGCCTCAAGGTGCTTTGGTAGGCGCACTCCGCGCCGTCCCGCCAGCGCTGACTTTCGACCCGAAGCGGAAGTAGTCAGGGAGGGGAAGCGGACGTTCAGAACGTGGAAGTGAGCGGCCAGCGCGGCCTTTCGCACAGGTCCGCTCGACTGTAAGGTTAGAGCTCATGCTATAGCTGGCTGAAGACATAAACCATCGCTTTATCATTGCGGCGATACTCGGGGCGCGGCGTGAATGTCACTTGGGTTAGATGCAATGTGAAGACGTCACGCACCTTCAGTAACTTCCAGCCAATCCGCTCTCCGCTCTCGCTCCCCCCAGAGGTTTGAAAGCACCGCAGTATTTCGTCACCGTCCTTGTCACGCCCGTAGGCATGGGGTTCCACGATTCTGGAATATCCGTGATATCGGAGCTCCAGAACCTTCCTATCACGGATAGCTTCGGCAATTGTCGTATTCATTGGGCGTTAGGCCTGCTCAGATGGTTGATCCTCGGGCGGTTGGATGTCCCCTGCGAGGCGGCCCTCATATCTGTGCCCACAGGCAGTACAAACGCGTGTCCGATAGTCCTTAGCTTCACGCACAAGTTGGCGCTTCTTGTGATCGTTCTCCCAACAGCGTAGGCAATAGGGAATGCCAGTGGGGCTGCCGGCTTCGTCAGCTACATAGTAGGCATCATTGTGGCGCACGAGGGAGCCTTTGCTCTCAAAGGCCTCCTCAAGCTCCGCAATTCTTTTGTCTTTCTCTGACAACGCTTCTTGGACTTCAATGAGTTCAAGCTTAGTGTCAGCGAGGGCACCGACAAGATCGGCCAGCTTAAGCTTGAATTCGGCACGCTCAAGCGACAAATCGCTTTCACGCAGAAACTTCGCAATATCTGTGGCTGCCTTAAGGCTGTTGAGTGCGGCTCCAATGGTGGCTATATCGGGCATCGTAAAACCTCTGATGGATGAGCTCTAACGTGGAGCTGACCGGCGCTGCGCGGCTTTATCTCGCAGCGTCCGGTGGACTGCCGGGTTATGCGCTTTTTGGGTCAGGCATCGACTCAACATAAGACTTTGATAGGTGGTCAATCTCAATCCAGTTTGCGGTTAACTTTATGAGCGTGACCAGATCAGAAACGTCGTGGTCCGTCCATTTTCTGAGATAGTGGGTTTCATCGTTTCCAAGCCAAAGTGATCGCTTTGCAACCGCTTGGATTCGTGGGTCACCAACGAAATCGCTAACCACCGCACCAGCAAATTTTGCCTCGATCTCAGCAGCGCGATCAGGTGCGATCGATTTCGCGTAATCCTTAATCAAGAACTCGAACGCCTTTCGATACCCTGGCCCAGCAATTTGATTGAGGCCCATTTGGGCCGCTTCTTCGGCCTCGGCAAATACGGACAGAAAGGCCGGCGAGATTGCGGAAACGGCCTCAGGAAAACTAG
>JBFMDJ010000006.1:0-25124 GCA_040754195.1 Pseudomonadota bacterium | reverse complement strand
TCAACAAGGCGACGCAGCAGAACGCCTCGGCCTCCGAGGAACTCGCCGCCACCGCCGAGGAGATGGGCGGCCAGGCCGCACAGTTGCAGGAACTGATGAGCTTCTTCAGGCTGGAAGGAAAAGTCAGCGCTGGCAGGACGGCGGCTGGTTAGAAGGCCATGTAGCGCCCCGGCCTGTGATTCACGGCCAGGGCGAAGTTGAGCAGCACGGCGCCCAGCACCGAAGCCGCCAGCAGCAGCGGCGGCGCGATGAAGGCGGCGCCGAGCAGGATCGCGACGTCGAGACCCATCTGCAGCTTGCCGGCGCGCCAGCCGTTGCGTTCCTGCAACCAGAGTACGAGGACATTGAAGCCGCCGAGGCTGGCGCGGTGGCGGAACAGGATCAGCATGCCCACGCCCATCAGCAGGCCGCCGGCGAGGCCGGCGAACAGCGGCTCGATGCGCGCGATGGCGAGGACGCGCGGCAGGGTCTCGGTCAGCAGGGCGACGAGCGAGACGGTGGCGAGGGTCTTCAGCGTGAACTCCGCCCCCATGCGCTTGAGCGCCAGCCAGTAGAAGGGCAGGTTGATGAGGAAGAGGGCGAGGCCGAAGTTGGCGCCGGCGGCATAGTGCAGCAGGAAGGCCAGGCCGACCGCGCCGCCGGTGAGCAGGCCGCCGCTCTTGATGAGCAGGATGCCGAGGGACACCACGAGGGCGCCGGTCAGGATGCCCTGGATGTCGTCGAAGCGGCTGTGGCGCGGCGGCGGCTGGTCGGTCAAAGCAGTTCGGCGGTGTGGCGCGCCAGCATCCATTCTTCGTTGGTCGGCAGCACCAGCGCGGCGACGCGGCTGGCCGGCGCGGCGATGTTTTCCGCATCCTGCGCATTGGCGGCGGCGTCAAGGTCGAGGCCGAGCCAGCCGAGCTGGCGGCAGACCGCTTCGCGCACCGGCGCGGCATGCTCGCCGATGCCGCCGGTGAACACCAGCGCGTCGAGTCCGCCGATGGCGGCGGCGAGCGAACCGATCTCGCGCACGATGCGGTAGCAGAACAGGTCGACGGCTTCCCGCGCCTCGGGCTTGTCGGAAGCAAGCAGTTCGCGCATGTCCTGCGAGACGCCCGAGACGCCGAGCAGGCCGGATTCCTTGTAAAGCAGCCTGGTCAGCGCCTTGGCGTCCATGCCGTCGTAGTCCATCAGATAGAGCAGCACGCCGGGATCGAGGCTGCCGGTGCGCGTGCCCATCATCAGGCCCTCGACGGCGGTGAAGCCCATCGTCGTCGCTTGGCTCTTCCTGCCGAGCATCGCGCACATCGAGGCGCCGTTGCCGAGATGGGCGACGATGACGCGGCCGTCGGCCTGCGCGGCGGGCAGGTGCAGCGGCAGCACGTCGGCGATGTATTCGTAGGAGAGGCCGTGGAAACCGTAGCGGCGCACACCCTGCGCGGTGATGCGGCGCGGCAGCGCGAACAGCTGGGCGATGGGCGGCTGGGTGCGATGGAAGGCGGTATCGAAGCAGGCGACTTGCGGAATGCCCGGCAGCGCGTCGCGCATCGCCTCGATGCCGGCGAGGTTGTGCGGCTGGTGCAGGGGCGCGAGGGGAATGAATTCCCTGAGACGGGCGACATGGGCGTCGTTCAGCCTGATCGGGTGTGAATAGCTTTCCGCGCCATGCACGACGCGGTGGCCGACGCCGGCGATGGTCCAGCCGGCCTCGTGGGCGTGCAGCCAGTCGACGAGATGCGCGAGCGCGGCGCGGTGCTGGCCATCGCCATCGATCGGCAGGTCGATGTCGTCGAGCGTGTTGCCGGCCTTGTCCCTGGCCTTGAGATGGGGGGTGGCGCCGATGCCGTCGATCTGGCCGACGAGTTCGGGCCGGGCGGGCACGGGAGCGGCGCGCTCGAACAAGGCGAACTTGATCGAGGAGGAACCGGCGTTGAGGGTCAATAGGGCGTCGGCCATGGCATCCTCACTTGGCGGCGGCGCGCTTGGCGTGCGCCATCACGACGGCGATGGCGGTGGAAGCGGTGCGCGTCTGCGCCGAATCGGCGCGGCTGGTGAGCACGATCGGCACGCGCGCGCCGAGTACGATGCCGGCCGAGAGCGCGTCGGCGAGGTATTCGAGCTGCTTGGCGAGCATGTTGCCCGATTCGATGTCCGGCACCAGCAGGATGTCGGCCTGGCCGGCGACGGCGGACTTGATGCCCTTGGTGCGCGCCGCGACCACCGAGATCGCGTTGTCGAAGGCGAGCGGGCCGTCGAGCACGCCGCCCTTGATCTGGCCGCGGTCGGCCATCTTGCACAGCGCGGCGGCGTCGAGCGTCGCCTGCATGTCGGGGTTCACGGTCTCGACGGCGGCGAGGATCGCCACCTTCGGCTCGGCGATGTGCAGCATGCGCGCGAGGTCGATGGCGTTCTGGACGATGTCGACCTTGGTCACCAGATTGGGCGCGATATTGACGGCGGCGTCGGTGATCAGCAGCGGGCGCGGATAGGTTGGCACGTCCATCATGAAGACGTGGCTGATGCGGCGGTCGGTGCGCAGGCCATTGACCTTGTCCACGACTTCGGCCATCAATTCGTCGGTATGCAGGGACCCCTTCATCAGCGCCTCGACCTGTTCCTCGCGCGCGAGCGCGACGCCGATCTCGGCGGCGGCGTGGCTGTGCGGCACGTTGAGGAAGTTGCAGCCGGAGAGGTCGAGTTCGAGTTCTTCCGCCAGCTTGCGGATCTTCTCCTCGGGGCCGACCAGCGTCGGGTCGATGAGCCCGCGGTCGCGCGCCTGCAAGGCGCCCTTGAGCGATTCGGTATCGCAGGGGTGGATGACCGCCATCGGGATCGGCGCGAGGCCGCGCGTGATCTCCAGCACGTGTTCGTAGCGCGCGGTCTTGGTGGCGGAGAGCTTGATCTCCGGCAGCGCCATCTTCGGCCGCCTGATTTTCTCGGTCGGGGCGACGACCTCGGCGGTGCCGTGGATGATGCGTTCGTTGTCCTGGTTGGTGCAGTCGCAGTCGAACAGGATGTGGTGGTTGTGGTCGAACTTGCGCTGGCAGGTCACGGTCACGGTGAGCGTGTCGCCGACGCGCACCGAGCGCTCGAAATGCAGGCTCTGGTCGACATACACCGTGCCGGGGCCGGGGAACTGAGTGCCGAGCACGTTGGAGAACAGCATGCCGCCCCACATGCCGTGGGCGACGACCTCGCGGAACTGCGAGGAACGCGCGTATTCCGGATCGACGTGGGTCGGGTTCATGTCGCCGGACAGGATGGCGAACATCTGGATGTCCTCGGGTCGCAGGGTGCGCACCAGCGTGGCGACGTCGCCGACCTGGATTTCGGCGAAGGTGCGGTTTTCGATGGTTTCGATCAGGTCGACTTTGCTCATGGGATATCCCGGGGTTGTTCTTGCCGCATTCTTACCTGACTTTTGTTGCGACGCAATAACAGTGTCGCACGCCGATGCCTGCAATGGCTGCGATGCCGCTGGCAAGGGAGCGGGGCTGAGGTTATGATGACCACAATAAGCCCAAAAACGACAGCTCAGGGAGCCAGGCGATGGATGCACTCGATTTCACCGACAAGGCCACGGTGCTCGTGGTAGACGACACGCCGGACAATCTCTCCCTCATGTCCGGCCTGCTCAAGGATACCTACAAGGTCAAGGTGGCGAACAACGGCGAGAAGGCGCTCAAGATCGCCCAAGCCGCGCCGCCGCCCGATCTGGTGCTGCTTGACATCATGATGCCCGGCCTGTCGGGCCACGACGTGATCCGCGAGCTGAAGGCCAATCCGGCGACGCGCGACATTCCCGTGATCTTCCTCACCGCGATGAGCGAGGTCGAGGACGAGAAAAAGGGCCTCGAAATGGGCGCGGTCGATTACATCACCAAGCCCGTGTCGCCGCCCATCGTGATGGCGCGCGTCGCCAACCACCTGCAGATCAAGGCCGCCGCCGATTTCCTGCGCGACAAGAGCGAGTTTCTCGAGCGCGAGGTCGCCAAGCGCACGCGCGAGATTTCGGCGATCCAGGACGTCACGATCCTGGCCATGGCGTCCCTGGCGGAAACGCGCGACAGCGACACCGGCAACCACATCCGCCGCACCCAGTATTACGTGCTTGAGCTGGCGCGCAAGCTCCGGACGCATCCGCGCTTCGGCTATTTCCTCACCGACGCGACGATCGACATGTTGTTCAAGTCGGCGCCGCTGCACGACATCGGCAAGGTCGGCATTCCCGACCGCATCCTGCTCAAGCCGGGCCGCTTCACGCCGGAAGAGTTCGAGATCATGAAAACCCACACCACGCTTGGGCGCGACGCCATCCAGGCAGCGGAGGACCAGCTCGGCATGAAGGTCGACTTCCTCAAGTTCGCCAAGGAAATCGCCTACTACCACCAGGAAAAGTGGGACTGCTCCGGCTATCCCGACGGCATCGGCGGCGACGACATCCCGATCAGCGCGCGCCTGATGGCGGTGGCCGACGTCTATGACGCCCTGATCAGTCGCCGGGTCTACAAGGACGGCATGCCGCACGAGCAGGCGGTGAAGATCATCGTCGAGGGCAAGGGCGCGCACTTCGATCCCGACATCGTCGATGCCTTCGTCGCGTTGCAGGACGAATTTCGCGCCATCGCCGCGCGCTTCGCCGACAGCGACGCGGACATGGCCGAAAAGGCGAAGCAGATCGAGCGACTCAAAACCTGATGGATTGGCCGGTGGTTCAGGACGAAATGTCGCTCGGGCGTGTGGCCGCCGTGATCGCTCGCGCTTCGGGCCTCGCCGCGGCGGGAGAACGCGGCGAGCACCTGCGCCGGCGCGTCGCCGGCTATGTCCGGACGCACGGCGCGGCCGCGCTGGAAAGCCTGCTGGCGCGCGCGGAACGAGGCGAGGCAGCCGCCATCGAGGAACTGCGCAACCAGCTTGCCGTCAATTACACGTATTTCTGGCGCGAGCCGGAGCATTTCCAGATCCTGCTCGAACACCTGATTACCCAGCTGCGCAAAAAAGTCAGCGCCGGCGGGACGGCGCGTCCATCCCTGCGCCTGTGGTCGGCCGGCTGCGCCAGCGGCGAGGAAGCGTGGTCGATGGCCATCGTCGTCGCCGAGGCGCGCCGGATCGCCGGCATCGACGCCGAGGTGGAGATTCTCGCGACCGATATCGACACGGAGGCCCTGGCCCTGGCGCGGGCGGCGAGTTACCGCGAGGAGGTGTTGCAGCAGCTTCCGGATGACTTGCGCGCCCGCTACCTGAGTCCGGGCGGGACAGCCGCGACGCGGCGCTGGGCGGTGACGGACGCCCTGCGCGGCATGGTGCGCTGCGCGCGACTCGACCTGCTGGCCGCCGCCTGGCCGGAATGCGAAACGGGTCGCCGCTTCGATGCCATTTTTTGTCGCAACGTCATGATCTATTTTTCCGAGAGCGCCCGCTATCACCTGTTCGAGAGGTTCGCCGCGCTGGTGCGGGCCGATGGTCTGCTGGTGCTCGGGCAGGTCGAGGGCGGGCTCGACCGTGCCGAACCCTATTTTCGGCCGTGCGGCGGCTCGGTGTATCTGCCGGGCAAGTCCGCCCGGCGCTCCGGCGATGACGAGGAACACTCATGAGCCTGTCCGACAAACTCCGCGATATGCCCATCACGCGCAAGCTGTCGCTCGCCTTCCTGGCGGTGGTCGCGCTGGCGCTGCTGGCCGGCGCCCTGGCCATCCATCGTCTGTCCGAGGTCAACGCGACGACGGTGGAGATGCGCACCAACTGGCTGATCGCCGCGCGTAATCTCGGCCGGGTCGACAGCCTGCTCGCCGACGAACGCCGGCTGGTGAATGCGCACATCCTCTCCACCTTCGAAACCGACATGGCCGGCCTGGAGGCGCAGATCGAGGCGGGACGCCAGCGTCTGGACCGGGCCTGGGCCAAATACGCCACCACGGCTGTCCTGGAGGAAGAGCGCCAGCTGAATGAAAAGTTTCTGGCGGCCCATGAACGTTACAAGGCGGAGGTGGCGCCCGTGCTAACCCTGGCGCGCGGCAACCAGGACATCGACGCCCAGGCGCAATTGCAGACCAAGGCCGGCCCGGCGCTCGATGCCGCGCGCTCGGAGTTGCAGCGACTGCTCATCTTCAATCAGGATGGCGCCGACGGCGCGGCGGCGCTGGCCGCCGACCTGTTCCAGTCCGGATGGAAGCTGATGGCAGGCTTCATGGTTGCCACGGTGCTGCTGGCGCTCGTGCTGGTCGCCCTGATGCGCCAGCAGCTGCTGCAGCCGATCCTGCGTCTCACCGACAATCTTGTCGCGCTGGGCGCCGGCAACCCCGGGCATGTCGAAGCGGCCGATCGCGCGCGTGCCGACGAAATCGGGCGCATGACGCAGGCGCTCGTCAAGCTGCAGGAGGTGGTGCTGGCGCAGGAGCGTCTTGGCTGGGTGAAGGGGCACAGCGCCGAAGTGGTGGCGTCGCTGCAGAATCAGGAGTCGATGGCCGATTTCGCGCGCCACCTGATGGCCACGCTGACCCCGTTGCTGGACGCGCAGGTCGGCGTCTTCTACTACCACGAGCGTGAGTCCGGGCAATACAGCCTGCTTGGCAGCCATGGCTTCCGCGCGCGCAAGGAGCTGTCGCGGCAGTTCCGGGCGGGCGAGGGCATCGTCGGCCAGTGCGTGCTGGAGCGTACTCCGATCCTGCTATCGGACATTCCCCCGGATTACATCCATGTCGCCTCCGGACTCGGCGAGGCACCGCCGCGCTTCCTGCTGGCCGCGCCAGTCATGCTGCCGGATGGCAACATTCCCGCGGTCATCGAGGTCGCCTCGTTCGCGCCTTTCGGCGCGCGCGCCATGGCGCTGCTCGACGAGGTGCTGCCGCTGGTCGCGCTCAACATCGACATCTTCGAGCGCAACCAGAAGACGCGTCAACTGCTCGACGAAAGCCGGCGCCAGCAGATCGAACTGGCCGCGCAGGCCGAGGAGCTGCGCGCCTCGGAGGAGGAACTGCTCGAACAGAAGGAAGAGTTGCTGGCGCAGCGCGACACGCTCGAACAGGCGAACGCCGAAATCCAGGCCAAGGGCGAAGAGCTGGAGGCGGCGCGCGCCCGGGCCGAGGATGCCACCCAGGCCAAGAGCATGTTCCTCGCCAACATGAGCCACGAGATCCGCACGCCGATGAACGCCATCATCGGCATGTCGCACCTGGCGTTGAAGACCGAGCTGGCGCCGAAGCAGAAGGACTACGTCCAGAAGATCCACAACGCCGGCGTCGCGCTGCTGGGCATCATCAACGACATCCTCGATTTCTCGAAGATCGAGGCGGGCAAGATGGAGATGGAGACGATCCCCTTCTGGCTCGACGACGTGATGGGCGACGTCACCACGGTGGTCAGCCACAAGGCGCACGACAAGGGCCTGGAGTTCCTCATCCACGTCGCCCCCGACGTGCCGCAGAACCTGCTGGGAGACCCGTTGCGCGTCGGCCAGGTTCTCACCAACCTCATCAACAACGCCGTCAAGTTCACGGAACAGGGCCACATCAAGGTCGATGTGCGCGTTGCCGCCCGCGACGCCAGCGGTGGAACCGAGCGGGTGCAGCTGGCTGTCGACGTCGAGGACACCGGCATCGGCATGACGCCGGAGCAGGCCGGCCGGCTGTTCCAGGCCTTCAGCCAGGCCGACGGCTCGACCACGCGCAAGTATGGCGGCACCGGCCTCGGCCTGACGATCTGCAAGCGCCTCGTCGAGATGATGGATGGCCGGATCTGGGTCGAGTCGCGGGCCGGCGCAGGCAGCCACTTCAAGTTCCTCGCCTGGTTCGGGATCGGCAACGAAAAGCCGCGCGAGAAGGTGCCGCTCTCGGTCAAGGAATATCGCACGCTGGTGGTGGACGACAACCCGGTGGCCCGCGAGATTCTCACCGAGCAGCTGCGCGGCCTCGGCATGCGCGTCGACGCGGTGAAATCGGGCACCGAGGCCATCGACGCCGTGCGGCGCGCGGATGGCGACGATCCCTACAAGGTGGTCTTCATGGACTGGCGCATGCCGGGCCTGGACGGCATCGAGACGACGCGGCGCATTTGCGCCGACGCCGCGCTCGCGCATCCGCCCGCGGTCATCATGGTCACGGCCTTCGGCGTCGATGACGTGCGCGACCAGGCGGAAAAATCCGGCGCGCGCGCCTTCCTGGTCAAGCCGGTCAGCCAGTCGCACCTGTGGGACGCGATGGCTGAAATCTTCGCGCCGGAGCTGCGCGCGCGGATGCGCGCCGAAAGCCGGGACGCGGCGCACCGCTTCGACATCGCCGGCGTGCATGCCCTGCTGGTCGAGGACAACGAGATCAACCAGCAGATCGCCGTCGAACTGATGGAAAGCCAGGGCGTGAATGTCTCGGTGGCGAATAATGGCAAGGAGGCGCTGGAGCTGCTGGCGGCGGCGTCCGATCCGCTGCCCTTCGATCTCGTCCTCATGGACATGCAGATGCCGGTAATGGATGGCCATCAGGCGACGGTGGAGATCAAGCGGCAAGCGCGTTTCGCCGACCTGCCGGTGATCGCGATGACCGCCCACGCGATGGTCGAGGAGCGCGAGCGCTGCGAGGCCGAGGGCATGGTCGACCACGTCACCAAGCCGATCGATCCCGATCATCTCTATCGCACGCTCGAAAAGTGGGGCGCGCCGCGCCGCGCCGCCGCCGGCCGCCGTCCCGCCGGCGCTGACTTTTCCGCCCCCCCGGCCGTCGCCGCCGAGCCGGCGGCCGATGGCCTGCCCGCTTCCATTCCCGGCCTCGACATGGCCGGCGGACTGAAGCGCACGGCGAACAACCGCAAGCTCTACCTGAGCCTGTTGAAGAAATACGCGGCGGGCCAGGCGGACGCCGTCGAACGCATCCGCGCCGCGCTCGCCGCCAACGACCGCGCCACCGCCGAACGCGACGCCCACACGCTGAAGGGGGTGTCCGGCAACATCGGCGCCGACGCGGTGCAGGAGGTCGCCCGGCGCGTGGAGGCCGCCATCAAGGGCGGCGCGGAACCGCCGGCGCTCGAAACTGATCTGCACGCCTGCCGGGAAAGCCTCGACGGCCTGGTCGCGGCGATCCGCGCGGCGCTGGGCGAGGCGCCGCCGCCGGCCATCGATGCCCCGCGGCCGGCGGTGACGCTCGCGGCGTTGCGCGCTCCGCTCGACAAACTGCTTGCCCTGATGGAGGACGGCGATTCCGAAGCCGTCGACCAGTTCGCCACCCTGCGTCCCGCCCTGGAAACCGTCCTGGGCATGGGGCCGGTGGCCGTCATCGGCACGGCGCTCGACGGCTACGATTTCGATCGGGCGCTAGACGATTTGCGTTCCGCCTTGACGGCGGCGGACAAGGAGATCTGATCGATGGACACGGTGTCTTCCCAAAATCGTCGCCGTTCCTCCGACGGTTCGCGGCGCGTGACGATGCTGGTCGGCATCGCGCTCATGGCGCTGGTGGCGGCATTGACCGCCTGGCTGGCGCTGGACCGGATCGAGGGTCGGCGCCAGACGTTGCGCGACCTGGTCGAGCGGCAGACGCTCCAGGTCAGCCAGATCGCAGCCACGGGCCGCATCGCCGCCGACCTGGTCTTCGGCGAGATTCGCCAGGCCTTGCAGACGGCGGACTTGCCGGCCGGCGCGGGCATCGGCAATCTGCGGCAGGAGAGCGACTACTACGAATACCTCTACGGCCGTCCCGGCGCGGCGCAAAACATCTCGCGCCTGATGACGGGCCAGGTCGTCGGTCTCGGCCAGGCCAAGGACGATCCCGCGCTGCCGCGCATGCAGAAGATTCTCCAGCATCTCTACGAGCGCGACCTGAACATCCTCGGCCAGCCCTGGTCGGAGCGGGTTGCCTATACCTACTGGATGCCCAAGGACGGCAGCCAGTTCGCGTGCGTGCCGCGCCGGGACTTCGAGGCGGACATCGCCGGTTCGCCCGGCAAGACGGCGGCCAGCGCGCTGCAAGGCCTCGCCGCGGCGGTCATCACGCCCTTTGCCGGCGACAGCAGCGCCGGCATGGCGCAGGTGTTCCGCGGCGATGCCTGGATTCACCCTGCGGACGGACGCGCGCTGCAAACCATGGCGGCGCCGATCTTCGACACCAAGGGCGTCTGGCTGGGCAATGCCGTCGTGGACTTCGATCTCGCCGAAGTCGATCAGGTACTTGGCAAGGGCAGCCAGCCGCTCGCCCAATGGCTGCTGGTGCGGCCGAATGGGAAGGTGTTGGCGCGCCATGTCGATGCCCAGGGGCCGCTGGGCGGCCTGCTCTGGGGCATGGCCTTGAACGAGGCGGCGCCGCCCTTGCCGATGCCCAGGGCGGGAATGGAGATCGTCGCGGGCGACTTCCGCGTGCAGGTCGAAGCCGTGCCGGAAAGCGACCTGCACCTGTACCTGCTGATGCCGAAGGAGTGGATTCATCAGGACACCCCTTTCATCCTGACGCTGGGCGGCGCGGCCCTGCTGCTGATCGCCGCCATGCTGGCCCTGCTTCGCTATCAGCAGCGACTGCGCGCGCGGGCGGTGCGGGAGGAACTCGACAAGGCCGAGGGGACGGCGCGGGCGGAGGCGGCGCGGCGCGAGCGCGGAATGCAGCTCAAGCTTTGGGCCGGACACCTGACCAGCGCCCTGCAGCAGGCGGAGGAAGCCGCGGACATCGAAGGTTTCGGCCGGATCGCGCTGGACGAACTGGCGCGCGAACTGGACGCCTGCGTCGCCGCCTTCTTCTTCCGCGATGGCGAGCGCTTCCGCTGCGTCGCCGGCCATAACATCGCGCCGGAACGCTGTCCCGGATTCGAGGCGGGCGAGGGCATGGCGGGAGCCGCCATCGACACCGGGCAGACCATCGTCTGCCGCGACCTGCCCGCCGGCTACCTGCGCGTCGAATGCGGCACGCTGGGCCTCGACCCCCGCGAAATCGCGATCGTGCCGCTGCGGGTGAATGGCCAGACCTGCGCCGTACTCGAGATCGGCTATTTGCAGGCGCCCGCCGATCAGGATCAGGTGCTGGCCGAGGCCCTGCCGGTGATCGCCTTCAGTCTCGAACTGCTGTTCCGCAAGCAGGCGACGCTGGCGGATTACCGGCAACGCCTGGCGCTGGAAGAGCGCCAGAGCCTGATTCTCGCCAGCCTGAGCGACGGCGTGTTCGGCCTCGACGCGGAAGGGTGCGTCACCTTCGTCAATGCGGCCACCGAGCGCATGCTGGGGTTTGCCGCCGCGGAGATGATCGGCCAGCCCATGCACGCGCTGACGCATCACCATTATCAGGATGGCCGCGAATTCCCGCGCGAAGCCTGCGCGATGTTCCTGACCACGCACGACGGCCAGTCGCGCACCGTGCCGGACGAGGTGTTCTGGCGCAAGGACGGCAGCAGCTTCCCGATCGAATACACGACGACGCCGCTGGTCCAGGAAGGCGAGGTGCGCGGCGCGGTGATCAGCTTCCGCGACATTAGCGAGCGCAAGGCGGCCGAAAAGGCGATCGCCGACCAGCAGGCGGCCTTGCAGAACATTCTCGACCACAGTCCGGTCGGCACGGCCTTTACCACCAAGGGGGTTTTCCGTTACACCAATCCGGAATTCGAGAAGCAGTTCGACCTGCGTCCCGGCGATGCCGCGGAATTGATCTATGCCACGCCGGAAGATCGGGCCGCGATGATCGCCGACCTCAAGCGCGACGGTTACGTGCGCGATCGCGAGATGCGCATGGTGGCCAGGGGAGGGAAATTGCGCGACTTCCTTGTCACCTTCATGCCGATGCTGCACGTCGGCGAGGAAGGCGTGATGGGCTGGCTGATCGACATTACCGCCCGGAAGCGGATGGAGCAGGAGGCTGCGGATCAGGTGGCTTTTCAGAATGCGCTGATCGACACGATTCCCTATCCGATCTTCTACAAGGGCGCGGACAGCCGCTTCCTCGGCTTCAACAAGGCCTACGAGGAAACCTTCGGCGTCAGACGCGAGGATCTGGTCGGCAAGCGCGTGATCGATCTCGACTACCTGCCCGAGGCCGACCGTCTCGCCTACCAGCAGGAGGACGAGGAAACCATCGCGAACGCCGGGCGCATCGAGAAGGAAATACCGATGCCCTTCGCCGACGGCAATGTGCATGACACGCTGTATTACGTGGCCGGCTTCCGCAGGGCGGATGGCAGCCCCGGCGGGCTGGTCGGCACCTTCATCGACGTCTCCGATCGCAAGAAGGTGGCGGATCTCGAACGCTTCAACCGCCTGGCGCAGGGGCGCGAGGCGCGGATCGTCGAGCTCAAGCAGGAGGTCAATGCGCTGGCCGACACGTTCGGCCAGGCGCATCCCTATGCGGCGCCCGATCAGGCGGAGGAGGTTTCGATCGCCGTGATCGAGGATGTGAAAGTCGAAGCCGCGCCGGAAGAAATACGCGCCGAATTTCTCGATCTGCTCAAGGGCGGCGAGATTCAGGAACTGTTCGCCGAATTCTCCGCGACCGCCAATGTGCCGATGGCCATCATCGACCTCGAGGCGAACGTGCTGGCTTCTTCGCGCTGGCAGCGTGCATGCACCGATTTTCATCGCGTCAACGCAAAGAGCTGCGCGAACTGCATCGAAAGCGACACCGATCTGGCGGTGAAGCTCGAGGATGGCCAGGATTTCACGATGTATCGCTGCAAGAACGGGATGACCGACTGCGCGGCGCCGATCGTCGTGGATGGCGTGCATGTCGCCAACGCCTTCATTGGCCAGTTCCACGTGCAGCGGCCCGACGCCGTTTTCTTCCGTAAGCAGGCAGAGGAGTTCGGCTTCGATCCGGATGCCTACATGCAGGCCATCGAGGAGGCCCCGGTCATGGACCAGGAGCGGCTGCCGCACATCCTCGGTTTTCTGGCGCGTTTCGCCCGCCTGATCGGCGCCTTCGCCATAGAGCAGCGGCGCGCGCGCGGGGCACGGCATGTGGAAGGCAGGCAGCGCGAGGAACTGCGCAGGGAGCGCATTGCGGCGCTAAGCTTGGCGGAGGATGCCGAGAAGGCGCGCGGCGAACTGGCCGAATACCAGAAGGGCCTGGAAAATCTGGTCGCCGAGCGCACGCAGGAACTCGAAAAGGCGATGGCCGAGGTTCGCGAGAACGAGGCGCGCCTGCGTCAGGTACTCGAAGACAGCCCGGCGGCAGTGACCATCGTGACCGAGGAAGGGAAGTCGGTCTTCACGAACCGGCGCCTGGCCGAGATGCTGGGCGTGTCGCAAGCGGAGATCGCCAGCCGGCGCAGTTCGGAATTCTGGGCCAACCCGGATGAGCGCGGGATATTCCTCGGCAAACTCAAGGAACAGGGGTTCGTCGAGAACTACGAGATCCAGATGCGCCGCGACGATGGCCGGCCGATCTGGGTGCTGCTCAACACGCGCTGGATCGAGATGGGCGGGCAGCGCCTGCTGCTCACCTGGATGTACGAGATCACCGCGATCAAGAACGCCGCCGAGGCGATCCGCCTCGCGGGCGAGGAGCAGGAGGCGATCTTCGAGTCGGCCACCGTCGGCATCGCCTTCATCAAGGATCGTGTTGTCGTGCGCGGCAATCGCCGGCTGGCCGAATTGTTCGGGCGCGACATCGACGCGGTCGTCGGCCAGGGGACGCGCCTGTGGTATGCCGACGAGGCCGGCTACGCACTGGGCGCGACGCCGTATGAAGCGCTCAGACGCGGCGAAACCAGCCAGCGCGAGCAGCAACTGTTGCGCAGCGACGGCAGCCTGTTCTGGTGCCTCCTGAGCGGGCGTGCCGTCGATGCGGACGATCTGTCGCGCGGCACGGTCTGGATGCTTGAAGACATCAGCGAGCGCAAGCGGAACGAGGAACGCCTGGCCGCCGACAGCGAGCGCTTCCGCCAGATTCTCGATACCAGCCCGATCAATATCGCCTTCTCGACGAAGGGCATCGTGCACTTCGCGAACCGGCAGTTCATGAACACCTTCGGCGTCGAGGTGGGCGACAAGTCGCCGCAGCTTTACGTGCATCCGGAAGATCGCGATGCCCTGGTCGCAACGCTCAAGCGCGACGGCATCGCGAGCAACGTCGAGATTCAGATGTTCGACAAGGAGCACCAGCCGCGCGACATGCTGGTGACTTATTTGTCGATCAACTACGAGGGCGAGGACGGCATCCTCGGCTGGATCATGGATATCACCGAGCGCAAGGCGGCGGAAGCGCAGGTGTTCAGGGCGAAGGAAGCGGCCGAGGAGGCGACCCGGGCGAAATCCGATTTCCTCGCCAACATGAGCCACGAGATCCGCACGCCGATGAACGCCATCATCGGCATGTCGCACCTGGCCTTGCAGAGCGAGCTGAAGCCGAAGCAGCGCAACTACATCGAGAAGGTGCATCGCTCGGCGGAGAACCTGCTGGGCATCATCAACGACATCCTCGACTTCTCGAAGATCGAGGCCGGCAAGCTCGACATGGAGAGGGTCGATTTCCGGCTGGAGGACGTGTTCGACAACCTCGCCAGCCTCGTCGGCCTCAAGGCCGAGGACAAGGGGTTGGAACTGCTGTTCGACGCCGCGCCGGACGTGCCGACGGCGCTGGTCGGCGACCCGCTGCGGCTGGGCCAGATCATCATCAACCTCGGCAACAACGCGGTGAAGTTCACCGACACGGGCGAGATCGTCATCGGCGTGGAAAAAGTCAGCGCCGACGGGACGGCGGCGGAACTGCATTTCTGGGTCAGGGACAGCGGCATCGGCATGACGCCGGAGCAGCAGGCCCGGCTGTTCCAGAGCTTCAGCCAGGCCGACAGTTCGACCACGCGCAAATACGGCGGCACCGGACTGGGGCTGGCGATCTCGAAGCAGCTCGCCGAGATGATGGACGGCCGCATCTGGGTCGAGTCGGAAGCGGGCAAGGGCTCGACCTTCCATTTCCACGCGAAGTTCGGCTTGCAGGCCAACCCCCAGCCGCGCCGCGCCTTCACGGCCGACGAGTTCAAGGGCCTGCGCGTGCTGGTGGTGGACGACAACGCCAGCGCGCGGGAGATCCTCGCCACCATGGCCCGGAACTTCGGGCTGGAAGTCGAGGCGGCCTTCGACGGCGCGCAGGCGTTCCGCCTCATCGAGGAGGCGGAGAAGAAAGCCATTCCCTTCGACGTCGTGCTGATGGACTGGCAGATGCCGGTGATGAACGGCGTCGAGTGCGTGCGCCGCTTGCAGGACGAACAGGCCGCGCACACGCCGGCGGTCATCATGGTCACCGCCTACGGCCGCGAGGAGGCGCTGTCGGCCGCCGGGCAGAGCGGCGTGCTGCTCAAGTCGGTGCTGACCAAGCCGGTGACGTCGAGCACGCTGCTCGAAGCCATCGCCGAGGCGCTGGACAGGGCGGGGGCGGTCGAGACCACGGCGCTGCGCCACCAGGCAAGCGCGCAGGACGCGATGCACAGGCTCGCCGGCGCCAAGGTGCTGCTGGTCGAGGACAACGACATGAATCAGGAACTCGCCATGGAGCTGCTGAGCCAGGCGGGCATGGAGGTGGTGCTGGCCGAGAACGGGCAGAAGGCGCTCGACATCCTGGCCGCGACGACCGACTTCGACGGCATCCTGATGGATTGCCAGATGCCGGTGATGGACGGCTACACCGCGACGCGCGAGCTGCGCAGGAACCCCGCCTTCGCGCAGGTGCCGGTGCTCGCGATGACGGCCAACGCCATGGTCGGCGACCGCGAGAAGGTGATCGAGGCCGGCATGAACGACCACATCGCCAAGCCGCTCAACGTCAACGACATGTTCGCGACGCTGGCGAAGTGGATCAAGCCGAAGGCGGGCGCGACCGCGAAAGTCAGCGCCGGCGGGACGGCGGACGATGCCGCCGCCTTGCCGGAGCTGCCGGGCATCGACGTGCAGGCCGGGCTGGCGACGACCATGCGCAACATGAAGCTCTACACCCGGCTGCTGCTCAAGTTCCGTGACAGCCAGGCCGGTTTCGGGGAACAGTTCGCGCGGGCACGACAGGACGCCGATCCGATGGCGGCGACGCGCTGCGCGCATACCCTCAAGGGCACGGCGGGCAACATCGGCGCGAAAGGCGTGCAGGAGGCCGCGCAGCAACTTGAACTCGCCTGCAAGGAGAGCCAGTCGCAGGATGTCATCGATGCCTTGCTGGCCAGGACGCTGGAGGCCCTGGGGCCGGTGCTGGCGGGGCTGGAAAAAGTCAGCTCCGGCGGGACGGCGACGGAAAGCTCGGGAGCCGCGATGGCCGACCCCGCGCAAGTGCAGGCGCTGCTCGACAGGCTGCGGGTGCTATTGGCAGACAGCGACACCGAGGCGGGCGACGTGATCGAGGAGTTGATGCCGCTGGTGAAGGGCACGCCGAGGGCGGCCGGCCTGCGCAAGGTGGCGGCGGCCATCGCCGAATACGACTTCGACGCGGCGCTCGATGCGCTGCAAGGGGAGGACGGATGAATCACGGACAGGCTTGTCGGTCGCGCCTCTGGGCGGCCTTGCTGGTCGCGGCCGCGCTGCTGTGCGGCTGTGGTTCCCGGGAGGAAAGCCGCCTGGTGCGTGCCGGGCTGTATGAGAACGCGCCGAAGATCTACACGAATGAATCCGGCCAGCCGGCCGGGCTGTTCGTCGAGCTGCTGCAAGACATCGCGAAAAGCGAAGGGTGGCGGCTCGAATTCGTTGCCTGCCAGTGGAACGATTGCCTCAGGATGGTCGACGCCGGGCGCCTCGACCTGATGCCGGACGTCGCCTTCTCCAACGAGCGCGCCCAGCGCTTCGATTTCCACCGTAGTTCCGTGGCCAGCAGTTGGTCCCAGGTATTCGCGCATCCGAATGTCGGGGTGCAGAAATTGAGCGACCTGGCGGGCAAGCGCGTTGCCTCCCTCAAGGGCGGCATCCAGCAGGCATTCCTCGACAAGCTGATGCAGGAGGCGGGACTTGCTTACCAGCAGGTTTCCGTCGCTTCTCTGGTCGAGGGTTACGAGGCCGTGGCGTCCGGCGCGGCGGACGTGGTGGTCACGAACAGCTTCTTCGCCGCGCGCAACGGGGCGAAATATCGCCTGCGCGAAACCCCGATCGTGTTCCTGCCGGTGAATCTCTACTATGCGACCGGCAAGGGGCGCAACGCCGACCTGCTGGAGAAGATCGACCGCCATCTGGAACTCTGGCGGCAGGATGCCGATTCCATCTATTTCAAGGCGCTGCGGCAGGCGATGGCGGCGCAGCAGGAGGCATCGTTGTCGCGCTGGATGTCGTGGGGCCTCTCCGGGCTGCTCGGCCTGATCCTGGTCCTGTTCGTCACGAGTCTCGTGCTGCAGAATCGGCGCATCCGCGAGCGCGTGGCGGCGGCGACGCACGATCTCGACGCGTCGCGGCAACAGCTCGAACGTGAAGTCGGCATCAAGACCCTGCTCGCCGAATTGACGCTGCGCATCCAGCAGGCGGCCGATCCGCGCGAGTTGGGGCGTCTTGTGTTGTCGCTGCTGGCGGAGCAGACGGCATGCCGGCAAGGCCTCCTCGCCGTGGCGACGCCGCGCGAGCTGGTCGTCATCGCGCGCTATGGCGCCCAAGACGCAGCGGGGGCGGAGCGCATCCCGCTCGACCAGGGGGTGCTGGGTCAGTGCGTGCGCGAGGGGCGGCCGGTCCATCTCGTCCTGCCGGACGACCCGGCATGGCGCATTCGCTCCGGCCTGGGCAGCAGCCGACCCGCCGAAGTGTGGCTGCTGCCGGTGAAGCATGGCGGCGCCATCGTCGGCGTGCTCGAAATGGCCTTGCTGCAGCCGCTCGACGCGTCGGCGCGCAGCCTGGTCGACCAGTTGCTGTCGCTGATCGCCCTGCCGATGACCGACATCGGCGCGGGGCTGGACGCGCATGCGCCGGAGCCTGGCATGGAGGCGGCAGCATGAATGCTCCGCCAACCCTGCTGCTCGTCGATGACGAACCCGCCAACATCGACTTGTTGAAGGGGGTCTTGCCCGCCGATTGCAAATTCAGGGTGGCGATCAACGGCGAGAAGGCGTTGCAGATCGCGCAGAAAACGCCCGTGCCCGATCTGGTCTTCCTTGACGTGATGATGCCGGGGATGGATGGCTACGAGGTGTGCCGGCGGCTCAAGGCCGATCCGGCGACGGCCGGCATTCCGGTGGTGTTCCTTTCCGGCCACACGGACGAAACCGAGCGGCAGAAGGGACTGGCGCTGGGGGCGGCGGATTTTCTCTCGAAACCGATCGATCCCGAGCGGGTGAATGCCGCCCTGCGGCGCGTCACCGGCGGCCAGGTTTGTTAGGTTTCAGGCCGCCAGCGGCAGGCTGACCGTCAGCGTCGTCTCGTTCTTCTCGTCCGAGGTGTTCATGCGGATGCGGCCCTGTTGCACTTCGGCGAGTTTTTTCGCCGAGTAGGTGCCAATGCCGGTGCCGCCGCGCTTGCCGGCCGTGGTGAACTTGTCGAAGAAGCTGCCACGGATCGCCGCCGGCACGGCGCCGGCGTTGGTGATCGTCACCGCGCCGTAGCCGTCCTCGACTTCGTCGTTCTGGTAGGCGATGGCCAGCGTGCTGCCTTCCGGCGCCGCTTCGACGGCGTTCTTGATCAGGTTGCCGAACAGGGAATAGCAGAGCAGTTCGTCGCCCAGGACCTTGAACGTCAGGTCGCCTTCCGCGCCTTCCGGCGGCGGCCGGCGCAGGGTGTTGGTGACATGGATCTTGCGCTCGCTGATCTCGGCGCCCTTGTCCTGCAGGGCGCGGCGCATCAGGGCGACGAGGTCGACCGGCGCGGGCTGGAGGTCGTAGGTGCCCTGCTCGATCTTCACCATGTCGAGCGAGAGGTTCACCATGTCGAGCAGCGTGCGCGCGGAATCGCCGATGGTGGCGATCATGTCGCGCTGGTCGGCGCCGAGGTTCGTGTCGGCGAGCAGCAGGTCGGCGAAGTTCATGATGCCGCCGATCGGGTTCTTCAGGTCGTGGCGGGTGATGCTCTCGACCTCTTCGCGCAGGCGCAGGTTCTCGCTCAGCACCTCGTGCTGCTTCTTGAGTTCCTCGAAGGCCTTGGTGCGCGTCAGGTGGTTGCGCACGCGTACCTTGAGTACGGTCGGGTTGGCCGGCTTGGTGACGTAGTCGACGGCGCCGAGTTCGAAACCGTTGACGACGTTTTGTGCGTCGTCGGCGGCGGTGAGGAAGATCACCGGGATCGCGGCGAGCTGCGGATCGGCCTTGAGGCGGCGGCAGACCTCGAAGCCGTCCATCTCCGGCATCATCACGTCGAGCAGGATCAGGTCGGGCAACGGCTGGCGGGCCTTGATCGTGGTGGCCAGCATCTTCAGGGCGCTTTCGCCGCTGCGGGCCGCGCGCACCTTGTATTCGTCCTGTAGCAGGCCAACCAGCACGTCGATGTTGTCGGGCACGTCGTCGACCACCAGCAGCGTGGCCTGCTTGGTCATCTTCGCCTGCAAGTCCTCGGTGATGACCAGCGCCAGCGGCTGTTCGCCGGCGGTGGGCTGGTGGGCGATGGGCGCCGACATGGAGGGCGCGGCCGTCGTCGCCGCTGCCGCGGCCGCTGGCCGGGGCGGGGCGCCCGCGGCCTTGCGGCCGCCGCCGAACAGCGCGCTGTGCAAACCGCCGCCGCCATGCTCGAGGTTGCCGTCGCCCGCCGCGCCGACCACCCTGCCGCGCGCGAGGTTGGCGATGATCTTGTCGAACTTGGCCTGCAAGCCGCCGACGGTGAAGGGCTTGACGAGGAAATCGGAAACGCCGGCCTCGGCGGCTTCCTGCACCTGGTGGCGGGCGATCTCGGCGGTGATCATCAGCACCGGCAGGCGGTTGAATTTCGGATGGGCGCGGACCGCGCGCAGCAGGTCGATGCCCGACATGACCGGCATGTTCCAGTCGGTCAGGATGATCTGGATCGCGGGGTTCGCCTCCAGCACGCGCAGGGCTTCCTGGCCGTTGCCGGCCTGGAAGACATGCGTGAAGCCCATCTGCTGCAGGTTCTTGATGACCAGCTTGCGCATCGACTCGAAATCGTCGACGACCAGCAGGCGGGAATTCTTGTCGATGATGATGCTCATGGCCGGGCTCCCTCGCATGCGAACGGCGTGTCGTGCCGCGATTCTAACCGCCGGCGGGGTCCTGGCGGTAGAACAGGCGGAGCTGCGCATGGACGGCCGGATAGGCCTCCGCCAGCAGGTCGGGCGCCTCGAAGAACACTTCGCTGGCGACGGCGAAGAATTCCGCGGGATGTTCGGCGGCGTAGGGGTCGATCTCCGTGTCCTCGCCCGCGTCGACGCGCCGGCGGAAGTCTTCATAGGCCGGCGTGAAGGCGGCGGCCCAGGCCTTGCGGCTCATGCCGTCGTGCAGCGCCGGCATGCCGTCGGTTTCGCCGTTGGTCATGTCGAGCTTGTGGGCGAATTCGTGGATGACGATGTTGATGTCGCCGATCTCGGCCGGGTTGTCGAACCACGACAGCAGCACCGGGCCGCCCGTCCACGCCTCGCCGAGCACGGCGTCGTCGTATTCGTGCATGATGCCGTCCGCGTCCAGCGTCTGGCGCGGGATGACGAAGTCGCCCGGATAGACGATGATGCCCACCCAGTCGCGATACCAGTCGAGCCCCAGGTTGAGGATCGGCAGGCAGGCCTGCAGCGCGATGGAGATCTGCATGCCCGCGGTCAGCGTCAGTCCCTGCGCGCCGCTCCATTCCTTCGTGGCGATGAACTGGCGGGCCAGTTCGCGCAGGCGCGCGCGCTCGTCGGGCGCCAGCCGGTCGAGGAAGGGCAGCGGGTATTCGGCCGCCCGCCATTGGGCGGCGTCGATCTCGATGGGGGCGGCCGCGCGGGCGCGCCACCAGTCGCGCAAGGCCTTGATCATCGGCGCGTCGTCAGCCAGATGCCGCCGAAGATCAGCGCGATGCCGGCGAAGTGGAAGCCGAGCAGCCGTTCGCCGAGGAACAGGGCGGCGAGCAGGATGCCGAAGGCGGGCAGCAGGTGGATGAACAGGCCGGCTCGGGCGGCGCCGACCTGCTCGACGCCCTTGTTCCAGAAGATGAAACCGAGAAAGGCCGGAAAAACGCCGGCATAGGCGATGGCAAGCCAGGATGCGGACGAGTGGACGATCTGCCGTCCGCCGGCGATTTCGGCCAGATAGAGGGGCAGCGTGGCCAGCGTGCCGATCGCCGCGATGGCGAACAGGAAGGCGAGCGGATGCACGGCGGGGCGCTTTGGCAGCAGCAGCGTGTAGGCGGCCCAGGCGATGACCGAGAGCAGGATCCAGGCGTCGCCGACGTTCAGGGTCAGCAGCAGCAGGTTGCGCGGGTCGCCGCGCGCCACGATGGCCAGCACGCCGGCGAACGAGGCGGCGATGCCGAGCGCCTCGATGCGGCGCAGGCGCTTGCCCTGGAAGATCCAGGCCAGCGCGACGATGACGATGGGGATGAAGCTGTTGAGCAGCAGGCCGTTGATCGCCTCGGTCTGCTGCAGGCCGATATAGGTCAGCGCGTTGTAGAGGCAGGTGCCGAGGATGCCGAGCACCGCGAGCCAGCGCCAGCCGGCCAGCAGCACGGCGCGTTCGCGCCGCAGCCAGGGCCAGGCCAGCGGCAGCAGGCAGGCCAGCGCGATGACCCAGCGCCAGAACGACAGCGCGATGGGCGGCACGTCGGCGCGCATGCCGCGCCCGACGATCCAGTTGCCGGCCCAGAACAGGTTGGCGAGGACGAGCAGCAGATAGGGGGAGGGACGCCAGCGCGTCATCGCGCATGCAAAACGGGGGCCTCGGCCCCCGTCACGTATTGCTCGCCGTCCTGCCGGCGCTGACTTTTATTCGACCTTGGCCTTGTTGCGCAGTTCGAGGACATGCTTTTCCACGGCCTGCTGGCGCAGGCGCTGGGTGATCTGCGGCTTGACGTCGTCGAAGGGCGGCGCCTTGAGTTCGCGCACGTCGTCGAGCTGGATGACGTGCCAGCCGAAGTTGCTCTGCACCGGCGCTTCCGTGTATTTGCCCTTTTCCAGCTTGGCCATCGCGTCGGAAAAGGCCGGCACGTAGCTGGCCTTGCTGGCCCAGCCGAGTTCGCCGCCGCGATCCTTGGAGCCGGGATCCTTCGAGGCCTTGGCCAGTTCCTCGAACTTCTCGCCGGCCTTCAGCTTGGCGACGATGTCCTTGGCTTCGCCCTCGCTTTCGACGAGGATGTGGCGGGCCTTGTATTCCTTTTCGCCGAGGGCGGCCTTGATGGCTTCGTATTCCTTCTTGACGTCCTCGTCGGCGATCTTCACCTTGCGCGCGAAATCGCCCAGGTAGGCGCCGATCAGCACCTGCTGGCGGGCGAAGTCGAGTTGCGCCTTGACCTCGGACTTCTTGTCGAAGCCCTTCTTGAGCGCTTCCTGCGCCAGCACTTCGAGGCGCACCAGCTCCTCGCGCACGGCGGCTTGCAGCTCGGGCGTGTTGGCCTGCCCCTGCGCCATCAGGTTGGCAAGGCGGACGTCCGCGCGGTTGGTGGGGATGGCCTTGCCGTTGACGGTGGCGACGGGCTTGGCGGCATCTGCGGCCTTGTCGGCGGCCAGCGCGGGTGCGGCCGCGACGACGAGGGAGAACAGGGAAGCGGAAAGCAGGGCGCGTTTCATGTTTTTCCTGGCTAGGTGAGGTTAGGAGCGGGACTCTTCGGGTGTTCTTGCGTTGATGCTCAGGGCATGAATTCCATGCTGCATCAAATCGCCAACGGCATCATACACCAGGCGGTGGCGCTGCATGGTGGAGAGGCCGGCGAAGCGCGCGGAGACGATGGTGACGGCGAAGTGGCCGCCGCTGCGGGCGCCGGCATGGCCGGCATGCTTCGCGCTGTCGTCGCGGATTTCGAGGCTGGCGGGCGCGAGTTGCGCGAGGCTTTCGCGCAGTTGGTCGATCGCACTCATGCGGGCAGAACTTTCTTGAAAGGTTTGACGGTCACGGCCGCATAGACGCCGGCGGCGACGTAGGGATCGGCGTTCGCCCAGGCCTCGGCGTCTTCCAGCGAGGCGAACGCGGCGACGATCAGGCTGCCGCTGAAGCCGGCCGGCCCGGGATCGGGACTGTCGATGGCGGGGCAGGGGCCGGCGAGGACCAGCCGGCCGGCGGCCTGCAGGGCCTGCAGGCGCTCGAGGTGGGCGGGGCGCGCCGCGAGACGCCGGTCGAGCGTGCCCGGGGCGTCCTCGCCGTGGATCATGTAGAGCATCAGGGGGTTTCCTTTTTCTCTTCGACGTATTTGGCCAGCAGCAGGCCCTGGGCGACGATGAAGGCGAACATCAACCCCATGCCGCCGAACAGCTTGAAATTGACCCAGTCGGCCTCGCTGAAGTTGTAGGCGACATAGAGGTTGAGGCCGCCCATCGCGGCGAAGAAGGCGACCCAGGACAGGTTGAGGCGCACCCATACCGGCTCCGGCAGGCTGACCTGGGCTTCGAGCATGGCGCGGATCAGGTTTTTGCGGAACAGCAGCGCCGAGCCCAGCAGCACGACGGCGAACAACCAGTAGAGCACCGTCGGCTTCCACTTGATGAAGGTCGGATCGCGCAGCAGCAGGGTCATGCCGCCGAACACGACGATCAGGCCGAGGCTGATCCAGAGCATTTTGTCCACCTTGCCGTGGCGGAAGCGCACCCAGCCGATCTGGGCGAAGGTGGCCGCGATGGCGACGCCCGTCGCGACGTAGATGCCGGCGAATTTGTAGGCCGCGAAGAACAGGATGACCGGGAACAGGTCGAAAAGGAATTTCATGGGCAGTGCCTATAATCGTCGCTCGTTGTCCGAGGGAATTCTGGAATGCGTATTGTAGTGCTGGGAGCGGGTTTGATCGGCGTCGGTTCGGCCTGGTTCCTCGCCGCCGATGGCCATGAAGTCGTCGTGGTCGACCGCCAGCCCGGCCCGGCGCGCGAAACCAGTTTCGCCAACGGCGGACAGATCTCCACCAGCCATGCCGAGCCCTGGGCGAACCCGGCCGCGCCGCTGAAGGTGCTCAAGTGGCTCGGGCGCGAGGACTCCCCCCTGCTGTGGCGCCTGCGCGCCGATCCCGCGCAGTGGGCATGGGGATTGCGCTTCCTGCGCGAATGCTGTCCGGAGCGCACGCACGCCAACATTCGCGCCATCCTCGCGCTGGCCCTCGACAGCCGGACGCGGCTCAAGGCACTGCGGCGCGAACTGGGGCTCGAATACGACTGCCTGGAACGCGGCATCCTGCATTTCTATACCGATCCGGCGGAGTTCGAGCATGCCATTCCCCAGGCGGCGCTGATGCGCGAATTCGGCTGCGAGCGCGTCGTCAAGACGGCCGCCGAATGCCTCGCCATCGAACCGGCGCTTGCCCACGCCGAGCGGCCGGTCGTCGGCGGCACCTGGACGGCCGACGACGAGTCGGGCGACGCCCAGCGCTTCACGGCCGGGCTGGCCGAGCACTGCGCCGCGCGTGGTGTCGAGTTCCGTTACGACACGCCGCTGACCGGCCTCGAAGCCGCCGGCGGCCGGCTCGTCGCGGCGCACTGCGCGAACGGCGAGAGTCTGACGGCCGATGCCTTCGTGATGGCGCTCGGCAGCTACTCGCCCCGTTACCTGCGCCCGCTGGGCATGCGCATCCCCGTCTATCCCGCCAAGGGCTATTCGATCACCATTCCGCTGACGCACGCGGGGGCCGCGCCGAGCGTCAGTCTCACCGACGACGGCGCCAAGCTCGTCTATTCGCGGCTCGGCGAGCGCCTGCGCGTCGCCGGCACGGCGGAGTTCGCCGGTTACGACACGCGCCTGAACGCCGCGCGCATCGACGCGCTGCTGCGCCGCACCCGCCAGATGTTCCCACGCCTCGCGTTCGACGCGGCCACCGTCGAGCACTGGGCCGGCCTGCGTCCCGCCACGCCGGGCAACGTACCCATCATCGGCCGGACGCGGCTTTCGAATCTTTATCTGAACACCGGCCACGGCACGCTGGGCTGGACAATGGCCGTCGGCTCGGGCCAACTGCTGTCCGATCTTGTGGCGCGCCGGACGCCGGCGATCGATCCGGCGCCCTACCGGGGCTGACTTTTGTCCGTGATTGGCGGAGAGGGAGGGATTCGAACCCTCGTTAGGGTATTACCCTAAACACGCTTTCCAGCCTAGCGATTTTTTCACAGCGAAAGCCTTTGTTGGCAAGTCTTTCAGGCTCGTATAGTATTAACAAAAAACCCTCTTGGGAACAATTTGGGAACAGTTGACCTATGGCG
>JBFMDJ010000005.1:0-594743 GCA_040754195.1 Pseudomonadota bacterium | reverse complement strand
GCGCGGAAAACCTCTCCGCCGCCCGCAGCCGCATCCGCGATGCCGACTTCGCCATGGAAACCGCCAACCTCACCCGCAGCCAGATCCTGCAGCAAGCCGGCGTCGCCATGCTCGCCCAGGCCAACCAGCTGCCGCAACTGGTGCTCTCTCTCCTCCGCGCGTAAGCACGGGGAATAGCATAGGCGGGCAGGGCAACCTGCCCGCCACGAGATAGAGACCCAATTGTCAGGAGCGAAGAAATGAGTGTATCGATGCCAACGACTGTCGCCGGCGGGCAAAGCCAGGCAGCAGCATCGGGCGGTTCCCGGGAAGTGGCCACGCCACGCCCCAGCGCCGCCGTCAAGGCTGCTCTCGAAGCTTTCCAGCAGGCATCTGCTCCCGCTCAGCAACCGACAAAGCAGCAGATCCATGAAGCCGTGGAAAAGATTCGCGAGGTGGTGACCCCCGCCGCCCAGAATCTGCAGTTTTCCGTGGATGAGGAACTGGGAAAAACGATCATCCGGGTGATGGATTCGAGCACGCACGAAGTGGTGCGCCAGATTCCGTCCGAAGAGGTGGTCGCGATCTCCAAGGCCCTGGACAAGCTGCAAGGACTGTTGCTCAGGCAAGAAGCCTGACGGAGCCAAGCGCAACCAACCCGCCCGCGCATAGCGCGGGCTTTTTTTTGCCTGAGGAACCGATCCTGATGCAGGTTCTGGTCCGAAACCTGCTTATCAGCTGAACCACCCTGCGATCCGGGAAACTTTGATCGCTTCAGATTCCCGCAAAATCGCCGATAATCAGTTTTAGAGGACATTGATCATGGCAGGCTTATCTTCCCCAGGAATCGGTTCGGGACTGGACGTCAATAGTCTGGTAACGCAACTCATGTCGCTCGAACGACGGCCCATCACCGTCATCGAGCAGAAGGAGATATCCGCCCAGGCCAAGCTGACGGCCTACGGCTCGGTCACCGGCGCGCTGTCCTCGCTGGAAAGCGCGGCGCTCGCACTTTCGAACAGCAGCACCTTCTCGGCAAAATCCGCCAGCGTCGCCGACGAGACGAAGTTCACCGCGACCGCCGACAGCAGCGCCGCTGCCGGCAGCTACAACATCGAAGTCGAGCGCATCGCCAAGCAGCAGAAACTGCAATCGACGGCATTCGCGAGCAGCACCGACAGCATCGGCACCGGCACCATCACCTTCGAGTTCGGCACCTATGCGGGCGCGCCGGTCAGCTTCACCGAAAACACCGACAAGGTCACCAAGACGGTGACGATCGAGGCCGGCGAGGACGATCTGGCGAGCGTCGCCAACACCATCAACGAGGCCAAGATCGGCGTTTCCGCCAGCGTGCTGAACGACGGCAGCGACTATTACCTGATGCTTTCCCCCGTCGATCCCGGCGTCGCGAATTCGCTGCGCATCTCGGTCGACGACAACGACGGCACGGACAACGATGCTTCCGGCCTGTCGCGGCTGGTCTTCGACAAGTCGGACGCCGGTGTCACCAACATGACGGAAACCGTCGAGGCGGTGGATGCGCTGATCCACGTCGATGGCATCGCGATCACCAAATCGGCCAACATCATCACCGACGCCATCAGCGGGATCACGCTCAACCTGCTGAGCGAGGAAGACAACGTCACGACGAAGCTGACGGTCTCGAACGACACCTCGACGGTCGAATCCTATGTGAGCAGTTTCGTTACCGCGTACAACACCGCCAACTCGATGCTGGCCAGCGTGCTGGCCTATGACGCCAACACGGGCAGCGCCGGTCCGCTGCAAAGCGAAGGCACGGTCAGGTCGATCCAGACGCAGTTGCGTTCGGCGATGCGCAGCGTACTGTCGGGACTCGGCGCGGGCATCGACTCGCTGTCCGATCTGGGCGTCAGCTTCCAGAAGGATGGTTCGCTCAAGCTCGATTCGACGAAATTCCAGACGGCGCTGCAGGACCCGACCAAGGATGTCGGCAAGTTCTTCGTCGGCGACGGCACGACCGACGGCCTGGGCACGAAGGTCTATGACCTGCTGTCCGCCGCGCTCGGAACGGGTGGCCTGATCACTTCGCGCACGGACGGCCTGAATGAAATTCTCGACGACTATGCCGACCGGAAAGTGGCGATCGAGAAACGCCTCGACAGCATCGAGGAACGCTATCGCCGGCAATTCACTTCGCTGGACGTGCTGATCGCCAATATGACCAAGACCTCGAACTATCTTACCCAGCAGTTGGACAACCTGCCGAAGATAGACAGCGGTAACTAACAGGAGATCGACATGTTTGGAGTCATGAACAACCCCGCTGCGGCCTATCGCAAGGCCGGTCTGGAAACCCAGATCGACACGGCGAATCCCCACCAGCTGGTTCTGATGTTGTTCACTGGTGCAATCACCGCCATTTCCTCGGCCGCGCAGCACATGGCCGCCCAGTTCAAGGCAACCGGACTGGATGCCATGGAAGTTGCCAAGAAAGCCGAGGAGATATCGCGCGCGATCGACATCATCGACCGCGGCCTGAAAGCCTGCCTCGACCAGCAGGCGGGCGGCGAGCTTTCCGAACGGCTTGCGGCGCTGTATGAATATATGTGCAACCGCCTTCTCACGGCCAACCTGCGCAACGACCAGGCCGCGCTGGAAGAGGTCAAATCCCTGCTGATTGAACTCAAGGGGGCATGGGAGGAAATAGCCGCCGATCCAGCCGTTGTTTCCGACAGCAGGAAAGTCGCGTGATGGCTACCATGCTGCTGATGCCTGCCCAGATCGAGATCTACGAACAGATGTGCGCCCTTTCCACCCGAATGGTGGAGGCGGCCCGCGCCAATGACTGGGAACGCCTCATCGATCTGGAGCGCGCGGTGTCCGGCTTGCGCGACACATTGATGAGCGAACCGGACGGCAGCAGTGCGTCCGCCCCGCGCGAAACGGCAAGAAAGCGCGAACTGATCCAGCGCATTCTTCGCGACGACGCCGAGGTGCGCCGCCATACCGAACCCTGGATGGAGCAGGTGCGCCGCTTCCTGAACGGCGACGCGCGCAAGCGCCAGGTCGACCGGGCCTACGGCACCGGACGCTGATTCCGCGTCGCGCCGCGTGCGTCGGCCTTCCCGCAACGGATAACGCATGGCCCTGATCCCACCCGATGCCGGCATCCGCATGCGGATGCAAACCGAGGCGAACCTGCTGCAACCGGCGGCGCCCGTACGCGACCTGCCATCGGATCTCCCCGAACTCAGGCAGGGGCAGACCTTCACCGCGCGCATCCAGGAAGCCCTGCCCGACAATACCTACAAGGCGCTGGTGGCGGGCAAGCAATTGACCCTGAACCTGCCCGAGGGAGCGAAGGCCGGCGATGTCCTCGATCTGGTGGTCATCGACCGCTCGCCCAAGGTCGTCATCGCGCGGCAGGTCGAAAGCCGGGGAACCGTCGACGGCGAAAGCGCGCCCTACCCTTTCGCCAAGTTCAGTCCGGCGGCGCGCATGATCGGCCAGTTGCTGCCCGCCGAAGGCAAGCCGCCACCGCCGGCCCAGTTGAACCGCGGGGCGCCGCTGCTCGCGCAGCCGCCCCACCCCCAGTCCGCCGCGACCCAACTGGCGCCGACGCTGGCGAAGGCGGTCGCGCAAAGCGGGCTTTTTTACGAAGCCCACCAGGCGCAGTGGGTGACCGGCAAGCTGCCGCTGGCCCAGTTGCTGCAGGAGCCTCAGGGACAGCGCTCGGCCCCCGTCGCCTTCGCGCATGCCGTCGCCGAAGCCGCCGCCCGGACACAAGCGGCCGCCCAGGCTGGCAACGCCGCATCCGCGCCTGCCCAGAATGCGCGCGCCGCCGAACCGAATGCGCGCGTCGAAGCGCAAACGCAGTTGCCAGTTCCTGAAAAAGTCAGCGCCGGCGAGACGGCGGCAAAAATCCAGGCGGGCAATCTCGCCCAGCAGGTGCCGGACGATCTGCGCCCGCTGGTGCAACAGCAGCTTGATGCGGCTGGCACGCAGCGCCTGCTCTGGCACGGCGAGATCTGGCCGCGCCAGCAAATGGAGTGGGAAATCGAATGGCAGGGCGAGCGCGAAGCCGACGGCGAGGGCGATGCCGAGGCGCGCTGGCAGACCTCGCTGTCGCTGACCACGCCGCGCCTCGGACGCGTCGATGCCAGCCTGCAACTGACGGCGAACGGCGTCCGCATCGCGCTGGCGACGCCTTACGGCGCCAGCGCCGCCGACCTGCGCGACGAGGCACCCAAACTGGCCGAGGCGCTGGCGGCCGCCGGCGTGCCGCTGCTCGCCTTCCAGGTCAGGCACGAAAACGAAACGGAAACGACACCATGAGCACCCTGCCGGGCAAGGACGAACGCGAAGGCACGAGTGCACGCTCCCTGGCCGTCGCGCTGAAATACGCCCCGGGCGACCAAGCGCCGAAGGTGGTGGCGAAGGGGCGCGGCCTGATCGCGGAGGAAATCATCGCGCGCGCGCGCGAACACGGCGTCTTCGTGCATGAATCCCCGGAACTGGTCACGCTGCTGTCGCAGGTCGACCTCGACGACCACATCCCGCCCGCGCTGTATGTCGCGGTCGCCGAACTGCTGGCATGGCTCTATCAGGTCGAACAAAAGGGCGTCACCGCCGAACTTTCGGCCGACAAGCCGCCGTCGCTGTCATAGAATCGGCGCAACCGGACGCCGACATGACAGAAGAAAACGCACCCGCCGCACCTGCCACTCCCGCGGCTCCAGCCGCCAACGCCCCCATCGCGCTTGAACCGGGCGAATACAGCCAGTTCATGCTGCGCTCGCACGCCGAGATCCAGGTCGTGCTGCGCGGCCTATACGACCACGTCGCGCAGATCACGGTCTTCTTCAACGAAGGCAAGGACATGCTGCTCACCACGCTGGCAGCCGTCGCCGACGACCATCTCGTGCTCGACTACGGCCCGAGCGGCGAAATGAACCGCAAGGCGCTGGAAGCCGAAAAGCACTTTTGCGTGACCACGCTGGACAAGGTGCGCGTGCAGTTCATCTTGCGCGGTTTCGGGAAGACGGAGTTCGGCGGCCGTCCCGCGTTCCGCTGCGCGTTGCCGGAAGAGGTGCTGCGCCTGCAGCGGCGCGAGTTCTACCGGCTCGTCACGCCGATCCTCCACCCGCTCAAGTGCCTGATGCCGATCCCGCTGCCGAATGGCGATCGCCACCTCCATGACGCCAGCGTCTTCGACATCAGTGGCGGTGGGCTGGGCATTTCCGCCCCCCCCGAGGGCATTCCCTTCGATACCGACATGGAGTTCCCCGGCTGCCACGTGGATCTGCCCGAGGTCGGCGTGGTCGATGGCACGCTGAAGGTGCGCAGCCTGTTCGAGATCGTCCTGCGCAGCGGTGCGCGCGTCCACCGCGCCGGCTGCGAGTTCGTCAAGCTGCCGGGACCGATGATGACGCTGATCCAGCGCTACATCATCAAGGTCGAGCGCGAAAGAAAAGCCCGCGAAAGCGGGCTGGGTTAGGTCGGCAAGGCAGGCCGGGGGAGCGCCGGTCAGACCGGCATGTTCATCACGTCCTGATAGGCCGTGACGAGCTTGTTCCGCACCTGCACCATCTGCTGGAACGACAGGTTCGCCTTCTGCAGGTTGATCATCACGTCCTGCAGGTTGACGTTGCCCTGACCGCCAGCGAAATCCTGGGTAATCTGCTGGGCCTGCTGCTGGGCCACATTGACCTGGTCGATGGCCGCCTTGAGCGCCTGGCCGAAATCCGCGCCGCCGGCGCCTTGCGCGGCGGGTGCGGACTTGCCCTGCGCTACCGCGCTGGCCGCGCGCAGTTCGGAGAGCATCTGTTCGAGATTGCGGGTGTCGATTGCCATGCGTTCTTTATAGCAAACCGCGTGCCGGAAAGCTACTCCTCGCCCTCGTTGAAAAAGCCTTCCTCGCGATACTGCTTGAGCTTGTAGCGCAGGGTCCGCTCGGAAATGCCCAATAGCTCGATCGCCTTCTTGCGCGAACCGCCGACCTTGGCGAGGGTTTCGAGGATGTGCTGGCGCTCCAGATCCTTCATGTTGGCTGGAGAAACAATGGGTTGCGCAACCGGCTGGGGAGCCGGCTGTGGTACCGCAGGCGCGGAAAAAGTCAGTTCCGGCGGCACGGCGACGGATTCCGGCGCGGCCGGCGCGAAGCTGCTGTCGGCCTGTTGCAGAAGGAGGTGGTCGGCTTCGACGACGTCCCCCGGCGCAAGAATCAGGGCGCGCTGCATGACGTTTTCCAGTTCGCGCACGTTGCCCGGCCAGGGATGGGCGGCAAGTTTTGCCGCGGCGCTGCTGCCGATCCGCGCCACGCGGCCCAGGCGCGCGCCATGCAACGCGATGAAATGCTGCGCGAGCGGCACGATGTCGCCGGGCCGCTCGCGCAGCGCGGGGATCGCGAGGGGAAACACGTTGAGACGGTAATAGAGGTCTTCGCGGAAACGCCCGGCGGCCACCTCGGCGGCCATGTTGCGGTTGGAGGTGGCCAGCACGCGGATATCCACGGCCACCGGCTTCTTGCCGCCGACGCGCTCGACCTCGCGCTCCTGCAGCACGCGCAGGAGCTTCGCCTGCAGGGCCAGCGGCATCTCCGATATCTCGTCGAGCAGCAGGGTGCCGCCGTCGGCCTGCTCGAACTTGCCGGCCTGCGCGCTTTGCGCTCCCGTGAAGGCACCCTTCTCATGGCCGAACAGGGTGGCTTCCAGCAGGTTGTCGGGAATCGCCGCGCAGTTGATCGCGACGAAGGGGCCTTTCGCCCGCTGGGACTGGTCGTGGATGTAGCGCGCGAAGACTTCCTTGCCGGTGCCCGACTCGCCGGTGAGCAGCACGGTGGCGTCGGTCTTCGCCACGCGCGCCGCCAGCAGCAGCACTTCCCGCGTCTTCGCATCGGCGGCGATGACGCCTTCGGCGGCCGGCGGGATGGCGTAGCGCTCGATCTGATCGAGCAGCGCCCTGGGTTCGAAAGGCTTCAGCATGAAGTCGCAGGCGCCACCGCGCATCGCCGCCACGGCCTTGTCGACGTCGCCGAAGGCCGTCATCAGCAGCACCGGCAGGCCGGGTTTTCTCTGTCGCAGTTCGGCCAGCAGTTGCAATCCGTCCATGGGGGACATGCGCAGGTCCGAGACGACCATGTGGAAGGCTTCGCGCTCGATCAGCGCCAGCGCCGCCGGGCCGCCGTCGGCGCCGCTGACGCGGTAGCCGGCGGCTTCCAGCGTGATCAGCAAGGCGTCGCGCAGGGCCTCGTCGTCCTCGACGACCAGGATGTTCATTGCGGTTTTGGCCATCAGGCGCACTCCCCGGAAACAGTATTCATCCCATGCATGCCGCGATTGACGGTCAGCACGAACTCGGTGCCCGCACCCGGTGCGGAATCGACGTCGATGCCGCCGCCGTGGGCGCGCGCCACGCCGCGCGCGATCGCCAGGCCGAGGCCCGTCCCCTCGGCGCGCGTGGTGTAGAACGGTTCGAACAGGCGGGCGACGACATCGGGCGGCATGCCGCGCCCGTTGTCCTTAACGGTAAATGCCAGCCGGTCTTCAGTCGCGGCGACGCCGAGGCCGATGCGCCCACCCGCTTCGCCGGCCACCGCCTGCAGCGCATTTTCCAGCAGATTGGTCAGCGCGCCGGCGAGGGCCTTGCGGTTGCCGGTGATTTCCAGCCCGGCGGGCGCGGGCGCCAGCGCGAACTCGACGCCGCGGGCCCTGGCGAGCGGCTCGAAGATGTGGGCCAACTCGGCCAGCAGCTCCTCGACGGCGAACTCCTCGCGTCCCAGCACCTCGCCGCGCGCGAACAGCAGCATGTCCTGGATCAGGCGTTCGAGATGCTTGAGGCGTCCCACGGTCTTTTGCGCGATGCCGACCCGGCTGGCGGCCGGCAGGTCGGGATTCTCCAGGTTGCCCGCGTAGAGCAGCGCCGCCGCGATGGGCGTGCGCAGCTGGTGGGCAAGCTGCGCCGCCATCTCGCCCATGGCGGCGAGCCGCTCGTGGCGCTCGGCCTGCATCTTGAGACGGTGTGCTTCGGTGATGTCGTGCAGCAGGACGATGCGGCCGCCGACGGCATCCGGCGCAGTCATGGTCACGGCCACCCGGTATTCGCCCGCCTGCATTTCGCCGGCGGTCTCGGTGGGACGCAGGCGCGCCTGCTCGATCTCCGCCCAGGCCATGCCGAGCGCCGGCGTGCCCAGCAGATGGTCGGCTGCGGGATTGGCGACATCGAGCCGGCCTTCGCGGTCGAGCACGGCCACGCCCGCCGGCAGCGCCTCGAGCAAACGGGTCAGACGCTCGGTGAGGGCGGCTTTTTCCTGATACTGCTGGCGCAGGGCACCGTTGGCGGCCGCCAGCTCGGCGGTCAGCGCCTCGACCTGCCGCTCCAGCGCCCCATAGGCGGTCGACAGCTCTTCGGAAACCTGGTTGAAGAGCCTGAAGGCTTCCGCCAGCCGCGCTGGGTCGGTCGGAATTTCCATGGCGGCGGGGGCGGACAAACTGTCGGCTTGTGTCATGCGGGAGTATGTTCGCAAAAAGTCAGCGTCGGTGATACGGCGAACAATAACCGAAATAGCGGCAAATTTTGCCGCTGCTTGCGGGAACCCGACTTGCTACGGCAGGACAAAATCGCACAGCATTCAACCAGACCGCAAAAAAATTCATGGCAGATCAGGCAGCGGCTCTCAATTTCGGCACGCTCGCGCAGCTCAATGCGCGCCAAAAGCTCAGCGCGATGGCGGCGCTCGCGTTCGCCATCGCCGTCCTCGTTGGCGCTTGGCTGTGGACGAAGGAACCGCCCTACGGCGTCCTGTTCTCCAACCTCACCGATCAGGATGGCGGCCAGATCGTCGCCACGCTGCAGCAGCAGAACATCCCCTACAAGTATTCGGAGGGCGGCGGCGCGATCATGGTGCCGGTCGGCATGGTGCACGACGTGCGCCTGCGCCTGGCCTCGCAGGGATTGCCGAAGGGCGGGCTGGTCGGCTTCGAGGTCATGGAAAACCAGAAGCTCGGCATCAGTCAGTTCGCCGAGCAGATCAACTACCAGCGCGGCCTCGAAGGCGAACTGGCGCGTTCGATCCAGACGCTCGGCGCGGTGCGCGCGGCCCGCGTGCATCTGGCCATTCCCAAGCAGACCGCCTTCCTGCGCGACGAACTGAAGCCTTCCGCCTCGGTGCTGGTCAGCCTGCAGCCCGGACGCTCGCTCGACGGCGCGCAGATCGCCGGCATCGTGCATCTGGTCTCCTCCTCGGTGCCGCAACTCAACCCGACGAACGTCAGCGTGATCGACCAGGACGGCAGCCTGGTCTCGCAGCAGCGCGACCCACTCAGGAATGCCGGGCTCGACGCCAGCCAGATCAAGTTCGTCAGGGAAATCGAGACCCAATACCAGCAGCGCATCGAGGCGATCCTCGAACCCCTGGTCGGAAAATCCAACTTCCGCGCGCAGGTCGCGGCGGAGGTCGATTTCAGCCACGTCGACCAGGTCGATGAAACCTGGCTGCCGAACCCGGCGCCGGAAACCGCGATCCGCAGCCAGCAGACCTCCGAGTCGGGCATGGGCACGCCGGCCGCCTTCGGCATTCCGGGCGCCCTCTCCAACCAGCCGCCGGTGCCGGCCACGGCGCCGATCACCAACCCGCAGGCGGGCGGAGCGGCGGGCGGCGGCGGCCAGAACGGCAATTACACGCGCAACGCCACGATCAACTACGAGCTCGACAAGACCGTCCGTCACACGCGCGGGACGCCGGGCATGATCAAGCGCCTGTCCGTGGCCGTGGCGGTCAACCACAAGAAGGGGCCGGTCAAGGATGGCGTACCGGGCAAGGCGATCCCGCCCACCGCCGACGAGATCAAGCGCATCAACGACCTGGTGCGCCAGGCCGTGGGCTTCAGCGAAACGCGCGGCGATTCGATCAACGTCGCCGCGGCGAACTTCGTACCGCCCGAGCCGGAGGTCGTCGCGGAACTGCCGCTGTGGAAAGACCCCGGAATGATCGCCTTCGCGAAGGAAATGGGGCAATATCTGGTTTTCGCTCTGATCGCCTGGCTGGTCTGGACCCGCATTCTCAAACCGATGTCCGAAACCATGGGGGCCGCCATGCGACGCATCGAAGCCCAGCAGAAGGCGGCCGCCGAGGCCGCCCAGGCCGCCGAAGCCGGCCATTTCCATCATGCCGTCGCGCCGTTCGATACCCGCCTGAAGGAAGCGCGCGAAGTGGCGCACAAGGAACCGAAACTGATTGCCGAACTGATCAAGGAGTGGATGGGTGCCGGGACCTGAGGAAGGCCTCGAAAAGAGCGCGATGCTGCTGCTCTCGCTCGGCACGGATGCGGCGGCGGAAGTCCTCAAGCATCTCGGTCCGCGCGAAGTGCAGAAGCTCGGCCACGCCATGGCCGGCATCAAGTCGGTGCCGCGCGACAAGGTCGAGAAGCTGATCGAGGAACTGGAGGGCCATACGGCCAAGGGCTCGCCGCTTTCGGCCGACGAGGACATGATCCGCTCGATGCTGACCAAGGCGCTCGGCGACGACAAGGCCGCCAACCTGATCGGCCGCATCCTGCAGGGCGGCGACACCGCCGGCATCGAGAGCCTGAAGTGGATGGATGCCGCGACGGTGGCCGACCTGATCAAGAACGAGCATCCGCAGATCATCGCCACGATCCTCGTGCATCTGGAATTCGACCATGCCGGCGAAGTGCTGAAGTTCTTCAGCGAACGGCTGCGCAACGACGTGCTGCTGCGCATCGCCACCCTCGACGGCGTGCAGCCGACGGCGCTGCGCGAACTCAACGAGGCGCTCACCCGGCTGCTGTCGGGGTCGGCCTCGAACGTCAAGAAGGCGGCGATGGGCGGCATCCGCCACGCCGCGGAAATCCTCAACTTCGTCGGCCAGGCCGCCGAAACGGCGATCGTCGACAACGTACGCGAATACGACCCGGACTTGGCGCAGAAGATCCTCGACGAGATGTTCGTGTTCGAGAACCTGCTCGACGTCGACGACCGCGGCATCCAGCTGCTGCTGCGCGAGATCCAGTCCGACTCGCTCATCCTCGCGCTCAAGGGTTCCTCGCCGGAACTGCGCGACAAGATCTTCAAGAACATGTCGCAGCGCGCCGCCGAGATGCTCAAGGAGGACCTCGAATCGAAAGGTCCGGTCCGCCTCTCCGAAGTGGAGGCCGAACAGAAGGAGATCCTCAAGATCGCGCGCCGCCTCGCCGACGAAGGCCAGATCCAGCTCGGCGGCAAGGGCGGCGATGACCAGATGGTCTGATCATGGGTGAATCATCCAACCTCACCGCCTGGGAGCGCTGGGAGCTCGCCAGCTTCGGCGACGCCCGGAAAAAACCCGCCGCGGCGCAGCCTGCCGCCGCGACGCAGCCCGAACCGGTCCGCCTGCCCACGGCCGAGGAAATCGAGCAGATGCACCAGCAGGCCCGCGACGAAGGCTTCAAGGCGGGCAAGGACGAGGGTTACCAGGCCGGCGTCAAGGAAGGGCAGGCCAAGGGACTCGCGGAAGCCCAGCGCTTCGCCAAGGCCACGGGGAAGCTGGAGCAGGCCCTCGGCGAACTTGACGCCAAGGTGGCCGACGAGTTGCTCGCGCTGGCCGTGGAACTCGCGCGCGAGGTGGTACGCCAGGAAATCACCGCCCATCCCGAGACCCTGCTCGCGGTGGTCAGGGAAGCCCTGTCGCAACTGCCGCACCAGCACGCGGCGATCTACCTGCATCCCGACGACGCATCCCTGCTGCGCTCCTACATGGGCGACCAGCTCACCCATGCCGGCCATCGCATCCACGAAGACTTCAAGCTCGCGCGCGGCGACTGCGTGCTGGAGGCCGGTGGCAGCCAGGTCGACGCCACGGTCGCGATGCGCTGGCGGCGCATCCTCGAGAACCTCGGCATCACCTCGGCCTGGGAGACAAAAGTCAGTCCCGGCGGGACGGCGGCGGCACCCGATGAATCCTGAGCGCATCCGCGACTTCCTGGCCGACTGCCGCAAGCGCGCGGCGAACCCGCAGCCCTTCCGCGTCGCCGGCCGGCTGACGCGCATCAACGGCCTCGTCATGGAGGCCGCCGGCCTCAAGCTGCCGCTCGGCTCGGCCTGCTGCATCGAGGCGCCCGGCGGCGGCATCGTCGAGGCCGAAGTGGTCGGCTTCGCCGGCGAGAAGCTCTACATGATGCCGACCGAGGACGTCTATGGCTTGGCGCCCGGCGCCCACGTCATGCCCATGGAGGTACCGCCGCCGCCGCCTCAGCTGGGACAGCCCAGCGAGCCCCGCCGCCGCAACCTCGACCGCGCCAAGCACCTGCCGGTCGGCAGCCAGTTGCTCGGACGCGTGGTCGACGGCAACGGCCGCCCGCTCGACGGCCTCGGCCCGCTCGACGACAAGACCACGCGCTCGCTGGTCGGCCGTCCCTTGAACCCGCTGCAGCGCGCGCCGATCAACCAGACGCTCGACGTCGGCATCCGCGCCATCAACTCGCTGCTCACGGTCGGCCGCGGCCAGCGCCTCGGCCTGTTCGCCGGCTCGGGCGTCGGCAAGAGCGTGCTGCTCGGCATGATGGCCCGCTACACCGCCGCCGACGTGATCGTGGTCGGCCTGATCGGCGAACGCGGCCGCGAGGTCAAGGAGTTCATCGAGCAGAACCTCGGCGGCGCCGGCCTGAAGCGTTCGGTGGTCGTCGCCGCGCCGGCCGACGTCAGCCCGCTGATGCGCCTGCAAGGCGCCGCCTATGCCACCTCCATCGCCGAGCAGTTCCGCGAGGAAGGCAAGCAGGTGCTGCTGATCATGGATTCGCTCACGCGCTACGCCATGGCCCAGCGCGAAATCGCGCTGGCGATCGGCGAACCGCCGGTGACGCGGGGCTATCCACCGAGCGTCTTCGCCCGTCTGCCGCAACTGGTCGAGCGCGCCGGGAATGGCCCCGGCGGCGGCGGTTCGATCACCGCGTTCTATACCGTGCTGGCGGAGGGCGACGACCAGCAGGATCCGATCGCCGACGCGGCCCGTGCCATCCTCGACGGCCACATCGTGCTCAACCGCAACCTGGCGGATGCGGGCCACTATCCCGCGATCGACATCGAACAGTCGATCTCGCGCGCGATGACCAACCTCATCCCGCCCGACCATCTCGAGCGCGTGCGTCGCTTCAAGCAGCTCTATTCGCGCTACCAGCGCGCCCGCGACCTGCTCGCCGTCGGCGCCTACGCCCCCGGTTCCGACCCCCAGCTCGACCGGGCGATCGCGCTCTATCCGCAGATGGAGACCTTCCTGCAGCAGGGCATCGAGGAGCGCGCCGACGCGAAAAGCTGCCAGAAGGCGCTGGCCGCGCTGTTTCCCGAGGTGAAATAGGCCTGAGGGCATTTTCCGCGCGGCTATACTGGCGCCATGAGCAAAGCTTTTCACCTGCAGCCCCTGCTGGATCTTTCGAATCTTCGTCTCGACGAGGCGACACGTCAGCTCGGCAAGCTCATCGCCGGCGAACAGGAAGCCAGCCAACGCCTCGAACTGCTGGTGCAATACCGAGCCGAATACCACACCCGCTTCCTGGATGCCGCCAGCCATGGCCTCGGCCCCGATGCCTGGCGCAACTACCAGCACTTCCTCGGCCGCCTCGACCAGGCCATCGAACAGGCGCGCGCGCTGGTGGCCGCCTCGAAGCAACGTACCGCCGTCGGCCAGAAAAACTGGCTCGACCAGCGCGGCAAGGTCAAGGCCTTCGACACGCTGGCTCAGCGCCATCAGGCACGAATCGTTTACGCGGAATCCCGCCACGAGCAAAAGCAGTCGGACGAGCATGCCGCCCGCCGCTACGGGGTCGTCGAGGAAGATTGACCGCCCCAGTGGCACGCTCCTTGCGTTAGTCGCAGTCGAGACTTCATCACAGCAAGGATTGCCGCCATGTCCGCCATCATCAGTCTACCGCCCGGCGCCGCCCTGACGGCCACGCAGGCCGCCCTCAACGGACCTGCAGGCGTTGACGGCGCCGGCGGATTGTCGGGAGACGCAGGCGGGACCGGATCGTTCGCCGCGCTGTTCCAGCAACTGGCCGGGAAACAGCTCTCCGCCGAATTGCTGGGCCAGATCGATGTATCCGCGGATGCCGCAGATGCGGCGGCGGCGGCCGGCGACGCCGAGGCGATCGCCGGCGAGGATCTCGCCGCGCTCATGCCGTTTCTCGAAGCCATGGGGATCGTTCCCGTCGCCCCCGTGCCAACGGAAGCCGGGGAAATTTCCGGCGTGCCGGTCGACGCCGACCCGACCGAGGCCTTGCCGCTGGCAGGTATTGCCCCCGTCCTGCCGGCCCAAACCGGCTCCGCGGCGGCAATATCTGCCGTCGAGGCGGGCGATCACGCCGTTTCGCCGGCACCCCTGAATGCCCAGTTCTCATCCCAGTCAGGCAACCGGCAGAACGACCCGGGCATGCAAGCCTTCATGACGCAGGTCACGGCACAAGCCCAGGGAACGACAAGCGCCGCGCAAACCCCGGCCGAAGAGGCAGCCAGCCAGTTCTCCACCGCCCTCCAGTCGGCGGGCGAAAGGCAGGCCGCCTTCGCCTCGACGACGCAAGCCGCGAACACGCCCGCACCCCAGCCGGCCTCCGCCGCGCCGCCCACGCTCCATGTCGAGCAGCCGGTTGGCAACGCAGCCTGGGGACAGGAAGTCGGCAACCGGATCGTCTGGATGGCGAACCGCATGGAAAGCAAGGCCGAGCTGGTGCTGACCCCGCCGCAGATGGGACGCGTGGAAGTCAGCCTCACGGTCTCCGGAGACAACGCGAGTGCGAGTTTCGTCTCCTCCAACCCGGCGGTGCGGGAAGCGCTGGAGGCCGCCCTGCCGCGCCTGCGCGAAGTGCTGGCGGATGCCGGTATCCAGCTGGGGCAAGCGCAGGTCGGTGCCGAGCACGCCAACCAGTCGGCGCAGCATGGGAAAAACGGGGATAATTTCGCTCCCGACCGCGATGCCGGGAACGGCACGCTGGTCCGGCATGCCGATGACGCCCAGAACGTCGCGCCCGGACTCAAGACCGGTCGCGGTCTTGTCGATGTATTTGCCTGACGACCCGAACCGCAGGCGCACCAGACAGGAGTAATACATGGCCGAAGCCAAGAAGACCGAAGCCGCCGAGGGCGAAGCCCCTCCGCCGAAAAAGAAGACCAAGCTGCTGTTGATCATCGGCGTCGCCGTGCTGGTCGTGATCATCGCGGCCGTCGCGGCCGTGTTGTTGCTGAAGAAACCGGCCCCCGATCCCGACGCCGAGGAAGACGGCCCGCCGGCCAAGCACGCCAAGGCGAAAAAGGACGCGCATGCCACCCCGCCCGTCTTCACCAAGCTCGACCCCTTCGTCGTCAAGCTGCAGGCCGAGCAGCAGGAGGCCTATGTCCAGGCCGTACCCGAACTGAAACTGACCGATGCGATGGTTTCCGAGCAGATCAAGCAGTTCATGCCGGAGATTCGCCACAAGCTGTTGCTGATCCTGGCCGGCAAGAAGGCCTCGGAGTTGTCGACTCCCGAAGGCATGCAGGTGCTGGCCAACCAGATCCGCCAGTCGGTGAATGCTACGCTGACGGGCGAAAAACCCGATCCGGCCAAGGCCAAGCTCGACGAGAACGAGGACGGTCCGGTGATCGCCGTTTTCTTCTCTTCGCTGATCGTGCAATAGCGCACCCGGAACATGAGTCAGGATTTCCTCTCCCAGGAAGAAGTTGACGCCCTGCTCAAGGGCGTCACGGGGGAAACCGACGAAACGCCGCAGGAAGAGGAAAGCGGCGGCGTCAAGAACTACGATCTCGGCAGGCAGGAGCGCATCGTGCGCGGCCGCATGCCGACGATGGAGCTCATCAACGAACGCTTCGCGCGCTATCTGCGCATCGGCCTGTTCAACTTCATGCACCGCAGCACCGAGATCTCGGTCGGCCCGGTGCGCGTGCAGAAATACAGCGACTTCATCCGCAATCTGGTGGTGCCGACCAACCTGAACCTGATCCAGATGAAGCCCCTGCGCGGCACCGGCCTGCTGGTGTTCGATCCGAATCTCGTCTTCCTCGTCGTCGACAACATGTTCGGCAGCGACGGGCGCTTCCATACCCGCGTCGAGGGCCGCGACTTCACGCCGACCGAGCAGCGCATCATCTTGGGCATGCTCAACGTCGTGTTCGCGGAATACGCCAAGGCCTGGAAGCCGGTTTACGAGGTCGAGTTCGAATACGTCCGTTCCGAAATGAACACGCAGTTCGCCAACATAGCGACCCCTTCCGAGATCGTCGTCGCCTTCACCTTCACCATCGAGCTGTCCGGCAACTCCGCCGAGATGCACCTCTGTCTGCCCTACTCGATGATCGAGCCGATCCGCGACGTGCTCTACAGCACGATGCACAGCGAACAGGCCGGCAGCGACACCCGCTGGACCGGCATGCTGCGGCGCCAGCTGATGACGGCGGAAGTGGAACTGGTCGCGCCGCTGGGCGGAGTCGAGATCACCCTGGGCGACGTGGCGAAGCTCAAGACGGGGGACATCATTCCAATCGAGGTCGGCGATCTGGTCAGCGTCAGGGTGGATGGCATTCCGTTGATCGATTGCCGCTACGGCATCAACAACGGTCAATACGCCCTGAAGGTGGAACAGTTCGTGGCGCAGGAAGAAACCGCAGAGTAAAGGTCAATCATGAGCGATGAAGTCAAACAGGATGATGGGGTTTCCGCCGACGACTGGGCGGCCGCCATGGGCGAACAGGCCGCGACGGAAGGCTCCGCCGCTGCCGCGGACGACTGGGCGGCGGCGATGAACGAGCAGGCCGCGACGGAAAAGGTCGCCGCGACGCCCGCCACCTTCGAGCAGTTCGGCGGCGCCAAGGCCGCGCCGAACAACAATCAGGGCTTCGAACTGATCCTCGACATTCCCGTTCACCTGACCGTCGAACTGGGCCGCACCAAGATCTCGATCCGCAACCTGCTGCAACTGGCCCACGGCTCGGTCGTCGAACTCGATGGCCTCGCCGGCGAGCCGATGGACGTGCTGGTGAATGGCACCCTGATCGCCCAGGGCGAGGTGGTGGTGGTGAATGACAAGTTCGGCATCCGCCTCACCGACATCATCACGCCGCAGGAGCGCATGCGCAAGCTGAACAAGTAACCGGGCTTTCCCCCTTTCATCGCGCATTCGCCCGCCGGCGCGCGGGCTAATCTTCGTGGCCATGTCGCCACGCCTGTTTTCGTTCGCCATCCTGCCGTCCGCCTCCCTCGCCCGCGCGGCGGAAGTCAGTGCCGGCGCCACGGCGGGCGCCGCTCCGGATCTCGGTTCCAGCGCCCTGCAGATGGTCCTCGGCCTGATCGTCGTACTCGCGCTGCTGCTTGGCGCGCTCTGGCTCCTGAAGCGCATCAGCCAGCCCCAGGGCGCCGCCGCCGGGCTGTTGCGCGTCGTCGCCGGCATCGCGGTCGGTTCGCGCGAGCGGGTGGTCATCCTTGAACTCGGCAACAGCTGGCTGGTCCTGGGCGTCGCACCGGGACACGTTTCGACACTCGCGGAAATTCCCCGGCAGGAAGTGCCCACTTCGGCTGTATCGACCGCCGGAAAGGATTTCCCGGCGTGGCTCAGGCAGATGGTCGAACGCCGTGGCAAGCCATAGCCGCCGCATCACCCCCTTCCTGCTGCCCCTGCTGCTGACGGGCATCGCGCCGGAATCGGCGTTCGCCCAGGCGCTGCCGGCCATCACCAGCGCGCCGGCCGCCGGCGGAGGCACGCAGTGGTCGCTGTCGATTCAGACCCTGCTGCTGCTGACAGGCCTGACCTTCCTGCCGGCCATGCTGCTGATGATGACCAGCTTCACGCGCATCATCATCGTCTTTTCGCTGCTGCGCCACGCGCTCGGTACCCAGACTTCGCCGCCCAACCAGGTGCTGGTCGGCCTCGCCCTGTTCCTCACCTTTTTCATCATGGCGCCGGTGGGCGACAAGATCTACGTCGACGCCTATCTGCCGCTGGCGGAAAACCGCATCAGCTTCATGGAGGCGCTCGACCGCGGCGCGGTGCCCCTGCGCGCCTTCATGCTGAAGCAGACGCGCGACGCCGATCTCGCGCTGTTCACGAAGATCGCGCAGGCTCCCGCGCCGGCAACGGTGGATGACGTGCCAATGCGCGTACTGATCCCCGCCTTCGTCACCTCGGAACTGAAAACCGCCTTCCAGATCGGCTTCATCGTCTTCATCCCCTTTCTGGTCATCGACATGGTGGTCGCCTCCGTGCTGATGTCGATGGGCATGATGATGATGTCGCCGGTGATTGTCGCGTTGCCCTTCAAGATCATGCTGTTCGTGCTGGTCGATGGCTGGCAGCTGGTCGTCGGCTCGCTGGTGGCGAGTTTCGGCTAGAAAGGAAAATCCATGACCCCCACCGCCGTCATCGAAATCGGCCGCCAGGCCGTCGAAGTCTCATTGCTGGTCTCCGCCCCGCTTTTCATCGCCGCCCTGGCGACCGGCCTGCTGGTGTCGATCTTCCAGGCCGCGACCCAGATCAACGAGGCGACGCTCTCATTCGTGCCGAAGCTGATCGTCGTCTTCATCACGCTGATCGTCGCCGGACCGTGGATGATCACGCTGCTGACCGACTACATGCAGCGGCTCTACAGCTCGATCCCAAGCATCATCGGATAAGGAATGCTCACCTTCACCAGCGCGCAGCTCGACGCCTGGCTGGTCGCCTTCCTGTTTCCGTTGGCGCGCATCATGGGCCTGCTCGCCAGCGCCCCGTTCTTTAACAACGCCGCCCAGCCCGCGCGCATCCGGCTCATGGCCGGACTCGTCATCACCATCGCGCTGGTGCCCGTGCTGCCGCAGATGCCGCCGATTCCGCCGGGCTCCTGGATCGGCCTTGCCGTGCTGGCACAGCAGATGCTCATCGGGCTGCTGCTCGGCTTCACGCTGCGCATCGCCTTCGCGGCGGTCGATATCGCCGGCGACATCATCGGCATGCAGATGAGCCTGTCGTTCGCCACGCTGTACGACCCGGAGAACGCGGGCCAGACGCCCGTCCTTTCGGAATTCCTCGGACTGTTCGCCACCCTGCTCTTCCTTGCCCTCAACGGCCACCTGCTAAGCCTGTCGGTGCTGGCGGAGAGCTTCAAACTGCTGCCGGTTTCCGCCAGTCCCATGGGCGCCGGCGGCTTCGCTAGCCTGCTGGCCTGGTCGACCACGCTGTTTTCCGCGGGCCTGCTGCTGGCCCTGCCGTTGATCACCACGCTGCTGATCGCCAACCTGGCGATGGGCGTGCTGGCGCGCGTCGCGCCGCAGCTCAACATTTTCGCGGTCGGTTTTCCCGTCACGCTGCTGTCGGGATTCGTCGTACTGATGTTCTCGATTCCCTACCTCGGCGCGGCACTGGAAAAACTGTTCGACCGTGCCTTCCACGCCATGGCGGCGGTCATGCGCGCCGCCGCGCCCTGATCAGCCCGGCGCCTTCGTCAGGCGGATCACGCCCTCGGCGGTGCGCTTGCCCCCCAGCATCGAGGACTCCATTCCCTCGGAATATTCGACGACCTCGTAGCCGTTGAAACCGCCGGCGCGCATCAACTCCTTGGCGCGCCGATGGAAAACCACGCGCGCCTCGCCCGCGCCGCCGGCGTAATAGCGCTTCATCGCCAAGCTGAAATGTACGTGGTTTTCCGGAAAGCGGGCTTCCTCGATCGACCAGTTCGGCGCCAGCGGATCGAGGATCATGTAACCCGCCGCCGCCCAGGCACCCCAATACACAAGATGTTCAAGCGAATAGGACGTCGTCGGACCAATCATCACGGTTGTGTCCGGAATCAGCTGCGCACCGAAGATATCCGTCGCCACGCTGCTCGCGGTATCGATGGCCCCGCCGGTCACGCCCCTGGAGCCCGTTGGCTGGGTGGTGGAACACCCTGCCAGCCAGCCAGCCAGCAGGATCGGCAAGACAGCACGACATAATCGAAGTCGGATCATCGTATGTAATCGAACAGTGAAAGTTGGGAAATTCGGCTGAATGACTGCTGCGCCGCCTGCAACTCCATCTGCTGGCGCGTCAGCCGGGTGATCGCTTCGGCGTAGTCCAGATCCTGCAGACGCGAGAGCGTCTCTTCGAACTGGATGTCGAGCGACTCGCCGACGGCATCGAGGCCATCCACTTCGGCCAGGCCGGCGCCGAAGACCGCCCGCGCCGTCAGGATGCTGTCCTCGGCGCGCGACAAACTTGTCATGATCGCACCAAGATCGTTGCTGAGCTGCACGTTGCCGGAGGTTTCCGGGGGCTTGCCGCTTTCGAGCAGCCGGATCGTCCTGGCCAGCGTCTCGAACACGCTCTGGCTCTCGCTGGCCTGAACCTTGAACGCATCGCCGCTCGCGGGTTCGCCGTTGATGGTCACGCTGATGCCGAAATCGGTGATGGTGTCCGAGTTATAGGGCACGGACAGCCCGCTGAAGTCTATCGCCTCGCCGGCATGAAAGGCATGCGTGAAGGTATTGTTGGCGCCGCCGGCCGTCGACGTGCCATTGGTGAACAACGACTTTTCCGTTTCCACGTCGACCAGGTCGTAATACACGGCCTCCGGCGTGTCCGGATCGCTCCAGAAACGGACTTCGAGGTTGCGCGAATTGGCCGGATGGTTCCATTTGCTTGCGTCGAGCACCTCGCCGGCACCGATGATTCCGCCGCCGGTGTTGTAGCTCGTCTCGACCTGCGCGGCGGTAACGAACGTGCCGTTTCCGGTGTAATCCTCACTTGCCTGGATGGTGAAAACGTCGCCCCCGGCCGGCACTCCCGAGACCGTGACCGAGGCGCCGAAATCGAATGCCAGCTGGCCGGGGCCGCCGGCACCCGACAAGCCGATGGCCGTCGATGGGCTCGCATAGACGTGGGTATAGGTATTGCTCCCGCCGCCGGTGGTCGAATCCGTGCCGGTAAACAGGCTTTTGCCGGTCGTGGCATCGACCAGGTCGTAGAACGTTCTTCCGGCGGTCGCGGCCGTCCCGGCCGTGGCCGTTGGCGCGCCGAAGATGCGCGCCAGGGCACCGTTGCCTTCTGCAAGCGCGACGGCCGAAGTCGCCCCGGTGGTGCCCGACGTGATCACCAGCCGCCCGTCCGCATCGAGCGTCGTCGTCGCTGCGGCATAGGGCGCGCCCAGAGCATCGATCTGCGCATCGACCTCGGCCTGGATCGCCGCCGTCGTCGCATAAGTGCCCGGCGTCAGCGTGATGGTCTGGACGCCGGCGCCATCGACATTGATGGTGAATTCGTCGCTGGTTCCGGCGGTGACGATCAACGGCAAGGTGGGTGCAAGCGATCCGACCGTTTGCCCGGCGGTCGCGATCGTGCCTCCCGCATCCACCCAGAAGCGCACTTCCAGATCGCCGCTGTTGGCGCTCTGGCTCCATTTAAGCGGGTCGGACACGGTGCCGGCATCGATGGTGGCGCGCGCAGCATGGGCATTGATGATGTTTTCCGTCACGCCGATGGCGGTCGTGGAGCGCACGACCGTGAAACTGTCGCCATCGGTCGGCGCACCGGTAAACACCAGGCTGGCATCGTAATCGAATGCCTGCGGCCCGATGGAGGAAAGGGCGAAGGGCGTGCCGCTCGTATAGGCGTGGGTATAGGTATTGCCCGCTCCGCCCGCGATCGACTCGGTACCGGTAAACAAGCTCATCCCGGCACTGTCGATCAAATCGTAATAGGTGGTATTGGCGGCACCCGTGCCGCCGGCCGCAGGCGCCGGCACGCCACCCATCAGCGTCGTCAGCGGCGTGCCGGTGACGTTCGCGAAGCTCAGCGTGGAACTTGTCCCGCCCGTGGCCGACGTAAACACCAGATTGCCCGAGACGTCTAGATTGACCGTCGCCGCCAGGCCGATGGAATTCTGGATCGTGCTTACCAGAGCGGTGGCGTCCGCGTAGTTCGTGCCGCCGCCTACCGTGTCGAGATCGATCGCATACAAGGTGCCGTCGATGGTCACGTTGAAGCGGTCATCGACACCATTCGTGAATGTGACCGGATAGGCCAGCGCCGTGAGGTCGACCGAACCGGCGCTTTGCGCCGGGCTGGGTGCGTTGCCACCGGCGGTATCGGTCCAGAAACGCAGCTCGAAGCTGCCTGTGGTATCCGGCGGATTGCTCGTGCTCGCCGTGCCTTCGTAGGTGATGTTGCTGGCGTTGGCGCTTTTCTCGTTCTGGGTCGCGGTGGTAAACGTGCCGTTGCCGCTCATGACGCGCATGAAGACATCGCTGCCCGACTGGCTGACACCCATCTGGCGCGAACTCGAAACCTGCAGCGAGCGCGAACCATCGTCGCCCAGATAGCGTACGCCGTCCTCGACGCTGCCGGCGAACGGCTTGTTGCCTACCTGAAAGCCGCCGAACAGGCTGTTGCCCAGACCATCCTTGGAGTTGGCAATGGCGATCAGTTCGTCGAAACGCTGCCGCAATTCCAGGGCGATGCTCTTGCGGTCGTTGTCGGAAAGCGAAGCATTGCCGGCTTGCACCGACAGCTCCCGCACGCGCACCAGCAGATCGGTGGCCGACTGCAACTGGGCGTCCGCCAGGCCGACGGCGCTCTTCACGTTGTCGCGCGTAACGGCCTGCGCCTGGTTCGCCGACTTGGACTGCGCGACTTCGAGCGCGCGCGCGGCGGCGACCGGATCGTCCGAGGGAGACAGGATGCGCCGGCCGCTGGACAATTGCTGCTGGGTTCTCAGCAGGGTACTGGTGCGGTTCTGGATGCTGCCCAGGCCGCTGTCGTAGATCATTCCGGTGCTTACACGCATGATGTGCTCCTTGCGCCCCGTTTAGCGCGCGATGGCGAGAATTTCATCGAACAGCGAACTGGCCAGGTTCATCATCTTCGCCGCCGCCTGATAGGCCTGCTGATAGCGCAGCAGGTTCGCCGCCTCCTCGTCGAGATTGACGCCGGAGGCGCTCTGCATGGCATTGGTCCCCTGCGTCACGAGATTCTCCTGCGCAGTCAGCGTCACGTCCAGCTCGCGCGCCTTATTGCCGATCTGGCTGACCATCTGCGCATAGGAGGACTGGAAACTCGCGGTGCCATCTCCCATCGTGTTGGTCTGCTGCAACGCGCTCAGCGCCAGCAGGTTGCGGGCGTCGCCCGTGCCGGCAGGATTGGGCCCGACGAAGAAGCGGTCGCCCTCGGCCGGCACGCCACTGACATCGAAGCGTACGCCGTTGAACTCGATCGTGCTGTTGGCGACGAAGTCGACATAGTCGGCGGTGGCATCGGTCGGGTCCATCAGGAATTCCCGCACCGTGCCATCCGGCTCCGTCAGAATGACGCGGCTGCCGGCCGGGAAGCCTTCCAGGCGCGCCGGCAATGAGGACGCGGCATCGGCCTGACGGTAGGTCAGCGTGATGTCCTTCACCGGCAGGCTGGTGCTTTCCGTCACGAAGGCCGGTGCCAGCACCGCGGCGCTGGTCACCGTCGCTTCGTTGGCCACGATGGCCGAGCCGACGCCAGCGAGTCCGGAGCTGACCTGCATCTGTCCGGAAGCATTGACCGTGACCGTTACCGCGGCGGGCGGCACCGGCAGTGCCGCAGTTGCGGCATTGATGGCGACCTGCATCGCGGTCGCCAGCGTGGCCGGCGTGTAGGTGCCCGCCCCCAGGGTCACCGTGACCGGATCCGTGCCGTCGACGGCGATCTGGAAGCTGATGCCGCCGACGGGCACCGTGATGCTGGTCGGCAGCACGATGCTGCCGGTCACGGTGACCGGCGTGCCGCTGGATGTCGTCGGCAGGCCCATCAGGCTGCCCAGCGTGCTGGGTGTGGAGCTGCCGTTGTCGCGTACATCGATGACGAAAACATCGCCCTCGTTCGGCGTACCCGTGATGCTGAAGGCCTTGCCAGCGATGCTGTAGCTCGTCCCGGAGGTGAAGGGAACGCGCGTGTCGGTGCCGGAAATGTCGAAGGCCTGGGTGCCGACCATGACGCGGCTGCCCGGGGGAAAGCCCACCAGGCTGTTGCTGGATGCCTCGTAGCGCAGCTTGAAGGGAGCAGCCAGCGGCGTGTTGGTGTCGACCACCTCGCCATCGCTGATGGCGCCGCTGCCGCCGTTGGTGTCGGCTTCGCGCGTGCGCACGGCCATGCCGGTGGCGATCGCGCGCGGATCGCTGATCGCCACCACGAGATCGCGCGCCGCATAACGTGTCGGATGGATCAGGAAGCTGTCGCCGACGTCCATCGTGCCGCTGATGTCGATGTCGAAACCTTGCGGCGCGGCCTGTTGCAGGACATCGTCCAGGGCGTCCTGCTGGGTCGCGCCCACCCCCGTCCATGACTCGCCGTCGGAAATACGCGTCAGCGTCAGCTGGTTGGTGCCCACCATTTCAAGGCGATAGTCGCTGACCGTCATGGTCTGCAAGTTCGAACCGCTGCTGCTGACCACGGCCGATCCCAAATTGCCTGCCAGGGCGCTGACGCGCTCCGCCGGCGGCGCCGACGGCCGGATCAGGAAAACATCGGGGTTCGTGGCGGTGCCGGCAAAGCTGCCGCCCGACAGGCTGAGCTTGATGCCATCGACGACGATCGGCACGCTCTGATAGGTCGTCCGGGTGTTGTCGGACAAGCGAATGACGGCGTATTGGCTGCCGTCGAATTCGAGACGATAGTCGCTCTGGATCACGCTGGCGGTCACCTGCCCGGATCCGGTATTGCTCGGTGCGCCAAGCGCGGAGGGCTGCAGGTCGTCAAAGAAATTGCCGCCGGGGATGCCCTGCAGATCCTGGCCAAGTTGATGCTGGCGGTTGATCGTCTGTGCGATCGCCATGGCCACCCGCCCCAGGGAATTCTGCGCCTCGTCGAGCGTCGCCGAGCGGAATTCCAGCAGGCCGCCCAGCTTGCCGCCGCTGATGAGCGATTCCGGCAGGGAGATCGTCTGGCCGTTGGGCGAGGTCAGGGCGATCTCGATGCGCGTGAGATCTTCTTCCGCTGCCTGAGCCTTGAGCTGGTAGGTCTGGACACCCACAACCAGCGGCTGGCCGGAGCCGAAAAAGAGGCTGTAGCTGCCGTCGGACTCGACCTGGACATTGACGCGGATTTCCTTGTTCAGTTCGCTGATCAGCTGGTCGCGCTGGTCGTAGAGGTCGTTTGCCGGCTGGCCGGGACCCGCCGCCTGGGCGATGATGATGCGCTGGTTGATTTCTGCGACCTGGTTCACCATCGAATTGATGGTCGACACCTGTGTGTAGATCTGGGAATTCACTCCGTCGCGCATCGAGGTCAGCTGCTGGTCGAGCGCCTGGAAACGGGCTGCCATCGATTGCGAAGCCGACAGCAGCGCCTGGCGGGCGGGCACCGAGTTGGGCGTGGAGGAAAGATCGGCCACCGCCGCGAAGAAATCCTGCAGGGCCGGCGACACGCCCGCGCTCGGATCGGCCAGCAGGTTGTCGATCTGGGCGATCTGGTTGCTGTAGGTTTCCAGTTCGGCGACGTTCGTTTCGGCGGAGCGCACCTGCGTGGCGAGAAAATCGCTATAGACGCGGCGAACCGTCTCGACGCCGGTGCCGGTGCCGAGGAAGCCGGAACCCGTGAATACCGGCGTGCTGTTGCTCTGAACGATGTATTGGCGGTTGTAGCCGGCCGTCGAGGCGTTGGCGATGTTGTGCCCGGTCGTCAGCAAACCCATCTGGGCCGCGTTGAGACCGGTGACGCCGACGTTGAAGAATCCGCTTGCCATGCTGCCCCCAATCGATACGAGGTTTATCGGCAGAGAATGCCGGTGACTGAATGCTCAGGGGGATAAAAGCAAGGCTTATGCCAAACTTGGCGTGGTGCCCGACTGCTGAAAAAAGTCAGCCCCGGCGGGACGGCGGCAAAATCAGCCGATCAGCGCCTGGCGCAGGGTACCGCCGTTGATGATGCGTTCCAGCTTCGCCGCGTAGGCCGGATCGGTGGCGTAGCCGGCGCGCTGCAGGCCGCGCGCGAAGCCGGCGGCGTCCCGGCTGCCGAGCACCTCGGCATAGCGCGGGGATTGCGAGAGCAGGCGGGCGTAATCCTGGAAGGCCTCGGCATACGAGCCGTAGGCGCGAAAGCGCTCGACGCGCCGTTCGGCCACGCCATTGACGTATTCGGTGGTGCTCGCCTCGACCACCGCGCCCTGCCACTGCCCGCCGGCCTTGATGCCGAACAGGTTGTGGCTGGGGCTGCCATCGGCGTAGCGCGGCTCGCTGCGCCCCCAGCCGCTTTCCAGTGCTGCATGGGCGACGAGAAACTGCGGCGGAATGCCCGTTGCGTTGCCGGCGGCGACGGCATGCGGCCACATCGTGGCTGCAAAGTCGGCGGGTTGTCCGCCGCCCGCTCCCGCCGCTCCCGTCACCGCGGGACGCACCGGGCTGCCGTCGAGCGGTAGCGGCGGCGCGGTCTGTCCGGCATCGGGCAGCAGCCGGGCCGGCGGAGCCCCTTCGAACGGATAGGCCCGCGCCGGCGGCGTCAACGGAATGCCGCCTGGATAGTCGGAAGCGCCATCGCCAGTGCGCGACAACTGGCGCTCGATCACCGCCGCCAGTCCCGTGCCGCCCTGGGCGGCCATCACCTGCGATAGCTGCGCATCCAGCATTTCCTGGTAGAAGCGGGTCTGGTCGCTCTCGAACATCCCGTCCTGCGGCGTCGCGGCGCGCATCGACTTCAGCATCATCTGCAGGAAGATCGCCTCAAACTGCTGGGCGGCCGCCTTGAGCGCCTTGGGATCGTCCTTGCGCAGCCCGTCCTTCAGTCCGGCGAGGGACTGCATGTCGAAAACGGAGGGCAGCGGCGTGGCCGGATTCATGAGCGTCGAGCTTGCCTTGCCGGCACGGCGCAGATCGAACGAACATGCCGGCAATTCATGCCGTATTCCCCCGCCGTGCCGTTCAGATGATCTCCAGCTCCGCGCGCAGCGCGCCAGCCATCTTCATCGCCTGCAGGATGGCAATCAGGTCCTGCGGGTTGGCGCCGATGGCGTTGAGCGCTTTGACCACGTCGGCGAGGCTCGCGCCCGACCGGAGCGACATCAGCGCACCGCCCTCCTGCTGGATGTCGATCCCCGCATTGGTGACGCCCGCCGTCTGGCCGCCCGACAGGGCCCCCGGCTGGCTCACCTGGTTGTCGGCGCTCACCGAGACCGACAGGTTGCCGTGGGCGATGGCGCATTCGTTGAGCGCGACGGACTGGTTCATCACCACCGATCCGGTGCGGGCATTGACGATCACCTTCGCCGCCATTTGCATCGGCGTCACCGCGAGGTTCTCGACCGCGCCAAGGAAAGCCACGCGCTCGGCGGGGTTGGCCGGCAGCCGGAGCTGCACCTGTCGGCCGTCGATGGCGCTGGCGGTACCCTGCCCCATGGCCTTGTTGATCGCATCGACGACGCGCTGCGCCGTGCCGAAGTCGGTGCGGCGCAGCTCGAGGTTGGCGATGTCGCCCTCGCCGACCGTCATCGGCACTTCTCGCTCGACCGTCGCGCCGCTGGCGATGCGCCCGACGGAAAGATGGTTGACGACAGTCTTGGAGCCGCCGGCCGACGCGCCGGCGCCACTGACCACCAGGTTGCCCTGCGCCATTGCATAAACGTTGCCGTCGGCGCCCTTGAGCGGCGTCATCACCAGCGTGCCGCCGCGCAGGCTCTTGGCGTTGCCGATCGAGGACACCGTCACGTCGATCGTCTGGCCGGTGCGGGCGAAGGGCGGCAGGTCGCTCGTCACCATCACCGCCGCGACGTTCTTGAGCTGCAGCGACTGCCCGGCCGGCAACGCCACGCCCATGCGCGACAGCATGTTGATGATGCTCTGCACGGTGAAGGGCGTCTGTGTCGTCTGGTCGCCGGTGCCGTCGAGGCCGACGACGATGCCGTAGCCGACCAGCTGGTTGTGGCGCACCCCGGCGATCGAGGCGATTTCCTTGATGCGCTCGGCGCGCGCGGCGTCGCTCACCAGCAGGGCGGCGAAAACCCACATCAGGCCGATCAGGAACTTGTGCATGGCGCTCATGGCGGTCTCGCTCAGAAAGGCAGGTAGGAGAGGAAGAAGCGGCCGAGCCAGCCCATGACCTGGGCTGAATCGACGAAGCCGTTGGCCTTGTATTCGATGCGTGCGTCGGCGACCTGCGTGGATTGCACGGTGTTGCTGGCGGTGATCGTGTTCGGGTTGATCACGCCGGAAAAGCGGATGAACTCCTCGCCCTCCTTCAGGCCGATCTGCTTCTCGCCCGAGACCAGCAGGTTGCCGTTCGAGTAGACCTCGATCACGGTGACCGTCAGCGTGCCGGTGAAGTTGTTCGACGAGGTGTTCTCGCCGCTGCCCTCGAAGGCGGTTTCGTGGGTGGTCGACAGCGTCGTACCCTGGACGGTCTTGAGCGGCAGGCCGAGCATGGTCGGCACGGCGACCTCGCTGCTGTGGCTGCGGTCGGCCTTGGTGTCGGATTTCTTCGCGGCGGCGGTCTTCTCGGCGATGTTGATCGTCAACGTGTCGCCGACGTAGCGGGCGCGGCGATCCTCGAACAGCGGCCGGGCACTGGCGATATTGTAGATGCTGCCATTGGCCGGCGCCGGCGTGGGGCGCGCCTCCGGCCGGATGGTCATGGGCTGGTGCACGGCGGTGGGCGGCACGCTGGCGACGCAGCCGCCGAGCAGCAGCGCGACCAGGGCGACGATCGCGGATGGGACGGTTTTCATCATGGTTCTCACAGTTGCGCCAGTCGGCCGAGCATCGCATCCGATGTCGACACGGCCTTGGAGTTGAGTTCGTAGGCGCGCTGCGTCTGGATCATGGTCACCAGTTCCTCGGCGACATTGACGTTCGAGGTCTCGACCATGCCCTGGTTGATCAGGCCGGAACCGTTGGTGCCGGGCGTGGCCGGCGTGGGCGTGCCGCTGGAAGCCGTCTCGACGTAGAGGTTCTCGCCCATGCTCTGCAGGCCGCCGTTGTTCACGAACGTGGCGAGCTGCACGGTGCCAACTTGCGTGGCCGTCGTCTGCCCGGCCTGCAGCGCGGAAATGATGCCGTCGCGGCTGATGGTGATGCTGACGGTGTCCTGCGGGATGGTGACCGCCGGCGAAAGCGGATAGCCGCTCGACGTGACGATCTGGCCGGTGCTGTCGCGCTGGAAGGCGCCGTCGCGCGTGTATGCCAGCGTACCGTCCGGCATCTGGATCTGGAAGAAGCCCTGGCCATTGATGGCCATGTCGAGCGGATTGTCGGTACGCTGCAGGCTGCCCTGGGTATGGATGTGCTCGGTGGCGACGGGCCGCACGCCGGTGCCGAGCATCAGCCCGGATGGCACTTGCGTCTGCTGCGAGGACTGGGCGCCGGGCTGGCGCATGTTCTGGTAGAGCAGGTCCTCGAACACCGCGCGCTGACGCTTGAAGCCGTTGGTACTGACGTTGGCGAGGTTGTGCGAGATGACGTCGAGGTGGGTCTGCTGGGCGTCGAGGCCGGTCTTGGCAATCCAGAGCGAGCGGATCATTCAGTCGTTCCTTTCTCAGCGCGGCGCGAGCACTTGCGTCGCGGCACGGTCGTTGGTCTCGGCGGTGGTGATCATGCGCATCTGCATCTCGAACTGGCGCGCCAGCGAGATCATCGACACCATCTGCTCGACCGGGTTGACGTTGCTGTTTTCGAGATAGCCGGATGCGACCCTCACGTTGTCGTCCTGCGCCGCCACACCGCCCGCGCCCATGCGGAACAGACCGTCCTGGCCGCGCACCAGTTCGGTTTCGGGCGGATTGACCAGCTTGACGCGGCCGACCGCATTGACCGTGTTCTGCGCGCCACTCTCCGACACCACGGAAATCGTCCCGTCGCCGCCGACCGCAACGCGCGAGTCGGGCGGGATCGTGATCGGACCGCCGTCGCCCTGCACCGGAATGCCGGTGGCGGTCTGCAGGATGCCGTTCTCGGACAGCGTGAAGCCGCCGTTGCGCGTGTAGGCCTCGGTGCCGTCGGGCATGGCCAGCGCGATCCAGCCCTTGCCGCGCACGGCCATGTCGTATTGGCCGCCCGTGAACATCAGCGCACCCTCGCTGAAATCGCTGTGGGTGCTGGCATCGACCGCGAAGGCGCGCGTCGGCAGGGCCGCGGGATCGGCATTGTGCGTCAGCACCTGCGCCGCGCGCAACCGGTGCTCCTCGGCGCGGTAGCCGTGCGTGGATACGTTGGCGAGATTGTTCGTCACCGCCGCCTGACGCGACAGCACGCCGCTGGCGCCGGTCATCGCGGTGTAGAGCAGTCGGTCCATGTTCTCCTCGCCGTCCTACCGGAACTGACTTTTCATCAGCGCAGGTTGACCAGGGTCTGCAACACCTGGTCCTGCGTCTTGATGGTCTGGGCGTTGGCCTGATAGACGCGTTGCTGGGTGATCATCTGCACCAGTTCCGCCGTCAGGTCGACGTTCGATTCCTCGACCGCCGCGGACTGGATCAGGCCGAGGCTGCCCTGGCCCGGCGTGCCCGGAATCGGCTGGCCGGATTCGGCGGTTTCGCTCCAGACGTTGTTGCCCAGCGACTGCAGGCCGTTGGAGTTGTTGAAGTTGACCAGGACGACCTGGCCCTGGTCGCGCGTCTTGCCGTTCGAGTAGCGGCCCTGCACCGTGCCGTCGGAGGCGATCGAGATGCCGGTCAGGCGACCCGAGGTATAGCCGTCCTGCAGCAGCTGGTTGACGCCGAAGTTGATGCCGTATTGGCTGCTGCCGGTGAAATCGAGGGTAAAGGCCAGCGGGTTGGTCGCGCCCGAACCGGGATCGAAGCTCAGGTTCAGGGGCATGGCGGTGGACAGCGCGCCGGTCGTGTCGAAGCTCAGAATGGTGTCGTCCGGCACGACCGTGGTGGCGGCCGCAGCGCCCGGGGTTTCGGTCGGGGTCGCGGTGCCGAACACGTTGGCGACGGTCAGGGTACCCGCGGCGACCGTCACGCTGGAACTGCCCCCGGTACTCGCCGAAGTGATGACGATGGCGCCGGACGAACCGTCGGCGGTGGCGACCGCGCTGCCGAAGGCGGCGGTGATCGCGGTGTTGATCTCGGTGGCCAGTTCCGTCGCGTCGTAGGCGGCGCCGGCGCCGGCCGTCACGGAGTCGCGGATGGTGATCGCCTGCGTGGTGCCATCCACGGTCAGGCTCAGGGTGCCGCCGGCATCGACCGCCGCGGTCGGCGAGGTGTAGGTGGTGCCCGTCAGGACGCCGGCCGTCGCGGCCGTGGTGGTGGTGGTGCCGGTGAAGGTGCCGTCGAGCGCCGTGTAGAGCTGCCAGGTATTGATGTTCGAGGTCTTGGCGAAATACATCGTCAGGTTGTGCGGGTTCCCCAGCGAGTCATACACCGTCTGGGCCGTCGAGGCGGTATAGCTCAGCGTATTCGTCGAGCTGAAGTTGTCGGCGCCGGCTGTCGCCGTCGGCGTGCCGAGCAGGGTGGCGATGCCGTCGCCGGCGCCGGTCACCGTGACGCTGGAACCCGTCCCCTGGCTGCCCTGGGTACCCGCGCTGCGCGAGGCGATGACGATCGCGCCGCTCGAGTTCACCGAGACATCGACCAGCGTGTCCGCCGCCGCCAGCGCCGGATTGCTGTTGATCGCCGTTTCCAGGGCGGTGGCGAGGTCGCCGGCCGTGGCGTAGGTCGCGATCGGCAGATCCACCGCCGGGCTGGCCGCGATGCCATCCACGACCAGGTCGAGGGTGTTGTTGGCAGCGGTGATGACCAGCGTGGTCGGCGCCGCGCTGCCGGTCAACGCGCCGCTGGTCATGGCGCTCGGCGCGGTTTCGCGCGAATCGAGGTTGACCACCACTTCGCTCGTCGAGGTCGCGCTCGGTTCGATGTTGGTGGTCGACAGGCGCAGATCGACGAAGTCGCCTGGCACGATGGCCCCGGTGTCGTCGGCGCCGTAACCGGTCAAACGCAGGCCCGACGGATTGACGATGTAGCCGTCCTTGTCCAGCAGGAACTGGCCGTTGCGGCTATAGACCGGCGTGCCGGCATCGGACAGGCGGAAAAAACCGCCGCCGTTGACGGCAAGATCGAGCGGATTGTTGGTCGTCGTGATGTTGCCCTGCGTAAAGAGCTGAGAAATGGTGGGCACTGACGCGCCGATACCGATCTGGCCGGCGCCGCCACCACCGAGGGCGGCGGCAAACACGTCGGCGAACTGCGCCGATGCCGACTTGTAGCCGACCGTGCTGGCGTTGGCGATGTTGTTGCCGATGGCGTCGAGCGACTTGGCCGATACGTTGAGACCGCTCAATCCTTGCTGGAAGCCCATTTTCTTCTCCTGTCCCGCTGCTTAGACGATACCCTTGATGCTATCCAAAGCATAAACCGCGCCACTGGCCTCGACGCTCATAGTCGTGCCGGTGCGGATCACGCCGCTCACCAGAACCGCCGACAGCACCTCGGCCTTGACCTCCTTGCTGTCGCGCGTTGCCGCGATCGATACCTTGTAGTTGCCGTCCGCCACCTGCTCGCCGGCATCGTTCTTGCCGTCCCAAGGCACGACCTTGATGCCGCTCTCAGCGCTGCCCAAGTGCAGGGTACGCACCACCAGCCCGTTGGCATCCTTGATCGTCGCCGTGACCTCGTCGGCCGGTTCGGCGAGTTCGACACCGAAGCCGCCCGCGCCGTTCGCCCAGGTCATCGAGTTTCCCGCCACCAGCACGCCGCGGCCGACGAGGGAAGCCGCCTGCAGGTTCTGCGCGGCCTGGGAATCGCCCAGGAGCGATTGCATCGTCTTGTTGAGGCGTTCGATGCCATCCACCGTGCTGATCTGGGCCAGTTGCGAGGTCATCTGCGCGCTGTCCATTGGCGACGTCGGATCCTGGTTCTGCAACTGGGCGGTCAGCAGGGTAAGGAAGCGGTTCTGGATATCCTCCATGCTCGAAGCGCTTTCGCGCGTCACGTTGAGCGCGGCATAGATGTCGCTGGCAGGGTTGCTGGAAGTGCTGGAAACGCTTGTCGTTGCCATGGCTTTCTCCAATCAGGCGATCACTGGCCGATGGCCAGCGTCTTCATCAACAACGTCTTGGTGGTGTTCATCACCTCGGCATTGGTCTGGTAGGCGCGCGAAGCCGAGATCATGTTCACCATTTCCTCGACCACATTCACGTTCGGCATCGCCACGTAGCCTTCCGCATTGGCGGCGGGATTGGCCGGGTCGTAATTCATCCGCAGCGGCGCGGCGCTCTCCACCACCTGCGTGACGCGGACGCCGAGGCCGCCGCCTTCCACCGGCGCGGCCTTGAACACCACCTGCTTGGCCCGATAGGGCTGGCCGTCGGCGCCGACCACGCTGTCGGCGTTGGCCAGATTGCTCGCCACGGCATTTAACCGGGCGGATTGCGCCGTCAGGGCCGATCCGGCGATCGAGAAAATCCGGAAGTCGCTCATGCTTACTGACCCTGGATGGCGGTCTGCATGGTGCGGAACCGGCCGTTGATGAAGGTGATCAGGGCCTCGACCTGCAAGGCATTTTCGGCGAAGGCCGAACGCTCGACATCCATGTTCACCGTGTTGCCGTCAATGGCACCCTGATACTCGGCCCGGTATTTGACCGCCACGCCGTAAGGCGCCTCACTTTCACCCGCCATGTGGCCCGCACGCGTGCGATCCAGATTCAGGGGAGGCGCGGAATCGCTATCCGCCCGGCCCAGCGCGGCGCCCAGCGCGGACTTGAAATCCAAGTCACGCGCCTTGAAGTGCGGCGTGTCGGCGTTGGCGATGTTCGATGCCAGCAGTTCCTGCCGATGGCTGCGCAGATTCAGCGCGGTGCGGTAGAAGCTCAGGTCTTGTTCGAGGCGATCGATCATGGCGGCTGGACGGACTAAAGTTTTTTCTGACGTTACCGTTACGCAGAAAACGTGCCAGCCTCACATTCCGTCCCGGACGGCCCTGATCCGACACTTTTCGGGTGCGAAGCGGCAAAACGGCGGCAATTCTTGCCTGAGCGGAAATGGCGCGGGAAATAACCGGGGAAAGGGGCGATACGTCGCCGAACCGCGGGCGCGATCCATGCTCCAATGGCGTTATGCGTGCAATCATTTTCCTGTGCTTGGTGTTCGGCTTGCAGCCCACTGTCGCTTGCGCCTGGCAAGACCCGGCGCCGGTCAAAAAAGCCGTCGAAAGCTGGCTTGCCGTCCAGATCAAGGGACTGCCGGGCCAGGTGAGCTACGAGATCGGCAAGCTCGATCCGGGCAATCAACTCGCCCCCTGCCCGGCCTTCGATATCGGCAGGCCTCCCGGCGCCCGCAGTTGGGGACGCACAAACGTCGTCGTGCGCTGCCTCGGCGAAGCGGCCTGGAAGGTCTATCTGCCGGTGCATATCCGCGTCAAGGCGGAATACCTGATCAGCGCCCGCCCGATTTCGCAGGGTCAGGTACTGGACGAAGAAGATGTCGCTACCCAGTTCGGCGACCTCTCCGAACTGCCGGCCAGCGTCCTGACCGATCCTGGCCTTGCCGTAGGCAAGCTCGCCGCAGTGGCCATTCCCGTCGGCCGCCCCCTGCGCGGCGACATGCTGAAGGCCATGACGGTGGTGCGTCAGGGCCAGACGGTCAAGGTGGTATCGCGGGGGACGGGCTTCTCGGTGGCCAACGAGGGCCGCGCCCTCAACAACGCCGTTGCCGGACAGGTTGCCCAGGTGCGGCTCGGCAACGGCCAGGTTGTCAGCGGCATCGCCAGGGAGAATGGCGTTGTCGAGATAACTTATTGATATACAATGAATGTAAAGCGAAACGAAAAAGCAATAAATGGCTCAAGTTCTGGAACTGCGTGCCGTTAAAACCAGCGACCCCCCAAAGAACCGGGAAAAAGGAATACATCGTGAAAATCAATAGCGGCATTCCCTCCATAGGCACGGCGCCCGATTCCGGACGCGCCCGCGGCACGGCCGCCCCGCAGCCCAAGCCGGGGGCAAGCGCGGGAGAGCGCGTGGATATCTCCTCGCTGTCCGCCCGCCTGCAGGAAGTCGGTGGCGGCGAAGCGCCGGTCAATGCGCAGCGGGTGGCGGAAATCAAGCAGGCGATCACCGAAGGCCGCTTCCAGATCAACCCCGAGCGCATCGCGGACGGTCTGTTGGCCAGCGTACGCGACATGCTGGGACGCGCGAACAAGGCGGCCTGAATCCGCTGTGGCGGCGTCCTCATCGGCCACTCCACAACCCGGCGGCCCGCTGGGCGAGGAAGTCAATAAGCTCAGGGAATTCATCGCCCTGCTGAAGCGCGAGCAGGAACTGCTCACACGCGGCGACACCGATGCCCTGCTGCCGCTGATCGAAAGCAAGACGAATCTCGCCAATGCCCTCGGCGCGCTGGCGCAGGCGCGCGAGAATCACCTGTCCCGCCAGGGGCTCCCCGGCAGTCGCGCCGGAATGGAAAGCTGGCTCGCCAGCCACGGCAGCCCCGGCATGCGGCAGGCCTGGGACACGCTGCTGGAACTGGCGGCGGAAGCGCGCAGCCTCAACATCACCAACGGCAAGCTGATCGGCCTCCACATGCAGCACAACCAGCAGGCCTTCGCTGCCCTGATGAGCGCGACCGACCGCGCGATGACCTACGGTCCCGACGGCCAGCAGCAGGCCGGCCTGGGCGGCCGCATCCTCGGCAAGGCCTGAGGCCGGCTTACTCTCCGGGCAAATCCAGTTCCCTGACCTCGTCAGGCGAACGCGCCTCCATGTTGATGGCGACGCGGCGGTTGCGCTGCCGCCCCTCCTCGGTCGCGTTGTCGGCGACCGGCCGCTGTTCGGCATAACCGGTCGCCGTCAGGCGGCGCGGATCAACGCCGGTCTCGACGAACAGGCGCACCACGCTGGCGGCGCGCGCCCCGGACAGCTCCCAGTTGGAGGGAAACAGCGGCGTGTTGATCGGAGCGTTGTCGGTATGGCCCTCGACCACGACCGGGAAATCGGTGGTGGCGAGAATCTGTCCGACCGCGGTCAGCACGCGCAGCGCGGGCACTTGCAGGCGCGCCTCGCCGGAATCGAACAAGACGCTTGCGTTGATTTCGACCGTGATGCCCTGCAGCCCCTCGGTGACGCGCACCTGCCCCTGCTGCACCAGAGGCGCGAGGACGTCGGTGATCTCCTTGGCCTTGTGGCGCAGCAGTTCGCGGTTGCGCTCGCGCGTCACGTCCGTTTTGAGGCTGGTCGGCTGCGGGCGCTTGAAGGGAATCGTCACCGGCATCGGCGCGTTCGGGTTGATCTGCACCATCGCCCCCGAGGTGTTGCCGGGAATGTTGCGGAAGGCCGACGAGATCGAATCAGAAAGCACGCGATACTTGCCTTCGTTGACCGAGGAGATCGCATACATCACGACGAAGAAGGCGAACAGCAGCGTGATGAAGTCGGCATAGGAGACGAGCCAGCGTTCGTGGTTCTCGTGTTCTTCCTCGCCCTTGCGCCGCTTGCCCATCAGCGATCCCATGCCTAGACGATATAGCCCTGCATCCGGCTTTCGATGATGCGCGGATTGTCGCCGTTGGCGATGCCGACCAGTCCATCGACGAACATTTCGCGCAGGGCCACCAGGCGCCCGATGTTCGCCAGCAGCTTTTTCGCCACCGGCAGGAAGATCAGGTTCGCGGCGCCCACGCCGTAGATCGTCGCGACGAAGGCCACGGCGATGCCCGCGCCGAGCTTGGACGGATCGGAAAGATTCTCCATGACGTGGATCAGTCCCATCACCGCGCCGAGAATGCCGATGGTGGGCGAATAGCCGCCGGCCGACTCCCAAATTTTCGCGGCCATCTTCATCTGCTCCTCGTAGGCGCCGATCTCGACTTCGAGTACGTCGCGCAAGCGCTCCGGTTCGGCGCCGTCGACCAGCAGTTGCAGGCCCTTGCGCATGAAGGGGTCGGGCACCGTGGCGATCTGCGCTTCCAGCGCGAGCAGGCCTTCCTTGCGGGCGATATGGCTCCAGCGGCCGACATTTTCGATCAGTTCCTCGGGCTGGAGTTTCGGCGGCAGGAACACCCACTTGCCCATCTTGACGCCGTTGAGGAACACCGCCAGCGGACTTTGCAGCATGACGGCGCCCAGGGTGCCGCCGATGACGATCAGGAAGGCGGTCGGCTGCACCAGCGAGGAGACATGGCCGCCCTCCAGGATCTGGCCGACCAGGATGGCCGAAAGACCGAGCAGGAGGCCGACGACGCTGATCTTGTCCATGGCGGGTTCAGGCTGGGGCAGGTTGAGCGGACTTGGGCTTGCGGCCGCGCCGCTTCGCCACGGGCTTTGTCGCGCCCGTCTCGCCATCGCCGACCACGGCGGCGCGCAGGCGCGCGACGGCCTGGGAATGCAGCTGGCAGACGCGCGACTCGGTAACGCCCATCACCTCGCCGATCTCGCGCAGGTTGAGATCCTGCTCGTAATAGAGCGCCATCATCAGTTTCTCGCGCTCGGGCAGATTGGCGATCGCCGCGACCAGGGCGCCGCGCATGTCGCTCTCCTCGAGGAGCGCCAGCGGATCGAGCGATGCGCCGGCGGCATGGCGGTCGAGGTAATCATCGTCGTCGCCCGAGAGATCCTCGAGATAGATGAGCTGGTGCCCGCGCGCTTCCTGCAGCAGTCTCTGGTAGTCCGCCAGCGGCATGTCGAGGGCGGCGGCGAGCTCGCCTTCGCTCGGCTGGCGTCCCTGCTCGTGTTCGAGTCTCTGGATCGCCGTTTCGACGCGGCGCATCTCCTTGCGGATGCCGCGCGGCAGCCAGTCGTTCTCGCGCAATCCATCGAGCATCGCGCCGCGTACCCGCTGCACGGCATAAGTTTCGAACTGGGCGCCCATGCCTTCCTCGAAGCGCCCCAGCGCGTCGAGCAGGCCCAGCATGCCGTTCTGGACGAGATCATCGACCTGCACGCTGGCCGGCAGCTTCGCCATCAGGTGATAGGCGATGCGCTTGACCAGCGGAGCATATTGATTGACGAGCCGCTCTTTTTCGAGCGTGCCCTGGGCGGTATACATCGTCGGTTCGATCAGGCTCAAAGTGACGCACGGCGCGGCGTTGAAGGGCCGTTCAACTATAGCACCGAATCACGCAAGGCCCGTGCCGGCCAGCCGCCACGCTCCGGCGCGTTCGAGCCGAGCAGGAAGCCGCCGGCGCCGGCATCGGTGTCGCCGAACGCGGGCGGCAAACGGTCGGTCAGCGCGGCGGCGAGGTTGGCGGTCACCGGCACGTCGGCGGCGCCCAGATAATCGAGGCGGACGTCGAGATGGCCGCGCGCCACCCGGCGCATGTTGTCGAAAATCGCGTGCGCCTCCTCGTCCGACCTTGCGCGCGTGATGACGATCTGGAAGCCGCCGCGCCCCCGCTCCTGCGCCATGTGCTTGATCAGGGCGTAGGCATGGGTGATCGAATTGCCGTGCGCCGCCACCACCACCGCCATGTGGCGCGCGGCGGCAGCCAGCCGCGACAGGCGTCCCTGTCGGCGCACCGCGCAGTCGATCAGTACGAAGGAAGCCCCGCGCTGCAACTCGTTCAGGCAGGCGGCGAGATGCATTTCGTCCGCGGCGGCGAGGCTGTCGAGTTCATGCGCCGCACGCGCGGCCGGCAGGATGCGCACCAGCGGCGCGGCCTGCAACATGACCTGGCGCAGCGAACGCTCGCCGGAGAGGGCGTGCATCAGGTCGTAGCGCGCGGCGAGGCCGAAGCTGGCGACCGCGTTGTTGGGCGCGGCGTTCTCGTCGATGATGACGACGCCGTGGCCCGCCGCGGCGAGTGCCGCCGCCGTCTGCACCACCAGCGTGGTGCGGCCGCAGGCGCCGTGCCCGGAGGCGAAGGCCACCACCTGCGGCGGCTGGGCGCCGAACAGCCGCCGCAGGCCGGCGGCCTGGTCGCCGTGGCGGGTCATGCCGCCGGTGTTGAGCTCAGACAAGCGCCGCTCCGCGCGCCCGCCCGGTCCCGACGGCGGCCGGCATGACCAGCCCCAGTTCGTCGTCCTTGAGGCGATGCACCGAAGTCTCGGCGGGCTGCTTGAAGGCACGGTGCAGCAGGTAGCTGCGATTGGGCAGATGCAGGTCTTCCGGCACGCGCTGGCCGTTGGCGACGTAGGCCAGCAGCAGGCCGTGGCGCACCACGGCATCGAGCGCCGGCGCCAGCGAGGCGGTCTCGTCGACCTTGGTCAGGATGCAGCCGGCGAGATCCTCGCCGGCATAGCTGCGGACCACGTCGTCGAGCGTGTCGCCGCGGCTCGTCGAATTGAGCAGCAGCAGCCGCCGCACTTCGCCGGCGCGCGTCAGCATCGCCGCCTGCTCGGCCACCATGCGGTCGCGCTGGCTCATGCCAACCGTGTCGATCAGCACCATGTGCTTGCCGCGCAAATCGGAGAGAGTGCGGCGCAGATCCTCGCTGTCGCGCACCACATGCACCGGCACGCCGAGAATGCGGCCGTAGATGCGCAGCTGCTCATGCGCGCCGATCCGGTAGCCGTCCGTGGTCAGCAGGGCCAGCTTGTCGGCGCCGTAGCGCACCACGCAGCGCGCGGCGAGCTTCGCCGTCGTGGTGGTCTTGCCGACGCCGGTCGGTCCGACCAGCGCGAACACGCCGCCACGCTCGATCAGGTCATTTTCGCTGGTCAGCGTGCGCAGGCGGCGGTTGACGGCGCTGGTCAGCCACTTCCGGCCCTCCTGCATTTCCAGGTCCTCGGGCATGTCATCGACCAGCCGGCGTGCCAGCAGGCCGGAAAAGCCGGCTTCGAGCATCTCGCCGAGCAGTTGCGCCTTGGCCGGCGCATGCCGCGTCATGTCGCCCCAGGCGAAACCCGCCAACTGGCGTTCGAGCAGGCTCTTGATGCTCTGCATCTCCGCCATCAGCTGCTGGACCTGCGGGCCGCCATCGATGCCTCCGGCATTGCCCAGACTGCCCAGGCCAATCTCGCGCGCGGCCTGTTCCAGCGCGGCCGGCGCCGTGCCGCGCGCGGCGGCCGGCTGCTTCGGCGGCAGCGGACGCGGCCGGGCGCGCTCCGCCTCGGCGGATTGGGGCGCGACAGCCGCCGGCCGGGCTTCCTGCTGCGGCTGCCACGGTTGCCAAGGCTGGAAAGGCGACGGCGCGCGCGCCTTGGACGACAACGTGACGGCGTAATCGCCGTCCTCTTCGATCGCATGGGAAGTCAGCCCCGGCGGGACGGCGGCCGCGGCCGGAGGACGTGCCGCCGCGGGCGCCTGCGGCGGGGCGGCGGCGGGCGCCGGGGCGGGCGCGGCCGTTTGGCTCGTCCCGCCTCCCAGGCGCGACAGGGCTTCGAGGCTGTCGGCCGACATCGCCATGATCTCCACGCCGCCGGGCACCGGCTTGTTGGAGACGACGATCGCCTCGGGGCCCAGCGCCGCCTTCACCTTGCGCAGCGCGTCGCGCGCGTTTTCACCGAAGAAGCGTTTTACCGTCATGTCGTTCCCTTTGCTCTCAGATGGTCCTCATCAGCCCTTCGCGCCGATGATCGCCGTCACCTTGATCGTCTTCGATTCCGGAATCTCGCTGTTCGACAGCACCTTCAGGTTCGTCCAGGCGCGCCGCAGGAAGCGCGACAGCAGCCAGCGCAGGTTGCCCGGCACCAGCAGCACCGGCGGCATGCCGAGGTCTTCCTGCTTCTTCGCCGCCGCCGCCGTCTCGCGCAGCAGGGTATCGGCGAGGCCGGGCTCGATGCCCGAGCCGTCGGCGCCCGATCCCTGCAGGGCCTGGCTCAGCAGGCGTTCGAGGCCGGGCTCGAGCGCCATGACGTGCAGCTGGCTGCCGCTCGGGTAGATCTGCTGGACGATCGCGCGGCCCAGCGCGACGCGCACCAGCGCGGTCAGCTCGACCGGGTCCTGCACGCGCGTCGCGTTCTCGGCCAGCGTTTCTATGATGGTGCGCATGTCGCGGATATTGACGCCCTCTTCGAGCAGGTTCTGCAGCACGCGCTGCGTGGTGGACAGCGACAGCACCTTCGGCACCAGCTCCTCGATGAGCTTGGGCGACTCCTTCGCCAGATGGTCGAGCAGTGCCTGCGTTTCCTGGCGGCCGAGCAGCTCGGCGGCATGCGAAAGAATCAGGTGGTTGAGGTGGGTGGCGACGACCGTGCCGGCATCGACCACCGTGTAGCCCATGATGTGCGCCTGTTCGCGCATGCCGGCCTCGATCCAGATCGCCGGCAGGCCGAAGGCCGGGTCCTTGGTCGCCGTGCCGGGCAGCGGCCCGCTGACGCGGCCCGGGTTGATGGCGAGGAACATGCCGGGGAAAGCCTCGCCGGTGCCGACTTCCACGCCCTTGAGCGTGATGCGGTAGGCGTTCGGCTTGAGCTCCAGGTTGTCGCGGATATGCACGGGGGCCGACAGGAAACCGACCTCTTGCGCGAACTTCTTGCGCAGGCCGCGGATGCGCTTGAGCAGCTCGCCGTCCTGGCCGCGATCGACCAGCGGAATCAGGCGATAGCCCACTTCCAGTCCGAGCACATCCACGGGCGCGACATCCGACCAGCTCGCTTCCAGCGACTCTTCCGGCGCGGCGGCTTCCGGCGCCGGCGCCTCCTCGGCCGCGCCGGCCTCGACCTGGCCCTGCTGCATCTTGCGCCAGGCCAGCCAGCCGAGTCCGCCGCCCAGCAGCAGGAACACGAAATGCGGCATGCCGGGAATGACGCCCAGCACGACGAGGATGCCGCCCGCCAGCGCCAGCACCACCGGGTTGCCGAACATCTGCGCCATGAAGGAGGTGGTCACGTCCTTCTCGTCGTTGACGCGTGACACCACCAGGCCGGCGGCCACCGAGATCACCAGCGCGGGAATCTGCGCCACCAGGCCGTCGCCGATGGTCAGCAGCGTATAGACCTTGGCGGCCTCGCCGGCCGCCATGTCGTGCTGGAGCATGCCGACGATCAGGCCGCCGATGATGTTGATGAGCAGGATCAGGATGCCGGCGATGGCGTCGCCGCGCACGAACTTCGAGGCACCATCCATCGAGCCGAAGAAGTCGGCCTCCTGCGAGATCTCCTTGCGGCGGCGCCGCGCCTCGTCCTCGCCGATCAGGCCGGCGTTGAGGTCGGCGTCGATCGCCATCTGCTTGCCGGGCATGGCGTCGAGGGTGAAGCGCGCCGACACTTCGGCGATGCGGCCCGCGCCCTTGGTGATGACGACGAAGTTGATGATCGTCAGGATGATGAAGACGATGATGCCGACCGCGTAGTTGCCGCCGACCAGGAAGTGGCCGAAGGCCTCGATCACCTTGCCGGCGGCGTCCGGCCCGCCGTGGCCTTCGAGCAGCACGATGCGCGTCGAGGCGACGTTGAGCGAGAGGCGCAGCAGGGTGGTGACCAGCAGCACGGTGGGGAACACCGAGAAGTCGAGCGGCTTCAGCGTGTAGAGCGCCACCAGCATCACCATCACCGACATGGCGATGTTGAAGGTGAAGAACAGGTCGAGCATGATGGGCGGCAGCGGCAGCACCATCATCGACAGGATCAGGATGATGAGGATCGGCGCCGCGAGCGCCTTCAGGTTCTCCGGCCGCGCCAGCATCTCCCAGTTGATCGTCTGCGCCGTCGCCATCAGTCAAGCGCTCCCGGGTCGAGGCCTTCCGGCACGCTCACCGCGACGGGCGGCTCGGGCGGCAGCAGGCCGACGCCGCCCTGCGCCATGAAGGCGTTCATCTGGTAGATGTAGGCCATCACCTCGGCCACGGCGGTGTAGAGCGCGGTCGGCACGGTCTCGCCGATTTCGACGTGGCGATACAGGGCGCGCGCCAGCGGCGGCAGTTCGAGCACCGGCACGTTGTTTTCGCTGGCCAGCTCGCGGATCTTCTGCGCCACCAGGTTCATGCCCTTGGCGACGATCTGCGGCGCGCCCATCTTCTCGCTGTCGTATTTGATGGCGACCGCGAAGTGCGTCGGGTTGGTCACCACCACGTCGGCCTTCGGCACCTCGGACATCATGCGGTTGCGGGCCAGTTCGCGCTGCTGGCTGCGGATGCGCGCCTTGAGCTGCGGGTCGCCTTCCATTTCCTTGTGTTCCTGCCGCAGCTCTTCCTTGGTCATCTTCAGGCCGGCGTAGTAGCGCCAGAGCTGGAAGGGCACGTCGATCAGCGCGATCAGCGCCAGGCCCGAGACGAAGCCGATGAAGGCATACAGCAGCATCTTGCCGAAGGACGGCAGGGCGCTTTCGAGCGGCTGCGCCAGCAGCGCGAACAGGTTGTCGCGCTCGTTGGCGATCACCCACCAGACGATGCCGCCGAGCAGCGTCATCTTGAGGATGCCCTTGACCACTTCCGCGACGCTCTGCCAGGAAATCATGCGCTTGATGCCCTGCAGCGGGTCGAGGCGGTCGAACTTGAGCGTCAGCGCCTTGGGCGAGAACACCCAGCCGCCGGTCAGCAGCACCGGCGTCAGCAGGGCGGCCACCACCGTGGCGATGAAGAACGGCGCCAGCGTCGTCAGCGCTTCGGTGCCCTGCGCCAGCAGATGCTGGCCGATGGCGCTGGTATCGAAGGCCGCCTTGCGGTCGAGCGTCAGTCCGTGGCGCATCACGTCGGAGCCGTGGCGCACGAACCAGTCGGACATCGCCCACAGGCCGCCGGCGCCGGCGGCCATGACCAGGAAGGCCATCAGCTCGCGCGACTGCGGAACCTGCCCCTCCTCGCGCGCCTGTTCCAGGCGCCGCGACGAAGGCGACTCGGTCTTTTCGAGGTCGCTGTCTTCAGCCATTGACGGTTCTTCCACTCATGCCGGCAATTATTGCCGCCATGCTCGTGGGGGAACCGGGGAATAAGGGGGGATTGCGCAGTTATTCTTTTTCCGGCGCCGTCCCGCCGGGACTGACTTTTTCAGAAGGTCACGGTGAGGCGGCGTTCGACGTAGAACGCGCCGGGATTGGTCGTGTTCGGGCAGGCACCGGCATCCGGCTGGTTGCAGGCCGTCGAGGTCAGAGTGTAGACCGTCGGGCCGCCGCTGCCATCAGCCGTGGCGGCGCAATTCACGGTGATGGTGAAACCCGCCAGCGTCGCGGCGGCCGGCGCGAAGCTCGCCGCTGCCGCGCACGAGGCCGCCTGCAACTGCCGATACAGCCCCCATTCGATGCCGGCCCGCGCCGCCTGATAGGCCCGCGCGCCCTGCACGTCGAGCGCCGAGCCAATCTGCTGGCTCGACGACACGTTGAGGATGAATGCCCCGAGCGCCGCCAGCACCACCAGGATGAAGATGGCCGAGACGATGGCGAAGCCGCGCACGGATTTCATGGCGAGTTATCCACGTGGATCTGGTTGAACAGGCTGACGCTCTCGCCGCCGCTGCTCAGCGTCAGGCTGATGTAGAGCAGGCCGTTGCGGCCGGTCTCTGCGGAGACGTAATCCACCGTGCAGGTGGCGCCAGAAGCCAGCAGGGCCGAGCTGCCGCCGGCCGGCGCGGCCTGCGCCGCGTTGAAGCCGTAGCCCCAGTAGCGCGTCAGGTCGCCGGCAGCGGCCTGCGGGCAAGCGTAGGTCACCGCCTGAACGCCGCCCGGCACCACCTGGAAGCGCGCGCTTGGCGAAGGCAGCGGCGGCGACTGGCTGGCGAACGGGTTGGCGGTCAGGGTGATCGTGTTGCCGGCGATCGACTGGATCTGGGCGCGGTTGCACGCGCCCGAGCAGTCATAGGCGTCGGCGGGCGAAAAGCCCGGGCCGAGGTTGTAGACCACGAGGAAGTCGTTCGCCGCCGCTTCGGGCGCCGGGCCAAGCACATCGAAGTCCACATCGGTCGTACTCGTGAAGCTGAGGAAGTCGCCGCCGGTCGAACCGTCGGTCGGGTCGCGGTAGCGCCCGCCGCTGGAGGTCATGATGAACTCGACATAGGTAATACCGCCGCTGTTCAGGACGCGCAGGCTGTTCGGCAGCGCGAGGCGCACGTCGCGCACGATGCGCCGCAGGGCCACGTCGGCCGCGTCGGTCAGTTCGGCGCGCCGCACCGTGTCGACGTAGCCCTCCACCGGCGCGCGGATGAAGATGGCGACCGAAGCGGCGATGATGCCGGTGATGGTGATCACCATGATCATCTCAACCAGGGTGAAGCCGGCGCTGGGGCGGGAGCGGCGCGTCATGGCAGGATCACCGGGGAATGGCGGGTGCGGTAGCCCTGCACCTGGATGGTTTCGCCTGCGGCGACCACGCTGACGGTGACGAGCAGCGAGGCGTCGGCGGCGATGCCGTTGAGCGCGTCCTGCGCCACCGTCACGTTCGCGGTGTAGACCGCGCCGCTGGTGCCGACGATGTTGGCGGTGGTGGACAAGCCGTTGTAGTCGTTCACGTTGTCGTAGGTGCCGCGGATCTCGCCGCCCTCGGCCGTCAGGTTGTTCTCGGACGTCGTGCAATCGGCGTATTGCGTGGCCGTCGCCGCCGCCGCATCGTCCGGGTCGCACCAGGTGAAGGGCTGCAGCATCACCTCTTCGAGGATCGCCTCGGCGATCGCCAGTCCCTGCTTGCGCACGATGGGGTCGGCGCTGTGCTGCACCGTGTGGCTGAGCACCGTCAGCACGCCGGCCAGCGCCACGCCGACGATGATGATGAACATGATCAGCTCGATCAGCGTGAAGCCGCGTGACCGCCTCTTAGTGCACATAGCCGGTCTCCGCCTCCACGACGATGTTGCCCGCGCCCGACACGGTCAGCGTGGCGGCGGCGGATGGCACGCCCAACGGGCCGAAGGTCAGGGTGGTGTCCGGCGTCAGCGTCACGCCGGAGGGTGCCGTGATCTGGTTGCCGTTGGCGCCCGGCAGCGTCAGGGCGCGACCGTAGGAACCCGCGCCGGCCCCTTCGGGAATGTCGTTGTCGATGGTCACCGTCACGGTGCCGCCTGCGATCGCCACGCGCACGTTGCGCCGCTGCGCCACGGCTGATTTTCTGGCGTATTCGAGGGTCGCCCGCACCTGGTCGCGAAAGCCGATCTCGTCGAACCCCCGGAGCAGGTCCATGCGCGGCAGCACGACGACGGCCATGATGCCGATGATGATCATCGTCACGATCAGCTCGACCATCGTGAAACCGCGCTGCGCCATGCGTCAGTAACGCTCGCGCAGATAGATGTAGGGTGCCCTGGAGGCCCCGAGGCGGACGCGGGCGCTGGGGTCCTGCTGCCACGCGGGCGTCGTCCCGCAACTGCCGGACCAGTAGCCCTGCAGCCAGGGCAGGTTGGCGCCCGTGGTCGCCGGATGCGCCGTGTTGCACGAGGTGTCGGCCGTGCCGCTGCCAAGGTTGAAGGCGATGTCGTAGCTACCCGCGCCGGCCGTATTGAAAATGATGGTACCAACGCCGTTCGTCAGCGCACCCACGCTGTTGACCGCCAGTCCGCCCGTGGCGATGTTGCCGGCGACGATGGCGGTGGTTGAATCGAGCGTGTTGGCCAGCCAGCGGTTGCCATCCCAGTATTCCGCGCGATATTCGACACGCGGCGCCAGCAGCTCCGAGCCGTAGAAGTTCACCAGCCGCAGCCGGCCGGAACGGATCGGCGTCGTGCCTTCGGTGTGGCCGCTCGACGTCACGCTGTCGGCATCCGTCGCGCGCAGCGCCAGCGGCGCCGAGGTGGGCGTCTCCAGCGGCGCGGTGGTCTTGGTGGTGAAGTCGTATTCGATGGTCGTCGTCGTCGCCACGCCATCGGTGAAGCTCGCGGCGGCGAGCGTGGCGTTGCTGAAGGCGCCGAGCGTGCCGCTGTTGTTGGTGCCGCTGTTGGCGTCGGTCAGTGTCACGGCCTTCGCATAGGCGCCTTCATAGTTCTGGGTGGTCGCGCCATCGGCATTCATCGCGGTGACGGTAACTGTGAAGGGCTGGCCGGCGTAGGTGAAGGTGCCGGTGCCGGGCGTGACGACCGTGTCGAAGTAGGCGGGCTTGAAAGGGCCGGTCGCGGCCGATCCGGTCGCGGACAGGCCCGAGCCGAGGTAGCTCGCGCTGGCCAGCGTCGCCGTCAGATTGATGTCGCCGACCTCGTCCCACTCGACATCGCTGGCCGTCGCCACGCCGTTGCCGCTGTCGAACGTCGCGTCGGCCAGCGTGGTGGTGCCGTCGAGCGCGGGGTCGTTGCCGCCGGCGGGGCCGGTCAGCGTGTGGCCGAGGCTGACGTTTTCGGTGGTGCTTTCCGCGCCGAAGTTGGGCGTGGTGTTGCCGCTGGCGTTCTTCGCGGTGACGGTGACGCTGAAGGGCGTACCGGCGACGTAGGGGCCGGTCGGCACGACCGTGAAGCTTGCCGGCGCGGCGATGAAAGGATCGCTGCCGGTCATGACCAGCCCCGTCTCGCTGCCGCTCGTCCCGCTGTAGCTGGCGCTCAGGCTCATCTGGCCGACGTCGGCATAGCGCACCGTGGTAGTGGCTACCCCCGTGGCGTCGAAGGCGAGGCTCACGCCGCTCGCGCTGCCACAAGTGATGTCGCTGCCGCCGACGGTGACCGGCAGCGTGCCGCTTGCCGGGTCGCTGTAGCCGCAGTTGAAGCTGACCGTCTTGCTGGTGCTGGCGAAGGCCGGCGTGCAGGCGAGGCTGCTGTCCGACTGCTTGACGGCGCTCACCGTGATGGTCTGCTCGACGTCGGAGTAGTGGTGCGGCACGTCGAACAGGAAGCCGGCCAGCGAAGCGGTGAAGCTGCACGAGGCCGTCGCGCCGACGTAGCAGGTGGTCGCGTTGCCGGGCGTCGGCGACACGCTGGTCGTGCCCCAGGTCACATCACCTGCCGTGGTGACCTGCACGCTCTCCGTGGTCGAACCCGAAACACCGATGCTGAAGCCCGCGCCATCCACCCAGTTCACCGTCGGCGTGCCCGAGGCCGTCAGGGTTCCCGTCACGCCGCCACCCGTGTAGAGGCTCGAACACGATGCATCCGCGCAGGCCTTGATCGTCAGCGTCGTCGGCGCGCAGGTCACCCCGCTGCCGGTATGCTCGATGCGCAGGTGGTTCGGACCGCTCGATCCGCAGGCCTCGATCTGGACGTTGTCGATGTAGAAAATCTCGTCGGACTGGCTCGCGCCTTCGACGAAAGCGACGCGGAAGTTGCTTGAAAGATAGGACGTGATATCCAGCGACAGGGTCTGGGCCGTCGAACCCTGGTCGTTCGAGAACTGGTGCAACTGGGTCCAGTTGCTGCCGCCGTCGTTGGAAACGAAGACGGTCATTGTGTCGCTGCTTTCCCAGTTGCCCGTCTCGCGATAGTCGAAGCTCAGCGTGGCGCTGGTGTAACCCGACAGATTGGCCTCGCGCTGCACCGCCGGCCCGCCGAAGGAGCCTGTGCTGCCGCTGCCGTCGCCTGCCAAGCGCAGTTCTCCGCCGCTCACATCGAGCGTGCCGCTGGAGGCCGAACCGTCGTCGTTCGTTTCCGTCCAGTCGGTCGACCAATTCAGCGTGCCGTCGTTGTTGGCATAGCTGACCGAGCCAAACAAGTCGCCAAAGGTCTTGCAGACCGGCGTGCCGGATGTCGGGTAGCGAATCACCACGATGCCAGAACCGCCGGTGCCGCCGGAGTAGGCCGAACCGGAACCGGAGCCGGTCGCGCCGCCGCCACCACCACCGGTGTTGGCCGTGCCGGCCGTTCCGGCGCCGCGACCGATGCCGCCTGCACCGCCACCACCCAGTCCGCCTGCACCGCCATTCCCGCCGTCATCCGCGCCGCCGCCACCACCACCACCGTAATAGGTGCTTGTGCCGGTGATATCGTCCGCCACGCCGTCGCCGCCATCCCCGCCGGTATCATTGGTGCCGTCCGCACCGGTGGCACCCGCACCGCCGCCGCCGCCGCCGCCGTCGTTGTTGTTGCCGTCGCCGCCATCGTTGCCCTGCCCGGCGGTTCCGTTGCCGCCCTGCTGGTCGTCGCTGCCCCCTCCGCCCGAACCGCCGTCCACGCCGTCATGTCCACCCTCGCGAGCGCCGCCGCCGCCGCCGCTCGCCGTGATGGAGGAAAATGTCGAAGCGCCGCCGCTGCCGCCATTCACCGAACCGGTACCGGCCGTACCGCCCGCACCGACCGTCACGCTATAGACCGAGCCGGCTATGACCGTAAGACTGGTACCGCTCAGCACGCCGCCCGCGCCGCCTCCGCCGGCACCGTTTTCGTCGCCGGAATCGATGCCGCCGCCGCCGCCGCCGCCGCCGACGACGAGATAGCGCACCTTCGAGACATTCGACGGGATGGTGACCGTTCCATCGCTCAGGCAGGTAATCACGGTATCGCTACCGACCGTGGTCATCGAACAACCGCCGGTGGTATTCGTGCCCCAGGTAACAGAATCTGTGTTGTTGCTGCTGTCGCCGTCGTAATAGGTGCCGGCGACGGTGGCGCTGTTGGTGAGCGGTTGGGTCGCGCCAGCGGACACGGCCACCGTCAGGGTGATCGCCGGCGCGGAGGCGCCGCTGGCAAGCGCGGACGAATAGGTGCAACTCACGCTGGAATTGCAGGTCCAGCCGGTGCCGGTGGCCGAGACAAAGGTCAGACCAGAGGGCAGGACATCCGACACCGTGATGGTGCCGGAATGGGTGTCGGGCCCGCCGTTGCTGACCGTAAGCGTGTAGGTGGCGTTGCTGCCCGGCGTCAGCGAACCGCCCGTCATGTCGAGCGACAGGTCGGCCTCCAGCGCGGTGCGGCTGTCGGTCGCCGTGTCGTTGCCGCTCACGTTGTCGAACAGGGTGCCCGCCACGCTGGCGGTATTGGTGATGGTGCCGCCGGTACTCGACGCAACCGTGGCGGTCAGCGTGAGCGGATTGGCGGACGCGCCATTTGCCAGCCCGCCGGCATAGGTGCAGGTAGTGTAGGGCGAGGGACAGGTCCAGCCGGTGCCGGAGGCGCCCGTGTAGGTCAGGCCGGCTGGCGGCGTGTTGGTGACGGTGATCGTGCCGGTTTCGTCGTTCGGGCCGCTGTTGGTGACATTCAGCGTGTAGGTCACGGTCTGGCCGCCGCCCATGGTGCCGGAAAATCCCATGGTGATGCCGAGATCGGCCACCGGAACGTTCGGCACGGAGATGATCTCGGCCGACAGCAGCACCAGATCCTGCCCCGAGCTGTAGACCGTCGTGGCCGAGGTCATGCCGGCCGTCAGCTTGGAGGAATCCAGCACGTAGGCGTCGAAATCCACCCCGTAGGCGGCGGTGTCGGCCGCCCCCGTACTGGGCGATACAGCGGCGATGTTGCTGACGGAATTGAACTGGTTGCCCGAGGTGTTGTTGGCATCCGTGAGTTCTGTGCCGTTGAAGGTCAGGGTTTCTCCACCGCCGGAGAGCGTCGGATCGCCCTCCCAGGAGATGTGCGCCGCCTTGCCGGTATTGGAACCAAGCGGCGTCGGCGTCATGAAATTGCTGAGGGTCAGGGTGATGCTGCTGTTCTGGTAATACTGGAAGCCTTCATAGAGGTTGATGACGCGCAGCGGCTCGGAACTGTCGGAATACACGACGGCCAGGGCCCAACCGCCGAGTACGGCCTGAACGTCGCAATAGTTGTCCTGATTGTTGGTGTTGTCGATCGTCAGGTCGGTCAGGCTGTAGGTGCCGTTGCGCTTGCTGACGACCTTGCTGGTGACGTCGACCACTCCGCCGAAAAACCTGTAGCCCACCGAGGTCGAGGTGTATTGACTCGTCGCCGTGTAGGCGGTGCCCTCGAAGGTAACCGTGTAGTCAGCCGTGGCTCCCGACCCTGCCCAATACAGATAGGCCGCCTGGATGGTCGCCGTTGCCGGGATGCCGGAGAGCGCAGCGGAGGTCGTCGCCGTGGAACCGACCCACGTACAAGCGTTGGTCGTGTTGGGATTGGTGCGCAGGGTCTTTTGCGTGCCGACGTAGTTGACGTTGCCGGCCCAACTCTGCTTGAGCGACAGCGTGGTGTCGGCCAAAACCCCCTGAGTGCAGAGCAACAAGAGCAGAGCGACAGCGCGGCCGAACCAGCCTGCCGAGAAACGTCCTGCCGACCTTGCCCCTGCTTTACCGCTCATGGCGTTTTCCTTGCCCCGGTAACGGCCCGCCAAAAAAGTCAGCGCTGGCGGGACGGCGCCAGCCGCCGGCGATCACGCCGCCGCCTGCTCCAGCGGGATCAGTGCGGAGCGTGGCACGCCACGGTTCTCGCCCATGTCGGCGAGCAGTTCCTTCATGTCGAGAATCAGCACGATCTGGCCGTTGGACAGCGTGGTGACGCCGGCGACGCCCTTCGGCCGGAAATCCTCCAGCGACTTGATCACCGCGTCCTCGCGGCCCATGAAGCCGTCGATGGCGAGAATGAAGGTGTGTTCCGCCGTCTGCATCAGCACGCCGTATTCCGGCACTTTCTCCGGCGACCAGCCGAGCAGGTGGCTGATGGGGTAGATCGGCATGACTTCGCCGCGCACCACCATCGTCGCCCGACCGCCGACCTCCTGCACGTGCTCGATCTCGATCGGCAGGATTTCGCGCACCATCGACAGCGGCACGGCGAAAGGCTGTTCGCCGAGCTGGACCAGCAGTACCGGCAGGATCGCCAGCGTCAGCGGCAGGGAAATGATGAAGGTGGTGCCCTTGCCGACCTGCGACTTGATCTCGATGGTGCCGTTGAGCTTCTGGATGTTGGTTTTCACCACGTCCATGCCGACGCCGCGGCCCGACACATCGGAGGCCACATCCTTGGTCGAGAAACCGGGCAGGAACACCAGATTGAGGCTCTGGCGCTCGTCCATGGTGTTGGCTTCTTCGTCGGTGATGAGGCCTTTTTCGAGCGCCTTGGCGCGCAAGCGCTCGGCGTTCATGCCCTTGCCGTCGTCGGCGACGATCAGCACGATGTGATCGCCTTCCTGACGCGCCTCCAGGCGCACCTGCGACTTCTCCGGCTTGCCGTTGGCGCGCCGCTCCTCCGGTCCCTCGACGCCGTGATCGACGGCGTTGCGGATCAGGTGGATGATCGGGTCGGACAGATCCTCGATCATCGTCTTGTCGATCTCGGTTTCCTCGCCGGCCAGCACCAGTTCGACATCCTTGCCGAGGTTGCGCGCCAGGTCGCGCGCGATGCGCGGATACTTCTGGAACAGCCGGCCGATCGGCTGCATGCGCGTCTTCATCACGGCGTTCTGCAGGTCGGAGACCAGCAGGTCGAGCTGGCTCACGGCCTGGTCGAGCGCATGCAGCGTGTCGGTGTCGTTACGGCCGTTGAGGATGTCGCTGCGCAGGGAGTTGAGGCGGTTTTTGGTCAGACCGATCTCGCCCGACAGGTTGAGCACCTGGTCAAGACGCGAGGTGTCGACACGGATCGAGTTGTCGCGGGTCTTTTCCGTGTCGCGCCGGCCGACCGGCGCCGAAATCGCTCCCGGCTTGTCGGTGGCACGCCGGCCGACGGCATGCTGAATGATGGTTTCTGGTGCCTGTCCGGCGACCTGGGTATGCATTTCCGGTTCACCAGCCGCGACCGGGGCCCCGGCGACAGCGCCATACAGCTTGTCCCAGTCCGGGCCGGCAGCCGGCACGGCAGCGGGGACCGCTGCCACGGCAGGAGCAGGAGCCGGGGCGGCGGTCGGAGTGGCCAGTTGCCCCGCCAATGCAGCCTTGAGATTGGCGATCAACCGGGCATCGGCCGGTGGCGGCTGCACTCCGCTTTCCAGATGGCCGAACATGTCGCGTACCGTGCCGGTCGCGGCCATGATGCTGTCCATGATTTCCTTGGTCAGCGCCAGTTCGTTGTTGCGCAGCTTGTCGAACAGGTTCTCGGTGAGATGGCAGAGGGTCACCAGTTCGGTGGCGTTGAGGAAGCCGGCTCCGCCCTTGATGGTGTGAAAACCGCGGAAGATGTCGTTCAGCAGCCCGTGATCCTGCGGGTTCTTCTCGAGATCGACCAGCTTGTTGTCGACGCCCGACAGCAAATCGGTGGCTTCAACAAGAAAATCCTGCAGCAGGTCTTCCATTCCGGCGAAATCGCTCATGACTCTCTCCTCTCGGTGCCCGGCACCGAATCAGAACCCCAAACTTTCCAGCAGATCATCTACTTGCGCCTGGCTGGTGACGACGTCGGAACGGCCGACGGCACTGATCACCGGCCCGTTCATCAAGCCCTCGGGTGCCGCTGCCTTCTTCTCGTCCGGCATCACTTCGATCAGCACCTGCAGCAACTGGGTCTCGATGCCCTGCACCATCTCGACGACCTTCTTGATCACCTGACCGGTCAAATCCTGAAAGTCCTGGGCCATCATGATCTCGTTCAACTGCGCGTTGGTGATGTCGATCTTGGCCGGCGCCTCGGCGAAAAAGGCACGCGTATCGGCGGCCAACGCCTTGAATTCGTCGACCGACAGCTGGTTGGCGAACATCTTGTCCCAACGCCCGCCGAGCGCCTTGACACGCTGCTCCAGTTCGTCCTGTGCCGGCTTGGCCACGTCGGTCGCATTGAGGACGCGCGACGCCGCCTGCTCGGTCATCTGGGCAATGTACTGGAGGCGCTGCTGCGCATCGGGAATCTGGCGGGCGGTCTCTTCGAGCGCCTTGTCATAGCCGAGCTCGCGCATGCTGTCATGCAGCTTGCGCGCCATGTGGCCGATGCGATTGAACACGGCCTCCTGCGAATTGGCGGGCTCGGCGGCGGCCGTGGAAGGTTCGGCTGGCTGCGCGACCTGCTCCGCCACGCTGTCGAAAAGGGCTTGCAGATCGTCGGAGTCGCCGGAAGGATCGGGCTCGGGTGCCGGCGGCGTGGGCGCGCTGCCGGCTGCAATGCTGTCGAACAGGGCCTGCAGGTCTTGCGAATCGCCGGATTCGTCGAATTTGATCGGCTTCACCATCGTCACCAGCCCAGTTTCTCGAAAATCTTGGTCAGTTTTTCGTTCAGGGTCGCGGCCGTGAAGGGTTTGACGATGTAGCCGGACGCGCCCGCCTGCGCGGCGGCGATAATGTTCTCCTTTTTCGCTTCGGCGGTGATCATGAGAACCGGCAAGGCAGCGTATGTGGCATTGCCACGGATCGTCTGCAGCAAGGTCAGGCCGTCCATGTTGGGCATGTTCCAATCGGTGATGATGAAATCGAAGGCCGTTCCCTGAATCTTCTGCCAGGCCACCGCGCCATCCTCCGCTTCATCCACGTTCGTGAAGCCCAGTTCCTTGAGCAGGTTGCGGACGATGCGGCGCATCGTCGAGAAGTCATCGACGACGAGGAACTTGATTTTGCTGGGATCTGCTGGCATTCAACTTTCTCCGGATGAAACCTGACTGATGATCAATCGCGCTGCGACTTGAGCAGCAAGGGACGCAGGGTATCGGCAAGCGCCTCCGCATCGAATTTGGCGACGTAGGCGTCGACCCCGACGCTCTTGCCCATCGAGCGATTGGCTTCCGACGACAGCGAGGAGTGCATGACCACCGGAATGCCATTGAAGCGACTGTCCGACTTGATGTTCTTGGTCAGCACGTAGCCGTCCATTTCCGGCATCTCGGCATCGACGAGGATGACATTCACCTCTTCGCGCAGGCTGCGGCCGGTCTGCTGCGCATGGGCGGCCATGCCGGACAGCCGTGTCCATGCTTCCATGCCATTCTGGGCATGCTTGTGCTTGACGCCGAGCTTCTCCAGCACCTCGATGATTTTTTTGCGCGCGACCGCCGAGTCGTCGACGAAAAACAGGTTGTAGTCCTCTTCGCCGCCCATCTTTTCGATCTGGCCGATCACCGCTTCGCCGAAGGTGTTGGCCATGATCTGCTCGACATCGACGATCGACACCAGCTTGCCGTTGTCCAGTTCGGTGATGGCAGTGATGTAGGCGTGCATGCCGCCGGTCACCGACTCGGGAGCGCGTACCCGGTCCCAGTCGACACGAATGATGCGGTCTACGTCATGCACGAGGAAACCCAGCGTGCGCTTGCTGTATTCGGTCACCATCATCGAGCCGCCACGCCCCGGCGGCGCATCCGCCAGATGCATGACGCGCGCCAGCGACACGACAGGAATCACGTTGCCGCGCAGACTGATCAACCCCTCGACGCCGTCCGGCATGTGAGGCGATTTCGTGATCGCCGGCGTCTTGCTGACCTCGCGTACCTTGAACACGTTGATACCGAAGGTTTCGTTGGTGCCCAACGAAAACAGCAAAATCTCCATGCGGTTCGAGCCAGCCAGCTTGGTGCGGGCATCGACGTTGTCCATCAGGGAGGCGGGATTTTGTTGCCCGATCATCAACGCGGCGAAATTGCTCATTTCCAGTTCTCCGTCAGGCGGCCTTGGCGGTTTCGTCCTTGAGCAGCAGGCGGCCGAGGGTTTCGGCCAGCCGTTGCGCCTCGAACTTGGGCACATACTCGTCCACGCCCACCGACCTGCCGAGCTGCTGATTCGAAGTCGAGGACAGCGAGGAATGCATGATCACCGGAATGCCGGCGAAGCGCGGATCGGACTTGATGTGCTTGGTCAGGATGTAACCGTCCATCTCCGGCATCTCGACGTCGGTCAGCACCAGTTGCACGAGGTCCTTGACGTTGCGTCCGGCGGCATCGGCATAGTTGGCGATCTTCTGCAGTTCATCCCAGGCTTGCCGGCCATTCATCGCCGCCATGCCGCGAATGCCGAGCGCGTTGAGGGTACGCTCGATCTGTCCGCGTGCCACCGAGGAATCGTCGGCATACACGATGGTCAGCCCTTCCTTGCCGATCGGCTGGATGGCGCTGAAAACCATGTCGTCGTCGTATTTGGCGGTCTCGGAAAGAATGCGCTCGACATCGAGCATCATCACCAGGCGACCATCCTGTAGCTCGGTCACCGCGGTCACCAGGCCGCCGAGATTCGCCATCAGCATTTCCGGGGGAACCCGCATCCTCGACCAGTCGAGACGCAAAATGGTGTCGACCGATTCGACCAGAAAACCCTGCGTATGGCCGTTGTATTCCGTGACGATCATGATGTCGCGCGGGGTTTCCGTTTGCATGCCGATAAAATCGCCCAGATCGACGACCGGCACGAGGATGCCGCGCAGGGAAACCATCCCCTTCACCGCGGCAGGCATGTCCGGCGCAGCGGTTATCTGCGGTGTGCGCATGACCTCGCGCACTTTAAACACGTTGATGCCGAAGGTCTCCTGACGACCGGTGCGCAGATCCTTGCCCAGGGAAAAGAGCAGAATCTCCAGCTTGTTGGTGCCGGCAAGCTTGGTGCGCGCATCGATATTTTTCAGCAGTTCAGACATTTGGCCACCTTTCCGGCGGAGCGGATATTACGTTCGATTTCGATTCTATCGGCACACGGCCGCGACAACTGATCTTTTTTGAAGAAGAATATCACGTCAACTTCGATAATTTCATAATTTGAAACGCTTAACTGCGCTTTCCAGTTCGCCGGCCAGCGTCTCCAACCTGGCTGCGCTGGCAACCACTTCACCCACGGTGGCATCGCAGGTGGATGCCATGGCAACGATGCGATCGACGTTGGCGGTGATTTCCGCGCTTGCCTGTGACTGGCTGCCGACCGTGGCATTGATCCGCCCCATGCCTTCGGTGGTTTGCATGACCGTATGATTGGTCTCGCCCAGCGTGACGGCAACGGTTTCGAGATATTCCTGCGAAGTGCCCAAGGCGGAAAGACCACGATCCAGCGCATCCTCGACCCGTCCGGCCTGCTGTTCAAGGCTTTGTGTCACGCCATCGATCTCACTGGCGGTTTTTGCGGATTTTTCCGCGAGTTTGCGCACTTCGTCCGCCACGACGGCAAAACCGCGTCCCTGCTCCCCCGCGCGCGCCGCTTCGATCGCGGCATTCAGTGCCAGCAGATTGGTCTGGTCGGCGATATCCCTGACCTCGCGCGTCATGTTGGTGATTGCCGAGGCACTCTCGACGAATTCTCTTGCGGTATCGCTCATTTCCCGGACCGAATTCTCGGCAAGGCTCAGTTCGCCGATCATGGCGGACAAACTCTCGTTGCCCTCCTGAGTCCGCACCAGACTATCCGTGGCGAGACGATCCACCTCCGCCGTCTGTGTCGCGATATCGCCCACGCCCTCTGACAGGCGACCCAGTGCGGCAGCCGCCTCCTGCGCCGCCGCGCTTTGTTCCGCCGTACCGCTTTGCATTCCGGCCGTGATGTGCTGGAAATCGGCTGCCGTATCGCGCAGCTTGACCGACGCGGCCGTCAGTTCGCCCGCCATGTCGCGCAAACTGTTGCGCATGCCGGCGATCGCGGCCAGCAGGCTGTCCCTGTCCCCGGGCTTGAGGCTGATCTCGACGCCCAGATCGCCCGCCGAAATGCGCTTGACCACGTCGGCGGCATATTGCGGTTCGCCGCCAAGCAAGGCCAGCAGCAGACGGGCCAGTTGAATGAATGCGGCCAGTCCGACAACCGAGGCCACGGCGATGACGACGATCATCCAGTTGCGCACCCCGGCAGCTCGCATCATCAACTGCGGATCGAGTTTGCCCGCCTCGTCTGCCAGCCGCAGATACATCACGAACGAAAACCCGTTGGCGATCACGGTGACGGCGGCCAGGATGGCCAGGACGACGAGCAGGCGTTGCCGCAGGGACATGGGTGCGTTCCTTTATTCTGTTCTGTAGCCGATCCGGAAGCCGCCCCAATGACGGCCCTTCACGAAAATGGGTGCCGAGATATCGTGCATGATCTCGCCGGTATCGCGGCGATAGGTTTGCAGAAGGAAAGGCGCCTCGTGCGTGCCGCAACGCTTCCCGACCGGATCGGAGAATATCCGTTTGGTGCGGTTGCCGGCATTGTCACGCTGTTCATCTCCGGTCAGCGGCTGGCAGAAGCGCTTGTTGTGGGTCGGTACATAGCCGCCGCCGTCGCAGGCGATGGCGTAGGTGATTTCCGCGTTTCGGTCAAGCAGCGGTTCCTGGATGGCCGGCAGGCAACGATCGGCGAAGCCGTCGTAGCGCGTGTTGAATTTCTGCGGCTTGGTGTTGGGGATGGGTTTGTAATTGCGGTCGAAAAGATCTTCCAGCTTCAACTCGCCGCGATCGACCGCCTCTTCGAATAGCCGGCCGACCGCGGCGGCGGCGGTCCGCACCACCTCCGGCATGCGCCCATGCAAAGCCAGCGCGGCGTCGCCGCAGTGTCCAAGCTTGAAAATCGTGCCGACTTCCTCCAGGTTGGTCGCCAGATAGTCGAGCTGGCGCGCCTCTTCCAGGGTACGGCTCGCGCCCTCGTTGTTGCGATCCGCGAGCGCCATGATGTTGGTGACAAGTTCCGCGACCTCGCTGGAACGGGCCGCCTGCGTCTGCGCGGCGCGTGCGATCAGGTCGATTTTCTGCGTGGTTTCCTGCGCGCCCTGATTGATCAGCTGAAGCGCTTCGGCTGCCTGGCGCGCCAGTTGCGCACCGCTGCGCGCCTGTTCGGAGCCGTCGCGAATCGTCCCGATGGCGTTCTGTGTTTCACTCTGGATCGCGGTAATCATCTCGGTGATTTCGCCTGTCGCGGCACTGGTGCGTTCGGCCAGTTTTCTCACCTCGTCGGCGACGACCGCAAACCCCCGCCCCTGTTCGCCGGCCCGCGCCGCCTCAATGGCGGCGTTGAGCGCCAGCAGGTTGGTCTGATCCGCGATCTCCCGGATGGTGCGAGCGATGCCTGAGATCGCCTCCGAGCGCTCCCCCAGGGTAGCGACAACCTGGGCGGACTGTTCCACGGAACGCGCGATGCGTTCGATTTCGGCAGACGCATCCTCGACGATCTGCGCTCCCCTGGCTGAGTGTTCCTGTGCCTGCTGGGCGATGCGGGCGGACTCTTCGGCATTGCCGGCGACTTCGTTCATGCCGCCGGCCATTTCCGCCACGGCCTCGGCAGCGGTTTCCGCCGCTGCATTCTGCTCCTGCGAACCGCGCGCCGTGTTTTCCGCCTCGGTCATCAGCTTCTCCGCCATCGAGGTCACCTGCACCGAATTGAAAACAATACGGGTAGTGATGCTGCAAAATGTTGCCAGCAGTTCATTGTATGCATTGGCAACCGGCTCGATGGGGCTGCCCGGCGGCAACTTGACGTACCGCGCCAGGTCGCCATCGTTGCGGGTCGCACGAATGGTGTCGCGCAATATCTCCAGCGGTCGGCCGAGACTGGACGAAACCACCAGACCCGGCACTATCGCCACAACTGCGCCCAACGCCAGATAAAACACAATAACCCCCACACTGGCTTCGGCTCCGGCCAGATACACTCCACCTACACCAGCCCCGCCGACCACCAATCCGGCAGCGCCATGGATCAGGCGTGCCTGTAGCGACACATTCGACATCTCTCCACTCCTCCGTAATTATTTTTTCGGCGCTGTTCTCCGTGCAACCAGCCACCTTTTTTATTACTTATGATAATAATACTCCGGTTGCACACGCAGTGCGCAAGCCAGCCGGCAGGAGATTACCGGCGGGTGGAAATGTCCTCGCCCAGCGATAGCAAGACAGCCACCTCGTTGCCGACATCACTGTATTCCATGCGCTGAACAAGCGAGTGAACCAGCATCAGTCCGCGCCCGAAAGGCAGGGCGTGCGAGGCCTGATCCGTCGTCATTTTCAGGCGCTCAAGCATGGCGTTGCCATCGAAGCCCGGCCCGCTGTCCCGGCAGCGGATCCGCAACCAGACATGGTCGGCCTCGACCAGTTGCTCGACCGAAAAACGGATTTCCCCATGGTCCAGTTGCGCCAAACGTTCCTCCCGCAGCAGCAGCCAGGTTTCCATGCCGTCGGCCGACACTTTAAGCCGCGAATCCAGACGCAGCACGCCATGATCGAGGGCGTTGTTGAAGAGTTCAGAAAGGATGACGAAAAGCTCTCCGCTACGCGTCCGCGCAGAGTCGAAACGGCCGGCGACGTCCAGCAGGAGAGGAACGACATCCAGATTGCCGAGTTCGTTCGCGCCCAGATGCAAATCGAAGCGCCAGTTACCGGGATGGCGCAGTTTGCGCTGCTTGACCGATGCCGGCGCTGGTAGCGCCTTCCCACCCTGTTCGCAATCGATCAATACCAGGGTCATGTCGTCGTCTGGTTCATGCCCTTGCAGGTGAGCTGCCAAGGCCGCCACGACCTCGTCTCGACGCTTGCTGCGGGGCAGGCCGACGAGAGCATCGGCCAGCCCCCCCTCCCCGAAACGCTCTCCCCCCGTCCCCCGCGCCTCGATCAGGCCATCGGAAATCATGACGACCTGCTCGCCGGACGCAAAGGCATGCTGTTCGATGCGCCCGTCAAAATCCGCGTCGTCGAGCTTGCCCAGCGGTGCGTGCCTGAGCGGAAACTCCTGAAAATGATGCCCGAAACCATCGAGAACGAAAGCCGTAGGCATGCCGCCATTCCAGATACCGAGAATGCCCTCGCGCTGATCGACCGCGACCAGTTGGGCAGCGACATGGCGGCCGGCCGGCAGGGCGTGACGTGCCTTGTGGTTCAGTTCGCGCACGATGGTCGCGAGCGGAAAGCCCTTTTCAGTCATGCGATAAAAGGGGGCTATGATCGGCAGCAGGCAAACATAGGCCGACAACCCCCCGCCGCCGGCGTCGGCCAACATGACATGGAGCGTGCCGTCCGGCGCCCGCCCCACCGACAACATGTCGCCCCCCAGGCGGGTGCAGGAACGCCGCCAATACTGGATGGCCGGGTCGTCGAGGTGGCGCGCATGATCGGGAGACAACTGATGCTCGATCAGATGGCGCGCGATGCGCTGATCTTCTTCTTCGGCCGCCTGATAGCGGCCCACCTTAAGGCGGTGGGTCTCGGCTTCGCGCTGCGCGTCCAGCAACCGGGCGAGAGCCGCAACCCGCACGGGCAACATCGCATTCTCGTCCGGCGCAGCGTCGACGGCCCGCCGGATTTCCCGCATGACATCGGCCCAGTCTTCCACCATGACATCCGCCGGGCGCGTCATCCCTTCGTCTGCCTGAGCGGCACCCCAGCCAGAAGCCTGGCCCTAGATCAGCGCGAAGAGCTTCCCGAAGTTGGCGATGTCGATGACCTGCTTGACTGTCCCGCGCGCATTCGCCAGTACAACCTCCTTGCCGGCACTCTTGGCCTTGTCGCGCAGCATCAATAGCATGCCGAGGGCCGAACTATCGAGGTAATCAACGCCACCCAGATCTACCTGGACTTCGCCCGCGCCATCCTTGACGGCCAAATCCACCGCCTCGCGAAACTCGCGGTGGGCGTTGAAATCGAAACGCCCCTGCAGGACGATGACGGCCTTGCCGTCGTGGTTGGTCACATTGGTGTGCATGAACTCTCCCCCTCGATCCAGGGCCTCAATGGTTGGTCTTCTATAAGTATAGCGCGCCGCTCCGCCAGGACTGACTTTTGTGCGGGCCTATTGCCGCAAGCGTGCCAACATCCTGCCGGCGATCAGGGGCAGGCCGACCACTTCGTCAATCGCCCCGACCAGGGCTGCCTCACGCGGCATGCCATAGACGACGCAGCTTTCCTGATCCTGGCCGATATTCCATGCCCCGGCCTGCCGCATTTCCAGCATGCCCTGCGCGCCGTCCTTCCCCATGCCGGTCAGGATGACGCCGATGGCGTGCTTGCCGACCTCTTTGGCTACCGAGGAAAACAGGACATCGACTGCCGGCCGGTGGCGATTGACCGGGTCGGCGGCAGACAATTCGGTGACCCAGCCTGCGCCGCTGCGCTTGACAAGCAGGTGGGAATGGCCAGGGGCCAGGTAGGCATGGCCGGGAGCGATGCGCTCCCCCCCCTGGGCTTCGACCACCCGGAGCGCGCTCAGGCTGTCGAGCCGGCGGGCGAAAGAAGACGTGAAGGTTTCAGGCATGTGCTGCACCATGACGATGCCCGGCACCTCGGCTGGCAACCGCGACAGCACCTCCTTGATCGCTTCGGTTCCCCCGGTCGAAGCCCCAATCGCGATCAGGCGCTCCGCCAGCACCCTGCCTGATACCCCGGGGAGGACGGCTTCGCCGCGCGGTGCAACAAAGCCGGGCGCAGGACGCCGCAAATGCGCACCTTTCGCGGCACGAATCTTGTCCCGGATTTCCTCCGCATAGCCTTGCAGCAGCAGCGGGCTCTCGGCGCGCGGTTTGGCGACGAAGTCCACTGCGCCCAACTCAAGGGCTTTCAGGGTCGTCTCGGAGCCTTGCGCCGTCAGCGAGGAGATCATCACTACCGGCATCGGCCGCAGTTTCATCAGGCGGTCGAGAAATTCCAGACCATTCATGCGCGGCATCTCGACGTCGAGCGTCAGGACATCGGGGGCGAGCGACTTGATCATCTCGCGCGCAGCGATCGGGTCGGGCGCGCTACCGACCACCTCCAGATCGGGCGCACCGCCGATGATTTCTGTCAGCAGGGCGCGCATCAGCGCCGAGTCGTCAACGATGAGAACCTTGATGGCCACGTCGGAATTTTCAGAAAAGTTCGATCTCGCCCGCGACCGGCGCCTCGTTGAGACGGGCGGCATATTCCTTTTCACGGCGAATGAGGGTGTCATTATGCATGCGCACCAGCTTTTTCACCAGCACGCGGCCGTTTTGCGGGAAGAAATACACCTTGCGCGGATAGACGTCGAGCAGGTCCTGGGCGGCGACCTTGATCCCCTCGGTCGCGAGGAATTCCATCACGAACCGGGAATTGCGCTCGCCCACCTGCGAGCTGGAAAGCGTCGCCATCACACGGCCGCCGCCGAACACCTTGGCTTCGAGACTGCCCCGGCGCGCACCGAGCTTCATCAGATGGTTGATGAGAATTTCCATCGCATACGTGCCGTAGCGCGCCGAGGGCGAAACCGTCCCCCCCTCAAGCGAATCGGCCAGCATGAAATGATTCATGCCGCCGATGCCCTTGTCGCGGTCGCGGATGCAGGCCGACACGCAGGAGCCGAGCACGGTCACCATCAACATGTTGGCGGTGGTAACGAAATACTCGCCGGGCAGAACCTTCACCGCTTCGGCCGCGAATTTGCGGTCGAAGTAGCGGTTGCCGGCCAGATGCTCGACAAAACCGAGTTCCTGCGTCATGCCGAGGCGGCTCCCGTCCTGCGTTGCCGTTGCGCGTGGTCGGCACGCTCATACACGGTCTTGCCGCGCGAGCGGAACAGGTCGGCCGCATGCAGGAAGCTTTCGGAATGGCCGGCATACAGCAACCCCTCGGGATGCATGAGAGGCACGAACTTTTTCAGGATCTGATACTGCGTCTGCTTGTCGAAATAGATCATCACGTTGCGGCAGAACAAGGCGTCGATCGGTCCTTTCACCTGTGGCCAGTGGGCATCCAGCAGGTTGACACGGCCATAGGAGATCAGCTTCTGCAGTTCCGGGCGCAAGCGGACCTGCCCCGTCTGCGATCCCGTGCCCCGCAGAAAGAACTTGCGCAGGCGCTCGCCGTCGAGCCGCTCCACGCGCTCGATCGGATACACACCCTGCTCGGCGGTACGCAGGACATTCGTGTCGATGTCGCTGGCGAAGATCTGCACCGGGGGAGTCAGGGTATCGAAAGCCTCGCAGGCCGTGATCGCCAGCGAGTAGGGTTCCTCGCCGGTCGAGGCGGCGGAACACCAGATGCGAACCGGGCGATGGCCAATCCCGCCGAGCTGCTTTTTCAGGAGATCGAAGTGATGTCCCTCGCGGAAGAAGGACGTCAGATTGGTCGTCAGGGAGTTGACGAAGGTTTCCCACTCCTTTTCATCCCCCCCCCTCCAGGTGGGACAAATACTGGTTGAAGCTCGTCATCCCAAGCGCGCGCAGGCGCCTGGCCAGACGGGAATACACCATGTCCTGCTTGATCGGGGCGAGCGAGATGCCGGCATGCTTGTAGATCAGCTGGCGCACCCGCTCGAAATCCGCGGTCGTGAAGTGGAACTCCCGGCTGGGCGGCGCCAGCTCACGTTCTGCCGCCGTGCCGCCGGCACTGACTTTCCGGGACGGATCGGTCAAAACTCCTCCCACTCCTCCTCATCGCTCGCCAGATGCGGCGGCGGAATCTTCTGGCTCGGCTTGACCGTGCCCTCGGGAGGTAGTTGGCGCGGCGTGGCATCGCGCAGGGCCGGCCCCAGGGCGCCACCTTGGCGTTGCGACCAGGCGGAGCGCATGGCCTCGATTTTCTCGATCGTCTCCTGCGACAGGCGGGTAAAGTCCTCGCCGAGCAGCTTGCGCGCCACGGCGATATTGCCCGCCTGCTTGGTCGAAACGATATCGCCCGCGCAGCGATGGAAGGCTGCATGAGAGGTGCGCAGGCCCTCACAGACGGGCTGGCCGCCCATCACCGGCCGGCAGCTGCCATAAATCCACTGGCCCAGCGCGCAACGGTCGTCGCAGGCGACCGCTTTCGGGTCGAGCTGCTCGCTGCTGTTGCCGACCACATAGTTGAGCAGGCGCGCCTTCCATTGCCGATGGGCATCGATGGCGGCGTCGAAGTCCATGCCGCCGATCTCGCGCTGGTCGAGCTTCGGCAACGCGGCGCCAAGCTTGAACATGCTTACCGCCTGGACGAGACCATGTGCCTGCTCTTCGAGGCTTTCCGCGGCGGCGGCGGCCTCCTCGACGAGCGCCGCGTTCTGCTGCGTCACTTCGTCCATCTGCGCCACCGCCTGCGTCACCTGCTCGATACCGCTGCTCTGCTCCCGGCTCGCGTTCGTGATGTCCATCACTAGGCGCGCCACCTGGTGGAAGCTGCTGACCACTTCGTCCATCGTGCTGCCGGCTTCGTCGACCAGTTGTGCCCCCGTTTCGACCTTGTCCACCGACTCCGCGATCAGCGCCTTGATTTCCTTCGCCGCCGTCGCCGAGCGCTGCGCCAGGTTGCGCACTTCCGTCGCCACCACGGCGAAACCGCGGCCCTGCTCGCCCGCGCGTGCGGCTTCGACCGCCGCGTTGAGCGCCAGGATATTTGTCTGGAAGGCGATGCTGTCGATCACGCCGACGATGTCGGCGATCTTTTTCGAGCTGGACTGGATGCCGCTCATGGTGTCCACCACCTGCTTGACCATCTGGCCGCCACGCGTGGCGATCTCGTTCGAGCTGCTCGCCAGCTCGTTGGCCTGACGTGCGCTATCTGCATTCTGCCGCACGGTCGCATTGAGTTCCTCCATCGAACTCGCGGTCTCTTCAAGGCTACTGGCCTGCTCCTCCGTCCGGCTTGACAGGTCCTGGTTGCCAGCCGCGATTTCCTTGGCCGCCGTGTTGATCGCCTCCGTGGCCTCCTTGATGCGCCCCACCACCTCGCGCAACCGCTCCACTGTCGTGTTCGTGTCGTCCCGCAGCTGGCCGAACGTGCCCTGATAGTCGCCTTCCATCTTGTGCGTCAGGTCGCCGTGCGCCAGGGAATTCAACACCCCGGCCACCGCGTTCAGTCCGGAGGCCGTCGTGTCGAGCAGTTGGTTCAATCCCGCCGAGAGGTTGCGGAAGAAACCATCCTTGCCTGTCAAGTCAAGGCGGCGCGAAAAATCCCCCTCCACCGCCCCATTGACGATGGACTCCACCTCGCGTTCGACCGCGACCTCGGCGGTGCGGTCCTGCCATTCGGCGACCGAGCCGAGCCGCTCCCCCTTGTCGTTGAACACGGGGTTCGCCGTCACCGTCATCGAACGCGTGCCGATCTCGAGATTGGCCGTGTGGCGATCGGTAAATTCGGCGAGCAGCTTAGACTGGTGCGCGGGATTCTTGTGAAAATCGTCGATGTTGGTGCCCACCAGCCGATCTGCGTCGAAGCCGGGCAACTGCTGGCGGATATCCGCCTCGGCGGCCTTCAGGATCGCCTGTACCGACTTGTTCGTGTAGATGATGTTGCGGCCCGGATCGGCGATCATCACGCCGGTGCTGACGTTGTCCAGCGCGATCTTGACGCGCGTCATCTCCTCGGCAGTGCGCTTGGTTTCCGCCACCTCGAAGCCCATGCGCGTCTGCATCGTTTGTAGGGCCTGCCGCAGCTTGCCCAACTCGTTGTCGCTCGTGATGTCGATGGCGTTGCTGTAGTTGCCCTGGGCGATATTGCGGAAGGTACTGATCGCCACGTCTATCGAGCGGTGGATGGAGCGCACGAAGGCCACCGAAACCCAAGTGCCGGCGACGCCGACCAAGAGGATCAGCCCGAGCGCCTGCATCCAGGCGGAATCGAAGCGCGCTTGCGCCTGCCGATAATCGGCGGCGCTGCGATCCTTGAGGAACTGCAGCAGACGCTCGGCTTCGCCACCGGCGGCGATATAGGAAGGATTGACCTTCTGCAGGAGGATCAGATTGGCCTCGGTGAACTCCTCGGCGCGCAGCGCCTTGATCGCCGCCTCGAGCCCCTCCTTCACATACACCTTGCGCTTCGCGGCATAGCTGTCGGCAAGCGCACGATGCTCGTCGGAATCGATTGCCTTCAGATATTCGCCCCAGAGCGCGGTGATCTCGTCACGATTCTTTTCGATCGCCTCGATGTGCATGGTAATCGAATGGTCGTGCAACTGCGCGAACGGCGTGACCGGATCATGCTGCAGCGCGAGCGCCACCTGGGTGCGGTTGTCGGCCATCAGCTTGCCGATGCGGCCGATGACTTCCGCCGGCACGGTGCGTCGCTCATACATCACGCGCACGTCCTCGTTGGTATGCGAGAGCGCGAACAGCAGCATCGCCGCCATGGCGATCATCAATGGACCAACGATGGAAAAATTCAGCACCAGCCGCCCCATCAGGCCGAGATCGCGGAACCAACGGCCGCCGCTGACGGCCTGGCCGAACTCGATGCGCAGGCCGCCCTGCTTCTTCTCACGGAACCGACGATAAACCGCCTCGTGGGCATCGATCATTTCCTGCGTCGCCCGGCGGCGCACCGACAGATAGCCGGTAATCTGGCCGTTTTCCCAGATCGGCGTCGCGTTCGCCAGCACCCAGTAAAAATCGCCGTTCTTGCAGCGGTTCTTGACGTAGCCGGTCCACGGCCGGCCAGCCTTGAGTGTACGCCAGAGATCCTCGAAAGCCTCGGCCGGCATGTCGGGATGCCGCACGATGTTGTGCGGTTCACCGATCAGCTCCTTTTCCGTGAAACCGCTGATGTCGAGAAAGTCCTTGTTGACGTAGGTGATGCGCCCCTTCAGGTCGGTTTTCGAAACGATCAGCGTGCTGTCGGTCAGTTGAACCTCGTTTTCGGTCACGGGCAGGTTGGTGCGCATGATTCAGACCCTCTCTTGATATGTCCGTTTGAGTTCAGGCAAATGCGTAGCGGTTTCAGGCAGTGGTTTCAGCAGCCTCGGCGACCAGAGCCATTTCGCTCGACAACATGAGTTTTTCGATATCGACGACGATCAGCATGCGTTCGCCGAGCGTCCCAAGACCGTTGATGTAGCGCGTATCGACCGTGGCGGCGAACTCTGGCGCCGGACGAATCTGCTCGCTCTTCAGGGTGGTCACGTCAGATACGCCATCGACGACGATGCCGACGACGCGGCCGGAGATCGACAGGATGATCACCACGGTAAAAACGGTGTATTCGGCCTTGCCGACGCCGAACTTGATACGCAGATCGACAATCGGCACGATGATGCCGCGCAGGTTGATCACGCCCTTGATGAAAGGCGGCGTGTTGGCGATAGTGGTGGGCTGCTCGTAGCCACGAATCTCCTGCACCTTGAGAATGTCAATCGCATACTCTTCCGGGCCGAGGGTAAAGGTCAGGAACTCCTGGGCGTAAGCTCCTTCGTCGCTGGCGGTGGCTGGTGCGGTTTGGTCCTGGATCATGCGTGCTTCTCCTGGATGGATGTCAAGCCGCAGCGGGCAAGGCGTGGCGCGCCATGCCGACGAGCGCGGAGGCATCGAGGATCAGGGCTACGCGACCGTCGCCCATGATGGTAGCGCCGGAGATACCGGCGACTTTCCGATAATTGGATTCAAGGCTCTTGATGACGACTTGATGCTGACCGACCATTGCGTCGACGAACAGCGCAGCTTTCACGCCATCGGTTTCGAGGATGATCATGATGCCTTCTTCGAGCGACCCGACGGCATGCGGCACATGGAACAGCTCATGCAACATCACCACGGGCAGGTATTCCCCGCGCACGTGCAGCAGCCGCTCGACGCCTGAAACGCTCTTGATCATCCCCGGCTCGACCTGCACCGACTCGATCACGTAACCGAGCGGGATGATGTAGGTTTCGCCGCCGACCGCGACAGACATGCCGTCGAGAATGGCGAGCGTAAGCGGCAGGCGCACGGTCATGCGTGTGCCGATGCCACTCATCGAGCTGATTTCGACCCTGCCTCCCATCGCCGCGATATTGCGTTTGACGACATCCATGCCGACGCCGCGCCCCGACACTTCGGTGATCTGATCCGCGGTGGAGAAGCCGGCCTCGAAGATCAGGGCGAATACTTCCTGGTCGTTCATCTGGTCATGCACGTTGAGGCCACGCTCCCTGGCCTTGGCGAGAATCTTGTTCCGATTCAGGCCGGCGCCGTCGTCGCCGACTTCGATGACGATGTTGCCGCTTTGGTGATAGGCCTTCAGGGTGATCGTGCCGATCGGCTGCTTGCCCTTGGCCGCGCGCTCCTCCGGTGGTTCGATGCCGTGGTCGAGGCTGTTGCGCACCAGGTGCGTCAGCGGATCGGCGATGCGCTCGATCAGTCCCTTGTCGAGCTCGGTTTCCTCGCCCGCAGTCTTCAGCTCGACTTGCTTGCCGAGCTTCTGCGATATGTCGCGCACCACGCGCGGAAAGCGCGAGAACACCACCGACATCGGCATCATGCGAATCGACATGACGGCTTCCTGCAGGTCGCGCGTGTTGCGTTCGAGCTGAATCAGCCCATTATGGAGGCGCTCGAATTCGACCGGATCCAGCTGCACAGCCGATTGCGTGAGCATGGCCTGCGTGATGACCAGTTCGCCGACCAGATTGATGAGCTGATCGACCTTGTCGACACCAACGCGGATCGAGGTATCGCTTCCCGGCTTGGCAACCGAGGCGACGCTGCGTTTATCCGCGGCCGCGGGCGGCGGCTTGACTGGCGCAGTCGCGGTGGCGGCAACGGCCAAGGCGGCAGGATCGACAAAAAAGCCTTAGGCGGTTTCGGTGGAACCGGGTGCCGACGCCTTAGCCTCCTGAGTCGGAGCGGACAACGGCTCGAAAAAGCCATAGGCCTCCTCGGCCGCACCCGTAGCGGGGACTGCCGGAAGAGGCTCAAAGAAACCATAAGCGTCGTCTTCGGCTGCAACAGCCTGTCCCGATGTCGGGGTATCGAAGAAGCCGTAGGCGCCATCGGGGGAATCGGCCAGTGCAGTAGCGGCTCCCTCCCCTGCGGGGACAATCCGAATGCTGTCGTTGCGCGCGACAAACTCGAGCATGCCCCGCACCTGATCCGGATCGACGCTGCCCGTCAGATGCAAATGCCAAGGCTGATCGTAAGCCTGCGGACGGGCGACGACGCATGCGCCCCCTTGGGCAGCCAACTCGTCCAGCAGGATTTCAACCGTGCGGTCATGGGCCGCCACATCACCGTCCAGCACGAAATAAAGCTCCTGCCCGTTTGCCGCACCCGCTTCCACCGGCACCGCGGATGGGACGGTCGCCGGCGCGGCTCGCTGCGCAGCGGCATTCTCGGTGAGCTCGTGCAAGCGGGCGCAGATATTCGCGGTCGCTCCCGGGTCCGCCGCACCCTCGCCCTTGTGTGCGGCAAGCAGACTTTTGAGGATATCGCCGGCATCGAGGAAGGCGTCGATCATGTCCTCGCGCAGCTTCAGCTCGCCCTTGCGGATGCGATCGAGCAGGTTTTCGAGAATATGGGTGACGTCGGCAAGATCGGAGAACCCGAAAGTTCCGGAAGAACCCTTGATCGAATGGGCGGCACGAAAAATGGCATTGAGCTGCTCGGGGTCCGGATTGCCGACATCCAGCGTCAGCAGCAGATTTTCCATGGTCGCCAGATGCTCGCCGGTCTCCTCGAAAAAGACCTGGTAGAACTGGCTCATGTCGATGGCCATGCCCCCCCCTTCGCGGCTAGGAATGCGCGTCCGCTTAGCCGATGACCTTCTTGACCACTTCGACGAGTTTTTGCGGATCGAACGGTTTCACCAGCCAACCCGTCGCCCCGGCGGCGCGTCCTTGCTGCTTCATCGTGTCGGACGACTCCGTGGTCAGCATCAGGATGGGCACCGTCTTGTATTGCGCCAGGCCGCGCAGGTTCTTGATCAGCGTCAGGCCATCCATGCGCGGCATGTTCTGGTCGGTCAGGATCAGGTTGAACGTCTTGCCCTTCGCCTTTTCCAGTCCATCCATGCCATCCACCGCCTCGACCACCTCATAGCCTGAGCTTTTCAGGGTAAAGCCGACCATCTGGCGGATGGAGGCTGAATCGTCGATCGCGAGAATGGATTTGGCCATGGTTAAGCTCCTGTTAGTGTGTCCGGTATCAGAAGAGTTCGACGTCGCCTCGGGTCATCGCCCTCTGGCCGACAGGGTTGTTGAGGGTACGCGCCTCGAGACCGCGCAAGGCGGTCGCGATCATCACCTGCTCTTCGCGCAGGGAATCGATCGCGGCGCGCACATCGCTGGTCGCCGCCTCACGGTCGAGAGCGGCGCCCAGGGTGTTGAACTGTCGCATCACGTCATCAAGGGCGTCGACGCGCCGGCCGACATGGCCCAGCAATTGCGACACCATGTCGTGAAACTGCAGCGCGGTGACGGCCTTGCCGAGATGCGCGTCGTCGCTCTTCAAATCGCGGGCGCCGTGGAGAGCGCGAAAGGAGTCCGTCAGATCCTCGATGGCATCGCTCAACAGCGCATGCACGCGGTCGAGTTCTCCGCGCATGCTGTCGAACTGCCCGGAAAACTGCATCGCCGCCTCGCGCACCAAGTTGCGCACCTCCTCCATCAGCGCCCGTTCCTCCTCGACGCCGGCACTGGCGCGAGCAACATCGGAAGCGGACACATTGTTGGCAAGCTGCATGGCGCTGGTCGTCGTGGCAAGGAAAAACTGCGGTGAATTGTAATACCAAAGCTCAGTCCGACAGTCGTCCAGATGCTTATCGTGACTGCGTGTTGGCGCTTGCAGACTGACCAGCGGCAGGCGTGACCTGACCACTCATCTGCGTCGCATCACTGACTTCAGCGACCTGTTCCTTGCCGTCATTCATGATCGCCTCTTCCGTGCGCTTGTTCATCACGACGATGCTGATGCGCCGGTTGATGGCGTTGAATGGCTGATCCTTGTCGAACAGCACGGTCGAGGCGAAGCCGATCACGCGCATCACCTTGGCATCATTCATGCCGCCGGCGACCAGTTCGCGCCGCGAGGCATTGGCACGATTCGTGGAGAGCTCCCAGTTGCCGAAGCCGCGATCGCCACCGGCATAGGGCGTGGCATCGGTGTGGCCGGACAGCGAAATGCGGTTCTCCACGTTGTTGAGCAGCGGACCGATCTCGCGCAGGATCACGCGCGTATAAGGCTTGAGTTCCGAACTCGCCAGATCGAACATCGGCCGGTTCTGCTCGTCCACGATCTGGATGCGCAGCCCCTCGCTGGTGATGTCGAGCAACAGCTGGTTCTTGAATTGCTGCAGGGTCGGATTCGATTCGATCAGCTTTTCGATATCCCCCTTCAGCCCCATCAGGCGCTCTTTTTCCAGTTTCTCGAAATCGGCCTTCAGCGCCTGCAGGTTGATCGTCTTTTTGGCGGCGTCGATATCGCCCTTCTTGACCTGGCCATGGGTGCGCGTCAGATCCTGACCGCCGCCCTGGATCACCGAAGAGGAGTCGCCGGAACCGGAGCCACCGAACATCGCCACGACGAGCGGCGTCTGGAAGTAGTCGGCGATGCCCTTGAGGTCGCCCTTGGTCGTCGAGCCGAGCAGCCACATCAACAGGAAGAAGGCCATCATCGCCGTGACGAAGTCGGCGTAGGCGATCTTCCAGGCGCCGCCATGCGCGGCCCCGCCACCTTTCTTGATCTTCTTGACTACGATGGGCTGCTGGCTGTCGTCGCTCATATCAACTCGTGGAAAAAGTCAGCGCCGGCGGGACGGCGAGCGCCTGCCGCTTATTTGCCTTTTCTCGCCTTCAGGTCTTCTTCGAGCTCGATGAAGGTCGGGCGGTCGGTGGAGAACAGCACTTTGCGCCCGAACTCGACGGCGACCTGCGGCGCATAGCCGTTCATGCTGGCGAGCAGCACGACCTTGATGCACTGGTAGATCTTGCCGCCCTCCTCGACCTTCTGTTCGAGCTGGCTGGCGATCGGCGCGACGAAGCCGTAGGAGGCCAGAATGCCGAGGAAGGTGCCGACCAGCGCGCCGCCGATAATCTTGCCAAGCACGGCCGGCGGCTGACCGACCGAGCCCATCACATTCACCACGCCCATCACCGCCACGACGATGCCGAAGGCCGGCAGGCCGTCGGCCACCTTGGCGACGATATGCGCCGGCAGGTGAGCTTCCTGATGATGGGTCTCGATCTCGATGTCCATTAGGTTCTCGATCTCGAAGGCATTGAGGTTGCCGCCGACCATCATGCGCAGGTAGTCGGTGATGAACTCCATGACATGGTGGTCATGCGCGACCGACGGGTATTTCGTGAAGATCGGGCTACCCTCGGGATTCTCGACGTCGCTTTCGATCGACATCAGGCCCTCCTTGCGCACCTTGGAGAGGATCTCGAACAGCATCGCCAGGAGGTCCATGTAGAGCGCCTTGTTCAGCGAGGAACCCTTGAGGACGGAAGGGATGGCGCCCAGCGTCGCCTTGACGGCCTTGGTACCGTTGCCGGCGACGAAGCCGCCGATCATCAGGCCGATGATGGCGAGATATTCCATCGGCACCCACAGGGCGCCCAGGCTGCCGTGCACGGAATATGTACCGACGGACGCCAGCAGGATGACAACGTAACCAATGAGCAGAAACATGGACGACCTCGGTGATCTCAATCAGCCGGCGCGGGCTCGGCGCGCAAACAGACGCAATCATAGCGGCAAATGCAGGCGCCCGGCATATGAATCCGGCACGCGAGGACGAAAAAGCGCTCCCGCCCGGCAAGCGGACGGGAGCGCCTCGCAAGATACAGGGAGGAAAGCCTAGCGGCTTATATCAGGCCGCCGCGCCTCCGGCCACCATACTGGCGCGCCGGGTCTTGCCGGCGCGGGCTGGCATGTGGCAGAGGCCACAGACATAATCGCGCTTCGGATCGTGCGCATGCGCGACAAAATCTCCGCCGCAGGTCTTGCAACGCGTCATTTGTAGCATGCCGGCATCGAAGAAGCGCACCATGGTCCAGGCGCGCGTCAACGACAACACGCTTTCCATGCCGGAGCGATTGATCTGTTCCTGGTAGAGGCGGTAGGCCTTGATGATGCGCTCCAGCCCGGACAGTCCGGTATGGCGCTCAAGGAAATTGAAATAGGCCATGAACAGGGAAGCATGGACGTTAGGCTGCCAGGTCATGAACCAGTCCGTCGAGAAGGGCAGCATGCCCTTCGGCGGCGATACGCCGCGCACTTCCTTGTAGAGCTTGAGCAGGCGTTCGCGGGAAAGATTGGTTTCCGCCTCAAGTAATTGCAGGCGGGCGCCGAGTTCGATGAGTTCAATGGCGAGACGAATGTCTCTCGCCTCCGAGATGACGGACTTGTTGCGCATGGGAACCTCCGGAATTCGCTGTCAGGATGACGATCAGGCGACGGACTCGACCGGCTTGCCGGCGGCGAGAATCGCTGCATGGATATGGCCAACGCCGCGCTCGCGCTCGTGGTTGGCCAGCAGATCAATCAACAGGGAATCGTCGAAACGGAAGTTGCACAACAGCATGTCGGAACCGGCCATTTTCAGGACCTGCCCCGGCGTCAGGGTTTCCAGGATGTCGGCAATCTCCTCGCTGATGCCCAGACGGAACACCGCCGCTTCGCGATCGGAGCGGATCATGTTCTGCGCCAGCATCAGATAGGCAAGATTGACCTCCTTGATGTCATTGTAGGTGTCGGTCGATTTCATCTTTCCTCTCCTTGCATTGCCGCCAACCCAGGGCCCGGAGACTTCCGCGCATGCCCGTTTGGCAGTGATGGCATTTTCACGGGAAGCCTGCAAGAAGAAAATCAATGGAAAGACCATCCTTTTGTAAGAATGGGATGGTCGCACCTTGTAAGAAAAAACCTTACAAAGGTAGCCTTATCTCATGTTTTTAATCGTTAACTTCTGATAGTTGGCGGTCAGGAATTGACCTGAATCGTGGCTACATAATTCCTACCATGCTGTTTTGCAAGGTAAACACCCTCGTCGGCTCGCTTGATCAGGACATCGATGTCGACCATGCCATCGTCGCGGGCCGCCACCCCGATGCTGACAGTGCTCTTGAGGACGAGGGTTCCGGTGCTGATCTTCGTTTCCAGAACCGCCTTGCGCACGCGTTCGCCGCAGACAAGGGCGGCCGCCAGATCGGTATCCGGGCAGATCACGATGAACTCGTCGCCGCCCGTGCGACAGACCACGTCCTGAGCGCGCAAGCCGCTCTTGATGGCCTGGGCGGTCAGCTTGAGGACCAGGTCGCCAACGTCGTGCCCGTGACTGTCGTTGATCGTCTTGAAGTTATCGACATCGATCATCATGCAGGCCATCGGCCGCTTGCTGCGATTGGCGGCCTGCCACTCCTGCTGGAAACGTTCGATCGCGTAACGGCGGTTCGGGAAGCCGGTCAGCACATCGGTCAGCGCGGCCTCCTGCAGGCGCCGGTTGGTGACGGCCAGTTCGGCCGCGAAACGGCGGATTTCCTCGCGGTCGCGCTCGATCTCCTGTTGCAGGGTCACCACGCGCTGCCCCGCCCGCAGGCGCGCGCCCAAAACCCGGGCGCTGAACGGCTTGGTCATGAAGTCATCCACCCCGGCATCGAAAGCCTCGACCAGCTTCTCCTCGGCCTCGATCGCCGTCAGGATCAGAATGTAAATGGCGCGCCCCAGCTTGGTCTGACGCAGCGCGCGCGTCAGTTCGACCCCGTCCATCTCGGGCATCATCCAGTCGGTGACAAGCACATGGGGACGCACTTCCAGCGCCTTCTCGAACCCGGCCTGACCATCGCCCGCCTCGAACACTTCGTAGCCGCCCTGGGCCAGCATCGCCTTGAGCAGCATGCGCATGCTGTTGTCGTCGTCGACCACCAAAACGCGCAAGGGACCGTCAATGCCGGCGCCGGTGCTGGGCATGCCGGATTGCGACAACTCCGGCGCCGCCGGTGGCTTGGAGAGTTCTTCGAAAGGCGGCACTTCGTTCGCATCGACGTTCAATTGCGCCGCCCACTCTCGCCAGTCGCGCACCACGCGATCGCACAAGGCAGTCAGGACTTCGCTTTCCAGCGACAGCTTGCTGCCCAGCAGAAACAGCTTCGCCATCAATCCACGCCGCTCCGATTCGCCGGCCAGACAGACGTCCGCGATCAGGCGCGCCAGCGCCAGAGACCAGGTCAGGCGATACTGGCGGGAGTCCGACGGGAAATTCGCCCCCTCGGGTTCCTCGTGCGCCAGAACCGGGTCGATGAACATGCGCGGCAGGCCCCAGTCCTGCAGCATCATGGTGGTCAGATCGACATGCGTCATCGCGAACGCGCCCTTTTCCAGGGCGCTCAGGGATGCCGCACGATCCGCGACCAACTGCCCGAGCAGGCGGGCGTAATCCTCGGGGAAAACGGTCGCCAGCGACAGTTCGCCGATGCGGCAAAGCAAACCGACGCTGAATGCCTCCTCGGGAGGCGCCGCGCGGGTCTGGGCGGTGATCCCCTGCATGGCGACCGCGCAGGCGAGCGAATGCGACCAGAAGCGGCGATAGTCGAAACCGGCGCAACGGCCGCTCTTGTAATCCGACAGAAGGGAAAAGCTCAACGCCAGATAGCGCACCGTCGGAATGCCGAGCATGATCAGCGCATCCTGGACGGCCGCCACCGGACGGTGCGCCCCAGCCTGCGATGAATTCGCCGTTTTGATCAGTCGCCCAACGAGGGCAGGGTCGGTCTGCACCACGCGCGCCAGTTCGGAGATGGAAACATCATCCTTGCGCGTCAGCCGCATCACGGCCAAGGAAGCCCCCTTGGGCGAGGGCAGATCGCCCATTGCCTTGAATTCCTGCAGCTTCTTGTTCTGTTCGGTGAACGGCATGACCGGCGCAGTTGGCTCATTAACTAGGTGCTTGTTCTTATACCATCGCCGCGCGCCTTTGGGTAGCCGGCCCCGCGCTAGAATCGGACGACATGGAGCCGGCCATCAACTTCTGTTGCACTTGCGCCGCCCCGGTGCGCCTCACGGTGCCCCCGGGAGACACCCTGCCGCGTCATGTCTGCGAGTCGTGCGGCGCCATCCATTACCGCAATCCGCGACTCGTAGTAGGCACTCTCCCGGTCTGGGAAGAGAAGGTCCTGCTCTGCCGACGCGCCATCGAACCGCGCCACGGCTGCTGGACCCTGCCCGCCGGTTTCATGGAAAACCGTGAGTCCGTCGCCGAGGCGGCAGCGCGCGAAACGGGCGAAGAAGCCTGTGCGCGCATCGAACTCGGCGAGATGTTCACCGTGATCTCGGTGCCGCACATCAGCCAGGTGCATGTCATCTACCGGGCGCGCCTGCTTGATCTCGACTTCGCACCGGGCGACGAAAGTCTCGACGTGGCCCTGTTCGCCGAAAACGAAATTCCCTGGCAGGAAATCGCCTTCCGCACCGTCGCGCTGACCCTGCGCCATTTTTTCGCCGACCGCACGCGCGGCCGCTTTATCCTCCACGCTGAAGCCATCCAGCCTCACGAATGAGGCACCGGCGCCCGGATAGGCCGGGAATTTCGCCCTCTTTTCGGGCACTTCCGCGACTTTCCATTGTCACACCGCTCTGATAGTCTTCAAGGCATTTAAGGCGTATGTTCGCAGTTCAATGAACGGCTACCCACTGATCCTCACGCTCGATCAGCACGGCACGCCCAACCGCTGGGTGACGTGGCAGCATGCCTGTTTCTATTACGCCAAGGATCTCGTCGCCTGGTCTGTCGGGGAACACTCTTTCGTGATCCACGGCGGCCTCAACCGCGTCACCGGCCTGCGCTCCGAAATCCGCACCAACAGCATCATCGCCATCAAGGGCAAGGTGCTCGCCGGCCGGCAGTTCAATCAGGTGCCGCCACTCGACAACCGTGAGCTGTTCCATCGCGACCGTCACGTCTGCGCCTATTGCGGCGACAACCTGCCGACCGCGCGCCTGACGCGCGACCATGTCGTGCCGGTTTCGCAGGGCGGTCGCGACATCTGGATGAACGTCGTCACCGCCTGCCGGCCATGCAACCAGCGCAAGAGCGGTCGCACGCCGGAAGAGGCGCGCATGGAGCTGCTGTATGCGCCCTATGTGCCGAACAAGGCCGAATACCTGATCCTCAGCAACCGCCGCATCCTCGCCGACCAGATGGATTTCCTGGCGCGCCACATTCCCGAAAAGAGCCGGATTCGCCTCTGAGCCGGCGGTAAACTGGCGGCATGCAGTCCGCAAAAAGCCTCACGGCTTACCGTCCTTACTGGGCGAAGCGCTTCGGCGTCTCCCCGTTCCTGCCGATGTCGCGCACCGAGATGGATGCGCTTGGCTGGGACAGCTGCGACATCGTCCTCGTCACCGGCGACGCCTACATCGACCATCCGAGCTTCGGCATGGCGCTGGTTGGACGCCTGCTCGAAGCGCAAGGTTTCCGCGTCGGCATCATCGCCCAGCCGGACTGGAGCTCGGCGGACGACTTCCGCCGCCTCGGCAGGCCCAACCTGTTTTTCGGCATCACCGCCGGCAACATGGATTCGATGGTCAACCGCTATACCGCCGACCGCAAAATCCGCTCCGACGACGCCTACACACCTGACGGTGCCCCGGACAGGCGGCCCGACCACGCCGTAACCGTCTATGCCCAGCGCGCCCGCGAGGCGTTCAAGGGCGTGCCCATCGTGATTGGCGGCATCGAGGCCTCGCTGCGCCGCATCGCCCATTTCGACTACTGGTCGGAAACCGTCAAGCGCTCGGTGCTGGTCGACAGCAAGGCCGACCTGCTGTTGTTCGGCAACGCCGAGCGTGCCCTGGTCGAACTGAGCCACCGCCTCGCCAAGGGCGAGCCGATCGACACCATCCGCGGTTTGCGCGGCACCGCCTTCATGGTGCCATCGGGCTGGACACCTGACAGCGCATGGCACTCGTCCGCAGAACGGGGAAGCCATGATGAGCGGGCCCTCACCTACGTGCGCCTGCCGGCCTACGAGGAAGTGAAATCCGACAAGGTCGCCTATGCCGAGGCTTCGCGCCAGTTCCACCTCGAATCGAACCCCGGCAACGCCCGCGCACTAGTGCAAAGACACGGCAATCGGGATCTCTGGCTCAACCCGCCGCCCCTGCCGCTGACCACGGCGGAAATGGACCATGTCTTCGGCCTGCCCTACGCACGCGCGCCGCACCCGAGCTACGGCGACGCAAAGATTCCCGCCTGGGAAATGATCCGCTTCTCCATCAACATCATGCGCGGCTGCTTCGGCGGCTGCACCTTCTGCTCGATCACCGAGCACGAGGGACGCATCATCCAGAGCCGCTCGGAAGCCTCGATCCTCCACGAGATCGAGGAGATCCGCGACAAGACGCCGGGCTTTACCGGCGTCATTTCCGACCTCGGCGGCCCGACCGCCAACATGTACCGCATGGCATGCAAGGATCCCGCCATCGAGGCCGCCTGCCGCCGGCTGTCCTGCGTCTATCCGGACATCTGCCCGAATCTGGGCACCGACCACGCCCCGCTGATTGCGCTCTACCGCAAGGCCCGGCAGGTGCCCGGCGTCAAGCGCATCCTCATCGGCTCGGGCCTGCGCTACGACCTCGCGGTGCGCTCGCCCGAATACGTCAAGGAACTCGTGTCGCATCACGTCGGCGGCTACCTGAAGATCGCGCCCGAGCATACGGAAGCAGGTCCGCTGGCCAAGATGATGAAGCCGGGCATGGGCACATACGAGAAGTTCAAGCGCCTGTTCGAGGCCGCGTCGAAGGCCGCGGGCAAGGAGCAATACCTGATTCCCTACTTCATCGCCGCGCACCCGGGCACCACCGACACCGACATGCTCGAACTCGCCCTCTGGCTCAAGCGCAACGACTTCCGCCTCGACCAGGTGCAGACCTTCCTGCCGACGCCGCTGGCCATCGCCACCGGCATGTGGCACACCGGCAAGAATCCGCTCAAGCGCATCTCGCCAACCTCGGAGGAAGTCGCCGTCGTCCGTGGCGCGCGCCAGCGCCGCCTGCAAAAGGCTTTCCTGCGCTACCACGACCCGAAGAACTGGCCGCTGCTGCGCGACGCGCTCAAGGCGATGGGCCGCGCCGACCTGATCGGTAACGGCAAACGCCATCTCGTGCCCGCCTGGCAGCCCAGCCAGGGCGACACGGAGAAAAAGTCAGTGCCGGCGGGACGGCGACCGTTCAAACGCAACCGGTAGGCTTGGGCATTCCGGCATAGCGCGCGGCCTGCTTGGCCGGACCGTAGGGAAAGAGGTCGAACAGATACTTCTTGTCCGAAAACTCGTCGCCCAAGTCGTTGCCGATGAGCTTGGTCATGACGCGCAGGTTCGGCGCGGTGGCATTCTCGGCGTAATAGTCGCGAATCCATTTGATCACCTGCCAGTGCTTCTCGCCCAGGGCCAGCTCGTCCTGCTGCGAAAGCGTGATCGCGACATCCTCGGACCAGTCCTCCAGATTCGCCAGAAATCCTTCAGCGTCCGTTTCGATTTCCTTGCCATTCACGTTGATCATTTTTTGTCCTCTCTTGGTTGGGGTATTGGGGGTGCTTCACGACACATACTTGACTTCTTTTGTCGGGATTCTAATCATGTGGAAGCAGCGCACAAATAAAATATTTGATACGCAGCAATAATTACCTTATCAAGCGAGTGGGGACTGGCGGAGAGGGTGGGATTCGAACCCACGGTAGGTTTCCCTACGCCTGATTTCGAGTCAGGTACATTCGACCACTCTGCCACCTCTCCGTGGCGCGAATTATAACCGCCCTGCCCACCGCATGGCACAATGGCACCACTCCAAGGCGGGAAATCATGATGCATCGGCTCCCAAGGCTGCCGCTTGGCCTCGTTCTGCTGGCTTTGCTCTTCGCGGGCTGCTCGCGTCTGGATCCTCCGGGGCCCGGGCAGCCGCTGGTTGTCGGCCTGCCCACCGACCCGGTTTTCCAGCAGCTTGCACCGCCGACCGAGGGAATGGAAGGTTTCAGCCGCGATCTCACCGGGCTGTTCGCCGAAACCCTGGGCGTCGAGATTCGTTATGTCACCGCCCCCGACTACCCAGCGATGCAGGAGATGGTGCGCACCGGCGAGGTGCATTTCGCCGCCGCCCTGCCCGCACGCTATGGCGATCCGGAGTTGCGCTACTCGCCGCCCCTGCGCGAAACGCGCCAGGTCGTGGTGCAGCATTCCACCGCCCTGCCCACGGACAGGCCGGAACAGCTCGCCGGGCGGGAAATCACCGTCCTTCCAGGCGCGCCGCAGATCCAGGTGCTGAAATCCATGAACATCGCGCCGCCGCCGCTCATCGTCGAACGGCCCGGCATCGACGAACTGGAGCTGCTGGCGGACGTCGAGCGGCGGCGCCATGATCTGGCTGCGACCGACGACCTGCACTACACGGTGGCGGCGAACTTCCATCCCGACCTGTCGGTCGCGCTCGAACTGCCGGGCACGCTGGCCTATGTCTGGGCTTTCCATGCGGAGAACGATGCCCTGCGCGAACAGGCGGCACGCTTCATCGAACAGGTACGCCAGGACGGCACGCTGCGCCGGCTCGACGACCGCTATTTCGGCCATATCCGCCGGCTCGACGCCCGCGACATCGCGGCCTTCCTGGAACAGATGCGCACGCGCCTGCCTGATTACCGCCAGGATTTCCAGGAAGCCCAGGAGATCACCGGCATCGACTGGCGCCTGTTGGCCGCGCTGGCCTACCAGGAATCGAAATGGGATCCGCTGGCGACCTCCTACACCGGCGTGCGCGGCATCATGATGCTGACCGAAGACACCGCCGATCGCCTCAAGGTCAGCAACCGGCTCGATCCGAAGCAAAGCATCCGCGCCGGCGCGAAATATCTGGCCATGCTGATGGACGAACTGCCCGAGGAAATCAAGCCTCCCGACCGCCTGTGGTTCGCGCTGGCGGCCTACAACCTCGGCATGGGCCACCTGCGCGGCGCGCGCAGTTTCGCGCCCGGGCTGAACCGCGACCCGAACTCTTGGGCGGACATGAAGCAGGTGCTGCCGCTGATGGCCCGGCCCGAGTATTACACCCGGCTCAAGAGCGGCCGCGCGCGCGGCGGCGAGGCCGTGATCCTGACCGAGAACATCCGCAACTACTTCGACGTGCTGTCACGCTTCGAGCCGGTCTACACGCCACCGAGCATCGACCGGCCCAAGCCGATCAGCAAGAAAAAGCGCCGCGTGAAGCGCAAGGCCTCAGCCCCGCGCGCCTAGCAGTTCGACCCCGCCCATGTAGGCGCGCAGCGCTTCCGGCACGACGACCGAACCGTCGGCGCGCTGGTTGTTTTCCAGCACAGCCACCAGCGTGCGGCCGACCGCTAGGCCGGAACCGTTGAGCGTATGCACGGGGCGCGGCTTGCCGCCCCTTTCCCGGCAGCGCGCCTGCATGCGGCGCGCCTGGAATGCCTCGAAGTTCGAACAGGAGGAAATCTCGCGGTAGGTGTCCTGCGCCGGCAGCCAGACTTCGAGGTCGTAGGTCTTGGCGGCCGAGAAGCCCATGTCGCCGGCGCACAGCGCCATCTTGCGGTAAGGCAGGTTCAGCTTCCGCAGAATGGTCTCGGCGTGGCCGGTCAACTCATCCAGGGCTTCCCACGAATGTTCGGGGTTCACGATCTGCACCAGCTCGACCTTGTCGAACTGGTGCTGGCGGATCATGCCGCGCGTGTCCCTGCCGTAGCTGCCCGCCTCGGAGCGGAAGCAGGGCGTGTGGCAGACGAACTTGAGCGGCAGCTTGTCCATTTCGAGAATTTCGTCGCGCACGATGTTGGTCACCGGCACTTCGGCGGTGGGAATCAGGTAGAGCCGGCTGCCGTCGCTGCGTTCGACGCGGAACAGATCCTCCTCGAATTTGGGCAGCTGGCCGGTGCCGAACATGCTGTCGGGATTGACGAGATAAGGCGCGTAGATTTCGGTGTAGCCGTGCTCCCGCGTATGCACGTCGAGCATGAACTGGGCGAGCGCGCGGTGCAGGCGTGCGATCTCGCCCTGCATCAGCGTGAAGCGGCTGCCGGCGATCTTCACGCCCGCCTCGAAATCGAGGCCGCCGAGGGCCTCGCCGAGTTCGACATGGTCCTTCGGCGCGAAGCCAAGAGCCGGCGGCACGCCCCAGCGCGCCATCTCGACGTTGCCGGTTTCGTCGCGTCCTTCCGGCACGCTGGCGTGTGGCAGATTGGGAATCTGGGCCACGAAGGCGTCGAGCTGTGCGAGCAGCACCGCCAGCTTGTCCTCGGCGGCCTTCAGGGCATCGCCCAGTCCCGCTACCTCCGCCATGACCGGCGCGACATCCTCGCCCTTCGCCTTGAGCATGCCGATCTGCTTCGACAGGGCATTGCGCTTCTGCTGCAATTCCTGGGTCTGCGTCTGCACCTGCTTGCGCTCGGCTTCGAGAGCCTCGAAGGGAGCCAGATCGATGGCCGCGCCGCGGCGGGCGAGGCCGGCAGCGACCAGATCGGGTTGGGTACGGAGCAGTTGAATGTCGAGCATGGCAGGTCCTTGAAAAGCCGTTCGAAAAGGCTTAGATTGGGTCGAGAGGGGCATTCTAGTCGGAGGAACGCCAATGATTTCGATCAAGGACTGCATCGACTACAGCGACCTGACCGAAGACGAGGTCGCCGTCATCGCCGAACACGAACACCTGCCCTTTGCCGCGGCTGCCCAGTTGGCCTGCTGTCTCGCCCAGTCCCAGGACGGCACCGAGGTCTTGCGCTGCCTGCTGAAGAATGCGCTTTGCGACGCGGCCAGTTGCGGTCATGCCGACGCCTTGCGCACGGCGGAGCGCGCCTGCACGCAGTTCGCCGCCAACCATCCCGAAAGCTGATCAGCGCTTCTTTTGCTTGCGGTATTGCGCATCGAGCGCGCGCAGATGCGCGAGCTTGTCGGAAATCTTCTGCTCCAGCCCGCGCGACGTCGGGCGATACCACTCGACACGCGGCATCTCCTCCGGGAAGTAGTTTTCGCCGGCCGCATAGGCTTCCGGTTCGTCATGGGCGTAGCGGTATGCGCTGCCGAAGCCGAGATCCTTCATCAGCCGGGTCGGCGCGTTGCGTAGGTGCTCCGGCACCGGCCGGCTGATGTCCTGCGCGACGAACTTGCGCGCCGCGCCGTAAGCCGCGTAGCCGGCATTCGACTTCGGCGCCACGGCCATGTAGATCACAGCGTTCGCCAGCGCCAGCTCGCCCTCCGGCGAGCCGAGCCGCTCGTAGGTCCGCACTGCCTCCAGCGCGATGGACAGCGCGCGCGGGTCGGCCAGGCCGATGTCCTCGCTCGCCATGCGGATGATGCGCCGGCCCATGTAGAGCGGATCGGCACCGCCGTCGAGCATGCGCACCAACCAGTAAAGCGCGGCATCGGGATTCGAACCGCGGACCGACTTGTGCAGCGCCGAGATCTGGTCGTAGAAGGCGTCGCCCCCCTTGTCGAAGCGGCGCAGGTCGGAAGCCAGCGCCTCCGCCAGAAAGTCAGCATCGACGGCACGGCGGCCGGAAGCCCCGGCGGCCGTGCGCAGGGTCTCCAGCACGTTCAGCAGGCGCCGGGCATCGCCGTCGGCATAGCCGACGATGCGATCGACCGCCTCCGGCGCGAACTCCAGGTCGGCGAAGGCCCGCGCCCGCGCCCGCCCGAACAGCTCGCGCAGCTCCGCGGCCGCCAGCGGCTTCAGCACATACACCGCCGCGCGCGACAGTAGCGCGGAATTCACCTCGAAGGACGGATTCTCCGTCGTCGCGCCGACGAAGGTCAGCAGGCCCTGCTCGACGAAGGGCAGGAAGGCGTCCTGCTGCGCCTTGTTGAAGCGATGCACCTCGTCGACGAACAGCAGCGTGCGTCGGCCCGACTGCGCCAGCGTCAGCTCCGCCTGCTCCACCGCCGCGCGGATGTCCTTCACGCCGGAAAACACGGCGGACAGCGCGATGAACTCGGCGTCGAAGGCATCCGCCATCAGCCGCGCCAGCGTCGTCTTGCCGACGCCCGGCGGCCCCCAGAGAATCATCGAATGCGGTGTGCGCGACTCGAAGGCCAGCCGCAGCGGTTTGCCCGGCCCGAGCAGGTGCTGCTGGCCGATCACCGCGTCGAGCGCGGCGGGGCGCAGCTGCTCGGCCAGCGGGGCGTGGGGGTTGTCGGAGGAGGAAAACAGGTCGCTCATGTGCAGGCGGGAATGTAACGGATTTCGCCGGGCGCGTTGCCGGCGCGTGGCCATTCTCCGGTAAAGTTGCATCCAGCGCATTTCGGCCCTCCATACGCCATGCAAGAAGTCGCCGCCATTTCCAGCGTATCCCACGTCATCCAGCTCGCGGTCGCGCCGGTCTTCCTCCTGACGGGCGTCGGCGCCATCCTCTCCGTGCTGGTCAATCGCCTCGCCCGCGTGGTCGACCGCTTTCGCGCCCTGGAACGTGAGCGGCCGACGGCCGGCGCCGCCGCGCTGACCGCGATCCAGGACGAGATGGACCTGCTGTCCGGCAGGGCACGCATGATCCACTGGGCCATCGGCCTGTGCACCACCTGCGCGCTGCTGGTCTGCCTCGTCATCGCCACCCTGTTCATGGGCTCGGCGTTCGGCATCAACCTGTCCACCGCCATCGCGCTGCTCTTCATCCTGTCGATGCTGGCGCTGGTGCTCGGCCTGCTCTGCTTCCTGCGCGAAATCACGCTGGCGCGAAGCAGCATCCACGTGTTGCCGCGCTGAACCGCCGTCCCGCCGGGACTGACTTTTTCCGGGAGATTCGATGTTCGACATCCAGAACTACGCCAGCTTCCTGATCGCCATCCTGGTGTTCCAGTGCGTGCCGGGACCGGGCACCGTCGCGATCCTCGACGCCACGGCGCGCAACGGCATGCGTGCCGGCTTCGGCGCCGTGCTGGGCACGCTGCTGGGCGACTTCATCTACATGACCGCGGCCGTGCTGGGCCTCGCCGCCGCGATGCGCGCCCACCCGCTGCTTTTCGAAGCGCTGCAATGGTTCGGCGCGGGCTACCTGTGCTGGATCGGGCTGCGACTGCTGCGCGCGCACGGAACCGACAATGCGCCTGCGCCGTGCCATTCCGCCGGGCACCACCTCCGCCGGGCCTGCGCCGTCAGCCTGACCAACCCGAAGGTGATGCTGTTCTTCGTCGCCTTCTTTCCGCTGTTCCTGCGTCCCGATGCCACGGGCGGCACGCTCGCCGCCATGATGCTGCACGTCACCGCGCTGAGCTTCCTCTATCAGGCCGGCCTCGTGCTGCTCGGCAACGCGGCGGCAGCACGGCTGCGCGCCTTCCCGTTCGCGCGCCGGCTGGCGACGCGGCTGGCCGGCATCGCGCTCGTCGGCTTCGGCCTCAAGCTCGCCGCCGCCAATCGATAAGCGATGCCATGAAACCCGCCACGTTCGCCCTGCTCGCCCTTCTGCTCGCGACCGCCGCCGCCGATGCGCAGATGCGCGGCAAGCGCATGGGCGGCAGCGCGGAGGAGGGAACGGGCGGCGTGGTCGAGCGCCGCGAGGCGGCGATCGAGGCGACCGGTCTGACACCCGTCTTCCCGGCCGGCTTCGCCTGCGAACCGGTCTCCTCGCCCTACGGCTCGCCGACGCGCTACGACGGCAGCCGGCGGCGCATGGACCGCAACGGCGGCCTGCATGGCGGCATGGATATCACATTGACGGACGGCACGCCGCTACTGGCCGTCGCCGGTGGCGAGGTGATCGCCAAGGGCGAGGGCGGCCAGCTCGAAGGCAACTTCCTGTGGCTGCGCATCGCCCCGGAAGACAGCGGCCTGCCCTTCTGGACCTTCGCGAAGTATCAGCACCTCTCCGCCCTGCCGACGCTGGCAGTCGGCGCCCGAGTGACGGCAGGGCAGGTCGTCGCGCTCTCCGGCGGCACCGGCACCGCCGGCGGCCATTACGGCGCGGCGGGCTATCCGCACCTGCACCTCTCCACCACCTATGGTTCGTCAGGAGAGTTCGCGGTGCTGGGCATGTTCCAGTCGATGGTGAAAGGCGCAGGCGCGGCATCCGGCGACCCGATGCGTCTTTACCTGCCCGACGGCGAACTGCCCGCCGACCTGACGGCACGTGCGGTGAATGTTCCCGTCGTCGGCCCGGATGGCGCTCTCCACCCCGCCGGCCGCAAGGTCGCCTGGCCGGTCGCCTGCCGGCGCGAGTAGCTACTCGCCGACCACGTCCGCTCCCTTGGGCGGCACGAAGCGGAAGGTGTCCGGCGCCAGCATCGGATTCGGCTGGAATTCTGTAAACAGCAGCGTAGTGGTCTGGCCGAGGTTGTCGCGTACTTCCATCAGGCGCGGCAGGTTGCCGGCAAGGCCGATGCGCACGCGCGCGAAGGTGCTGTCGGCCGCCTGCGGCACGGCATCGACGATCTCCAGCCCGTCGGCGACGCCGGCCTCGGCCAGGGTGAAATGCCGGTCCAGCGACTCGCCGGTCAGCAGCGCGGCCGGGCTGGCGCCAAGCGTCTTGTCCATCTTGCCGACGCTGACCTGGTTCAGGTCGGCGTCGTAGCTCCAGAGCTTCGCGCCGTCGGCGACCAGCAGCAATTGGAAAGGCTTGTCGTAGCTCCAGCGCAGCTTGCCGGGGCGCGCCAGCGCGAAACTGCCCGTGGAGTTGCGCGGCTTGCGGCCGGACTTGGTGACGACGCTTTGCGCGAACGTGCCCTGCGCCGCGTGGGTATTGGCCCAGAAGGCCTTGAGCTGGTCGATGCCGCCGGCGGCGGCGGCCCCGGAGAAGGCGAGGCCGCAAAGTAGGATGAGTGTGCGCATGGGCGGATTATCGCCGATCCGCCGCGCCGGCGCCGCCGTCCCGCCGGGACTGACTTTTTTCAGTCGGCTTGCTCGGGCACCAGCACTTCGCGCTGGCCGGCGCCATTCATCGCGGAGACGAGGCCGGCGCGCTCCATCGCTTCGATCATGCGCGCGGCGCGGTTGTAGCCGATGCGCAGGTGGCGCTGAACGAGTGAGATCGACGGCCGGCGGTTCTTGAGGACGACCTCGACCGCCTGGTCATACATCGGGTCGCTCTCCATGTCGCCGCCGTCGCCGCCGCCCGCCGCCTCGCTTTCCGAGGGCGGCGACGCCAGCACGTCGGAAATGAACTCTGGCCGGCCGACCTTGCGCAACTGCTCGACGACGCGATGCACCTCGTCGTCGGCGACGAAGGCGCCATGCACGCGTGTCGGCAGCCCCGTGCCGGGCGCGAGGTAGAGCATGTCGCCCTGGCCGAGCAGCGCTTCGGCGCCCATCTGGTCGAGGATGGTGCGCGAGTCGATCTTGGAGGACACCTGGAAGGCGATGCGCGTCGGGATGTTGGCCTTGATGAGGCCGGTGATGACGTCCACGCTCGGCCGCTGCGTGGCGAGGATCAGGTGGATGCCGGCGGCGCGCGCCTTCTGGGCGAGCCGGGCGATCAGCTCCTCGACCTTCTTGCCGACCACCATCATCAGGTCGGCCAGCTCGTCGATGACCACGACGATGCAGGGCATCGGCTTGAGGAAGGGCACGCCCGCCTCCGGGTCGCCCTGCAGAGCGAGCGGATCGGGGATCGGCGTGCCGGCCTTCTCCGCCTCCTTGAGCTTGGCGTTGAAGCCGGCGAGGTTGCGCACGCCCAGCGCGCTCATCAGCTTGTAGCGGCGCTCCATCTCGCCGACGCACCAGTGCAGCGCGTTGGCGGCCTTGTTCATGTCGGTGACGACCGGCGCCAGCAGGTGCGGAATGCCCTCATAGACCGACAGCTCCAGCATCTTCGGATCGACCAGGATCAGGCGCACGTCCTTCGGCTCGGACTTGTAGAGCAGCGAGAGGATCATCGCGTTGATGCCCACCGACTTGCCCGAACCGGTGGTGCCGGCGACCAGCAGGTGCGGCATCTTGGCCAGATCGGTCACGACCGGCTGGCCGGCGATGTCCTTGCCCAGCGCCAGCGCCAGATGCGAATGCATGTCGTGATAGACCTTGGCGCCGATGATCTCGGACAGGCGCACGGTCTGGCGGCGCGGATTGGGCAGTTCGAGCGCCATGCAGCTCTTGCCGGGCACGGTCTCGACGACGCGGATGCTGACCAGCGACAGCGCGCGCGCCAGGTCCTTGGCGAGCCCGACGACGGTCGCGCCTTTCACGCCGGTGGCCGGTTCGATCTCGTAGCGCGTCACCACCGGGCCGGGATGGGCGGACATGACCTGCACCGTCACGCCGAAATCGGCGAGCTTGCGCTCGATCAGGCGCGAGGTGAATTCGAGGGTGTCGGCGGAGGGCAGGTCCTCGTTGCTGTGGCTGGCCTCGTCGAGCAGGTGCAGCGGCGGCAACGCCTCGCCCGGAGCGTCGAAGAACATCGGCGCCTGACGTTCCTTCTCGATGCGCACTTCGGCCTTCCTGGCCAGCGGAATCTCCAGCGCGACCGGCTCGATCTTCACGGGCGGCGGCGGATTCTCCTCGATCTTCTTGCGCACCTCCTCGACCACGGCCTCGCGCTGCTCGGCCAGCGCGCGGCCGTAACGGCGGTCCTGCCAGCCTTCCCACAGCGCGATCGCGCCGAACCATGCGGCCTCCAGCAGGCCGCCGAATTTCTCGGCCAGCCACAGCCAGGACAGGCCGGTGGCCAGGCTCCAGCCGGCCATCATCAGCGCCATCAGGATCAGCGTGCCGCCGGTGAAGCCGAGGAAGGTACCGGCCATGCGTCCCACCTCGTAGCCGAGCATGCCGCCGGGCGCCAGCGGCAGCGGCGTGGCGAGGCTCCAGAAGCGCAGCGCCTCCAGCCCGCAGCTGGCGATCAGCAGGACGAGAAAACCGGTCAGCGCGATCAGCAGCGGGCGGCGGTCGTCGCGGAACAGGAAGCTGACGCGGTGGTAGCCCATGGCGACCAGCAGGAACAGCAGCAGCACCCACCACCAGGCCGACAGGCCGAAGAGGTAGAGCATCAGGTCGGCGAACCAGGCCCCGAAGCGGCCGCCCGGGTTGGCGACGACATCGACGCTGGCGGCCTGCGACCAGCCGGGGTCGGCCTTGTCGTAGCCCCAAAGGATCAGCGCCAGATACAAACCGACCGCCGCCACGGCCAGCCAGCGCGCCTCATGCACCAGCGCGGCGATGCGCTCGGGCAGCGGCTGGGAGAAATTGTCTTTCCGCGACAGGGAGATGGAAGCGTAGTTCATGGGCGGAATTCCGGACGATGGAGAAGCGTCCCGATTGTCGCGCGCCGCCCGGCGGGGAAACGCCGGAACAGGGGAGCAATCCTCCCCCTTATAATCCGCCGGACCGCTTTCGAAAGGATTCAAAGATGTCCGCACGCCACATCAAGCTCCTGATCCTCGGCTCCGGCCCCGCTGGCTACACCGCCGCCGTCTATGCCGCCCGCGCCAACCTCCAGCCCGTCATCGTCACCGGCATGGCCCAGGGCGGCCAGCTGATGACCACCACCGACGTCGACAACTGGCCGGCCGACGCCGACGGCGTGCAGGGCCCCGACCTGATGGCGCGCTTCGAGAAACACGCCCAGCGCTTCGGCACCGAGATCATCTTCGACCATATCCACACCGCGAAGCTGACCGAGAAGCCGATGCGCCTGATCGGCGACGCCGGCGAATACACCTGCGACGCGCTGATCGTCGCCACGGGCGCCTCGGCCCAGTATCTCGGCCTGCCCTCGGAAGAGGCCTTCTCCGGCAAGGGCGTCTCGGCCTGCGCCACCTGCGACGGCTTCTTCTACCGCAACCAGCCCGTGGCGGTCATCGGCGGCGGCAACACGGCCGTCGAGGAAGCGCTGTATCTGGCCAACATCGCCAGCAGCGTCACCCTCGTGCATCGCCGCGACAAGTTCCGCGCCGAAAAGATCATGCAAGACCACCTGTACGAGAAGGTCGCCGCCGGCAAGATCACCCTCAAGCTCGACAGCACGCTCGACGAAGTGCTCGGCGACAAGACCGGCGTCACCGGCATGCGCATCAGGAACGTCAAGACCGGCGCCACCGAGGACATCGCCCTGCAGGGCGTCTTCATCGCCATCGGCCACAAGCCGAACACCGACATCTTCGCCGGCCAGCTGGAGATGGACAACGGCTACATCGTCACCCAGGGCGGCCGCACCGGCAACGCCACCGCGACGAGCATTCCCGGCGTGTTCGCCGCCGGCGACGTGCAGGACATGATCTACAAGCAGGCCGTCACCAGCGCCGCCTCCGGCTGCCAGGCCGCCCTCGACGCCGAGAAGTATCTCGACAATCTCGGGTGAGCGATGCCGGACAGGACGCCCGATGATGCATCGCGCGCCCTGTTCCGGGAGGCGGTGGCCGGCACCGTGCCGCTGACGGACGACCACATCCACCACGAGCCGCCGCCCCCGCCCGCCATTCCCCGCAGCCGCGAGCGCGACGAGCGCACGGCGCTGGGCGAATCCCTTTCCGACGTCGATCCGCTGCACCTCGCCCTCGAAGGCGGCGACGAAGCCGCCTGGCTCAAGCCCGGCATGGCGCCCAAGGTGCTCAAGGACCTGCGGCGCGGCCGCTGGGTGGTGCAGGCTCATCTCGACCTGCACGGCATGCACCGCGACGAGGCGCGCCACCACGTCGGCCTGTTCCTCGCCGAATGCCTCGCCCGCCGCCAGCGCTGCGTACGCATCGTGCATGGCAAGGGCCACGGCTCGCCCGGCCGCGTGCCGGTGCTCAAGCGCCTCGTCCTCGGCTGGCTGGCCCAGCGGCAGGAAGTGCTCGCTTACTGCCAGGCCCGCACCGTCGAAGGCGGCGCGGGCGCGGTGATCGTGCTGCTGCATGACAGGTATTGAGCCTGCGACAATCCGTCGCATTCCCCTCTCCGGCCTCCGGGCGTAGATTTCACGCCACCCGAGAACCCAAGAGGAGCGTCGCCATGAGCCAGCCGCAAACGACCAGCCAGACCGCCGCCCAGCCAGAAATGGCCTCGCTGCTGCTGGGCGCCGGCTTCGCCCTCGCCTCGCTGATCATCCTGCCCGCCGTGGCACAGAAGATCGGCATGGGGTCTAGCCTCACCATCGCTCTGCGCGGCGCCCTGATGCGGGCCGCGAACCGCTTCTAAATCGAACCCCCGCGAGGGGGCGAAGGGGGCGGGTAATATTCATTGATGCGCCCAGCCAACCTCGCCCTTGCCGTCTTCGCCTGCGCCCTCGCCGCCTTCGCGCTGACCTTCGCCGACGCGGCACGCTTGCGCGCTAGCGGTGCCGGGGACGTCGCCGCCACCGCCGCGCTGGTCGAACGGCTCGGACTCACCGATCTAGCGCTATTCACCGAGGCGCGCTACACGCGCCATCCGACACAGGCCGACCTGCATTCGGCCTTCCAGGACCACCCCGTCGCGCTCGAACACTTCCCCACCGGCGCGCTCATGCCGCCGCCGGCCGGCATGCTCAAGGCTTATGAAAACCTGGATCGAAAAACAGAAGCACCTGATTGACTTCACCCTCGCCTCGCTCTCCAGGCGCAAGGGCAAGAACCTCGGCCTGCTGTTCATCTACGGCCTGCTGGTGTTCGTGCTCGCCTCCGTCGCGCTCTACACCCACGCGCTGCGCGCCGAGGCGCAAAAGGTGCTCGCCGGCACGCCGGAGATCGTCCTGCAGCGCCTCGTCGCCGGCCGCCACGACCTGATCCCGCCCGGCTACATCGAGAAGATCGGCAGGGTGCGCGGCGTGCAGAAGCAGGAGGGCCGCCTCTGGGGCTACTATTACGACAGCGTGGTGAAGGCCAACTACACCTTCATGGCGCCGCGTGACATGCAGATCGAGCGCGGCGAGATCGTCGTCGGCCCGGCGCTGGAACGCTCGCGCGGCCTGGCCGCAGGCAACGGCATCTCGTTCCGCTCCTACTCGGGCGAACTGCACACCTTCATCGTCGGCGACGTGCTGCCGCAAGGCTCGGAACTCGTGAGCGCCGACCTCGTGCTGATGAACGAAGCCGACTTCCGCGCCTTCTTCCGCTATCCGGAGGGCCACTACACCGACATCGCGCTCGCGGTGGCCAATCCGCAGGAAATCAGGAACGTCGCGCTCAAGCTGATGGCCGCGCTGCCCGATTCGCGCCCCATCCTGCGCGATGAAGTGCTGCGGACGTATGCCTCGATCTTCGACTGGCGCGAGGGCATCATGCTCGCGCTGCTCGCCGCCGCGATCCTCGCCTTTGGCATCTTCGCCTGGGAAAAGGCCGCCGGCCTCTCGGCCGAGGAGAAGCGCGAGATCGGCATCCTCAAGGCGATCGGCTGGGAAACCGGCGACGTCATCAAGATGAAGTTCTGGGAGGGGCTGCTGATCTCGCTGCTGGCCTTCCTGCTCGGCTATGTCGCCGCCTGGCTGCATGTATTCCACGCCAACGCCGCGCTCTTCGAGCCGGTGCTGAAGGGCTGGGCGGTGCTCTACCCGAGCTTCCGGCTCACGCCGCACATCGACGGCCTGCAGGTGGCGACGCTGTTCTTCTTCACCGTCTTCCCCTACACGGCGGCGGTGCTGGTGCCGATCTGGCGGGCGGCGACCACCGATCCCGACACGGTGATGCGCTCATGATCGAACTGAACAGCATCCGCAAGGCCTTCAACCAAGGCCGCCACAACGAATACTGGGCACTCTCCGGCATCGACCTGTCGATTCCGGAAAAGCGGGTCACCGCGCTCAAGGGCCCCTCCGGCTCGGGCAAGACCACGCTGCTCACCATCCTCGGCTGCCTCGCACGGCCGACCGAGGGCCGCGTGCGTCTCAAGGGCGAGGACATTTCCGGGCTGCCCGAGCGCTTCCTCACCGAGATCCGCCGCCAGACCTTCGGCTTCATCTTCCAGCAGTTCAACCTGATCCGCGGCCTTTCGGCGATCGAGAACGTCATCCTGCCCGCCTTCCCCACCGGCCGGCCGCGCAGGGAGCTGCGGGAGAAGGCCGAGGCGCTGCTCGCCGACGTCGACCTCGGCCACCGCCGCGAGGCGAAGGTGGAATGGCTTTCCGGCGGCGAGCAGCAGCGCGTCGCCATCTGCCGCGCGCTGATCAACGACCCCGAACTGCTCATCGCCGACGAGCCGACCGCCAACCTCGACACCAAGCTGTCGCAGGAATTCCTCGCCATCCTCGAAAAGCTCGCGGCCGCCGGCCGCACCATCGTGCTGACCAGCCACGATCCGCTGGTCGTCGAATCGGACGTGGTGGACTTCGTCGTCAGCCTGCGCGACGGCCGCATCGTGGACGAGAAGTGATCTTTCAACCCGCCATCATAGCGTTGCTTCTGGCGGCGGGACTCAGTCTGGCAATGCTCCTCATCGCTTCGCCCTTCGCGGTGCAAGTGATCCGCCACTGGGACATCGCGAGCGGCAGCGAGCGGCAACTCAAGCTGGAGCGCCTGACCTACCTGTTCTCGACGCTGGTCGCCTTCGTCTGCCTCGTGCAGATCCTCGCCGCGTTGCTGTTCGTCTTCAACGCCGACAAGATGTCGGTGATGTTCGTCGGCGCGATGTGCGCGGTCGGCGCGCTCAACGTCAATGCCTTCGGCTTCCCCGCGCTCTATCTGCAACTCGCGCTGTTCTTCCTCGCCGCGCTGTGGCTCGCCATCAACCACGCCGACAGCCGCGCGCGCGACTACCCGCTGGTCCGCCTCAAATACGCGCTGCTGATCGCCGCCATCCCGCTTTTCGCGGCGAGCCTCTGGCTCCAGCTCAGCTACTTCCTCGGCCTCAAGGCCGACGTCATCACCTCCTGCTGCGGCAGCCTGTTCTCCGCCGACGCGCCGACGCTGGCCAGCGAAGTCAGCGCGCTGGAACCGAAGCCGGCGCTGCTGGGGTTCTACGGCGCGACCGCCGCCGCCATCGCGCTCGGCGGCTGGCACTGGCGGCGCCGCGACAACCTCTCCGGCTACGCGGCGGGCCTCGGCGCGCTCGCCGCCTTCCTCGCCGGCATCGCCGGCATCCTCGCCTTCGTCTCGCTCTACATCTACGAGCACCCCAACCACCACTGCCCGTTCTGCATCCTCAAGCCCGACTACGACTATCAGGGCTACTGGCTCTACCTGCCGCTGTTCGCCGCCACGGCGGCCGGCATGAGCGCCGGCGCGCTGCGCCCCTTCGCCCGCCGCCCCAGCCTCGCCCAAGTCGTCCCGGAATTCACCGGCCGGCTTGCCGGCGTCGCCGCCATCGGTTATGTTTTGTTCGCTCTCGTTGCCAGCGTCATGATCTGGCAATCCAACCTGATCCTGCTTGAATGAAACGCCTCCTCCACCTCCTCTGCGCCCTGCTGCTTGCCGCCTGCGGCGGCGATCCGCCGGCCAAACTCAACACCGGCGATGCCGCACCCGCCTTCAAGACCGTGCGGCTGGAGGGTACCGCTGTCGATTTTCCCGCCGCATTTGCCGGAAAACCTGTCGTGCTCCGCTTCTGGGCCGATTGGTGCAAGTATTGCGAACCGGAGATGAAGCTGATCGACACCGTGCGGCAACGCTACGCCGGGCTGGAAGTGCTTGCCGTCAATGCCGGGCAGGACAAGGCAACCGTCGAGGCGTTCATGACGAAACTCGGCGTCGGCTATCCGGCGGCCATGGACGAAAACTCGAAGATCGCCAAATCCTACGGCGTCGTCGGCCTGCCGACGACCTTCCTGATCGACGGCCGGGGCGTCGTGCGCGGCAAGATCGTCGGCGAGGCCGACGCGGCGATGTTCGAGCGCCATGTGCAGAGCCTGCTGAAATGATCCCCTGCGACCTCTGCGCGCTCGACTGCGGCGGCAAGCCGTTCGAACTGGTCACGGCGGAGAAAACGCTCAACTTCTGCTGCGAGGGCTGCCGGGGAATTTACGAAATGTTGCACGAGATCAATTCGCCGCCATCCCCGGCGGCGCAGAATGCAAATGTCACACCTGAAAGGAAACCGACATGAACACCCCGATGATGGAAGCCGCGCGGCAGATGCCGCACATGATGGGTTCGATGATGGCGCACCCGATGACGGGCGGCGCGATGATGGCGGCCGGCGGCTACGCGGCCGGCAAGGGCCTGCTGGGCGCCGGCGCCGGACTGTTGCGCAATCCGCTGCTATTCCTAGCCGCCGGCGTCGCGGCCGGCTATCTGGCGTTCAAATACGAGAAGGAGATCGTCGCGGCCGTCTCCAGGGCCACCGGCATGGGCAAGGACTTCATGCTGCACCAGAAGGAGAACCTCGACGACCTGATCGCCGAGACGAAGGAAGGCCAGCCCGCCGCCGCCCCCGCGCAGGAGTAGGTCGCGCATGGACGGCAGCAGCATCGAAGTATTGCACCGCGAGACCGGCTACCTGCGCCTGCGCCTGCCGGCGCCATTCCGCAGCGCCGCCATCGGCGCCGCGCTGGAGGATGGCCTGAAGGCGCTGGCCGGCATGCAGCGCGTCACCTGGCTGACGGCGGAAGGCAAGCTGGCCACGCGCTTCGACCCGCATGCCTGCACGCATGCCGACGTCGCGCGGAGAGTGAAGGCGCTGCTCGCCGGGCTGCCGCAGGCGGAAATCGCCGCGCCCGCGCCGGCCGATGCGCCGCCGGAACCCGCGCCGAGCCTCGCCGCCCGCTTCGACGACCTGCGCGAAAGGCTCGTCGCCGCCGCGCCCGGGCGCTTCCGCCCGCTGGTTGAAAGCGCCACGACCGAGAAGGCGATCACCAATTTCACCAACGACATCGTCGCCTTCTACCTCATCAAGACGCACTGGGAACTCATCACCAAGCTCTGGATCAGGAATCCGGTGAAATACGGCAACGCCTGGCTGACGGTGTTCTACCTGGTCTTCCTGCTGGTGAGATACCGCAAGTCGTGACGCGCATCCGGGTCGTCCACCGCCTGCCGCGGCGCATCCGCCTCATCGCGGCGCCGCTGGTCAGGAACGCCGAGAAGTGCTACCTGCTCGAAATCCTGCTCAGGAAGCACGCGGCCATCGAGGAGGTGCGCGTCGTCGCCGACATCGGCTCGGTGACGCTGCGCTACGACCCGGCCAAGCTGCCCGAGCCGCGCCTGCTGGCGCTGTGCGATGCCGTGATCGGCAATCTGGCCGCCGCGCCGAACCGGGTCGCCGTCCCGCCGGCACTGACTTTCGAGGCGGAAGGTCCCGCGCAGGAATGCCTCGCGGCCGTCGAGGGCATGACTTGCGCCTCCTGCGCCGCGCTGATCGAACTTTCGCTCAAGCGCGACCCGCGCGTGCAGAACGTCGCGGTGAACTACGCCGCCGAGACGGTGACGGTGAAAGGCTTCATCACCAAGGACCAGCTCTTCGACACGGTGAAGAAGCTCGGCTACGCCGCGCGGCCGATGGACACGCTGGCGCAGCGCCGGCTTCTCGTCGAGCGCGAGAAGGCGCGGCTGGCGACGGCGAAGAAGAAACTCCTGCTCGCCGCCGCGCTGACGGCGCCGGTGATGGTGTCCGGCATGCTGATGCACCGCTCGCCGTGGCTCCGCGTCATGGAACTCGCGCTGTCGACCTGGGTCGTCGCCGGCCCCGGCGCCGACATTTTCAGGAAGGCTTGGGCGCTCGCCCGGCAGCGCGAGGCGAACATGGACTCGCTGATCGCGATGGGCGCCGGCGCCGCATATCTCTACAGCATCCCCGGCGTACTGCGCATGCAGCATCACGTCTATTTCGAGTCGGCGGCGGCGATCATCGCCTTCGTGCTCGGCGGCCGCTACATGGAGGAGCGTGCGAAGGGCAAGGCGTCGGAGGCGATCCGCAAGCTCATCGAATTGCAGCCGGACACGGCGATCCGCGTCACGGACAGTGGCGACGAGACGGTGAACATCGACGCGGTTCAACTGAATGACATCCTGCGCGTGCGCCCCGGCGACAAGGTGCCGACCGACGGCATCGTCGTCACAGGCACGGGCAGCGTCGACGAATCGCTGCTCACCGGCGAGCCGCTGCCGGTGGCGAAAGCCGCGGGCGACAAGGTCGTCGGCGGCACGCTGAACGGCAACGGATCATTCACGCTGAAGGTCACGGCCATCGGCACCGACACCGTGCTCGCCGGCATCGTCAGGCTCGTCGACCACGCGCAGGGCAGCAAGCTGCCGGTGCAGAAGCTCGCCGACCGCATCTCGGCGCGCTTCGTGCCCGCCGTCGGTGCCGTGGCGGCGACCACCTTCGCCGGCTGGCTGCTCGCCGGCCATCCGCTCGCGCGTTCGCTCTCGCACGCCGTCGCGGTGCTGCTGATCGCCTGCCCCTGCGCGCTCGGGCTCGCCACGCCCACCGCGATCATGGTCGGCACCGGCCAGGCCGCGCGGCGCGGCATTTACATCAGGAATGGGGAAGCGCTGGAAATCGCCGCCACGCTCGACACGCTGGTCTTCGACAAGACCGGCACGATCACCGCCGGCAAGCCCGTCGTCACCGACTTCCTGCCCGCCGCCGGAATCGACGAGGCGCAACTGCTCGCTCTCGTCGCCGGCACCGAGCAGCATTCCGAGCACTTCCTCGCCCATGCCCTCGTCGCCTACTGTGCGGCGCGCGCCGTCCCGCCGGGACTGACTTTCGATTTCGTCGCCACGCCCGGCCTGGGCGTGCAGGCGAACAGCGACTTCGGCCTCGTCCGTATCGGCAACGCCGCCTTCCTCGAAGCCGCCGGCATCGACTGCAAGGCACAGCAGGCGCAGGCGGACGCGCTTGCCGTACAGGGCAAGACGCCGGTCTTCGTCGCCCTCGGCGATCATTGCGCCGCCCTGCTCGCCATCGCCGACGCGCCGCGCGAGGGCGCGCGCGAGGCCATCACCCTGCTCCACAAGCTCGGCCTGAAAACCATCATGTGCACCGGCGACGTCGAGGCCGCCGCGCGCCATGTCGCGCGCGAGATCGGCATCGACGAAGTCGTGGCGCGCGCCACGCCGGCCGACAAGCTCGCGCTCGTCGAGCGTCTCAAGAGCGAAGGCAGGAAGGTCGGCATGATTGGCGACGGCATCAACGACGCCCCGGCGCTCGCGGCGGCGGCGGTCGGCTTCGCCATCGGCGGCGGTGCCGACATCGCGGTGGAAGCGGCCGACGTCACGCTGGTCGGCGGCGACATCGCGCGCGTCGCGGCCGGCATCGACCTCTCGCGCCGCACCATGGCCATCGTGCGCCAGAACCTGTTCTGGGCGCTGGGCTACAACGTGGTCGCGATTCCCTTCGCGGCGGCTGGCCGGCTCAATCCGATGATCGCGGCCGCCGCGATGGCAATGAGTTCGGTCTCGGTGGTCACCAACTCGCTGCGTTTGCAGAAGTAGTGGGCGCCATCGAATTCTCCTACTGGGCCGCCTTCATGACCGGCCTGCTCGGCGCCGGGCACTGCCTCGGCATGTGCGGCGGGCTGGTCTCGGCCTTCTTCATGAAAGTCAGCGCCGGCAGGACGGCGCCCCCGTCGGCGTTTCTCGCCTACCACGCCGCCCGCCTCGCCGTCTATGCGGCCGTCGGCCTCGTCGCCGCCGCGCTCGGCGCGGTGCTGGTCTCCACCGGCCGCCTCGGCCTCGCGCAGGGGATATTGCAGATCGTCGCCGGCGCGGTCGTCATCCTGCTCGGCTTCGACCTGCTCGGCCTCGCGCCGATCCGCAACGCCTGGGGCTTCGCGCCGCTGGCGTGGCTGCGCCGGCAGTTCATGACCGCGACGCAGAAGGGCCCGGCGCTCGGCGCCCTGATCGGCGGCGCGATCAACGGCCTGATGCCCTGCTCGATGACGATGGCGATGGCCGTGCAGGCCACCACCGCGCCCAATCCGCCGCAAGGCATGCTGCTGATGCTCGCCTTCGGCGCCGGCACGCTGCCGGCGATGCTGTCGGCCTCCGTGCTGTTCGGCAAGCTCGGCCCGCGCCTGCGCGGCTGGCTGCTCAAGGGCGCGGCGCTGTTCGTCGTCGCGCTCGGCGTGTCGACGCTCTGGCAGGGGCTGCGCTACTTCCTCGTGATGTACAAGCTGGTCGGCTGACTCATCCCGCCAGCACCGCGAGCCGCATGCGGTCGACCACCCGGACGTCGTATTTGCCGATCTTGATCAGCCCGGCCTCGGCGAGGTCGCGCATCGCGCGCGACAGCGATTCAGGCGTCATGCCGAGCCGCGAGGCGAACACGTGTTTCGGCGCGGGGAACGCGATGGCGGAATCACCTTGTCCGGACGACCCGCTGCGGTCGAGCAGGAATTTCGCGATGCGCTCCGGCGGGGCGCGCATGCGGAAGTCCTCGAGATCGTCGATGATGGAGCAGATGCCACCGGAAAGATGCGACAGCATGCGGTGCGCGAAGTCGGTCGACTCCGCCACCAGGTCGCGCAAGGCCTGGCCATCGACGTGGAGCAGCCGCGCGGCGGTCAGCGCCGAGGCGTTGAACGGATAGGGGCAGTCGAGCAGCAACGCCGCTTCGCCGAACACCTGTCCCCGCTCCGGCAGGGCGATCACGCGCTCGTTGCCGCCCGGGGACTGGCAGGCGAGCTTGACCGTTCCGGCCAGGACGGCGAACAGGCCGGTCGACGGATCGCCCTTGAGAAATATCAGCTCATCCCGCGCGAAACGCTCTTCGCGCACCGCTCCGGCGAGCCGGACCAGCTGGCTGTCCGGCAGTCCGTCGAAAAAAGGCAGGCCCTTGAGCTGCTGCCGGAAGACATCGAGCAAGTGCATTGCGTCCGCGCTACATGGAATCCGATGCCTCCGGATGCTAGCGATGCGGATCGCCGCTGACGATTGGGGTTTTGCCGATTTTCACCATCGGAATTTTCCGATGGCGGCTTCAATCCTGGCTCAGTTCCGGCAGCACAGCGGCGCGTCGGACGGATCGAGGACGCTGGCCGCGACCGCCGCCACGAGCGCGTGAATCTCGTCGGTGCTGAAGTGCTCGACCAGCCGGCGGCCCAGCGGCGCGGGCAGGCTCACCAGGCAGGACGCACCGTCGGGCAGGGTGACCGTGACGCCCATCACCACGCTTTCGTCGTCCTCGCCCTGCGCGTCGATCAGCTCGCGCTGTTCCTCCATGAGCAGGTCGTATTGCTCCTCCAGCGCGTCGAGCAGATCGTCCGCCAGCCCGTCGGGCAGGTCGACCACCACGCCCTCGATCGGATCGGCCCGCGTCCGTCCCGCCACGCCCAGCGCGCCGGCGCCGGCGATGAAACGATCGGCCAGCGCCTGCGCGAAGAAGATGTATTGGTTCGCCATGTGCCCGGTCTACTTTTTCCGGGCATATCTGCCGGTCAGCGTCGCCTTGCCGAGCGAGTTGGCATTGATCATGAAGCCGGCGAGGGATGCGCCCGCGTCCGGCGGCAGATCGAGCCTGTCGACCTTGAGCGCATGCAGCGTGAAATGGTAGCGGTGGGCCTTGTCGCCGACCGGCGGGCAGGGACCGCCCCAGCCGGGGCCGCCGAAGTCGGTGCGCACCTGACGGGCGCCAGCGGGCAGCGCGGAGCCGTCCGCCTTGCCCGCATCCCTGGGCAGCGCGTCCACGCTCGCCGGAATGTCGGTCACCACCCAGTGCCACCAGCCGGCGCCGCCGGTGGGGGCATCGGGGTCGTGCACCAGCAGCGCGAAGCTCCGTGTGCCGGCCGGTGCGCCCGACCACTTGAGCATGGGCGAAATGTTCTTGCCGGTGCAGCCGAAGCCGGCGAACACCTGCTCCTCGGCGATGGGCCCGCCAGGCTGGATGTCGTCGCTGCGCAGCGTGAAGCCGCCGGCATGGGCGGCCCCGGCCAGCGCGAGCGCGAGCGCGCAGGAGGCCACGGCGAAATACTGTTGCATGCGATTCATGAAAATTCTCCCAGGTAGCGGTGAAGGATAACGTATCAGGCCGCCGCGCGCGCTTCGCCCACGCCGAGGCGATTCACGCCGCCGACGATGGCCTTGATCGAGGCGGTGACGATGTTCGCGTCCATGCCGACGCCGTAGCGTTCGGCGCTGTCGCCATGGCGCGCGAGTTCGAGGAAGGCGCAGGCCACGGCTTCGCCCGCGTCGCCGCTTGGCGCCATGGCGCGTTCCTCGTAGCTGCGCACCTGCACGTCGATGCCGATGCCGCGCAAGGCATGCACCGTGGCGTCGATGGGGCCGTTGCCTTCGCCGGAAAGCAGGTGCGGCACGCCGTTCACCTCGACGGCGAGCCGGATGCCCTGCGCCTTGCCGTGCTCGAAGAGATGGTGCTCGACATAGCGCACCGGCGCGGCGGCATCGAGATAGGTGGCCGCGAAGAGGCTCCAGATGTCGGCCGCGCTCATCTCGCCGCCATGGGCGTCGGTGTGGCGCTGCACCTCGGCGGAGAACTCCACCTGCAAGCGGCGCGGCATGACGATGCCGTAGCAGGTTTCAAGCAGGTGGGCGATGCCGCCCTTGCCCGACTGGCTGTTCACGCGGATCACCGAGTCGTAGCTGCGGCCGACATCCCGCGGATCGACGGGCAGGTAGGGCATGTTCCACATCGCCTGCCCCTGCTGCACGGCGAAGCCCTTCTTGATCGCGTCCTGGTGCGAACCGGAAAAGGCCGTGAACACGAGATCGCCGACATAGGGATGGCGCGGGTGGATCGGCAACTGGGTGCAGTGCTCGGCGGTGCGCGCGACGGCATTGATGTCGGAAAAGTCGAGCCCCGGCGCGACGCCCTGCGTGTAGAGGTTCAGGGCGAGGGTGACGATGTCCACGTTGCCGGTGCGTTCGCCGTTGCCGAACAGGCAGCCCTCGACGCGGTCGGCCCCGGCCATGAGGCCGAGTTCGGCGGCGGCCACCGCCGTGCCGCGGTCGTTGTGCGGGTGGAGGCTCAAGATCACGCTGTCGCGGCGCGCGACGTGGCGGTGCATCCACTCGATCTGGTCCGCGTAGACGTTGGGCGTGGCGACCTCGACGGTGGCCGGAAGGTTGAGGATCACTTTACGTTCAGAAGTCGCGCCCCACTCGGCGGTGACGGCGTCGCAAACCTCCTTGGCGAAATCGAGCTCGGTGGCGGTGAAGGTCTCGGGGCTGTATTCGAGGACGAATTCAGTTTCCGGCTGCGCGGCGGCGAGCTGCCTGATGAGCCTGACGGCATCGACGGCCATCGCAACCACTTCGGGCCGGCTCATGCCGAAGACGGTCTCGCGGAACACCGGCGAGGTGGCGTTATAGACGTGGATGATCGCCCGCTTCGCGCCGCGCACGGATTCCATGGTGCGGCGAATGAGGTGCTCGCGCGCCTGCGTGAGCACCTCGATGGTGACGTCATCAGGAATGTGGCCGCCCTCGATGAGCTTGCGCACGAAATCGAAGTCGGTCTGCGAGGCCGAGGGAAAGGCGACCTCGATCTCCCTGAAGCCGATGGCGCAGAGCGTCTTGAACATGCGCATCTTCTTCTCGCCATTCATCGGCTCGAAGAGCGCCTGGTTGCCGTCGCGCAGGTCGGTGCTCATCCAGATCGGCGCGCGGTCGATGACGCGGCCGGGCCACTGGCGGTCGGGAAGGGCGACCGCGGGAAAGGGGCGGTATTTGCTGGCGGGGTTGGACAACATGACGGCTCTCCTGAATTGCGTTTCGATGGCGCAATCTTAGGAAAAACTGCTTGGCAGGTGCTTGCGTTTCATGGCTAATAAAGCATATTATTAGCAATAAAATTGCCTACAAACACTGACTATTGGCACGCCCATGGAAATTGACCGCTACGACCGCCAGATTCTCTTCATCCTGCAGCAGGATGGCCGCATCAGCAATCAGGATCTGGCCGACCGCATCGGCCTGTCGCCTTCGCCCTGCCTGCGCCGCGTCCGCGCGCTGGAAGAGGCCGGCCTGATCGCCGGCTACCGCGCCCTGCTGGACGCCAGAAAGCTCGGGCTGACGCTCATGGCGCTGATCCACATCTCGATGGACCGCCATACGCCGGATCGCTTCGAGAACTTCGAGAGCGAGATTCGCGCGACGCCGGAAATCATGGAGTGCCTGCTGATCACCGGCCAGGATGCCGACTACCAGTTGAAGGCGGTGGTGCGCGACATGGACGCCTATCAGGAACTGCTGCTGAACCGCATCACGCGCATTCCCGGCGTGACCGGGGTGCATTCGAGCTTCGTGCTGCGCCGCGTGGTGGATAACACCGCCCTGCCCGTCGACGTCTGACGGTGCGACAATTCGCCGCAACTCCGTCAATCATCGCCGGCTTATATTGCAGGGCATCAATACAAGCCTCGGAGAACAGCATGGATCGTCGCGAAGCCCTGAAAATCACACTGCTGGCTGGCGCCGGACTGGCCGCCGGCACCCGCACCGCCCACGCCACCCAGTGCGAGGGCGACGGTACGCCGATGCAGTTCGTGCCGAAGAAGCCGGCCGACCCCAATGCCAGCGAGAACGACATCGAGAAGTATCCGAAGTGTCCCTATTGCGGCATGGACCGCAAGCAGTATCACCACTCGCGCATGCTGATCCAGTACAGCGACGACCTCGCCGACGGCACCTGCTCGCTGCACTGCGCGGCGATCAGCCTTTCGCTCAATGTGGATCGCGAGCCGAAGGCCCTGTGGGTCGGCGACAATGCCGGTCAGGTCGAGCCGAGGCAGCTGGTGGAAGTCGACAGGGCGACATTCCTGGTCGGCAGCAGACTGCCCGGCGTGATGACCGCCAACAGCAAGGTGGCCTACGGCAAGGAAGAGGCCGCCAAGGCCGCGCAGGCGACCCACGGCGGCGAACTCGTCAAATTCGACCAGGCGCTGCTGGCTGCCTACACCGACATGTCGAAGGACGTCAGCGCGATCCGCAAGCGCCGCGCTGAAAAACGCCGGCGCATGCTGGAGCAGCAGGGCAAGCCGATGGCCATGGAGCACAAGCACTGAACGCCGCGCCGCGCCTCATCCTTGCCGCCTTGTTCATCGCCTGGGCAGGTGTCGCCGCCGCCCAGGCCGCGCCCAGGCCCGGGCCGAAGGATCTGTGCCCGGTCTGCGGCATGCTGGTATCGAAGTATCCCCACTGGGTCGCCACCATCGTCTACCAGGACGGCCACGCGCATCACTTCGACGGCGCCAAGGACATGTTCAAGTTCTGGTTCGACCCGCCCAAATACGCGGCCGGCCACAGCCGCGCCCAGATGACGCGCATCGTCGTGACGGACTACTACAACCTGCAGCCGGTCGACGCGAAGACCGCGCTCTACGTGACCGGCTCGGACGTGCTCGGCCCGATGGGCCACGAGTTCGTGCCGCTGGCCAGCCTGGCCGACGCCGAGGACTTCATGAAGGAACACCAGGGCAAGCGCATCCTGCGCTTCGACGAGGTCACGCGCGACCTGCCCCTGCAGCTCGACGCCGGGAAGTTCTGAACCGGGTATCCTGAGGCGGTGAACAAACCGCCCGAACTTCTCGCCCCCGCCGGCAGCCTGAAGATGGCGCGGACCGCCTTCGACTACGGCGCGAACGCCATCTACGCCGGCCAACCGCGCTATTCGCTGCGCGTCCGGAACAACGAATTCGGCGATCTCGCCAAGCTCGGCGCAGCCATCGACCTCGCCCATGAACGCGGCGGCCAGTGCTACGTCGTCAGCAACATCTTCCCGCGCAATGCCAAGCTGAAAACCTATCTGGCCGATATGGCGCCCGTGGTCGCGCTCGGGCCGGACGCGCTGATCATGGCCGATCCCGGCCTGATGCTGATGATCCGCGAAGCCTGGCCGGCGATGCCGATCCACCTTTCCGTGCAGGCGAACACGGTGAACCACGCCGCCGTGCGCTTCTGGCAATCGGTCGGGGTGTCGCGCGTCATCCTGTCGCGCGAACTGTCGCTCGACGAGATCGCCGAGATCCGCCAGCACTGTCCGGACATCGAACTCGAAGTCTTCGTGCATGGCGCGCTCTGCGTCGCCTATTCGGGGCGCTGCCTGCTCTCCGGCTATTTCAACCACCGCGATCCGAACCAGGGCACCTGCACGAATTCCTGCCGCTGGAGATACCGGCTGATCGAGGAGGAAACGCGGCCCGGCGAACTCATGCCCATCGAGGAAGACGAGCACGGCACCTACATCCTCAACTCGAAGGATCTGCGCGCCATCGAATACATCGACCGGCTCGTCGCGATCGGCGTGGATTCGCTGAAGATCGAGGGACGCACCAAGTCGGCCTATTACGTCGCGCGCACCTGCCAGGCCTACCGGCAGGCCATCGACGACGCGCGCGCCGGGCGCGGCTTCGACGCGCGGCTGGTCGCCGGCCTCGACGATCTGGCCAATCGCGGCTACACGGCGGGCTTCTTCGAGCGCCATCCGGACCGCGAGCACCAGAATTACCTTTCCGGCCTGTCGCGCATGGGCGCCAGCCAGTATGTCGGCGACGTGCTGGGCTACGCGGACGGACTGGCCGAGATCGACGTGAAGAACCGCTTCGCCGTCGGAGACGAGATCGAGATCATCCATCCCGCCGGCAACTGCCGGTGGAAGATCGAACGCATGGAAAAAGTCAGCGCCGGCGGGACGGCGGGCGACACCTCCGTCGCGCCTGGCAACGGGCACGTGGTGCGCATCCCGCTGCCGGCGGGCAAGGCAGGCGCCTTCCTCGCCCGGCTGGGATCAGATGGCTGACTCGTTGGTCTCGCCGGTGCGGATGCGCACGATCTGATCGACCGGCATCACGAAGATCTTGCCGTCGCCGATCTTGCCGGTGCGCGCGGCCTTGATGATCGCCTCGATGGCGGGATCCACCGTCTCGTTCGCCACCACCAGCTCGATCTTGATCTTCGGCAGGAAGTCGACGACGTATTCCGCGCCGCGATACAGCTCGGTATGGCCCTTCTGGCGGCCGAAACCCTTGACCTCGGTGACGGTCAGGCCGGTGACGCCCACCTCGGACAGCGCCTCGCGCACTTCGTCGAGCTTGAACGGCTTGATGATGGCTTCGATCTTCTTCATGGTGTGGCTCCTCGGCTCATTTTCTGGCTAATTCCATTCATCCGGATAGCGCGATGTTATCGGATAACGCCAGTCCTTGCCGAAGGCGCGCTGCGTCACGCGCACGCCCGGCGGCGCCTGGCGGCGCTTGTATTCGCTGCGCTTGAGCAGGCCCACCACGCGCCGCACGTCGTCCGCCGGCAGGCCCTGGGCAACGATCTCCTTCGGGCTGCGGTCGCGCTCCATGTAGGCCTCGATGATGGCGTCGAGAACCTCGTAGGGCGGCAGGCTGTCCTGGTCGGTCTGGCCCGGCTTCAACTCGGCGGAAGGCGCGCGGGTGATGATGTTTTCCGGGATGACGTCGGCTACCGTGTTGCGCCAGCGCGCCAGTCGATAGACGAAGGTCTTGAAGACATCCTTGATGACCGCGAACCCCCCGGCCATGTCGCCGTAGAGCGTCGCGTAGCCGACCGCCATCTCGCTCTTGTTGCCGGTGGTCAGCACGATACGGCCGGTGCGGTTCGAGATCGCCATGAGGATCATGCCGCGAATGCGCGCCTGCAGATTTTCGTCGGTGGTGTCCCACACGGGTTTTTCGCCCAATGGCGCGAACACCGGCGCGAGCAGGTCGGCGAACTGCGTCATCGCCTTCTCGATCGGCACCTCGTCATACTGGACGCCCAGGCGACGGATCATCGCGCGCGAATCGTCGAGGCTCATCTGCGCCGTCCACGGCGAGGGCATCATCACGGCCCGCACCTTGTCCGCGCCGAGCGCATCGACGGCGACCGCCAGCGTCAGGGCGGAATCGATGCCGCCCGACAGGCCGATGATCGCGCCGGGAAAGCCGTTCTTGCCGAGATAGTCGCGCACGCCGAGCTTGAGGGCGCCGTAGACCATCTTCTCCAGCGGCGGCGCGGGAACCTGCGTGCCGGGCAGCACCCGGCCGTCGCTGATTTCGACGAGGACGACGCTTTCCTTGAAGGCCGCGAGCTGGTGCGTCAGGCGCCCGGCGGCGTCGAGCACGAAGGAGGCGCCGTCGAACACCAGTTCGTCCTGGCCGCCGACCATGTTGCAGTAGAGCGCGGGGATGCCGTTTTCCTCGACGCGCCGGCGCAGCGTCGCGTGCCGCGTGTCCTGCTTGCGCATGTGGTAGGGCGAGGCGTTGAGCACCAGCAGCAGCTCCGCGCCGGCGTCGCGCGCCATGGCCGCCGGCGCCGCTTCCCAGACGTCGGCGCAGATATTCACGCCGCAGCGCACGCCCCCGATCTCGAAAACGCCGGGCGCCGTTCCGGGACGGAAATAGCGCGCCTCGTCGAAGACCTCGTAGGTCGGCAGCCGGTGCTTGCGATAGGTCGCTTCGACCTGCCCCCCGCGCAGCAGCGAGGCGGCATTGAAGCGTCCGCCTTCATGGCTTTCCGGATGCCCGACGACCGCCGGCAGCGGCAGGCGTTGCGCCAGCGCCGCCAGTTCGCGCGCGCAGGCGCGGTAGAAGTCCGGGCGCAGCAGCAGGTCTTCCGGCGGGTAGCCGCACAGGGCCAGCTCCGGCGTCAGCAGCAGGTCGGCGCCGAGCAGTCGCGCGGTATCCGCCGCGGCGAGAATTTTCGCCGCGTTGCCGGCGACGTCGCCGACCGTGCAGTTGATCTGCGCGAGCGCGATCTTCAGGCCGGCCATGTCGGACGCTCAGTAGGCGGGCTTCTCTTTGGCGTCGTTGAAGCGCCTCACGCCGGTCATGATTTCCTTCTTGGCCTCTTCGGCGTCGACCCAGCCCTCGACCTTGACGAACTTGCCCGGCTCGAGATCCTTGTAGTGGGCGAAGAAGTGCGAGATGGAATCGAGCACCACCTGCGGGAAATCGCGCGGCGACTCGATCTCGCGGTACATCGGCGTCAGCTTGTCGACCGGCACGGCCAGCAGCTTGGCGTCCTCGCCCGCTTCGTCGGTCATCTTGAGCATGCCGACCGGACGGCAGCGCACCACCACGCCGGGGGGCAGAGCGAACTGCGACACCACCAGCACGTCGACCGGGTCGCCGTCGCCAGCGATGGTGTGCGGGATGTAGCCGTAGTTGCAGGGGTAGTGCATCGCCGTGGCCATGAAGCGATCGACGAAGATCGCGCCGGAATCCTTGTCCACCTCGTATTTGATCGGATCGGAATGCATCGGGATCTCGATGATCACGTTGAAATCGTTCGGCAGATCCTTGCCGGAGGGGACGTTGTTCAATGCCACGGAGTGCTCCTGCGTAAAAAGCTGCGATTATACCGGCATCAACTCAGCTTGCTCTCATTGCGCCTCGAAGCCGGCATCCTCGATGGCCGCGCACAGGGCCGCGCGCGTCACCTGCGCGGCGTCGAACTCGACCGTCGCCTGCCCCGGCTCCAGCACCACCTCGGCCTTCGCCACGCCCGGCAGTTCCGTCAGCACCTTCGTCACGCTGGCGGTGCAGCCGCCGCAGGACATGCCCGCCACCTTGATCGTCGTCGTTTCCATGTCAATTTCTCCCGGGTTTCCAGCGGCGCAGCAGCAGCGAATTGCTCACCACCGACACCGAACTCATGGCCATCGCCGCGCCGGCCACCACGGGATTGAGAAACCCGAGCGCGGCGGCGGGAATGCCCAGCACATTGTAGATGAAGGCCCAGAACAGGTTCTGGCGGATCTTCGCCAGCGTGGCGCGCGACAGCGAGATCGCGTCGGCCACGCCGTTCAGGTCGTCGCGCATCAGCGTCACGTCGGCCGCCTGCATCGCCACGTCGGCGCCCGCGCCCATGGCGAATGAAACATCCGCCGCCGCGAGGGCCGGCGCGTCGTTGATGCCGTCGCCGGCCATGCCGACGACCTTGCCGTTCGCCTTCAGCGCGGCCACATGCGCGGCCTTGTCGCCGGGCAGCACGCCGGCCTCGAAGCGCGCCACGCCCGCCTGCCGCGCGATCTCGGCGGCCGTCGCGGCGTTGTCGCCGGTCAGCATCACCACCTCGACGCCCAGCGCCTGCAGCCGCGCGACGGCGGCCCGGGAAGTCGCGCGCAACGGATCGGCGACGGCGATCGTGCCGACGAGCCTGCCATCGACCCCCACCGCCACCTGGCTGCCGGCCCCAGCAGGCGGCGCGGCGCCAAGCCAGTCGGGCGAACCGACGCGCACCGCTTGTCCGGCGACCATGCCGTTCATGCCCTTACCCGGCACGGCGCTGACCTCCTGCGGCGCCTCCAGCGCCAGCCCGCGCGCCTTCGCCTCGGCGACCAGCGCGGCCGCGAGCGGGTGCGTCGAGCCCTGTTCGAGGCTGGCGGCCAGACTCAGCACCTCATTCTCGCTCATGGTCGCCGTCCCGCCAGCACTGACTTTTATCTCCGTCACGACCGGCTTGCCCGCGGTCAGCGTGCCGGTCTTGTCCACCGCCAGCACGCTGATCTTCTCGGCGAGTTCCAGCGCCTGGGCGTTGCGGATCAGCACGCCGGCCCTGGCGCCGAGCCCGGTGCCGACCATGATCGCCGTCGGCGTCGCCAGACCGAGCGCGCATGGGCAGGCGATCACCAGCACGGCCACGGCATTGATGAGCGCCTGCGTGAAATCGCCGTCGCTCCACCACCAGGCGACGAAGGTGACGAGCGCGATGGCCGTCACCACCGGGACGAAGATCGCCGCCACCTGGTCGGCGAGGCGCTGCACCGGCGCCTTCGAACCCTGCGCCTGTTCGACCATGTGGATGATGCCGGCCAGCAGGGTGTGCGCGCCGACGCCGGTGGCCTTGCAGCGCAAGAGGCCATCGCCATTGATCGTCGCGGCGAACAGCTTGTCGCCCGGTGCCTTCGCCACCGGCAGGCTCTCGCCGGTCAGCATCGCCTCGTCGGCGCTGGAGTTGCCGGCGATCACCTCGCCGTCCACCGGCACCGCCTCGCCCGGCCGCACGACGACGACGTCGCCGGGAATCAAACTCTTCACCGGCAGTTCGACCAGTTGGCCATCGCGCTCGACATGCGCGGTCTGCGGCTGCAGACGCATCAGCGCCTCGATGGCGGCCGAGGTCTTCGCCTTGGCGCGCGCTTCGAGAATCTTGCCCATCAGCACCAGCGTGATGACGGTCGCCGAAGCCTCGTAATAAACATGCGCGTGCCAGTCGAGCAGCAACACGGCCGTGCTGTAGGCCCACGCCATCGTCGTGCCGAGCGCCACCAGCACGTCCATGTTGCCGCTGCCGCCACGCACGGCGTTCCAGCCGCCGACATAGAAGCGCCAGCCGATCCAGAACTGCACCGGCGTCGCCAGCGCAAACTGCAGCCAGCGCGGCAGGATGTCCGCGTGCGCGTCGGCGCCGGCGGCGAACATGAAGGGCATCTGCGCGATCAGCGGCAGGGTCAGCGCCAGCGCGATCCAGAAACGCTTCACTTCCGCGCGGTAGGCCGCCTGCTTGCGCGCCTTCTCCTCGCCGCGCGTGTCGGCGCTCGAAGGCGTCGCCGTGAAGCCGGTCTTGACGATGGTGGCGATCAGCCGGTCGGCATCGATGCCGCTCGGGTCGAAGCGGATATGCGCCCGTTCGGCGGGCAGGTTCACCGTGGCCTCGACCCCCGGCAGCTTGTTGAGCTGGCGCTCGATGCGCGCCGAGCAGGCGGCGCAGGTCATCCCGCCGATGGCGAGTTCGATGACCTCCTGCTCGGGGCGCGGGGCGTTCATGCCGGTTCGACCTATTCGAAGTTGATCGGTTCGGGCTTCTCGGTCGGCCGCTGCTCGTTGTTCCAGGCTTCGAAACCGCCGGTCATGGAAATGATGTTGCTGTAGCCGATCTTCTGCAACTGCACGGCCGACAGGGCGGCACGGCCGCTAGTGCGGCAATAGATCAGGAAGGCGCCGTCCTTGTTGGCGCATTCCGGCACCATGCCGATCTTAAATTCAAGCACGCCGCGCGGAATGTTGATCGCACCCGGCAGGTGGCCGGCGGCATATTCGTCGTATTCGCGCACGTCGATGATCACGCGCTTGCCGAGCAGTGACTGCGCCTCTGCGGTGCCGACTTCCTTGATCTGGGATTTCGCCTCGACGACGAGGTCATGGGGTGTCAGGGCCATTCTTGTTCTCTCCATTCGACTATATCAGGGGATGCTGATTATCCCCGATCCCCCTTGCCGCAGGCAAATGACGGGTTGATCTCGATGCCGCGCGCCGCTAGTATCGGCCCTTGCCATCGTCTTGCCGGGAACCTGCAATGAAGAAATTTCTGCCGCTGCTTTTCGCCCTGCTGGCCTCGAGTACGAACGCCCAGCTGATCGAATGCATCGATGCCCGCGGCAACAGCCGCTATTCGGAAACGCCCTGTCGTCCGGACGAACGCGACCCGCGCAAGATCCATCGCCGTAGCAGCGCCGAGCGCAAGGCGGTGACGCACGACGCCGACTACCGGAACGAGCAATCCCGCCTGGAGCAGAAACGCGAGGCCGCCGTCCGCGCGGCGGCGGAAGAGCAGCGGATCAGGGAATTGATCCGGATCGATCAGGAGATGCGCTACGAAGCCGCCGCCGCCGTCCTGAAAAAGCTCGATGCCGAAAAGGAAGCCGGCAGGTAACGCGCGCCTCAGGTCAGCCAGAAGCTGAACAGGCCATACAGGGCGTAGCCCAGCACCAGCAGGCCGGAAAGGACGCGCGTCGTGCGCGCCTGCGCGAAGCGGCGAAAGCGCGCCAGCAGCAGACCGGCCAGCAGCAGATTGGGCAAGGTACCCAACCCGAAGGCCAGCATCAGCAAGCCCCCGTGGGCCGCCGAGCCGCTGGCCAGCGCGGTGGTCAGTGCGCTATAGACGAGGCCGCAGGGCAGCCAGCCCCACAGCAGGCCGAGCGGGAAGGCCTGCGCCATGCCGCGCACCGGCAGAAAAGCCTTCGTCAGCGGCTGGATGCGCCGCCACACCGCCTGCCCGCCCCGCTCCAGCCAGGCCAGCGATTGCGTGAGGCCGAGCAGGTAGAGCCCCATGGCGACGAGCATCAGGTTGGCGGCCAGATAGAGGCCCTGCTGCAGCGGCAGCAGGCTGCCGGCAAGCTGGCCGAGGGCGCCGGCGAGCAGGCCGGCCGCCGCGTAGCTGGCGATGCGGCCGAGGTTGTAGGCGAGATGCACCGGAACCGCCGCCCCGCCTTGTGGCCCCTGCAGCGAAAGCGCGCCGACGATGCCGCCGCACATGCCGGCGCAATGGCCGGCGCCGAGCAGGCCGACGATGAACAGGGCTAGCAGGCTGTTTTCAGGCACGGATGATGAACTGGACGCCGGTCATTGTCGCCGTACCGCCGGCGCTGACCTTTTCAGATGACCTTGGAGTAGCGCACGCGTTCGCGGTCGGAGCGCAGATACTTGTCGAACACCATCGCGATGACGCGCACGAGGATGCGCCCCTTGGGCTGGACGGTGATCCACTGGTCGTCGATGGAGAGCAGTCCCGCCGCTTCCATCTCGGCGAGATCCTTCAGCTCGGCGGCGAAGTAGGACTTGAAGTCGATCAGGTGGGCGATCTCGATCGACTCGATCGACAGCTCGAAATGACACATCAGCGCCTGGATGATCGAGCGGCGCAGCAGATCGTCGGCCGTCAGCTCCAAGCCACGCATCACCGGCAAAATGCCCTGATCCAGCGCGTCGTAATACTCGTCGAGGGTGCGGTAGTTCTGGCAGTAAGTCGGCCCGACCTTGCCGATGGCCGAGACGCCGAAGGCCAGCAGGTCCGCCTCGGCATGCGTCGAATAGCCCTGGAAGTTGCGATGCAGCCGGCCCTGACGCTGGGCCACGGCCAGTTCGTCGTCGGGCTTGGCGAAGTGATCCATGCCGATGAAGACGTAGCCGGCGTCAGTCAAGCGGCGGATGGCGAGCTGGACGATCTGCAGCTTGGCGTCTGGACTCGGCAGTTCGGCCTCGCTGATGCGCCGCTGCGGCTTGGCGAGATTGGGCAGGTGGGCGTAGTTGTAGATCGACAGACGGTCGGGCGAGAGCTTGATAACCTCGTCAAGCGTGTGGTTGAAACTGATGACGTTCTGCTTCGGCAGGCCGTAGATCAGGTCGACCGAGAGACCCTTGAAGCCGAACTCGCGGGCCGACTCGATGACGAGCTGCGTCTCATCCAAGCTCTGGATGCGATTGACCGCCTGCTGCACGCGCGGGTCGAAATCCTGCACGCCGATGCTCATGCGGTTGAAACCGAGCTCGGCGAGCAGCCTGACCGTTTCGCGATCTACCTTGCGCGGATCGACCTCGATCGAATATTCGCCGTCCGGCAGCAATTTGAAATGCTGCCAAGTCATTTCCATCAGGCGGCGCATCTCGTCGTGGGAAAGGAAGGTCGGCGTGCCGCCACCCCAGTGCAGTTGCACGACGTCGCGCGGACCGTCCAGCGCCTCGGCCTGTAGCGCCATTTCCTTGCCAAGATACTTCAGATACTTGGCCGAGCGCCCGTGATCCTTGGTGATGATCTTGTTGCAGGCGCAGTAATAGCAAATGGTGTTGCAGAAGGGGATGTGAAAGTATAATGACAGCGCCCGACCGATCCCGCCGATCGTTCGCCGCCCCAGCCATGAACGATAGGCTGCGGCGTCGAAGGCTTCGACAAAGCGATCCGCCGTCGGGTAGGACGTATAGCGAGGCCCGCTGACGTCGAAGCGACGAATTATTTGCGGATCGAAAATCAGTTCCTGATAATGACTCACGACTGGACGATGAAGTGGAAGGTGGGAAAAGCGGGCGGCCGCCCAGCCAGCGCCGACGGATTCCCATGCCCGAGGCGAGCAGAATGCAGCAAGCTTGGCTTGTCCACGTTGACACAGATCAAAGCTCCCCATATTCCATCTGTCATGATTCCATGCACGCTCAGGTAGGCCACCTGTCCGTCGCCTCGCTGCGCGAGGCCTGTTCGCAGTGCAACCTGCGCGAGCTGTGCCTGCCCATGGGACTGACGGAAAGCGAACTGGGGCAACTCGACGAACTGGTGAACGTGCGCAAGCGCATCCTGCGCGGCCAGCACCTGTATCGCGGCGGCGACGTGTTCGAGGCCATCTACGCCATCAAGACCGGCTTCTTCAAGACTGATGTCCTGCTTGAGGACGGCCGCGACCAGGTCACGGGCTTCCAGATGGCGGGGGAAATCCTCGGCCTCGACGGCATCGGATCGGAAAAGCATACCTGCAACGCCATCGCCCTCGAGGACAGCGAGGTCTGCGTGATCCCGTTCACCGATCTCGAGGACTACTCGCGCGAGATCGGCGCGTTGCAGCATCACTTCCACAAGGTGATGAGCCGCGAAATCGTCCGCGACCACGGGGTGATGATGCTGCTGGGCATCATGCGCGCCGAGGAGCGGCTCGCCGCCTTCTTGCTGAACCTGTCGCAGCGCTTCACCGCGCGCGGCTATTCGCCGACCGAATTCAACCTGCGCATGACGCGCAACGAAATCGGCTCCTATCTCGGCCTCAAGCTCGAAACCGTCAGTCGCGCCTTCTCGCGCTTCCAGGACGAAGGGCTGATCACGGTGCACCAGAAGCACATCCAGATTCTCGACGTCGCCGGCCTGAAGAAGCTGCTGTCCGAGCGGCGCGTCTGATCAGGCAAATAGTCCGAGCGGGTGCTTGGCGAGCGCGACCGAGACAATCCAGCCGAACACCACCACCGCGGCTGCACCGGCAACGATGCGCATCGCGGCCGGACGCCCGGATTGCAGCGCCAGCGCCCCGAGGATGATATAGGCGATCAAGCCGAACACCTTGGCGGTCAGCCAGCCGTCGAGGAACGGATACTGGCCGGTTTGCATGGTCAGGCCGAGCGCCGCCGCCAGCAGCAGGGTGTCGTTGACGTGGGGCAGGACACGTAACCAGCGCCGTCCCGCCAGGGCTGACTTTCGCGCGAGCAACAGGCCGCGCAGGCAAAACCCCGTGATGCTCAGCACAACGCAGGCGACATGCAGATGTTTCAGCGCGACATAAAGCACCGGATCACTTCCTCATGGTAAGGTTGCGCCCTTGGAGCGAGAGACCCCATGAGCCAAACGCAAGACAACCGCATCGACGTCCCCGCGCTGCTGGCGCGCCTGCCCCTGTTTCAGGAGCTGACCCCCGACCAGATCGCCCAGATCGCCGCCCAGACCCGCGAAAAGCGCCTCGCGAAGGGGGAAATGCTGTTCCAGAAAGGCGATCCCTGCCGCGGGTTTTACGTCATCGTCTTCGGTCAGTTGAAGCTGGCCTTCCCCTCCTCCAGCGGCAACGAAAAGGTCGTCGACATCCTCGGTCCGAAACAGAGCTTCGGCGAGGCCGTGATGTTCATGGATCGCCCCTACCCCGTGTTCGCCGAAGCGATCGCCGACACCTTGCTGCTGCATGTCGCCAAGGATGCCGTCTTCGACCTGCTGTCCGGCGATCCGCTGTTCGCGCGCCACATGCTTGCCGGCCTGTCGATGCGCCTGCACTCCCTGGTGCAGGATGTCGAATCCTATTCGCTGCGCTCCAGCGCCCAGCGGGTCATCGGCTATCTGCTGCAGCATTGCCCGAACGAAGGCAGCGGCAAGTGCGAAGGCAGCATCGAGATTACTCTGCCGACCTCGAAGCAGATCATCGCTTCGCGACTCAACCTGACGCCCGAAACGCTGTCACGCATTTTCCACGATCTGGCCGAAGCCAAGCTCATCGGCGTGCAGGGCAAGCAGATCACCATCAACGACATCAAGCGGCTGCGAGAATACGATTTCTGAAGCGGGCGTAGGCGCGCACCGCGGCGATCAGGTTGGCGCCCAGCCAGGCGCAGTCGAGCGCGAACACCGCACCGGCAAGGCGTGTCAATTCGACGGCCCACACGCTCCCCAACAGCAGGGCCAATGCCGCCAGATGGACATGGAACTGGCGCCGCATCGAAGTCTCGGCAATCATCTGGTTCATCGTCGGCGGCAGGGTGTTCAAGCCGCACAGGCGTTGCAGGTGCAGCCAGTTCAGGAATGGGACGATCTTGTACAGCATGCCGGTGATCGCGGAAACGAAGACGCCGACCAGTACCAGCACGCCCAGCCAGACTGCCGCGCGCGGGTCCGTTTCCAGCCCGGGAAAAACGGCGAACAGCAACGCGGAAAGCAGCACCGCCAGCAGGCTCAGCATGGCGGTGCGGAAGAACAGCAGCGTGGTATCGCTGACCTTGCGGCGGCGACGGTATTGGAGATGCAGCGTCGTCGTCGCGAACAGCGCCGCCACGCCGAGTCCGCCGAGAAATACTGCCGGACGTCCGCGCTCGTCCAATCCCAGCAACACCACCGTCCAGAGCAGCAGCAGGGCCAGCAGCGCCGGCGGCACGCTGCGGGCCACCCACTGCGGATACGGCGGGGTCAACTGGAACATCGGCACGACGAAATAGGACACCCCGGCCAGCAGCATCAAGGCCCAGCCGCCCAGTCCCCAAGCCGCATGCACATCGGTCAACGTCAGCAGGGGCCACGCTTCGCCCCGCGCGATGCCGGTCGCCAGCAGCACGCCCAGCGCCAGGGTGACGAGCAGACCGATCAAGGCGATGCGCAACGCGACGATCGTGCCGCCGTGCGCCGGCGTGCGCCATAGCGCCACGCTCACCAGCATCCCGTAAAAACCAAGCCCCAGGACGAAGCCATGGGCGGCGGCAATAAACAGGAAGGTCCGCTGACTCAGAAAGGCGGTGACCAGCATGATCGCCGCTGCAAGCAGCAGGGGGTGCACCAGATTGGCGACCAGCCGCGGGCGCCAGATATTGCCGCCCGCCGCCACCGGCACGAACTGGAGCAGCGCGCCACACATCGCCTGCAACATGAAGCCGACGACCAGCAGGTGCGTCGCCGCCAGGGCGCTCATCGTCCAGCGCGAGGCCAGCACCTCCCCTCCGCCGAGGAGCAGCACCAAGCCCGCCGCGACGCCGAACCAGGGCGCGGTCAGGAAGAAGCGATAGGGCACCGAAATCGGAGGCGCCTGCTCGAACGAGAGATTCGGATGCATGCTGAACCGGGGGCCGACAGCACTCAGGCCCGGCGAATGCGGATTTCGTGCGTGCCGTCTTCGCGAACGTCCTCCTGCCAGACAAACCCGTTGTTGCGCAGGATGTTGAACAGCGGATTGGGATGGCAATACAGCAACACCAGCAATTCTCCATCCGGCGGCAGCCCGTCGAGCGCCGCCAGCGTCCTTTCCAGCGGCTCCGGCGGCTGCATTTCGCGGCCGTCGATCACTTGCGGTTCAGGAATCAGACCGTCATCCGGCATGAAGCATCCAGCCTTTGCTGCAATTGCGGCCCGAGTCCCGCGGATTGCGCCGCGAGCGTCCGGTCGCACATCGGGTACAGAATGTTCTCCTCCTTCATGTTGTGCTGCTGCATCATGATGAGGAGAGTCTCCGCCGCACCGGCAAAGGCATTGCCATCGCCGGCTTCGCGGGCACGCTCCATCTGCTCGATCAGTTCGCGCATCTGCGCATGCTCGTAGCGCATCATCTGCGTCGGTCCCCCGGCCATGCCGGTGACGGCCTCGAAGGCGGGGAACAAAACTTCTTCCTCCGTCCGGAAATGAGTCTCCACTTCCTCATGGAAGGCATGCAGCAACGCGGCCGCACGATCCCAGTCACGTCCGGCGACGGCAGCCTCGGCGTCGGCGAACAGGTCGTCGCAATGCTTGTGATGCAGGTGCAATGGCTCGGTCAAATTGGTCATGGGTTCCGGAACGGGGGAATCGGGTCGGGCAAGTCATTCTCGCCCCGGCCTGCGGCGCAAACCTTGATACGGGTCAACGGCGTCGATCAGGCCTTGACGATGCCGACTTCAAGCTGCGCGAACCAGTCGATGAAGCGGCGCACCTGCTCACCGCGATAGATGGCGCCATGCTGCGGACACAGCATCTCGATATCAAGCTGTGATGCCCGCTGGCACCAATCGCGCTTGGCGCGCTCCGATCCCATCCAGCGGCGGTGGAACGCCTCGGCATGGCGGATATGACGCTCGAAGTTCTCGACGAACAGCCCGTCCTCGCCGGGCGGCAGCAACGCCGCGCCGACATCGCCCGAAAACAGGATCTTCGCCTTCGGATCGTAGAGGTGGAAATTGCCCGAGGAATGCAGGTAATGTGCCGGAATCGCGCGCAAGCGCTGCGCGCCGACCATGATGTCGGCGCCGCCGTCAGGCAAGGGCACGAAAGTTTCCTGATCGCCGCCGAAATGGGGCACGAAGCCCGTCCACAACCAGCTTACGTAGCATTTGATGCGTGGGTTGAACTCCAGCCAGAGCGACAGCGAGGAGACGATGTCCGGATCCTGGTGGCTGGCGAAGATCTTGTCGATCTTGCGCGGGTCGAATTCGGCGGACAGGGCGGAAAACACGGCGGGGAAGATTTCGCTGCCGCCCGGATCGAGCAGGATCGCATCCTCGCCATCCACCACGAGGTATTCGTTGGTGTCGATCAGGAAATCGGGGCGATTCGGGTCGCGCACCAGCGCGATCCACTTGTGACTCCCGTCCTCGTAAATGACGCGGGCGTTTTTCATGCGTTCGCCTCCTGTTGTTTGCCGAGACTCTCCAAAGAGCGCTGGATTTCGCCGATGGCACGCTCGAAGTCGCTCGATACCTGCATCAGCGCGACCGAATAGGGACCGCCATAGGCCGCCTCGATTTTCGCCGAGCGCGCCAGCACGCTGCCCAGTTCGACAAGCTGCGTGGTGTCGGCGATCATCTGCGCGAGGCGGCGGTTCAGTGCGGCGATCTGCTCGCGGTCGCGGCCCATGCCATGACGCGCGCGCAGGAAGGCATCGAGCAGCTTGCGCGCGGCGCCCTGCGCCGCGGACTCCGCACGAGTTCGCTCCAGAAGGCGGTCGGTGCGCGCCTGCTTGACCAGCGCCGTGATCGTCGCCACGCTGCCATAGGTCATTTCGCGCAGTTGGGTCATTTGTTTCTGCAGATCCATGGCGAAACGACGCAGTTCATTCGAGAGCACGCCGAAGCCGAGCGCGCTCTGGCCGGCGCGCTTGGCAAGGAAAATCGCGTTCATCGCCATCAGGCTGATCCTGGCGGCCATGCTTACCACCCGCTTGATTTCCTCGTTGGTGCGCACGATGCGCCGCAGTTCGCCGCCGCTGTCCCGAGCCGTGACCGCCATGGAACCCTCCCGCAGTTCAGACGTCCGGCAGGGCAATCGTTTCGCCCGTGCTGTAGCGGTAATCGTTGAACACATGTTCGGCCGACAGCAGCGCGTAGCTATCGTCGGCCAGCCGGCGCGTCGTGTCCTTGAGGCGGTAGGTGTAATGGCCGCAGGTCCAGAGATCGAAATTGCGCATGTGGGTGCACAAACAGGTCTTGTCCCACACCCTGATTTTTTTCGCCTCCGGATGCAACGCCACCTCGCGGTTCCAGGCATCGATGTACTGGCAATTGCCATTGGTGTCGAGCAGATAACCGTATGCCTCGCAGTTCGGGCGGATGCCGTCGCCGATCGCCGGGCTGCCCTTCAGCATGCGCATCGGATAGCCGGTCGGCGAAATGCCGTTGACCTCGATATCACTCTCCTCGGCCTTGAAGTATTCCTGCTTGACGTCATCCGGCAGTCCGCACTCCCGAGCCACCGTGAAACGGGTCGCCACCTGGACGGCAGCGGCGCCATGCTCGAGGAAGGTCGTTGCGTCGCCGCCAGTGAAGATGCCCCCCGCGGGGATCAGCGGAATGTCGAGCTTCTCCGCCGCGAGCCAGGCGCGGATCTCCGCGACGATGACCGCGAGGTCGAATTTCGCCCAGTCCATGCCGAAACCAAGATGGCCTCCGGCCAGCGGACCTTCGATGACGACATAATCCGGCAGGCGGCCGGTACGCGCGCTTTTCTTCATGAAAAGCTGGAGCGCGCGCAGGGAAGAAACGATGATGCCCAGCCTGGCGTCACGAAAACGCGGATGATCTTCGATCAACCCGAACGAACCGAGATGCAGCCCGGCGGCTAGCGTGATGCCGTCGATGCCGGCGTCGAGCGCGGAACGCAGGCGCACGCGCAGGGTCTCCTTCGGCGCGTTCATCGTCAGCTTTTCCATGCAGTTGATGAGGATCAGGCCGTCGCCGCGCTTCGCCTCCATGGTGTGGCGCACGTGCGCTTCGGTCGCCTCGGCCAGCAACGCGAGGTCGAACTGCACGTCCGACTTGTCGCTGTTGGCGACGTTGTATTTGTATTGCTTGAGCTTGTTCTTGACGTATTTGGTGTTGTAGCGCCGATCGGAAACCGTCGGCACCATCGCGTCCGAGATATGGCCCACGCCGCCCAGCCGCGCCGCTTCAAGCGCCAGTTCGGCGGTGGAAATATCCACTCCCATGCCGCCGATGACGATGGGCACCAGTTCATCACGGCCCAGCTTCAGGCGGAAATCATCGACACATTTCATGTTTGCAATCCATGACCGCCTGGGCGAACGCCCGCCTAGTGCAGCCTAAGTTATAGGCCGCAATGATAGCCGATGCGGTCGATGCCGTCCTGCCGTGACTGACTTTTTACGGTTCCAGCACGTAACTGCCCGGAGCGTCGCCCAGAGCCGGATACGCCTTGCTGGCAAGGGCCGGCGGCTTCCCCTGCGGGCCGGAAAGCGGTTTCAGCCATTCCATCCAGTCCTCCCACCAGCTGCCGGCCTTGTGTTCCGCGCGCTCCTGCCAATCCTCCGGGCCGTCGTGGCGCTCCGCGTCGGCGGCCCAGTATTCCCGCTTGGGAGGATGCACCACCGGATTGATGATGCCGAGGATATGGCCCGAACTGGACAGGACAAAGCGCTTGGAACCCGACGCGAAGTTGTTGAGCCGGAAGGTCTGTTTCCACGGGGCGATGTGGTCGTCGGCGGCGGCGACCGCATAGACCGGCTGGACGATGCGCGTCAGATCGATCGGCTGCCCGGCGACCTCCAGCGCATCCTTCCTGATCAGCTTGTTGTCGAGGTAGAGGTTGCGTAGATACCAGATGTGCATTTTTGCCGGCATGCGCGTCGTATCCATGTTCCAGAACAGCACGTCGAAAGGCGGCGGCGCTTCGCCGTAGAGGTAGCCATGGACCACGTAATGCCAGACCAGACTGTTCGAACGCAGCAGGCGGAAAGCGGCGGCCATCTCCTTGCCGTCGAGAAAACCCTTCTGCTCCATGGTGCGCGACAGGTAATGAAAACTGCCTTCGTCGAGAAATACCTCGATATCCCCCGGCTTGTGATAATCGACCAGCGTGGTAAAGAAAGTCGCGCTCGCCACCGGCACATCCTTGGGCGCATAACTGCGGTTCGCCCACGCCATGTACGCGGATAGCGCGGCGCCGCCGATGCAGTAGCCGACCGCATGCACCTTGTCGCTCTTCGCCACGCTGCGCGCCGCCTCGATCGCCGTGCCGATGCCATCGGTCAGGTAGTCGTCGAAGCTGACGTCCGCCATGCCGGCGTCGGGATTCTTCCAGCTCGTGATGTAAACGTCGAAGCCCTGGTCGAGCAAAAACTTGACCAGACTCTTCTTCGGCGTGAGGTCGAGGATGTAGAACTTGTTGATCCACGGCGTCACGATCAGGATGGGCGTCCGGTAGGTCGCGCCTGCCGTCGGGGCGTAATGGATGACCTCCAGCAGTCGATTGCGCAGGATGACCTTGCCCGGCGTCGTGGCGAGATTGACGCCGACCTTGAAGTCGTCCGGCCGCGTCATGCGGATATTGCCGGCCTGCACGTCGTCGAGGAAATTGCGCCAGCCGCGGATCAGGCTCTCGCCGTTCGTCTCGGCCGCCTTGCGCATTGCCACCGGATTGGTCAGCAGGAAATTCGTCGGCGCCATCGCGTTCAGCCACTTGCGCCACCAGAATGCCGCGCGGCGCCGGTCGCGATTTGATAGTCCGGGCGTCTCGTAGAGCATGTCCTGTACATGGTGGGTGGTCATCAGATACCACTGCTTCGCGATATCCCAAGTCGCCGAATCCTTCCACACCGGATCGGCGAAACGATTGTCGTCGGGATTCGGCGACTCGACATCCTCGCTAGGAAGACCGAGCATGCGTTGCCACGAGTGCCATTGCAGCGCGAACACCCGGGCGGACAAATCCGACATCGCCTCGGCCAGTTCCTGGGGATGGCTCGCCCATGCCAACTGGGCGTGCATCAATGGCATCGCCATGCCCAGCGGATCGAGATGCGTTTCCACCGTTTCATGCAGTTGCCGGAACACGCGATGCGGCATCACCGCAGCGGAAGCACGTTTGCCGGTTGCCATGTGCGACTCCTTCTTCGATCGGCACGGAGCTGAGAGGATAACAGCCATGTATTGCGCTATGATTGTGGCAAGAGCGGTGGCAGCGATGTTGATCTGCGTCAAGCGCCATCGCAAACTTGGCAATTGGGAGGAAACATGTTCCAGCACATACTCGTCCCGACGGATGGTTCGCAGCTATCCAGCGTCACCGTCAAGCGTGCCATCAGTTTTGCCCGGGAGGCGCAGGCACGCCTTACCTTCCTGTATGCGAAACCTGAGTATCCTGTCGCTTTCTACGGCGAAGGCGCGCTCATCGACCCGACCACGCCGGAAAAATTCGCCGAAATGGCCGACCAGCAGGCAAAGGAAATTCTCGGCGCCTGCGAACAGGAAGCGCAGGCAGCCGGCGTGCATTGCGCCTCCCTCGCCGTCACCAGCGACATTCCGTATGAGGCGATCATCACCGGCGCGGTCAACGCCGGATGTGATCTGATCTTCATGGCCTCGCATGGCCGCCGCGGTCTGGGCGGCCTGCTGCTCGGATCGGAAACGCAGAAGGTGCTGACCCACTCGACGATTCCTGTACTGGTCTATCGTTGAGCAGGCGATGCTCAACCGCGCACTTGCCATCATCCATGACGAGCACCGCTCCCTGAGCGCGGTCCTGCACGGTCTGCGCTATCTGGTCAGGGAAATGCAGGAAAAGGGTTCAAAGCCCGACTTCAAGCTGCTCTGGGCGATGATCTATTACATGGATGCCTTCTCCGAACGCCTGCACAATCCGCGTGAAGATGCCTACCTATTCACGCGCCTCAAGGAGCGAACCCGCGAGGCCAACGAAGTTATCGCCACGCTCGAACGCCAGCATGCGGAAAGCACCCAGCACATCCGCGTCCTTGAGCAGGCACTCGGGCAGTTCGAGGCGGGCGTTCCCGGCGGTCTCGCAGCGTTTGCCGAGGCGGCGGAAAAACTGACGGAAGAAGCTTGGCAACACATGAGTCTGGAGGAAAAGGTCGTCATTCCTCTTGCCAAGCACTTCCTGACGACGGAGGACTGGATCGGCATCGCCGAGGCCTTTGGCGAGCATGGCGACCCGCGTTTCGGCGCCAAGCCGGATCACGAGTTCCGCGACCTGTTCACCCGCATCGTCAACCTCGCGCCACCGCCCATCGGGGTCGGACCGGCACAAGACAAATAAAAAGGCGGGAGCCTTCCGGCTTTCCCGCCTCGCCGAACGAATGGGCCTCTTATTGCTTGTCGGCGTTCTTCGCGTCCTCTTCCATATGCTTCTTGGCAAAGGCGTAGATATACACGACGAAAATGGTCGCGAACCCAATCGTGAAAACACTCAGCAGGCCGATATCCGTACCGAACAAAAGTTTCAAGGCTTCCATGCTTTTCTCCCCTTGTTGATAAAAACACAACCACTACGACTGCGGCTTTTCGGCGGCAGCAGCACCGCCACCGATCACCGTTTCATCGGCCGCGGGCAGCACGACGCTGCCCATCAGACGCCAGGATCTCGCCTCGTCCTCCACCAGCACCAGCCAATGGCCAGAGCGTGGCAGATGCATTTCTCCGACATACGCATCGCCGTCGCGCCGCAACTGACTTTTCTGATCGAGGCCGGCGCGCGTCGGATGCGAAAGTGTCACCTGCAGCATGTCCGGGAACGGCACCGCGGCCTGGCTGCTCAAACGCACGCGGATGCCTTCCGCCTTCAGGCGGATTCCGGCTTGCAAGCCGAGTTCATCGGCGCGCCGGCTGCGCGAGAGCGTTTCTCCCGCTGCCTGACCCTGCTTGTAATAATCCTCGGTCACAAGGCCGTCACTGCTTGATACCGCCAGCCACGCGGTCACGATTCCCGCAACGATCACGATAAAGGGGCCGGCCATCAGAAACCAAGGCCACGGTTCCCGGTACCAGGGTTTGACGCCTTGAGTAGTGCCTGTCGTTGTCGCCATGCTTGTCATTTCCGGTTAGGGCATCAGGAAGGTGGCTTTTTCATGGACGGCCATGGTTTCGTTGGCCTCCGCCTTCACATCGAAATAAATCGTATGCGAACCGCGCTTGCCTGATTCTGGCGGCACACGCACCGCGACCGAGAAGCTCTTGGTCGTGGCGGGCGGAACATCGAGAACATTGTTCCCATCCAAGGCAATGCTATCAAGGCCGCTGACCGTCACCCTGTAGCGATGCGGGGCCTCGGACACGTTCATTACCTGCAGCCGATAGACGTTTTCGACCAGTCCGCCTTCGACCTCGCGCGCCAGAATCGCCCGGTCGCGAATCACGTTGACGCGCAAATCCGGCTTGTGGGCGATGCCCCAGACCAGAGCCAGGCTGATACCGACCAGGATCACCGAATAGATGATGATGCGCGGACGCAGGATATGGCTGATGATTTCCTTGCGGCCCCAGTGCTTTTCCAGCGCATGCTCGGTTGTATAGCGGATCAGTCCTTTCGGATAATCCATCTTCTCCATCACCTCGTCGCAGGCATCGATGCAGGCGGCACAGCCGATGCACTCGTATTGCAGGCCGTTGCGGATATCGATGCCGGTCGGACAGACCTGCACGCAAATCCCGCAGTCCACGCAATCACCCCTGCCGACGCTGCGCGGGTCGATGCCCTTCTTGCGCTGTCCGCGCGGTTCGCCGCGCTCGGGATCGTAGGTGATGACGAGTGTGTCCGGATCGAACATCACGCTCTGGAAGCGCGCATAGGGACACATGTAGAGGCAAACCTGCTCGCGCATGATGCCGGCGAACAGGTAGGTCATGAAGCCGTAGAAAAAGATCCAGAAGGTTTCCCAAGGGCCAAGGGTCCAGGCCCAGAACGAACCCCAGAGATCATGTATCGGGGTGAAATAGCCGACGAGCGTAAAACCCGTCCAAAGCGACAGCAGACCCCATGCCCCGAATTTCATTGCGCGCAGGCGGAACTTGCGGGCATCCATGGGCGCCTTGTCGAGCTTCATCCGGGCCACCCGGTCTCCCTCGATCTTCTCCTCGATCCACATGAAGATTTCCGTGTAGACCGTCTGGGGACAGGCATAGCCGCACCACAGGCGCCCCGCCACCGCTGTAAACAGGAACAGGGCGTAGGCCGAGATGATCAGGATGATGGCGAGGAAAAATACATCCTGCGGCCACAGCACCAGTCCGAAGATATAGAACTTGCGCTCAACGAGATTGAGGAGCACGGCCTGCCGGTCATTCCACGGCAACCAGGGCAAACCGTAATACAGCAACTGGGTAAACCACACCAGAATCCAGCGCCAGTTGGCGAATACACCCGTCACTGAGCGGGCATGGATTTTCTTTCTGGTTTTGTAGAGGGTGACTTCTGCTTCTTCCGCGCTAGCGGTTGCTTCTTGCTGGGGGGGCTGGTTCATGTTAGGCGATGCTCAAGGGTTGGTTGCGTGCAAAGTTAAGACCTTACATCCTATCAAAGCGGGCGATCCCCTGAAACCGCCCCACGTTCTTGCCCATTCCCGCTTGCGCGACCCCCAGTATCATGGGCAAGATGTCTCCCGGCCATTGCTGGCCGGGAGTATTGATGCTGATGATGCTTACTTCTGTTCCGCTGCCGGGGCGGCTTCGGCTGCTGCTTCAGCCGGTGCCGGTGCGGCCTCCTCCGCCGGAGCGGCGGGTGCGGGCTTGACACCGCCACCGAGGCCCCAGACGTAGGCGGTCAGCAGATGCACCTTGGCTTCGCCGAGAAACTCGCCGAAGGCCGGCATCTGGTTCTGACGACCCTTGGTGACGGTCTCGATCATGGTCTCTTCACGCGAACCATACAGCCAGACCTTGTCGGTCAGGTTCGGATAGCCGGCCGCCTGCATGCCCTTGGCATCCGCGCCGTGGCAGGCCGCGCAGGCTTGCGGGAACAGTTCCTGGCCGCGCTGGGCACGGGCGGAATCCGCCGTCAGGCCGGACAGGGAGCGCACGTAATGTACGACATCCTTGATCTGCTCGGCATCCATGTCGGGCTTGGTCCCCTTCGGCGTCATGATGCCCGTGCGACCACCGGTGATAGTCTCCTTGATCTTCTCGGGCGTACCACCCCACAGCCAGTCGCCGTCCTTCAGGTTCGGGAAGCTCGGCTGGCCGCCGGCGTCGCCACCGTGGCATTGCGCACAGTAGGTCTGGAACAGGCGGGCACCCATTTCCTTGGCTTCCGAATTGGCAGCCACGGTCATGATGTCCTGCTTCAGGAACTGGTTGAACTTCGGACCGTATTGCTTCTCGGCGGCCTGCATCTCCGCTTCATACTGGCCGCGCATCGTCCAGCCGAAGCTGCCGGCCATGTTGCCGAGGCCGGGATACAGCGCCAGATAGACCAGGGCAAAAGCGACGGTGATGTAGAACATCCAGCGCCACCAGCTCGGCAGCGGGTTGCTGTACTCCTGCAGGGTCTCATCCCAAACGTGACCGGTCACTTCGCCCGGCTTGAATTTTGACGAACCTTGCAACCACAGAAAAACGGCGCAGCCGATGATGCTGACCGCGACGATCACGATGACGTAGAGGTTCCAGAAACCGCTGACGAAATCGCTCGTATTCTTGAAATCCATGACGAATTCCTTTCAGTTGTGCTGTTGGCCTGCGTTTCCGGTATGAGCCGGCTCGTCGTCGTCGAGCGGCAGATTGGCCGCTTCATCGAAGGCGTGCTTGCGCTTCCCGGAGTAAGCCCACGCCACGACGCCGACAAACGCAAGGAATGCCAGCACCGTGGAGATGGAACGCAGGTCGTTGATGTCCATTTTGGCTTAGCGGGTCTGCTTGAGCGCCAGACCCATGCCCTGCAGGTAGGCAATCACCGCCTCGACTTCGGTCTTGCCTTCGATCGCCTTCGGCGCCTCGGCAATTTCCTTGTCGGTATAGGGTACGCCCACCTTGCGCAGAGCGGCCATCTTGGCACCGATCGCCGGATCCTTGAGCGGACGGTCCAGCCAGTAGTAGGCCGGCATGTTCGACTCGGGAACGACGTCGCGCGGATTCAGCAGGTGAATCTTGTGCCACTGGTCTGAATAGCGGCCACCCACGCGGGCCAGATCCGGGCCGGTGCGCTTGGAACCCCACTGGAACGGATGGTCATAGACGAACTCGCCCGCCACCGAATAGTGTCCATAACGCTCGGTCTCGGCGCGGAAGGGGCGCACCATCTGCGAATGGCAGTTGTAGCAGCCTTCGCGGATGTAGATGTCCCGGCCGGCCAGACGTAGCGCGTCATAGGGCTTCACCAGTTCATTGACCGGCGTGGTGGTGGACTTCTGGAAGAACAGCGGAACGATTTCGACCAGACCGCCCCAGATGACCGCCAGCAACGTCAGGACGATCATCAGGGTATTGCTGGTTTCGATTTTCTCATGCGTCAAAGCCATGATTCTTTATCTCCCTTGCAATCAGTGAGCGTGGGCGGGTTCAAGGACCTTGGCGTCATCGACCGAGCGGCCGCCAGCGATGGTCTTGAACATGTTGTAGGCCATGAGAAGCATGCCGGTCAGGAACAGCAGGCCGCCCACGACACGGATCGTCCAGAACGGGTAGGACGCCTTGACGGACTCGACGAAGGAGTAGGTCAGCGTACCGTCCGCGTTGGTCGCGCGCCACATCAGGCCTTGCATCACGCCGGAGATCCACAGCGCGGCAATGTAGAGCACGGTGCCAAGCGTGGCCATCCAGAAATGCACGTTGATCAGGCTGGTCGAATACATTTCCGACTTGCCGAACAGGCGCGGCAGCAGATAGTAGATCGAGCCGATCGAAATCATGGCGACCCAGCCAAGCGCGCCGGAGTGCACGTGGCCGACGGTCCAGTCGGTGTAGTGCGACAGCGCATTCACGGTCTTGATCGACATCATCGGGCCTTCGAAGGTCGACATGCCGTAGAACGACAGCGCGGTGATCATGAACTTGAGGATCGGATCGTCGCGCAGCTTGTGCCAGGCACCCGACAGGGTCATGATGCCGTTGATCATGCCGCCCCAGGAGGGAGCCAGCAGAATCAGCGAGAACAGCATGCCGATGGACTGGGTCCAGTCAGGCAGGGCGGTGTAGTGCAGATGGTGCGGACCGGCCCACATATAGGTGAAGATCAGGGCCCAGAAGTGCACCACCGACAGGCGGTAGGAATACACCGGACGGCCGGCCTGCTTCGGCACGAAGTAGTACATCATGCCGAGGAAGCCCGCGGTCAGGAAGAAGCCGACGGCGTTGTGGCCATACCACCACTGCACCATGGCATCCTGCACGCCGGCGTAGGCGGAGTAGGACTTGAAGAAGTTGACCGGGATCTCGGCGCTGTTGCCCAGATGGAGCAGGGCAACCGCGATGATCATCGAGCCGAAGAACCAGTTCGACACGTAGATGTGCGGGGTCTTGCGGATGCCAATGGTGCCGAAGAAGACGACGGCGTAGGAAACCCAAACCACGGTGATCAGGATGTCGATCGGCCACTCGAGCTCGGCGTATTCCTTGCCGGTGGTGATGCCGAGCGGCAGGGAGACGGCGGCCAGAACGATGATCAGCTGCCAGGCCCAGAAAGTAAATGATGCCAGCCCTGGTGCGAACAGTGTGGTGTGACAAGTGCGCTGCACGGAATAATAAGAGGTGGCGAACAGAGCGCAGCCTCCGAACGCGAAAATCACCGCGTTGGTATGAAGTGGCCGCAGCCTCCCGTATGACAGCCATTCGACGATGCTCAGTTCTGGCCAGACCAACTGGGCGGCGATGATGACGCCGACCAGCATGCCGACGATGCCCCAGATAACGGTCATCACGGCGAACTGGCGCACGACTTTGTAGTTGTAAGTCGCTTGCGATTGCATGATGGTTTTCACCTCTCTATAAAAAAAACAAAAACCTGCTCCCCTTCTCCACAACCTGCCTGTGGAGGCTGGTCGAGGAGGATACTTCACAACAAGTGCGGCATTTTGACCCAGATCAACTTTGGTGCATTGCGGATTTCTTTATGCCACCAATAACCATGTTTATATTATGGCGAAGGGCGAAAAAAAAGGGTGCGCGAAACGCGCACCCCCAACCCCAACAGAGAGACTAACCGATGAAGCGGCCGCAACCGGAAGTCTGGCAACGTCCGCAAAATCCGTGGCGCAGTATGAAATCATGTCGGATATAGCACATTGATCTGCGTCAACAGATTGGCGCTAACTTGACACTTGCTTCACGTCGCGATTCGGCTCACCTGCCGTTTCGGGCTGTTCCGGACGATCATCATCCATCAGGATTCGGTAGGCCGGCCCCTCCAGATCCTCCATCTGGCCACTTTTCAGCGACCACCAGAAAACCACGCCGATAATGAACACCAGCACCACTGAAACGGGAATCAACAGATACAGGCTTTCCATGCTCTCCTCTCCGCCATTGGCCCCTTAGCGCATCCGGTTTTGCAGGCGCAAGGCATTCAACACTACCAGCAGCGAGCTCGCCGACATGCCAATGCCCGCCATCCATGGAGTGACATGCCCCGTCATGGCCAAGGGAATCGCAATCACATTGTATGCAAAGGCCCAAGCCAGATTCTGCCGCATGATCCGCAGGGTGCGGCGGGCAATGGCGACACCTGACGCCAGATGCGTCAGATCGTCGGAAAGCAGCACCACGTCGGCCTGGCCGCGCGCGAGATCGGTGCCGCCACCCATGGCCACGGACACGTGCGCCTGCGCCAGCACGGGAGCGTCGTTGACTCCATCGCCCACCATCGCCACGGTATCGCCTGCTGCTTGCATCTCGCCCAGATAGGCATGCTTGCCTTCCGGCGTCATGCCGCCGCGATATTCATCGACATGCAGTTCCGCGGCGACGGCCGCCACGGTGCGCGGCGCATCCCCCGACAGGATCGTGAGCTTCAAGCCCTGCCCATGCAGGTTGCCCAGCGCCTCGGCAGTCCCTGGTCGCAACCGGTCGGCAATCCGGAAGCCGGCCAGCCAGCCCGACGCATCACCCAAGGCAACAACCGTATCGCCCGAGTCCAACCAGTCACCCATCGCCTCGGGAACGGGCATGCCATGCAATTCGGCAACGAAAGCCGGAACGCCGATGCGCACCGCATGGCCAGCTTCGAGGCGGGCCTCGATCCCCAAGCCGGTCATCGCGCGCAGGGCGGAAACACTCGCCGTCCCGCCGGCGCTGACTTTTTCCAGCAGGGCGCGCCCGATCGGATGTTCCGACGCCTGCTCCAGGGCCCGCACCAGGGCAAACGTCCGGTCCTCATCCGCACCGCCAAAACTGCGCCAGTCGACCACGGTGGGCCGGCCCGTCGTCAGCGTCCCGGTCTTGTCGAATACCCAGCGATTGGCGCGCGCCAGTGTTTCGATCGCATGTCCGCGCGTCACGAGTACCCCTGCGCGCGCCATGGCTCCTGTCGCGACCGTCAGCGCCGCGGGCGTCGCCAGAGAAAGCGCGCAGGGACAACTGACCACCAGCACGGCGACGAAAATCCACAAGGCGCGCTCCGGATCGGCATTGAGCCAATACAGCCCGCTCGTCGCGGCCAAGGCCAGCAGCACCCAGATGAAGCGTGCGGCAATGCGATCGGCGGTCTGCACGATGCTCGGTTTCTCTGCCGCCGCCTGCTCCATCAGGCGCCGGATCGAAGCCAGGCGCGTGGCTTCGCCGACGCCTCCGAGCCGAATGACAAGCGGGCTGGAGACGTTCAGGCTGCCGCCGGTCACGGCGGAGCCGGCCTGCTTCGCCACCGGCCGGCTCTCGCCGGTCAGCAACGACTCGTCGCAACTGCTTTCGCCCTCGATGACCTCGCCATCACCGGGCAGGGTTTCGCCGGGCTTCACGCGCACCACGTCGCCAGCAGCCAGATCGACGACGGCGACACGCTCGCCCTCGGTCGCCGGCCAATGCGGCAGACGCTCGGCGAAGGCCGGCAGGGCACGCGCCAGCGCCTCGACGCCGCGCGCCGCCTTCTGCCGGGCCATCATTTCCAGATAGCGTCCGGACAGCAGAAAGAAGACGAACATCGTCACCGAGTCGAAGTAGATCACACCGGCTGCCATCAGCGTGGCCCAGACGCTCGCCAGAAAGGCGCTGCCCAGTCCCAGCGCCACCGGCACGTCCATGCCGACGCGGCGGAATTTCAGGTCGCGCCATGCATTCGCGAAAAACGGCGCCGCCGAGTAGGCCATGACCGGCAGCGTCAGCAGCAGGCTCGCCCAGCGCATCAACTGCTCGATGTCCGGCGTCATGTCGCCATCGGCCAGATAGATCGGCAGGGCATACATCATCACCTGCATCATGCCGAAGCCGGCGACGAAAAGCCGCCACTGCGCAGTGCGCCGCTCCTTCTGTGCGAGTTGCTCCGAACGGGTGATGTCGTAAGGATGCGCGCGATAACCAATCGCCTGGACCGCATCAAGAATCGCCGACAGCTTGGTGGCGTTTTCATCCCAGCGCACCCGCGCCCGCCGCGTCGCGTAGTTGATATCGACGGCCGTCACGCCCGGCTGGCGCGCGATGTGAGCCTCGTTGAGCCAGACGCAGGCCGCGCAGGTGATACCTTCGAGGATTAGCGCCGCTTCGCGCTCATGATCGCCCACCGGCCGCACGAAATTCTTCTGCACTTCGGGATGGTCGAACAACCCGAGTTCCTGCAACTCCAGCGGCATGGCCTCACGCGGCGATTCCGGCAGCGCGTCGCGATGCCGGTAGTAGTCGGTGAGATTGTTATCGACAATCGCCTGCGCCACGGCCTGGCAACCGGCGCAACACATCGTACGCGGCGCACCGTCGACTTCGACGTGCAAATCGAGGTCCGCCGGTACCGGCAGGCCACAGTGGTAGCAGTTTTCTGACACGAGCGATTACTTCGGCTGCATGCGGATCGCGCCATCGAGGCGGATCGTCTCGCCGTTCAGCATAGGATTCTGCACGATGTGCGCCGCCAGCGCGGCGAACTCCGCCGGCCGGCCGAGGCGCGGCGGGAAAGGCACCATTTTGCCCAGCGCCTCCTGCACTTCCGGCGGCATCCCGGCCATCATCGGCGTCTCGAAAATCCCCGGCGCGATGGTCATCACACGGATGCCGTTGCGCGACAGGTCGCGGGCGAGCGGCAACGTCATCGCGACAATGCCGCCCTTCGAAGCCGCATAGGCGACCTGTCCGATCTGACCATCGAAGGCCGCCACGGAAGCGGTATTCACGATCACGCCGCGCTCGCCTTCCCCATTCGGCTCGTTGCGGCTCATCGCCTCGGCCGCCAGACGGATCATGTTGAAGCTGCCGATCAGATTGACGTCAATCACGCGCCTGAACGAGGCCAGCGCATGCGCGCCCTCCTTGCCCACCGTCTTCTCGCCGATCACGATGCCGGCGCAGTTCACCAGTCCATGCACGGACCCGAATGCCGCCTGCGCGGCCGCCACGCAACCCTGCGCGCTGGCCTCGTCGGCCACATTGGTTTCCACGAAGCGCGTGCTGGCGCCCAACTCGGTGGCCAACGCCTCCCCGGCGACCTTGTTCATGTCGGCGATCACCACCTTGCCGCCCTGCCCCGCCAGCAGGCGGGCCACCCCCGCCCCGAGGCCGGACGCCCCGCCGGTGACGATGAAAACGCTGTGTTCGATCTGCATTGGGAGGCTCCCGATCCGAAAGCGCGCCATTTTACAGGCCACCGCCGTCCCGCCGGAACTGACTTTCGGGAGAGCAAAAATAAAAACGGCCGCCCGAAGGCGGCCGTTTGAACTAACTCAGGCTGGGCCGGAATTAGAAGGTGTGACGCATGCCAACGGCGATGTTGGTGTAGCCTTGGCCGGCAACGCCCGGAACCGAAGCAAACAGACCACCAGGAGCGGCGCCGGTATAAGCGGCTTCGCTGCTGTTGCGAACCACGCCCGCGTAAGCGGTGGTGCGCTTCGACAGGCCATGGGTGTAAGCCACGATCGTGGACTTACCGCTGGTGCCGTCGGCTTCGGTCTCCTTGCCGGTACCGACGTGGATGTTGCCGACGGCGGAAACCGGGATCACGGCGCCGAGCTGCCAGAACTTGTCCTTGACGCCAGCGGTCTTGGTGTCGGTGTATTCGAACATGACATTCACAACCTTGAAGTCATAGCCGAGGCCGAGGAAGCTGCCCTTGGCGCCATTGCTGGCGGTCTTGCTGTAAACATAGGTTGCCTTGATCGGGCCGTTGCCGTAGTTCACGCCAATCTGGTTGATGTCGGTCTTGGCGGCAGCCAGTTCCGAAGCAACGTGGGCCAGACCGACGGTCGCGCCGCTGAAGCTCGGCGACAGGTAGGCGACGGAGTTGGCCACCTTGGCGATACCGGTGCTGCCGGCGCCACGCAGGAAGGTCTTGGCGGACAGGTCAGCGGCGTAATCATAGGCGCCGGACCAAGCGTCGGACAGGGACGACTGGGTACCCATCTGCACGGCACCGAAGGAACCGCTCAGACCGACGTAGGACTGACGGGTCGTGCCGCCAAAAGCGGAAGCGTTGGTGGTGTCCTGACCAGCGGTGATGGCGGACTCGATGTTGGCATAGGCCTTCATGCCGTTACCCAAGTCATCGCTCACCTTCACGCCGATACGGGAGGCATTCAAGCCGCCGGAGCCGACGCCGGAGGCGGACAGGCTGTTGCCGGACGAGCGGGCAAAATAAACGTCCATGATGCCGTAGATCTGGACGTTCGACTGCGCGAAGGCCGGAGCAGCAGCAGCAGCAGCGACGGCCAGGGCGATGATTTTCTTTTGCATGTAAATCTCCTTTACGTTTGAAGATTGCAATTTCAATGACTCCACGTGGTTGGCCACTGAAACTGCCGGGACTCCCGATCTGGAAGCTGGCGCCATTCTCCCAAATCCGGACGCCTCGGGAGGGTGCAATCACCCTTTTCCGCTCCCTGACTCCTGTGGGCTGTGGGATTTTTGCAACGCGCCGGCTGCACCTACCGAGGGTTATCCACAATGGCATAGGCGGCAAATCGCTTCGCCTGAATGCCTTTGGTCAGTCTTGCCGACCGTAGTCCTTGAATTTATTGAGAACATTGAGCATCTCGCCCTCCGGCAACAGCCGGGGCTGGCCCAATTGCAGGACGCGCCAGAATTGTTCGCAGAGGGATTCCAGCTCGATGGTCAGCGCCAGGGCTTCCTTGAGGTTCGCACCAAAAACGAGCATGCCGTGATGCGCCATCAAGCAGGCGCGGCGGTCGTCGAGGGCGGCCAGCACGGCATCGGACAGTTCCTGCGTGCCGAAGGTGGCATAGGCGGCGCAACGCACCGTGTCGCCGCCGAAGCGGGCGATCATGTAGTGGAAAGGCGGGATTTCGACTTCCTGACAAGCCAGCGAAGTGGCGAACGGCGAATGGCAGTGGATGACCGCGCCGGCCTCCGGCCGCGCCACATAGATGTCGCGATGGAAGCGCCACTCGGAGGAGGGCTTTCTGTTTCCGCTCGCCGTCCCGCCGAGGCTGACTTTTGCCATGTCCGCCGGCATGCACTCGTCGTAGGGCATACCGGTCGGGGTAATGAGGAATCCATCGGCGCAGCGCGCGCTGACGTTGCCGGCCGCGCCGCGATTGATGCCGCTGGCGTTCATGGCGCGCGCCGTGGCGAGCACGTCTCCCGCCAGATCGCTCACTGCCGCACCCTTGCCAGGTCGCCCGGCGCGACGATCCCATGCTCCGTGATGACACCGGCGATCAGGCCGGCCGGCGTGACATCGAAGGCCGGATTGGCGACCGGCACGTTCCCGGCGCCAAGTTCCTCGGCCGCGCGTTCCTCGATGGGAATGCCCGTCCCGTCCGGGCAGGCGAAGTCGATGGTGGAGACCGGCGCGGCGACGTAGAACGGCACGCCGTGCGCCCTGGCGGCGAGCGCCTTGAGATAGGTGCCGACCTTGTTGGCCGTATCGCCGTTGCTCGCGATGCGGTCGGCGCCGACGATGACGCAATCGACCTTGCCCTGCATCATCAGCAGGCCGGCGGCATTGTCGGCGATCAGGGTGTACGGCACGCCGGCTTGCGCAAGCTCCCATGCAGTCAGCAGACCCTGGTTGCGCGGGCGGGTTTCCGACACCCAGACATGCATGGCCAAATTGGCTTCGTATGCGGCATACATCGGAGAAAGTGCCGTACCGTGCTCGACGGTGGCGAGCCAGCCGGCATTGCAGTGGGTCATCAGCTCAAGGCGGCCCTTGCGCGCGGCGAGGGGACGCAGCATCTCCAGCCCGTGCCGGCCGATGGCGGCATTGGCCTCGGCGTCCTCGCGCGCGATGGCGCGCGCCTCTTCCCAGGCCATTTGCCGCCGTGCCGCCGGGGCTGACTTTTCCAGCACGCGCTCCATGCGCGCCAGTGCCCAATTTAGATTGACTGCGGTTGGACGCGTCGCGGCCAGCGTGGCGAGGATGGTTTCGAGCGGCAGGTCCTCGTCCAGCCCCAGGGCCACGCCGTAGGCGGCAGTGGCACCGATGAGCGGCGCGCCGCGCACCTGCATGACGCGAATCGCATGGGCGGCCTCGGCAAGCCCGGTCAGGCGCACGAACGCCGTTTCGCGCGGCAGCTTCGTCTGGTCGAGGATGACGACGCCGCCGCCCTCCTCCGCGATGGTTCGCAGCGCGCTCAATTCAACTTGCCGTGGCAGTGCTTGTATTTCTTGCCGCTGCCGCAGGGACAGGGCTCGTTGCGGCCGACCTTGGGCAGGGCGCGCTCGTGGGGCAAATGAGGCGGCACGGCCTTTTTCTCCGGCGCCCCGGCGTCGGCCAGCGCTTCCTCGTAATCGGCGTGGTGATACTGCACGTTCTCGAGCTGGGGGTGCTGCTGCTCGGCAGTTTCGATCTGTTCCGCGCTGCGGATTTCGACCGTCGTCAGCACGCGCGTCACCTCGTTGCGCACCGTGCCGAGCAGCGCCTCGAACAGCTCGAAGGCCTCGCGCTTGTATTCCTGCTTCGGATTCTTCTGCGCATAGCCGCGCAGGTGGATGCCCTGGCGCAAGTGGTCGAGCGCGGCGAGATGCTCGCGCCAGTGCGTGTCGAGGCTCTGCAACATGACGCTGCGCTCGAAACCGCGCCACGCGGCGAGATCGACCTTGGCCACCTTTTCCTCATAGGCCGCGTCGGCGGCATCGAGGATGCGCTTGAGCAGATCTTCGTCGCCCAGCTTCGGATCGTCCTTGACCCACTCGACGATGGGCAGCTTGAGGGTAAGCTCGGCGATCAACGCGACCTCCAGGCCACCAAGGTTCCATTGCTCCTCGACGCTTTCCGCCGGCACGTATTCGCGGAACAGGTCGTGGATCACGCCCTGGCGCATGGCGGCGATGGTGTCGGCAATGTCGGCGGCGTCGAGCAGTTCGTTGCGCTGCTGGTAGATGACCTTGCGCTGGTCGTTGGCGACATCGTCGTATTCGAGCAGTTGCTTGCGGATGTCAAAGTTGCGCTGCTCGACCTTGCGCTGCGCCGATTCGAGCGAGCGGCTGACGAGCGGATGCTCGATGGCCTCGCCCTCGGGCATCTTGAGGCGCACCATGATGGTGTTGAGGCGCTCGCCGGCGAAGATCTTGAGCAGTGGATCGTCGAGCGACAGGTAGAAGCGCGAGGAGCCCGGATCGCCCTGGCGGCCGGCGCGGCCACGCAGCTGGTTGTCGATGCGGCGCGACTCGTGGCGCTCGGAGCCGATGATGTGCAAGCCGCCAGCCTTGAGCACCTGATCGTGGAGCGACTGCCACTCGGCGTGCAGCGTGGCGATCCTCGCTTCCTTGTCGGCCTCGGCCAGATTCGCGTCGGCGCGGATCGTCTCGGCCTGCTTCTCGACATTGCCGCCGAGCACGATATCGGTGCCGCGACCGGCCATGTTGGTGGCGATGGTGATCACGCCGGGCCGGCCGGCTTGGGCGACGATCTCGGCCTCGCGGGCGTGCTGCTTGGCGTTCAGCACCTGGTGTGGCAGTTTTTCCTTTTGCAACAGGCCGGCGAGCAGTTCGGAGTTCTCGATCGAGGTGGTGCCGACCAGCACCGGCTGGCCGCGCTGGTGGCAGTCCTTGATGTCGGCGAGAATGGCGTTGTATTTCTCGGCGGCGGTGCGATAGATCTGGTCGTTGCGATCGTCGCGGATCATCGGCCGGTTGGTGGGAATCACCACCGTTTCAAGACCGTAAATCTGCTGAAATTCATAAGCTTCCGTGTCGGCCGTGCCGGTCATGCCGGCCAGCTTCTTGTACATGCGGAAGTAGTTCTGGAAGGTAATCGAGGCCAGCGTCTGGTTCTCGGACTGGATGGACACGCCCTCTTTCGCTTCGACGGCCTGGTGCAGACCGTCCGACCAGCGGCGGCCCGCCATCAGGCGACCGGTGAACTCGTCGACAATGATCACCTCGCCGTTCTGCACGACATAGTGCTGGTCGCGGTGGAACAGGTTGTGCGCCCGCAGGGCGGCGTACAGGTGGTGCATGAGCAGGATGTTGGCCGGATCGTAGAGGCTGCCGCCTTCGGTCAGCAGGCCCATGTTCGCCAGAATCTGCTCGGCCTTCTCGTGGCCCTGCTCGGTGAGCAGCACCGAATGGGCCTTGAGGTCGACGACGAAATCGCCGGTATCCTCCTCCTCGCGATTTTCCGCCGCCACGCCCTTTTCCAGCAGCGGCGGCACGGCGTTGATCTTGATGTAGAGCTCGGTGTGCTGCTCGGCCTGTCCGGAGATGATCAGCGGAGTGCGCGCCTCGTCGATCAGGATGGAATCGACTTCGTCGACGACAGCGTAGTTGAGTCCGCGCTGTACGCGCTCGTTGGCGGCATACACCATGTTGTCGCGCAGGTAGTCGAAGCCGAATTCGCCATTGGTGCCGTAGGTGATATCGGCCGCGTAGGCAGCCTGTTTGGCCTCGTGGTTCATGTGCGGCAGGTTGCAGCCGACGGTCAGGCCGAGGAAGCTGTAGACGCGTCCCATCCAGGCCGCATCGCGGCTGGCGAGATAATCGTTCACCGTGACGACATGCACGCCCTTGCCCGACAGCGCATTGAGATAAGCCGGCAGGGTCGCCATCAGGGTCTTGCCCTCGCCGGTGCGCATTTCGGCGATCTTGTTGTCGTTCAGCACCATGCCGCCGACCAGTTGCACATCGAAATGGCGCAGGCCAAGCACGCGCCGCGCCGCTTCGCGTACCACGGCGAAGGCTTCCGGCAACAGACTGTCGAGGCTTTCCCCATTCTCCACGCGCGCCTTGAGGGCCGGGGTCATGGCTGCCAGATCGGCGTCGCCGAGTGCCTGCATGCGGCCTTCGAGGACATTGATGCGGGAAACGGCAGAGGAATATTGACGCAACAGGCGGTCGTTGCGACTGCCGAAGATCTTCTTGAGGAAACCGGAAATCATGGAAAGTTCACGCGCTGGATGGGCTGTACGGGCCGGCCTGCGCCGGAGCGCGCGATTTTAACATGCGGACGGACGGGCCTTCCCGTCAAGGCGCCGGCTGCGCCCGGATCAGGGCTGATACTGCGCGAGTCGCGCGCCGCCGCGCTCCAGAAAGCGCATGGGGTTCACCGCAGCGCCATTGATCCGGACTTCAAAGTGCAAATGCGGGCCCGTCGAGCGGCCGGTGGATCCCACCAGGGCGATGCGCTGGCCGCGCTTGACCAGTTCGCCGGCTCTGGCGAACAACCCGGAAGCATGGGCGTAGCGCGTCGTCAAACCATTGCCATGATCGATCTCGACCATGTTGCCATATTGCGGATGCAGTTCGGCCGTCCTGACGATGCCGGCTGCCGCGGCAAGCACCGGCGTTCCCGCCTCGGCCAAAAAATCGATCCCCTCATGCATCGCCGTTTGTCCGGTGAAAGGGTCGAGGCGCCAGCCAAAACTGGAGGATGCGAACACGCCATCGGCCACCGGTCGCGCCGTGGGCAGCAGATGCTTGCGAATGCGCTCGTCGAAAATGCGATCCTCGAGACTGCTCAAGGTCTGGCTGCGCACCTCGATCTGGCGCGCAAGCGCATCGAGTTCGCGCTGCATTTCCTGTTCGGTGAGATTGTCCGGGCGCTTCAGCGGGCCACCGCTCCCCGTGCCCGGCTTCGCCGGTTGCAGCAGCTTGGTTTGGGGCGGCTGCTGTGGCTTGACGCCCGCCAGCGCGGCGAGCCGTTCGCCCAGCGTGTCGAGCTGCATCAATTGCCCTTGCATCTGTCCGAGGCGGACGGCCATGGTGGACAGGTTTTCACGCACCAATTCGCGCGTCTTGCCAGCTTCTTCAAGGCTCACGGTGCGCAACAGTTCCTGCAGGAACGGCATGCGAATCTCCGCGGCGTGGCGAACCGTCAGATAGGAAAACATCGAGGACAGGACAAGCACGGCCACCACGAACGCGGCGGCGATCAGCATGAGATGCCTTCCCGTCAACGTTATGCTGCGGGCGGTTGCCATCCGGTCGGAGACCAGAATAATATGCATGCGGTTCTCTCCCTTCCAGACCAATCCACCGGCCACCATCCCACCTCGGGCCAGCCGACATGTCGTCGCCACCAAGAATACGCAATACCCGCCGCGCGCATTCCCAAAGCCAAGGCACCGTGATGGACCATCTCGCTGGCGCTCATCTCTTTGCGCGCCTGGCGGAACAGGCCAATCGCCTGCGGCACCTGCAACAACTGCTTGATGCAACCCTCCCGGCCCATCTGCTGCCGGGTACTCGCATTGCCAATCTCAAGCGGGGCAAAATTGTTATCCACGCCGCGAGCGGCGCGGTTGCCGTAAAGCTGAGGCACTTGTCGCCCCGGCTTGTCGAGCATTTTAATCAACAGGGTCAGGAGGTTACCGCATTAGAGGTGAGGGTGCAAGCCCATAGGCCCTCCACGGCCGGCAAACGCACGAAACAGCCCAAGGTGCTGGGCATGCGGTCGAAGCAGGCGCTTGCCTCTCTCGCGGCCGGACTGGGCGAGGATTCGCCAGTCAGCCAAGCTTTGAAAAAGCTGCTGGGCAACGCCTAGAGCATCACGAGCAGGCGCTCCATGGCAAGCAGGGCGAACAGCCCCAGTGCGAGGATCAGCGCATACTTGGCGACGCGTCCGGCCAGCCGCAGATAGCCGCGCTGTCCGGTGAGCAGATAGGCGACGATTCCGGCACCGATGGCGATCGCCGCGAGAATGCCGAGCACCCTCAGGAGCAGCATCAGGCGAACTGCAAGTCTGGATAAAGGTGCGCCACGCGCGGCGGCAGGGAGGCCGGCTCCTCGAAGGTGGCCCACTCCCAGGCTGCGGCATCGGCCAGCAAGGCGCGCAGCAACTGGTTGTTCATGGCATGGCCGGATTTGTGGGCGCTGAAGAGCGCCAGCAGGGGGGCGCCGGCGAGATAGAGGTCGCCGATGGCATCGAGGACCTTGTGGCGCACGAACTCGTCCGGCTGCCGCAGTCCCTCGGCGTTCAAGACACGATACTCGTCCATCACGATGGCGTTTTCGAGACTGCCGCCGAGTGCCAGCCCCTGCGCGCGCATCGCCTCGACGTCCTGGGTGAAACCGAAAGTCCGGGCGCGCGAAACTTCGCGGATATAGGACTGGTCGGCGAAATCGACCGTTACCCGGGTGCCGGTCCTATCGACCGCCGGGTGATTGAACTGAATTGAAAATTCAAGGCGGAAACCGTCGTAGGGGGAAAGTCGCGCCCACTTGTCGCCCTCCCTCACTTCCACGGCCTTCCTCACGCGCAGGAAGCGCTTCGGCGCATTCTGTTCGACGATGCCGGCCGACTGCAGCAGGAACACGAATGGGGCGGCCGAACCGTCCATGATCGGAATTTCCTCCGCGTCGACGTCGACGTGCAGGTTGTCGATGCCGAGTCCTGCCAGCGCGGACATCAGATGCTCGACGGTGCCCAGCTTGGCGCCGTCCTGCACCAGACAGGAGGCCATGCGGGTATCGCCGACAGCATAGGGGCCGGCCTTGAGCTCGACCGGCGGCGTCAGGTCGACGCGGTGGAAAACGATGCCGCTACCGGGCATCCCCGGACGCAAGGTCAGTGTGACCTTCGCGCCCGAATGCAGGCCGACGCCGGTGGCGCTGACGGAGGTCTTGAGCGTGCGTTGCTTGAGCATGCCGCCATTCTACTCCGCCGGCCACCTGCAACGGCCTGAATTGGCGGGATTTAGTCCTTCTTTGCCGGGCAGGTGCTCATGCCGATGAGGGGATAGAGCGGACAGAAGCCGATGGCGCCGGTGGCCAGGGGCACAATGCCGATCCAGGCCCAGACGGGGCCGCCCATCAGCGCCCAGGCAACCAGAGCCAGACCGACGACGATGCGCAGAATGCGGTCGATGCCGCCAACGTTGAGTTTCATGCCAAGTCTCCTTGTGGTTGAGAGTGCGGAGCGCATTACAGCATCTACACGGCCCGGTCTCAGTGACCAATGTCACATTGCCGGATCAGGCCACCGTCCCGCCACGGCTGACTTTCATCCCGCGATACGGCGCAGGCCGGCCGGATCGAGAATCTCGATCTGTTCGCGGCCGAGCCGCACGAGACCCTGATCGGCAAAACCCTTGAGCAGCCGGCTGACCATCTCGCGCACGCTGCCCAGCTCGTCGGCGAGCTGCTGATGGGTGACATGCAGCTGCCGCCCCCGCCCCAGCAGCAGACCGGCCAGCCGCTGATCGAGCTTGCGGAAAGCCACCTCCTCGACCAGTTGCATCAGTTCGGCGATGCGCTCGGAGAACAGATGGAACACGAAGTCGCGAAAGGCCGGCTGGGCCAGCAGCTGGTCGAACAAGGCACGCGGCATCAGCACGAGCGCCGTCTCGCTTTCCGTCACGCCACGTGCGTTGTAATCCGCATGGCCGAGCAGGCAGCTCGACGTGATGATGCAGCTCTCCCCCGGCAGCACGCGATAGAGCGGCAGTTCGCGGCCATTGGCCGCCAGCTTCACGACACGAATGCCGCCCGACAGCACGAAGGGGAAGCCCTGGCATGGCTGCCGCTCATCGAACAGCACCGTACCGGCAGGCACGGTCATGGCCTGGATTTCGCGCTCGACGCGCACAGCGAGATCCGCGGGCAGCTGGCGGAGTACCGGGTAGAGCGCGGCGAGGGTATCGGTCATCTCAGCCGGCCAGTTCCGCCACCACGGGCGCGTGATCGGAAGGCCGTTCGAGCTTGCGCGGCGCCTTGTCGATGACGCATGCGTGGCAGCGGAGCGCCAGTTCCTCCGACAGCAGGATGTGGTCGATACGCAGGCCGATGTTGCGGCGAAACGCCATCATGCGGTAATCCCACCAGGAAAAGCTCTTTTCCGGCTGGTCGAACAAGCGGAAGGCATCGGCGAGTCCGAGATCGAGGAAACCGCGAAAGGCGGCGCGCTCCGGCTCGCTGCATAGAATCCTGTCGCGCCAGGCATCTGGATCATGCACATCGCGATCCTCCGGTGCGATATTGAAGTCGCCCAGCAGCGCAAGGCGCGGAAACCGCCGCAATTCCTCCCGCAGCCAGTCGGTCAATGCGGCCAGCCATTTCAGCTTGTAGACATACTTCTCCGCGCCGACCTCCTGCCCGTTGGGCATGTAGGCGCAGACCAGGCGTATTCCCTGATCGCCGCTCAGCGTGGCTGCGATCAGGCGCTTCTGGGAATCGTCGAAAGCGGGCAGGTCGCGCAGTTCTTCGCTCGCCGGTCCACGCGTCAAAATCGCCACGCCATTGTAGGTCTTCTGGCCGTTGTGAAGCGCATGGTAGCCCGCCGCTTCCAGAGCGGCGAACGGGAAGCCCGCGTCTTCCGTCTTGGTCTCCTGCAGGCACAGCGCATCGGGTCGGGCCGCCGCCAGCCAGTCCAGCACATGGGGCAAGCGAACCTTCAGCGAGTTGACGTTCCAGGTGGCTATTTTCATGTGGGTGCGCGCATCGCGGGGAGAGGTATCATACGCATGCAAACCGTCTCAAGGGAGCTTACATGGCCAAGCCGCACGACCGCCGTCAGTTCTGGCGCGCCAGCTTTCACTCGCCGGTGCAACTGGCCCTGCACGGTCAGGTCAGCGAAGCCGAACTCTATGACATCTCATTGAAGGGTGCGCTGGTCGAGGTCGCGGAAAACTGGCCGGGGCGAGCCGGCGATCACTGCCAGTTGCGCCTGCATCTGGCGGCCGACGCGACCATCGGCATGAGTACGACGGTCGCCCATGTCGATGGGCGCCGCATCGGGCTGCATTGCGACAGCATCGACCTCGACAGCGTGACCCATCTGCGGCGCCTCGTCGAGCTGAACGCAGGCGATCCCAGCCTGCTCGAGCGCGAACTCTCGGCGCTGGTGAGCGAAGCGAACTAGCGCCCGGCGGAACCGCCGGCCGCCTTCGCCTTCGGATAACCGGCCGCGTCGAGCAATCCGGCCCAAGCGGATTCAAGATACCCGCGGCTGGTTTTTTCGCCGACCTGCAGCACGGGAACAACCGTTTCGCCTCCACCCAGTTTCTCGCGCAAAGCAGCAATCTCTTCGTTCGACGAAAGCGTCTTCTCACTGAATGGAATGCCGCGCTTGTTCAGAAAGTTGCGGCCGTCGGCACATGCAGTCGTGCAGTTCGCGGCAACATACAAGGTAACTGGATAACTTTCCGCGGCCTGGCGCAAGGTGGCGGGCGTCTGCCTGTCGGCGGTCGGCGCGCTGTATTTCCTTTCCTGGACATCCGCCGCCTTGCCGGATTGCGGCGGCCGATCGCCATAGTGGACCTTGCCGTCCTGATCCACCCAGCGGTACATGGTTTGCGCCTGTACGAGGCCGGCGCAAGCCAGCGCCAGCAGCAACATCGACATCCTCATCGCCGTCTCCCCGGAATCATGCTCAAGCGTTCGCGACCATGCCATTATGGCGCAACAGTGCGTCGGGCGACGGTTCGCGCCCGCGGAAGGCCTTGAAGGATTCGATGGCCGGCCGCGAACCGCCGACGGCAAGAATTTCGCGCCAGAAGCGCTCGCCGGTCGCCGTGTCGAGCACCGTGCCGACGCTCGGCGCGACCTCCTCGAAGGCGGCGTAGGCGTCCGCGGAAAGCACTTCGGCCCATTTGTAGCTGTAGTAGCCGGCCGCATAGCCGCCGGCGAAGATGTGCGAAAAACTCTGCGGAAAACGGTTCCATGCGGGAGGGAAAACCACCGCGATCTCCTGGCGCACTTCGTCGAGCAATGGCATGAAATCCTGCCGGTTCCCGGCATGCAGGCGCAGGTCGAAAAGCGCGAACTCGATCTGGCGCAGGGTGAACAGGCCGCTCTGGAAGTTCTTCGCCGCGATCATCTTGTCGTAGAGGGTGCGCGGCAGCGGTTCGCCCGTGCCGACATGCGCGGTCATGTCCTTCAGCACATCCCACTCCCAGCAGAAATTTTCCATGAACTGGGAAGGCAGTTCGACGGCATCCCATTCGACGCCATCGATGCCCGAGACCGGCAGATCCTCGACTTCGGTGAGCAGATGGTGCAGGCCGTGGCCGGTCTCGTGGAACAGCGTCAGCACGTCGTCGTGGCTGAAAGTGGCAGGCCTCATTTGCTTACCCTGGCCAACCGGTTCAGGAAAATTGCAGCACAGATAGGCAACCGGCGTCTGAATGCCATCGGAAAAGTCAGTCCCGGCGACACGGCGACGGGCAATGGCATCGGCCATCCAGGCGCCGCCGCGCTTGGTCGCGCGCGCATAGAGATCGAGGAAGAACTGACCGACGAGCCGGCCCTCCCGCTCGACACGGAAAAAGCGCACCGCCGGATGCCAGACCGTCGCGCTGTCAGGCACGATGCGCACGCCGAACAGCGTCTGCACGCAGCGAAACAATCCATCCAGCACCTTGTGCTCGGGAAAATACTGTTTCACCTCGTCGTCCGAGAAGGCATAACGCGCCTGCTTCAGCTTTTCGGCCGCCCAGGCCATGTCCCAGCTTTCGAGCTTCTCCAGGCCCAATTCCCGTGTGGAGAACTCGCGCAGTTCGGCGAGGTCGCGCTCGGCGAAGGGACGCGCCTTGGCGGCCAGATCGCGCAGGAAAGCATCGACCTGCGCCGGCGAATCGGCCATCTTCGGCGTCAGCGAGACCTCGGCGTAGCTGGTGAAGCCGAGCAGCGCGGCCTCCTCGGCGCGCAGTGCGAGGATGCGCTCGATCAGCGGACCGTTATTCCATTCTTCCTTGCCGAATTCCGAAGCGCGCGTCGCGTAGGCGCGATACATGCGCGCGCGCAGCTCGCGGTCCTCGGCATACTGCATCACCGGCAGGTAGGCCGGCGCGTGCAGGGTGAATTTCCAGCCCGCCTTGCCGTCGCGCTCCGCGGCGGCACGCGCGGCGGCGCGCACGTCCTCCGGCAGGCCAACAAGGCCGGTCTCGTCGTCCACCCACTCGGCGTGGGCGTTGGTGGCGTCGAGCAGGTTTTCCGAGAACTTGGCCGCGAGCGCCGAAAGCTCTTCCTGGATAGCCTGGAAGCGCGGTTTTTGCTCGTCGGGCAATTCGGCGCCAGCAAGGCGGAAATCGCGGATCTCGTTGTCGACGATGCGCCTGCGGGTCGGCGAGAGTACGGCGTATTCCGGACTCGCGGCGAGCGCCCTGTATTTCTCGAACAGCGCCAAATTCTGCCCGAGCTCCGCGTAGAAGCGCGTCACCTCGGGCAACATGGCGTTGTAAGCCTCGCGCCACTCGGGCACGTCGTTTACGCCATGCAGATGGCCGACGATGCCCCAGGCACGGCCGAGACGCTCGCCGGCATCGGTCAGCGGCTGGACGAACTCATCCCACGTAGCCGGCGTCCCGGGACGCTCCAGCGTGGCGAGCAACGCGCGGTTCGCGTCGATGAGCTGGCGGATGGCGGAAGCGACGTGTTCGGGCCGGATGTCGGCGAAGCGCGGCAGGCCGCTGAAGTCGAGCAGTGGGTTCATGGCATGCAATTGGGGATGGCGGGCGGCGATTCAATCGCCACGAAAAAGTCAGCGCCGGCGGGGCGACGACACGCTCACTGGGTCAGCCGCTCCAGCGCCTCGCGGTATTTCGCGGTGGTCTTCGCAAGGATGTCGGCGGGCAGCCGCGGGCCGGGCGCCTGCTTGTTCCAGTCCAGCGTTTCCAGATAGTCGCGCACGAACTGCTTGTCGAAGCTCGCCGGGCTCGTGCCGACCTGGTAAGTGTCGGCGGGCCAAAAGCGCGAGGAATCCGGCGTCAGCACTTCGTCGATCAGGTGCAGCGTACCGGCGGCGTCCAACCCGAACTCGAACTTTGTATCCGCGATGATGATGCCGCGCGTGCGGGCATAGTCGGCGGCTTCCTTGTAGAGGCGGATGGCGCTGTCGCGCACCTGCGCGGCGAGCGCCGGCCCGATGGTCTTCTCGACCGTGGCGTAGTCGATGTTCTCGTCGTGGTCGCCCAACTCGGCCTTGGTCGAGGGCGTGAACAGCGGTTCGGGCAGCTGCTGCGCCATCTGCAGCCCGGCCGGCAGGTCGATGCCGCACACCTTGCCGGTCGCCCGGTAATCCTTCCAGCCCGAGCCGATCAGGTAGCCGCGCACCACGGCCTCGATCGGCAGCGGCTTCAGGCGCTTGACGACGATGGCGCGGCCGCGCACCTGTTCGCGTTCCGCGGGGGCGACCACGGTCTCGGGGTCGATGCCGGTCAACTGGTTGGGGATGATGTGGCCGAGCTTGCCGAACCAGAAGTTGGCGACGGCGGTCAGCACCTCGCCCTTGCCGGGAATCGGGTCGGGCAGGATCACGTCGAAAGCCGAGAGCCGGTCGGTCGTGACGATCAACATCTTGTCTTCGCCGACGGCATAGTTGTCGCGCACCTTGCCGCGGCCGAGCAGCGGCAGGCTGGTGAGGGTGGATTCGAACAGCGGCTGAGACATGGATTCACTCCCTGACAAACGGTTTTTCGGTGGCGCCCTCGCTGGCGTCCTCGCGATAGGGGAAACGCACATGGCCGTAACGGATGATCAGCACGCCCAGCGTCAGCAGAAAAATCGCCGCTGCCACGGCGAGCATGCGCCATTCGGTCATCTCTTTGATGTCGAGGATCAGGTAGCGCGCCAGCGCGACCATGGCGATATACATCGGAAAACGCACCGGCAACTGGCCGGACTTGAAATACTGGCCGATCATCGCCAGCACTTCCAGATAGAGGAACATCAGCAGCAAATCGGCGAGCTGCACCCGCTGAGCTGTCACCATGATCATGATCTCGTGGTACATCGCCACCGTGGTGGCGACGCCGATGACCAGCAGGCCGAGATACTCGATGACATCCAGTCCGCTGCTGAAAAAACGCCGGATGCGATCGAAGGTGTGGGAGCGAACGTCCATGCGCAGCTTTATAAACCAAAACGGCCCCGCAGGCGGGGGCCGCAATATTCTCTGGTGCTGCTGGCCGGAATCGAACTGGCGACCTACTGATTACGAATCAGTTGCTCTACCGACTGAGCTACAGCAGCTTCGTGGCGGCGGATTATAGCCAAAAACCCGCTGTCTCCTTATCATCCGGCGGAAAGCCGTTTGTCTGGATCGAGGCGCCGCCGGTCGGGGCGCCATTGATCCCGCCCGACAGCCCGACTAGCCTTCAATCCAAACCAAGGAGCTTCCCATGACACCTCACGCCTGCAGAGCGCCCCAGGCCGGATTCACCCTCATCGAATTGATGATCGTGCTCGCCATTATCGCCATCCTGGCCACCATCGCCCTGCCTTCCTATCAAGATTATCTGATCCGCAGCCGGATTCCCGAGGCCACCTCGAACCTGGCGAACAAGCGTGCCCGGCTCGAAACCTATTACGACAACAACCGGACCTATGCCGGCGCGCCCGACTGCAACGCCGACAGTGCGACCAGCCAGTATTTCGACTTCTCATGCAGCGCCGCCGACGCCTCCACCTACACGCTGCAGGCAGTGGGTAAAAGCACGATGGCCGGCTTCACCTTCACGCTTGACGAAACCAACGCGCGCGCCACCACGGCGGCGCCAGCCGGCTGGTCGACGTCCGCCACTTGCTGGGTGACGAGCAAGAGCGGGAGTTGCTGATGAACGCACGCGGCAATCAAGGAAAATGCCAGCAGGGCGCCTCGATCATCGAGATCGTCATCGCCCTGGCGGTGCTCTCGATCCTGATCGCCGTAGCCGTGCCCAGCTTCAGCGAATGGATCAATAATTCCCAGATCCGCACCGGCGCGGAATCCATTCTTTCCGGGCTGCAAACGGCCCGCGGCGAGGCGGTGCGGCGCAACGCCAATGTCCAGTTCACGCTCACCAGTCCCGGTACGACCGGAGGAACCGGCTGGACGATCACTCTGGTGAATACCGGCGAACAGCTGGCCTCGGCCCCCGGCGGAGAGGGTGCGCGCAATGTGCTCGTCACGCCGACACCGGGAGGCACCAACGCCGTCACCTTCACCGGCTTCGGCCGCACCCCGGATCCGCCGAACAATGTAAACACCGCCGACGGCTCCGACCTGATGACGCAGATCGACATCGACTCCACCGTCCTGGCGGCCGACCTGAGCCGCGAGATGCGCATCCTGATCGGCTCGGGCGGCCAGATTCGCATGTGCGATCCGAACGTCACCGACGCCAGCGATCCGCGCGCCTGCTAGGAGATGCCATGAAAGCCCGCACCCAATCCGGTTCGGTTCTGCTCGAAGCACTCATCGCGATTCTGATCTTTTCGGCCGGCATTCTGGCGCTCATCGGCCTGCAGGCGGCTTCGATGAAGAACACGACCCAGGCCAAGACGCGCATCGACGCCAGTCTGGTCGCCAGCCAGCGGCTCGGCCAGATCTGGATCGACATCCCGAACCTCGCCAACTATGCCGAGGACGGCACGGAAATCGCGGAGTTGCCCAATGGCAAGCGCACCACCGCCATCAACGGCGACCAGGTCACCGTCACCGTGACCTGGCAGATGCCGGGCGAGAGCGAGACGCACTCCTACCAGACCATTGCCAAGATCAACACCAACTCCTAGGAAAGCATCATGGCGGGCAAACATTCCAGTCGCGGCTTCAGCATCGTCGAATTGATGGTCGGCATGGTGATCGCCATCCTGTCGTCGATCGTCGTCTTCCAGGTCTTCTCGGTATCCGAACGGCAGAAGCGCACCACCACCGGCGCGGCGGACGCGCAAAGCAACGGCGCCATTGCCCACTACATGCTCGACCGCGACATCAAGATGGCGGGCTGGGGGCTCGTCAATTCCGCCACGGCCAGCTGTTCGACCTTCTATTCCTATTACGATGATGGCACCGACACGGGGCCGGTCAACAACTTCTTCGCGTCGATCGTCATCACCGATGGCGGCGCCAATCCGGACAGCGTCACCATCCAATACTACGAGGACCCCGCAGACGCGAACCTGCGCTTTTCGCTGACCACCCTGCGCAGCACGATGCCGCAATCCTCGTCGGAACTGAACGTCAACAGCACCTACGGCTGCGGCGAAGGCGATCTGGCGATCGTCGTGCAGGGCGGCAGCTGCACGCTGATGGAAATAACGCAGGTGCAGGACCAGGCCCTCAAGCTCCAGCACAATCCCGGCGGCACGCCGAGCTACAACCCCTCCGCCGCCTACCAGAATGCCAACGGCTGGCCCGCCTACTCCACCGGCGCGACCATGCAGTGCTTTTCCAAGATGTTCCGTCGCACCTACCGCATCCAGGATTCCAGCCTCGAATTGCAGCAGCCGGACGCCGACGATGTCACCCAGACCTACCAGGTCACGCCGAACATCGTCGACATGCAGGTCGAATACGGCATCGCGCCCGTCGGCAGCCAGCAGGTGAATGAGTGGCAAGCCGCCACCGGCGCCTGGGCCGCGCCCGTGCTGGCCGACGTCCGGCGCATCAAGGCGGTGCGGCTGGCACTCGTCGCACGCAGCGCAGAATATGAAAAGCCCGACCCCGGCAGCAGCTGCACCACCACCACCACGGAATCGATGGCCAGCTGGTCGACGTGGGCCAGCTTCGACGCGTCGAGCTACGGCGCCGACTGGCAGTGCTACCGCTACAAGGTCTTCGAGACCGTGATCCCGCTGCGCAACATCATCTGGTCGAACGTGTGAGGAAGCCGAACATGACCCGCCGACTCCAGCTCCCCCCCCGCCCCGGCCGCCCGCCCCGTCGCCAATCCGGTCTGGCCCTGGTGATCGCCCTGATCGTCCTCGTCACTATGACCATCGCCGGCATCGCCATGGTGCGCTCCGTCGACACCGCGGTGATGATCGCCGGCAACATGGCCTTCCGCCAAAGCGCCACCACCGCCGGCGACGCCGGCGTGGAAGCCGCCCGCACCTGGCTGATGGCCAACAGCAGCCTTCTCAACAGCGACTCCGAGGGCAATGGCTACTATTCTTCCAGCCAGGACGCCCTGGACATGACCGGCAACCGCACGGCCGGCGACACCTCGGACGACGTCGCCTGGGACGGCGGCGAGGGCATCTCGCAACCCAAATGCCTGGCCGAGGACGCCGCCGGCAACACGGTCTGCTACATCATCCACCGCCTGTGCCAGGATCCCAACGCGCCGCTCGATTCCAGCACCTGCTCGACGCAGGAAAGCGAACGCGCCGGCAGCAGCCAGGGCGCCGCGCGCCCGATGGAAACCTATCAGGAAAGCGGCTGGTCGATGGTCGCCACCATGGCCTATTACCAGGTCACGGTGCGCATCGCCGGCCCGCGCAACAACACCAGTTTCATCCAGACGTTTCTGCTGATCTAGGCAACGCCTCAAGGAATGGAGTACGCCATGACCCCAACCCCCTCCCGCCAGACCCCGCTCCTGTCCATCCTGCGCCGCGCCGCACTGTATGGTGCGCTGGGCATCTTCACCACGCTGAATGCGGCCGCCGGGGAAACCGATCTCGCCGACAAACCGCTGGCCAACGCCACCACGGTCGACATCCTGCCCAACATCTTCTTCATCCTCGACGACTCCGGCAGCATGGACTGGGACTACATGCCGGACTACGTCAATGACAGCTACTGCCGCGACAACGACGGCACCACCGCGAGTTGCCAGAACGGCGACGCGCCGTATTACGCTTCGGGATTCAACCGGGTCTATTACAACCCGCTGTTCACCTATGCGCCCCCGGTAAACGCCGACGGCAGCTCGAAAACCAGCTACGGCTCGCCCTGGACCGCGGTACCCAGGGACGGCTACGGCATCCAGTCATCCTCGACCACCAACCTGGTCAGCAACTACCCTGAGCGCATGGCCTGCAAGAACTCCGGGGACGACCCGAATGGCGCCAACTGCAAATCGCAACTGAATTCGAGCAACCAGTATGTCTATCCCGACAGCACCTACGACAACTGGGTAACGCGCTACGGCAACCCCTTCTACTACAACGTCACAGTGGAGTGGTGCAGTGCCCGCAACACAACTGGGACGGACAAAAACTTCGGCAAGGCGGGCACCTGCCAGACGCTCAAGACCAGCACCTACAAATACGTCCGTTACAGCAACTGGTCGCGCGTCGACATCATTCCCAGCGTCAATTCCTACCCCGGCCCGAACGGCACGACGCGCACCTACGAGGAGGAAATGACCAACTTCGCCAACTGGTATGCCTGGTATCGCACCCGCATGCAGATGGCCAAGAGCGGCATCGGCCGTGCCTTTGCCGATGTCCGCGGCACACCGGATTCAAGCGATCCAACCGACCAGGACAAACTGCACGCCCGCGTGGGCTTCACCACCATCAACAACACCGGCACGAGCGACGGCAGCGAGTTTCTGGCGATCGCCAACTTCGACTCGGGACAGAAATCGACCTGGTATTCGCGCCTTTATGCGATCGATCCGGGCAGCGGCACGCCCCTGCTCGGAGCGCTATCCAAGGCCGGCCGCATCTATGCCGGCAAGATCGGCACCGACCCGGTCCAGTATTCCTGCCAGCGCAACTTTTCCATCCTGACCTCGGACGGCTACTGGAATTCGGTCACGAGCAGTTATGGTCCGGACAAGGAAGATGGCAGCACCAATGTCGGCGACCAGGATGGCGCAGCAGACAAGCCTTCTTATGACAAGCTGGCCAAAGCCGATACGTTGGCCGACGTCGCCTATTATTATTACCATACCGATTTGCGTCCCACCATGGACAACAACGTCACGCCCACGGGGAGCGACGAGAAGGTGGATGACACGGCCACGCATCAGCACATGACGACCTTCACCATCGGCCTCGGTGTCGATGGTTCGTTGGCTTACCAGGATGGCTACAAGACCAGCACTTCCGGGGACTATTACGACATCAAGCAGGGCACCAAGTATTGGCCCGACCCAACCGACACCGAAAACGAAGAACGCATCGACGACCTCTGGCACGCGGCGGTCAACGGTCGCGGCACCTATTTCAGCGCGCGCGACCCCGACTCCCTGATTGCCGGCCTGCAATCGGCGCTGGGCGCGGCGGAGCAGACCACCGGCTCCGGCGCGGCGGCGGCCACCAGCAACCTGCAGCCGACCTCGGGCGACAACTACATCTACATCGCCAACTACCGGACGCTGGTCTGGGACGGCGAACTCTCGGCCTACAGCATCGACCTCGCCAGCGGCGCGATTTCCGAAGATCCGGTCTGGCAGGCCGCCTCCCTGCTCGACGCCAAGATCGCCTCCAGCGGCGACAGCGACAGCCGGACGATCTACACCACCTCCGGTGCCACCCTCAAGCCCTTCACCTGGGCCAACCTGACCGCCGCCGAGCAGGCCTATTTCGACGAGACCCTGCTGAGCCAGTATGCCGACTGGACGGCCGACCAGCAGACCGCCTCGACCGGCGAGACGATGGTGAACTTCCTGCGCGGCCACCACCGCTACGAGGACCAGGATCGCGACGCGACCTTCGGCTCCTACTACCGCCTATATCGCGACCGCGAGAAGACGCTGGGCGACATCGTGCATGCCCAGCCGACCTTCGTGAAGGTACCCTTCTACAACTTCTCCGACGACGGCTACTCGGCCTACAAGAGCAGCCTCGGATCGCGCGCAGGCACCGTCTACGTCGCCGCCAACGACGGCATGCTGCACGCCTTCGACGAAAGCGGCAACGAACGCTGGGCCTTCGTGCCGCCGCTCGTGCTCCCGAACATGTGGCGACTGGCGGACGACGCCTACGGCAACAACCACCGCTTCTTCGTCGACGGACCGATGGCGGTCAGCGACGCGAAGATCGGCGGCGACTGGAAGACCATCCTCGTCGGCTCCTACGGCAAGGGCGGACGCGGCTACTACGCGCTGGACATCACCGCGCCCGACAGCCCCGTCCTGCTCTGGTCCTACACCGCGAATGACAACCCGAACATCGGCTACACCTACGGTACGCCGATGATCACCAAGCTCAACGACCAGTGGGTGGTACTCGTCACCTCGGGCTACAACAACATCCCCGAAGGCGCGGACTACGCCGGTGCCGACGGCGGCGGCTATCTCTTCGCGCTTGACGCGGCGACCGGCACCCCGGTCACGACTTGGTCCACCGGCGTCGGCAGCATCGGCAACCCGGCCGGTCTGGCGCGCATCAACATCAAGGTCGCCGATTTCGAAGTCGACAACTCCATGGTGGCGGCCTACGGCGGCGACCTGTTCGGCAACCTGTGGCGCTTCGATGCCGACGGCAGCGTGACGAAAGTCTTCACGGCCAGCGCCGGGCAGGCGATCACCGCCGCGCCGGAGATCGGCGAGGTGGACGGCAAGACCGTCATCTACTTCGGCACCGGCCGCTACCTCGGCGAGGACGACCTGGCAGACGTCACCACCAATGCCTTCTACGCCGTCAAGGACAAGGGCACCACCACTTCGAGCATCGCGAACATGGTGTCCATCACGCTCGGCAGCAACAACAGCGAGGTCGACTGGGCCGTCAAGGACGGCTGGTATGGCAGCCTGCCGGTGGGCGGCGAGCGGGTCCATCTCAATGCCCAGCTGTATTTCGGCACCATCGTGTTCGCCACGACGATCCCGACGGCCTCGGAATGCCAGCCCGGCGGCTACGGCCGGCTGTATTTCCTCAACTACAGCACCGGCGACAACATCGACGACAATGCCGCCTATATCGAATACACCTCGCCGATCGTCGGCTTCACGGTGGCCAAGCTGCCCGGCGGCACGCCGAAGGTCTACCCGATCACCGCGGATGGCGGTTTCCCGACCGGCGAACCGCCGACGCTGCCGATCAGTGCGGAAGGCGGCGGAGGCGCCGACTCCGGCCGGCGCGTGATGTGGCGCGAACTGGTTAACTGAGCATCCCTCATCGAGGCGGCCCCCGTTGCGGGGTCGCCCGGGAATACGCCGGAGCCGAAATCCTGTCGGGACACTTGCATCACGCACTCGGGCTGTCGCTCCTCCTGCATCTGCTGATCCTCGCCCTGCCCCTGGAAATCGGCGGCGGCGGCAGCCGCGAGTTCGATATCGCCGGTCGTCGCCAGCACCGGGACTTCGCCCCGCTGAACGTCGCCCTGGCGCCGCGGGCGTTGCTGCCCGCCGAAAACCTTCCGACAGAGAAAATCACGCTGCCGCCGCCCGGCCGCCTCGCCGCGTCTCTCGACACGGCTGGCGCGGATGCTGGCGAACCCGAAATCGGCAACAGCGGCCCGGAGATTGCGTCCGCGAACGACTCCACCGAACCGGTTCATTCGCCGGGCTTGCCCGTGCAGCACTATTTCCCGCGACAGGAATTGAGCCGCCCGCCCCGGGTCGCGCGGGACATCGATCCTTATCTGGGCCAATTGAAGGAGCGGCCGGGGATCGGCAAGGCCGTCATGGTGCTGTGGATCAGCGAGCGCGGCGAGGTGGATCGCGTCGAAACGGAGAAATCCGACATGGACGGAGAATTCGAGGCCGCGCTGCAGGCGCAATTCAGGGCGGCACGTTTCCTGCCAGGCGAACGCGACGGCATTCCCGTCAAAAGCCTGATGCGGATCGAGGTCGAGATTTTGCCGCGTTCGCGTTTCAGTCGAAGCGCGGCAGCGGGAAGTTCGCCGTCTCCTTGACGGCCTCCAGGTGCCGGATGGTCGTCACGCCCAGTGCGCGCAGCCGGCCGACAATGCCCTCGATCAGCACCTCGGGAGCCGAGGCGCCGGCGGTCAGCCCGATGCATGACTTGCCCGTCAGCCAGGCGGGGTCGATGTCGTCCGCGTCATTGACCAGATAGGCCGGAATGGACCGGCCTTCGGCCACCTCGCGCAGACGGTTCGAATTCGAGCTGTTCGCGGAACCCACCACGATGATCGTGTCGCAAGTCTCGGCAAGCTGGCGCACGGCGTCCTGGCGGTTCTGCGTGGCGTAGCAGATGTCGTCCTTCTTCGGACCGACAATGCCGGGGAAGCGCGCCTTGAGCGCAGCGACGATCGCGGCGGCGTCATCGACCGAGAGCGTGGTCTGCGTCACATAGGCCAGTGCCGGCGCCGTCCCGCCGGCGCTGACTTTCAGCGCGGCGACGTCCGCGACGCACTCGACCAGATGCATGCCGCACTGCGCCTGCCCCATCGTGCCTTCGACCTCGGGGTGCCCCTTGTGGCCGATCATGACGATCTCGCGGCCCGCCTTGCAGTGCCGCTCGACTTCCAGATGGACCTTGGTCACCAGCGGACAGGTGGCGTCGAACACCCGCAGGCCGCGCCGCTCGGCTTCGGCCCGCACCGCCTTCGAGACGCCATGGGCGCTGAAGATGACCGTGGCGCCATCGGGCACCTCGTCGAGTTCCTCGACGAAGACGGCGCCCTTGGCCTTGAGGTTGTCGACCACGTAGCGGTTATGCACCACCTCGTGGCGCACGTAGATCGGCGCACCCAGTTTCTCGAGCGCCTGCTCGACGATGGCGATGGCGCGCTCGACGCCGGCGCAGAAGCCGCGAGGGTTGGCGAGCAATATTTCCATTACAGGATGCCGATCACTTCCACCTCGAAGCGGATCGACTTGCCGGCGAGGGGATGGTTGAAGTCCATCAGCACGGAAGTTTCGTCGAGTTCGCGCACGAGTCCGGTGAACTTCGCGCCCCCCAACTCACTGGGCACGGCGAACTCGACCATGTCGAACAGGGTCAGGTTGGTGCCTGCTTCCGGCAGCTCGTTCCTGGGCATGCGCTTGAGCAGGTCCGGATTGTGCGGGCCGAAGGCCTGCGCCGGCTCCAGCAGGAAGACATGGCGCTCGCCGACCGGCAGGCCATCCAGACAGGCCTCCAGCGAAGGCGAGAGTTCGCCGCTGCCGAGTTGCAGGGTGGCGGGCGTCGCGCCGAAAGTGGCCACCACCTCGGTATCGTCGGCAGTGGCAACGCGGTAGTGCAGGGTGACGAGGCTGTCGGGCTTGACCCGCTCACTCATGGGGAGCTTCCTTGTGTGTCAGTTGTTGCCAGAGCAGCAAGGCTACACCAACGCTGATGGCCGAATCGGCGACATTGAACGCCGGCCAGTGCCAGCCGGCGACATGAAAATCGAGGAAATCCACCACCGCGCCGAAGCGCAGGCGGTCGATGACATTGCCGAGCGCGCCGCCCAGCACCAGCGCCAGCGCCGTCGGCATCAGCCGTTCCGCCGCATGCCGGCGCAGCATGACGGCCAGCCAGGCGGAAATCACCAGCGCCAGAATGATGAAAAACCATTTCTGCCAGCCGCCGGCGTCGGCGAGGAAGCTGAACGAGGCACCGGGGTTGAGCACCAGCACCAGATTGAAGAAGGACGTGACGGCGACGCTTTCGTGCAGGACGAAACTGCCCAGCACCCAGAGCTTGCTGGCCTGGTCGAGCGCGATGACGAGCGCGGCCAGGCCGAACCAGGCTTCCGGCCTAGGCAAATTCACGACGCTCGCCGGCACCGAACAGGTTGTCGGCGCAGCGGCCGCACAGCTCGGGATGCTCCGCGGCATGCGCATGCCGCCCCACATCCTCGCGCCAGTGCCAGCAGCGCGCGCACTTCGCGTGCGGGCTGGGCGCGGCTTCGACCGCCGTCCCGCCGGCACTGACTTTTTCCAGGGTGACCTTCGAGCAGATCAGCACGAATTTCAGATCGGGGCCCAGCGCGGCGAGCAGGTCATGGGTTTCATCCCCGGCGCGGATCGTCACCTCGGCCTGCAGCGAGGAGCCGATGCCGCCGGCGCTGCGCACCGCCTCGATCTGCTTCATCGCCTCGGCGCGCACCGCGCGGATCGTTTGCCACCGTGCCGCCAGAACTGACTTTTCCGCGACCGCGGGCAGCGTGTGCCAGATTGTCAGCATCACGCTCTCCTTGCCCTGCACCGCCATGATCTCTTCGGCGGTGAAGGAGAGGATCGGCGCCATCAGGCGCGTGATCGACTGCACGACATGCCAGAGCACGCTCTGCGCGGAGCGGCGGGCGCGGGAATCCACCGCGCTGGTGTAAAGGCGGTCCTTGAGGATGTCGAGATAGAAGGCGCCGAGGTCCTCGGCGCAGAAGTTCTGCAGCGCCTGTACCACCTTGTGGAACTCGTAGCGCTCGTAGGCGGCCGTGCAGCTGTCGTGCAGGTCCTGAGTCAGCGCGAGCGCGTAGCGGTCGATCTCAAGCCACTCGCCGACCGGCAGCATGTCCTTGTTCGCGTCGAAATCGGCCGTGTTGGCGAGCAGGAACTTGAGCGTGTTGCGCAGGCGGCGATAGACCTCGACGACGCGATCGAGGATTTCCTTCGAGATCGTCAGCTCGCCCGAATAGTCGGTCGAGGCCGTCCACAGGCGCAGGATCTCGGCGCCGAGCGTGTCCGAGACCTGCTGCGGCGCGACGACGTTGCCTTTCGACTTGGACATCTTCATGCCCTTGCCGTCGACGACGAAGCCGTGGGTCAGCAGCCCCTTGTAGGGCGCGCGGCCGTCGATGGCGCAGCCGGTCAGCAGGCTGGAGTGGAACCAGCCGCGATGCTGGTCGGAGCCTTCGAGGTAGAGGTCGGCGGGGTAGGCGCAGTCGGCCTCGTGCGAGCCGCGCATCACAGACCAGTGCGTCGTGCCCGAATCGAACCAGACGTCAAGCGTGTCGCTCATCTTGTCGTATTGGCCCGCTTCGTCGCCCAACAGTTCCTGCGTATCGAGCGCGAACCAGGCTTCGATGCCGCCCTGCGCCACACGCCTGGCCACCTCCTCCAGCAGTTCCAGCGTGCGCGGATGCGGCTCGCCGCTTTCCTTGTGCAGGAAGAAGGGGATCGGCACGCCCCAGTTGCGCTGGCGCGAGACGCACCAGTCGGGCCGGTTGGCGATCATCGCATGCAGCCGCGCCTTGCCCCAGCTCGGAAAGAACTCGGTCGCCTCGATGGCGGCCAGCGCCGCGTCGCGCAGCGTCGTCCCCTCGCCGGGCTGGCGATCCATGCCGACGAACCATTGCGTCGTGGCGCGGTAGATGATCGGCGTCTTGTGGCGCCAGCAGTGCATGTAGCTATGCACGATCTCGGCGCTGTGCATCAGGCAGCCGACTTCGGCGAGCTTGGCGACGATTTCGGGATTCGCCTTCCAGACGTTCATGCCGCCGAAGAAGGGCAGGCTCTCGGCGAAGCGGCCGTCGCCCTGCACGGGCGTGAGGATCTCGTCGTTGGTCATGCCGGCGCGCTTGCAGGAATCGTAGTCTTCCAGGCCGTAGGCCGGCGCGCTATGGACGATGCCGGTGCCGGTATCGAGGGTCACGTATTCGCCGAGGAAGACCGTCGAGGCGCGCTCGTAGAACGGGTGGCGGAACCGCATGCGGTCGAGCGCGATGCCGCGGCAGGCGCCGAGAACCTTGCCTTCGAGGCCGTAGCGCTCCAGCGCGGCGGCGCGCAGTTCGGCGGCGAGGATCAGCAGGCCCTTGGGCGTGTCGACCAGTTCATAGACGAACTCCGGATGGACGTTGAGCGCCTGGTTGCCGGGCAGCGTCCAGGGCGTCGTCGTCCAGATCACCGCGTAGGCGGTCTTTTCCGGCAGGGTGGCGACATCGAAGGCGCCCGCCAGCCGGCCGTGCTCGGCGACGTCGAGCGGGAAGGCGACGTCGATGGCCGGACTCTTCTTGTCGGCGTATTCGACTTCGGCCTCGGCCAGCGCCGAGCCGCAGTCGAAGCACCAGTTGACGGGTTTCAAGCCCTTGAACAGGTAGCCCCTGCGATACATCTCGCCGAGCGCGCGAATCTCGTCGGCCTCGGTGCGGAACTCCATCGTCTTGTAGGGACGGCCCCAGTCGCCGAGCACGCCGAGGCGGATGAAGTCCTTCATCTGCCGCTCGACCTGCTCCTGCGCATAGCCGCGACACAGCGCGCGCGCCTTGTTGCCTTCGAGGTGCTTGCCGTGCGTCTTCTCGATCTGGTGCTCGATCGGCAAGCCGTGGCAGTCCCAGCCCGGAATGTAAGGCGCGTCGAAGCCGGCCAGCGTCTTCGAACGGACGATGATGTCCTTGAGGATCTTGTTGACCGCGTGGCCGATGTGGATGTCTCCATTCGCGTAGGGGGGGCCGTCATGCAGCACGAAGCGCGGGCGGCCTTTGCTCGCGGCGCGGATCTTCTGGTAGAGCTGCTGCTCCTGCCACGCCTTGACCCAACCCGGCTCGCGCTTGGCGAGGTCGCCGCGCATCGGGAAGGGCGTGTCGGGCATATTCAATGTCTTGCGGTAATCGGCCATGTCAGTTCTTGCCTGCAAAGTAATCCTGGGTCGCCCGCACGTCGCGGGCGATCTGCGCGGTCAGCGCCTCGAATGAATCGTATTTGGCTTCGTCGCGCAGCTTGTGCAGCAGATGCACGGTGACGTGCATGCCGTAGATCTCGCGATCGAAATCGAACAGATGCACCTCCAGCACCGGCCGCAGCCCGGCGCCGAGCGTCGGCCGCACGCCGAGGCTGGCGGCACCCGGCAGGTGGCGCTTGTCGAGGCCAGACATCGTCGCGGCAAAAACGCCGGTCAGCGCCACGCGCTTGCGCTTGAGCTGGATGTTCGCGGTGGGAAAGCCGATCCGGCGGCCGATCTTGTCGCCATGCACGACGCGGCCGGCGATGCTGTAGGGCCGCCCCAGCAGGCGGGCGGCATGTTCGAGATCGCCACCGCCGAGGGCATCGCGCACCGCGGAGCTGGACACGCGCTCGCCGTTGATCTCGATGGTGTGCATCGCCTCGACACCGAAGCCGTGCCGTTGCCCGGCGGCCTGCAGCATGCCGAAATCGCCGGCGCGGCCCTTGCCGAAGCGGAAGTCGTCGCCGATGATGAGGTGGCGCACGGACAGGCCGCGCACCAGCACGCGCTCGATGAATTCCTCGGCCGACAGCGCCGCAAGCTTGCGGCTGAAATGGAGCAGATAGACTTCCTCGACGCCGCAGCTTTCCAGCAGCGCCAGCTTCTCCCGCAGGCTGGTCAGCCGCGCCGGCGCCTGCTCGGGCGTAAACAGTTCGCGCGGATGCGGCTCGAAAGTCATCACGGCGGGCGGCAGCCCGTGCCGCCGTGCCTCGGTGGTCAGCCGTTCGAGCAGGGCGCGATGGCCGAGATGCAGGCCGTCGAAATTGCCGATGGCCAGCACGCGCGAACCGGTCGCCTGCGTCGGGATGGTGCGGTAAAGCTGCATTGGACTTGCCGTGGGGAAAACGGCAAATTGTATCAGTCCAGCCGAGCCATCTTGGACTTCGCCAGCGGCGGATTCTGGTCGAAATACTGGCGGATGCCGGACAGCAGCGCGCCCGCCATCTGGTCCTGATAGCCGTCGTCGGTCAGGCGCTTTTCCTCTTCCGGGTTCGAGATGAACGCGGTCTCGACGAGGATGGAGGGAATGTCCGGCGCCTTCAGCACGGCGAAGCCGGCCTGCTCGACATGACCCTTGTGCAGGGTATTGATGTCGCCGATCTCGCCGAGTACCGCCTTGGCGAGCCGCAGGCTGTCATTGAGCGTCGCGGTCTGCGACAGGTCGAGCAGGGTACGCGCGAGATGCGGGTCCTTGACGCCGAGATTGACGCCGCCGATCAGGTCGGCGGCATTCTCGCGGTTCGCCAGCCAGCGTGCCGCCGAGGACGAGGCGCCATTCTCCGACAGCACGAAAACCGAGGAGCCGCGCGCCGTCGGCTTGACGAAGGCGTCGGCATGCACGGACACGAAGAGGTCGGCCTTGACCCGGCGCGCCTTGGCGACGCGCTGGCCGAGCGGGATGAAGTAGTCGCCATCGCGCGTCAGGAAGGCGCGCATGTTCGGCGCCGCGTCGATGCGTGCCTTGAGCCGCCGGGCGATCTCCAGCGTGACGTTCTTTTCGAGGCTGCCGCCACGGCCCACCGCGCCCGGATCTTCGCCGCCGTGGCCCGGATCGATCATGACGGTGAGCAGGCGGTCGACTTCGGGCGTGGGTTTCGCGCCGGTCGGCCGGTCCGCCAGTTGCGCCTCGCGCTCGCGCAGCAGCGCCATCAGCGGATCGGGAGGCTCGGCCGGATACAGGTCGAGCACCAACCGGTGGCCGTAGTCGCCCACGGGCTTGAGCGTGAACACCTGCGGCTTCACCTCCCCCTTGAGCTCGATGACGATGCGCACCACCTCGGGCTTGAAACGGCCGGCACGGATCAGGCGAATCTGCGGATCGTTGTCGAGGATCTTGCCCGGCAGGCTTTGCAGCACCGAATCGAACTCCACGCCTTCGAGGTCGAGTACCAGCCGGTCGGGGTTCTTCAGCGACAAATGCGAGAACTTCAGCGGCTGGCTTATGGCGTCCCTGTATTCGAGCGTGACGCGGGTGTAGTCGGCGGCCGGCCAGACGCGCACCGCCAGCAGGGTCGGCGCCGATGCGGCGGCGCCACGCACGACCGGCGTGACCAGCAGGGTCAGGCCGGCGGCGGCAAAGCGCAGGAGGTCGCGTCGAGTGAAGGCGGGAGTCTGCTCACCCATGAGCGCCCCCGATCGCTGGCGGCGTCGACATGTGCATGTCGTCCCGCGCCGTCCAGTTCCAGGCGAATCCGCACGTCGCTGGCCGGCACATACGGCCGCGCCCGGTCCGGCCATTCGACCAGACAGAGCCCGCTATCGGCGAAATATTCGTCCAAGCCTGCATCGAGAAATTCTTCCGGAACTGTGAATCTATAGAAATCAAAGTGATACAAGTTTAACCCAGAAATCACATGAGGTTCAACCAGGGTGTAAGTCGGGCTTTTGACGCTGCCCGCGATGCCGGCTTTTCGCAACAGGCCACGCACCAGCGTCGTCTTGCCCGCACCCAGATCGCCTTCGAGGTAAACGACGGCCGCCGGCCGCAGGTCTTTAGGCATCGCATCGGCCAGCAAGGCTCCCAGCGCGAGGGTCGCCGTCTCGCCGGGCAATGCGTATTCACGGCAGGTATCATCGTCGGCATGCATGATTGGCTGGCTTTGAAGGAAAAAATCCGCGACTGGGGACGGGACCTGGGCTTCGACGCCATCGGCTTCGCGGGCGTCGACCTGGGCGCGGCGGAAACCGGGCTGTTCGACTGGCTCGCCGCCGGCTGCCACGGCGAGATGGATTATATGGCGGCCCACGGGACGAAACGGGCGCGCCCGGCAGAACTGGTGCCCGGCACGCGCTGCGTGATTACCGCGCGGATTAATTACGGTCGCCGTCCCGCCGGCACTGACTTTTTTCCCGACGCGGAACGCGCGGCGGTTTCACGCTACGCCCAGGGCCGCGATTATCACAAGCTGCTGCGCGCCCGTCTGCAACAGCTCGCCGACCGTATCGCCGGCGAGGTGGGCGATTTCGGCTACCGTGCATTCACTGATTCCGCACCCGTGATGGAGGCCGAGCTCGCCCGGAATGCCGGCCTCGGCTGGCGCGGCAAGCATACCCTGCTGCTGTCGCGCGAAGCGGGTTCCTGGTTCTTTCTCGGCGAGATCTGCGTCGATCTGCCCCTGCCGCCCGACACGCCGATCACGGAGCATTGCGGCACCTGCCGCGCCTGTCTCGACGCCTGTCCGACCGGCGCCTTCCTCGGTCCGTATCGGCTCGATGCCCGCCGCTGCATCTCCTATCTCACCATCGAGCTGAAAGGCAGCATCCCGGAAGATCTGCGGCCCATGATCGGCAACCGCATCTACGGCTGCGACGACTGCCAGCTCGTTTGTCCCTGGAACCGCGAAGCGCCGGACGGCCGCGCGGCGGACTTCCTGCCGCGCCAAGGGCTGGACCGGGCCACGCTGGCAGAACTGTTCGCGTGGAACGAAACGGAATTCAACGACCGGCTCGCCGGCTCGCCGATCCGCCGCATCGGCCACGAGCGCTGGCTCAGGAATATCGCGGTGGCCTTGGGCAATGCGTCGCCGGCGCCTGCGGCGCAGGGGGCGCTGCGCACGCGGCTGGACCATCCGTCCGCGCTGGTGCGCGAACACGTCGCCTGGGCGCTGTCGCGTTATCCGGGCTGATCGCCGGTCGCCACGGGGCGCGCCGGATCGCTGCACCATTCGCTCCACGACCCGACGTAGAGCTTCGAGCCGGAGAGGCCGGCGATCTCCATCGCCAGCAGGTTGTGGCAGGCGGTCACGCCCGAACCGCACTGCTGAACCACTGTTCTCGGATCGCGGCCGTCGAGGATGTCCTCGAACTCGGCGCGCAATTCATCGGCCGGCTTGAAGTAACAGCCAGCGTCGTCGAGGTTGTCGAAGAAGAAGCGGTTGACCGCGCCGGGAATGTGGCCAGACACCGGGTCGAGCGTCTCGTTCTCGCCAGCGTAGCGCTCCTCGCTGCGCGCGTCGATCAGCAGCATCTCCGGAGCATGCAGGTGCGCCAGCACATGGCCGGTATCGACCTGAATATCGCGCACTCGCGGCACGAAGGCCATCGGCGCCACGGTGCGAACCTCGGTCTCGAAGGGCAGCTTGGCGCGGCGCCAACCGGCCATGCCGCCGTCAAGCAGCGCGACCCTGTCGTGGCCGAGCCAGCGCAGCATCCACCACAGGCGCGAGGCGAACACGCCGCCCTCGTTGTCGTAAGCGACCACCTGCGTGTCGGGACCAACCCCTCGTTCGCCAAGCAGCTGCGCGAAGGCCTCGGCCGCCGGCAGCGGATGACGTCCGTTCTTTCCCGTCGGCGGGCCGGACAGATCGCGGTCGGCATGCATAAACTGGGCGCCGGGAATATGGCCCTTCAAAAAGGCCTGGGCGCCGTATTCGGTGTTCTGCAGGTCATGGCGGCAATCGAAAATGCGCCAGCCCGGGTCGTCGAGATGCGCGGCCAGCGTTGCGACATCGACCAGCCGGTCGTAACCCTGAAACATCAGTCGGCCTCCGCCAGCCAGGCGTGCGCTTCATCGCGATCCGCGAACACGCGCAGCGCGGCATTGACGAACATTGTTTCCAGCCAGGCGCTCCAGGCCACCCACTGGCTGTCGGTAACCACGGCGATGCGCCTGAAGTCGCCCCCGTGAATGCGCGAAAACTTGATTTCCTCGACCGCCATGTCGACCGTGAAGCCCGCCATCTCGCGCAGGTCGAACAGCAGGCTGCACGAACCGTCGAACAGGTCCTTGTCGATGAGGTATTGCTCGAATTCGGTGAAGTCGTCGAGGGCGAACTCGCCCAGCACCGTCGCGCTGACGAGCTGCTTGTCGTGGTCGATCGTGATCATTTTTGTGTCAACGCCTCCGCCATGATGCGGCGATAGAACTCGTGGAAATGCTGCATGCCGTCTTCCATCGGCGACTGGTAGGGACCGACCTCGCTGCGGCCCTGCCTGAGCAGGGCGTAGCGGCCGCGATCCATGCGCTCGCCGATGTCGTCGTCCTCGATGGCTGTCTCCATGTAGGCGGCCTGTTCGGCCTTGATGAAGTCCGGCTCGAACAGCGCGATGTCCTCGGGATAATAAAACTCGACAACGTTGAGAGTCCGGTTGATGTCCTGCGGGATCAGCGTGGACACCACCAGCACGTGCGGATACCACTCGACCATGATGTTCGGGTAGTAGGTAAGCCACACCGCACCCTGCTTCGGCATTTCGCCGTTGTAGTAGTCGAGTACCGCCTTGTGCCACTTGGCGTAGGTCGGCGAACCGGTTTTGGCCAGTGAGGTGATGCCGACCTTCTGCACCGAATACCAGTCGGCGAACTGCCAGCTCAGGTCGTCGCAGGTGACGAAATTGCCCAAACCCGGATGGTAGGGCACGACATGGTAGTCCTCGAGGTAAACCTCGATGAAGGTCTTCCAGTTGTAGTTGCACTGGTGCAACTCGACGTGGTCGAGCTTGTAGCCGGAAAAGTCGAACTCGCCGGCGACGTTCATGCCCGCCAGATCGGCGGCGGCCGAACGCGGCCCCTTGAACAGCAGTCCGTTCCAGCTCTCCAGCTTCTGCTTGTTCAGGTTCAGGCAGGGATTGGCGGGAAAATGGGGCGCGCCGATCAGTTCGCCCTGCGTGTCGTAGGTCCAGCGGTGGATCGGGCAGACGACGTTCTGCGCCGTGCCGCTGCCTTGCAGCATGATGGCCTGGCGATGACGACAGACATTGGACATCTGATATATGCCGTCCGGCTGGCGCACGAGAATGTGGGAGTGATCCGTCCACTCGGTGGAGCGGTAGTTGTACAGCTCCGGCACCATCAGTTCGTGGCCGACATACCCCGGCCCGGCATCGAAGATGAGTTTTTTCTCCAGTTCGAAAAGCTTTTCGTCGAAATACCACTCGACGGGAAACTGGGAAACACCCGGCGCCAATTGCGCCTTCGATGCGATGTCGGACATGGCTCACCAACCTCCAAGAAGTATCGCCCGGAAACCGGCACCGCGCCTGCGCCGTCGAGGCGACGGACGGGCGGCGCGGAAGGGGGGTCGAGTATAGGTTAATTTGACCGGAAGGGCCACCTTAGGCTATGTTCGCGGGTTCCCGAATTGCTCCGAACGCCATGAAGCAAACCAGCAAGCCCCCCGCCACCTTCGAGGCCGCCCTGCAGGAGCTCGAACGCCTCGTCCAGACGCTGGAAGGCGGCGGCGCGTCCCTGGAGCAATCGATCGAAGCCTACGAGCGCGGCATGATCCTGCTCAAGCATTGCCAGGACACCCTGGGGCAGGTGGAACAGAAGATCCGGATGCTGGACCAGGACGCCCTGCGCGACCTCCCTGCGCCGGCAACGGAAGAAGGCAGCGGCAGTTGAACGACGACTTCGCTTCCTGGATGGCTATGATCCAGCGCCGCACCGAAACGGCGCTGGCACGCTGGCTGCCGACACCGGAAACCGCGCCCGTGCGGCTCCATGCCGCCATGCGCTACGGCGTGCTGGGCGGCGGCAAGCGCATGCGTCCCCTGCTGTGCCATGCGACCGGCGAGGCGCTAGGCGCTGACCCAATGCAGACCGACGTCGCGGCTTGCGCCGTCGAGCTGATCCATGCCTATTCGCTGGTGCATGACGACATGCCCTGCATGGACAATGACGTGTTGCGGCGCGGCCGGCCCACCTGCCACATCGAATACGACGAAGCCACCGCCCTGCTGGTCGGCGACGCGCTGCAGACGCTCGCCTTCCAGTTGCTCGCCGAACATGTCGCCGCCGACACGCCGACCCGCCAGCTGCAGATGCTGGCACTGCTGGCCCAGGCCGCCGGTTCGCGCGGCATGGCGGGTGGCCAGGCGATCGACCTCGCCGCGATCGGCATGGCGCTGACCCTCGAGGAACTGGAGTTCATGCACATCCACAAGACGGGCGCCCTGATCCGCGCCGCCGTCCTGCTCGGCGCTCACGCCGGTGCCGCCGACGCGGAAACGCTCGATGCGCTCGGTCATTTCGCCAGCCGTGCCGGGCTGCTGTTCCAGGTGGTGGATGACATTCTCGACGCCGAGGGCAGCACCATCACGCTCGGCAAGACCGCCGGCAAGGACGCCGCTCAGGACAAGCCCACCTACGTCAGCATGATCGGGCTGGAGCGCGCCAAGGAACTCGCCGCGCGCCTGCGCGGCGAAGCCCGGGAAGCGCTGGACTCCTGCCGTGTCGACACGCGGCGCCTCGCCGCCCTGACCGACTACATCGTCGAGCGCAGCTTCTGAACATGGCCTATCCGCTGCTCGACGCCATCGCCGGCCCTGCCGACCTGCGCCAGCTGCCGCGCGAGCAACTGCCCGCGCTGGCCGAGGAACTGCGCGCCTTCCTGCTCGAATCGGTGGCGAAGACCGGTGGCCATCTGTCCTCCAATCTCGGCACGGTCGAGCTGACCATCGCGCTGCACTATGTGTTCGACACGCCGGAGGACCGGCTGGTCTGGGATGTCGGCCATCAGACCTACGCCCACAAGATTCTCACCGGGCGACGCGCCGGCATGGCACACCTGCGCATGCTGGACGGCATTTCCGGCTTCCCGCGCCGCGAGGAAAGCCCCTATGACACCTTCGGCGTCGGGCACTCCTCGACCTCGATCTCCGCTGCGCTCGGCATGGCCGTCGCCGCCCGCCACCATCGTGAAAAGGGAGGGGAGGATCGCCGCGTCGTCGCCATCATCGGCGATGGCGCGATGTCCGCCGGCCAGGCCTTCGAGGCGCTCAACAACGCGGGCGTGATCGACGCCAACCTGCTGGTGATTCTCAACGACAACGACATGTCGATCTCGGCTCCGGTAGGCGCACTCAACAAATATCTTGCCCGGCTTTTCTCGGGACGCACCTTCAACGCCGCGCGCAAGGCGGGCGAAAAGGTGCTGTCGGTCGCACCTTCGCTGCTGGAACTCGCCAAGCGCGCCGAGGAACACGTCAAGGGCATGTTCGTGCCTGGCACGCTGTTCGAGGAACTCGGCTTCAACTACATCGGCCCGATCGACGGCCATGACCTCGAAAGCTTGCTGCCGACACTGGAAAACCTCCGCCAGCTCAATGGCCCGCAGTTCCTCCACATCATCACGAAGAAGGGACAGGGCTACAAGCTCGCCGAAGCCGATCCGGTGCTTTATCACGGCGTGTCGAAATTCGACGCCGAAAACGGCATCCAGGCCAGCGCCGGCGGCAAGGGCAGCGGCAAGCTCACCTTCACCCAGATCTTCGGCGACTGGCTCTGCGACATGGCGGCCACCGACGACCGCCTCGTCGCCATCACCCCGGCGATGTGCGAGGGCTCGGGCATGACGCGCTTCGCCGCCGACTACCCGCAACGTTTCCACGATGTCGGCATCGCCGAGCAGCACGCGGTGACCTTTGCCGCCGGCCTCGCCTGCGAGGGCATGAAGCCTGTTGTCGCGATCTATTCAACCTTCCTGCAACGGGCCTACGACCAACTGATCCACGACGTCGCCCTGCAGAATCTCGACGTCACCTTCGCCATCGATCGTGGCGGCATCGTTGGCGCTGACGGAGCCACCCATCAGGGGGCCTTCGATCTTTCCTACCTCGCCTGCATCCCGAATCTGGTCGTGATGGCACCCGCCGACGAAGCCGAATGCCGTCACATGCTCACCGCCGCCTACCGGTACCCCGGCCCCGCGGCGGTGCGTTACCCGCGTGGCTGCGGTCCCGGCGTGTCGCCGCCGCCAACCCTGGACACGCTCGAAATCGGCAAGGGCGAAATTCGCCGCCAGGGAAAACGGGTGGCGATCCTGGCATTCGGCACCTTGCTCGCCGCCGCCCTGGAAGCCGGCGAAACCCTGGATGCCACCGTTGCCAACATGCGCTTCATCAAGCCGCTGGATGCCGAACTGGTGCGCGCGCTGGCGGCGAACCACGACCGATTGGTAACGCTGGAGGAAAATGCGGTCATTGGCGGTGCAGGCGCCGAGGTGGCGCGCATCCTGGAAGATGCCGCAGCCCCTTGCAAACTGCTGCGCCTGGGGCTGCCGGACCGCTTCATCGAACATGGCGAACAAGGCCAGATGCTTGCCGCGCTGGGCCTCAGCGCGGCGGCACTGGTCGAACGCATCAATAATTTCAATCGAGATTAAGTTGAGTGATTTTGTCGGGATAGTTATAGTAGGGGCTCGCAACCGACGGGACGGCCAACTGGACCGCCCCGCGCCCCCGACCCCTAGGAGACAATCCCGTGAACCTGAGAGACATCACGATGGCCATTCCAGACGTCCAATCGAGCGCTGACTCGCGCCACCTGCCGATCAACAAGGTCGGCATCAAATCCATCCGGCATCCGGTCAAGGTGCTCGACAAGAGCGGCGGGGTGCAACACACCATCGCCAGCTTCAACATGTATGTCGGTCTGCCCCACAACTTCAAGGGCACCCACATGTCCCGCTTCGTCGAGATTCTCAATGCCCACGAGCGGGAAATCTCGGTCGAGAGCTTCGAATCGATGCTGCGCGAAATGGTGCAGCGCCTCGAGGCCGAGACCGGCCATCTGGAAATGAGCTTCCCCTACTTCATCAACAAGGAAGCGCCCGTCTCCAAGGTCAGAAGTCTGCTCGACTACGAGGTAACCTTCATCGGCGAAATACTCGACGGCAACCGCTACCGCCAGACCACGCGCGTGATCGTGCCCGCCACCAGCCTGTGTCCCTGCTCGAAGAAGATTTCCGAGCGCGGTGCCCACAACCAGCGCTCGCACATCACCATCACCGCGACGACCAACAGCTTTGTCTGGATCGAGGAGATCGTCCAGATGGCCGAAGGCCAGGCCTCATGCGAACTCTTCGGCCTGCTCAAGCGCCCCGACGAAAAGCTGGTGACCGAGCGCGCCTATGACAATCCGAAATTCGTCGAGGACATCGTGCGCGACGTCGCGGGCGTGCTGAATGCAGATGCGCGCATCGATGCCTATGTGGTCGAATCGGAAAACTTCGAGTCGATCCACAATCACTCGGCCTACGCGCTCATCGAGCGCGACAAGACCGCAGGCTAGGAATAGGCGGCGGCAAACGCCGCGGCATCCAGCGGCTTGTTGAACAGGTAGCCCTGGAGCTTGTGGCAGCCGATGCCACGCGTGAACTCCGCCTGCGCTTCGGTTTCCACCCCTTCGGCCACGAGGGTCAGGCTCAAACCCTGAGCCAGTGCCGCGACCGCCCGGGCAACCGAAGCATCGGCGGGATCGCTCGGCGCGTTGATCACGAAGGCCCGGTCGATCTTGAGAATGTCGACCGGCAACTGCCGCAACGCGGCGAGCGACGAATAGCCTTGGCCAAAATCGTCGATCGCGACCGTCACTCCAAGCGTCTCCTTCAGTTGCCGCAGCAGCGCGGCGGCCTTCTCCGGATTCATGGCCAGGAAGGTTTCGGTCACCTCCAGAATGAGTGCGGCGGCCGGCAGGCCGGCATCATCCAGTGCGGCTCCGATCCGGGCGGGCAGTTGTGGATCGGTGAACTGGCGCGTAGACAGGTTCACCGACATGACAAAATCCGGTGCCAGCGTTTGGCGCCACGCACGGGCCTGCCGGCAGGCCTCGCGCAGTATGAATTCGCCGACCTTGACGATCAGACCGCTCTCTTCGAGGATGGGAATGAAGCGGCCCGGTGACACGAGGCCGCGCGCGGGATGGCGCCAGCGCAGCAAGGCTTCGGCTCCGAGCAAACGATGCTCCCCGGCACTGACCAGCGGCTGGTAGAACACCTCGAATTCCCCGCGTTCCAGTGCTCCTGCCAGTTCGGCCTTGAGCTGCAGGTCTTCCGCCATCGTCCGCTCAAGGCCATCGACATACCTCACGATGCTGCCGGGGCCGGCTTCGCGCGCATGCGCCAAAGCCGCTTCGGCCCGCATCAGCAGCATGCCGGCATCGGCGAACGACGCAAATGCCTCGCCGAGCGCCACCTCCATGATGATGCTGTGATCATTGCACGCCAGGGAAGTATCGAAGCAGGCCTGCACCGCCTGTGCCAATGCGCTGGAATCCTGCTCCAGTCTGCCTGGCTCCCCGGGCCCCAGCAAGAATATGAACGCATCTCCCGGCAGGCGGAACAGCTCGGCTGTGTCTCCCCCCACCTGCCCCAGTCGTTCCGCCGCCCGACGCAGCACATCATCCCCGGTCGCGTGACCAAAGGCAGCGCTGACCTGACGCATGCGCAGCAGCGCAACGGCGAGGCAACCCCAGGTCTGGCCAGGTGCGGAAGAAGCGATCCCGCTGCCGGCAACAAGCCGCTCCTGTGCGACTTCCCGCATCCACAGACCGGTGGCGGCGTCTTTTTCACGCTGCGTGCGTTCGGCACGGCGGAGAATTTGCAAGGCCAGGGAAAACAATACGAGTCCGGCAAGATTGGCGATCGCCCACAGCCGGTGCTCGTCCTGACGGATATCCTCAATCGCGGCAGAAACGTCGGTATAGACCTCGAAGAAGGCCGTCTGCGGGGCATCGCGTCCCGGGGCGGCAGGCACGAATGCCCTGATCAGATCGCTCGAGGCAAGCCTCCGCCCGTCCATCGTCGTGAACTGCGAACGACTGACCAGCTCTGCCCACGCGCGTCCATCCAGAGCCTCGCTGATCGCCGGACTCGGCTCGGTCCGCTCTCCCATCAGGGCGGAATTCGTGGAGTATAGAACTAGGCCACGCGCATCCTGAATGCTGACCTCCAGCACACGCTGCCCACGCACCTGCGTATCGATTTCCGCACCGATCGCGTCAAGAAAATCGGCTTTGCGCAATGCCTGCGGCGTCAGGTGCGCGGCACGCTGCAATGCCTCGGCATGCCTCGACCAGACAGCATTGCCCAAGCTGGTCGCAACCGCGATGCTGCGCTGCAGTTCGCGTTCGATGACATCATCGATCGCCTGCTGCTTCCATCCCCAAGCGGTCAGCCAGGCGCTGCCGATCAGCAGGACGAACAACGCGGCGGCCGGTGTCTGGTAACGAAGTGTGGTGGGAGCAGCCAAGGGCGCGGCACCTGAAAAATAACGGCTCCATTCTGGGGCAGTTTTTCGCGAAAGGCAAAAAAAAGGACGCCATCCGGCGTCCTTTTTTTCCAACCGACTTGCAGTCTATTCCTTTGCTTCGACCGTCGTCTTGCGCACGAGCTTTTCCTTGATGCGCGCGGACTTGCCGGAACGCTCGCGCAGATAGTAAAGCTTGGCGCGACGTACGTCGCCACGGCGCTTGACCTCGATGTTCGCGATCAACGGAGAGTAGGTCTGGAAGGTGCGTTCGACGCCCTCGCCAGACGAAATCTTGCGCACGGTAAAGGCCGAGTTGAGGCCACGATTGCGCTTGGCGATCACCACACCCTCGAAAGCCTGCACGCGCTTGCGCTCGCCCTCGACGACGTTCACGCTGACGACCACGGTGTCACCCGGCGCGAAGTCGGGGATGGTTTTGCCGAGACGCTCGATTTCCTCTTGTTCCAGTTGCTGAATCAGGTTCATGTCGTTTTTTCCTTTTCAAGTTTCACTGTCACGACCGCAGAGCTCCATTGCTTGATCAGCCTCGATCTCGCGCAGGAGTTGCGCTTCTTCCTTGCTCAAACCGCGAGCACTTTCAACACGTTGCGCCAGCCATTTGGCGAACAGCTCCGGGCGGCGCTCCCGGGTCCGCGCCAGCGACTGCCCGAGGCGCCAGCGGCGGATGTTTTCATGGTGTCCGGACAATAACACCTCCGGCACCGGCAAGCCTTCATACACTTCGGGCCGCGTGTAATGCGGGCAATCCAGCAGCCCCCCTGCACCCTCGGCGAACGAATCCTCGACCGCCGAGGCCTCGTCGTTCAAGGCCCCCGGCAACTGCCGCACACTGGCGTCGATCAGGGCCAGCGCCGCGATTTCCCCGCCCGAGAGCACGAAATCCCCGAGCGACACCTCCTCATCCACACAGCGCGCGATGACACGCTCGTCGATGCCTTCATAGCGGCCGCACAGCAGGATCGCCCCACTGCCCGACGCCAGTTCGCCAACCCGCCGATGCGTCAGCGGCCGTCCCTGCGGCGACAGGCAAATCACCGGCCCAGCGCCGCCACGCGATTCCCTGGCGGCGGCGATCGCCTTTTCCAGCGGCTCCGCGCGCATCACCATGCCAGGGCCGCCGCCGAATGGCCGGTCGTCGACCGAACCGTAGGCATTGCCGGCCCATTGGCGTGGGTTCCAGCATTCCAGCCGCCACAGCCCGCGCTCCAGCGCGCGCCGGGTAATCCCGTATTCGCGCACTGCGGCAAACATCTCCGGGAACAGCGTAATGACATCGAAGCGCAGGCTCACCAGTCGTGCTCCCACACCACTCGCATCACGCCGGCCGGCACGTCGACCTCACGCACCACCTCGCCGACGAAAGGCAACAGGCGTTCGCGCGCATCCTTGCCCTCGCCGTCCGCTACAACCATCACCGCGTGGGCGCCCGATTCGATCATCTCGGTCACGCGCCCCAGCGTTTCCTGCCGTTCATTCACCACTTCGAGGCCGATCAGATCGGCCCAGTAATACTCGCCGGCCGCGGTCTCGGGCAAGGCCGTCCGTGGCGCGCCAACGAACTGCCCGACCAGTTGCTCGGCGCCGTTGCGATCGTCGACACCGGTCAGTTTGACCACCCAGCCATTGCCCTGCTGGCGCATCGACACCGGCCGATAGGCGCGCCAGCGGCTGAAATCGTGTTCGTCGGCGCCAAGCCACCACTGGGACATCGTCCTCCAGCTGGCGGGATCATCACCGAAGGGGTGCAGTCTCAACCAGCCCGTCACCCCGTATGGGGCAGTAATGCGCCCCAGGACGATCATGCAGTGGCTAAAGCTTAAGCAGCCTTCGCGGCGGCTTGCAGCTTGACCAGGCGCGCGGCGGTAGGCGACAGTTGCGCGCCCTTGCTCTGCCAGTAGGCGAGGCGCTCGGTATTGATGACCAGGCCCTTCTCGCTTTCGGCGGCGACCGGGTTGTAGAAACCGACGCGTTCGACGAAGCGACCGTCGCGGCGATTGCGCGAATCGGTCACCACCATGTTGAAGAACGGCCGCTTCTTGGCGCCGCTGCGGGCAAGACGAATGACAACCATGCAGGTTCCCCTAGCTAGGAATTCGGAAAAGGGCGTGATTCTATTGATTATTCGCGAGAAATACAATAGCGGCCGCCGCTCGCCCGGACAATGCCTGCAAGGTCGGCGTGCTGCACGATTTCCGTGAACCCCGCCGCGACGAGCAGCATCCGCGCCGCCTCCGCCTGGTCGTAGCCATGTTCGAACAGCAGCCAGCCGCCAGCGGCCAGCCAGCGCGGCGCGGTGGCAACGATGCGGCGAATCGCCGCGAGGCCGTCGGCATGGTCAGTCAGCGCATCGAGCGGTTCGAAACGCAGGTCGCCCGCGACCAGATGCGGATCGCCGGCGGCGACATAGGGCGGATTGGCGACGATCAGGTCGTAGCAGCTACCCGCCGGCAGCCCGGCGAACCAGTCGCCGGCATGAAACGCGACGCGTGCACCCAACCGGGCCGCGTTGTCGCGCGCGACCACCAGCGCCGCCGGGGAGACATCGACGGCGCTCACCGCCGCCTGCGGCAGTTCGAGCGCCAAGGTGACGGCGATGCAGCCGCTGCCGGTGCCGAGATCGAGAATCGTCGCCGTCCCGCCGGCGCTGACTTTTTCGCGAACCAGATCCACCAACAGTTCCGTCTCCGGGCGCGGGATGAGAACGGCCGGCGTCACGACGAAACCGCGGCCGTAGAACTCTCGGCTGCCCAGCAGATAGGCCACCGGCTCGCCGGCCACGCGCCGCGCCACCAGCGCGGCGAAACTCTCCGACTGCGCCTCCGACAACATCTCCTCGCGGTGTGCCTCCAGCCAGACGGCCGGACGCCGCAGCACATGGCCAAGCAGCAGGCGCGCCTCGACCGGCGGGATGCGCGCACGCGCCGCGCCCAGCGCCGCGGCAACCGACGCGCTCATTCCTCTCCGGCCAGCGCGGCGAGCAGCTCGGCCTGATGTTCGGCGCTCAGCCCCGCGATCAGTTCATCCAGATCGCCATCCATGATCGCGTCGATCTTGTAGAGCGTGAGATTGATGCGGTGGTCGGTCACGCGCCCCTGCGGGAAATTGTAGGTGCGGATGCGTTCGGAGCGGTCGCCGCTACCGATCAGCGACTTGCGCGTGCTGGCGATCTGCTGCTGCTGCGCGCGCACCTGCATGTCCTTGAGGCGTGCGGCGAGTACGGACAGCGCCTGCGCCTTGTTGCGGTGCTGCGAACGGTCGTCCTGGCACTCGACGACCAGTCCGGACGGCACATGGGTGATGCGCACGGCCGAGTCGGTCTTGTTGATATGCTGGCCGCCGGCACCCGAAGCGCGAAAGGTGTCGATGCGCAGGTCGGCCGGATTGATGGCGACATCATTGACGGCATCGACCTCGGGAAGCACGGCGACGGTGCATGCCGAGGTGTGGATGCGCCCCTGCGACTCCGTCGCCGGCACACGCTGCACGCGGTGGCCGCCGGACTCGAACTTGAGCTTCGCATACGCGCCGCTGCCCTCGATGCGCGCGATGATCTCGCGATAGCCACCCAGTTCGGATTCGTTCTTCGAGGCGATCTCCACCTTCCAGCGCTGGCGCTCGGCAAAGCGCGCATACATGCGGAACAGGTCGCCGGCGAACAGCGCCGACTCGTCGCCACCGGTGCCGGCGCGGATTTCGAGGAACACGCTCTTGTCGTCGTCCGGGTCCTTTGGCAGCAGGGCGCGCTGCAGTTCATCCTCCAGCCGCGTCATGGCGGCGCGCGCCGACTGCACCTCCTCACGCGCGAACTCGCGCAGTTCCGCATCGCCTTCCATGGCGGCGGCGGCGGACAGATCGGCCTCGGCCCGGCGGTACGCATCGAACAGGACCACCACCTCGGCGATTTCCGCGCGTTCCCTGTTGAGGCGCCGGAAGGCTTCCATGTCGCGCGCCGCTTCCTCGGCGCCCATCAGGGCGTCAAGTTCGGCAAGACGATCGGCCAGCCGCTCCAGGCGCTGGCGAATGGACGGCTTCATCGACTACTTCTCGGGATGAAGGTGCCAGATGCGGGAAATGATCTGCGCGACCTCGCCGCGTTCTTCGCCCTCGGCCAGGTTAAGGGCCTGCGTCGGCGGGTGCAGCAGCTTGTTGGTCAGTCCCTTGGACAGCGCTTCGAGCACCTGGGTCGGGTCGTCGCCGCGCTGCAGCAGCTTGAGTGCATGCTCCAGCTCGTGGCGACGCATGCGCTCGCCCGCATCGCGCAGCGCGCGGATGACCGGCACCGCCTCGCGCGCCTCCAGCCAGTGGAAGAAATCGTCGACACGATGCACGATGATTTCCTCGGCCTCGACGATGGCGGCCTGGCGCGATTCCTGACCCGACTCGACGATCTGCCCGAGGTCGTCGAGGGTATAGAGAAAGACATCGTCGAGCTTGCCGACCTCGGCCTCGATGTCGCGCGGAACGGCAAGATCCACCATGACCATCGGCCGGTGGCGGCGGGTTTTCAGGGCGCGCTCCACCATGCCCAGTCCGATGATCGGCAATGCGCTGGCCGTGCAGGAAACCACCACGTCGTAATCGGCGAGCCGCGTGCCGACTTCGTCAAGGCGGATCACGTCGCCGTTGAAGCGTTCGGCGATCGGCATGGCGCGTTCCGGCGTGCGGTTGGCGATGGTCAGCCGCTTCGGCTTGCCGCCGGCGAAGTGGGCGGCGCACAGCTCGATCATCTCGCCGGCGCCGACGAACAGTACGCTCTGATCGGCCAGCCGCTCGAAAATGCGCTCGGACAAATGGACGGCGGCGGCGGCCATCGAGACGATGTTGGCGCCGATGGCGGTAGTCGAGCGCACCTCCTTCGCCACCGAAAACGTGCGCTGGAAGAGCTTGCCGAGCAGGGTACCGAGCGTACCGGCCTCCTCGGCGGTGCGCGCCGCCTGCTTCATCTGGCCGAGGATCTGCGGCTCGCCCAGCACCATCGAATCCAGCCCGGAGGCAACGCGGAACATGTGCCGCACCGCGTCGCGCTGGGGGTGCTGGTAAAGGTAGGGCTCGATCCGGTGCGGCGCGAGGGCGTGATACTCCGCCAGCCAGTCGGCGGCGGCTTCCGGCTGTTCCGTGGCGCAATACAGTTCGGTGCGGTTGCAGGTCGACAGGATCGCCGCTTCGCGCACCGGCCGGCCGCGCAGCAGGTCGTGCAAGGCCTGCACCAGCCGCGCCGGGTCGAACGCCACCTGCTCGCGAATATCGAGCGGCGCGGTATGGTGATTGATGCCGAGAGCGTATACCTGCACGAGATCTGGGGCGAAGTTACATAAGCTTGTAATTAGAAACGATTTGTCGAGGCCAGGCAACCGCGCGCATCAATGCGCGACGCTATATCATGTTCGCGATCAACCCTGCCAAGGTGTTCGTCATGAGCCACAAACACGCCAGCCTCCTCCATGCCATTTTCACCGACCCGGTCAGCGGCAACATCCACTGGCGCGAAATCGAGTCCCTGCTCCACCATTTGGGCGCGACGGTGGAAACCGGCCATGGCGCCCGCTTCCGCATCGTGCTCAATCGCATCGAATTCTTCCTGCATCACCCGCACAACAGCACGACCTGCTCGAAGAACGACATCAAGCTGCTGCGGGAACACCTCGCGCACGCGGGCGTCACCCCTTCGTCCTACGAGCAAAAATGAAAACGGCCCTCCGGGCGGAGGGCCGTTCGAAACTGGTGGCCAGGGGCGGAATCGAACCGTCGACACGCGGATTTTCAATCCGCTGCTCTACCAACTGAGCTACCTGGCCGCTGCAAAGAGCGCCGGATTATAAGGACAGACCCTGCGAGCGTCAAAAACTTTTCAGAAACATTGCAGCAGGTTCGCCGCGCAGTAGGACTGCTTCAGCCAGGCAAGGCCAACCCAGGCCCAGAACAGCAACAGCACGGCAACGAACGGCAGATGGCCGTCGATGACGCGCGCGGGGGTGATCCGGCGAATGAGCTTCAACACCGGCGCGGTGACGATCACGAAAAGGCGGTAAACCGGATTGGCCTGCCGGCGCCCGCCCGCGAGCAGGGCGAGTAGCCCCTGTCCAAGCAGGAAGAACAGGGCGACTTCGACCAGCGCGCGCAGCGCACCGACCATGACGAGCCAGGGATGCGCCATGCGGGCGGGTTCAGCCGGAGCGCGCCCGCCCCTCTCCCTTCAGGCTGGGGTAGCGGACATGGTCCACCAGATCCTGGATGCCGCGACTCGGTGCGGGGGAGAGCAGGCTGCCGACGATCACGCCGGCGAAGCCGAGGGGAATGCCGAAAATGCCGGCCGAAATCGGATCGATGTCCCACCACAGGGGTTCGTTGATGCCGAAGAAGGGATAGGTGCGCACCATGTAATAGATCGTCACGCCGAGGCCCAGCAGCATGCCCAGCACGGCACCGGTCTGATTGGCGCGCTTCCAGAACACGCCCAGCACGAGCGCCGGGAAAAAAGCCGCCCCCGCGAGCGAGAAGGCCGCACCGACGAGGAACAGGATGTTGCCGGGCTTCAGGCTGGTGACATAGGCCGCGGTGAGCGCCACCACCAGCAGCAGCGTTTTCGACGCGATCAGGCGCCGGGTGGTCGGCGCGTTCGGATCGATCATCTTGTAGTACACGTCGTGCGACAGCGCGTTGGCGATGGTCAGCAGCAGGCCGTCGGCGGTGGACAGGGCGGCCGCCAGGCCGCCCGCCGCGACGAGGCCGGAAATCACGTAGGGCAGGCCGGCGATTTCCGGCGTCGCCAGCACGATCAGGTCGCCGCCGATGGTGATCTCGGCGAGCTGCACGATGCCGTCGCGATTGATGTCGTTGATCGCCATCAGGGTTTTGTCCACCGCCGCCCAGTTGGAAACCCAGGCCGGCAGTTGCGCGAAGGCGGAGCCAACGAGATTGCTATAGACCTCGAACTTCACCAGGATCGCGAGGGCGGGCGCGGTGAAGTACAGCAGGAAGATGAAGAACAGCGACCAGAACACCGAGCGGCGGGCCTCGCGCACCGAAGGTGTCGTGTAGAAGCGCATCAGGATGTGCGGCAGCGCCGCCGTGCCCACCATCAGGCACAGCACCAGCGCGAGGAAATTCTTTTTCGCCTTGATGCGTCCGGCCTCGTCCTCGGCGGCGAAGGCCTCGGCATGCGCCTTGACGCTGGCGGACTTGGCGAGCGCCGCCGTGCGTGCCGCGCCCCACGCCTGACGCGCCGCCTCGGCATCGTGAGGAAAATTCCGCACATCCCTTTCAGCGGCATCCAGCACCCGCTCCTCGACGGGCGGTTCGGCGGCCCGCAACTCGGCCAGCCTGATTTCGAGCGCCTGCTTGCGCTCTTCGAGATATCCCTCCCCGCCGGCCTCCAGTCCCGCCAGGTCGGCGGCGGCGGCGGCGGCGCGTTCGCGGAAGATGCGGCGCACCGCCTCCTCGCTGGCCCCCTTCGGCGTGGCCGGATCATTGAATTCCCGCTCCAGCGCGGTGACTTTCGGCAGCGCGACGGTATAGGCCGAAATCTGCGGCACCGGAATGCCCGTGTGCTTCACCGACAGCCAGACCACGGGAATCATGTAGGCCAGGATCAGGATGATGTATTGCGCCACCTGCGTCCAGGTCACCGCCTTCATGCCGCCGAGGAAGGAGCAGACCAGGATGCCGGCCAGGCCGACGAACACGCCGATGGTGAACTCCAGTCCGGTGAAGCGGCTGGTGATGATCCCGACGCCGTAGATCTGGGCGATCACATAAGTGAAGGAACAAAGGATGGCGGCGAACACGCCGATCAGGCGCGGGATGTTCCCGCCGTAACGGGCACCAAGGAAATCCGGGATCGTGAACTGGCCGAATTTGCGCAGGTAGGGCGCCAGCAGCAGGGCGACCAGGCAGTAGCCACCGGTCCAGCCCATGACGAACGCCAGTCCGTCGTAACCCGTCGCGTAGAGGGTGCCGGCCATGCCGATGAAGCTTGCCGCCGACATCCAGTCCGCGCCGGTGGCCATGCCGTTGAACACCGCCGGCACGCGGCGGCCGGCGACGTAGTATTCCGAGACATCGGCCGTCTTCGACATGAAGCCGATGCCGGCATAGAGGAAGATGGTGGCGAACAGGAACAGGTAACCGAGCATCCGGTTCGGCACGCCCAGCATTTCGAGCAGTCCGACCACGATGACGAACAGGACGAATCCGCCGGTGTAGAAACCGTAATAGCGCCGCAGCTGGCGCTGGAAGCTGGAGTTGCCCGACATCAGTCCTCTTCCTCCTCGACGCCGTATTCGCGATCCAGCCGGTTCATGCGCCGCGCGTAATACCAGATGATCAGCACGTAGACGATCAGCGCGCCCTGGGCGCCCATGTAGAAGCCGAGCGGGCCGACGAGAACGATCTCGTTGAGCTCGCGCGCGAACCAGCTGACCACGAAGGTCGCGACGAACCAGATGGCGAGCAGGGTCGCTGTCAGGGACAGATTGCGCCGCCAGTATTCCCGGTGTCTATCGGTAAGTGGCATCCATCGTCTCCTTGTCAGCAGCCGGCCGGTCCGACGCAAACGTTACAACATTGCGCGGCAGTCCGAGCAGGCGGCCTCACTCCGCCTCCTCCACGCGCATGCCGGCACCCGCATCGTCGAGCACCAGCCGGATCAGCGTGCCGACGCCCGCCGGATTGTCGAGCACGTCGATGCGCACGCGATGCAGGTCGGCGATTTCCCGCACGATGGCGAGGCCGAGTCCGCTGCCCTCCATTTCCGATCCGAGGGCGCGGTAGAAGCGCTCGAAGATCAGCGGCCGCTCTTCGCGCTGGATGCCGACGCCCGTATCCTCGATCTCCAACATCCAGCCCGGCTCGGCCCGCAGGCGCACGGTGACGCGGCCGCCCGCCGGCGTGTATTTGATCGCATTGTCGATGAGATTGTCGAACATCTCGCGCAACAGCAGCGGCACGCCGGGCATCACCGGCCCGCCGGGCGTCCCCTCGAAACCCAGGTCGATGCCGCGCGCCAGCGCCCGCGGCACGCAATGCGCCGTCACCTCGCGCGCCAGCGCCCCGACATCCACCGGCTCGATGGCCTGCGCCCGCTCATGGCTGGCCTCGGCGCGCGCCAGCTGCAGCAACTGGTAGGTCAGGTGGGCGGCGCGATCGACGCCAGTGGCGATGCGCTGCAGGTATTCGTGCAGCTGCGCGCAATCGGTCTCGCCCAGCGCCAGCTCGGTCTGCATCTTCAGCCCCGTCAGCGGCGTCTTGAGCTGGTGGGCCGCCGCCGAGATGAAGCGCTGCTGCGCCGCCAGGTTGTCTTCGAGGCGCGCCATCATCTCGTTGAAGACCGCGACCATCGGACGCAGCTCCTCCGGCACGTTGCGCAGATTCACGGGCGAGAGGTCGTCCGGCCGACGGGCGCGAATGCGCTGCTGCAAGCGCTTGAGCGGCGCCAGCCCGCGCGTCAGGCCGAGCCAGACGAGGATCACCACCAGCGGCAGGATCGCGAACTGGGGCAGCAGCACCCCGGAGATGATGCGCGAGGCCAGCTGCTCGCGCTTGTGGCGGGTTTCCGCCACCTGCACCAGCGCTGGCGGGCGCTCGTTCCCGGCCGGCAGGAACTGGTAGGCGACGCGCACCTCCGTCCCGCGGATGAATTCATCGCGGAACCTGAGCGGCCGGGCCGGATCGCCGGGATCGGCATCGACGTCGACGCGGGGAATTTCGCGGTCGCCCGCGAGCAGTTCGCCGCGCGGATCGAGCACCTGGAAATACGTGCGGTCCTCCTCGTCGCCGCGCAGCATGTCGCGCGCCGGCCGGGGCAGGTTCACCGTCACCCGGGGACCGTGCGTTTCCACCTGGCGGACGATCGCCACCACGCGCTCGCCGAGCTGGCGGTCGTAGGGCAGGTCGGCGATCTGGTTGGCGACGTGGTTGGTGGCGACGATCGAGATCGGCCACAGGAACAGCAGCGGCGCCAGCATCCAGTCGAGAATCTCGCCGAACAGCGAGTGCAGTTCGCCCGGCCGCTCCTCGGCGAACGGCGCCTCAGTCGGCTTCATGCGCGGCCGGTTTCGCCAGGCTGTAGCCGAGGCCGCGCATGGTGTTGATGCGCACCTCGCTGGATTCGATCTTCTTGCGCAGGCGGTGGATGTAAACCTCGATGGCGTTGGTGCTCACTTCCTCGCCCCAGCTGCACAGGTGGTCCACCAGCTGATCCTTGCTGACCAGGCGGCCGACCCGCAGCAGCAGGATTTCGAGCAGCGCCAGCTCGCGCGCGGAAAGGTCGAGCACCTGACCGTGGCAGCGGGCGACCCGCTCCCCCTGATCGAAGGAAATCGAGCCGAATTCGAGGAGGCTGGGCATCGCCGTACCGCGCCGCGTCAGGGCGCGCACGCGCGCTTCGAGTTCCGGCAGGGCGAAGGGCTTGGCCAGGTAGTCGTCGGCGCCGGCATCGAGGCCGCGCACCCGGTCGCCGATGCCGTCCTGCGCCGTCAGGATCAGCACCGGCAGGGCGTTCTTGCGGGCGCGCAGGCGCGCCAGCACCTCCAGCCCCGGCAGCTTGGGCAACCCCAGATCGAGAATCAGCAGGTCGTATTGCTGCGAGGCCAGGGCAGTGTCGGCGTCCGCGCCGTTGTTGACATGGTCGACGGCGTAGTTCGCCTTGCGCAGGGCGCGCACCAGCCCGTCGGCGATGATGCGGTCGTCCTCGGCGAGCAATACCCTCATCCCGTCCCACCCATTACTTTTTCCATAAGCCGGCATTGTAAGCGTTCAGTAAGGATGCTTGCCCATAATCCGGCGGCACAAAGCGGGATTGGGGGAGAAGCGTCCACGCCAGCGGTTCCCGGTCGCCATCCTTCCTTCATTTCCTTTGTTCCGGCCATGCCTCAAGCCGGCCAACTCTAACTAGGAGGAAATCAATGCAACATAACCACGACGTCCACGGTTACTGGAAAGCGACCCTGGGCCTGATCACCAAGGTACTGGTGATCTGGTTCCTGGTCTCGTTCGGCGCCGGCATCCTGTTCGCCGACCTGCTGAACGGCATCCATCTGGGTGGCTATCCGCTCGGCTTCTGGTTCGCCCAGCAGGGTTCGATGTACATCTTCGTCGGCCTGATCTTCTGGTATGCGAAGAAGATGGGCGACATCGACCGCGAATTCGACGTTCACGAAGACTGAGGAGCCCACACATGGATCTGCAAACCACTATCTACCTCGTAGTCGGCGCGACCTTCGCCCTCTACATCGGTATCGCCATCTGGGCGCGCGCCGGTTCGACGAGCGAATACTATGCCGCCGGCGGCGGGGTTCCCCCGGTGCTGAACGGCATGGCGACCGCAGCCGACTGGATGTCCGCCGCGTCCTTCATCTCGATGGCCGGCCTGATCTCCAACATGGGTTACGGCGGCGGCCTGTTCCTGATGGGCTGGACCGGCGGCTACGTTCTGCTGGCCTGCCTGCTCGCCCCCTACCTGCGCAAGTTCGGCAAGTTCACCGTGCCGCAGTTCATCGGCGACCGCTTCTACTCGAAGTCGGCCTCGACGGTGGCGGTGCTGTGCCTGCTGGTCGCCTCGCTGACCTACATCATCGGCCAGATGACCGGCGTCGGCGTCGCCTTCTCGCGCTTCCTCGGCGTATCGAAGGAAATGGGCATCTACGTCGGCATGGCGATCGTGTTCACCTACGCGGTGTTCGGCGGCATGAAGGGCATCACCTACACCCAGGTCGCCCAGTATGTCGTGCTGATCTTCGCCTACGTGATCCCCGCGATCTTCATTTCGATGGCGCTCACCGGCAACCCGATCCCGCAGCTCGGCCTCGGCTCCAACCTGACCGGTCAGGATGTGTCGCTGCTGTCCAAGCTCGACTCGGTGGTGACCGACCTCGGCTTCGGCAAATACACGACCACCACCGCGGGCAGCACGCTGAACATGTTCGTCTACACGTTCTCGCTGATGATCGGCACCGCCGGCCTGCCGCACGTCATCATGCGGTTCTTCACCGTGCCGAACGTGGCCGCCGCGCGCATGTCGGCCGGCTGGGCGCTGGTCTTCATCGCCATCCTCTACACGACCGCCCCGGCCGTCGCGGCGATGGCCAAGACCAACCTGATCCGCACCATCAACCCCGGCGTCGTGATGCAGAATGCCGATCCCTACGCCGCCGACGCGCAGCTCAAGTATGAAGAGCGTCCGGACTGGATGAAGCGCTGGGAAAAGACCGGCCTGCTCAAGTTCGAGGACAAGAACGGCGACGGCCGCATCCAGTATTACAACGACAAGTCGAAGAGCGACGAGTTCAAGGCCAAGGCCGAGACCGCCGGCTGGAAGGGCAACGAGCTGACGGTGAACGCCGACATCATCGTGCTGGCCAACCCGGAAATCGCGCTGCTGCCCGACTGGGTGATCGCGCTGGTCGCCGCCGGCGGTCTCGCCGCCGCGCTGTCCACCGCCGCCGGCCTGCTGATGGCGATTTCCGCCGCCATCTCCCACGACCTGGTGAAGGGCGTCTTCGCGCCGGACATCAGCGAGAAGGGCGAACTGCTGGCGGGCAAGATCGCCATGGCCGTGTCGATCTTCGTCGCCGGCTACCTCGGCCTGAATCCTCCCGGATTCGCGGCCGGCACCGTGGCGCTGGCCTTCGGCATCGCGGCCTCGTCGCTGTTCCCGGCGATCATGATGGGCATCTTCTCCAAGAAGATGAACAAGGAAGGCGCCATGGCCGGCATGCTGGCGGGCCTGTTCGTCACCCTGTTCTACGTGTTCGCGCACAAGGGCCTGTTCTTCATCAAGGGCACCGAGTATCTCGGCGTGATCGGCGGCGCCAACAGCTTCTTCGGCATCACGCCGGAAGCCTTCGGCGGCATCGGCGCCTGCGTCAACTTCCTCGTCGCCTTCGCGGTCGACAAGGTGACCAAGGAGCCGCCCGAGCACATCCAGCACATGGTCGAGAACGTGCGTATCCCGCGCGGCTCGAAGGCCGTGGATGGCGCTCACTAAGCAGTAACCCAAGCCCGGCCTCGCCGGGCTGCAAGGGCCCCGCCGGGTTAAACTGGCGGGGCTTTTTGTTTCTGCGCGCCCCCTGTCGAGGCGCATGTCCAGGAGTCACCGATGGTCTTCGATATCAGCGTCGCGATGACGTGGATTCTTTTTCTGGCGCTCTTTCCGATCACCTTCTACTGGCTGCGCCGTGCCTGGCGCATCGTCGTGAAGCGCGACTTCTCGGAGGTCGCACTGAAGCGCGGCGAACCGCCGCCGCATCAGGAGAAGTTCGCCCCCTACGCGGCGGCGATCAACCTGATCGCCTCCGCCATCCTCATCTTCGTCATCATCGGCGTGTTTTCCGGCTCGCTGGCCTACGCCACCTGGTCAGCGATCGCCGGCTCGACGATCTGGATGAAGATCATCTTCGACTTCATTTTGAGCCGCCACGCCCACTTGCTCGGCACGAAGAAAAAACCCGACGCGCAGTAAGGCGTCTGTAAGCCGGACGATGCAGAATCGTCCGTGCTGTTCTCCTTTTTCGGTGGCAGGTGTCCGCAAACCGGATTCCTGGGGGACAAGCGGCGATCCCGTCGCCTGTCCCCCACCGTTTTTTCCTCCGCTCCCACTCCGCGCCAAAATCCTCGCCGTCCCGCCGGGACTGACTTTTTCGCACGCCCAAAAACAAACGCCCCGCACGGTTTCCCGTGCGGGGCGCCAATGATGCAATCGACGCGATCGATTACATCATGTCCATGCCACCCATGCCGCCCATGCCGCCCATGCCGCCCGGCATGCCGCCGGCGGCCGGCTTGTCCTCGACCAGCTCGGCCACCATGCAGTCGGTGGTCAGCATCAGGCCGGCGACGGATGCGGCGTTCTGCAGCGCGGTGCGCTCGACCTTGGTCGGGTCCAGCACGCCCATCGCCACGAGGTCGCCGTATTCGCCGGTGGCGGCGTTGTAGCCGAAGTTGCCCTTGCCTTCGAGCACCTTGTTGATGACCACGGAGGGCTCGTCGCCGGCGTTGGCGACGATCTCGCGCAGGGGCTGCTCGAGGGCGCGCATGACGATCTTGATGCCGGCGTCCTGGTCGTGGTTGTCGCCCTTGATGGAAACGCCGGCGCGGGCGCGCAGCAGCGCGACGCCGCCGCCGGGGACGATGCCTTCTTCAACCGCGGCACGCGTGGCGTGCAGGGCGTCCTCGACGCGGGCCTTCTTTTCCTTCATCTCGACTTCGGTGGCGGCGCCGACCTTGATCAGTGCCACGCCGCCGGCCAGCTTGGCCACGCGCTCCTGCAGCTTTTCCTTGTCGTAGTCGCTGGTGGCTTCCTCGATCTGCACGCGGATCTGGGCGACGCGGCCCTTGATCGCGTCCTCGGAACCGGCGCCGTCGATGATGGTGGTGTTTTCCTTGGCGATCTCGACGCGCTTGGCCTGACCCAGATCCTTCAGGGTCGCCTTTTCCAGCGTCAGGCCGACTTCCTCGGCGATCACCGTGCCGCCGGTGAGGATGGCGATGTCCTCCAGCATGGCTTTGCGGCGGTCGCCGAAGCCCGGGGCCTTGACGGCGACGGTCTTGAGGATGCCGCGGATGTTGTTGACCACCAGGGTCGCCAGTGCTTCGCCATCGACGTCCTCGGCGATGATCAGCAGCGGACGGCCGGCCTTGGCCACCTGCTCCAGCACGGGCAGCAGGTCGCGGATGTTGGAGATCTTCTTGTCGTGCAGCAGGACGAAGGGGTTGTCCAGCACGGCGATCTGCTTGTCCGGGTTGTTGATGAAGTAGGGCGACAGATAGCCGCGGTCGAACTGCATGCCTTCGACGACTTCCAGCTCGTTCTGCAGGGACTTGCCGTCCTCGACGGTGATGACGCCTTCCTTGCCGACCTTGTCCATCGCGTCGGCGATGATCTGGCCGACGTCGGCGTCGGAGTTGGCGGAAATGGAGCCGACCTGGGCGATCTCCTTGGAGGTCGTGCAGGGCTTGGAGGTCTTCTTCAGTTCTTCGATGATGGCGATCACGGCCTTGTCGATGCCGCGCTTCAGATCCATCGGGTTCATGCCGGCGGCGACATACTTCATGCCTTCGCGGACGATCGACTGGGCCAGCACGGTGGCGGTGGTGGTGCCGTCACCGGCGATGTCGGAGGTCTTGGAAGCGACTTCCTTGACCATCTGCGCGCCCATGTTCTCGAACTTGTCCTTCAGCTCGATTTCCTTGGCGACGGACACGCCGTCCTTGGTGACGGTCGGAGCGCCGAACGAGCGCTCGAGCACGACGTTGCGGCCCTTGGGACCGAGAGTGACCTTGACGGCGTCGGCGAGGATGTTGACGCCGCGAACCATGCGCTGACGCGCGGAATCACCGAATTGGACTTCTTTGGCTGCCATAGTGTTATCTCCTTGAATTCAATTGATTAGGCTTCGACGACGCCCATGATGTCTTCTTCGCGCATGACGAGCAGTTCCTCGCCATCGACCTTGACGGTCTGGCCGGAATACTTGCCGAACAGCACGCGGTCGCCGGCCTTGACGGCCATCGGACGGACCTTGCCGTCTTCCATGATCTTGCCGTTGCCGACGGCGATGATTTCGCCCTGATCCGGCTTCTCGCCGGCGCTGTCGGGAATGACGATGCCCGAGGCGGTGGTGCGTTCGGCTTCGACGCGCTTGACGATCACGCGATCATGCAAGGGACGGATTTTCATGAAGTTTTCTCCTTCTGGACGATGCCGCTGAACGCGGCGCTATGGGTATTGGAACGGTTTGCGGCGGCAGGCTGCTAGCACTCGCCACCAACGAGTGCTAATAATAGTGGGCGTCGGTAGGGTTTTCAAGAGACCCGTCCGGTTTTTTTGCGGAGATAATGGGATTTCATATGGGAATCCTCGACTGGCTCAAACCTTCTCCTCCGCCCGACGCGCAAACGCAGGGGCTGATCGAGCGCGCCGTCGCCTTCACCGACCCGCTGATCCGCCAGGTTTCGGGCTACGAGCGCAAGCTGGCGCCCGCCGTCCGGCAGGCCGCCGCGTATTGCGAGGACATCGCCGGCCGGATTCCCGGGCCTTTCGAAATCAGCCGGACGGCCTTCGCCGCCGACCCGCTGGTGCATGCGCTGTTCGGCAGCGCCGACGACATCGAACAGATGTTCGCGAAAAGCCAGTGCGTGCGCGACCACCTGCACGAAATGGCGCTCGCCACCGGCCAGTGCTGCGCGCTGCTCGGCATGCGCCACCGCGAGAAATCCGGCTTCGGCGTCGCGCTGGAAGGCGATCTGGTGCGCTCCGACGTGCCGCAGAAGACGCTCTACTTTTCCGACCACACGCTCGCCGAACCGAGCCCCGATCCGGATGCGGCCCGCCGCCGCCTTGCCGCCACGCTTTACGACGGCCTGCTCAAGGGTTTCGCCGCGCATGTCGCCGAAGTTCGCGCCGAGCGCGACGACCTGCACCGCGAGGAGGCCATCGCCCAGGCGCGCGTGCGCGGCGGCAACGCCCCCGAAATGCACACCCGCCGCCTCGCGAGCCTGCACGAGGCACTGCGCGCCAACGCCGAAAGCCTCGATCCCGCCCGCCTGGTCGACACGCTCGCCGCCGCCCTCGCCGATCCGAAGCCTTATCTGCGGCTCGACCCGGTCAGCATCTCCGTCGATCGCGGCGGCGTCATCACCGGCCGGGGCGAAGGCACGGGCGACACGCTGCACTTCGCCGAACTCACCGCGCGCGACCAGCGCCGCTGGGTGGTGATCCTCGCCCGCATCGAACACGACGAGGTGCGCCGCGCGCTCGAACGCTTCGAATCCGCGCGCCGCTACATCGTGATCTGATGGCGCGCCTGTCCACCCTCCTCCTGCTCCTCCTGCTGTGCCTGCCGGCACAGGCCGGCGATCACCTGCCGGCGACCGTACGGCGTGCCCTCGGGACGGCCGGCATCCCCGCAGATGCGGTGGCGGTCGTCGTCCAGCCGCTGGACGCACAGAAGCCGCGCGTCAGCCACCGCGCCGACGCGGCGATGAACCCGGCTTCGCTCATCAAGCTGCTGACCACGCTCGCGGCGCTGGAGACGCTCGGCCCGGCGCATGTCTGGCGCACCGAGGCGCTGGCGGCCACGCCCGTCGACGACGGCGTGCTGGCGGGCGATCTTTATCTGCGCGGCAGCGGCGATCCGAAGCTGACCTACGAGCGCCTCTGGCTGCTGCTGCGCGAACTGCGCGCCCGGGGATTGCGCGAGATTCGCGGCGACCTGGTGCTGGACGCGACCGCCTTCGCCCCCGTCTCCCATGATCCGGCGGCCTTCGACAACAAGCCGCTGCGGCCTTACAACGTCGGGCCGGACGGGCTGCTGTTCAACTTCGCCAGCGTGCGCCTGACGCTGTGGCCGGAGCATGTCGGCGTGCGCGTGTTCGCCGAGCCGCTGCCGGCCGGCCATGTGATCGAGAACCGGCTGCAGGCGGTCGATGCGCGGCAGTGCGGGGAATGGCGCGAGGCTCTGGAGGCCCGCCTGCTGCCCGGCCGCATCATTTTGTCCGGCCCCTTCCCGCGCGTCTGCGGCGAAAGGAGCTGGAACCTCGCCGGCCTGCCGAATGCCGTCCTCCTGCACGGCGTCTTCACGCGCCTGTGGCGCGAGTTGGGCGGCGAATTCGTCGGCGGCGTCCGCAACGCGCCGGCACCCGTCGACGCGGTACCGCTCGCCTTCACCGATTCGCCGCCGCTCGGCGAACTGGTGCGCGACATCAACAAGTTCTCCAACAACGTCATGGCCCGGCAGTTGTTCCTGTCCCTCGCCGGAGAAAAAGTCAGCGCCGGCGGGACGGCGGCCGAACTTGCAGTCCGCGAGTGGCTGGCCCGCAGGCAGTTGGATTTCCCCGAACTGGTCATCGACAACGGCGCCGGCCTGTCGCGCGCCACGCGCATTTCCGCCGGCAATCTGGCGCGCCTGCTGGCGGCCGGCTGGACCAGCCCGGCGATGCCGGAATTCGTCGCCTCGCTGCCGATCGCCGCCATCGACGGCACCGTCAAGAAGAAATTCAACGGCAACGGCGTTGCCGGCCGCGCCCACCTGAAAACCGGTTCGCTCGAAGGCGTGCGCGGCATCGCCGGCTACCTGCTCGACCGGCACGGCCGGCGGCATCTGGTCGTCGCCATGGTGAACCACGCCAATGCCGGGCGCGCCCAGCCCGCCTTCGACGCCCTGCTGGACTGGCTTTGGCACGGGAAGTGACCCGGCTTTCCCCATGACGATTCCGCGACCGGCCGGTCGCATTCGCCTATCATCGCCGTCATGGACACCCTGTTCATCCTGGCGCTCGCGGCGGTACTCATCGTGCTGCTGTTCGACTACACCAACGGCTTCCACGACGCCGCCAACATCGTCGCCAGCGTGATCGCCTCGCGCGCCATGACACCGGCGCAGGCCATCCTCATCGTCGCCACCTTCGAATTTCTCGGCCCGCTGCTCGGCGGCACGGCCGTGGCCAACACCATCGGGAAGTTCATCACGCTCGACGGCGTCGAGGCCTCCGCAGCGCTGCTGATCCTCGTCTGCGGGCTGTTCGGCGCGATCGCCTGGAACCTGTTCACCTGGTGGCGCGGCATCCCTTCCTCCTCCTCGCACGCGCTGGTCGGCGGACTCGCCGGCGCGGTGGTGGTCTCGGTCGGCGCCGACCACGTCGTCTGGGGCTTCCGCGAACTGTTCGCCGGCCACGTCACCGGCATCGTCAAGGTACTGGCAGCCCTTGTCCTCTCGCCGCTGCTCGGCTTCTGGATCGGCTTCCTGCTGCACCGCCTCGTGCTCGGCCTGCTGCGTGGCGCGCGGCCGATCATCAACCGCAACCTGCGCAACGCCCAGTTCGTCACCGCCGCCGGGCTGGCCTTCTCGCACGGCGCCAACGACGCGCAGAAAAGCATGGGCATTCTCACGCTGGTGCTGCTGCTGGGCGGCTTCATCGACAAGTTCGAGGTGCCGTTCTGGGTGATCCTCGCCTGCGCGATCTCGATGACCCTCGGCATCCTCTCCGGCGGCTGGCGCATCGTGCGCACCCTGGGTTTCGCCATCTACAAGGTGCGGCCGGTGCATGCGCTCGATTCGCAGCTCACCTCGGCCGCCATCATCTTCGCCGCCTCGGCCGTTGGCGCGCCGGTGTCGACCACCCATGTCGTCGCCACCTCGATCATGGGCATCGGCGCCTCGGAACGGCCCAAGGCGGTGCGCTGGGCCAAGGCGCGCGAAATCGCCATGACCTGGGTCATCACCATTCCGGGCGCCGCCACCGTCTCGGTGGCGACCTACTACCTGCTGCACGCCCTCCTCGCCCTCACCGGGAGTCCATCATGAACAACGACCAAGAGAAATCCCTGCTGGCGCGCATCTTCGAGCGCTTCTTCCCGAAATCGGCGGACTTCTTCCTGCTGCTGCACGAGCAAAGCCACCACGTCGAACACACGGTGAACCTGCTGGTGCGCTACATGCAAAGCGGCGATCCGGAGATCGGCGAGGAGATCCGCGAGGACGAGCACGCCGCCGACCGCGTCAAGGTGCGCAACCTGCACACGCTCAACGAGGCCTTCTCGACGCCGATCGACCGCGAGGACATCTACCGCGCCATCACCACCCTCGACGAGGTGGTCAACTCGTGCAAGGACGCCGTCAGCGAAATGAACGCCCTGACGCTGAAGCCCGACGCCGTCACGCTGGAAATGGCCACCCTGCTGCACGACGGGGTCGTGGCTCTGACCGCGGGCTACGGCCGGCTCGGCGACCTGCCGGCGGAAGCCGCCGATTTCGCCAACGCCGCGCGCAAGGCCGAGCGCAAGGTCGAGAAGCTCTACCGCAAGGCCCTCGCCCAGCTGTTCCAGGGCGAGGACTACATCGCGATGTTCAAGCGCCGCGAGATCTACCGCCACCTCACCCACGCCGCGGAACGCATGGCCGCCTGCGCCAACACGCTGCACGACATCGTGGTGAAGATGGTCTGAACGCCTTGCCGCGCCGTCCCGCCGGCGCTGACTTTTTTCAGCCCGGCGGCAGCCCCGTCGCCGCGCGGGCGCGCTGCTTCGCGGCGACATAGTCGGCATGGCCGACGTGCAACAGGTCGGCGAGCTTGCGCATCAGGTGGAGTTCGTGGGCGTCGAGGTGGCCGTCGGCCATCGCCACGCGCCAGAGGTTCTCGACAATGCGCGCCTTCTGGCCGGCATCGCAGCGCTGGTTGATCAGCGCGGTGAACTGGTAGTAGTCGTGCGCCGCGCGCGCCTCCTGCTCGGCCAGCGCGGTCAGCGCGTCGATCTGGCCGGCTTCCAGGCCGAACTGCGCGGCCAGCGCGGCGGCGATGGTCGCGCGTTCCTCGACGGCGATGCGGTCGTCCATGCGCATCATTTCCAGCAGCAGGGCCGCGGTGGCGACTTGCAGCGGGCGCTCGTCATCCGTCCCGGGCGCCTGCGCGGCCGGAGCGATGAAGCGATCGAAGAATTCCTTGATGCCGGCGATCACCGCGACGGAGGAACAGGCATTTCGCGACGGCCGGACAGGGCCAGCCAGCCGCGGATCACGCGATACAGCACCCAGATGCCGGTCACGACGATCACCATGATCGCCATGGGGATGCCGAAGAAGGTCGCCGCCAGCAGCCCGGCGACGCACAGCCAGAGCGCGGCGAACCAGAAGGTGCGCAACTGCCAGCGCCAGTGGCTTTCCAGCCAGCGGCCACGCACCTGGTCGCGCGTGACGTAGTTGATGATGACGGAGATGATCGACGGCCAGCCGAAGACGAAGGCGCCGACGATGGAGGCCGAGGTCAGGATGCCCGAGAGCGCCGACAGGGCATGCAGGCCATACATGACGTGCGCCCAGGCCATGGGGCCGTCCTGCCCGGCGGCGGCGGTACCACTGCCGTCGCGAATGATGTTGCCGTTTTCGTCGAAGTCGGCCATGTCAGAGTCCCAACTGGTTCCAGAGTTGATCGACGCGGCGTTTCACGTCCGCGTCCATGACGATAGTCCGCCCCCACTCGCGGTCGGTCTCGCCCGGCCACTTGTTGGTCGCATCGATGCCCATCTTGCTGCCGAGGCCGGGAACCGGCGAGGCGAAGTCCAGATAATCTATGGGCGTGTGCTCGGCGATCAAGGTATCCCGTGCCGCATCGACCCGCGTCGTCAGCGCCCAGATCACTTCCTTCCAGTCGCGCACATCGATGTCGTCGTCCACCACGATGATGAACTTGGTGTACATGAACTGGCGCAGGAAGCTCCAGATGCCGAACATCACGCGCTTGGCGTGGCCGGGATACTGCTTCTTGAGGCTCACCACCGCGAGACGGTAGGAGCAGCCCTCGGGCGGCAGGTAGAAATCGGCGATCTCGGGAAACTGCTTCTGCAAGAGCGGCACGAACACTTCGTTCAACGCGACGCCGAGCATCGCCGGCTCGTCGGGCGGCTTGCCAGTGTAGGTGCTGTGGTAGATCGGGTTGGAGCGCATCGTCATGCGTTCGATGGTGAAAACGGGAAACTCGGCCTGCTCGTTGTAGTAGCCGGTATGGTCGCCATACGGCCCTTCGGTGGCCGTCTCGCCGGGGTGGATCACGCCTTCCAGCACGATCTCGGCGCGCGCCGGCACCTGCAAATCCGAGCCGATGCACTTGCTCAGTTCGGTCTTGCCGCCGCGCAACAGGCCGGCGAACTGGTATTCGGACAGCGTATCGGGCACCGGCGTCACCGCGCCGAGGATGGTCGCCGGATCGCAGCCGAGTACCACCGCGACCGGAAACGGTTCGCCGGGATGCGCGGCACTGTGGTCGCGGAAATCGAGCGCGCCGCCGCGATGGGCGAGCCAGCGCATGATGACCTTGTTCGGCGCGATGACCTGCTGGCGATAGATGCCGAGATTCTGGCGCGGCTTGCCGGGTCCGCGCGTCACCGTCAGGCCCCAGGTGATCAGCGGCGCCACGTCGCCGGGCCAGCAGGTCATCACCGGCAGGCGCGACAGGTCGACATCCCGGTCCTCCCAGACGATTTCCTGGCAGGGCGCCGACGCAACCACTTTCGGCGCCATGTTGAGCACCTGCTTGAGCACCGGCAGCTTGTCCCAGGCGTCTCGCAGTCCCTTGGGCGGTTCGGGCTCCTTGAGATAGGCCAGCAGCTTGCCGACTTCACGCAGCGAAGTCTGCCAGTCGGCTGCTTCGCCCATCCCCAGGGCGACGCGCTGCGGCGTGCCGAAAAGGTTGGCGAGTACCGGCATTTCACCGGTACCGTTTGCCATTTTGGGCTTCTCGAACAATAGCGCCGGGCCGCCGGCGCGCAGCACGCGATCGGCAATTTCGGTCATCTCAAGCTTCGGATCGACTTCGACGCCGATGCGCCGAAGTTCGCCGCGCGCTTCGAGGCGGTCGATGAACTCGCGCAGGTCGCGGGCGGCGTGCATGCGTCAGCGCGCGCGATAGGCGGCGTGGCAGGACACGCACGCTGTCATCAGCTTGGGTAGGGCCGCCAGCGTCTTTTCCCGGTCGCCGGTCTTTGCCGCCACTGCGAACTCGCTGGCCGCCTTGTGTCCGTCCATGCCCATCGCATGCATGGCCGGCGGCATGTGCAGGCCGGGACGCGCCTCGGGCGGCTTGCCGGCATGCACCCCGCGCGCCGACCAGCCGAGCCGGCCTTCCGCGACCTCGCCGGCTTCCGCATATTTGCCGTCGCCCACCAGCGACAGTATCTCGTGCAGCGCGACCAGATTGTCGAGCATCTCCTCGCGCAGCGACTGCTGCGCCGGAACGGGCAGCGGCGCCAGCTGGCGCATGTCTTCCGCCGCCGTAGGCAGGGCCAGCATGCACAACAGGGGCAACAGCAAACGCTTCATGAAATTCTCCCGGTCTTGAAAAAATAGTCGGCCACGATGCCGGCGAACACGGCGGCGCCGAACCAGTTGTTGTGCAGGAAGGCCTTGAAGCAGCGCAGGCGCTCCCGTTCGCGGATCAGAGTGTAATGGTAGATGGCGATGGCGGCTGCCACGAGCAGCCCGAGTGCGTAGGGCCAGCCGAAGCCAAGCCTTTGTCCCGCCAGGGCAAGCAGCGCCAGCGTGACGCCGTAGCATGCCATGATGATGGCGATGTCGAAGCGGCCGAAGGTGAGCGCCGAGGTCCGGATGCCGATCTTGCGGTCGTCCTCGATATCGACCAGCGCGTATTCGGTGTCGTAGGCGACCGCCCAGAAAACGTTCGCAACCAGCAGCAACCAGGCGGCTTCCGGAATGCCGCCGGTCAGCGCGGCGAAGGCCATCGGAATGCCGAAGCCGAAGGCGACGCCGAGATAGGCCTGCGGGATGGCGAAGAAGCGCTTGGTGAAGGGATAGCTGGCGGCAAGGAACAGCGCCATGACGGCCAGCCAGAACAGCAGCGGCGTCAGCAGCGGCAGGACGAGCAGGAAGGCCAGGACGATCAGGAAGGCGAACAGCGCGAAGGCCTCGCGCACCGAAACGGTTCGCGCGGCCAGCGGCCGCGACCTGGTACGTTCGACATGCGGGTCGAAATCGCGGTCGGCGTAGTCGTTGATAACGCAGCCCGCCGAACGCATCAGCACCGTGCCGAGCACGAAGATGGCGACGATCATCCACTCCGGCCGGCCGTCACTGGCGATCCAGACCGCCCACAACGTCGGCCACAAGAGCAGGAGGATGCCGATCGGCTTGTCGAGCCGCATCAGCTTTTCGTAGAGGTCGAGTCGTGCGCGAATCAGGGCAATGCCGAACATGCAGGAATTCTACGCCTTGAGCAGTTCCGTCCGTCCGCCGAGCCAGCGGGCGAGATGACGCTCCGCCGCGGCGGGCCAGCGCGCGAGCATTTCTTCCGCCGCCGCGCGGGCGCGCTCGACCAGCACGGCATCTTCCAGATCGGCGAAGCGCAGCAGCGGCAGGCCGCTTTGCCGCGCGCCGACGAATTCGCCCGGGCCGCGCAGGTGCAGGTCCTGGCGCGCGATCTCGAAGCCGTCGCTGTTCTCGTAGATGATCTTCAGCCGCGCGCGCGCCGCCTCTGACAGCGGCTGCTCGTAGAGCAGGATGCACGCCGATTCCGCCACCCCCCGGCCCACCCGCCCGCGCAGCTGGTGCAGTTGCGCCAGGCCGAAGCGCTCGGCGTGCTCGATCACCATCAGGCTGGCGTTCGGCACGTCGACGCCGACCTCGATCACGGTGGTCGCCACCAACAGCTGGATCTCGTTGCGCACGAAGGCCGCCATCACCGCCGCCTTCTGCTCGGGCCTGAGACGGCCATGCACCAGGCCGATGGACAGTTCCGGCAGTTCCGCCGTCAGGTGCGCCACGGTCTCCTCGGCCGTCTTGAGCTGCAGGGCCTCGGATTCCTCGATCAGCGGACAGACCCAGTAGGCCTGCCGGCCGGCACGACAGAGCGCGCGCACCTTGTCGACGATCTCGTCGCGGCGCGCGGCGCCGACCAGCTTGGTCGCCACCGGCGTGCGGCCCGGCGGCAATGCGTCGATCACCGAGACATCGAGGTCGGCGTAGTAGCTCATCGCCAGCGTGCGCGGGATGGGTGTGGCCGACATGGCCAACTGGTGCGCCTGCGCACCCTTCTGCTTGAGCGCCAGGCGCTGCCGGACGCCGAAGCGGTGCTGCTCGTCCACGATGGCGAGGCCGAGCCGCGCGAACTCGACGTGTTCCACGATCAGGGCATGCGTGCCGACAATCAGCGCCGTCCCGCCGGAACTGACTTTTGCGCAGGCGGCCAGCTTGTCTTTCTTCTTCAGGCTGCCCGACAGCCAGGCCACCTCGATGCCCAGCGGCGCCAGCCAGCCGGCAAGCTTGCGATAGTGCTGTTCGGCCAGGATTTCGGTCGGCGCCATCAGCGCCGCCTGATGGCCGGCCTCGACGGCGCGCAGCATCGCCAGCGCCGCGACGACGGTCTTGCCGCTGCCGACATCGCCCTGCAGCAGTCTTTGCATGGGATGCGGCTGGGCGAGGTCGGCCTCGATCTCCCGCCACACACGCTGCTGAGCCGTGGTCAGCTTGAAGGGCAGCATCTTGAGCAGGCGTCCGGTCAGCGTGCCCTTGCCCGCGAGCACCGGGGCGCCGCGCGCGCGCCGGACGGCATAGGCCTGACGCAGGGAAATCTGCTGGGCCAGCAGCTCGTCGAAGGCGATGCGCTGCCAGTAAATTTGCTGCCACTGCGCCAGCGCCTCCGCCGACAGCCCGGCGGGCGGTGCATGCAGCGCGCGCACGCAGGCGGCGAACGGCGCCAGCGACAGGCGGTCGGTCAGCTCCTGCGGCAGTATCTCGGCAAGATCGGCCTCGCTCAGCGCCCTTTCGATCAGTTTCCTCAACGTCGCCTGCCCGAGGCCGGCGGTGGTCGGATACACCGGCGTGAGCGCGGTGGGCAGGGCCTCCTCGCCATGCAGTACGCGAAAGCGCGGATGCACCAGTTCGTCGCCCCAGAAACCGCCGCGCACTTCGCCGAAAACGCGCAGCCGCGCGCCCGGCTGCAAGGCCTTCTGCTGGCTCGGATAGAAGTTGAGGAAACGCAGTAGCAACACGCCCGAGTCGTCCGCGACGCGGCACACCAGCTGCCGGCGCGGCCGGTAGGCGATTTCCGTGGAGAGGACCGTGACGTCGAACTGGGCGGACACGCCGGGCACGGCCGCCGCGATCGGCGTGATGCGCGTCTCGTCCTCGAAACGCAGCGGCAGGTGCAGGACGAGATCGGCCTGGCGGGTCAGGCCGAGTTTTTCCAGCTTGGCCGCAACCGCGGGGGTTGCGCCGGGAATGCGCGCCGGCTCAGCCAAGCACCAGCACGGCGTCGGCCTCGACGAGCGCGCCGCGCGGCAGTTCCTTGACGCCCACGGCGGCGCGCGCCGGGTAGGGCTGGTTGAAGTAGCGCGCCATGGTCTCGTTGACCTTGGCGAAGTTGGCCAGATCGGTCAGGTAGATATTGACCTTGGCCGCGACATCGAGGGTCGCGCCGGCCGCCTCGGCGACGGCCCTGAGGTTCTCGAACACGCGTACGATCTGGGCATCGATGCCCTCGACCATCTGCATCGTCGCGGGGTCGAGGCCGATCTGGCCGGACAGATACACGGTGTCGCCGACCTTCACTGCTTGCGAGTAGGTGCCGATGGCGGCGGGGGCATTGGCGGTGCTGATGATCTGGCGGGACATGCTTACTCCGTCGACTTGAGGGTGACCTGATAGTTGAGCCGGGCAAATACGTGCTGGATGCCGCGCTTGGCCCGGATGTTGAGAATGAGCGGCGCCTTGAGGTTGGCGCGCAGTTCGCCCTTGCCCGGCATGCCGTCGTCCTTGACGAGGATCACGACGACGGCGGCTTCGGAAGGATCGCGCAGGTCGAGCGTGGCGGCCTCGGCATCCGACAGGTTGATTTCATAGTTGAAGCCGAACAGTTCGGGATCGGCGATATTGAAGGCGATGCCCGGATCATCAAGCGATTGCAGGATGAAGTAGCGCGGCGCGGTGCCGTCGGCTGTTTCCGGCTGGAACAGGCCATAGCGCCGATACTCTTCCAGACCGGCCAGCCCGACCGGGAATTCGATGACGCGGTCGTCTTCCTGATCGATGGTGCCGGCATGGGGGTTATCGATATTCATGGCCGTCATCAGTTTATCTCCTCACCAGCATGCCGTCATCCAAACCGAGCGCCTTCAGCTTGACGCGGGCCGCGTCGGCCTCCGCCCGCGAGGCGAACGGGCCGACCTGCACGCGCGATTCGATTTGCGCCGGAATGCCTGCCGCCTGGAGCTTCTGGACCAGTTCCTCGGCATTGGCATGATTGCTGAACACCCCTACCTGAACCAGGAAACGTCGCGCCGCATCCGCGACCTTGGCCAGGGGACGCGATGCCGGCGCATGGCTGGGGGCACCGCGCGTGCCCTCGGGGACGGCGCGCGCCACCTCGCGTCGGGGGTCTGGCTTGACTGCGGCGGTCGGCGAGCGACCGGGCTTCACCGCCGCCTGGCGCGCGGTGGCCGGCGGCGTCAGCGGCTTGGCTTCCGGCAGCGTGGCCAAGGGTGTTTCGCTGCGTTCCGGCACCGGCTCGGCGGCGGCCAGCTTGCCCTCTTCGGCTTTTTCTTCTGCCGCCGGAGCTTTCTCCTCGGCCGGCTTTTCCTCGGCCGCCGGCTCCTTTGTCGCTTCCGCCGGCTCCGCCGGAACTGCTGCCATCGGCGGCATCGCCGGAGCCTGCGGCTTGTTGAGCGAGTCATAAACGGCCAAGCCGCCCAGCAGGCCGACGATGGTCACCCCGGCCACGGCGATGCGCGACAGCAGGCGCCTTCTCAGCGCATCGTCGTCAGCCGGGGCGGCGTTGTCCGAACTCGTCGAATCCGTCGTTTGTGGCGTATCCGTCAGCGCCATGATCTTCTCCTTCGTCAAAATTTCCCTCGCCCCTGCCAAGGGCCTGGACCAGTTCGGCTTCCGCCAGCGAAATGCCAAGCCGGTCTGCGACCTCCTGCGCCGACAACCCCCGCTGCACAAGTTCCATCGCTTCGGCGTATTGCGGTGAAACACGGCGCGCGGCGCGCAACTCCTCCACTTCGGCACGCATGCGCTCCATCTCGTCGCGCATGCGCTGGACTTCCATTTCCATGTCCGAACGCGCCAGATGATCGGCCAGATGCTCGCCGAAACCAGGGCGACGCGCGGGCGGTGCCTCTCTGCCTTGTCCGGCGCTTTCCTCGCCGAACAGATCCCTGACATCGTCCCATTCAAAGCTTGCCGCCGCGGGGACGGATCGCTCTTCGACCGCAGCGCCCGCCCTTGCCTCGACCGCGGCATATTCCTCCGCGTAGGCCGCTGCTGCCTGCGTCGCGGCCACGGCCCGCTCGGGCTGCGCCAGTTCCGGCTCGGCGCGGCGACGCAGGAAGGAGACTGTTTCGACCTTGTCCTCTCCTGCCGGGGGGGCTTCCTCCTGAACGGCCGTCCGTTTCCGCCCCACCTGAATCAGCTTGAGCAGCATGATCATCAGATAGATGGCGGCCAGTACCACCAGCAGCAGCATCGCGTCGCGCAATCCGAACGCCGACAGGGACATCATCGATATCCGCGCTCAGATCGTGCCGGCGCAGGAAGGAACCTCCGGCGCCTCTTGGCCGGCACGGCTTTTACTGCGATTGGCGTCAGGAATGTCTCGGACAAGCAGGCAACCCCACACTCCGGGTAAGTTGCCCAGATCATAACGATGCCGCAATGTTCGCAATCCGCCGAGGAAACCGCACTTTTCACCATGTTTCTGGTCTGCCCCGATGTGGCTTGTCCCCTGATCCGGCTTGAAATCCGGCGGACGAGCCTCATTTCACAACACGTTACAAATTGCCCGGACAGGCCGGGAACCCCGGCAAAGACATCTTGTCGGATGGAAATGTCCATGAAACCGGTCCGCAGATATCCAGCAGAGGGATTCCCAATGAATCGCAGGCGTATTTCGCTCATCGAAGTGCTGCAACCCCAGTCTTTTCAGGCCACACCGGAACGCATGCGGGTTACGCGCACGATCGTCCAGCCTGAAATCGATGCTTTCGAGCAGACGGAGGCCCAGGCCGCCGGGAAAGGAAAGTCAGCCTTGGCAGGACGCCAGTCCGTCCAGATTGCGCCGCAGGCCTCCGGAATCTGAGCGCTATTCGCTGCCTGGCACTTCGCGTTTGCTGCCGTCGGTTCCGAGGCATACGTAGGTCAGCGTCGCCTCGGTCACTTTCACGATGATGGGATGAGCGGGATCGCGTTCGGCATATACCTGCACATCGACAGTGATCGAGGTACGGCCGACTTTGACGATCTGCGCATAGAAACTGACGACATCGCCGACGGAGATCGGCTGCTTGAACAGGAAGGAATTGACTGCCACCGTAGCGATGCGCCCGCGCGCGCGGCGCATCGCCGGTATGGCACCCGCGATGTCGACCTGCGCCATCACCCAGCCGCCAAAGACATCCCCTGCCGCATTGACATCGGCAGGCATCGGCATCACCCGCAGGACCGGCTCCTGTCCCGGCATCGCCATGCCGGCATGTCCGCCTGATTGTTCGTTCATGCGTCGCATCATACCGCAGTAGAATTTTGGCATGCGTCGCGACATTGCCCTGCCAGCCCCGCCCCCAGCCGAGCGCCACGATTGGGAGACCGTCAGGACGCTGCTCCCATATCTCTGGCAGTGGCGCGGGCGCATTCTCCTCGCTCTGGCATGTCTGGTCGGCGCCAAGCTCTCCAACGTCGCGGTTCCCCTGATTTTCAAGGAAATCATCGATGGCTTCACCGCGCCGGCCGATCCGCGCGCAGTGCTACTCGCCCCGTTGGGGCTGATCGCCGCCTACGGCATCCTGCGTTTTTCGGTGTCTCTATTCACCGAATTGCGCGAGTTGATCTTCAGCCGCGTGACCCAGCGGGCGGTGCGTTCCATCGCGCTGCAGGTATTCGAGCATCTTCATCAACTCTCGCTGCGTTTTCATCTGGAACGTCAGACCGGCGGCCTGACCCGCGACATCGAACGCGGTACGCGCGCGATCGGTTCGCTGATCAGCTATACGATCTATTCGATTCTGCCCACTCTCATCGAGGTTGCGCTGGTTCTGGGAATCCTGGCAGCGCGCTACGAACCAGGGTTTGCCATCATCGCGGGCGCGACCCTGATTGTTTATGTCGCCTTCACCATCGTGGTCTCGAATTGGCGCGTGCAGATCCGCCGCGAGGTCAACGAACTGGACTCGGCGGCCAACACGCGTGCCATCGACAGTCTGCTCAACTACGAAACTGTCAAATATTTCAACAACGAAGGCTGGGAGAAGGAGCGCTACGACCAGCAGATGCGCAAATGGGAAACGGCGCAGATACGCAGCCAATTCTCCCTTTCATGGCTCAATCTCGGCCAGGCTGCCATCATTGCCGTGGGCGTCACCTTGATGATGTGGCGGGCTGCGGAAGGCGTCGCCAGCGGCACGATGACCGTCGGTGACATTGTTTTGGTCAATGCCTTTCTGATCCAGCTCTACATTCCCCTCAATTTCCTCGGTGTGCTTTACCGTGAAATACGCCAGTCCCTCACGGATATCGAGCGCATGTTCGCATTGCTCGGCGAGAATCGCGAGATTCGCGACGATCCGCAAGCGCGCATTCTGGAAGCAGGCCCTTGTGCCGTACGCTTTGAGAACGTGGGGTTTGCCTACGAGCCGCGCCGCCCAATCTTGCATGAAGTCTGCTTCGAAATTCCACCCGGCGGCACGGTCGCGGTGGTCGGCCACAGCGGGTCGGGAAAAAGCACGCTTGGCCGGCTGCTGTTTCGCTTCTACGATGCCGACAGCGGAGCGATCCGCGTCAATGGTCACGACATCCGTCTGCTGACACAAACCTCCCTTCGCAGCGCGATCGGTATCGTGCCGCAGGACACCGTGCTTTTCAACGACACACTTGCCTACAACATCCAGTATGGCAAGCCGACCGCCAGCTTCGAGGAAGTGCGCGCTGCGGCGCGCGCTGCGCATCTCGCCGATTTCATCGAGCGTTTGCCGGACGGCTATGATACCCGCGTCGGCGAACGCGGCCTCAAGCTTTCCGGTGGGGAAAAGCAGCGCGTCGCCATCGCGCGCGCCCTCCTCAAGAACCCGCCCATCCTGATCTTCGACGAGGCGACCTCAGCCCTTGATTCGAAGACCGAAAAGGCGATTCAGGCGGAACTGGAACAGGCTGCTATCGGCCGTACGACCTTGATCATCGCCCATCGCCTGTCGACCATTATGAGTGCGGACGAAATTTTGGTTCTTGACGGCGGCCGAATCATCGAGCGTGGAACCCATCGCCAACTGCTTGAGCTGGGTGGAGCCTATGCGCAGATGTGGGCTCTCCAGCAGCAGGAAGTTAACGACTGAAACAACAAGGCCGGCGCTTGGGCCGGCCTTGTCGATGCTCTTGATGTATGACTTATTCGGCGGTTGGAGCCTCTGCGGACTCCGTCCCTTCCGGCCGATCGAGCAATTCGACATAGGCCATCGGGGCATTGTCGCCGACGCGGAAACCCATCTTGAGGATGCGCAGATAGCCGCCGTTGCGGTTGGCGAAGCGCGGGCCGAGTTCGTCGAAAACCTTCAGGACGATTTCGCGGTCGCGCAAGCGGTCGAAGGCCAGGCGGCGGTTGGCGAGCGAAGGCTTCTTGCCAAGGGTAATGAGCGGCTCTACGACACGACGCAGCTCCTTGGCCTTCGGCAGGGTTGTCTTGATCGCCTCATGGCGCAGCAGGGATACTGCCATGTTGCGTAGCATCGCCTGGCGATGCGATGAGGTGCGATTGAGTTTACGCAGTCCGTTACCGTGACGCATTTTGTTTTCCTTTCACTTTTTGCGGCCGCCGCGCTTTGCCTGCGGCCGGTTGCTTGTTATATGTGAGTGGGTGTCCGGGGCTGAATCAGCCCATTTTTTCCAGCCCGACAGGGGGCCAGTTTTCCAGCTTCATGCCCAAGGTGAGTCCGCGCGAGGCCAGAACTTCCTTGATCTCGTTCAGCGACTTGCGGCCCAGATTCGGCGTCTTCAGCAGCTCGGTTTCGGTGCGCTGGATCAGGTCGCCAATGTAATAGATGTTTTCGGCCTTCAAGCAGTTGGCTGAACGCACCGTCAGCTCAAGATCATCGACGGGACGCAACAGGATCGGATCGACGGCCGACTGCTTGGGCGCTTCGATGGAGATCGGGGTGCCTTCCAGATCGGAGAAAACCGACAACTGGTCCATCAGGATGCTGGCGGCGTAACGGATCGATTCTTCCGGATCGATCGCGCCATTCGTTTCGATATCGATGATCAGCTTGTCGAGATCGGTACGCTGCTCGACGCGCGCCGCTTCGACTTGATAGCTGACACGGCGAACCGGGCTGAAGGAAGCGTCGATGAGAATGCGTCCGATGGACTTGTTTTCCTTCGCGGCATTACGAACATTGGCCGGAACATACCCACGGCCGGCTTCCACCTTGATCTGCATATCCAGCTTGCCCCCGGGGGCCAGATGGGCGATGACATGGTCAGGGTTAATGATTTCGATGTCGTGGTTGGCCTGGATATCGGCGGCCGTTACCACGGTTTCCTTGCTCTCACCTTTCTTCGACAGGATCAGGGTGGATTCACCGCGATTGTGCAGGCGCATCACCACGCCCTTAAGGTTGAGCATGATATCGACCACGTCCTCGCGAACACCCTCAAGCGTAGAGTATTCGTGCAATACGCCTTCGATGGCCATTTCGGTGGGCGCGGCACCCGGCATCGACGACAGCAGAATGCGACGCAGGGCGTTCCCGAGAGTATGGCCATACCCTCTCTCGAAGGGTTCCATGACCACGCGGGCATGGACCGGGGAAAGCGCCTGGACGTCGATGATGCGGGGTTTAAGCAGCGCGAGACTTTGCATCTTCGTTCCTCAAATGGACAAATGCGCCAGAGGGCGGGATGCCCTCGGGCGCAAAAGAATGGAATTAACGCGAATACAACTCGACCACGAGGCCTTCCTTGATGGAGGGCGGCAGTTCGTCGCGCACGGGATAGGCCTTGAAGGTGCCCTTGCCGGCCTTGACATCGACCTCGATCCACTCGGGAAAACCGCGCGACTCGGCTGCTTCCATGGCGGCCTTGGTACGCAAATGCGCGCGCGCGACATCGGACAGTTGAATCATGTCGCCAGGGGTCACATTGAATGATGGAATATTCACGCGCTTGCCATTCACCAGAACGCCATTGTGGCGCACGATCTGGCGCGCCTCGGCACGCGAAGCGCCAAAGCCCATGCGGTAGGCAACGGAATCCAAACGTCCCTCGAGGAGTTGCAGCAGATTTTCACCTGTCTGCCCCTTGCGGCGACTGGCCTCGGCAAAAACTTTGCGGAACTGCCGCTCCAGTACGCCATACAGACGACGAATCTTCTGCTTTTCACGCAACTGCTGGCCGTAGCCGGACAGGCGCTGGCCGGATTTCTGCCCATGTTGTCCCGGAGCGTAGGAACGACGCTCGATGGAGCACTTATCGGTAAAACACTTTTCGCCCTTGAGGAAGAGCTTCTCTCCCTCGCGGCGGCATTGACGGCATTTCGGATCAAGATTGCGGGCCACTTCGATTACTCCTTGCTTCTCTCAGGCTTAGATGCGGCGGCGCTTGGGCGGCCGGCAACCATTGTGCGGGATCGGGGTGATATCGGTAATGCTGCTGATTTTGATACCAAGAGCATTCAGCGCGCGCACGGCGGATTCGCGTCCGGGACCTGGGCCCTTGATGCGCACCTCGAGATTCTTGATGCCGCACTCCTGAGCCGCCTTGCCGGCGGCTTCGGCCGCAACCTGCGCGGCGAATGGCGTGGACTTGCGCGAACCCTTGAAGCCGGCTCCACCTGAGGTAGCCCATGAAAGCGCATTACCCTGGCGGTCAGTGATAGTGATAATCGTATTGTTGAATGAAGCATGCACGTGAGCAATGCCCTCGGCAACGTTCTTCTTGACCTTCTTGCGTACTTTTGTGGTCGTCTTGGCCATGTTGGTTTTTCCTGCTGATTATTTCTTGGCGCCGGCAACCGACTTGCGGGGGCCTTTGCGGGTGCGGGCATTGGTGCGGGTACGCTGGCCACGCACGGGCAGGCCGCGGCGATGACGCACACCGCGATAGCAGCCCAGATCCATGAGACGTTTGATGCTCATGGTAACTTCGCGTCGCAGATCGCCTTCGACGGCAAACCTGCCTACCTCCTCGCGCAGACGGTCCATATCGGTTTCCGTCAGTTCCTTGATTTTGGTTGAACGCTTCACGCCTGCCGCATCACAGATTTTCTGAGCACGCGTGCGGCCAATGCCATAGATTGCCGTCAAGGCAATTTCGGCATGCTGATGATTTGGAATGTTTACGCCTGCAATACGGGCCATGTTCTTACCTTGTCCTCGACATCATCCGACTTTGATGGCCAGCAGACCACCAAGTCAGGCCGGCTAAAAACGCGAACCGGCGATTCTAAAAGAAAAAAAATTATTTTTCAACCCTGCCGCTGTTTATGGCGCGGATCGGCACAGATGACCCGCACCACTCCATGACGGCGAATGATCTTGCATTTCCGACAGATACGCTTGACTGATGCTTGTACTCTCATTTTCTTCTCCGCTGTAACCTTCTCTACCGCTTTTACTTTGCCCGAAAGACGATACGCGCCTTGTTCAGGTCGTAAGGCGTCAGTTGCACTGTCACTTTGTCTCCTGGCAGGATCCGGATGTAATGCATCCGCATCTTCCCAGAAATATGGCCCAGCACTACATGACCATTTTCCAGCCTAACTCTGAACGTAGCGTTGGGCAGGTTCTCAAGAACCTCGCCCTGCATCTCGATTACATCTTCTTTCGACATGAACCAGTTCGTTAATTCACTTAGCGCAATGGCAAGCCCGCGCCTTTGAAATTCGCTTTTTTCAGCAGGCTTTCATATTGATGCGACATGATATAGGCCTGCACTTGGGCCATGAAGTCCATTGTCACCACGACAATGATGAGCAATGAGGTCCCGCCAAAATAGAATGGGACATTCCACTTCAGTATCAAAAACTCGGGGAGCAGGCAAACCAGCGTGATGTATACAGCCCCGACCAAAGTGAGGCGCATCAGGATTTTGTCGATGTAACGCGCCGTCTGGTCGCCGGGGCGATAGCCTGGAACGAAAGCGCCGCTTTTCTTCAGATTGTCGGCGGTTTCTTTCGAATTGAAAACCAGCGCAGTGTAGAAGAAGCAGAAAAAGATGATGGCGGTAGCATAAAGCAGCACATAGACCGGCTGCCCAGGAGACAGTGTGGCGGCTATGTCCTTGAGCCACAGCATGCCTTGCCCAGAGCCAAACCAGCCTGCCGCCGTCGCCGGAAAGAGAATGATCGATGACGCGAAAATGGGCGGGATCACACCAGACATATTGAGCTTCAATGGCAAGTGAGAGCTTTGTCCGCCGTAAATCTTGTTGCCGACTTGCCTCTTCGCGTAATTAACCAGGATCTTGCGTTGGCCGCGTTCGACAAATACAACAAAGCCAGTAACCACGACGACCAGAATGCATATCACGATAGAGGTCAGCGGATGCATTGCTCCGGTGCGTACCAGTTCAAACAGCCCGCCCAGCGCGCTGGGCAAGCCCGCCGCAATACCGGCGAATATGATGATGGAAATTCCATTTCCGAGACCGCGTTCGGTAATTTGCTCGCCCAGCCACATCAGAAACATCGTACCAGTCACCAACGTCATCACGGTCGTTAGGCGGAACATCATGCCTGGATCAAGCACGAGGCCCTGCTGTGTTTCCAGCGCTATTGCAATGCCAGTAGCCTGAAAAAGTGCGAGCGCAACTGTTCCATAGCGAGTGTATTGCGTAATTTTCCGCCGTCCTGCCTCTCCTTCTTTCTTGAGTTGCTCAAGCGAGGGAATGGCAATCGTCATCAGCTGCATGATGATTGACGACGAAATATAGGGCATGATCCCGAGCGCAAAAATCGTAAAGCGTGAGAGCGCGCCGCCCGAAAATAAATTGAAAACTCCGAGGATGCCGCCTTGCTGCGAATTGAACAATTCAGCCAGCTTGGTCGGGTCAATGCCAGGAACAGGGATGTGGGCTCCAATCCTGAAGACGACCAGCGCGCCCAGCAGGAACCAGAGTCGGCGCCACAAATCGCCGAACTTTCCGGTTTTGCCTAGGGCAAGCGCGTCCGCAGTAGCATTGGCCACTATACGACTCCGGTCTTCGGCTTATGCTGCAACGATATCGGCAACCGATCCGCCAGCGGACTCGATCGCCGCACGCGCACCCTTGGTTGCTCCGACACCCTTCAAATTGACCTTGCGGGTGAGCTTGCCGGAAAGAATTACCTTGGCCGACAGGCTGTCGGCCGGGATCACGCCGGCTTGCATCAGCGTAAGCAGATCGATATCCTCCACCGGAAGTTTCTCTAGATCTGTAAGGCGCACCTCGGCGTGCCTGTTGGCCGTAAGGGAGACAAAACCGCGCTTGGGAAGGCGGCGCTGCAACGGCATCTGGCCGCCCTCGAAGCCAACCTTGTGGAAACCACCGGCACGGGACTTTTGTCCTTTGTGACCACGGCCGCCGGTCTTGCCAAGACCGCTGCCAATGCCACGTCCCGGCCGCTTGGCCGCATGCTTTGCACCTTCAGCAGGTTTCAAATTGTTGAGCCGCATCTTAACCCTCGCACTTCAGCAAATAGGCAACCTTCTTGATCATGCCGCGTACCGCAGGCGTGTCCTGAAGTTCAGTCGTATGATTGATATGACGCAAGCCCAAGCCGCGCACCGTTGCCCGATGGTCCTGCTTGGTCCCAATTACGCTCTTGACGAGCGTTACCTTCACAGTCTTCTCCGCAGCCATGATCAGGCCTCCAGAATCTCTTGCACCGTCTTGCCGCGCTTGGCAGCAATCTCGGCAGGGGTGTTCATTGCCATCAGGCCATTGATGGTTGCGCGCACCAGATTGTAAGGATTGGTCGAGCCAATCGCCTTGGCAACAATATCCGTCACCCCCATCACCTCAAATACAGCCCGCATTGGACCGCCAGCAATGACGCCCGTACCGGCGGCGGCAGGAGACATTAGCACGGTCGTGGCACCATGCTTGCCAGTCACCGGATGATGCAGAGTGCCATCGCGCAGGCTGACTCTCGCAAGCTTGCGGCGCGCCTCATCCATGGCCTTCTGGACGGCCACCGGCACTTCGCGCGCCTTGCCTTTGCCCATGCCAACGCCGCCATCTCCGTCTCCAACCACGGTCAATGCCGCGAAGCCAAGAATACGGCCGCCTTTGACAACCTTCGTTACCCGGTTGATTGCCACCATCTTTTCGCGCAGGCCATCATCGCGCTCTTCAGTGGTCTGTTGCTGCTTTTTGCTTTGCGGTTTAGCCATTTCAGTCTCGCTCTTCTCTTACCGGCTCTTAGAATGTCAGCCCGCCTTCGCGGGCGGCTTCGGCCAACGCCTTGACGCGACCATGGTACTTAAACCCCGAACGATCAAAGGCAACCTCGGATACTCCCTGGGCCTTGGCACGCTCAGCAATGAGCTTGCCCACAACCTTGGCTGCATCGACATTCCCGCCGTTCGCGATCTGCTTGCGCACATCAGCTTCAGCAGTAGAGGCTGCAGCAATCACCTGGGTACCGCCACCGGAAAATACCTGCGCATAAATATGGCAGTTGGTGCGATGGACGCTCAGCCGGGCAACCTTCAGCTCAGCAATCTTGGCGCGGGTTTTGCGCGCCCTGCGCAAACGAGCTACTTTTTTGTTCATGATCTGACCTTTATCCGTGCAAGCTCAGCTGACGCTTACTTCTTCTTGGTTTCCTTGATTACCACGACCTCATCCGCATAGCGCACGCCCTTGCCCTTGTAGGGCTCAGGAGAGCGATAGGCACGGATTTCCGCGGCAACTTGTCCGACCAGCTGACGATCGATTCCCTTTATGAGAATCTCGGTCTGCGTCGGCGTTTCAACCTTGATCCCATTCGGCATGTCATGCACGACGGGATGGGAAAACCCCAAAGACAGATTGAGTTTCGTGCCCTGGGCTTGGGCCTTGTAGCCAACCCCCACCAAAGTCAACTTTTTCTCAAAACCCTTGGTAACGCCATTGACCATGTTATTTACTAGTGCGCGCATGGTGCCCGACATGGCGGAACCATTGGGCTGACCTTCAACCGCACGGCACACCAAGCTATCGCCCTCCTTCTCAACCTTCACGGCTGGAAGCACGAAATGAGTTAGCGAACCTAACGGCCCCTTGACCGTAACCTGATCGGGAGCCAAGGTAGCATCAACGCCTTTCGGCAAAACTACTGGATTCTTTGCAACACGTGACATTGGCGGCTCCTTACGCGACGATACACAGAACTTCGCCGCCGACATTGGCACTACGCGCCTTCCGGTCTGTCATGACACCCTTGGGCGTTGAAACAATTGCAATTCCGAGCCCATTCATGACCTTTGGCAAGTCCAGTTTGCCACGGTAAATACGCAGGCCAGGACGCGAAACCCGCTCGATACGTTCGATCACAGGGCGGCCAGCATAGTACTTGAGCTCGATATCAAGCTCGGCCTTCCCATCAGCCTTGCGGACCGCATAATCCTCGATATAGCCCTCGTCTTTTAGCACTTGCGCAATAGCCTCCTTCAACTTGGAAGCGGGCATCGAAACCCCAACTTTTTCAGCCATTTGGCCGTTGCGAATACGCGTCAGCATATCGGCGACCGGATCAGTCATGCTCATATCGCCCCCTTACCAGCTTGCCTTGGTCATGCCCGGCACCTCACCGCGCATTGCTATCTCGCGCAGCTTGTTGCGGCACAAGCCAAACTTTTTGAACACACCACGCGGACGCCCCGTCAGCGAGCAACGCATGCGCTGACGCACCGGGCTGGCATTGCGCGGCAACAGTTGCAGCTTGAGACGCGCCTGCATGCGCTCATCATCGCTTAAAGCGACATTGCCGATAACTGCCATCAGTTCGGCACGCTTCGCCGCGTATTTGGCGACCAGCTTAGCCCGCTTGGCCTCACGATTCTTCAATGAAAGTTTTGCCATGGCTCCCTCAGTTCTTGAAGGGGAATTTGAATGCGGACAGCAACGCCTTGGCTTCCGCGTCTGTTTTGGCCGTCGTGGTAATACTAATATTCATGCCACGCAAAACATCAATCTTGTCGTACTCGATTTCCGGAAAGATGATTTGCTCCTTGACGCCAAGGTTGTAGTTGCCACGCCCATCGAAACCCTTGTTCCCGGGAATTCCACGGAAATCGCGGATTCGCGGCATCGCCACGCTCACCAATCGATCGAGAAACTCGAACATGCGCGTGCCGCGCAAGGTCACCATACAGCCAATGGGGTAGCCCTCGCGAATCTTGAAGCCTGCAATCGCCTTACGGGCCTTCGTCACCACCGGCTTTTGGCCCGCTATCTTGGTCATGTCGCCCACCGCATTCTCAAGCACCTTCTTGTCAGCGACCGCCTCTCCAACACCCATGTTAAGGGTTATTTTTGAGATCCGCGGCACCTCCATGACAGATGAATACCTGAACTGCTCAACTAACTGAGGCACCACGTTTTCTTTGTAGAAATCCTGCAAACGCGCCATGTCTTTTCCTTAGGCCTCGACCAATTCGCCACTCGACTTGAATGCCCTAACTTTCCGGCCATCCTCTAGCACCTTGACACCCACCCGGTCCGCTTTTTGCGTTGCCGGATTAAACAGGGCAATGTTCGACAAATGAATGGGCATTTCTTTTTCGATAATTCCGCCTTGCTCGCCTTTCATCGGATTGGGCTTGGCATGCTTTTTCACGCGATTCACCCCCTCCACGAGCACCATTTCATTTTCGAGGCGACGAATTACAGTGCCGCGCTTGCCCTTGTCACGTCCAGCTATGACGACCACGTCGTCACCCCTGCGAATCTTTTCCATGAATTACCCCTTAGCCCCGACTCACAACACTTCAGGAGCGAGCGATACGATTTTCATGAAGCGCTCGCTACGCAATTCACGCGTAACCGGCCCGAAGATGCGGGTGCCGATCGGTTCCAGCTTGTTGTTGAGCAGAACGGCGGCATTGCCATCGAACTTGATCAGCGAACCATCGGTTCGACGCACGCCCTTGGCAGTGCGCACAACAACCGCGCTGTAAACCTCACCCTTCTTGACACGACCTCGCGGCGCAGCATCCTTGACGCTCACCTTGATAATGTCGCCGATTCCGGCGTAGCGACGCTTGGAGCCACCCATCACCTTGATGCACATAACAGAACGCGCACCGGTATTGTCGGCAACATCAAGCCTTGACTGCATCTGAATCATGCCTCTCTCCAACTTAACCTGCGCCAGCCATGCCGTGCAGTCAGTTTTGGAACCCCGATCTTTTCCATCAGGGACTATGTATGCCGCAGATATCGAACCTCTTGCGGCAAAGAGGCGGGATGTTACTTCACGCCCGCCGTTCCGTCAACACCTTTTCCGCTCAGACGATGCGTGCCTTTTCAAGGACCTTGGTCACGCGCCACGCCTTGGTTTTTGCGATCGGGGCACATTCCTCGATCTGAACCAGATCGCCCGCAGCTGCACTAACGTCCTCAACATGTGCATGGTATTTCTTCGAGCGCGTCATGACCTTGCCAATGACCGGATGCTTGACGCGGCGCTCGATTAGCACGGTCACCGTTTTTTGCATTTTGTCGCTTACTACACGCCCCTCAAGAGTTCGGCGCATCGACTGGCTAACCTCGTTCATTTCGCAGTCGCCCTTTCATGCTGAATTGTTTTGATGCGTGCAATGCCCTTCCGCAACTTGCCCAGTTGGCTGGTATTGCTCAACTGCTGGGTTGCCAACTGCATGCGCAGAGAAAACTGGGCCTTGCGCAGATCAAGCAACTCTTTGCCAAGATCTGCATCGTTTTTTTGTCTCAACTCGTTCGACTTCATCATTTACCCCAAGTGACGCATGACAAATGTTGTAGCGATGGGCAATTTGGCTGCGGCCAAGGCAAATGCCTCCCGGGCCAATGTCTCGCCAACACCATCCATCTCATACAAAACCTTGCCAGGCTGGATCTCTGCAACCCAGTATTCGGGATTCCCTTTACCGTTACCCATCCGCACCTCGGCAGGCTTTTCGGAAATCGGTTTATCCGGAAAGATGCGAATCCAAATCCGACCACCTCGTTTAATATGACGAGTCATGGCACGACGCGCCGCCTCAATCTGGCGGGCAGTCAGGCGGCCGCGAGCGGTTGCCTTCAAGCCATATTCACCAAAACTAACCTTGGCGCCGCGGGTAGCAAGGCCAGTATTGCGCCCCTTCTGTTCTTTGCGATATTTTCTGCGTGCAGGCTGCAGCATGATTGGTTACTCCTTGACATCCTGTCCGGCACTCGTGCTGGACTTTGGTGCAGGCGATTTGCGCACCCGCTTGACCGGCGGCTTTGATGCGCCATCAACCGCGGAAACCTCCATAGGTTTGGCTGCAGATTCCGGGGCATCTGTTTTCTTGGCGGCACGACGAACGGCCGGAGCTCCCTTGGCCTCACCCTCGCCCCCCCTTGTCGTCCGGCGTGCCCGCTTTGCGGGTTCTTCTGCTGCTGCATCAGCAGTTACCGCAGTGGCATCCCCTCGTGCCGCCATTTCGCCCTTGAATACCCACACCTTGATGCCAATAACACCATATGTCGTCTTGGCTTCCGAAGTGCCATAGTCGATTTCGGCACGCAACGTATGCAAGGGCACCCGCCCCTCGCGATACCATTCCGTTCGCGCGATTTCCGCACCATTCAAGCGGCCGGCACTCATGATCTTAATGCCCTGTGCCCCTAGTCGCATGGCATTCTGCATCGCACGTTTCATCGCACGGCGAAACATGATCCGTTTTTCCAGTTGCTGCGCGATTGAGTCGGCAATCAGTTGAGCGTCCGTTTCCGGCTTGCGGATTTCCTCGATGTTTACATGAACCGGCACACCCATGCGGCGCTGCAAATCGAGCTTGAGCTGTTCAATATCTTCGCCTTTTTTTCCGATGACGACACCAGGCCGGGCGCTAAATACGGTCACACGTGCATTTTTTGCCGGACGCTCAATAACTACACGGCCAACCGACGCGTGCGCCAGCTTCTTCTTGAGGTAATCACGAACCGCGATATCCTCCCGCAGCATTCCAGCAAAGGATTTGGAATTTGCAAACCAACGCGAAGACCAATCGCGCGTGACTGCAAGGCGGAATCCGGTCGGATGAATCTTTTGTCCCATGTATGCTCCTTACTCGCCGACAGTCACGTAGATATGACAGGTTTGCTTGCTTATGCGGTTGCCGCGGCCTTTAGCACGTGCGGTAAAGCGCTTCAGAACCGTTCCCTGTTCGACGTGAATCTTCGTAACCTTCAGAGTATCGATGTCCGCGCCGCTGTTGTGTTCGGCATTGGCAATGGCTGACTCAAGCACCTTCTTGACAATCGCCGCCCCCTTCTTGGGCGAGAAAGCGAGAATGTTCAGCGCTTGATCAATCCTCTTCCCTCGCACCAGATCAGCAACCAGCCGGCCCTTCTGCGCTGAAAGACGCACGCCACGCAAAATAGCATTCGTTTCCATTGACATATCCTTACTTCTTCGCCTTCTTGCCGGCCGCGTGGCCTTTGAAGGTGCGGGTCAGGGCAAATTCGCCGAGTTTGTGTCCAACCATGTTCTCAGACACATAGACCGGGATATGCTGCTTCCCGTTATGCACAGCGATTGTCAAGCCGATAAAGTCCGGCAATACGGTCGAGCGACGCGACCAGGTCTTGATTGGGCGCTTGTCGTTGGACGCGCGTGCTGCATCAACCTTCTTGAGAAGGTGATCGTCAACAAAGGGCCCTTTTTTGATAGAACGTGCCATTTCTTACCCCTTACCGCTTGTGACGGCGCTGAACAATCATGTTGTCGGTACGCTTGTTACTGCGGGTCCGATAGCCCTTCGTCGGTTGCCCCCAAGGACTGACGGGAACCCGGCCTTCACCGGTGCGGCCCTCGCCACCACCATGTGGGTGATCAATCGGGTTCATGGCTACGCCTCGCACCGTCGGACGGATACCGCGCCAGCGATTGGCACCGGCTTTGCCAATTTTCCGGAGGTTATTTTCCTCATTACCGACTTCGCCGATCGTCGCTCGACAATCCACATGGATGCGACGGATCTCTCCCGAGCGCAGACGCACTTGGGCATACGTACCTTCACGTGCCAACAACTGCACCGAGGTTCCGGCTGCGCGCGCGAGCTGCGCGCCCTTGCCCGGCATGATCTCAATGCAATGAATGGTGCTACCCACGGGAATATTACGGATCGGGAGCGCATTGCCCGGCTTGATCGGCGCCTCGGACCCGCTTAGTACTTCCTGACCGATCTCAATGCCCTTGGGAGCGATAATGTAGCGACGCTCGCCATCCGCATAGCACAGCAACGCGATATTGGCAGAACGATTGGGGTCATATTCAAGACGCTCGACCTTGGCAACGACTCCGTCTTTGTTGCGCTTGAAGTCGATAATACGGTAATGCTGCTTGTGCCCACCGCCCTTGTGTCTTGTAGTGATATGACCATGGTTATTGCGGCCAGCAGTGTTCGATTTTTTCTCTGTCAAGGCATCAACCGGCCGCCCCTTGTGCAGAGCAGGATTGACGACCTTGACCATCGCACGTCGTCCAGCAGACGTCGGCTTTACCTTTACCAGGGCCATTACGCCACCCCCTCGGCAAAATTAATTTCCTGACCAGTCGCGAGGCGAACAAATGCCTTGCGAACATCACTTCTCCGCCCCATGGTCCGCCCAAAACGCTTCGCTTTACCCTTGGCGTTGGCGACTTGCACTGATGCAACCGTGACCTTGAACAACATTTCCACCGCGGCCTTGATTTCAGGCTTGGTCGCATCGGGAGAGACAATGAACACTACCTGATTCCCCTGCTCGGCCAACATGGTGGCCTTCTCGGAGACCTGCGGCGCCCGCAGCACCTGCAGGAGTCGCTCTTGATTGAATTGGTCCGCGCTCATCCCAGTAGCTCCTCAAATTTGGCGATTGCGCCCTTTGTCATCACAATACGCGGAAAGCGAATCAGGGAAAGCGGATCGACATGCTTCGGCTCGAGAACCAGAATATTCGGCAAATTACGCGAAGCCAGAAGCAGGTTGTCGGTCAAATCATCCGTGACCAGCAACGCCGAATCAACGCCAATGCTCTTCAGCTTTTGCACCATCAATTTGGTCTTCGGCGCATCGACAGAAAAGTCCTCGACCACTACAAGGCGGTCTTCACGGGCCAACTGCGAGAGAATCGCGGCAATCCCAGCCCGATACATCTTGCGATTCACCTTGTGCGAAAAATTCTCATCCGGGGAATTCGGGAAGGCACGACCGCCGCCACGCCACAGCGGGCTAGCGGTTGTACCTATACGCGCACGCCCCGTACCCTTCTGGCGCCATGGCTTTTTGGTGCTATGCCTCACTTCAGCGCGGGTCATCTGAGCCCGATTGCCTGCGCGAGCATTCGCCTGAAATGCTGTTACAACCTGATGAACCAGCGCTTCATTGTATTCACGGCCGAACAGGCTGTCCGGCACGCTCAGCGCCGCTCCGGGCTGCCCTTGCTCATTAATAAGCTTCAGTTCCATGGTCGCCTCACTTATCCGCACCCGCCGTCTTCACGGCAGGACGAACTACGACATCACCGCCACGCGCCCCCGGAACGGCCCCCTTAATCAACAATAGCTGACGAGTCTCATCCACACGCACGACTTCAAGATTCTGCGTAGTGCAACGAATATCCCCCAAGTGCCCAGCCATGCGCTTCCCTGGGAAAACCCGGCCAGGATCCTGAGCCATGGAGATGGAACCTGGAGCGTTGTGCGATACCGAATTGCCGTGGGAAGCTCGGTTCGACGAAAAGTTGTGGCGCTTAATCGACCCAGAGAAGCCCTTGCCAATCGAGGTTCCCGAAACATCGACCTTCTGTCCGGCGCTGAATATCGATGCTGCCAGGACATCGCCCGGCTTGAACTCGGCGACACGAGAATCGTCTACGCGAAACTCCATCATCGCGACGCCGGCTTCAACGCCAGCCTTCGCATAATGACCAGCTTCGGCTTTGCTGACACGATTTGGGCGACGCTTACCGAAGGCAATCTGAACGGCAGCATAGCCATCGATTGCAGGCGTCTTGATTTGCGAAACGCGATTATTCGACACATCAAGCACAGTTACCGGAATGGATGTGCCATCCTCAGCAAAAATGCGCGTCATGCCGACCTTGCGTCCGACAAGGCCTAAACTCATTTTTTTCTCCTAAATCCGGCTACGATTGGCCGGGCCTGAAACTACACAACTTCCAATGTTACGGAAGCAAATACATCAAAGAATGTTATTGCAGCTTGATTTCCACATCGACACCCGCGGGCAAATCCAACTTCATCAGTGCATCGACGGTCTTGTCGGTCGGGTCAATAATGTCCATCAAGCGGAGATGGGTGCGAATCTCGAATTGATCACGAGACGTCTTATTGACGTGGGGAGAGCGCAGGATGTTGTAGCGCTCAATCCTCGTAGGCAGAGGAACTGGTCCCCTTACCACAGCGCCGGTACGCTTTGCCGTATCGACAATCTCCAAGGCTGACTGATCAATCAGACGGTAGTCGAAGGCTTTCAAGCGAATCCGGATTTTTTGGCTCTGCATGATTATTCCTTAAAGAACATGCGGGCAAATGAGGCGCGCCCAAAAAACGAAAGGGGCGGATTATCCCGCCCTTCCGCTCGAAATGCAAGAGATTACTCGACGATTTTTGCGACGACACCGGCGCCGACGGTGCGGCCGCCTTCGCGGATGGCGAAGCGCAGTCCGTCTTCCATCGCGATCGGGGCGATCAGCTTCACCGTCATCTGCACGTTGTCGCCAGGCATCACCATCTCAACGCCCGCCGGCAGCTCGCACGCGCCGGTCACGTCCGTCGTCCGGAAGTAGAACTGCGGACGGTAGCCGTTGAAGAACGGGGTGTGACGGCCGCCTTCGTCCTTCGACAGGACATAGACTTCGGCGACGAAGTGGGTGTGCGGCGTGATCGAGCCCGGCTTGGCCAGCACCTGGCCGCGCTCGACTTCTTCACGCTTGGTGCCGCGCAGCAGCACGCCGACGTTGTCGCCCGCCTGGCCCTGGTCGAGCAGCTTGCGGAACATTTCGACGCCGGTGCAGGTGGTCTTGACGGTGGGGCGGATGCCGACGATTTCGATTTCCTCGCCAACCTTGACGATGCCGCGTTCGACACGACCGGTGACGACGGTGCCGCGACCGGAGATGGAGAAGACGTCTTCGATCGGCAGCAGGAAGGGCTTGTCGATGGCGCGCTCGGGGGTGGGAATGTAGCTGTCGAGGGCTTCGGCGAGCTTCATGATGGCGCCTTCCCCCAGTTCGCCCTTGTCGCCTTCGACGGCCTTGAGGGCGGAGCCCTTGACGATTGGGATGTCGTCGCCCGGGAAGTCGTACTTGGAGAGCAGTTCGCGCACTTCCATTTCGACGAGTTCGAGCAGTTCGGCGTCATCGACCATGTCGCATTTGTTCATGAAGACGATGATGTAGGGCACGCCAACCTGACGGGCCAGCAGGATGTGCTCGCGGGTCTGCGGCATCGGGCCGTCAGCGGCGGAGACGACGAGGATGGCACCGTCCATCTGGGCGGCACCGGTGATCATGTTCTTCACGTAGTCGGCGTGGCCCGGGCAATCAACGTGGGCGTAGTGACGGGTGGCCGTCTCGTATTCAACGTGCGCCGTGTTGATGGTGATGCCGCGCGCTTTCTCTTCCGGCGCCGCGTCAATCTCGTCGTATTTCTTCGCCTCGCCGCCAAACTTCGCCGCCAGCGTCATCGTGATCGCCGCCGTCAACGTCGTCTTGCCATGGTCAACGTGCCCAATCGTCCCCACATTCACATGCGGCTTCGTACGCTCAAATTTGCCTTTTGCCATGATTCGCTTCCTTTAAAGAACGGGATTACTTTTTATTGATAACAGCTTCGGCGACATTCTTCGGCGCCTCGTTGTAATGCTTGAATTCCATCGAATAGGTGGCGCGCCCCTGCGTCAGCGAGCGCAGTTGTGTCGAGTAGCCAAACATCTCGGCCAACGGCACCTCAGCTTTAATCGCCTTGATTCCGCCAGGCTGATCCTCCATGCCCTGAACCATACCCCGTCGACCAGAGAGGTCGCCCATGACGTTACCCATATAGTCTTCGGGAGTCTCAACCTCAACCGACATCATCGGCTCAAGCAGCACCGGGTTGGCTTTGCGCATTGCATCCTTGAATGCCATCGAGGCCGCCATCTTGAAGGCGTTCTCGTTGGAGTCGACATCGTGATAGGAACCATCGAACAAGGTCACCTTGACATCAACCACCGGGAACCCGGCAAGTACACCGTTAGGCAAGGTTTCCTGCAGGCCCTTATCGACTGCCGGGATATATTCGCGTGGCACGACACCACCTTTGATCGCGTCGACGAACTCGTAGCCCTTTCCTTGCTCATTCGGCTCCAGCTTAATCCAGACATGCCCATACTGTCCGCGTCCGCCGGACTGTTTGACAAACTTGCCCTCCTGCTCCACCGCCTTGCGGATTGCCTCCCGGTAAGCCACCTGAGGAGCGCCGATGTTTGCCTCGACGTTGAACTCGCGCTTCATCCGATCAACGATGATTTCAAGGTGCAGTTCGCCCATGCCGGAAATAATGGTCTGACCAGACTCTTCATCCGTGCGCACACGGAAAGACGGGTCCTCTTGAGCAAGCCGGTTCAGGGCGATGCCCATTTTCTCCTGATCAGCCTTCGTTTTCGGCTCGACGGCAATATGAATTACCGGCTCCGGGAATTCCATGCGCTCAAGGGTAATCACCTTGTTGACATCGCACAGCGTCTCACCCGTAGTAGCCTCTTTAAGGCCAACTGCAGCGGCAATATCTCCAGCAAAGACTTCTTTGATTTCTTCGCGCTGATTGGCGTGCATCTGCAAAATACGGCCGATACGCTCCTTGCGCCCCTTGACCGGGTTATAAATCGTGTCTCCCGAATTAATCACACCCGAATAAACCCGGAAGAAGGTCAACTGCCCGACGAAGGGGTCGGTCATGATCTTGAACGCAAGCGCAGAAAACGGCTCATCATCCGAGGCCCTGCGCTCTCCTTCACTTTCATTCTCAAGAATACCCTTGACTGGCGGAATATCTGTCGGCGCCGGCATCAATTCAACAACCGCATCCAGCATGGCCTGGACACCCTTGTTCTTAAATGCGGAGCCGCAGAGCATGGGGACAATCTCGCCGGCCAGGGTACGCTGGCGCAGGGCTTTCTTGATCTCATCCTCCGACAGGTCGCCCTCCTCGAGATACTTGTTCATCAGATCCTCAGAGGCCTCAGCAGCCGCCTCGAGCATCTTTTCGCGCCACTCCTTGCACGTCTCAACCAGGTCGGCCGGAATATCGCCATAGGTAAATTTCGTACCCTGCGATGCATCATCCCAAATGACGGCCTTCATTTTGACGAGATCCACCACCCCCTCAAACCTGTCCTCGGCACCGATCGGCACCTGAATGGGAATCGGATTGGCTTTCAAACGTTCCCTCATCTGGTCATGAACTTTGAAAAAGTTCGCGCCAGTACGGTCCATCTTATTTACAAAGGCCAAACGGGGAACGCCATACTTGTTAGCTTGGCGCCATACCGTTTCTGACTGCGGCTGAACACCACCAACCGCACAGTACACCATGCAAGCCCCATCAAGTACGCGCATCGAGCGCTCTACCTCGATGGTGAAGTCAACGTGCCCCGGGGTGTCGATGATATTAATGCGGTGCTCCGCAAAGTTGCCGCCCATGCCCTTCCAAAAGCATGTGGTAGCCGCCGAGGTAATCGTGATGCCGCGCTCTTGCTCTTGCGCCATCCAATCCATGGTGGCAGCGCCATCATGCACCTCGCCGATCTTGTGATTGACGCCGGTATAAAAAAGAATTCGCTCAGTCGTCGTTGTCTTGCCGGCGTCAATATGGGCCGAGATGCCGATATTGCGGTAGCGCTCAATTGGGGTCTTGCGGGCCACTTGGATTACCTGTCTCTATCAAGCCAAACCGCGGAACCCCGCCTCACGGCAGAACTTCCACGGTCGGACAATCACACAAAAAAGCCGCCTCACATCGTGACGGCTCACTCCCTCTATCAGAAGCGGAAATGCGAGAACGCCTTGTTGGCCTCCGCCATGCGGTGGACTTCTTCACGCTTCTTCATCGCCGTTCCACGCCCCTCGGCAGCCTCCAGTAATTCAGTTGCCAAGCGCTGATCCATGGACTTCTCGCTACGCTTGCGTGCAGCCTCGCGAATCCAGCGCATTGACAGCGCAAGGCGCCGCGAAGGACGCACCTCAACCGGAACCTGATAGTTGGCACCACCCACCCGGCGGCTCTTGACCTCGACAATGGGCTTCACATTGTTGATTGCCAGAGCAAACACCTCGATTGGATCCTTGCCGCTTTTCTTGGAAATTACGTCAAACGCACCATAAACAATACGTTCTGCGACAGACTTCTTGCCGCTGGTCATGATGACGTTCATGAATTTTGAAACCTCGACATTACCGAATTTTGGATCCGGAAGAATGTCGCGCTTCGGCACTTCTCTACGACGGGGCATGGTGACCTCTCTTGCCTCAAATGCGGATGATTACGCTTTCTTCGGGCGCTTGGCGCCATACTTGGAACGCGACTGCTTACGATCCTTGACACCCTGCGTATCAAGGCTGCCACGCACGATGTGATAACGCACGCCCGGCAAATCCTTTACACGTCCACCACGAATCAGCACGACGGAGTGCTCCTGAAGATTGTGGCCCTCGCCGCCAATATAGGAGATCACCTCAAAGCCATTGGTGAGGCGCACTTTCGCGACCTTTCTGAGTGCCGAGTTCGGCTTTTTCGGCGTGGTCGTGTAGACGCGCGTGCACACGCCACGCTTGGCAGGGCAACTCTGCAAGGCCGGAACCTTGCTCTTGGTCTTTTCCGCCTGACGCGGCTTGCGCACAAGCTGATTAATGGTTGGCATATAAACTCGTTCCTGATTCGTGAATCACTCGTGAACCACCACTTGCCTCCCCAATGAGGAGGAAAAAAGAGGCGGAATTATATTGACACAGTTCCAAGGCGTCAACTCGCCTGAGCACCCGCTTCGTTTTCCGCAACAGACGGCTCTGACTCCGTGACAAAGCCCGTCGCCTCGCCAAGCGCTTGCATGCGCCGGGTTCGATGATAGGCAAGGCCGGTACCTGCGGGAATCAGACGGCCGACAATCACGTTCTCCTTCAGGCCGCGCAACTCATCGCGTTTGCCCATAATCGCTGCCTCTGTCAGAACCCGCGTCGTTTCCTGGAAGGAGGCGGCAGAGATAAAGGAATCAGTCGACAAACTGGCCTTGGTAATGCCCAAGAGCATGTATTGATACTCCGCCGGGCGCTTGCCCTCTGCAACCAGCTTGTCATTTTCGTCAAGGATTTCCGAGCGTTCAACCTGCTCTTCCCGAATGAAACGTGAATCGCCCGGCTCAGTAACCACTACTCGACGCAACATCTGGCGAACAATCACTTCGATATGCTTGTCGTTGATCTTGACGCCCTGGAGTCGATAGACATCCTGAACCTCGTCGATGATATAGCGCGCCAGTTCTTCCACCCCTTTAAGGCGCAGAATGTCGTGCGGGTCTACCGGGCCGTCCACAATGACCTCGCCCTTGTTCACGACCTGTCCATCGTGAGCCATTACATGCTTATCCTTCGGTATCAGGTACTCGTGCGCCGCACCATCCAGCTCAGTGATGATCAGGCGCTGCTTGCCTTTGGTGTCCTTGCCAAAAGACACCGAGCCCGTAACCTCGGCTAGCATGCCTGCATCCTTGGGAGAGCGAGCCTCGAACAATTCCGCAACCCTGGGCAGACCACCGGTAATATCGCGCGTTTTTGCGGATTCCTGAGGAATGCGGGCGAGAATTTCGCCAACACTGACGGTTTGGCCATTTTTGACGGTAATAATCGAGCCGACATGGAAGGTGATGGCAACGGCATGATCGGTACCATGAATCTTGACTTCCTGTCCGGCTTCATCAAGCAGTTTGACTTGCGGCCGGAGTCCCTTGGCTTGTGATTTGCCGCCACGCTTCGGATCGATGACCACCAGGGTAGCCAAGCCAGTGACTTCATCCATCTGCTCAGCGACCGTTACACCTTTTTCAACGTTCTCGAAACGAACGATGCCGGCATATTCGGTAACGATCGGGCGGGTATGAGGATCCCAGTTGGCAAGCTGCGCCCCGGCCTTGACTTGAGTGCCGTCCGCGACTGCAAGCGTCGCCCCGTAGGGGACCTTGTGACGCTCGCGCTCACGGCCATGGTCATCCACGATCAATACCTCGGCTGAACGCGCGATGATGATCTTTTCGTTTTTGGGGTTGGTGACATAGCGCATGGTTGCGGAAAAACGCACCACGCCAGCACTCTTCGCCTCGATCTGGCTCTGCGCAGCAGCTCGGGATGCCGCGCCGCCGACGTGGAAGGTGCGCATTGTCAGCTGCGTACCGGGTTCGCCGATCGACTGTGCCGCAATTACTCCGACCGCCTCCCCTGCATTGACCAAGGAACCGCGGCCAAGGTCACGGCCATAACATTTCGCACACAAGCCGTAGCGCGTTTCGCAAGTCAGTGGGGTGCGTACGACCACCTCGTCGATCCCCAGGCGCTCGATCGTATCGACTGCGTCTTCGTCAAGCAGCGTGCCTGAGGGATAAAGAACATCCTGAGTGTCGAGGTTGAGTATATCGGCGACAGCCACGCGGCCCAGTATGCGCTCGCGCAGGGGTTCGACAACCTCTCCACCCTCGACCAAGGCCTTCATTGCAAAACCGTTCTGCGTGCCGCAATCATCCTCGATCACGACAAGATCCTGGGTTACGTCGACAAGGCGGCGCGTCAGATAACCGGAATTGGCCGTCTTCAAGGCAGTGTCGGCCAAGCCCTTGCGCGCACCGTGGGTTGAAATGAAGTATTGAAGCACGTTCAAACCTTCACGGAAGTTGGTCGTGATCGGCGTCTCGATAATCGAACCATCCGGCTTCGCCATCAGGCCGCGCATGCCCGCCAGCTGGCGAATCTGGGCAGCAGAGCCACGCGCCCCGGAGTCGGCCATCATGTAGATCGAGTTGAATGAGTCCTGAGTAATTTCCTTGCCTGTGACATCGCGGACCTTCTGGTGCTGCAACTGGTCCATCATCGCCTTGGCAACCTGATCGCCGGCGCGGCCCCAAATATCGACGACCTTGTTGTAGCGCTCACCGACCGTAACCAAACCCGATGTGTACTGTTTCTCGATCTCCTTAACCTCTGCCTCGGCAGCTTCAATGATGTCGTGCTTCTGTTTTGGCACCAGCATGTCGTCGATACAAATGGAAATTCCGCCCCGTGTTGCCAAGCGGAAACCTGCCTGCATAAGCTTGTCGGCGAACACCACGGTGTCCTTGAGGCCGCACCGGCGGAAACTTTCATCGATCAGCTTGGAAATCTCCTTCTTCTTGAGCGGCTTATCGATCACCTTGAATGGCAAGCCTTTGGGAAGGATTTCGGACAGGATCGCACGACCTGCCGTGGTCGAGTAACGGGTCAGCTTCTCCTGCCAGCCATTGCCGTCACGCTCATATTCGCGAATCCGTACCGAAATCCGCGCGTGCAGATCAATCTGGCGCGATTCGACACCACGCAACACTTCAGCGACATCCACGCATCCCATGCCAGTACCGCGAGCTGACGCATTTTCGCGCGTAGCGTAATACAGCCCCAGCACCACGTCCTGCGACGGAACGATAATCGGGGAACCGTTTGCAGGCGACAGCACGTTGTTCGAGGCAAGCATCAAGGTACGTGCCTCCATTTGCGCCTCCAGGGAAAGCGGTACGTGCACAGCCATCTGGTCACCGTCGAAGTCGGCGTTGAACGCGGTACATACCAGCGGGTGCAGTTGAATCGCCTTGCCCTCGATCAGCGTCGGCTCGAAGGCCTGGATGCCAAGTCGGTGCAGAGTCGGGGCGCGGTTGAGCATGACCGGATGTTCGCGGATGACTTCTTCAAGAATGTCCCAGACGACCACGGTCTCAGCCTCAACCTCTTTCTTGGCCGCCTTGATGGTGCTGGCAATTCCCATCTTTTCCAGGCGTTCGAAGATGAATGGCTTGAACAACTCCAGCGCCATTTTCTTCGGCAGACCGCATTGGTGCAGCTTGAGTTGGGGACCGACCACAATGACCGAGCGGCCAGAATAGTCGACGCGCTTGCCCAGCAAGTTCTGACGGAATCGGCCGCCCTTGCCCTTGATCATGTCAGCGAGAGACTTAAGCGGCCGCTTGTTTGCTCCCGTCATCGCCTTGCCACGCCGGCCATTATCAAGCAACGAGTCCACCGCCTCCTGCAGCATGCGCTTTTCATTGCGCACGATGATGTCGGGAGCCTTGAGTTCAAGCAGTCGCTTCAGACGGTTGTTGCGGTTGATGACGCGACGGTAGAGATCATTCAAATCCGAGGTCGCGAAACGACCACCATCAAGTGGGACCAGCGGGCGCAAGTCCGGTGGCAGCACCGGCAGCACCTCGAGAATCATCCATTCCGGCTTGATGCCGGATTGCTGGAAGGCTTCGAGGATTTTCAGGCGCTTCGCGAATTTCTTGATCTTGGCCTCTGAACCGGTTGCCTGCAGATCGTTGCGCAGGGTTTCAACTTCGTGCCCGAGATCCAGCGTCCGCAGTAATTCACGCACGCCTTCGGCGCCCATCACCGCCGAAAATTCGTCGCCATACTCCTCGACTTTTGCCAGGTAGTCGTCTTCGGTGAGCAATTGCGCACGCGCCAAGGGCGTCATGCCGGGATCGACTACCACGAAGGCCTCGAAATACAGCACGCGTTCAATGTCGCGCAATGTCATGTCGAGTACCATCCCCAGTCGGCTCGGCAGGCTCTTGAGGAACCAGATATGGGCTACCGGGGATGCCAACTCGATATGCCCCATGCGCTCGCGGCGCACCTTGGCCTGCGTGACCTCAACTCCGCACTTTTCGCATATCACACCGCGATGCTTGAGGCGCTTATATTTTCCGCAAAGGCACTCGTAATCCTTGACCGGACCGAAAATCTTGGCGCAGAACAAACCATCGCGTTCCGGCTTGAAGGTGCGGTAATTGATGGTTTCAGGCTTCTTGACTTCGCCATAGGACCAGGACCGAATCTTTTCCGGCGACGCCAGGCTGATCGTAATGGCGTCGAATTCCTCTTCCTGCGTAACTTGCTTGAACAGATCGAGCAATGCTTTCATGGTTTAACTCCTGTCGCGGGTCGAGGGATGATCAATAACGATCCAGGTCGATGTCGATGGCCAGCGAACGAATTTCCTTCACCAGCACATTGAATGATTCCGGCATGCCGGCATCGATCTTGTGTTCGCCCTTGACGATATTTTCGTAGACCTTGGTGCGGCCGGTGACGTCGTCGGACTTGACGGTCAGCATTTCCTGCAGCGTATAGGAGGCGCCATATGCCTCCAGTGCCCAGACCTCCATTTCGCCGAAGCGCTGGCCGCCGAACTGCGCCTTGCCGCCCAGCGGTTGCTGCGTCACAAGACTGTAAGGGCCGGTCGACCGTGCATGCATCTTGTCGTCAACAAGGTGGTGCAACTTCAGGACGTGCATGTAGCCAACCGTAACAGGGCGCTCGAAGGCCTCGCCGGTGCGGCCGTCATAAAGGTGGGTTTGCGTCTTCGTGGCGGTCAGATTCAGGCGCTTGGCCACATCATCTGGATATGCGAGGTCCAGCATGGCGCGAATTTCCTCTTCCTTCGCACCATCGAACACCGAGGTGGCGAAAGGAACGCCACTCTTCAGGTTTTTCGCGAGTTCGATGATTTCATCGTCGTTGAGGCTGTTGATATCGGCGCCACGACCGGATGTGTTATAGATCTTGTCGAGCAATTTGCGTAGATCTGCGATGGCTGCCTGCTCGCGCAACAGCGCATTGATCTTCTCGCCCAGTCCTTTCGCTGCCCACCCAAGATGGGCCTCGAGAATCTGGCCAATATTCATCCGGGACGGCACGCCGAGAGGATTCAGCACGATATCGACCGGGGTGCCGTCCTCCATGTGCGGCATGTCCTCGACCGGCACGATCTTGGAAACAACACCCTTGTTACCGTGACGTCCCGCCATCTTGTCGCCCGGCTGTAGGCGGCGCTTCACGGCCAGATAGACCTTGACCATTTTTTGCACACCCGGCGGCAACTCATCGCCTTGGGTCAACTTCTTCTTCTTGGCCTCGAAGGCGACATCGAAATCCTTGCGCGTCTGGTCAAGGCTGTCACGCAGACTTTCCAGCTGCTGCTGAACATCCTCGTCGGCCAGGCTGATATCGAACCAGTGATAGTGCTCAAGACCGGCAAGATAATCCTTGGTGATCTTGGTGCCCTTGGCAAGCTTTTTGGGGCCCTTGTTCGCAATCTTGTTGGTCAGCAACCGCTCGATACGGGCAAACGCATCTCGTTCCACGATGCGCATCTGGTCGGCCAGGTCCAGCTTGTAACTCTTCAACTGGTCGTCGATGATCGACTGGGCACGCTTGTCGCGCTCGATGCCCTCTCGGGTAAAAACCTGCACGTCGATCACCGTCCCCGACATGCCGGACGGCACACGCAGGGAGGTATCCTTCACATCCGAAGCCTTTTCGCCGAAGATCGCACGTAGCAGTTTCTCCTCAGGGGTCAGCTGCGTTTCGCCCTTCGGGGTGACTTTGCCGACGAGCACATCTCCCGCTTCGACCTCCGCGCCGATATACACGATGCCGGAGTCATCCAGTCGCGATAGCTGCGCCTCGCCAAGCGTCGCGATATCACGGGTAATCTCCTCGGGACCCAGTTTCGTATCCCGCGCGACGACCGTCAGCTCTTCGATATGGATCGAGGTAAAGCGGTCCTCGGCGACGACACGCTCCGAAATCAGGATGGAGTCCTCGAAGTTGTAGCCGTTCCAAGGCATGAAGGCGACGCGCATGTTCTGACCAAGCGCCAGTTCGCCCAGGTCAGTGGAAGCCCCATCGGCGACGACGTCACCCTTGGCAATCATATCGCCCACCTTGACGATGGGGCGCTGGTTGATATTGGTATTCTGGTTGGAGCGCGTGTACTTGATCAGGTTGTAGATGTCGACGCCAACCTCGCCCGGCACGGTTTCCTCATCATTGACCCGCACGACGATGCGATTGGCGTCGATGTAATCAACCACGCCGCCTCGCAACGCCTGGACAGCTGTGCCTGAGTCGACCGCCACCGTACGCTCGATGCCGGTCCCCACCAGCGCCTTTTCGGGGCGCAAACAGGGCACCGCCTGGCGTTGCATGTTGGCGCCCATCAGGGCGCGGTTGGCGTCATCGTGTTCGAGGAAGGGAATCAGTGAAGCCGCGACAGAGACGATCTGGCCGGGCGCCACATCCATATACTGTACCTCGGCCGGCTCCTTCAGCTCGAACTCGCCCTTGAAGCGGCATGAAACTAGTTCGTCGACCAGCGCACCCTTCTTGTCGAGCTGCGCGTTCGCCTGAGCAATAACGTACTTGCCTTCCTCGATCGCGGAAAGGTAAGCGATTTCGTCGGTAACGCGGCTGTTTTCCACCTTTCGATACGGCGTCTCCAGAAAGCCGTACTCATTGGTGCGCGCGTACAGGGCCAGAGAGTTGATCAGTCCGATGTTCGGGCCTTCCGGGGTCTCGATCGGACACACCCGGCCGTAATGGGTCGGATGTACGTCGCGCACTTCGAAGCCGGCCCGCTCACGCGTCAGTCCACCGGGACCCAGGGCGGAAACGCGGCGCTTGTGGGTAATCTCAGACAGCGGATTGGTCTGGTCCATGAACTGTGACAACTGGCTGGAGCCGAAAAACTCCTTGATCGCCGCGCTGATCGGCTTGGCATTGATCAGGTCATGGGGCATCAGGTTGTCGGACTCGGCCTGATTCAAACGCTCCTTGACCGCACGCTCGACACGCACCAAGCCGGCACGGAACTGATTCTCGGCCAGTTCGCCGACGGAACGCACACGCCGGTTGCCCAAGTGGTCGATGTCATCCACCTCGCCACGACCATTGCGCAGTTCGACCAGAATGCGCATCACATCGACGATGTCGTCGTTCGATAAGACGCTGGCGCCCGTCAGATCCTCGCGGCCGACGCGGCGGTTGAACTTCATCCGGCCAACGGCGGAAAGGTCGTAGCGCTCTTCGGAATAGAAAAGACCGTGGAACAACGACTCCACGGCATCCTCGGTCGGTGGTTCGCCAGGACGCATCATGCGATAAATCGCGACTCGGGCCGCCCACTGGTCCGCGGTTTCATCGGAACGCAGGGTCTGGGAGATGTAAGGACCGCGATCAAGGTCGTTGATGTACAAGGTCTTGATGTCAGCGACACCAGACTCGACGAGCTTGGTCAGCAGGCTGTCGGTGATCTCGTCATTGGCGTTGGCCAGGATTTCTCCCGTCTCGGCATCGACGATATTGATTGCGATGACGCGCCCGATAAGAAAATCGTCCGGCACGGCGATCTTCTTGATGCCGGCATCGGCAAGTTCCCGAATATGCTTGCCGGTGATGCGCTTATCCTTCGCGACGATTACCTTGCCGGACTTGTCATGGATGTCGAATTTTGCGACTTCGCCGCGCAGGCGCTCGGGGACTACCTCGAACTGGATACCCTTCTTGGTCAAATGGAAGGCATCCGTGTCGTAGAAAGTCGCCAGAATCTGCTCAGGCGACATGCCAATTGCCTTGAGCAGAATGGTGGCGGGCATCTTGCGGCGGCGGTCGACGCGGAAATAAAGCAGGTCCTTGGGATCAAATTCGAAATCGAGCCAGGAGCCACGGTAAGGAATGATGCGCGCCGAAAACAGCAGCTTGCCGGAACTGTGGGTCTTGCCCTTGTCGTGCTCGAAGAACACGCCGGGTGAGCGGTGCAACTGCGAAACGATCACCCGCTCGGTGCCGTTGATGACGAATGAACCGGTCGTCGTCATGAGCGGGATCTCGCCCATGTAGACTTCCTGCTCCTTGACCTCTTTGATCTTCTCGCTGCTGCTCTCGCGATCAAGGATCACCAGACGCACTTTCGCACGCAACGGCGAGGCGAAGGTCAGTCCGCGCTGCTGGCACTCCTTGACATCGAAGGCCGGCTCTCCCAGGCGGTATTCGACGAACTCGAGACGCGCCACTCCGGAATGGGCAACGATCGGAAAGATCGACGCAAACGCCGCTTGCAGTCCCTGGCCCTTGCGGCGCGCGGGCGGGATATCCACCTGCAGGAACTGGGTGTAGGACTCCAGCTGGGTCGCCAGCAAGAAGGGGACGTCAAGCACGTTCGCGCGCTTGGCGAAGTTCTTGCGGATGCGTTTTTTCTCGGTGTACGAGTAGGCCATGTTCGCTCCGACAGTCAGGATTCAGGGATCAACCATCCGTCGCGTGCCATGCGCGCGCGGACGAACTGCTGATCGCTAAAACCTGAACCGCTCAATAGTGTTTTCCAGTAATACCAATGCAGAAAGACTGGCGGCCCAAAAACGAGCCGCCAGCCCATGACACCAAAAAAATTACTTGACTTCGACCTTGGCGCCGGCGTCTTCCAACTGCTTCTTGAGCGCGTCGGCGTCGGCCTTGGGGATGCCTTCCTTGACGGGCTTCGGTGCGCCATCGACGAGGTCCTTGGCCTCCTTGAGGCCCAGGCCGGTGGCGGCACGGACGACCTTGATGACCTCGACCTTCTTCTCGCCGGCAGCGGCAAGAACGACGGTGAACTCGGTCTTTTCTTCGGCGGCCGGAGCGGCGGCGCCCGCAGCGGGGGCGGCGACGGCAACGGCAGCGGCAGCGGCGGAAACGCCGAACTTCTCTTCCATCTCCTTGATCAGCTCGGAGAGGTCGAGAACGGTCATGCCAGCGATGGCATCGAGGATTTCAGCTTTGCTAACAGCCATGATTACGACTCCTGAATGAATATTGGTTCAATGAAAACGATTACGCAGTCTCTTTGGCGTCGCGCACGGCGGCGAGGCCCCGGACGAACTTCGTCGGAACCTCGTTGAGCGTGCGGACGAACTGGGCGATCGGTGCCTGCATGGTGCCGAGCAACTTCGACAGGAGCTCTTCGCGACTCGGCATCGTGGCCAGCGCCTTGACCCCATCCACGTCCATGACGTAGTTGGGCATGGCGCCCGCCTTGACGACGAGCTTCTGATTGCCCTTGCCGAACTCGTTGAGCAGCTTGGCGGCCGCCACCGGATCCGTGGAAATTCCATAGATCAGCGGACCGACGCACTTCTCGGCGAGCCCCTCGAACGGCGTGCCGGCAACGGCACGACGCACCAAGGTGTTCTTCAGCACACGCAGATACACACCTTCCTTGCGCGCGTTGGCACGCAGGGTGGTGATATCTCCCACTTCGAGACCACGGTACTCGGCGACGACGATCGACTGGGCGTTCGCGATTTCTGCGGACACCTCGGCGACTACCGCCTTCTTGTCATCAAGATTGAGAGCCACGGTCAACTCCTTTCAAGCTCCGACACTGAAAAGTCAGTGCCGGCGATACGGCGACCTTCATTCAGGAATCAAGATTCCCGTCTTCGGGTAACGCCATCTGCGCAGGCCGCCGACGGCAATGCTCCGCCATCGGCATTTAGGTTCTCGCGAACACCTGCGGTCTTTGACAACCCGCCGCCCCACGTGAAGTCGGGGCGACGGCCCAAAGTTCCTTACGCCTGCGCGGCGACCAGGCTGGCCTGATCCACGCGCACCCCGGCGCCCATCGTCGAGGACACCGAGATTTTCTTCAGATACTGCCCCTTGGCCGCGGCCGGCTTGGCCTTGTTGAGGGCGTCGATCAGGGCGGACATGTTCTGCTGCAACTGGTCGATCGAGAACGAAGCCCGGCCGATGGTGCACATCACGATGCCGGCCTTGTCGGTGCGGTATTGCACCTGGCCCGCCTTGGCGTTCTTGACGGCGGTGGTGACGTCCATCGTCACGGTGCCGACCTTCGGGTTCGGCATCAGGCCGCGCGGGCCGAGAATCTGGCCCAGAGCCCCCACCACCTTCATGGCATCGGGTGTCGCGACGCAGACGTCGAAATCGATCGTGCCCCCCTTGACCGACGCGGCAAGATCATCAAAACCGACGATGTCGGCGCCCGCGGCCTTGGCTTCCTCGGCCTTGGTGCCCTGAGCGAACACGGCAACGCGCACGCTCTTGCCGGTGCCTGCGGGCAACACCACGGAACCACGCACCACCTGATCGGATTTGCGCGCGTCGATGCCCAAATTCACGGCCACATCGACAGATTCGTTGAACTTCGCGGTAGCACCATCCTTGACCAGGGTCAGCGCCTCGCTCAGCGGATAGTTCTTGTTGCGGTCAATCTTGGCGCGAGCGGCCTGGACACGCTTGGAATGCTTTGCCATGTCAGAGTCCCTCCACGGTGATGCCCATGCTGCGGGCGCTGCCCGCGATGGTGCGCACTGCCGCATCCATGTCGGCGGCAGTCAGATCCTTCATTTTGGTCTTGGCGATTTCCTCGGCCTGGGCACGGGTGATCTTGCCGACCTTGTCGGTATGGGGCTTCGGCGAACCTTTCTGGATGCCGGCGGCCTTCTTGATCAGGATCGTGGCTGGCGGCGTCTTCATCACGAAAGTGAAAGACTTGTCCGCATAGGCGGTGATCACGCAAGGAATCGGCAGGCCCGGCTCCAGGCTTTGGGTCTGGGCATTGAAGGCCTTGCAGAATTCCATGATGTTGAGGCCACGCTGGCCGAGCGCGGGACCGATCGGGGGCGAGGGGTTCGCCTTGCCCGCCGGCACTTGCAGCTTGATGTAGCCGACGATTTTCTTCGCCATTGCAATTGCTCCTTAAGTGAGTGGTAACGCGTCTTCGATTGCTCTAGCAACGCTCCTCTTGCCATGGAACCGCCATGGCACGGCAAAAAATCCTAGGCCTTTTCGACCTGCGCGAACTCCAGTTCCACCGGCGTCGCGCGACCGAAGATGGTCACCGAAACACGCAGGCGGCTCTTTTCGTAATTCACTTCCTCGACCGTGCCATTGAAGTCGGTGAACGGACCATCCTTGACGCGCACCATCTCGCCGGCCTCGAACAGCACCTTGGGGCGTGGCTTTTCCACGCCCTCCTGCATCTGCTGCATGATCTTCTCGACTTCCTTCTCGGAGATCGGCGTCGGCTTGGTGGAGGTGCCGCCGACAAAACCGGTCACCTTTGGCGTGCTCTTGACCAGATGCCAGGAATCGTCCTCCATGTCCATCTCTACCAGCACGTAACCGGGGAAGAACTTGCGTTCGGAGGTGTGTTTCTGGCCGGACTTCATCTCGACCACTTCTTCGACCGGCACCAGAATCTGGCCAAACTTGTCCTGCATGCCGGCGCGCGCGATGCGCTCCGTCAGGGCGCGCTGCACCGACTTCTCGAAGCCCGAATAGGCATGCACCACGTACCAGCGTTTTGTCATAGTTTCTTCCAGCCCAGCACCAGATCGTAAAGCACCCACTCAAGGCTCTTGTCGGTGATCCATAGCATGATGGCCATCGCAAGAACGAACGCAAACACGATGCCCGTGGATTGCAAGGTCTCCTTGCGGGAAGGCCACACCACCTTCTTGGCCTCCGCCACCGATTCGCGCCCCAGCGCAGCGAAACGCTGCCCCATCTCGGTAAACCATGCCACCGCCACACCGGCCGCCAAACCCGCCAGGACCGAGAGAACGCGCAACACCATGGCCTGCTCAGCGAGGAGATAAAAGCCCGCGACACCCGCCGCCACGAGCAGCAGCGCCAGCACGAACTTCAGTTTGTCAGCCATGGTCGATATTTGCCTGTTCTATCAAGTTAGGTGGCAGGGGCAGAGGGAATCGAACCCCCAACCTGCGGTTTTGGAGACCGCCGCTCTGCCAATTGAGCTATACCCCTGCGTTAAAGACTGCAAAGGGCGGCACCCCGAAGGATGCCGCCCCGCACACCGAAAACCGATTCTTACTCGACGATTTTTGCGACGACACCGGCGCCGACGGTGCGGCCGCCTTCGCGGATGGCGAAGCGCAGTCCGTCTTCCATCGCGATCGGGGCGATCAGCTTCACCGTCATCTGCACGTTGTCGCCAGGCATCACCATCTCAACGCCCGCCGGCAGCTCGCACGCGCCGGTCACGTCCGTCGTCCGGAAGTAGAACTGCGGACGGTAGCCGTTGAAGAACGGGGTGTGACGGCCGCCTTCGTCCTTCGACAGGACATAGACTTCGGCGACGAAGTGGGTGTGCGGCGTGATCGAGCCCGGCTTGGCCAGCACCTGGCCGCGCTCGACTTCTTCACGCTTGGTGCCGCGCAGCAGCACGCCGACGTTGTCGCCCGCCTGGCCCTGGTCGAGCAGCTTGCGGAACATTTCGACGCCGGTGCAGGTGGTCTTGACGGTGGGGCGGATGCCGACGATTTCGATTTCCTCGCCAACCTTGACGATGCCGCGTTCGACACGACCGGTGACGACGGTGCCGCGACCGGAGATGGAGAAGACGTCTTCGATCGGCAGCAGGAAGGGCTTGTCGATGGCGCGCTCGGGGGTGGGAATGTAGCTGTCGAGGGCTTCGGCGAGCTTCATGATGGCGCCTTCCCCCAGTTCGCCCTTGTCGCCTTCGACGGCCTTGAGGGCGGAGCCCTTGACGATTGGGATGTCGTCGCCCGGGAAGTCGTACTTGGAGAGCAGTTCGCGCACTTCCATTTCGACGAGTTCGAGCAGTTCGGCGTCATCGACCATGTCGCATTTGTTCATGAAGACGATGATGTAGGGCACGCCAACCTGACGGGCCAGCAGGATGTGCTCGCGGGTCTGCGGCATCGGGCCGTCAGCGGCGGAGACGACGAGGATGGCACCGTCCATCTGGGCGGCACCGGTGATCATGTTCTTCACGTAGTCGGCGTGGCCCGGGCAATCAACGTGGGCGTAGTGACGGGTGGCCGTCTCGTATTCAACGTGCGCCGTGTTGATGGTGATGCCGCGCGCTTTCTCTTCCGGCGCCGCGTCAATCTCGTCGTATTTCTTCGCCTCGCCGCCAAACTTCGCCGCCAGCGTCATCGTGATCGCCGCCGTCAACGTCGTCTTGCCATGGTCAACGTGCCCAATCGTCCCCACATTCACATGCGGCTTCGTACGCTCAAATTTGCCTTTTGCCATGATCATTTACCCCGAATCGAATTGATCAACAAAACCATCAACAAAACCTGGTGCCCATGGGCAGGATTGAACTGCCGACCTCTCCCTTACCAAGGGAGTGCTCTACCACTGAGCTACATGGGCCAAAAACCGTATATGACTGCCAAACCTGCCTGGAGCGGGTAGCGGGAATCGAACCCGCGTCATCAGCTTGGAAGGCTGAGGTTCTACCATTGAACTACACCCGCCCATCGCTGCAATCTACCGCCGATACAACAAGATGCACTGGTGGAGGGGGAAGGATTCGAACCTTCGAAGGCTGAGCCGGCAGATTTACAGTCTGCTCCCTTTGACCGCTCGGGAACCCCTCCAGCGAAACCGCGAATTATGCAGGAACTTTGCCAAAACTGTCAATGTTGCTCTCATCCTCCTTTGCACAAGACCCGACCCCATGCAGAAATCAATACAGCACTGACGGTATCATGATGAAATCAAATCGCTTTCCTGAAGCGAAGCAATAATCAGCGCTCATCCATGAGCGGGCCATATGATAGAAAAATGAATACATCACCCCCCCTGCCCGAGGCTTTGCACACCGCGCTGGCCAAGCTATTCAACGAGCGCTTTTCCCTTAGTGCGGCTGTTCGCGAGCATCATGGCAAGGACGAGTCTTCGCTCTCGCCGGTTGCGCCCGATGCGGTTGTTTTCGCGCAATCCACGGCCGAAGTTGCCGCCACGGTCGCCCTTTGTCATGCCCACCGGGTGCCGGTGATCGCCTACGGCACCGGTACCTCGCTCGAGGGCCATCTGCATGCCGTGCGCGGCGGCGTATGCATCGATCTCGCGCAAATGAACCGCGTGCTGGCCATCCGTCCGGAAGACCTCGATGCGACCGTCGAGGCCGGCGTGACGCGCAAAGAGTTCAACGCGGCCCTGCACGGCACAGGCCTGTTCTTCCCGATCGATCCGGGCGCCGATGCCAGCCTCGGCGGCATGGCTGCCACGCGCGCCTCGGGTACCAACGCCGTCAGATACGGCACGATGCGCGAGGCGGTGATTGCCGCCACCGTGGTCATGCCCGACGGCCGCGTCATCAAAACCGGATCGCGCGCCAAGAAATCCGCCGCCGGCTACGACCTGACGCGCCTGTTCGTCGGCAGCGAGGGCACGCTGGGCATCGTCACCGAATTGACCGTGCGTCTGCACCCGCTGCCCGAAGCCATCGCCAGCGCGGTTTGCGCCTTTCCCGACATCACTGCCGCAGTGGATACCGTGATCCAGACGATCCAGCTCGGCATCCCCGTCGCGCGCATCGAACTGCTCGACGCGCTGAGCATCGCGGCGATCAACCGTTACAGCAAGACCCGCCTGCGCGAGGCCCCCACGCTGTTCTTCGAATTGCACGGCTCGCCAGCTGGCGTCGCCGAGCAGAGCAAAGCCCTATCCGCCATCGCCGCCGACCACGGCGGCATGGATTTCGAGTGGGCCGACCGCCCCGAGGATCGCAGCCGGCTTTGGCAGGCACGTCACGACGCCTACTACGCCTGCCGTGGTCTCCAGCCCGGCGCCCGTTCGCTCACCACGGATGTCTGCGTGCCGATCTCGCGGCTGGCCGACTGCATCGCCGCAACGCGTGCCGATCTCGAACAGACCGGCCTCGTCGCGCCGCTGCTCGGCCATGTCGGCGACGGCAACTTCCACATGCTGCTGCTGGTCAAACCGGAGGACGACGGCATGCTGGAAAAGGCACGCGGTTTCGCGCAACGTTTGGCGGAACGCGCCATCGCCATGGACGGCACCTGCACCGGCGAGCACGGCATCGGCCTGGGCAAGCGCAAGTACATGGCGCTGGAGCATGGCGACGACGCACTCGCCGTGATGCGCGCGATCAAGATGGCGCTTGATCCCGACAACATCATGAATCCGGGCAAGATCCTGCCCGACTAGGAGACGATCATGAGAAACGTGAGCCTGGACGACAAATACACCGTCGCATCCGGCCGCGTCTACCTCACCGGCATCCAGGCCCTCGTGCTGCTGCCCATGCTGCAACGGCGCCGCGACCTTGCCGCCGGACTGAACACCGCCGGCTTCGTTTCCGGCTACCGCGGTTCGCCGCTCGGCGGCCTCGACATCGCCCTCTGGCAGGCGCAGAAACATCTCGAACGCCACCACGTCGTCTTCCAGCCCGGCGTGAACGAGGATCTCGCCGCCACCGCGCTATGGGGCACACAGCAGGTCAATCTGTTCCCCGACGCGAAGTATCAGGGAGTGTTCGGTCTCTGGTACGGCAAGGGGCCGGGCGTCGACCGTTGCGGCGACGTCTTCAAGCACGCCAACTCCGCCGGCACTTCGAGGTTCGGCGGCGTGCTGGCGATTGCCGGCGACGACCACGCGGCACGTTCTTCCACCGTCGCCCATCAGTCGGAACACGCCTTCAAGGCGGCCATGATCCCGGTGCTCGCGCCTTCGGGCGTGCAAGACTACCTCGATCTCGGTCTGCACGGCTGGGCGATGAGCCGCTACTCGGGCTGCTGGGTCGGCTTCAAGGCGGTGGCCGACACCATCGAATCCTCGGCCAGCATCGACCTTGAGCCCGAACGGCTGCAAATCGTCCTGCCCACCGACTACGAACTGCCCGTGGATGGCCTCAACATCCGCTGGCCCGACGACCGCCTCGTGCAGGAGGCGCGCCTGCTCGACCACAAGCTCTACGCCGCGCTCGCCTACTGCCGCGCCAACCAGTTGAACCGCGTCGTCATCGATTCGCCCAATCCGAAGCTCGGCATCATCGCCGCCGGCAAGAGCTACCTCGACGTGCGCCAGGCCTTCGACGACCTCGGCATCGATGACGCGCTCGCCGCCGAGATCGGCATCCGCCTCTACAAGGTGGCGATGGTCTGGCCGCTGGAGGCCGACGGCGTGCGGCATTTCGCCGAGGGACTGGAGGAAATCCTCGTTGTCGAGGAGAAACGCCAGCTCATCGAATACCAGCTCAAGGAAGAACTCTACAACTGGCGCGAGGACGTGCGCCCGCGCGTGATCGGCAAGTTCGACGAAAAAGGCGAATGGGCCTTGCCGCACGGGGACTGGCTATTGCCCGCGCGCGGCGAGCTCACGCCGGCGCTGATCGCCAAGGTGATCGCCCAGCGCATCGAGCGCTGGATCACTTCCGACCGCATTCGTGCGCGGCTTGCGCTGATCGAGGCGAAGGAGCGTGCCGGCACGGCGGTGATCTCCAGCGGCCGTCTGCCCTGGTTCTGTCCCGGTTGCCCGCACAACACTTCGACCAACGTGCCGGAAGGCTCACGCGCGCTGGCCGGCATCGGCTGCCACTACATGGTGACCTGGATGGACCGCGCCACGGCCACCTTCTCGCACATGGGCGGCGAGGGCGCGGCCTGGATCGGCCAGGCGCCCTTCACCGAGACGCGGCACGTCTTCGTCAACCTCGGCGACGGCACCTACTTCCATTCCGGCATCCTGGCGATCCGCGCCGCCGTCGCGGCGAAGGTAAACGCCACCTACAAGATCCTCTACAACGACGCCGTGGCGATGACCGGCGGCCAGCCCGTCGACGGCGCGCTCTCGGTGCCGCAGATCGCGCGGCAACTGCATGCCGAGGGCGTCGGCCATATCGTCGTCGTCACCGACGGCACGCCGCGTTCGTGGCACAACAGCGAACTGCCGCACGGCACGCTGGTGCGCACGCGCGACGAGCTCGAGCAGATCCAGCGCGAGATGCGCGACTGCCCCGGCGTCTCGGCGCTGATCTACGACCAGACCTGCGCGACGGAACTGCGCCGGCGCCGCAAGCGCGGCAAGCTGCCCGATCCGGCCGTGCGCGTCGTCATCAACGAAGAAGTCTGCGAAGGCTGCGGCGACTGCGGCGTGCAGTCGAACTGCCTCGCCGTCGTACCCGTCGAAACGCCGCTGGGCCGCAAGCGCGCCATCGACCAGTCGGCCTGCAACAAGGACTTTTCCTGCCTCAACGGCTTCTGCCCCAGCTTCGTCACCGTCGAGGGCGGCCGTCTGCGGCAGGGTAAAGCCGTCGCGCATGACGACCATGTCGAACTGCCGGCACCCGAACTACCCGCCACGACATCCCCCTATGGCATCCTCCTCACCGGCGTCGGCGGCACCGGCGTCATCACGCTCGGCGCGCTGATCGGCATGGCGGCGCACATCGACGGCAAGGGCGTCACGACGCTCGACATGACCGGCCTCGCGCAGAAAGGCGGCGCGGTGTTCTCCCATGTGCGCATCTGCGACGACCCGGCCGCGATCCACGCCGTGCGCATCGCCACCGGCGAGGCCGACGCGGTGATCGGCGGCGATGCCGTGGTCAGCGCCGGCGGCGAGTCGCTGGCGAAAATGGCGGCCGGCCGCACGCACGCCGTCGTCAACTGCGCCGAGACGCCGACCGCCGAGTTCACGCACAACCCGGACTGGCAATTCCCGCTCGAGCGCATCAAGGGTGCGCTCGCGGACGCCCTCGGACCGGCGGCACTCGACTGCATCGATGCGACCGCCCTGGCCACGCAGCTGCTGGGCAACGCCATCTACGCCAACCTGCTGCTGCTCGGCTTCGCCTGGCAGCGCGGCATGGTGCCCGTCAGCGAGGCGGCTCTGGTACGCGCCGTCGAACTCAACGGCACCGCCGTCGACATGAACCTGCGCGCCTTCCGCTGGGGGCGGCGCCTCGCCCACGACCCGGCCTGCGCGCCCCTGCTGCGTGACAGCGCCGCCGTCCCGCCGACACTGACTATTGCCGAAATCGTCGCCGACCGCGCGCGCCGCCTTGCCGATTACCAGGATGCCGCCTATGCCGAGCGCTACCGGACTCTGGTCGAGCGCGTCCGCGCCGGCGAGGAAAAAGTCAGTCCCGGCGGGACGGCGCTGGCATCCGCCGTCGCCCGCAACTACTACAAACTGCTGGCGATCAAGGACGAATACGAGGTCGCGCGGCTCTACGCCGAGACGGATTTCCTCGACCGCGTCGCCGCCGCCTTCGAAGGCGACTACGCGCTGCGCTTCCACCTCGCCCCGCCCTTGCTGGCGAAACCCGACCCGAACACCGGGCGCCTGCGCAAGCGCAAGTTCGGCCCCTGGATGATGACGGCCTTCCGCTGGCTCGCCCGTGCCAGGAAGCTGCGCGGCACCCGTTGGGACATCTTCGGTCACGGCACCGAGCGCAGGCTGGAAAAGCGCTTGCTGAGCGACTACGAGGCCGATGTCGCGCTGCTGCTGGAACGTCTGGGGCCGGCACGGCTGACCGCAGCGGTAGAACTGGCGAACTGGCCCGAGCAAGTGCGCGGATTCGGCCCGATCAAGGCAAAATCCGCGGCTGCCATGCAACCGACGCGAGACCGCCTGCGTGCCCAATTCGACCACTGAGTCGCCGCCCGAAGCCGCGCCCCTGCGCATCGCCCTGCTCGCCCAGCTTGGCGGCGGCGCGGCCGTGGCCCTGCTCGTCTTCCTGCTGGGTCGCATTTCCGCCGCCGACTTCACCCAGATTCCCTATGTTCTCGCCCTGTTGCAGGGCGGTATCGCGGCGGCGTTGTCGCTCAGGCTGCGGGCGCCGCTGTGGTGGCTGCCGCTGCACCTGCTCTTCGCACCGCTGGCCGTCCTCGTCCAGCACGCCGACATCCCGCCCGGCTGGTTCCTGGCCGGCTTCATCGTCCTGCTGCTGGTGTTCTGGCGCACCGACAAGAGCCGCGTTCCACTCTTTCTCTCGAATGCCCAGACCACCGCTGCGCTGGCGGCGCTGCTGCCGCCCACGCCCTGCCGCGTGCTGGACGTCGGCTGCGGCGACGGCGGCCTGCTGCGGCGGCTCGCCCGCAGCAGGCCGGATTGCGAATTCGTCGGCATCGAGCACGCCCCCCTGCCCTGGCTGCTGGCCAGGCTGCGCTGTCTCGGCCTGCCGAATGCCGGCATCCGCCATGGGGATTTCTGGCGCGAGCCGCTGGGCGGCTACGATCTCGTCTATGCCTTTCTGTCGCCCGCGCCCATGCCGCGCCTGTGGGCCAAGGCGCAGGGCGAAATGGGCGCCGATGCCCTGTTGGTGAGCAACAGCTTCGCCGTTCCGGCCGTCGAGCCGGGCCGCATCGTCAGGGTGCGGGACCGGCGCCAGACCCGCCTGTTCGTTTACCACCCCGATAAAGCCCGCGATTCGGCTGCATTTCCACCCATCCCCGACGCCTCCGATCAAGAATAATCCCTCCCGGACGCGCACGCTTGTGACATGCGCAGGAGGCAAGATGGCGGACATCATTTGTGTAATCGGCAACAAGGGCGGTACGGGGAAGACCACCCTGTCGCACATGCTTTGCCAAGGCATGGGCCTGCTGGGCCAGCGCTCGGTCTGCGTGCTCACGGATACCCACCGCGAGCCGCTCGACCCGACCGACCGGCGCTACCTGATCGCCGACGCGCGTTCGCGCGAGGCGCTCGGCAAGGTGGTGGACAAGGTGCGCGGGCTGAAAGCCTGGCTCGGCGTGATCGACGGCGGCGGCAACCGCACCGAAATGGACAAGCGGCTGTATGGCGTGGCGGATCTGGTGCTGCTGCCTTTCCGCGACTCGCACGAGGATATCCGTACCGTGATCCGCGACCTGGAGATGTTCCCGCGCGCCTACGCGATCCCGACGCAATGGCCGACCAACGCCTGGCAGCGCGAGGCGGCGGAAAAGACCGTGGCCGAATTGCTGGCGCCCTATCGCGACCGCATCCTCGATCCGGTGTTCAGCCTCTCGGGCAGCAAGATCCTGCTACAGAAGACCCTACCGGCCAGCCTGCCGACGCCGCTGGCCAATGCCTGCCGCGCCGTGGCGCATCAGGTCGTCGACCTGCTGCAACTGCCGCTGGAGGATGACGAGCCGCTGCCCGGCATCGCCGGCGCGGCCAACGGGCCCAAGGCCCGCCCGCTGCCGCAGCCCATGGCCGCGGCGGCCTGACGCGCAGTCAGCGCTTGCCCTGCGCCATCAGCAGGGCCTGCGAACGGTTGCTCACGTTCATGGCCTTGAAGATCGCCGAGACGTGGATCTTGACCGTCCCCTCGGTGACGTCGAGCATGGCCGCGATCTCGCGGTTGGTCTTGCCCTCGGCCAGCAGTTCCAGCACGCGCGACTGACTCTTGGTGAGGCCGAAACGGTCGGCCACGGTGCGGTTGCGGCGGCGCTTCACGGTCTGGTCGCGATATTCCGGCGGCAGCCAGATCTCGCCGGCCAGCACCTCGCGCAGCGCCCCGAGCAGCACATCGGTCGGGCTGGCCTTGGAGACGAAGCCAGCGGCGCCGTGGCGCATCGCCTTCATCACGGTATCGCTGTCGTCGAGCGCGGAGAGGATCACCACGGGGATGTGCGGATGGCGCTTGCGGATCACGCCAAGGAAAGCCATGCCGCTCGTCCCGGGCAGCATCAGGTCGAGCAGGATCAGGTCGAAATCGTCATTGACGCCCAGCATCTGCGTCGCCTCGTCGGCATCCCTGGCGCCCTGCACCTCGGCGGGAACGCCGTTCTCTTCCAGCACCCGCAGCGCCAGCAACAGGCCTTCGCGCACCAGGGCGTGGTCCTCGATCACCAGAATCCGCACATTCTTCTCCTCAAAGCCTGACGGGTTATCATAGCGCGATAGTTTATTCCATTCTTGCCCATCGCTGCCATGACAAACGCAACCCAGAACGACCCGCTGGAATTCCTCAAGAGCATGTGGGGCAACATGGGCTTCACCCTGCCCGGCATGGTGGCGCCCACCCTAGACACCGACGAGCTGTCGAAGCGCATCGCCGACCTGAAAGCCGTCGAGGGCTGGCTGAAGTCTAATCTCAGCCTGTTGCAGATGACCATCCAGGGCCTGGAAATGCAGCGCACCACCCTGACCACCCTGCAGCAGATGAGTCAGGCCGCGCAGCAGGCAAGCGAAGGCGAAACTCCCGTCAATCCCTTTCTCAATCCGGCCGCCTGGCCCATGCCCTGGAATCTGGCGGGCGAAACCGGCGCCGCCCCCCAGCAGGCGCCCGCCGCCGAGACTCCAGCGCCCCCGCCTGCCGAAGCCGCGCCCTCAGCGGGCAAGAAAAGCAAGCCAAAGGGGTAGGGTGACCATCCCCAGCAGGGTGCCAGCGGAGATCAGCCAGGCCACCCGGGCGCCATCGCCGCCCATGCGCTGGGCCAGGATGTAGGCGGAGGACGCCGTCGGCAACGCCGCGAAGGCGATCACCACGTCGAAATGAATGCCGGTCAGGCCGATGGCGCGCGCCGTCGCCAGCGCGATCAGCGGCATCGCCAGCAGCTTCACCACCAAAAACCAGCCCGCCGCCGCCCGGCCGCCCGCCCCGAACGCGCCACGCAGCTTGAGCGCCGCCCCCACCGCAAGCAAGCCGAGGGCGATCGCCGCCTCCGCCAGCCGGCCGAGGAAAGCCCCGACCGGCGCCGGCACGCCGAAGCCGGCGAGGTTCCACAGCAGGGCGGCGAGCGTCGCGAGGAACAACGGGTTGCGCGCCAGTTCGCGCCATACCGTGGTCTCACCGTGGCGCGCCAGCATCCACACCGCCGCGAGGTTGGCGAAGGGCACCATGCCGCCGGCCAGCAGGCCCATCGCGGCGATGCCCGCCGCGCCGTGCAGCTTCGCCGCCACCGCGAGGCCGATGTAGGTATTGAAGCGAAAGGCGCACTGGAACTGCGAGGCGAACGAGATCGGCGTCAGGGTGAACAGCCAGCGCGCCAGCAGTCCCAGCCCCATCGCGCCCGCCATCGCGGCGGCGCCGGTGCCGATCAGCGGCACGGCGGCGAAGGACAGCGGGGTCTTGGTGATGGCGTTGAACAGTAGCGCCGGGAACAGCACGAAATAGACGAGCTTCTCCAGTCCCGTCCAGAAATGGTCGCCGAGCGGCATCCAGCGCCGCAGGGAGTAGCCGAGCAGGATCAGGGCGAAATCGGGGAGGAGCGCGAGGGCGGTGTGCACGCCCGGCTTATATCACGCCGGCGGCCCGCAACGCTTCGATTTCCCCGTCCGTATACCCCGCTGCGCGCAGGATCGCCGTGCCGTCGGCACCGACTTTCGGTGGGAGATTGCGCACGGCGAAATCGACACCGCTCATCTTGAGCGGCGGCGCGAACTGCGGCAGCCCGTCCGCCGTCGGCAGCATGCCGCGCGCGCGCAATTGCGGATGCGCCATCGCTTCTTCGAAAGTCAGCACCGGCGTGACGCCGCAGTCGACGTTCTCGAACAGAGCTGACCAGTGGGCGAGCGGCCGGGAGGCGAACAGCGCATCGAGTTCTGCCCGTGCATGTTCGCCCTCCTTGCCACGCGACAGGCCATGGGGCTTCAGTCCAGGCTTGTCGATGGCATCGCAGAACAGCGCCCAGAATTTCGGTTCCAGGGCGCCCACCGCCACGTAGCGACCATCCAGCGTACGGTAGAGACGGTAGCCGGGCAGTCCGCCATTCAGGTCGTCCGTGCCGCGCGGCAGCGTTTCTCCGCGCGCCAGCACCGACAGCAGGCCGGTATAGGCATGGGCGAAAGTGGCGTCGGTCATCGACACATCGACGTAGCGTCCCTGTCCTGTCGCCTTCGCCCCGATCACCGCCGCGAGAATGCCCATGACGGCGGTCAGCGCACCACCGAGCAGGTCGCCGATCTGCAGGTTCGGAATCGCGGGGTCGCCACCCGCCGTGCCAATCTGCTCCAGCACCCCGGCCGTGGCGATGTAGTTGAGGTCGTGGCCGGCGCGGTCGCGCCACGGCCCGTCCTGCCCGTAGCCCGTGATCGCGCAATAGGCGACGCGTGGATTGATCGCCTGCACCGCCGCGTAGCCGACGCCGAGCTTGTCCACCACGCCAGGCCGGAAACTCTCGACGATCACGTCGGCGTCCCGCGCGAGGCGCAGGAACACCGCCACGCCCGCCGGCTGCTTGAGGTCGAGCCGCAGGCCCTGCTTGTTGCGATTGACGAGGCGGAAGAAGAAGCTGTCCTCTCCCGGCGCCGCCCCCAGCCCCATCGTGCGCGCATAGTCACCCGCGCCGGTATCTTCTATCTTGATCACCTCGGCGCCAAGGTCGGCGAGGTGCAGCGTGCACACCGGTCCCGGCAGCAGGCGGGTGAGGTCGAGAATCCTGAGGCCGGCCAGTGGCAGCCGGCTGTCAGTCATATTTGCGCTCGTCGCTGATGACCTTGCCGTCGTTGGGCAGACTGCCGGGCGCGACGAGCCGCACCTCGCCGCGCAGCTTGGTGAGGTCGCGCAGCGAATCGGCGATGGCGGCGGCGAGTCCATCGCTCTCCACGGCCTCGCAATGCAGGGTCATCGCGTCGCTGCTGTCGGGATTGGTGATGACGAGGCGCGCGCGCGCGATTTCGGGGTGGCGCCTGGCCACCGCCGCGACCTGCTCGGGATGCACGAACATGCCCTTGACCTTGGTGGTCTGGTCGGCGCGGCCCATCCAACCCCTGATGCGCGTGTTGGTGCGGCCGCACGGGGAAATGCCCGGCAGGATCGCGGAAAGGTCGCCGGTGCCGAAGCGGATCAGCGGGTAGGTGGCATTGAAGGTGGTGACCACCACCTCGCCGACCTCGCCCTCCGGCACGGGATCGCCGGTGCCGGGACGAACGATCTCGATGATCACCTCCTCGTCGACCACCAGCCCCTCGCGCGCCGGCGTCTCGTAGGCGATCACGCCGAGGTCGGCGGTCGCGTAGGCCTGATAACCCTCGATGCCGCGCGCGCGCAGCGCATCGCGCACGGGGGGCAGGAAGGCCTCGCCGGAAACCAGCGCCTTGGTGAGCGAGGGAATTTCCAGCCCGAGTTCGTCGGCCTTTTCCATCAGGATGCGCAGGAAGGATGGCGTGCCGACATAGGCATGCGGCTGCAGATCGGCCATCGCCTGCACCTGCTGCTCGGTCTGGCCGACGCCGCCCGGGAACACCGTGCAGCCGAGCGCCTGGGCGCCGGCTTCGAGAATCCAGGCGCCCGGCGTCATATGGTAGGAAAAGCTGTTATGCACGAGGTCGCCGGCGCGCACTCCGGCGGCGAACAGGGCGCGCGCGGTACGCCAGTAGTCGGCATTGCGGCCCTCGGGCTCGTAGATCGGCCCCGGCGAGGAAAACACCCGGCCCATCTGGCCCCAGCGCGCGGAGACCAGCCCGCCGAAGGGGCGGTGCCGCTTCTGCAGTTCGATCAATTCGTGCTTGCGCAGCACCGGCAGCCGGGCCAGCGCGGCGCGCGCGGCGATGGCGGCGGGATCGACGTCGCGCAGCGACTCGGCGAACCACGGGGCACTGGCCTTGGCATGGGCAATCTGGGCCGGCAGGCGCGCCATCAGCTCACGCTCGCGCTGCGCCGGATCGCGCGTTTCTAATGTGTCGAAATGCGGCGCATCGAAATGTGCGTTCATGCTCGTCAGGCCAGCCAGCGCTTCCGGCGGCGGTAGTGCTTCACTTCGCGGAAGCTCTTGCGACCGTGCGAGGACAGGCCGAGGTAGAACTCCTTGACGTCCTCGTTGTTGCGCAGGTCGGCGGCCTGGCCTTCCATTACGACGCGGCCGTTCTCGAGGATGTAGCCGAAGTCGGCATAGCGCAGCGCGACCATGGTGTTCTGCTCGGCGAGCAGGAAGCTCACCTTCTCGCGCTGGTTGAGATCGCGCACGATCTCGAAGATCTCCTCGACGATCTGCGGTGCCAGGCCCATCGACGGCTCGTCGAGCAGGATCATTTCCGGGTTGGCCATCAGGGCGCGGCCGATGGCGGTCATCTGCTGCTCGCCGCCCGAGGTATAACCGGCCTGCGAGCCACGCCGCTGCTTGAGGCGCGGGAAGTATTCATACACTTTCTCGAGGCTGCGCTTCAGTTCGGCGCGCGAAATCGCCTGCGTATAAGCGCCAGTCAGCAGGTTCTCCTCGACGGTCAGGTGGGCGAAGCAGTGGCGGCCCTCCATCACCTGGATGATGCCGCCCCTCACCAGCTCGTTCGGCGTCAGCTGGTCGACGCGCCGCCCCCGGAACTGGATATCGCCCTTGGTCACCTCGCCGCGCTCGGCGCGCAACAGGTTGGAGATGGCCTTCAGCGTGGTCGTCTTGCCGGCGCCGTTGGCGCCCAGCAGTGCGACGATGCCGCCCTGCGGCACGTCAAGCGACACGCCCTTGAGCACGAGGATGACGTGGTCGTAGATGACCTCGATGTTGTTGATGGTGAGATAGGCGCTCATGTCCTTTTCCGCAAACGTTGCAGACGCCCGGCGGGACGGCTCGCCGTCCCGCCGGCGCTGACTTTTCGCTTACTTCTCCTTGCTGCAGTCGCGCGGCGTGATGCCCTTTTCCTTCGCGTATTTCGCCGCGTCGGCCTGGAACAGCGGGTGGATCAGCGCCTTGTTGCCCTCGATCCAGTCGGTCAGCGGCGTCCACTTGCTGCCGTCCCACTGCTGCATCTTCACCTTGCCGGAACCTTCATGGTTGCTGCACGAGGTCTTCACCTCGGGCAGCAGGCCGGTGGCGCCGAGCTGCTTGATGGCCGCATCGGTCAGGTTGAGGTTCTCGAGGCCCCAGCGCACCTGCTCGGCGTTCATCGCCTTGCCCTTGCCGAACTTGGCCTGCGCGGCGCGGATGGCCTCGACCGACAGCACGGCGGCGGACACGCCGCGGTTGTAGAGGATGGTGCCGATCTTCGACTTGTCGGACAGGTTGCCCTTGCCGGCGCCGTAGAGGCTCTTCTCGATGTCGGCGATCAGCGGCACGCCCTTGCCCGAAACGTTCCAGGTCGCGGACATGTAGCCCTTGGCGGCGTCGCCGGCTGGGATCACGTCCTCCTCGGAGCCGGACCACCAGGAACCGATCATGCGGTCGCGCGGGAAGCCCATCTTCTGCGCGGTCTTGATGGCGGTCATGTTCATCACCCCCCAGCCCCACATGATCACGTAGTCCGGCTTCTCCTGGCGGATGCGCTGCCACTGCGCGCCCTGCTCGTTGCCGGGGTGGGCGACGGGAATCTGCACCAGCTCATACTTGTTGAGGCGCCCCTCGGCTTCCAGCGCGAGGATCGGTTCCTTGCCGTAGGCGGAATCGTGATAGAGGAAGACGATCTTCTTGCCGGCGAGGCTGCCGCCGTTCTTGTCCTTGAGGAACTTGATGATCGCCGAGGCCTGCATCTGGTAGGTCGTCACCAGCGGGAAGGCCCAGGGGAAGACGGAACCGTCCACCGCGCTGGTCAGGCCGTAGCCCATCATCGCCAGCGGCAGCTTGTCGGCGGCGGTCTTGTCGACCAGTGCGTATGAAATGCCCGTGGACATCACGTGGATCGGGCCGGGCGCGGCCTTCGCCTTCGACTTCAGGCGCTCGTAGCACTCGACGCCCTTCGCCGTGTTGTATTCGGTCTCGCATTCCTCCCAGGCATTCTGCACGCCGTTGATGCCGCCCTTCATGTTGACGTAGTTCAGGTAGTCGATGAAGCCGCCGTAGAACGACTGGCCGTTCGCGCCGTAGGGGCCGACGCGGTAGGAAGGCAGCATGAAGAACTGCTCCTCCGCGGCCTGGGCGGCGGGCAGGGCCGCGCCGAGGCAGGCGGCGGCGACCGAGGTGGCGATGGTGAAGCGCTTGAACGTCTTGATCATGTAAGTCTCCTCTTCGTTAGTGTTTATCGACTGCTTAGTGCGGGAAAGGCCACAGACGCAACTTCTCCTTGCCGATCTGCCACAGGCGGGCAAGGCCATGCGGCTCGACGATCAGGAAGAACATGATCAGCGCGCCGAACACCATGAGCTGGATGTGCGAGACCGTGGCGCTGTCGAACGGCAGGTGCAGCAGGCCGGCGAGCCACGGCAGGGAAATGTCGAGAAAGATCGGCAGCAGCAGGATGAAGGCCGCGCCGAGGAAGCTGCCGAGGATGCTGCCGACCCCGCCGACGATGATCATGAACAGGATCTTGAACGACATGTCGAGCGAGAAGCCGTCCGGCTCCACCGAGCCGAGATAGCAGAAGGCGTAGAGCGCGCCGGCGATGCCGCAGTAGAAGGAGCTGACGGCGAAGGCGAGCAGCTTGGTGCGCAGCAGCGGGATGCCGATCACCTCGGCGGCGACGTCCATGTCGCGCACCGCCATCCAGGCGCGCCCCGTCGTCGAGCGCACCATGTTCTTCGCCAGCAGCGCCAGCACCGCGACGATGGAGAGCACCAGCAGGTAGCGCGACTGGGGCGTGTCGAACCTGAAGCCGAGCATCTCGATGCCGGGCACCGAAATCACGCCCGACGACGAATAGTTCGTCAGGTAGGGGAACTTGGTCAGGCACCAGACGATGAAGAACTGCGCCGCCAGCGTCGCCACCGCGAGATAGAAGCCCTTGATGCGCAGGGACGGCAGGCCGAACAGGATGCCGACGCCCGCCGCCGTCAGGCCGGCGAGGATGAACGACAGCAGGATCGGCATGCCGTCGATGCGCACCTGGAAGTTGTAGGCCGCGTAAGCCCCCACCGCCATGAAGGCGGCGGAGCCGAGCGAGAGCTGGCCGGCGTAGCCGGTCAGGATATTGAGGCCGAGGGCCGCCAGCGCGAAGATCAGGAAGGGGATCAGGATGGCGTTGAACCAGTAGTTGCCGGCCGTCAGCGGCACCACCACGAAGGCGGCGGCGAGCAGCAGGACGATGCCGACGCGATCCTGGCGGATCGGGAAGATCTGCTGGTCGGCGGCGTAGCTGGTCTTGAATTGTCCGGTTTCGCGGTAGAACATTTTCTATACCCGGTCGATGTGCTTTTCCCCGAACAGGCCTTCGGGGCGAACGAGGAGGAAGAGCAGCGCCATCACGTAGGGAAACCAGCCCTCGATGCCGCCGAAGTTGCCGCCGAACCAGCCGGCCAGCACGGGCGGAATGTATATCTCGGCGAGCTTCTCGGAGGCGCCGATGATCAGGCCGCCGACGATGGCGCCCGGCACCGAGGTGAAGCCGCCGAGGATCAGCACCGGCAGCGCCTTCAGGGCGGTGAAGGTCAGCGCGAACTGCACGCCGTTGCGCGCGCCCCAGAGCATGCCGGCGACCAGCGCGACGAAACCGGCGACCGCCCAGACCAGCGCCCAGATGTGCTGGAGCGGAATGCCGATCGACAGCGCCGCCTGGTGGTCGTCGGCCACCGCGCGCAGGGCCCGGCCGATGCGCGTGTATTGGAAGAACAGCGCCAGCAGGGCCACCAGCACCAGCGCCAGGCCGGCCGCGAAGAGATCGAAGCTGCTGATCACCATGTTCCAGTTGTCGAGAATCCAGGCGATCGGCTCGTCGACGAGGCCGATGTCGAGCGGGCGCACCTCGTTGCCCCACAGCAGCGGCGCGAGGCCCTCGATGAAGAAGGCCAGGCCGATGGTGGCCATGAACAGCGCGATCGGCGGCTGGTTGACCATCTTGCGCAGCACGAACTTTTCCGTGGCGATGCCGAACAGCGTCATGACGACGAAGGCGAGGATCAGCGCCAGCCACAGCGGCGCGCCCTTCTCCATGCAGCCGACCACCGACAGCGCGGCGAAATAAACCATCGCGCCCTGGGCGAAATTGAACACGCCCGAGGCCTTGAAGATCAGCACGAAGCCCAACGCCACCAGCGAATACATCACGCCGCTGAGCAGGCCGCCGATCAACACTTCGAGGAAGAATTGCATGCGTCGGATCTCCTAGTGCTGCGTGCCGAGGTAGGCCGCGATGACCTCGGGATTGTTCTTCACCTCGTCGGGCACGCCGTCGCCGATCTTCTTGCCGTAGTCGAGCACCACGACGCGGTCGGAGATGTCCATCACCACGCCCATGTCGTGCTCGATCAGCACGATGGTGGTGCCGAACTGGTCGTTCACGTCGAGAATGAAGCGGCACATGTCCTGCTTCTCCTCGACGTTCATGCCGGCCATCGGCTCGTCGAGCAGCAGCATCGATGGCTCGGCGGCGAGCGCGCGGCCGAGCTCGACGCGCTTTTGCAGGCCGTAGGGCAGTCGGCCCACCGGCGTCTTGCGGATGTGCTCGATTTCGAGGAAGTCGATCACCTCCTCGACCTTCCTGCGGTGCTCCAGCTCCTCGCGCCGCGCCGGCCCCCACCACAGCGCATGCTGGATGAAGTTGCACTTCATCTTGAGGTTGCGCCCGGCCATCAGGTTGTCGAGCACCGACATGCCCTTGAACAGCGCGATGTTCTGGAAGGTGCGCGCGATGCCGGCCGCGGCCATGGCGTGCGTGTTCATGTCGCGGCGATGCTCGCCGCGGAAGACGATTTCGCCCTGCTGCGGGTGGTAGACGCCGTTGATGACGTTGAGCATCGAACTCTTGCCCGCGCCGTTGGGCCCGATGATGGCGCGAATCTCGTGCTCGCGCACGTCGAAGGAAATGTCGGTGAGCGCCTTGACGCCGCCGAACGCCAGCGAAATGTTCTTCAGGTCGAGGATGACCTCGCCGATCTCGCGCGCCATCAGGCCGCCCTCCCCATGCTCACCCCGGTGGCCGGGAAGGTCTTGACGTCGCGGATGACCAGATCGGCCGCGACCTTGCCCTTGCGCCCGTCCTCGAACTTCACCTCGGTCTCGATGAACTGGCTGGACTTGCCGCCGTAGAGCGCCTCGATCAGCACCGCATACTTTTCGGCGATGAAGCCGCGCCTGACTTTTCTCGTTCTGGTCAGCTCGTCGTCGTCCGGGTCGAGCTCCTTGTGCAGGATCAGGAAGCGGTGGATCTGGGTATCGGCCACCATCGCGTCGTGCGCCAGCTCGGCATTCACCTGTTCGACGCATTCCTGGATCAATTGACCGACCTCGGGCTTGCCGGCGAGGTCGGTATAGCCGGCGTAGGGAATGCCGCGCCGCTCCGCCCAGTTGCCCACCGCGCCCATGTCGATGTTGATGAAGGCGCACACCATGTCGCGGTCGTGGCCGAACGCCACCGCTTCCTTGATGTGCGAGAAGAACTTGAGCTTGTTCTCGATGTAGTTGGGCGCGAACATCGCGCCGCCGTTGAGCTTGCCGACGTCCTTGGCGCGGTCGATGATCTTCAGGTGGCCCTCGGCATCGAGGAAGCCGGCGTCGCCGGTCATGAAGTAGCCCTCGGCGTTGATCGACTCGGCCGTGGCGTCGGGGCGCTTGTAGTATTCCTTGAGCAGCATCGGGCCCTTGACGAGGATCTCGCCGTTGGCGGCGATCCTGATCTCGACGCCCGGCGCCGGCAGGCCGACGGAATCGAACTTGATCTGGCGGTCCGGCTGCAGGCAGACGTAGGCGCAGGTCTCGGTCTGGCCGTAGAGCTGCTTGAGGTTGATGCCGATCGAGCGGTAGAAGCGGAACAGGTCGGGGCCGATCGCCGCGCCGGCCGTGTAGGCGACGCGGATGCGGCTCATGCCCAGCACGTTCTTGAGCGGGCCGAACACCAGCAGGTCGCCGAGCGCGTAGAGCAGGCGATCCTTGCCGGACACCGGCTTGCCGTCGAGGATGTCGGCGCCGCAGCGCTTCGCCACGCCCATGAACCAGTGGAACATGTCGCGCTTGAGCTTGCCGGCGTCCTCCATGCGGATCATCACCTGCGTCAGCATGTTCTCGAAGACGCGCGGCGGCGCGAAATAGAAGGTCGGCCCGATCTCGCGCATGTCGGTCATCACCGTGTCGCCCGACTCGGGGCAATTCACCGTGAAGCCGGCCACCAGCGCCTGCGCGTAGGAAAACAGGTTGTCGCCCACCCAGGCCATCGGCAGGTAGGACAGCACCTCGTCGGTCTCGTTCAGCCCGTCGAAGCCGCAGCCGCCGCGCGCGGCGGAAATCAGCGCATCGTGGGTCTGGCAGACGCCCTTCGGCTTGCCCGTGGTACCCGAGGTGTAGAGCATGATCGCGATGTCGTCGGGACCGCCCCGCGCGATCTCCTGATCGAGGAAGTCGGCATGGTTGTCGTCGTGGATCCTGCCGGCGGCGATCAGTTCGTCGAGCCCGTGCAGGAAGGGCTGCGAGTAGTGGCGCATGCCGCGCGGATCGTCGTAGATGACGTGCAGCAGCTCGGGGCACTGGTCCTTCACTTCGAGCAGCTTGTCGACCTGCTCCTGATCCTCGACGATGGCGATGTGGATGCCGGCGTCCTGCAGCACGAAGATCATCTCCTGCGCCACGGCGTCCTGATACATCGGCACGGGGATGCCGCCGAGCATCTGCGCGGCGCACATCGACCAGTACAGCCGGGGCCGGTTGTCGCCGATGATGCCGAGGCGGTCGCCGCGCTTGAAGCCGAGTTCCGCCAGGCCGCAGGCAATGCCGCGCACCTCGCGCGCCGCCTCGGCCCAGGTCCAGCCCTGCCAGATGCCGAGATCCTTCTCGCGCACCGCCGGCCGCGCACCGCGCACGCGGGCGTGCGCCAGCAGCAGGCGCGGAAACGTATCCAGGCTCCCGGGGCCGTTCCGGACGGCGCCCGTTGTTGCAACAGTCATGCGCAACTCCTCCAAGCCGGTGGTGCGTATCGCTGCCCGGATATCCGGGAGTCGCACCTTGTGTCCCGTGCAGCGCGATTGCGCACCGCAGCAAGGCCGGTCGTTCGATTCTAATGAAGCGGACTCTACCCGGCATGCCTGCCTATAATTGTCGCGTGCCTGACAATTCCTCCAAGTCCCAGCCCGCCGCGCCCGCGCCCACGCTCGAAGAAGCCATCGCGCTCTCGCGCTGGGCGCGCGGCCTGGCGCCCGCCGATCTGGAACGCGCGCGCGCCGGCATGGTGGAAAAGCAGATTCCCGCCGGCGGCTTCATCTGCCGCCAGGGCGAAGCGCCCTCGTGCTGGATCGGCATCATCGACGGCCTCGCCAAGATGTCCTCCGACTGGGTGACGGGCAAGACCGCCTCCTACGCCGGCATTCCCGCCGGCGGCTGGTTCGGCGAAGGCTCGCTGCTGAAGACGGAAGTGCGCCGCTACGACGTCATCGCCCTGCGCGACACGCGCGTCGCCTGCATGAAGCGCGAAACCTTCCGCTGGCTGCTCGACCACAGCATCGCCTTCAACCACGCCATCATCGAACAGATCAACGAACGGCTCGGCCAGTTCATCGGCCTGCTCGAATCCGAGCGCCTGCACGACACCGACACGCGCGTCGCGCGCAGTCTCTCGATCATGTTCAACCCCGTGCTCTATCCCGGCCAGAACGCCACGCTGACCATCTCGCAGGAAGAGATCGGCCACCTCGCCGGCGTCTCGCGCCAGCGCGTTAACCGCTCGCTCAAGCTGCTGGAAGACGCCGGCTTCCTCAGCATCGAATACGGCGGCATCACCATCCTCGACCTCGACGGCCTGCGCCGCTTCGGCGGCTAGGCAACGCACTTCACCGCCGTCCCGCCGGGACTGACTTTTTTCCATGAGTATGCGCATCGAACTCCTCGCCCCCGCCAAGACCGCCGAGATCGGCCGCCAGGCCATCCTGCACGGCGCCGACGCCGTCTATATCGGCGGCCCCGCCTTCGGCGCGCGCGACAAGGCCGGCAACAGCATGGCGGACATCGCCGCGCTGGTCGAATTCGCGCACAGGTTCCGCGCACGCATCTACGTCACGCTCAACACCATCCTGTCCGACGCCGAGCTGGAACCGGCGCGCAGGCTGGCACGGGACTGCTGGGACGCCGGCGTCGACGCGCTGATCGTGCAGGACATGGGGCTGCTCGAAGTCGACCTGCCGCCGATCGACCTGCACGCCTCGACGCAGTGCGACATCCGCACGCCGGAAAAGGCGCGCTTCCTCGCCGATTGCGGCTTCTCGCAGCTCGTGCTGGCGCGCGAACTTTCGCTCGGGGAAATCGCCGCCGTGCATGCGGCGCTGCCCGGCGACGTGGTCGTCGAGCACTTCATCCACGGCGCGCTGTGCGTCGCCTACTCGGGCCAGTGCTACATCAGCCACGCGCAGACCGGCCGCAGCGCCAACCGCGGCGACTGCTCGCAGGCCTGCCGCCTGCCATTCACCTTGCAGGACAACCGGGGCCGCGTCGTCGCCTTCGAGAAGCATTTGTTGTCATTGAAAGACAACGACCAGAGCGCGAATCTGCCGGCGCTGATCGAGGCCGGCGTGCGCAGCTTCAAGATCGAGGGGCGCTACAAGGACATGGGCTACGTGAAGAACATCACCGCCCACTATCGCCAACTGCTCGATGCGCTGTTCGAGCAGCGGCCCGAACTGGCCGCCGCGTCGAGCGGCCGGGTGACGCTGAAGTTCGCGCCCGATCCCGACAAGACCTTCCATCGCGGCAGCACCGACTACTTCACGCACGGCCGCAGCGCCGATCCGGCGCATATCGTCGCCTTCGACACGCCCGCCTTCGTCGGCCTGCCGCTCGGCAGGGTGACGCAGGTCGGCGCCGACAGCTTCGACATCGAAACGGACGAGCCGATGGCCAACGGCGACGGCCTGTCGTGGCTGCACAAGCGCCAGGCCGCCGGCACGCAGGCGAACCGCGTCGAGCGCCTCGACGCGGCCCGCTGGCGCATCTGGCCCAACGATCCCGTCGATGCGCTGCCCGGCTTGCGTCCCGGCCTCACCATCAATCGCAACCGCGACCAAGCCTGGGATCAGGCGCTGACGAAGGATTCCGCCGAGCGCCGCATCGCCGTCGATGCGCGCATCGCCGAAACCGCCGACGGCCTCGCGCTGACGCTGACGGATGCGGACGGCGTCGCCGCGACAGCGGCCATCGCGCTGGCGAAGCAGCCGGCGCGGCAGGGCGACGCGGCGGCCGGCCTGCGGGAACAGCTTCGCCGTCTCGGCGGGACTGACTTTTTCCTGCGGGATTTCGCCGTCGACTGGTCGCGGCCGTGGTTCGTGCCCAGTTCCGCCGCCAACCAGATGCGCCGCGACGCCGTCGCCGCTCTCGTCGCCGCGCGCGCGGCGGCTTATGTGCGCCCTTTACGGCGCCCCGCCGTCGAGCCGCCCGTGCCCTGCCCCGAGGACTCGCTGACCTATCTCGCCAACGTCTACAACGCCGCCGCGCGACGCTTCTACGAAAAGCACGGCGTGAAGCTCATCGCCGCCGCCTACGAAGCGCACGCAGAGGCCGGCGAAGTCTCCCTGATGATCACCAGGCATTGCCTGCGCCACGCCTTCAACCTCTGCCCGCACCAGGCCAAGGGCGTGACCGGCATGCAGGGACAGGTGCGCGCCGAACCGATGATCCTGGTGCAGGGCGACGAGAAGCTGACGCTGACCTTCGACTGCAAGGCTTGCGAGATGCATGTGCGCGGAAAGATCCGCCGCCAGATCCTCGCCGGCCCGCCGCCGGGCAGCCTCAGGGAATGCGTTCCAGGCTGAGCGCCGAATCGACGAAGCGGAACAGCAGCGTCGGCGGGTTCCAGCCCGGCGCCTTGCGCAGCACCTTCTTGACCGAGTCGTTGAGCTGCACCTCGACGCGCCACTCGGCGGGAAAGGTGGTATCCCAGCGCGGCAGCGCCTGCCTGAGATATTCGAGCTCATGCTCCTCGCGCCGGATCACGCCCAGGGTCTCCAGCAGGGTCAGCTTGGGCCAGTGCTCGCCGCCCGGCCGGCCGTAGGTGACGACGCCCATGAAGCGCTGGAAGTCGGCGTAGAACGGATCGGCCGGATCGACCAGCTTGCCGTTCGAGTAGATGGCGTCCATGAAATAGGTCACGGTCAGCGTGCGCGCCGGTGGCTTACGCGCCCACTGGTAGAGCACGTCGTGCAGGGTGGCCGACAGGCACAGCTCCAGGTGGCCGCCGACGATGTACAGGTGGCGCACCGGCACGTCGAAGCCGATCTCGCCGCCCTGCGAAGCCACCCAGTGGTCCGGATCGCAGTCCTCCATGAAATAGAACCGGTCCGGCGTGTCGTCCTGCAGGTAGATCACGGGTATCCGGCGGGCCTTGGCGAAGCGCACCGCCTCGTCGACGCCGCGCTTGGTGGAAAAACGCGCGTCGTGCGTCGAGGTGGCATGCGTCACGATCATCACGGCATCCCCCTGCAGTTTCACCGCGCCGGGCGCGCTGAAGGCATGGGGCGGGCAATCCGCCCGCACGGACGCGGCGGCCAGCATGGCAAGGATGGTCAGCAGGAAACGCGGGGGCATGGATGCGGGCTTCGCGTGGAACCTGCGCGCATTCTAGGCAGGCCCGCTGTTGGAGTCCGGACGGATTTTCGTAACATAATGTGAGCCATGAACGGACCCACCCAGGACTTCTGGCAGGCGCGCTTCGCCGAGGGCAAGCTGCCCTGGGACCGGGGCGCGCCCAACCCGCAACTGGCGGCCTGGCTCGCCGACGGCACGCTGGCGCCGGGCATACGCATCCTCGTGCCCGGCTGCGGACAGGGCTGGGAGGTCGCGGCGCTCGCCGCCGCCGGGCTGGCCGTCACCGGCATCGATTTCGCCCACAACGCGCTGGCGCTCTGCCGGTGCCTGCTGGAGCGCGACGGCACGGCGGCGGAACTGCTCGACGCCAACGTTCTGCACTGGCAACCGGCCACGCCGGTCGATGCGGTCTTCGAACAGACCTGCCTGTGCGCGCTCTATCCCGACTACTGGACGACCTACGCTCACCAACTGCATGCCTGGATCAGGCCGGGCGGTCGCCTGTTCGCGCTCTTCATGCAGGCGCCGCGCCCCGACGCCGCGCTGGGCATCATCGAGGGCCCGCCCTACCACTGCGACATCAACGCGATGCGCGCGCTGTTTCCGGCGACGCTGTGGGACTGGCCGAAGCCGCCCTATCCGCAGGTGCGCAACCCGGGCATCGAACGCACCGAGCTGGCGGTCATCCTGACGCGCAAATAATCTTCAATGCGGCAGGCCGTCGCGGGCACGACGGACTTCCTCGACCACCACCGCCTCGCCCTCGATCACCGTGCCCTCCGCCGCCGCGGCCGATTCCGCGCAAGCCTGCTGCCGGGCCGCCTCTTCGCGCACGAGGCGGCGCAGCTCGCGTGTCTTCCACCAGAACCAGCCGCCACCCACCAGCAGCACGACGGCGACGACGGCGAGAATCACCACCGAAAACATGAAGCCGAGCACCAGCAGCACCGCCCCCGCCAGCACGGCGAGCAGCCTGGCCAGCGGCCCCGGTTCCTCGATTCTGGGTTGCATGAATTTTCCGCTCCTGTCGCGACACGCTCAGGATACCCCAGGCTTCCCGTAATATCGCGGCGAAAGACCAACCGCACACGGAGTTTCCATGCCAGCACTGCGCCCCGACATCGACCCCGACGGCCTGCTCGAATACTCGGTCGTCTATACCGACCGCGCCCTCAACCACATGTCGAAACGCTTCCAGGGCGTGATGAACGACATTTCCGCCCGACTCAGGCGCACGTACGGCGCGCGGTCGGCCATCGTCGTGCCCGGCGGCGGCACCTTCGGCATGGAAGCCGTGGCGCGCCAGTTCGCCGTCGGGAAGAAATGCCTCGTCATCCGCAACGGCTTCTTCAGCTTCCGCTGGACGCAGATCTTCGAGATGGGCGGCATCCCGGCCAGCAGCACGGTGCTCAAGGCACGCCCGGTCTCGGCCGCTCCCAAGGCCCCCTTCGCGCCACCGCCGCTCGACGAGGTCATCGCGACCATCGCGCGCGAGAAGCCCGACCTCGTCTTCGCCCCGCACGTCGAAACCGCCTCGGGCATCCTCCTGCCCGACGACTACCTCCAGGCCGTCGCGGCCGCCGCGCACGCGGTCGGCGGCCTGTTCGTGCTCGACTGCATCGCCTCCGGCGCGCTCTGGGTCGACATGGCCGCCGCCGGCGTCGACATCCTCATCAGCGCGCCGCAGAAGGGCTGGAGCGGCCCGGCCTGCGCCGCCTTCGTCATGCTCAATGAAACGGCGCGCCAGCGCATCGACGCGACGACCAGCACGAGCTTCGCCGCCGATCTCAAGAAGTGGTTGCAGATCATGGAAACCTACGAGGGCGGCGGCCACGCCTACCACGCGACAATGCCCACCGACGCCCTCGCCCGCGTGCGCGACGCGATGGCCGAGATCGAGGCATGCGGACTGGAAACGCTGCGCGCCGCGCAATGGGAACTCGGCCGGCGCGTACGCGCCCTGCTCGCCGAACGCGGCTACCCCAGCGTCGCCGCGCCCGGCTTCGAGGCCCCCGGCGTGGTCGTCTGCCACACCGACGATGCCGAGATGCAATCGGGGAAAAAGTTCATCGGCCTCGGCCTGCAGGCCGCCGCCGGCGTGCCGCTGCAATGCGACGAGGGCGCCGGCTACCGCAGCTTCCGCCTCGGCCTGTTCGGCCTCGACAAGCTCGCCGACATCGACGGCGCCGTCGCGCGCCTGCAAGCCGTGCTCGACAGGCTCTGATCGCCGTCCCGCCGGGACTGACTTTTCCGGCGCCGGGAGGCATATCATTCGAATAAACAAGACGGCCCGACGGGCCGAGGGCGGATGAAGATGAGCGCGATACACGAACGGTGCGCCAGGACGATCCGGCGCGGGATGGCGGCCCTGCTGCTGGCCGCGTGCGGCCTGTCCGCGGTGCCCGCCGGGGCCGCGCCGCCCGCCTGCCAGATCATCATCGGCTCCTGCCATCTCCCACCCCTGTCGACATCGGCAGGAACAGGGATTCTCGACCGGCTGGAAATCGAGGCGTTCCGGCGTGTCGGTCTGGTCGCCTGCATCGAACCCATGAATTGCGAACGCTCGCTGCGCAGCGCGGACAGCGGCATGACGGATGGCGACCTGCTGCGCGTGGCGGAGGCCGTGCTGCCCAAGGCGCCAAACCTGATGGCCGTGCCGGAAATGATCTATTCCCTGCCCTCAAGCGTATTCACGCTGCGCGCCGATCTCAAGGTAACTGGATTCGACGACCTGCGGCCGCTGCGTGTCGGCTACGTGCTGGGCTGGAAGCGACTGGAAGAACAGGTGCGCGCCGTCGAAGTGCTGCGTGCGCGTGGCCCCGAAGAGCTCTTCGCCCTCCTGATCGAGGACAAGGTCGATGTCGTGATTTACGAGCGGGCCACCGGCCAGGCGCTGGTCAGGAAGCTCGACCGGAACGATATCCGCGCGCTCGAGCCGCCCCTGGTGCAAGTTCCGACCCACGTGGTGCTCAACCGGCGGCACCGGAAACTGATCGAGCCGCTCGCAGCGGCGCTGCGCGCGCTCAAGGCCGACGGCAGCTACGCCGCCGCGTTCCGCGACGCCGGCTACCCGCTGCCGGAAAAGCAATGAAGCGCCTGCTCCTGGCCTTTTCCAGTCGCCTGGGCCGCCGTCTCGCCATGGTCTCGCTCGGCATCGGCCTGCTGCTGGTGCCGCTGCTGAGTTCGCTCTACCTGTTCGAGAACTACCGGAACCGTGTCGCACATCTGGAACGCCAGATGGACGAAATCGCCGACGCCAGCCGGCCCGCGCTCGAAGAGGCCCTCTGGCTGGGCGACATCGGCCTGGTCCAGCAGCAGCTCGGCGGCATCGGGAATTTCCGCGACATCGCCCTGGTGCGCCTGGAACAGCCCGACCGACCGCCGCTGACCGTCGGCGCGCTGCCCGCCGCCGAGGCGCCGCTGATCGAAAAGCACCTGACGCTCCGGCATGAGTTCCGCGGCCAGCAGGTCGAAATCGGCCAGCTGACGCTGGTCGCCAGCCTCGCGAGCCTGCGGGCGGAATTCTTCCAGGATGCCTGGCGCGTCGCGCTGGGCGAGGCCCTGCGCGTCGCCCTCGTCGCCGGCGCCATCCTCTTCGCCTTCTACCAGTTGATCGGGAAGCGGCTGCTCGGCATGGCAGGCTTCCTCAACCGCTACCGGCAGGACATGGCGGGTGGCCGCATGACGTCGACGACGGGCAACCGGCAGGTCGACGAACTCGACCAGCTCGCCGGCGAATTCGACACCCTGCTGGACGCGCAGGAAGCCAGCATCGGCAGCCTGCGGCAGGCGAACGACAGCCTGATCCGGGAGATCACGGCGCGCGCCGCCGCCGAGCAGGCGCTGGGCCAGGCGCGCGATGCCGCCGAGGCCGCCAACCGGGCGAAGAGCGTCTTCCTCGCCAACATGAGCCACGAAATCCGCACGCCGATGAACGCCATCCTCGGCCTGACGCACCTGCTGCGCAAGGACGCCGTGCCGGAGCAGGCGGAACGGCTGGACAAGATCAACGGCGCGGGGCGGCACCTGCTCTCCATCATCAACGACATCCTCGACATCTCGAAGATCGAGGCCGGCAAGTTGCGGCTGGAGCAGGGCGATTTCTCGCTGAGCGCCGTGCTCGACCACGTCCGCTCGATGATCGCCGATGCCGCCCAGGCCAAGGGCCTGCGCGTCGAGGTGGATGCCGACGCCGTGCCGCAGTGGCTGCGCGGCGACGTGACGCGGCTGCGCCAGGCCCTGCTCAACTTCGCCAGCAACGCGGTCAAGTTCACCGCGCAGGGCACCATCGTCCTGCGTGCGCGGCTCGTCGCCGCGCACGACGACGACCTGCGCGTGCGCTTCGAGGTGAGCGACACCGGCATCGGCGTCGCGCCCGAGCACATCGACCGGCTGTTCCATGCCTTCGAGCAGGTGGATGCCACCACCACGCGGCATTACGGCGGCACCGGACTCGGCCTGGTCATCACCCGGCGGCTCGTGGAACTGATGGACGGCGAGGTCGGCGTCGAGAGCGCGCCGGGCGTCGGCAGCACCTTCTGGTTCACCGCCAGCCTGGGTCGCGGGCGCGGCATCGATTCGGGCGAGCCGCACATCGCGACGACGAACGCCGAAGCCCGCCTGCGCGCGCTGCACGGCGGAATGGCGCGCCTGCTCCTCGCCGAGGACAACGTCATCAACCGCGAGGTCGCGCTGGAACTGCTGCACGGCGCCGGACTGGCGGTCGACGCCGCGGCGGACGGGGTGGAAGCCGTGGCGAAGGCCCGGCAACATGCCTACGACCTCATCCTGATGGACATGCAGATGCCGAACATGGACGGCATGGACGCCACGCGCGCCATCCGCGCCCTGCCCGGATACGCGACCACGCCGATCCTGGCGATGACCGCCAACGTTTTCGACGAAGACCGCCGCGTCTGCGAGGCCGCCGGCATGGACGACTTCATCCCCAAGCCGGTCGACCCCGACATGCTCTACACCACCCTGCTGAAATGGCTGCCGGAGCGCGCGACGGACGGCACGGCGCCGCAAGCCTCGACAACAGGGCCGGAGGAGGCGCCCGACCCGGCCATCCGCGCGCGGCTCGCCCAGGTGCCGGGACTCGACTGGGAGAGCGGCCTGCGCATGGTGCGCGGTCGCGACGCCAGATATCTCGACCTGCTGCACCGCTTCGTCGCCGCGCACGCCGACGACATGAAACAGCTGACGCTCGGCCTGGCGGTCGGCGACAGGGACGCTGTCCGCCGGCTGCTCCACGGACTCAAGGGCGCCGCCGCCACCATCGGCGCCGCCGAAGTGGCCGACATGGCGCGGCAGATGGAAAACGTCGTGCATGACGACTGGGATGCCTGCGTGCGGGCCGGCGCCCTGGAAACCGGCATGGCCGCCCTCCAGCGCAAATTGATGGAAATCGGAATGGCCCTGCCGCCCGCCTCGCCCACGGCGCCCGCTTCAGCCGTGCCCGCCGCCGCCGCGGACCTGCTCGCCGACTTGCAGGCGCGCCTGGAACAGGCCGATTTCACTGCGGCCGCCTTCGCCCAAGAACACGCGACAGCCCTGCGCGCCGCGCTGGGAGACCACTACGAGGAACTGGCCCGACGGATCGCCGACTTCGACTTCGAGGCGGCGCTGCACACCCTGCGCCTGTTGCGCTGAATCCTCAGTCGGAATAACCCGGCAGGGCCTGGCTGGCGATGCGCCGGTAGCTGCCGTCGGCCTTCATGGCGCGCAGCGCGCGCGCGGCCGGCTCCACCAGATGCGCATGCTTCTTGTGGAGATACATGAACATCTCGGTACTCGCCAGCGGCGGCCGCAGCATGGTGGCCTGGATGCCCCGCTCGCGCAGGATCTGGTTGCCCTGCCAGCGCTCGAACAACACCAGGTCGGCGCGCCGGTTCGTCAGCAGGGAAAACAGCTGCGCGGGGTCCTTCGCCTTGGTCACCGACACGCCGGCCGGCACATTGGCTTCGAAAATCTTCCAGCCGTGGATATACGCCACCTCGTGGCCCACGAGAGTGGCGAAGCTCGTGGTATCAAAGCTCGCCTGCCGGGCATAGGCGACGAAATCGTTGTCGACCACCTTCTCGTCGATCCGGATCAGGTTGGGATAGGTTTTCTCCAGGCCGCGGATGCGCATCGCAATGCCGTCGTCGATGCCGCTGTTGGCGTTCAGCATGGAACGCTCCGACGCCGCGACATACTGCACCGCCTCGGCCTCGACGCCGATGCGGCGGAACACCTCCGGCACCAGCAGGTCGAGGAAGCCCTGCCGGTCGGGCGTGAAATACGGCGCGCCGACGCCGCTGGTCAGGCGCAACGGCTCGGCCTGCGCCGGCGCCCCCAGCACCGCTGCCGCCAACAGCAGGCTGGCATATAGCTTTCTACATAGATTAAACATGCGCCGATTGTAGCGCCTGCGGCGAACTCCGTGCACCGTTCCGCCGGGACTGACTTTTTCGGCTCAGCCTCCAAAATTCTCCGGCATCTTCACCGCGACGACCTCGCCGGTCGCCGTCGCCACGCCGCTGGCGTAGACCGTCGCCTCGACGACGACCTTCTTTTCCTTGAGCTCCTTGACGCGGCCGCGAATCTCCAGCGGGCCGAGCGGCGTCGGCTTGAGGAAGTTCACGTGCAGCGCACCGGTGACGAAGCGCAGCGCCGGGGCGGAACCCATCTCGCGGCCGGCGGCCTTGTACGCGGCGGCTGAGGCGGTGCCGGTGCCGTGGCAGTCGATCAGCGAGGCGATCAGTCCGCCGTAGACGTAGCCGGGAATCGCGGTATGCCAGGGCTCGGGCGTGAAGCGCGTCACCGTCTCCTCGCCGTCCCAGTAGGTCTTGATCTGGTGGCCGTGGTCGTTGAGCGAGCCGCAGCCGTAGCAGTGGGCGACGTTCTCGGGGTAGTAGTCCTGGAAGGCTTTCATTGCGTTTTCCTCACATGGAACGGCGATATTGCCCGCCGACTTCGTAGAGCGCGCTGCCGATCTGGCCGAGCGAGCAGACGCGCACGGCATCCACCAGCACGGCGAAGACATTGCCGTTGTCGATCACCGTCTGCCTGAGCTTCGCCAGCATCGGGCCGCTGGCGGCGGCATTGCGTTGCTGGAAGTCGCGCAGCCGCTTGATCTGCGACTGCTTCTCCTCCTCGGTGGAGCGCGCCAGTTCCACATGCTGCGGCAGGTCGCCGTGCGGGTTGCGGAAGGTGTTCACGCCGATGATCGGGTGGGAGCCGTCGTGCTTCTTGTGCTCGTAGTAGAGGCTCTCTTCCTGGATCTTGCCGCGCTGGTAGCCGGTCTCCATGGCACCGAGGACGCCGCCGCGGTCGGCGATGGCCTCGAATTCCTTGAGCACGGCCTCCTCGACCAGATCCGTCAACTCGTCGATGACGAATGCCCCCTGGTTGGGGTTCTCGTTCTTCGCCAGGCCCCATTCGCGGTTGATGACGAGCTGGATCGCCATGGCGCGGCGCACCGATTCGTCGGTCGGCGTGGTGATGGCTTCGTCGTAGGCGTTGGTGTGCAGGCTGTTGCAGTTGTCGTAGACGGCGATCAGCGCCTGCAAGGTGGTGCGGATGTCGTTGAAGGCCATCTCCTGCGCGTGGAGGCTGCGGCCCGAGGTCTGGACGTGATACTTGAGCTTCTGCGAGCGCTCGTTGGCGCCGTATTTGTGCTTCATCGCCACGGCCCAGATGCGGCGGGCGACGCGGCCGATCACCGCGTATTCGGCGTCCATGCCATTCGAGAAGAAGAACGACAGGTTGGGCGCGAAGTCGTCGATGTGCATGCCGCGCGCGAGGTAGCTCTCGACGTAGGTGAAGCCGTTGGCGAGCGTGAAGGCGAGCTGGGAGATCGGGTTCGCGCCGGCCTCGGCGATGTGGTAGCCGGAGATCGACACCGAGTAGAAGTTCTTCACCTGGTTGTGCACGAAGAATTCCTGGATGTCGCCCATCATCTTCAGCGCGAACTCGGTGCTGAAGATGCAGGTGTTCTGGCCCTGGTCCTCCTTGAGGATGTCGGCCTGCACCGTGCCGCGCACGCTGGAGAGCACCCACTCGCGGATTTTCGCCGCCTCGTCTTCGGTGGGCGCGCGGCCGTTGTCTGTCTCGAACTTGGCGAGCTGCTGGTCGATGGCGGTGTTGAAGAACATCGCCAGGATGATCGGCGCCGGGCCGTTGATGGTCATCGACACGCTGGTGGCCGGATCGCACAGGTCGAAGCCGTCGTAGAGCACCTTCATGTCGTCGAGCGTGGCGATGCTGACGCCCGAGTTGCCGATCTTGCCGTAGATGTCCGGCCGCTCGTCCGGGTCGCAGCCGTAGAGCGTCACCGAGTCGAAGGCGGTGGACAGGCGCTTGGCCGGCATGCCTTCGGAGACTTTCTTGAAGCGGCGGTTGGTGCGGAAGGCGTCGCCCTCGCCGGCGAACATGCGCGTCGGGTCCTCGTTCTCCCGTTTGAAGGCGAACACGCCGGCGGTGTAGGGGAAGCTGCCGGGCACGTTCTCCTTCATCAGCCAGCGCAGGGTCTCGCCCTCGTCGCCGAACTTCGGCAGCACCACCTTGCGGATCTTGGTACCGGAGAGCGTTTCGTGGGTCAGCGCCGTGCGGATTTCCCTGTCGCGGATCTTCACGACGTATTCGTCGCCGCCGTAGGCCTTCACCGTGTCGGGCCACATGTCGAGCAGCTTCTTCGCCTTCGGATCGAGCTGGCCGTCCTTCCAGGCGATCAACTCATCAAAGTCCTTGCCCTCCTTCTTGCAGCCCTCGAAGATGGCCTTGGCGGTGCGCAGGCTCTGGCGCTCGCGGGCGACGGCGACCTGGGCGTCGATGTGCTTGTGGTAGCCGCGCACGGTGTCGGCGATCTCGGCGAGGTAGCGCGCGCGCTGCGCCGGCACGATGGCGCGGCTCTGCGAGGACTGTTTGGTCTCCACCCGCGGCAGCTTGCCCGGCTTGAGCTTCAGGCCCAGCGCGGCGAGGCGGGCCGCCACATGCTGGTAGAGCGCGGTCACGCCGTCATCGTTGAAGCGCGACGCCTGCGTGCCAAAGACGGGCATTGCCTCGGGCGCTTCGGTGAAACGCTCGCGGTTGCGCTGGTATTGCTTGCGCACGTCGCGCAGCGCATCCATTGCACCCTTCCTGTCGAACTTGTTGATGGCGACAAAATCGGCGAAGTCGAGCATGTCGATCTTCTCCAGCTGCGAGGCGGCGCCGAACTCGGGCGTCATCACGTAGAGCGAGGCGTCAACGTGCGGCACGATGGCGGCGTCGCCTTGGCCGATGCCGGAGGTCTCGACGACAACCAGGTTAAAGCCACAGAGCTTGCAGGCGGCGATCACCTCGGGCAGCGCGGCGGAGATTTCCGATCCCGTGTCGCGCGTCGCCAGCGAGCGCATGAAGATGTGCGGATGCTCGATGGCGTTCATGCGGATGCGGTCGCCGAGCAGCGCGCCGCCGGTGCGCTTGCGCGACGGGTCGATGGAAACGATGGCGATCCTGAGCGCGTCCTCCTGATCGAGGCGGAAGCGGCGGATCAGCTCGTCGGTGAGGCTCGACTTGCCGGCGCCGCCGGTGCCGGTGATGCCCAGCGTCGGCGTTGGCGGGACGGCGGCCTTGCGGATTTCCTGCGCCAGAGGGCCGTCCGGATCGTTCTCCAGCTGGGTGATGGCCCGCGCCAGCTTCCTGCGGTCGCCACTTTTCAGGTCGTCGAGCGTCACGTTCGCCGCGAGGTCGAAGTCGCTGGTGGACACGACGTCGTTGATCATGCCTTGCAGGCCCAGCCGCGCGCCGTCCTCGGGCGAATAGATGCGCGTCACGCCGTAAGCGTGCAGCTCGGCGATCTCCTCCGGCACGATCACGCCGCCGCCGCCGCCGAAGACCTTGATCTCGGCGCCGCCGCCCGCCTTGAGCAGGTCGATCATGTATTTGAAGTATTCGATGTGGCCGCCCTGGTAGGACGTGATCGCGATGCCCTGCACGTCCTCCTGCAGCGCCGCGTTCACCACCTCCTGCACCGAGCGGTTGTGGCCGAGGTGGATCACCTCGGCGCCGGTGGATTGCAGAATCCGCCGCATGATGTTGATCGAGGCGTCGTGGCCGTCGAACAGGGAGGCGGCGGTGACGAAGCGCACCTTGCGCCCGGGCTTGTAGGGTGCGAGCTTGGAAGCAATGGTCGGATCGGACATGGGAAAACTCCGGGGCTGGATGCCCCCATGTTAGGTGCGCGCCGGACGGATTGCCATTGCCGTCCCCGCCGGATATCGTGCAAAATCCGCCAATATGAAAAACGCCACCGTCGCCATCGGCTTCGTCACCGGCATGCTCGCCGGCATGGCGCGCGCCGGGCGCGACCCCGCGCCGCTGCTCGCCGCCGCCGGCATCGATCCGGCCCTGCCGCGCGTGCCGCTGGCCGCCTACGCCGACCTCTACAACCGCGTCGCCGCCGCACTCGACGACGAGGCCTTCGGCCTGTTCCAGACGCCCATGCGCTGCGGCAGCTTCGAACTCCTCGCCCACGCACTGGTTGGCACTCACTCCCTTGGCGAGGCCATGCGGCGCATGGCGCGCTTCCTGCGCGTGCTGCTGCCCGACATGGCGGTCGGCGTCGAGCGGCACGGCCACCATGCGTTGCTCTCCATCGCCGAAACCCGGCCGTTGGATGCAGGCCCCGGCCGCGTCTTCGCCCACGAATGGCTGCTGCGGCTGATCCACGGCCTCGCTTGCTGGCTCGCCGGGCGCGGCCTCGCGCTCGACGCCGTCGCCTTCCCCTATCCGCGCCCGCCGCACGCGGCGGACTACGCGCTGATCTACACCGCCGACTCGACTTTCGGCGCGCGGCGCCTGGAGGCGCGCTTCCAGGCCAACCTGCTCGACCTGCCGGTGCGGCGCGACGAAGCCGCGCTGGCCGCCTTCCTCGCCGGCGCGCCCGGCCGCATCGCCACCCTCTACCGGCGCGACCGCGACACCGTGCGCGCCGTGCGCGACATCCTCTTCGCCGCCCTGCCCGCGCTGCCGGCGCTGGACGACATCGCCGCGCGGCTGCACCTCTCGCCGCGCAGCCTGCACCGCCATCTCGCCGACGAAGGCACGAACTTCCGCCGCATCAAGGATGCCCTGCGCCGCGACCTCGCGCTATCCCGCCTCGCCAAGACCGACACCCCCGTCGCCGCCATCGCGGCCGAACTCGGCTACGCCGACCCCTCGGCCTTCTACCGCGCCTTCGTCGAATGGACGGGAGTGGCCCCGAGCGACTACCGCGCGCGGCTGGCGGAGCGGGGGTAGGAAAAAGTCAGCGCCGGCAGGACGGCGACAGACGACCCGAAGCGGCAATCTTCATCCGGAGAATCCGACATACAAGGAGTAGAGCCAACGGCGCTGCACGATTCCCTAATCGCTGAATGCAAAAGATGACTCTGCCAACCTGTCGCCGTGCATGCGCAGCGTGCAAGTAAACTTGCCCAACGACTGGTAGTCGTAAACATGGGCGACACCTTCGCTTTGCGGGGATACCCTGAAGCCGCGCAGTTCGGCCAAGTCGCGGAGCGTGCTGTAGGAGATGCCGGGTTGAAGCCCGGTGCAGAATGCTCTTAATTCGAACGGTCGACCAAGCAGCGACCATAACGATATGCCAATCAATACAAGCAGCACCAGGCCGAAGGCGGCATTGAGCCATTTACGAAGGGGTGAGAGTGCCATTTCTCCAGTCAAAGCAATCAAAGGAACCAAGCCCGCTTTTCACTAGCGCAGGGCCAAGAACTGCCGGCAGCATACCCATAGCACAACCGGTTGTCTGCTTGCGGCGCGGCCGAGATTGCCGATGCGGAGCGGGCGCATGGCGCCCGCCGCCGTCCCGCCGAGACTGACTTTTTAGCGGTGGCGCGCGCCCGAGTGGTGGCCGGGCGCCGCGTTGCGGCGCTTGCCTTGCGGCGCCGGGCGCGGGCGGGCGGGCGCGGCGCCGCGTCCCGGGGCGTCGGTGCGCGCGCCGCGCGGCTTCTGGATCGGCTCGGCCTTGATGCGCGGATCGGGCTCGAAGCCCGCCACGAGGCGCTTTTCGATCTGGCGCTTGAGCACGCGCTCGATGTCGCGCAGCAGCTTGTGCTCGTCGATGCAGACCAGCGACACGGCGGAACCCGACGCGCCGGCGCGGCCGGTGCGGCCGATGCGATGCACGTAGTCTTCCGGCACGGTCGGCAGCTCGTAGTTCACGACGTGGGGCAGCTCGTCGATGTCGATGCCGCGGGCGGCGATGTCGGTCGCCACCAGCACGTTGATCTTCAGCTTCTTGAAGTCGTCGAGCGCGCGGATGCGCTGCCCCTGGCTCTTGTTGCCGTGCAGGGCGGCGGCGCTGATGCGCGCCTTGCACAGGCGCTCGGCCAGCGCGTCGGCGCCGTGCTTGGTGCGCGTGAACACCAGCACCTGGTGCCAGTTGTGCTCCTGGATCAGATGGATCAGCAGGTCGCGCTTGCGCTCGCGGTCGACCGGATAGACGGCCTGCGCGACCGCCTCGGCCGGCGCGTTGCGGCGCGCCACCTCGACGCTCGCCGGATCGTGCAGCAGGCCGGCGGCCAGGCCGCGGATCTCGTCGGAGAAGGTGGCGGAAAACAGCAGGCTCTGCTTCTTCTTCGGCAGCAGCGCGATGATGCGGCGGATGTCGCGGATGAAGCCCATGTCGAGCATGCGGTCGGCCTCGTCGAGCACGAGGATCTCGATGCCGGTCAGGTCGATGCCGCGCTGGTCGATGTGGTCGAGCAGGCGGCCGGGCGTGGCGACGACGATGTCGACGCCGGCCTTGAGCAGCTTGGTCTGCGGGCCGATGGCGACGCCGCCGTAGATCGCTGCGGAGCGCAGCCGCAGGTGCCGGCCGTAGGTAAACACGCTCTGCTGCACCTGCATGGCCAGCTCGCGCGTCGGCACGAGGATCAGCGCGCGCGGCTTGAAGCGCTTCATCGACAGGCTGCTGTCGCGCGACAGGCGTTGCAGGATGGGCAGGGTGAAGCCGGCGGTCTTGCCGGTGCCGGTCTGGGCGGCGGCCATCAGGTCGCGGCCGGCGAGCACCAGCGGAATGGCCTGGGCCTGGATGGGGGTGGGCGTGTCGTAGCCTTCGTCGGCGACGGCGCGCAGGATTTCGGCGGAAAGGCCGAGTTCGGTGAACAGCATGGGTTGGCTCCTGGAATCGGCCACTCGTGCGCGGCACGAACCAGTCGGGGCGGAAACGCTATGGGGGGGTGATGCGCGCCGGGAGAATCCGGGCGCGACGCGCGACTGTTTGACTGATTGGATTGCCGCTGCGGCGCGCAGTGTAGCAGACCCGGGGGCGATCCACTATTCCAGCCGCGCGGGAAGCATGCCGCGCAGGCTGTTGATGAACCAGAGCGCGCTGGCCCGGGGCAGGTCGTCCCGCGTGACGATGCCCTCCTCGACGCGCCGGCTGGCGAGCAGCGCGGCGCGCAGCACGCCGGGCAGCAGGCCGCAGGCGAGCGGCGGGGTCAGCCGCCGGCCGTCCAGTTCGACGACGAGGTTGCCGCGGGTGAACTCGGTCAGCTCGCCGCGCTCGTTCCAGAGCAGGGTGTCGAACGCGCCGGCGCGTTGCAGGGCGTCGTAGGTCGCGCGCCGCGTGGTCTTGTGGCGCAGCCAGGGGTCGTCGCTGGCGACGGGCTGCGCCGCCAATGCCACACCCGCCGCGCCCGTGTCCGGCTCGAAGGGGAAGGCTTCCGCGACCGCGACACCATCCGGCGCCAGCAGCAGGCGCACGCGCCATTGCCCGGCGGGGTGCCGCGCGGCGACGGCGGCAAGCGCGGCTTCCAGCTCGCCGCGTTCGCAGCGGAAGCCAAGGGCGGCGGCGCTGGCCGCGATGCGCCGCAGGTGGCCCCGGCGCAGCCAGTAGCGTCCATTGTGCAGGCGCAGGGTTTCCAGCAGCCGGTAATCGTCGCCGGCCTGCCGCAGGAAGCCCCGCTTGTCCTGCCATTCGGCATGCTCGCCGGCGGCCGTCGAATCCAGCGTGATGCCGCTGCCGATGCCGCAGGTCATCGCGGCCTTGGCGGCGTCGACCGTCACCGTGCGGATGGCGACGCTGAACAGGGCTTCGCCGCCCGGCCGCAGGACGCCGATGGCGCCGCAATAGACGCCGCGCGGCGAGGTTTCCAGCGCGGCGATGGCGGCCATGGCGGCGACCTTCGGCGCGCCGGTCACCGAGCCGCAGGGAAACAGCGCGGCGAACACCTCTCCCAGCGTGGTCGTCGCGGGCGTGCGGCAGCTCACCGTCGAGGTCATCTGCCAGACGGTCGGCCAGGCCTCGACCGCGAACAGTCGCGGCACCCGCACCGAGCCGAGGCAGGCGATGCGTCCGAGGTCGTTGCGCAGCAGGTCGACGATCATCAGGTTCTCGGCCTGCTCCTTGGGCGATTGCCGCAGCAGCGCGGCGCTCTCGCGGTCGCGGCGCGGATCGGCGTGGCGCGCGGCCGTGCCTTTCATGGGCCGCGTGCTCAGCGCGCGCGTGCCGTCGCGCTCCATCTCCCAGTGGAAAAACAGTTCGGGCGAGACCGAGCAGATGCGCCAGCGCCCGAATTCGAGGTAGGCGCAGTGCGCCTCGGGTTGCGCCGCGCGCAGCCGCGCGAAGTAGGCGCGCGCATCGCCGAGCAGCGGGGCATGCAGGCGGGAGGTGTAATTGACCTGGTAGTAGTCGCCCGCCGCGATGCCGGCGCGGATCGCGTCCAGCGCCGCGTCGAAGCGCGGGCGCGGGGTTTCGTCATGCCAGTGGCCGGCGAGCGCAGCGCCCGGCGGAGGCGACGCGGCATCCGGCTGGTGATACAGGGCGAACAGGGCACAAGGCGGAGCGTGCGCATCGGCCGGCCGGGTGCGCAACGCGGGGCCGAAGGCCGCCGCCGCCTCGTAGCCGACATAGCCGACCGCCCAGCCGCCCGCGCGGGCGAAGGCCTCGGCGCGCGCCAGCAGGGCCGGCACCGCGGCGGGCTCATCCGCCACCAGCACCTCGGCCGGCGCGGCGGCGGCGAAGCGCAGGCGCGCGCCATCCCCGGGCAGGGGGAAATCGATTTCGCAGCAGGTGGCGGAGAAGTCGGCGCTCATGGTGCGGACGGCAGCCTACCGGCAAACGCCGGCGCGCGCTAGCCGCTCCGCCGCAGGCGCCACTCCTCCACCAGCGCATACAGCGCCGGGATCACGACCAGCGTCAGCACCGTCGAGGAGATCATGCCGCCGACCATCGGCGCGGCGATGCGGCGCATCACCTCGGAACCGGTGCCGCTGCTCCACATGATCGGCAGCAGGCCGGCCATGATCGCGACCACCGTCATCATCTTCGGCCGCACGCGCTCCACCGCGCCCTCCATCACCGCCGCGTAGAGGTCGGCGGCGTTCGGCCGCCGTCCCGCCAGGGCTGACTTTTTCCTGACCTCCTCCCAGGCGTGGTCGAGGTAGATCAGCATCACCACGCCGGTTTCGGCGGCCACTCCGGCCAGCGCGATGAAGCCGACCGCGACGGCGACGGACAGGTTGTAGCCGAGCCACCACATCAGCCAGATGCCGCCGACCAGCGCGAATGGCACCGAGAGCATGACGATCATGGTCTGCGTCAGGCGGCGGAAGTTGAGGTAGAGCAGCAGGAAGATGATCAGCATCGTGAAGGGCACCACGATCTTGAGCCGCTCCAGCGCGCGCTCCATATACTCGAACTGTCCGCTCCAGGTGATGTAGGTGCCGGGCGGGAACGCGACCTGCGCGGCGACCGCGCGCTGCGCGTCCTTCACATATGAGCCGATGTCGCGGTCGCGGATATCGACGTAGATGTAGGCGGACAGCAGCGCGTTCTCGGTACGGATCGCCGGCGCGCCCTTGGCGATCTTCACCTGCGCCACCTGGCCGAGCGGCACCATGGCGGGCGCGGCGCCCATCGCCGACATCACCGGCACCAGCACGTTGGCGGCGATCTTCTGCGGATCGTCGCGCAGCTCGCGCGGGTAGCGCAGCGTCACGCCGAAGCGCTCGCGACCCTCGACCGCGGTCGTCACCATCTCGCCGCCGAGCGCGGTGGCGACGACGTCCTGCAGGTCGCCGACGAGGATGCCGTAGCGCGCCAGCTGGGCACGGTCCGGCTCGATGTCGAGATACCAGCCGCCGGTGATGCGTTCGGCGTAGGCGGAGCTGGTGCCCGGCACCGCCTTCACCACCGTCTCGATTTCGCGGGCGAGCTTTTCCATCTCGTCGAGGTTCTTGCCGAACACCTTGATGCCGACCGGCGTGCGGATGCCGGTGGACAGCATGTCGATGCGCGCCTTGATCGGCATGGTCCACGAGTTGGCGATGCCGGGGAATTGCAGGGCCTGGTCCAGCTCGGCGATCAGCTTGTCCACGTCCATGCCCGGCCGCCACTGCTCTTCCGGCTTCAGGTTGATGACCGTTTCGAACATCTCGATGGGCGCCGGATCGGTGGCCGTCTGCGCCCGGCCGGCCTTGCCGATCACCGACGCGACCTCGGGAAAGCTCTTGATGATCTTGTTCTGCGTCTGCAAGAGTTCGGCGGCCTTGGTCACCGACATCGCCGGCAGGCCGGTGGGCATGTAGAACAGCGTGCCTTCGTTGAGCGTCGGCATGAACTCGCTGCCGAGCTTGAGCGCCGGCCAGACGGACAGCACCATGACGGCGCCGGCGCCGGCAAGCGTGGCGACCTTCCAGCGCATCACCCAGGCGATGACCGGCCGGTAGAAGGCGATCATCGCCCGATTGACCGGGTTGCGGGCCTCGGGCAGGATGCGGCCGCGGATGAAGAGCATCATCAGCACCGGCACCAGCGTGACCGACAGCAGCGCGGCCCCGGCCATGGCGAAGGTCTTGGTCCAGGCCAGCGGCGCGAACAGCCGCCCCTCCTGCGCTTCGAGGGTGAACACCGGCAGGAAGGAAACGGTGATGATCAGCAGCGAGAAGAACAGCGCCGGGCCGACTTCCTTGCAGGCGGCGATCATCGCCTCCGTTCTCGACTCGCCTGCCTTGAGCCGTTCCAGGTGCTTGTGCGCGTTCTCGATCATGACGATGGCGGCGTCCACCATCGCGCCGATGGCGATGGCGATGCCGCCGAGGCTCATGATGTTGGAGTTCATGCCCAGCAGCCGCATGGCGATGAAGGCGATCAGCACGCCCACCGGCAGCATGAGGATCGCGACCAGCGCGCTCCGCACGTGCAGCAGGAAAACGACGCAGACCAGCGCCACGATCAGCGCCTCCTCGGCCAGCGTGGATTTCAGCGTGGCGATGGCCCGCTCGATCAGCTCGGAACGGTCATAGACGGTCTCGACATGCACGCCCTCCGGCAGGCCGGCGGCGACCTCCTTGAGCTTCTCCTTGATGTTGCCGATCACCTCCAGCGCGTTCTGGCCGTAGCGCGCCACGGCGATGCCGGAGACCACCTCGCCCTCGCCATTCAGCTCGGCGATGCCGCGCCGCCCGGCGGGCCCCAGCTCGACGCGGGCGACGTCGCGCAGCAGCACCGGCGTGCCCTGGTCGGACTTGACCACCAGCTGCTCAAGGTCGCCCCTGCCGCGCAGATAGCCCTTGCCGCGCACCATGTATTCGGTCTCGGCCATTTCGACGACGCGGCCGCCGACGTCGCGGTTCGAGTTGCGGATCGCGTTCGCCACCGTCGCCAGCGGAATGCCGTAGCCGCGCAGCTTCACCGGATCGACGACGACCTGGTATTGCTGCACGAAGCCGCCGATGCTGGCCACTTCGGCCACCCCCTGCGCCTTGGTGACCTGGTAGCGCAGATACCAGTCCTGCAGGGTGCGCAACTCGGCGAGCGTGCGGTTCGCGCCGATGACCGCGTATTGGTAGACCCAGCCGACGCCCGAGGCATCCGGCCCGAGGCTGGGCGTCACGCCGCGCGGCAGGCCGCCGGCGACGGTATTGAGATACTCCAATACCCGCGACCGCGCCCAGTAGATGTCGGTGCCGTCCTCGAAAATGACATAGACGAAGGACGCGCCGAAGAAGGAGAAACCGCGCACCACCTTCGACTTCGGCACCCCGAGGAGTGCCGTCGTCAGCGGGTAGGTGACCTGGTCCTCGACCACCTGCGGCGCCTGGCCGGAGTATTCGGTGAAGACGATGACCTGCACGTCGGACAGATCGGGCAGGGCGTCGAGCGGGGTCTTCACCACCGCCCAGGCGCCTCCCAGCACGACGAACAGGGTGGCGAGCAGGACGAGAAACGTGTTGCGCGCCGACCAGTCGATGAGCTTGGCGAGCATGTCAGCGTTGCTCCAGTTGCGTGATGACCCATTCGCCGGGCTTGCGCTCGACGAACTCGAAGGCGACGGGCGCACCCGGCCTGATCTTTTCGACCAGCGCCGGATTCGCCGGCGCGAACTCCATGGTCATCGCCGGCCACTTCAGGCTGGCCACCGGCTCGTGCGTGATCAGCGCCATGCCGGTCCGCGCATCCACCGACTCGAACACGCCGACGGCATGGTGGCTCACGGGCTTCTGTTCCGGCTCGCTCATCGCGTTCAGCGCCGCCTTGAGATTGCTCTCGGAATCGATCAGGAAGTTGGCGGAAACCACGACCTGTTCTCCCTCGCGCACCCCCTCGCGCACTTCGACGTAATCGTCGCCGCGCAGGCCGAGCTTCACGTCGCGCGGCTCGAAGCGCCCGGCTTCCTTCTGCACGATCACGCGCTGCCGCGTGCCGCTGTCGATGACGGCCGAAATCGGCACCGTTGTCACCGTCCCGCCGGCGCTGACTTTCAGGTCGACGTTGGCATACATCGACGGCCGCAGCAGGCCGCCGGGGTTCGCCAGCTCGATGCGCACCGGCACCGTGCGCGTCTGCGGATTCACCGTCGGATAGACGTAGCTCACCCGTCCCTCCAGCATCTTGCCGGGATAGGCATCGACGCCGACGGCGACGGTCTGGCCGACCTTGATGCTGCCGATGTCGCGCTCGAAAACGTCCGCCAGTACCCACACCGCCGAGATGTCGGCGATCTGGTAAAGCGTCTCGCCCGGCATGAAGCGCGCGCCCTGCAGGGCCTTCTTCTCCATGACGATGCCGGCCGCCGGCGAGCGGAAGGTCAGCGTGCGGCGCGGCGCGGCGCCGTCGGCGAGCGCCCCGATCTGCTCCGTCGAAATGTCCCAGTTGCGCAGGCGCGCCAGCGCGGCATCGGCCACCTGCCGGATGCTGGCCTGCGCCGCGTCCGTCGCGCCCGCGAGCTGCGTCACGCCCTGCGCGGCAACCTGATACTCGCGCTGCGCGGACACCAGCTCGGGGCTGTACACCTCGAACAGCGGCTGCCCGCGACCGACCGGCTGGCCGGTGACATTCACGTGCAGCTTTTCGATCCAGCCTTCGAACTTCGGCGCGACGGCGAACAGCCGGCGCTCGTCGATCTCGACGCGGCCGACGGCGCGCACCGGCCGGGAAAGGTCGCGCAGCGCGGCCGCCTCGACCCGCACGCCCAGCTTCTGCACCTTGGCGGCGCTGACCTTGACGGCGTCGCCGTCGTCCGCATCCTCGCCCGCATAGACGGGAATGTAGTCCATGCCCATCGAATCCTTCTTCGGCGTCGGCGAGGTGTCGGGCAGCCCCATCGGATTGCGGTAGTAGAGGATTTCCTTCTCCCCGGGCGCGGCCGATGCGACCGCCGCCGTCCCGCCGGCGCTGACATTTTCATCCTGCCTGCCGCCCAGCCAATAGCCGCCCAGTCCGGCGACGGCCAGCAGGACGGCGATCACGATGTTTCTCATAACTCTTCTCCAATCGCACGCTCGATGTCCGCCAGGCGCAGGCGCTGCTGCACGCGCGCGCGGACGAGGTCTTCCTTCGAATCGCGGATGCGGCGCTGGGCGTCCAGCACGGCGGCGAAATCCACCTTGCCGGTTTCATAGCCCGCCAGCGCCGCCTGCAGGGTCAGCTCGGCCTGCGGCAGCAGGCTGGTCGCGACCAGGTCTTCGACGCGCCGCGCCGCGCGCAACGCCACCAGGCTTTCGTTCAGGTCGGACAGCGCCTGGTTGAGCGTGGACGCGCGCCGCAGCTTCGCCGCGTCGAGCATGCGCTCGGCCTCGCGTTCCTGTTCGCGGCGGCGTTCCTGCTGCAGCGGTATGTTGATTTCGACCATCAGGTCCCAGCTGGCGACGCGGTCGCGCACCTGGTTGGCCGACAGGCCGACGTTGAAGTCGGGATAGCGGTTGCGCCAGGCCAGCTCGCGCGACTTGTCGGCGGCGGCGATGCCTGCCGCATCCGCCGCCAGGCGCGGATTGCGGTCGGCCAGCCGCGTCTCCAGGGCCGTGCGCGCGAGCGCGGCCGGCGGCGGCAGCGCGCGCAGGCGCTCCGGGGGCAGCAGGCGCACGCCGCCGGTCTGGCCGCCCTGCTCCGGCAGGCCGAGCAGGGCGAGGATGCGCGCCGCCGACTGTTCGTTGTCGCCCTCGAGCAGCACCAGTTCGCTTTGCAGCGCGGTGCGCTCGGTCTGGGCGCGGATCACGTCCTGCTGCGGCGCCAGCCCGTTGGCGTAGCGCGCCTGCGCGATGCGTTCGAGTTGGTCGAGCAGCGCGAGATTCTCGCGGCCGTAGCGCAGGCTGGCCATGTGCAGGTGGTGCTGGGCATAGGTCTGCTTGATGCGCCAGGCCAATTCGACCCAGCCGGCCGCGGCGCGGTTGCGCGCCGCGTCGGCGCCGGCGGTGGCGATGTCGCCGCGCAGGTCGCGCTTGCCGAACCAGGGCAGGGACTGGCTCAGGGTATAGCGCGCGCCGCCGATCCGGGCAGGCAGCAGGTTGGCGCCGCCGCCGGCATTGACGCCGCCCTCGTTGGTGAAGTCGCGCAGTTCGGTGCGCAGCATCGGGTCGGCCAGCGCGGCGGCCGGTCCGACGCGCGCCGCCGCCGCATCGGCCTCGGCGCGCAGGGCGGCGAATTCGGGATGGCGGTCGCGCGCATAGGCGAGCAGGCTGTCGACATCGCCGCCGAGAGTCTGGCTCCCGGCGGCGACAGCCGGCCCGCCGGCGACGGTCAGCAGCGCCGCCGCAAGCAGGGTCAGGGTGCGCATGGCGCTACTTCGCCGGCTCGATGCGGACGATGGTGTAGGCGCCGTCCACCTCTTCGACGCGGAAGCGCACTTTCTCGCCATCCTTGAGCTTCTTGAGCATGGCCGCGTCCTTGACCTTGAACATCATGGTCATCGGCGGCATGCCGAGATTCTCGATCGGCCCGTGGGCGAGCATGACGCGTTGGGAAGCGGTGTCGATCTTCTTGACCGTCCCTTCGGACAGGTCGGCGGCGATGGCGAACAGCGAAGTGCCGGCCAGCAGGCAGGCGGTGGCGAGCGCACGAATGGCGTGTTGCATGGAAAACCTCCGGTAGCGATGAACTGAATAAAGTCAGTGCCGGCGGGACGGCGAGGCGTCCCGCCCAACTTTCAGTTCAGGCGTCTGGGAGGTTGTTGCGGAGGGGTGTCGACGCGGCCGAGCAGCACCGCAGTCGGCGCGGCGACCTGGATGCTGACCGGCACCGGCGTCAGGCTGGCGGACGCGGACGGCAGATAGCCGGTGGAGGCCAGATGGCACATGTCGCAGTTGTCGCAGCCGTCATCGGTGGCGGCGGCATTGTCCGGCATGGCGGAGCCATCCGGCGCGGCATGGTGTTCATGGCAGTGCGTGCCCGCGGCCGCCTGCGGCTGCGGCCCGGCCTGCTGCACGACGGGCTGCCCTGCCGCATGGCGGCAGTACGGCAGCGCCACCGCGCTGGCGGCCTGGATGGGCAACCAGCACGCGACGAGAATCAACAGAAGGCTGTGGAAGCGGCGCATGGTCCGGGCATTGTAGGTAGTCCGGATCACAACCGCAAGTTATGCCGCAGGACTACAATGGCCTCCGATATTTTGCGGGAATCCGGAGGCTCAACAACATGATGCATGTCGCGCTCGATGGCGGCGGTCTCGACGCCCTGTTGGCGCAGTGGCAGGCCGCTGCCCCGCGGGCCGGCGTGCTGGCCCTGCTGCCCGAGGCGGAGGCCGGCCGCCTGCCGCTGCTGCAGGCCGCGTGCCGCGCGCGCGACATCCCGCTGCATGGCGCCCTGTTCCCCGCGCTGCTCGTCGATTCCGGCTTCTCCAACACGGGCGCCTGGCTGCTGCGGCTCGATGCCATGCCGCCCGCCTTCCTGCTGCCGGCGACGCCTGCGGAGGGGAAGGAGGATGACCCCGCCGCCGAGCTGGCGGAATCCGTCGAAGCCGCTCTGGATGCGCAGCCCCCCGCCGCCGGCAAGCCGACGCTGTTCATGATCTTCGACGGCATGCGGCCGGATATCGGCAGCATCCTCGACCGGCTCTACCTGCGCCTCGCCGACCGGGTTTCCTACGCCGGCGTCAATGCCGGCAGCGAGACATTCCAGCCGATGCCCTGCCTGTTCGACCGCGAACGCCTGATCGGCGGCGGCCTGCTCGCGCTGCTGCTGCCCGGCGACCCGCCATTCGCCATCGAGCATGGCTACCAGGCCCCCGAGCAGGTCATGATCGCCACCGCGAGTTCGGGCAATCGCATCATCAGCATCGACTGGCGTCCCGCCTTCGACGTCTACCGGGAAATCGTGCGCCGGGAATACGGCGTCGAGCTGACGCGTGAGAACTTCTATGGTTATGGCGTGCATTTCCCGTTCGGCATCCTGCACGCCAACGGCGAGGTCGTGGTGCGCATTCCCGTCGCGCTGACCGACGATGGCGCGCTGCACTGCATCGGCGAGGTGCCGGAAAACACCCTGCTCGTCCTGCTGCGCGCGCCGGAAGCCTGTGCCAGCCGGTGCTTCGAAAGCCTTGTCGACGGATTGAGTGCCGGGACCGGGACGGCTCGCGGCATGCCGCTGCTGGCCTTTTACTGCGCCGGCCGGCGCCTGCATCTGGGCGCGGCGGCGGCGACCGAACTGGCGGAACTGCAGCGCCGCACGGGCGCCGCGATCGTCGGCGGGGCACTATCGCTCGGTGAAATCGGCCACCGTGCCGCCAGCTACCCGCTGTTCCATAACGCCGCCCTGCTTTGCCGCGCCTGGCAGCAGCCATGAACCGGGAACACATTCTCGCGGCCTTCTACGACCTGATCCTCGCCATCGGCGGCGAGACTCAGCTCGCCCCGCTGTTGACCCGGGTGCTGCAACGCCTGTTGCACCACACCGGTTTTCCGGTCGGGGCGGTGTTCCTGGAGCCGGTCGCGCAGGGTGAAACGACGACGGCGCTTCTGGCAGCGGCCATCGGCGACCACGCGCTGGCAAAAAAGGTCGGGCAGCGGCTCGCCCTGCCCGGCGAACTGCTGCGCGACAAGGCCGAACTCGCCAACGACGGCGCCGCGCTCGAACCGCTGCTGGGCAACCGCGACTACCCCTGCTTCCTCAGGCTGCCGGTCAATGCCGCCGGCACCGTTCTCCTGCTGGGGAAAACCATGCCCCGGCACACCTTGCCGCTGACGCAGATCTTCCAGCCGGTCATGCACAACCTGTCGCAGGCCATCCAGCTCTGCCGGCACCATGAAGCGGTGACCCGGCGGCTCGCATCCGATCGCGACCGGGCGCGCAACGAACTGGAGGCCGCGCTCCGCCGCTCCGAGCGTGAGCGCAGTTTCCTGCGCAGCCTGATGGACACGCTGCCCGACCTGGTTTGGCTCAAGGATCCCGAGGGCGTCTATCTCGCCTGCAACCAGCCCTTCTGCCGGCTCTATGGCGCGAGCGAAGCGGACATCATCGGCAGGACAGACCACGATTTCGTGGCGCGCGAGCTGGCCGATTTCTTCCGCGCCAATGACCAGGCGGCGATCGCGGCGGGCCGTCCGACCACGAACGAGGAGTGGCTCACCTTCGCAGAAGGGGGTTATCGCGGACTGTTCGAGACCACCAAGACGCCGATGTTCGCCGCCGACGGCAGCCTCGTCGGCGTGCTGGGCATCGCCCACGACATCACCGCGCACAAGGGCGGCGGGGGAAACCCTCCCGCCGCGTCCTGAAGGCGCGCGTTACTCCTCGTCCTCGGCCAGCTTGAACGAGGCGGACAGTTTCTGCTGCACCGGCGGCGGCACCTGGGCGTAGCGGGCGAACTCGATGTTGTAGCTGCCGCGTCCGCCGGTCAGCGACTTGAGGCGCGAGGCATAGTCGTTGATTTCCGCCAGCGGCACTTCGCCGGCGACGGCGACGCGGCCCGGACCGCGCGGCGTAGTGCCGGTCACGTGGCCACGCCGGCCCGCAAGATCGCCGGCGATGTCGCCCATGTTTTCCTCATGGACATGCACGTCGATATTGACGATGGGCTCCAGCACCACGGCGCCCGCCGCCTGGATCGCGGCGATGGTGGCCTTCTTGCCGGCCTGGACGAAGGCGACTTCCTTGCCATCCACCGGGTGGGTCTTGCCGTCGTAGACGATCACGCGCAGATCCTCGACCGGGAAGCCGGCGGCGACGCCGCCTTCGAGCGCCTGGCGCACGCCCTTCTCCACCGCCGGCATGAACACGCCGGGAATCACGCCGCCCTTGACCTGATCGACGAACTCGAAGCCCGCGCCACGTTCCAGCGGCTCGACCTTGAGATAGACCTCGCCGAACTGGCCGGCACCGCCCGACTGCTTCTTGTGACGGCAGTGGCCCTCGGCCGGTTTGGTGATGGTTTCGCGGTAGGGAATCTGCGGCGGGCGGGTGGCGAGTTCGAGCTTGAATTGCGCCGCCATTTTTTCCAGCTTGGTGCGCAGGTGCATCTCGCCGAGGCCGAAGATCACGGTCTCGTGCGTGGTCGGGTGACGCTCCATCCGGAAGCAAGGATCCTCGAGCTCCAGCTTGTGCAGGATGTCGAACAGGCGCTGCTCGTCGCCCTTCTTCTGCGTCTCGACGGCGAGGCCCTGCATCGGCTTCGGGAATTCGAGCGGCTTGAGGTGGATGTGATCCTCGTCGTGCGAATCATGCAGCACGGCGTCGAACTCGATCTCCTCGACCTTGGCGATGGCGCCGAGGTCGCCCGGCAGCAGTTCGTCCACCTCGACGTAGTCCTTGCCCTGCAACTGGTAAAGGTGGCCGACCTTGAAGGCTTTCTTGCCATCGCCGACGAAGAGCTGGGAATCCTTGCGGATCGTGCCCTGATGCACGCGGAACACGCCGACCTTGCCCATGTAGGGATCGACGATGACCTTGAAGACGTGGGCGAGAACGTGCTTGCTGGCGTCGGGCTCGCGCTGGAATTCTTCGCCATCCTTGAAGAACGGCGGCACGTTGGCCTCGGCGGGATTCGGCGCGAGCGTCGCCAGCACATGCAGCAGTTCGTCGATGCCGGCGCCGGTCCTCGCCGAGGTGAATAGCACCGGAATCAGGTGGCCCTCGCGCAGCGCCTTCTCGAAGGGCGCGTGCAATTCGCCCGCGCTCGGGTCCCTGCCGTCCTCGAGATAGCGCTCCATCAGGCTCTCGTCTTCCTCGACGAGCTGGTCGATCAGCTCGCGATGGGCATGGGCCACCGTGTCGATGTCCGCCTCGCCGCTATCGTGCTCCATGACCTCGACGACCCGGCCGTGATCGGGCGATGGCAGGTCGAGGAACTTGCAGGCCGGGCCAAAGCGCTCGCGGATATCGGCCATCAGGCCTGCGAGGTCGAGGTTGTCGGCGTCGATCTTGTTGATGACGATCATGCGCGCGAGGCCGCGCGCGGCGGCGGCGCGCATCATGCGCTCGGTCATCAGCTCGACACCGGTCTGGGCATTGATCACCGCCACAACGGTGTCGACGCCGGCCAGCGCAGCCATCGCCTGGCCGGCAAAATCCGGATAGCCCGGGGTGTCGATGAGATGCACATGCACGTCTTCCCAGGCGAAATTCACCAGCGCCGATTGCAGCGAATGGCCGGCGGCCTTTTCCTGGGCATCGAAGTCGCAGACAGTGCTGCCCTTTTCGACGCTGCCCGGCGCGGCCAGCGCTCCGGCGCGGTGCAGCAGGGCCTCGGCCAGCGTGGTCTTGCCCGCGCCACCATGGCCGACGAGGGCCACGGCGCGGATGGATGCGGTATGGAATTTCGGCATGGCTTTCTCCCTATTGTTGTTCGATGCGGTTATTCGACGGTGACCGATTTCGCGAGGTTACGCGGTTTATCGACGTCCGTGCCCTTCACCAGCGCGGCATGGTAGGCGAGCAATTGCAGGGGCACGACGTGCAACACGGGCGACAGCACGCCGTAATGCTCGGGCAGGCGCAGGATGTGCAGGCCCGCCTCCGCCTCGACGTGCGAATCGGCGTCGGCGAAGACGTAGAGTTCGCCGCCGCGTGCCGCGACCTCCTTGAGGTTGGACTTGAGCTTCTCCAGCAGCACGTCGTTTGGCGCGACGCTGATCACCGGCATGTTCTTGTCCACCAGCGCCAGCGGGCCGTGCTTGAGTTCGCCGGCCGGATAGGCCTCGGCGTGGATGTAGGAGATTTCCTTGAGCTTGAGCGCGCCTTCGAGCGCGATCGGATAGTGGTGGCCGCGGCCGAGGAACAGGGCGTGATGCTTGTCGGCGAACAGGCCGGCCCACTCGACGATGCCCGGTTCGAGCGCCAGCACCTTCTGCACCGCCACCGGCAGGTGCCGCAGGGAGGCGAGATGGGCCGCTTCCTGCTCGACGGTCAGTTTGCCGGTCTGCTTCGCCAGCGTCGCCGCGAGCAGGAACAGCGCGGCCAGCTGCGTGGTGAAGGCCTTGGTCGAGGCGACGCCGATTTCGGGACCGGCCCGGGTCAGGAAGCGCAATGCGCACTCGCGCGCGATGGCCGATTCCGGCACGTTGCAGATCGCCAGCGTCCGCGCCATGCCGAGGGCCTTGGCATGCTTGATCGAGGCCAGCGTGTCGGCGGTTTCGCCCGACTGCGAGATCGCCACCACCAGCTGATCGGGGTCGGGCACCGAGGTGCGATAGCGATACTCGCTGGCGACCTCGACCGTGCAGGGCAGCGCCGCGAGTTGCTCGATCCAGTAGCGTGCGACGAGGCCGGCGTGATAACTGGTGCCGCAGGCGATCACCAGCACCGAGCGCACGCCGGCCAGCAGTTCGGGCGCGCGCGCGCCGAAGAGGTTGGCGGACAGGGTCTGCGCGCCGCCGATCATCTCCAGCGTCGCCGCGAGGGCCTGGGGCTGCTCGAAGATTTCCTTCTGCATGTAGTGGCGGTATTCGCCGAGCTCGACGGCGTCGGCGGAGAGCGTGCTTTCATGCACTTCCCGCAGCACCGCCGTCCCGTCGGCGCTGACTATTCTGTAGCCGTCGCGGCTCAGTTCGGCGACATCGCCTTCCTCGAGATAAACCATGCGGCGCGTCACCTGCAGGAGCGCGGACGCATCCGAGGCGGCATAGTGGCCGTCCGTTCCCAGCCCCAGCAGCAGCGGGGCGCCGTGACGCGCGACGACGACGCGCTCCTCGCCCTCGCGCAGCACGGCGATCGCATAGGCGCCGACCAGACGCCGCGCGGCCAGCTGCACCGCATCGAACAGGGCGGGCGTCGACCTGAGCGTTTCCTGCACCAGGTGGGCGATGACCTCGGTGTCGGTATCGGAGGTGAAGGCATAGCCGGCGGCGAGCAGTTCCTGCTTGATCTCGGCGTAGTTCTCGATGATGCCGTTATGCACCACCGCCAGACCGCCGGAGACGTGCGGATGGGCGTTGCGCTCGCTGGGCACGCCATGCGTCGCCCAGCGCGTGTGGGCGACGCCCAGTTGCGCCGCCTGCCCCTCGGCCTGGGCCGCCAGTTCGGCGACGCGGCCGACGCTGCGCAGGCGCGTCAGCGCCGGGTTGAGCAGCGCGAGGCCGGCGGAGTCGTAGCCGCGGTATTCCAGCTTGCGCAGGCCTTCGACGAGAACGGGAACGATGTTGCGCGCTGCTGCCGCCGCGACGATGCCGCACATGCCTTATTCCTTTTTTTGTTTGACTGGACGCTTCCAGCCCGCGATGGAAACCTGCTTCGGGCGCGAGACCGTCAGCTGGTCGGGGGGCGCGTCCTTGGTCAGCGTGGTGCCGGCGCCGAGCGTCGCGCCCCTGCCGACCGTGACCGGCGCGACCAGTTGGGTATCGGAGCCGATGAAGACGTCGTCCTCGATCACCGTGCGGTGCTTGTTGGCGCCGTCATAGTTGCAGGTGATGGTGCCCGCGCCGACATTCACGCGGCTGCCCACCGTGGCGTCGCCGACGTAAGCGAGGTGGTTGGCCTTCGAGTGCGCGGCGACAGTCGAGTTCTTCACTTCGACGAAATTGCCGATATGTACGTCCGCGGCCAGCACGGTGCCGGGACGCAGGCGCGCGAAGGGCCCGATGATCGAACCCGGCCCGACGACGGCATCCTGGATCACGCAATTGGCGTTGATGCGCGCGCCGTCCTGCAATTCGACACGGCCCTCGAACACGCAGTTGACGTCGATGAACACGTCGCGGCCGCACACCAGATCGCCGCGCACGTCGATGCGGTCGGGATCGGCGAGCGTCACGCCCTGCTCCATGAGCGCCGCAGCGATGTTGCGCTGATGGATGCGTTCGAGCCGCGCGAGCTGCGCCTTGCTGTTGACGCCATCCGTTTCCCAGTTCGCGTCCGGATGCGCCGTGACGACTTCCATGCCCTCGGCGACAGCCATGGCGACGATGTCGGTGAGGTAATACTCGCCCTGCGCGTTGCGGTTGCCGAGTTGTGGCAGCCATCGCGCCAGCGCATCGAGCGGCGCGACGAGGATGCCGGTATTGATCTCGCGGATCGCGCGTTCGGCATCGTCGGCGTCCCGTTCCTCGACGATGCGAACGACCCGGCCATTCACCCGCACGATGCGGCCATAGCCGCGCGGATCGTCGAGACGGGCGGTCAGCAGCGCGAGCCTGCCGTCGCCCGCCGCATCGACCAGACGTCGCAGGGTCGCGGCGCGAATCAGCGGCACGTCGCCATAGAGTACGAGCACGCTCGCCGTCCCGCCGGGGCTGACTTTTTCCAGCAGCGGCAGCGCCTGCAACACCGCATGGCCGGTGCCGAGTTGCGGCTCCTGTCGCGCCCAAGAGATATCCGTCGCGGCAACAGCAGCACGCACCCGCTCGCCGCCGTGGCCATGCACCACGCAAATGCTTCCGGGCGAAAGTTGGCGCGCCGTGTCGGCCACATGTGCCAGCATCGGCCGGCCGGCGATGGGATGGAGTACCTTGGGCAAGTCGGAGCGCATGCGCTTGCCCTGCCCGGCGGCCAAAATGACAACGTTTAGCGTGACGACATTCAGCATGACGTCGCCAGTTTATCAGCGCGGCAGGGTGCTCGTCCCCATGAGAAATTCATCGACGGCGCGCGCGCACTGGCGGCCTTCGCGGATCGCCCAGACCACCAGGGACTGGCCGCGTCGCATGTCGCCGGCGGCGAACACCTTCGGCACGCTCGTGGCGTAGCAGCGGTCGCCATCGGCAGCGTCAGGATTGGCCGCGGCATTGCCGCGCGCGTCCTTCGCGACGCCGAAGGCATCGAGCATCGAGGCGACCGGATTGGTGAAGCCCATGGCCAGGAAGGCGAGATCGGCTTCGACGGTGAACCCCGATCCCGGAATCTCCTTCATCTTGCCGTCGCTCCAGTCGAGGCGCACGCACTTGAGCGCCTTCAGCTTGCCTTTCTCGCCGATGAACTCCTTGGTCGCGATCGACCAGTCGCGCGTGCAGCCTTCGTCGTGCGACGAGGAGGTGCGCAGCCGGGTCGGCCAGTAGGGCCAGACCAGCGGCTTGTTTTCCTGCTCGGGCGGCCTGGGCAGCAGTTCGAACTGGGTAACGGCGGCCGCGCCATGGCGGTTGGAAGTGCCGACGCAATCGGAACCGGTATCGCCGCCGCCAATGACGACGACGCGCTTGCCCTGCGCGTTGATCGGATTCTTCTTGCCACCGCCGACCTGCTTGTTCTGTGGAATCAGGAACTCGAGCGCGAAATGCACGCCCTCGAGATGGCGGCCGGGGATCGGCAGGTCGCGCGGGGTTTCGGAACCGCCGGCGAGGACCACCGCATCGAACTCCTTCATCATCCGGGCTGGCGCCACCACCTTGACGGCGTCATTGACGACGCCCTTGGGCATGTCCTTGCCGACCAGCGTCCTGAGCTGGAACTTGACGCCCTCGGCCTTGAGCTGGGCCGCGCGCCATTCGACCAGTCGCTTGTCGAGCTTGAAGTCGGGGATGCCGTAGCGCAGCAGGCCACCGACCGCATCGTTCTTCTCGAAGACGGTCACGTCGTGACCGGCGCGCGCCAGCTGCTGGGCGGCCGCCAGGCCCGCGGGGCCCGAGCCGACAACGGCCACTTTCTTGCCGGTCTTGACCGTGGCCACCATCGGCACGACCCAGCCGTTCTCTCCGGCCTTGTCGATGATCGCGCGCTCGATCGACTTGATGCCCACCGGCGCGGCATTCACGCCCAGCGTGCAGGCAGCCTCGCAGGGCGCAGGGCAGATGCGGCTGGTGAACTCGGGAAAGTTGTTGGTCGAGTGCAGCGCGTCGATGGCCTCGCGCCACCTGCCCTTGTAGACCAGGTCGTTCCAGTCGGGAATCAGGTTGTTGACCGGACAGCCATAGTTGCAGAACGGAATGCCGCAGTCCATGCAGCGCGCACCCTGAGTCTTGGCCTCGTCGTCCTTGAGATGACCGACGAATTCGCGATAGTGCTTGAGTCGCTGGTCGACAGGTTCGTAACCCTCGGAAAGGCGTTCGAACTCGAGGAATCCGGTTGGCTTGCCCATCATGCTGCCTTTCTTGCGTTGGCCGCGGCCATTTCCGTGAGGGCGCGGCGATACTCGTTCGGGAATACCTTGACGAACTTGGCGCGATAGTGCGGCCAGTCGGCGAGGATGCGGCGCGCCACGTCGCTGTGCGTGAGGAGCGAGTGCTGCTCGATCATGCGCTTGAGCTGCGACTCGTCGGTCTCGCCGCGATGCAGCAGATTGTCACCAAACTGAGCGCCGGTCTGCACGCTGGCGGGTTGCAGCTTCTCCAGCGTGACCATTGCCAGGTTGCAGCGCTTCTCGAACAGACCGTCCTCGTCGAGCACGTAGGCGATGCCGCCGCTCATGCCGGCCGCGAAGTTGCGTCCGGTTTGGCCAAGAACGACGACCGTCCCGCCGGTCATATATTCGCAGCAGTGATCGCCAGTGCCTTCCACGACGGCCTGGGCTCCCGAGTTGCGTACGCAGAAGCGCTCTCCGGCGACGCCGCGGAAATACACCGCTCCATCGGTGGCGCCATACAGCACCGTGTTGCCGACGATGATGTTTTCGGCCGGCAGGCCCTTGAAGGCTTGCGGCGGCTTGACGATGATGCGGCCGCCGGAAAGGCCCTTGCCGACGTAGTCGTTGCCCTCGCCGGACAGCTCGAGCGTGATGCCCTTGGCGAGAAACGCGCCGAAGCTCTGTCCCGCCGTGCCGCTCAATTTGACGTGAATGGTGTCGTCGGGCAGGCCGGCGTTGCCATAGCGGCGCGCGACCTCGCTGGATAGGATCGTGCCGACCGTGCGATTGACGTTGGTGACCGGCGTTTCGATAACGACCTTCTGTTGATGCTCAAGCGCCGGCTTGGCCTGGGCGACCAGCAGGTGGTCGAGTGCCACGCCGAGGTTGTGATCCTGGATTTCGCGGTGGAAGCGCGCGACATCGGCCGGCACCGGTGGCATGTGGAATATCTTCGTGAAGTCGAGTCCCCTGGCCTTCCAGTGCGCGATGCCCTGGCGCATGTCGAGCAGGTCGGTGCGGCCAATGAGTTCATCGAGCTTGCGGATGCCCATCTCGGCCATGAGTTGGCGAGCCTCCTCGGCGACGAAGAAGAAATAGTTGACGACGTGCTCGGGCTCGCCCGAGAAGCGCTGGCGCAGCGCCGGATCCTGCGTGGCAACGCCGACCGGACAGGTGTTGAGGTGGCACTTGCGCATCATCAGGCAGCCTTCGACGACCAGCGGCGCCGTGGCGAAGCCGAACTCGTCGGCGCCGAGCAGCGCCCCGACGACGACGTCGCGGCCGGTCTTCATCTGGCCATCGACCTGGACGCGGATGCGGCCGCGCAGGCGATTGAGGACAAGGGTCTGTTGCGTCTCGGCGAGGCCCAGTTCCCAAGGCGTGCCGGCATGCTTGATCGATGACAGGGGCGAGGCGCCCGTGCCGCCATCGAAACCTGAGATCACCAGATGGTCAGCCTTGGCCTTGGAGACGCCGGCGGCGACGGTGCCGACGCCAACCTCGGATACCAGCTTGACGGAGATGCTGGCCTGGGAGTTGGCGTTCTTCAGGTCGTGAATCAGCTGCGCCAGATCCTCGATGGAGTAGATGTCGTGATGCGGCGGCGGCGAGATCAGGCCGACGCCCGGCACCGAGTGCCGCAGGAAGCCGATGTATTCGGACACCTTGTGGCCGGGCAACTGGCCGCCTTCACCGGGCTTCGCGCCCTGCGCCATCTTGATCTGGATCTGGTCGGCATTGGCCAGATATTCGGCGGTGACGCCGAAACGTCCCGAGGCGACCTGCTTGATCGCGGAGCGCAACGAGTCGCCATCCTTGAGCGGAATGTCGCGCTCGATCCGGCTCGCGCCGACGACGCTCGCCAGCGAGGCGCCGGCACCGACCTTCTGGAAGCGGCGCGGGTCTTCGCCACCCTCGCCGGTGTTGGACTTGCCGCCGATGCGGTTCATGGCGATGGCCAGCGTGCTGTGCGCCTCGGTCGAGATCGAGCCCAGCGACATGGCGCCGGTGGCGAAGCGCTTGACGATTTCCTTGGCCGGCTCGACCTCTTCCAGCGGCACGGGAGGACCGGCGGGCTTGATCTCGAACAGGCCGCGCAGGGTCATGTGGCGCTTGCTCTGGTCGTTGATGATCGCCGCGTATTCCTTGTAGGTCTCGAATTTGCCGGAGCGGGTCGAGTGCTGCAACTTGGCGATGGCGTCGGGCGTCCACATATGGTCCTCGCCGCGCACCCTGAACGCATATTCCCCGCCGGCTTCGAGCGCGTTGGCCAGCACCGGGTCGTTCGAAAAAGCCTCGCGGTGCACGCGCACCGCCTCCTCGGCTACTTCGGCGAGGCCGATACCCTCGACCTGGGTCGCGGTGCCGGTGAAGTATTTAGCGACGAAGGCGGAATTCAGGCCGATGGCTTCGAAAATCTGCGCGCCGCAATATGACTGGTAGGTGGAGATGCCCATCTTGGACATCACCTTGTTAAGTCCCTTGCCGATGGCCTTGATGTAGTTCTTGAAGGCCAACTTGTAGTCGCTGCCCACCATTTGCCTGATGGTGGCGAAAGTCAGCCAGGGGCAGACCGCCTCGGCGCCGTAGCCGGCGAGCAGGGCGAAATGATGCACTTCTCGCACCGAGCCGGAATCGACGACGATGCCCGTGCTGGTGCGCAAGCCCTTTTTCACCAGATGGTGATGTACGCCGGAGCAGGCCAACAGCGCCGGCACGGGCACACGATCGGCGGCGACAGCGCGGTCGGACAGGATGATCACGTTGAAGCCATCGGCGACCGACTGCTCGGCAGCGGCGGCCAGACGGTTCATCGCGGCCTCGCAGCCCGCTGCGCCTTCCGCCATCGGATAGGTCATATCGAGCACGAGGGACTTGAAGCGTCCTTGCGTCAGCTTCTCGATGCCGACCAGGCGCGCCAGATCATCATCGGTCAGCACCGGCTGCGTCACTTCGAGGCGGCCGGTCAGCGTGTCCTCGTCGTCGGCGATGCCCATCAGGTTCGGCTTAGGACCGATGAAGCTGGTCAGCGACATGACGATCTCCTCGCGGATCGGGTCGATCGGCGGATTCGTCACCTGGGCGAACAACTGCTTGAAGTAAAGGTAGAGCGACTTGTTCTTGGCGGACAGGACGGGCAGCGCGACATCGGCGCCCATCGAACCGGTTGCCTCTTCGCCTGCCCTGACCATCGGCTCCAGCACGAACTTGATATCTTCCTGCGTGAAACCGAAGGCCTGTTGGGCATCGAGCAGGTTGGCCTTCATCCTGGGCAGGGCCTTGGCCTCGGGCAACTCGGTCAGGAAGACGCGCGACTCCTCGACCCACTTGCGGTAGGGGTATTCCTGCGCCATCGCGTTCTTGAGTTCGGCGTCATCGATGATGCGGCCCTTCTCGAGGTCGATGAGGAACATCTTGCCCGGCTGTAGGCGCCATTTCTTGGCGATCTTTTCTTCGGGGAATGTCAGCACGCCCATCTCGGAGGCCATCATGACGATATCATCATCGGTCACCAGATAACGTGCCGGCCGCAAGCCGTTCCGATCCAGCGTGGCGCCGATCTGGCGGCCGTCGGTGAAAGCCACGGCAGCAGGCCCGTCCCATGGTTCCATCACCGGAGCGTGGAACTCGTAGAAGGCGCGACGCTCATCGTCCATCAACGCATTGCCGGCCCAGGCTTCCGGAATCAGCATCATCATGGCATGGGCCATCGAATAGCCCCCCATCACCAGCAGTTCGAGCGCATTGTCGAAGCTGGCCGAATCGGACTGCCCCTCGACGATCAGCGGCCACAGCTTGTTCAGGTCATCGCCGAGCCACTTCGACTTCATCGCCTTCTGGCGCGCGGCCATCCAGTTGATGTTGCCACGCAGGGTATTGATCTCGCCATTGTGCGCGATCATGCGGAACGGATGGGCGAGATCCCAGGTCGGGAAGGTATTGGTCGAAAAACGCTGATGCACCAGCGCCAGCGACGAGACGACGCGCTTGTCCTGGAGATCGAGGTAATACTCCCCCACCTGATGGGCCAGCAGCATGCCTTTGTAGTTGATCGTCCGCGAGGACAGCGTTGGAATGTAAAACTGCTTGCCGTCGGCGAGATTCAGGTGCCGCACCTCGTGTTCGACGCGCTTGCGGATGACGAAAAGCTTGCGCTCGAAGCCATCTTGGTCTGCGACCGCAGAGCTCTTGCCGACGAACACCTGGCGCACGCTGGGTTCCATGTCCCTGGCCGCCTGAGCCAGGCCTTGGTTGTCGCGCGGCACATCGCGCCAGCCCAGAAATATCTGTCCTTCCTCATGCACGATGCGGGCGATGGCCGACTCGCAGGCGGCACGGCCATTGGCGGACTGCGGAAGAAAAATGTTGCCGCAGCCGTAGTCACCCGCTTTCGGCAGTTTGATGCCAAGCTTGGCGGTCTCTTCCCGCAGGAACGCATCGGGCAGCTGGAGCAGGATCCCCGCACCGTCGCCGAGCAAGGGGTCATATCCCGTAGCACCGCGATGGGTCAGGTTCTCGAGAATTTTCAGGCCCTGCTCGACGATGGCATGGCTCTTGTGGTTCTTGATGTGAGCTACAAAACCGACGCCGCAGGCGTCGTGTTCGTGGGCCGGGTCATAGAGACCCTGTGTCGCGGGGACAACGTGCTGTTCCATCTTGCGTTTCCTGGCAAATGCGGCCGTCAAAAAAGCCGGGGCCATGCTGCGTCCCGGCATCTCCTTGCTGTGGGCGAACCTAGAAATATACCCAGATTCACAGTGGGGCTCAATACTCCTGCGGGGAGATGCCCTCAGAGTTCTCCGACCGCGAAGAGACGCCGATGTTCCTTCATGGCGTAGCGATCGGTCATTCCTGCGATGTAGTCGGCGATGGCGCGCGCCAGGCCATCCTTCCCGGCGCTCGACTGATATTGTGGCGGCAGTAGCCGCGTATCAGCGGAAAAGGCGCCGAACAATTCCCGAATGATCCGGCGCGCCTTGCTGGTCATGCGTACAACCTGATAGTGACGGTACAGGTGTTCGCGCAGGAACTGCTTGAGAATCCGGTTCTCCGCTTCCATTTCCGCCGAAAATCCGACCAGCGGGGGTGCTGCTTCCACTTCCGCGAGCGTCACCACGCCGCTGGCGGCAATGCGGCTTTGGGTTTCCGCCAGCAGGTCGGTCACCTGTGCATCGATCATGCGCCGCACCGTCTCATGTATCAGGCGCCGTCCTGCAAGCAGCGGATATTCCTGCAGAGCCTGGTGGGCGTGACGATCGAACAGGCTGATCTGCTGCAACTGCTCCAGAGTCAGCAAACCCGAGCGCAGTCCGTCGTCCACATCGTGGTTGTTGTAGGCGATCTCGTCGGCAAGATTGCATATCTGCGCCTCCAGCGAGGGGCGTCGATCATTCAGGAAGCGTTCGCCCAGCGTCCCCAGCATCCTCGCTCTGGCTGGCGAACAATGCTTCAGGATGCCGGCACGCGTCTCGAACATCAGATTCAGGCCATCGAACGCGCCATAGCGCTCTTCCAGCCTGTCCACGATGCGCAGAGACTGGAGATTGTGTTCGAAGCCGCCATGCGCCTCCATGCATTCATTCAAAGCATCCTGACCGGCGTGTCCGAACGGAGTGTGGCCAAGATCATGGGCCAAGGCAATCGCTTCGGTAAGATCATCATTGAGTTCCAGAGAGCGCGCGATCGAGCGGGCGATCTGGGCCACTTCGATGGAGTGGGTCAGACGGGTGCGAAACAAGTCGCCTTCGTGATTGACGAATACCTGCGTCTTGTATTCCAGGCGGCGGAATGCCGTGGAGTGGATAATCCTGTCCCGGTCGCGTTGAAACTCCCCGCGCGCCTTGGGTCGCGGTTCGGGATGAATTCTCCCGGAAGATGCCGCCTCCGTTACCGCGTAGGTTGCCAAATCAACCACAGCAAGCTTCAATGGTGGCACGAACTTCCTCTCTGGGAGCCTCCGCCCAGGTCACTGCCTCGCCCAGTCGGCGAAGCAGCACCAACCGCATGCGGCCCGCGATCACTTTCTTGTCGTGCCCCATCATGTCCAGATATCGTTCCGCATCCAGAGCAGGTCCCTGCACCGGTAGCCCTGCCGACTGGTGGAGCTTGCGTATGCGCTCCATGTCGGCCTCGGTCAGCCAGCCCAGGCGCCGCGACAGTTCTGCGGCCATCATGGTGCCAGCCGCCACCGCCTCGCCATGCAGCCACTCGCCATAGCCCATGCCCGTTTCTATGGCATGGCCAAAGGTATGGCCCAGATTCAGCAGGGCACGCCCCCCCTCCTGCGCGGTTTCAAGCTCGTCTACCGCCACCACCTCGGCCTTGTTCGCACATGAGCGCTCGATCGCATACGCCAATGCTTCGTCATCCCGTGCCATCAAACGTGCCATGTTGTTCTCGAGCCATTCGAGAAAGGGCAAGTCCCTGATCAAGCCGTATTTGATGACCTCCGCCAAACCTGCGGACAACTCCCGATCCGGCAAGGTCTTGAGTGTTTCCGTATCGGCGATCACCATGCGGGGTTGCCAGAAGGCACCGATCATGTTTTTTCCGCGCGGATGATTTATGCCGGTCTTGCCGCCCACCGAAGAGTCGACTTGGGCCAGCAGCGTCGTCGGCACCTGAATGAAAGGGACTCCGCGCTGATAGGTCGCCGCAGCAAATCCGGCCAGATCACCAATTACCCCGCCACCGAGTGCGATGACAGGGGTAGTCCGATCGCAACGCGCCGCCAGCAGGTGGTCATAAATGATGTTGAGCGACTCCCAGTTTTTGTAGCGCTCGCCATCGGCCAGTATGATTTCGCATACACGCACGCCGGCGCCAGCCAGCGGCTGCGTCAATCTTGAAAGATAGAGCGGCGCAATCGTGCTGTTGGTGACGATCGCGACCTGATGGCCCACTTGGCTGGCCAGTGGCATATCCAGCAAGCCCGGACCGACATGAATTGGGTAACTGCGCGCCCCAAGGCCGACATTCAGTGTGGGCATGATGATTCAAGTGCCTTTTCAATGCTCGTAACGGTATTGTTTAGTCCTGCTTTCGACTCGACAATGATATCGGCCACTTCGCGATAGAGGGGATCCCGTCTCTCCACCAGGCTGGCAATCCTTCCGAGTGGGTCTGTCACTTGCAGGAGCGGACGGCCCCTGTCGTGCCTTGTGCGTGCGTACAATAGGTCAGGCGCCGCATGCAGGTAAACGACAGCTCCGGAGGCCGCAAGGCGCGCACGGTTTTGCGGACTCAACACCACGCCGCCGCCCGTGGCGATGATTTGATGCTGCGCGGCCGCGACCAAGGATAGCGCCTGCGACTCTCGAAGGCGGAAACCTGGTTCGCCCTCGATTTCGAAAATTGTCGCTACCGATACACCGGTAAGCATCTCGATATTCTGGTCCAGATCGACAAATTGCCAGCCAAGATGCTTGGCCAACCGCCTGCCCACCGTCGTCTTGCCGGCCCCCATCATGCCGACAAGATAGACGTTACTCCATCCCCTCACCCAAACTGCCTTGAATTACAACTTGACAGCAAGGGCGTCATCGACGACACGCGGTGTGATCATGATGATCAGTTCGGTTTTGACTTCTCGCTTGGTCTTTTGTTTGAACAGGAAGCCGACATACGGCAAATCGCCGAGGATAGGAACGCGCGTGTTCGATTCGGACTCATCAAGCTCGAACACGCCACCGATCACCACCGTCCCGCCATTTTCCACCAGCACGTCCGACTTGATCTCCTTGGTCTTGACGGTGTAGCCCCAGCGGCCTTCCTCGCCTGGCGCATCCTTGTTGATCTGGATGTTCATCATCACGCGACCATCCGGGGTGATCTGCGGCTTGACCTTCAGCGAGAGCACCGCATTGCTCCAGCAAATGGAAATCGCACCCGAACTGCTGGCACACGGATAAGGTATCCGGTAGCCCTGTTCAATCTTCGCTTCGACCTGATCCGCAGTCAGCACCCGGGGGCTGGAGATCAACTTGCTCAAGCCATCCGCTTCGCGCGCGGTAAGCTCCAAGGTCAGAATCTGGCTCTTGGCGCTGTTGAAGAGCGACAGCGCAAACTGGCCAGTTGGGGCCGTAACGGCATTGTTCGAGAACTGGCTATCACCCATGGCAGGATCGCTGTCAATCTCGCGAACATAACCACTCGGCGTCTGATAGGCGGTGGCCCCTGAGACGACAGTCCCTGGCAGATAATAGGGAGCGAGCGTCTGGCTGGTCACCCCGGTGGTGGCATCGGTCACCGTCGCAGGACTACCAAGAATGGCTCTCTCAGGCAAATGGGTATATGCGCTCTTGGTCGAGGCGGATATGCCATAGCGCAAGTTCGTCCCCAAGATATTGTGGCCGACATCCATGCCCTTGAGGTCATGCCCCCCGAGACGCGCACCGAGCGCCTTGCTGAAAGAGGTATCGGCCTCCACGATACGTGCTTCGATCAATACCTGACGGGCCGGGCGATCAATCTTTGCCAGCAAGCCGCGCACCAACTCCAGCTTGCTGGGCACATCGTAGATAAACGCCTGATTGGTGCGCTTGTCGATGGTTATGCGCCCCTGCGAGGAGAGGAATGTGCTGCCTGCGCCATTATCCTTGGAGCCGGAGCCGGCGCCGGCTCCACCTCCTGCCGTCCCCGGCGCGCCGCCGGACAGCATCGTGGCAAAGTCCTCGGCCTTCTGGTAGTTCAATTGAAAAACTTCCAGACGTGGAATTTCGGCGGCCACGGCAGCATCGCGGGCCTCGGCTTCCAGTTTATCCCTGGCTGCCAACTCGTCGCGCGGTGCGATCCACAGCACGTTCCCGCTCTTGCGCATGGCCAGATTCTTTTGCTGCAAGACGATTTCAAGGGCGTGGTCCCACGGAACATCATTCAAACGCAGGGAGACGTTGCCAGTCACCGAATCGCTGACGACGATATTGAAATTGGTGATATCCGCGAAGACATGCAGCAACTCGCGCAAAGGAATATTCTGGAAATTCAGGGAGATCGCCTCCCCCTGATATCCCGTCTTCGATCCTTGGAACAACTTGTTGGGATCATCCTTGACGGGACGCACCTCCACCACGAACTGGTTGTCGCTCTGGAATGCGACGTGCTCCCACAATCCCTTGGGAACAATCTCCATGACCACGCTGTCCCCCTCAGGCGCTGTCTTCACAGCGGTAATGGGAGTAGCGAAGTCAACAACGTCGAGTTGGCGACGCAGATGGTCCGGCAGTTGCGTTTTCTTGAAGGAAACGAACAGGCCGGCCCCCTTTTGCTGGACATCGATTCCCGTGTCGCTCGCCGACATGTCGACCACTACGACGCCCGCCCCGTCCTTGCTGCGCCGGAAACGGATATCGCGGATGCTCTGAACCTCCGGACGGTCATTGCCGGCAAATTGCTGCACTGTTGCGCCGCCGCCCGCTCCATCCTCCTTAAGGCTGATCAACCATGACTGGCCATCATGGCGCGACTCGAAGCGCGCCATCCGATCCAGGTTCAGGACAAGCCGGGTCCTCTCTCCGGATTGCACGACATTCAGGGTCCTCAAGCCGCCCTCATTGACCGTCTTGGTCGTGTATCCCAAGCTGTTGCCCACTCCCGGCAAGTCAAAAACGAGACGTGCAGGATTGGCAATGCTGAAATGCGAGGGCTTGGCCATCAACGCCTGCCGGAAACCGATCTTGATCACAGTGCTTCCGCCCGACCTGCTGACCATCAGGCTGTCAATGCTGTTCCCGGCCGCAACCTCGGTTGCACCTTCGGAAGGCACGGCTCCGTTGGCTAAAGACGACAAACCGGCCAACAACGCGGCGACATATAACCATTTATGCATGAACTTCATTTGTCGGCCTCCTTACCCTGTGTCCCTTCCTGCAATTGAAGGGTTGCTGGCCTTTCCACCCACTCGGCAGACTGGCCAGTCGGATCCTGTACTGTCTCGATCAACATCACCTCGTTGTCGGTGATATCGACGATGTATCCAAAATTCTGGCCGACATAGTTGCCCTTGCCCGCCTGATACACAACGTTATCCACCTGGATGAGGGCATAACGCATCCCACCCTTGTTCTTGCTCACTACGCCGATGAACTGAAGCGATTCCAGCGGAAAACTTTCGAGCTGTTCGCGCGGACGGTCGAAATCGGGCTTCTTGCCCCCTCCATCCTTTTTTTCCGGCTCGATACGGCCGGCATTGAAGGGGTCAAGGAGGTCTGCGGTCTCATATGAAACAATCGGAAACGGCCGTAACTCTGGCAAGGGCGGCACACGCCCGCGCAAGTCACGGGAAGAGTCCGACATCCAGCGCTTCACGTCCTCATGCTCGCCACTGCCACATCCCGAAAGGAGCGCGATCAGCAAGATGCTTGGAAGCCAAAGAGAAAGTCTCATTTCTTTGCCCCCTTGGCCCCTTTCTTCTTCGTGGCCTCGTCCTTTTCTTTCTTTTTCCTTGCCGCGATCTCCTCTTCGTCAAGGTAGCGGAATGTCTTCGCGATCGTTGTCATGGTAAGCTTTTCGGAATTCTTCCCGGCTGGCATGACATTGATGTCGTTCAATGTGACGATCCGTGGCAATTTGGCGATATCGCCAGCAAATGCGCCGAAGTCATGGTAACTGCCCAACACGCTGACCGTGATTGGCAACTCGGCATAGAAATCCTTGACGGCTTCATTGCCCGGTTTGAATAGCTCAAACTGCAAACCGCGCCCCAGTCCAGACTGGTTGATATCAACCAACAACGACTCCATTTCCGTCGCATTGGGCAGTTGCTTCAGCAGAGCGCCAAACGAGCGTTCGATTTCGGCTAATTGATTGCGATACTCATCCAGATTGACGGCCTGTTTTTTCTTGCTGAGCCAATCATCCTTTAGTTTCGCTTCCTCGCGCTCCTTATTGTCCAGATCGTCGAGTTGTCCTTTCCATCCGAACCAGCCTGCCAGCAGCAACAAGACAAGAAACAAACCAATCAGGATGACAATGCGCGGAATCAGCGGCCAAGCGCCCGGATCCTTTGGATCAAGCGTCTTGAAATCCTCTGCGATAGCCTTGAAATCGAGCCTCGACAGATCGACTTTCGGCATTTTTGGCAAGGTTGGCAACGATGGCTTCTTCATGCCTTGCCTTTCGCGCCAGATACCGGCTTCTCCGGAGTCTTCGGCTTCTCCTCGGTTTCCGTAGTCTGCCGGGTAAACCGAATGTTCATAGTAAATTCGTTTACGCGCTGCTTGCCAACCACGACGGCCTTGATGACATCAAGTACCGGATTTTCCAGCACCTCAGACTCATCAAGATTGCGCATCAGAGTAGATACACGTGCGTTCGACTGGGCATATCCAATCAGGGTGATTTTCTGCTGTTCCTGCTTGATGGAGCGCAAGTAAACCCCCGTCGGCAATCGACGTGCCAACTCATTGAAAAGATGCACAGTTTCAGAACGATTTGCCTGGAGGGATTCGATCACCTGCTTGCGCGCCAGCAGAGAGTCGGTTTGCTCCTTAAGTTTCTTGATTTCTGCGATCTGTTCGTCGAGTGCTGATATTTCCTTCTTGAGGAACGCGTTTTTCTGCGTTTGCCGCTCGATCTGGGTATTGATGTAGCTGAATCCGACAAACCAGACCAGGCCCGCAAGAACCGTCACCAACCCTGCCAATGCATAGAACTGCTGACGCAATGTCTTGCGCCGTTCCTCGCGGTGGGGCAGCAAGTTGATGCGGATCATTGATCGAATCTCCGCAGCGCGAGGCCACACGCCACCATCAGCGACGGTGCGTCATTCAATAGATGCTTGGGTCGCACCCGCTGCGACAGGGTCATCTTCGCGAACGGGTTTGCCATTACCGTGTCGATCTGGGTGCGTTCCGCGACGATCTCCGCGATTCCCGGCAGCAACGCGCCGCCACCCATCAGGACAATATGGTGAACTTCGCCGAACTGCGTGGAGGTGAAGAAGAACTGCAGGGCCCGCGATACCTCAAGAGCAAGATTATCCAGGAACGGACGCAGTATCTCTGCCTCGTAATTATCCGGCATGGGGCCGGTGCGCTTGAGGGCCTCGGCTTCCTCGTGGCTCATGCCATAGGCACGCACCATGTCCTGCGTCAACTGATTTCCCCCAAACGCCTGTTCGCGGTTATAGATCTGCTGGTCGCCTTTCACCATCGCGACCTTCATGGCGTTGGCGCCAATATCGATCAACGCGAAGACCTTGTCGTCGTCATTGTCCGGAAACTGCTCCCGAACCAGATCGAAGGCGGCTAGCGCGGCATAGGATTCCATATCCATTACCAGCGGCTTCAGCTTAGCCGTTTCGGCACAGGCGACGCGATCCTCAACGCCCTCCTTGCGCGAGGCGGCAATCAAAACCTCGACCTCGTCGGGACCCGACGGCGAAGGACCGACCACCTGGAAGTCCAGATTCACTTCCTCAAGTGCGAACGGAATGTACTGATTGGCCTCGGATTCGACCTGCACTTCCATTTCGGTTTCGCGCAGTCCCGCTGGCAAGATGATTTTCTTCGTGATAACGGCGGCTGTCGGCAGCGCCATGGCGACGAATTTCGTCGACGTGCTCAAGCGCTTCCAGCAGCGCGCTATCACCTCGGAAACAGCTTCGAGGTTGGAAATATTGCCATCAACCACCGCGCCTTCCGGCAACGACTCGATGGCATAGCACTCAAGCTGACAACCGCCCGCCAGGCTCCCCGACAATTCGACCATTTTGACTGCGGACGAACTGATGTCGAGGCCGACTAGCGAACGCGCTTTCGGGTTGAGGATCGAGAGGTCGATCTCCAAGATATTCCTTTATATTCAGCTAGTTGCAAAACATATTCACAATTTACTTCAGATGCTAGCAGCAACTATATCGGCTGTAAAGAAAATTCTTTAATGGAACAATGGGGAATTACTTCCCTGCTCTCATCCGCGCAACACCCCTGAAAGCACTCCCCAGCACAGCAAGAACAAGGCATGTCAAGGCTACTGCAATATAATGCAGAAACTCAATACCGCCTTACCCCACCCTCTTCGGCCGGGTTATGTCACCGGCTCCCGTGCCGCCTTACTTGTCTATGTCGCGCTGGATATTCTTGCCGATTGCGCTCGCTTTCGGTGCCATGCTTTCCGCTCTCGCGCTGCTCGGCATCGTGCTGATTCTTGCCTATCCGCGCCTGCCTTCGGTCGAAGTGCTGACCGACTACCATCCCAAGATTCCGTTGCGCATCTATACCGCCGATGGCTTCCTGATTGGCGAGTTCGGCGAGGAGCGGCGTCATTTCGCACATATGCGGGATGTCCCGGAAGCCATGAAGCAGGCAATTCTCGCCGCCGAGGACGAGCGCTTCTACCAGCATCCCGGCATCGATACGCTCGGCGTATTGCGCGCCGCTTATGCCAACTTCATCGGCGGCGGCAAGCGCCAAGGCGCCTCGACCATCACGATGCAGGTCGCGCGCAACTTCTTTCTGTCGTCAGAAAAGACTCTGACCCGCAAACTGTATGAAGCCCTGCTCGCCTTCAAGATCGAAAGCAACCTGAGCAAGGACGAGATTTTTCAAATCTACATCAACCAGATCTATCTTGGCCAGCGCGCCTACGGATTCGCCGCCGCCGCGCGCATATATTTCGGCAAGGAGCTCAAGCAACTCGATATCGCGGAAATGGCTGTCCTGGCCGGCTTGCCGAAGGCACCTTCGGCCTACAATCCGGTCGCCAACCCGAAGCGCGCCAGGTTGCGCCAGCAATATGTCCTGCGACGCATGCATCAGCTCGGTTTCATCGACGCGGCACAATACGAGCAGGCACTCGCCAAGCCCTTGCGCGTACATCGGCAAATCGACAATTTTGTCCTCAAGGCCGACCATGCGGCCGAGATGGCCCGCCAGATCGCCGTCGAAGCTTTTCCGGAGGAGGCTTATGTCGCCGGACTCAAGGTGGTGACGACCATCACGCGCAAGGAGCAGGAAGCTGCCTACCAAAGCCTGCGTACTGGCGTGTTGGACTATGACCGGCGTCATGGCTACCGGGGAGCAGAGGCCTATGTCGATATCAAGGACATCAAGGACGACGACGACCGGATCGAGGAATTGCTGCAAGACTTCGAAGATGCCGACGATCTGCGCCTTGCGCTCGTGCTCGATGCCGGCAGCGAAAAATTGCGCGCCTATCTTCCCGGAGGCGAAATCGTGACAGTCACGGGCGCCGGACTGAAATTCGCCCGCCGCATGCTGGACGACAAGGCGCCGCCAAACAAACGTCTGCGGCGCGGAGCCATCATCCGATTGAATCAGGATGCCAAGGGAAACTGGCAAATCACGCAGTGGCCGGAGGTCGAGGCCGCATTTGTCGCCGCGAACCCCAGCGACGGCGCGATTCGCGCCCTGGTCGGCGGGTTCGATTTCAACCGCAACAAGTTCAATCACGTCACCCAAGCGTGGCGTCAACCCGGTTCGAGCATGAAGCCCTTCATCTACTCGGCCGCGCTGGAAAAGGGCTTCACACCGCTCTCCGTCCTGCCGGACGAACCCCTGTCGGTCACCGCCGAGGAAACCGGCAGCCAGGCATGGGAACCAAAAAACTACGACGGCAAATACGACGGGCCGATGACCCTGCGCACCGCCCTGGCGAAATCGAAAAACCTGGTTTCGATCCGACTGATCCAGGCCATCGATCCCCAGTATGCGCAGGACTACGTGGCCCGCTTTGGCTTCGATGCGGAGAAGAACCCGCCTTACCTCACGCTCGCGCTTGGCGCAGGCAGCGTCACGCCCTGGCAAAGCCTGGCCGCCTACACGGTATTCGCCAACGGCGGCTACCAGGTGACACCCCACATCGTCAAGAAAATACTCGACGCCAACGACAAGGTGCTCGCCGAAACCACTCCCGCCCTGGCCGGCGACGAGTCCCTACGCATCATCGATGCACGCAACGCCTGGGTGATGGACAGCATGATGAAGGACGTCGTGCGGCGCGGCACGGCGACGCGCGCGGCGCATGCGCTGAAGCGCGCCGACCTCGCCGGCAAGACCGGTACCACGAACGACTATGTCGATGCCTGGTTCTGCGGCTACCAGCCCTCCGTCGTCGGCGTGGCCTGGATCGGCTTCGACCAGCCACGCCGCCTCGGCGATGGCGAAACCGGCGGCACGGCCGCGCTGCCGATCTGGATCGGCTACATGCAGACCGCGCTCAAGGACGTGCCGGAAATGCACCGCGACTCGCCCAGCGGCATGCTCAGGGTGGAAAGCGTCGATCCGGCGACCGGCGACCCGATCAGCGACGTCATTTACCGCGAAGCAGCTCCGGATCCGGAAGCCAACAGTCAGATAGAAGCGCAGTCCCCGTTCGCCAGCCCGGCGCCACCGGCACCGGTTCAGGATGCCCTGCTGAGGCTGATCGCGCCGGACCGGCGCGTGCCGATGCCGACCAACCCTACCACGCCAGCCGGAGATCCACGCCCGCCTGCTCGCTGAAGCAGCGCGAAAGCGTCTCGGCCAGCGGCACGCCATCGCGCGTGCCGACCCAGCCCTGTCCGTCGAAGCCGAAGTGGAAACCTCCCGAGCGCGCCGCCAGCCAGATCTCGCGCGCCGCGGCGTGACGATTGACGATGATCCGGCTGTCGTCGGCAAAAGTGATTTCGATGATGCCGCCCGGCTTCAACTCATAGTCGAAATCGGCCGCGTCACCGTTCAGCAAGTCCTCCAGGGCTTGCTCCAGGCGAGCCAGTTCGGCGTCCGCCAGCGTCAAGAATTCCCGTTCTTCCACCATGCCTCCGTGTTAACATCCGCCGCCATGCCTATCCGTCGCCCACGCACCCTCGCACGCACTTCCGCCGGCCTGATCGCCGGCTGCGCGCTGCTGCTGTCGGCCTGCGGCAACAAGGGTCCGCTGACCCTGCCGCCGCGCGCGCCCACCGCCAAGGCCAAGGCGGCGGCGCAGCCGCCCGCCGTTGCGCCGCAACCCGCCGAAGATCATAGCAGCACCACGCCGCCCGCTCCGCAATGAGCCTGCTTGATTACCGCTCTGGCCGCGCCCATGTCGAAGGCGTCGCGCTCGACGACATCGCCGCACGTCACGGCACCCCCTGCTATGTCTATTCGCGCGCCGCCCTGACCGCTGCCTTCGACGGTTACCGGCAGGCACTGGCGGGCCGTGACGCTCTGGTCTGCTATGCGGTCAAGGCCAACTCGAATCTCGCCATCCTCAATGTCTTCGCTCGGCTCGGCGCCGGCTTCGACATCGTCTCGGGCGGGGAACTGACGCGCGTCATCGCCGCCAGCGGCGATCCGGGCAAGGTCGTCTTCTCTGGCGTCGGCAAATCGCGCGCCGAAATGCGTCAGGCACTCGTCGCCGGCATTCTCTGCTTCAACGTCGAGTCGGCCGCCGAACTCGACACGCTGAACGAGGTCGCGGGCGAACTCGGCAAACGCGCGCCGGTCTCGCTGCGCGTCAATCCGAACGTCGACCCCAAAACCCATCCCTATATCTCGACCGGCCTGAAGACCGCCAAGTTCGGCGTGCCTTTCGAGGAAGCGCTCGCCCTCTATCGCCGTGCCGCTGCCCTGCCGCACCTCGATGTGCGCGGCATCGACTGCCACATCGGTTCGCAGCTGCTCGATCCGGCCCCCGCTGCCGAAGCGGCCGCGAAGATCCTCGGCCTCGTCGATGCACTCGCCGCCGCAGGCATCGCCCTGCACCACATCGATCTCGGCGGCGGCATGGGCATCCGCTATCGCGACGAAGCCGTACCGACGCCCGGGGACTATCTGACTCCGCTGCTTGAAGTGGTCGCCGGCCGCAAGGAAAGGCTGCTGTTCGAGCCCGGCCGCTCACTGGTCGGCAACGCCGGCCTGCTGCTCACGAGGGTCGAACTGCTCAAGCACGGGGAAGAAAAGAATTTCGCCGTCGTCGATGCCGCGATGAACGATCTCGCCCGTCCGGCACTCTACGATGCCTGGCACGACATCGTGCCGACCAAAAAAGTCAGTCCCGGCGGAACGGCGGCGCGCTACGAGATCGTCGGCCCGATCTGCGAATCCGGCGACTTTCTCGGCCATGACCGCGATTTGGTCATCGCTCCGGGCGACCTGCTGGCCATCCTTTCCGCCGGCGCCTACGGCATGGCCATGAGCTCGAACTACAACACGCGGCCGCGCGCCGCCGAAGTCATGGTCGATGGCGACGCCATGCACCTGATCCGGCGGCGCGAGACCGTCGCCGAACTGTTCGCGCCGGAATCCGTCCTGCCGTGAAGCTGCTGTTGCTCATCGCGCTGGCGGCCAGTCTGCTAGGATGCGGCGGCAAGCCTGACGACAAGAAGCCTGCGGGCAAACCTGCGGTTCCGGTGCGGCTGGCGCAGGCGGAGATTCGCGACGTGCCGCGCCGCCTCGAACTCACGGGCCGTACCGAGGCGGACGCATCCGTCACCCTGAAGGCGCGCGTCGACGGTCAGGTGCTGGCCGTACCCTTCGCCGAGGGGCAGCATGTCGCACAAGGCGACGTGCTGGTTCAACTCGACCCGGCCGACCTGCGGGCCCGGCTGGCCCAGGCGGAAGCCAATCTCGCCAAGAGCCGGGCCCAGGCCGCCCGCGCCCGCGCCGATGTCGAGCGCTACGTCGCGCTGCGGCAAAAGGGCTTCATCTCCGAAGAAAAGGTCGCCGAGGTCCGCACCGCGGCGCAGACCGCCGGCTCGACCGAGCAGGCCGACGCGGCCGCGGCCGAAGTCGCCCGGCTGCAGCTCGCGCACGCGACCATCCGCGCGCCATTCGCCGGCGTCGTCGGCGCGCGGCTGGTGTTCCCCGGCACCACGGTCAAGGCCAACGACACCGCCCTGGCGGTCATCAACCGCATCCAGCCGTTGCGGGTAGGCTTCGCCGTGCCGGAAAAATACCTCCCGCAATTGCATGACGCCCTGCGCACCGGCAGGGACGGCCTGCGCGCCAACGTCGCCACGCCCGGCGGCAAGGCCATCGAAGGCGCGGTGCGCTTCCTCGACAACAGCGTCGACACCGCCACCGGAACCATCCTGCTCAAGGCCGAACTGCCGAACGCCGACGCGGCGCTGACGCCAGGCCAGTTCGTCAATGTCGCGCTGGTGCTCGAAACCCTGCGCGGCGCCATCGTCGTTCCGGCCGAAGCCGTGCAGCAGGGCAGCGCCGGCAGCTTCGTCTTCCTCGCCCGGGAAGGCAAGGTCGCGGTGCGCGAGGTACGCATCGCCGTGGTGCAGGACGGCATGGCCGTGATCGCCGCGGGACTGGCGGCCGGCGAGGCCGTCGTCACCGAAGGGCAACTGCGCCTGACCGACGGCGCTGCCTACCGCGTGGCAAGCGACGGCGACACGCCCCCCAAGGCGGCATCCCGAACCCGCTGACGCGGCGATGCAGCTCCCCGAACTCTGCATCCGCCGCCCGGTAATGACCACGCTGCTGATGGCGGCGTTCCTCATCTTCGGCATCATCGCTTACCGCGCCCTGCCGGTATCCGAACTGCCGAACGTCGATTTCCCGACCATCTCCGTCAGCGCGCAACTGCCGGGCGCCTCGCCCGAAACCATGGCGGCCGCGGTCGCCACGCCGCTCGAAGGGCAGTTCGCCACCATTGCCGGCGTCGACTCGATGACCTCGACCAGCGCGCAGGGCAGCACTTCGATCACCCTGCAATTCGCCCTCGACCGCGACATCGACGCGGCGGCGCAGGACGTGCAGTCGGCCATCGCCGCCGCCCAGCGCAAGCTGCCGCCGGACATGCCCGCGCCGCCCTCGTTCCGCAAGGTGAATCCGGCCGACGCGCCGGTGTTCTACGTCGCGATGTATTCGGACACGCTGCCGACCTGGACGGTGAACGAATACGCCGAAACGCAGCTGGCGCAACGGCTGTCCACCCTGCCCGGCGTCGCCCAGGTGCTGGTCTACGGCTCGCAGAAATACGCGGTGCGCATTCAGGCCGATCCGGCGCAGCTCGCCGTGCGCGGCCTCGGTTTCGACGAGCTGCAGGCAGCCGTGCGCAACGCCAACGTCAACCAGCCGCTTGGCACGCTGGACGGCGCGCGCCAGAGCCTCGCCCTCAAGGCCGACGGCCAGCTGCTCGACGCCTCCGCCTACCGCGCCCTGACGGTCGCCTGGCGCAACGGCGCGCCGGTCAAGCTCGAAGAAGTCGCGCGCGTCGTCGATGGCGTCGAGAACAGCAAGGTCGCCGCCTGGTTCAACGACCGCCGCACCATCATCCTGGCCGTGATGCGCCAGCCGGGCGCCAACACCATCGACACCGTCGAAAACGTGCGGCGCGTGCTGCCGGGCTTCCAGGAACATCTGCCCGCCTCGATCCGGCTGCAGGTGCATTACGACCGCAGCGAGTCGATCCGCGCCTCCATCGCCGACGTGCAATTCACGCTGGTGCTGGCCGGCTGCCTCGTCGTGCTGGTCATCCTGCTGTTCCTGCGCAACCTCTCGGCCACCGCCATTCCCGCGCTGGCGCTGCCGATCTCGGTGATCGGCACCTTCGCCGTGATGCACCTGCTCGGCTACAGCCTCGACAACCTTTCGCTGCTGGCGCTGACGCTGTCGGTCGGCTTCGTCGTCGACGACGCCATCGTCATGCTGGAGAACATCGTGCGCCACGTCGAGCGCGGCGAGGAACCTTTCGCCGCCGCGATCCGCGGCGCGCGCGAGATCGGCTTCACCATCGTCTCGATGACGCTCTCGCTGATCGCCGTGTTCATCCCGGTGATGTTCATGGGCGGCGTCGTCGGCCGCCTGCTGCACGAGTTCGCCGTCACCATCTGCGCCGCCATCCTCGTCTCCGGGCTCGTCTCGCTGACGCTCACACCCATGCTGTGCAGCCGCTACCTGCGGCACGCCACGCCGGAAGAGCACGGCGCCGTCTTCAATGCCTTCGAGCGCTTCTTCGCCGCCCTGCTGGCAGCCTACGAGCGCAGCCTGGCCTGGAGCATGGCGCGGCCGCGGCTGGTTCTCGTCTCCTTCCTCGCCACGCTGCTGCTGAGCGCGGCGCTGTTCGTCAAGGTACCCAAGGACTTCCTGCCGAGCGGCGACACCGGCCGCATCATCGCCTCGCTCGAAGGCCCGCAGGACATCGCTTTCGCGGCGATGAAGGAGCGTCAGCGCGAGGTCGCCGCCCTGATCGCCGGCGATCCGGCGGTGGAACGCATCGCCTCCTTCGCCGGCGCCTCCGGTTCGCGCGTCACCAGCAACACCGGCACGCTGATCATCGTCCTCAAGCCGCACGGCCAGCGCGCGGAAAGCCCCGACCAGATCATCGCCCGGCTGCGCCCCGGGCTCAACGCCGTGCCCGGCGTGCGCGTCTTCCTCAGCAACCCGCCGCCGATCCGCATCGGCGGCCGCATCACCAGCGCGCAGTTCCAATACACGCTGCAGGGCGCCGATCTGGATGAGCTCTACCACTGGAACGACGTGCTGCTCGAACATCTGCGCGGCCTGCCAGGGCTGGTCGACATCAATACCGACCTGAAGAACCAGAGCCCGGTCGTCGCCCTCGACATCGAGCGCGACAAGCTCGCGCCGCTCGGCCTGAGCGTCGCCCAGGTCGAGGACGCCCTGCAAAGCGCCTTCAGCGCGCGCCAGATCTCTACCATCTACGCCGCCAGCGGACAATATCAGGTGATCCTCGAAGTGGCGCCGGAGTTCCAGACGGACGACGCAGTACTCGGGCGCCTCCACGTGCGCGCCACGAGCGGACGCCTGATCCCGCTCGACACCGTCGTACGCGTGCGCCGCGGCACGCAGGCCCTGACCATCAACCATCAGGGTCAGCTGCCGGCGGTCACGCTTTCCTTCAACCTCGCGCCCGGCGTGTCGCTCGGCACCGCGGTGGACCGCATCCGCGCCATGGAACGCGAACTCGCCCTGCCGGCCACCATCACCACCAGCCTGCAGGGCACCGCGCAGGCCTTCGAAAGCTCGCTCAAGGGCCTCGGCATCCTGCTGCTGATCGCCGTGCTGGTCGTCTACATCGTGCTCGGCATCCTCTACGAGAGCTTCATCCACCCGCTGACGATCCTCTCCGGGCTGCCGGCCGCCGGCCTCGGCGCGCTGCTGACACTGCTGCTGTTCGGCGTCGATCTCAGCCTCTACGCCTTCGTCGGCGTGATCATGCTGATCGGCATCGTCAAGAAGAACGCCATCATGATGATCGACTTCGCGCTGGAACGGCAGCGCAAGGAAGGCATGGCGCCGCACCGGGCAATCTTCGAAGCCTGCCTGGTGCGTTTCCGGCCGATCATGATGACCACCATGGCGGCGCTGGTCGGCACCCTGCCGATCGCGCTGGGCTGGGGCGAGGGTGCGGAAATCCGCCGTCCGCTCGGCCTTGCCGTGGTCGGCGGCCTGCTGCTCTCGCAGTTCCTTACCCTGTATCTGACTCCGGTGGTCTATCTGGCGCTGGACCGCCTCGCGCATGCTTCGGGAAACCAAACTGCTGAGACTTGATCCAAGTCAATATTACGGCACTGCATCGCCTCTAGGATGCACCATTTTGATGCTAATACTTTGTGCATAGACACAGAGAGGGTGTGGATTGAGAATGACGCTGGATCCGGTTTTGCTGACGGGCATCGAGGAGATCGATGCCCAGCATGAGGTACTGTTCGACTGCCTGGCGCGGCTTGAGCACTCGATCACCCAGGAAGAACGCTGGTCGGCGGTGCATTTCGCGCTTGTGCAGCTTTCCGATTTCGCGCGCATCCACTTCGCGGTCGAGGAAGCCCTGATGCGCCTGCACGCCTATCCGTCGTTCGCGGCCCACGTCGCCGAACACCACGGCTTCACCGCCAAGCTGCACGAGCTCAAGGAAACCTCGATCCGCGCCGACATCTCGAACGAAATGATCGCCTTCCTGCGCGAGTGGCTGGTCCACCACATCGGCGGCAGCGACCACGCCTACGTGCCCCACCTGCGCACTGCCCCGCTTGCCACGTCTTGAGAAAGACGGCGCCGTCCCGCCGGGACTGACTTTTTCAGCCCAGCCGCAGCGCCAGCGCCAGCGACATGAAGCCCAGCGCGGCCACGTTGCCGATCATCACGATCGAGGCGACCTTCTCCGGTTCCTGCCCATAGCGCTCGGCGAACATGTAGTTGAGCACGGCCGGCGGCAAGGCGCCGAAGAGGAACAGCACATCCTGCTCGCGCGGCGACAGTCCGGCGAGCACGCCGAACAGCCACGCGATCGCCATGCCCGCCAGCGGCGTCGCCACGGCACCGAGCAGCCCGATGCGCCAGGCCGCGAACGGCGCCGCCGTCAACCGCACGCCGAGCGAGAACAGCATCAGGCCGATCGAGACGTCCCCCAGCATCTTCACCGCCGTCATCAGCGGCGGCCAGAGCGCGACACCCGCGAGGCTGACGCCCAGCCCGGCCAGGCCGGCGGCGAGCACTGGCACGCGCCACAGCGTGGCCAGGCGCGCCCTGTGGTCGAGCAGCCAGTTGCCGAGCGAGAAATGCAGCAGGTTCTCGACCAGGAAGACCACCACGGCGGCCGGCAGGGCCGCGTCGCCGAAGGCCAGCACCAGCAGCGGCAAGCCCATGTTGCCGGCGTTCTTGAACATCATCGGCGGCACCAGCGTCTTCGGCGCATGACCGAGCAGGCGCGCCAGCGGCCAGCCGACCAGTCCGGCGCCCAGCACGACGACGGCCGCGCCGAGCGCGAGCAGGCCGTAGTCCGCCAGCTGAAAGGACTTGCCGGCCAGTGCCGCGAACACCAGCGCCGGCACGAAGACATCCATGTTCACCTGGTTCGCCGCGATCATGTCGGGACGATGGCGCCGGCCATAGAGATAACCTGCCAGCACGATGGCGAAGATCGGAAAGACGATGGCGGCGATGCGCAGCAGCATGCGCGCGGCCGCCTACAACACGTAGCGCGACAGATCCTCGCGCCGCGCCAGTTCCGCGAGACGCATGTCGACATAGGCCGCATCGACCGTCAGGGACGTCCCGGCGTCGGCTCCGCCGGCGGCGAAGGACAGCTCTTCGAGCAGCTTCTCCATCACCGTGTAGAGCCGGCGCGCGCCGATGTTCTCGGTCTTCTCGTTCACCTCGAAGGCGATCTGCGCCAGCCGGCGGATGCCGTCGGCGGTGAAGTCCAGGGCAACGCTCTCGGTGCCGAGCAGGGCCTCGTATTGCCGCGTCAGGCAGGCATCGGTCTGCGTCAGGATGCACTCGAAATCTTCGACCGACAGCGAATCAAGTTCGACGCGGATCGGGAAACGTCCTTGCAGTTCCGGAATCAGGTCGGAGGGCTTGGCGAAGTGGAAGGCGCCGCTGGCGATGAACAGGATGTGATCGGTCTTGAGCATGCCGAACTTGGTGGTCACCGTGGTGCCCTCGACCAGCGGCAACAGGTCGCGCTGCACGCCCTGGCGCGACACGTCGGCGCCTTGCGTCTCGCTGCGCGAGGCGATCTTGTCCATCTCGTCGAGGAAGACGATGCCGTTCTGCTCGACGTTCCGCATCGCCGTCGCCTTCACCTCCTCGTCATTGACGAGGCGGGCGGCCTCCTCGTCGGCGAGCGCCTTCAGCGCGTCGGCGATGCGCATGCGGCGCGACTTCCGCTTGCCGCCGCCGATATTCTGGAACATGCCCTGAAGCTGCTGGGTCAGATCCTCCATGCCTGGCGGCGCGAGAATTTCCATGCTCGCCGCGGGCGCCGCGACTTCGACATCGATCTCCTTGTCGTCGAGTTCGCCCTCGCGCAGCTTCTTGCGGAACTTTTGCCGCGTACCGGTATCTTCCGTGGCCGTCTCGCTGAATCCCGTTCTGGCGGGCGGCAGCAGGACATCGAGCACGCGATCCTCGGCGGCATCGATGGCCCGGTCGCGCACCTGCTTCATGGCGCGCTCGCGCTCATCCTTCACCGCCGTTTCGGCCAGGTCGCGGATGATGGTATCGACATCGCGGCCGACATAGCCGACCTCTGTGAACTTGGTCGCCTCGACCTTGATGAAGGGCGCGTTGGCCAGCCGCGCCAAACGCCGGGCGATCTCGGTCTTGCCGACGCCGGTCGGCCCGATCATCAGGATGTTCTTCGGGGTGATTTCCGAACGCAACGGCTCGTCCACCTGGGCGCGCCGCCAGCGGTTGCGCAGGGCGATGGCCACGGCACGCTTGGCGCGCGCCTGGCCGACGATGTGCTTGTCGAGTTCCGAAACGATTTCGGCAGGAGTCATCTGGGTCATGGTATCAATCCGTCCCGCAACGGCGCAGGCAGCAAGGAGCAGCATTATTCCACAGGGCGCAGTCCTGCCTTCCCATGGGCATCAGGGATGCGAATGTTACAATGATGCTACTTTAGTCAGAGTTGCAACCGCCGTGACGCACACCCCGGAACACCTGTCGGACGACGATCTCGCCTCGCGCCATGCCATGCTTTCGCAGGCGATCGAGCAGAATCCGCACGCCGTGGTGATCACCGACCCGGCGGGCCACGTGCTCTACTGCAATCCGGCCTTCTCCCGCATGACCGGCTATACGCTGAGCGAAATCGAGGGGCTGACGCCGACGCTGTGGCAATCCGGCGAAACGCCGGACGAAATCTATCGCGACCTGTGGAGCAAGGTCACGGCCGGCGAACCCTGGCAGGGCGAGATCCGCAACCGGCGCAAGGACGGCACGCTCTACTGGGAACGCCAGCACGTCGCGCCGCTGCGCGACGCCGCCGGCCGCATCACGCGCCTGATCGCGGTCAAGGAGGACATCACCCACCTGCGCGAGATCGAGCAGGCCCTGCTGCTGCGCGAACAGGCGCTCGCCTCGACCAACAACGGCATCATGATCAGCCACGCGATCGAGGACGACCACTCGATCATGTATGTGAATCCCGCCTTCGAGCGCATCACCGGCTACACGGCGCAGGAGGCTGTCGGCCGCATCGGCCGCTTCCTGATGCGCGAAGACCTCGCCCAGTCCGGCCTCAACGAAATCCGTTCCGCCCTGCGCGAGAAGCGTCCCGGCCACGCCGTGCTGCGCTCCTACCGCAAGGACGGCACGATGTTCTGGAACGAGCTGTTCATCTCGCCGATCTCCGACACCAGCCGCCACGACGTCACCCACTTCGTCAGCATCGTCAACGACATCAGCGACCGCATGCAGTATCAGAACGCGCTCGAACACCAGGCGACGCACGACAACCTAACCGGGCTGGCCAACCGCAACCTGCTCAACGACCGCATCGCCCAGGCCATCGGCCACGCGCGCCGCGCCGGCCGCATGGTCGCCGTGCTGCTCCTCGACCTCGACCATTTCAAGCACGTCAACGACGCCTACGGCCACACGGCCGGCGACGTGCTGCTGCGCGAGACCGCCGCCCGGCTGCGCCACTGCGTGCGCGAGATCGACACGGTGGCGCGCCTCGGCGGCGACGAATTCGTCATCGTCCTGACCGACCTGGCGGACACCGAGGACGCCGAGCACATCGCCGCCAAGATCCGCGACGCGCTCGTCGCGCCAATCAGCGTCGACCAGAAGGAAGTGTTCGTCGGCGCCAGCATCGGCATCGCGCTCTACCCGCGCGACGGCGAGCACGGCGAAATCCTGCTGCGCAACGCCGACATCGCCATGTATCGCGTCAAGGAGCACGGCCGCAACAGCATCCACCGCTTCAGCCCCGAGCTGGCGAGCATGGCGCTCGACCGCGTGGACATGGAAGGCTCGCTGCGCCGCGCGCTGGAACGCCGCGAGTTCGTGTTGCACTATCAGCCCAAGGTCGATGTCGTCACGCGCCGCATCGTCGGCGCCGAAGCGCTGCTGCGCTGGGAGCAGCCGCAGGTCGGCCTCATCTATCCGGGTGAATTCGTCCGGCTGGCGGAGGAAACCGGCCTGATCCTGCCGATCGGCCACTGGGTGATCCGCGAGGCCTTCCTTCAGCAAGCGGCCTGGCAGGCGGCGGGGCTGCCGCCGCTCAAGCTCTCGATCAACATCTCACCGCGCCAGTTCCGCCAGGAAGACCTGCCCGAACTGGTGGCGCAGGCGCTGCGGGACACCGGCGCCGACCCCGCCGCCTTCACCTTCGAACTCACCGAAAGCATGGTGATGCATGACGTCGACAGCGCCCAGGTGCTGCTGCACGCGCTCAAGCAGTTGGGCATCGAGCTGTCGCTCGACGATTTCGGCACCGGCTATTCCAGCCTCTCCTACCTGCGGCGCTTCCCCATCGACGAGGTGAAGATCGACCGCTCCTTCGTCAGCGAACTGCACCAGAATGAAGATGACGCGGCGATCGCCGCCGCCGTGGTGGCGATGGCGCAAACGCTCGGCCTGCGCGTGGTCGCCGAAGGCGTCGAACTCGACGCGCAGTTCGACGCGCTGGAGAGACTCGGCTGCCACGAAGTGCAAGGCTACCTGCTCGGCCGCCCGCTCGACGCGGAGGCCTTCGCCGCGCTGCTCGCGCCGGAGGTCAGACCAGCGTCTCGATGAGGTGATTCTGGTTGGTGTAGATGCACAGGTCGCCGGCGATGCCCAGCGACTTTTTCACGATTTCGGCCGGCGTCATTTCCGTGTTTTCCAGCAACGCGCGCGCGGCGGCCTGCGCATAGGCCCCGCCGCTGCCGATCGCAACGATGCCCAGCTCCGGCTCCAGCACGTCGCCGTTGCCGGTGATGATCAGCGAGTTCTCGCGGTCGGCCACCGCCAGCATCGCCTCCAGGCGGCGCAGCATGCGATCGGTGCGCCAGTCCTTCGCCAGCTCCACGGCGGAGCGCAGCAGGTTGCCCTGATGCTTTTCCAGCTTGGCCTCGAAGCGTTCGAACAAGGTGAAGGCATCTGCCGTGCCGCCGGCGAAGCCGGCCAGGATGCGCTCGCCGTAGAGCCGCCGGATCTTGCGCGCCGTGGCCTTGACGACGATGTTGCCCAGCGTGACCTGACCGTCGCCGCCGAGCGCCACGACATCGCCGCGCCGCACGGAAAGGATGGTGGTGCCGTGATACTGCTCCATGACTGGATTCCGGAAAGGGGAGTGCGGATTTTACCCCGCGTGCCCGGCGCAGTTCGCGCAGGTGCCGCGCACGTCGAGCTCCACCTCGGCGAGCCGAAAGCCGCGCGGCAGTTTCGGCGGCGGCGGCGGCGCGGCCTTGAGGCAGAACACCCCGCCGCATCCGGTACAGCGGAAATGCACATGGCCGTCGTGGGGGCGTGGCGCACCGGCCGCCGAGAAGCGGAACACCCCGCGCGCATCGACCGCCTTCAGCGCCAGGCCGCAGGCCACCAGCGAATCGAGCACGCGGTAGAGCGTGACGCGGTCGGCGTCGGCGAGTCGCGCTTCGAGGTCGGCATGGCTCAGCGGCTGCGGTGCCGCGCGCAGGGCATCGAGTACGCGCACGCGGCCGGGCGTGACCTTGACGCCGGCGACGCGCAGAAGATCGGCGGTGGCGGACATGCGCGCATGAAAGCACAGCACGCCAGCATTTGCAACACAGTTGCATTTGCAGCAGGGTTGTGTTCCAATCCGCGCCCATGGCCTCCCTGCCCCTGCTCGCCCAGATCGCCCTCGCCTGCCTGCTCGGCGGCCTGTTGAGCATGATCGCCGCGGCGCTGGTGATGTTCGGCGTGCCGAAGCGCTGGCTGGGCTTCACTGTGAGCTTCTCGACCGGCCTGTTGCTCGCCATGGCGACGCTGCACCTGCTGCCCGAGGCGCTTGAATCCGGCCTCACGCCGCACGAGGTCTTTCCCCTGCTGCTCGCCGGCATCCTCGGCTTCTTCGCGCTGGAGAAGTTCGCGCTCTGGCGCCACGCCCATGGCGCCGGCGTGGAATCGGACGCCCATCCCGACGCGCAGGCCTGCGAGGATCACACCCACAGCCATCATCATCCGCACCCCGGCGAAACCATCTCCATCCTCGTTGGCGACGGCTTCCACAATTTCACCGACGGCCTGCTGATCGCCGCCGCCTTCCTCGCCGACCCGGGGCTGGGCTGGGCCACCACGCTGGCGATCATCGCCCACGAGGTGCCACAAGAGGCGGGCGACTTCGCGATCCTGCTGGCGGCCGGCCTCAGCCGCCTGCGCGCGCTGTTCTGGAATGGCGTGTCGAGCCTCACCGCGCTGGCAGGCGGCATCATCGGCTATTTCGCACTGGAGCGCGCGCTCGAGTGGGTACCGCACATCCTCACCCTCGCCGCCGCGAGCTTCCTCTATATCGCCGTCGCCGACCTGATGCCGCGCCTCAAGCGCGAACACTCCGCCGTCGGCTGGCACGGCCTGCTGCTCGCCGCCGGCATCGCCATCGTGGTGTTCGGCAGCGGCCACTCCCACTAACCCCACGGAGCCGACAATGAAGACGCACATCCTGCTCACCGCCGCCCTGTTGCTCGCGGCATCCGCCGCCCAGGCCCAGCACAGGCATGTGCATGGCGAAGGCCGCCTTGACGTCGCCATCGACAAGGACACGATCACGCTCGATCTCGAACTGCCGCTCGACGCCGCCGTCGGCTTCGAGCGCGCACCTAAGCATGCCCGCGAAAAAGCCGCACTGGCCGAGGCGGAAAGGATTCTGAACGACGCCGCCGCACTGTGGCGGCCGACTCCTGCCGCCGGTTGCGCCGTCCAGTCCGCCGCGGTCGGCATGCCGCAATTCGATGGCGGCGGACACGCCGACATCGACGCCAGCTACGTCTTCCGCTGCGCCGCCCCGGCCGCGCTGAAGTCCGTGGAAACGACGCTGTTCAAGCAGTTCAAGCGCCTCTACCGCCTCGAAACGCAGCGCGCCGGCGCCGCCGGTCAGGGCGCCCAGCGTCTCAGTCCGAAGAATCCTGTCCTGAACTGGTGAGCGTGAGCGCGGCGATTGCCATCGCCGATTTGACATTCCGCTGGCCGGGGCAGGCCGCCCCCTGCCTCGACACTCCCTGCTTCGCGATCGCGGCGGGCGAGCGCGTCTTCCTGCACGGCCCCTCGGGCGGCGGCAAGAGCACGCTGCTCGGCGTGCTCGGCGGTGTCGCCGCGCCCGAGCGCGGTCGCGTCGAACTGCTCGGTACGGACCTCGTCGCCCTATCCAGTCGCGCGCGCGACGCCTTCCGCGCCGACCACATCGGTTTCATCTTCCAGCAGTTCAACCTGCTGCCCTGGCTCTCGGCCCTCGACAACGCGCTGCTGCCCTGCACCTTCTCGGCACGGCGCCGCGCGCGTGCCGGAAATCCGCGTGCCGAAGCGGAACGACTGCTGACGCGCCTCGACCTCGTGCCAAGCTTGTGGAGCAAACCCGCCGCCGAACTCTCTGTCGGCCAGCAGCAGCGCGTCGCCGCCGCGCGCGCGCTGATCGGCAAGCCCGAGATCCTCATCGCCGACGAGCCGACCTCGGCGCTCGATGCGCCACGTCAGCAGGCCTTTATCGACCTGCTGCTCGCTGAAAGCGCGGCGGCCGGCGCCGCGCTGCTGTTCGTCAGCCATGATGCGCGCCTGGCCGCCCACTTCGACCGCGCGGTCGCGCTCGCCGACATCAACCGGGCTCCGGCGGAGGCCGCGGCATGAAGGCCGTCCTGCTGCTCGCGCTGAAGAGCGCCTGGGCGCGCCGGCTCACGCTCGGCATCGCGCTCGCCGCCATCGCCATCTCTTCTGCCCTGCTGCTCGCCGTCGAGCGCGTGCGCCACGACGCGCGCCAGAGCTTCACGCAAGCCATCTCCGGCGTCGACCTCGTGGTGGGCGCCCGCACCGGTGGCGTGCAACTCATGCTCCACGCCGTGTTCCATTCCGGCAACGCCACCAACAACATCCGCTGGGACAGCTTCGCGGCCATCGCCAGCCACCCCGCCGTCGCCTGGGCGGTGCCGCTCAGCCTGGGCGACAGCCATCGCGGCTTCCCGGTGGTCGGCACGCAGGTCAATTTTTTCGAGCGCTTCCGCTACGCCGACGGCCGTCCGCTCGCCTTCGCCGCCGGCAAGCCGTTCGCCGGCGTCTTCGAGGCCGTGCTGGGCAGCGAGGTGGCGCGCGAACTCGGCCATCGCGTCGGCGCCCACGTCACGCTGACGCACGGCATGGCCGAGCTTGGCCCCGAGCATGCCGACAAACCCTTCGTCGTCGCCGGCGTGCTCGCGCCCACCGGCACCCCGGTCGACCGCGCCGTGCATGTGAGCCTGGAAGCGATCACCGCCATCCATCTCGACTGGGCCGGCGGCGCGCCGCTGCCGGGCCTCTCCATCCCGGCGGAGCAGGTGAGGAAATTCGACCTTGCGCCGCGGGAAATCACGGCCATGCTGGTCGGCCTGAAGAACCGCGCCGGCGTCTTCCGCATGCAGCGCCACATCAACGGCTGGCGCGGCGAGCCGTTGCTCGCCGTCCTGCCCGGCGCGGCGCTCGACGAGCTGTGGCAAACGCTCGTCATGGTCGAGCGTACCCTGTTCGCGCTGTCGGCGCTGGTCGTGGCCGTCGGCCTCGCCGGCCTCACCGCGACGCTGCTGGCCGGCCTCAACGAGCGCCGGCGGGAGTTGGCCATCTTGCGCGCGCTCGGTGCCGGCCCGCGCGAAATCTTCCTGATGCTTACCGTCGAGGGCCTGCTGGTGACGGCGCTCGGCACGCTGTTCGGCGTGGCGCTGCTCGCCATCGGCATCGCATTGCTGGCACCGCTCGCGCAGGCGCAGTTCGGCGTATACCTGTCGCCGCGTCCGCCCGCCGGGAACGAACTCGTCCTGCTCGCGTCTATACTCGGCGTCGGGCTCCTCGCGAGCCTGGTCCCCGGCTGGCGCGCATGGCGCATGTCGCTCGCCGACGGCCTCACCCCCAGGAACTGAAATGAGAAGATGCCTTTTCCTCGCGGCCCTGCTCGCCGCGACCGCCCTCCATGCCGCCGACCCCTGGCCGGAGATCAAGTGGGAGGCGCTCGTCCCCAAGGGCTGGGACCCTTCTAGCGAACTCAAGAGCATCGACTTCTCCAGGCTCGATGACTCCGACCCGCGCGCGATGGAAATCCTCGACCGGCTCAAGGCAGCCTGGGACAGCGCGCCCGCCGAGCCATCCCTGAACGGCAGGAAGGGCCGCATCGCTGGCTTCGCCCTGCCGCTCGAACGGCAGGGCGACAAGGTGACGGAATTCCTCGTCGTCCCCTACTTCGGCGCCTGCATCCACAGCCCGCCGCCGCCGGCGAACCAGATCATCCACGCCAAATCGGCCAAGCCGCTCGCCGGCGTCCGCATGATGGTGCCGATCTGGACCTATGGCACCTTCAGCGTGCAGCGCGGCGAAACCGACTGGGGCGTGGCCGGCTACCGGCTGACGGTGGACAGGATCGCGCCCTACGAGGAACCTCAGCGGAAGCAGAAGCCGAAACAGCCGCCGTCCCGCCGGGACTGACTTTTCTCAATCAACCTGCAGCAGCAGGCCCTTGAGGTATTCGCCCTCGGGGAAGGCGAGGTCGACCGGGTGGTCGGCGGCGCCTTGCAGGCGCCTGACGATGCGCGCCGTGCGGTCGCTGTCGAGGGCGGCGCCGGCGACGATCTTCTGAAACAGTTCGATGCCGATGCCGCCGGAGCAGGAATAGGTCATCAGCAGTCCACCGGGCGCGAGCAGCTTGCAGCCGAGCAGGTTGATGTCCTTGTAGGCGCGGCCGGCGCGCTCGGCGTGGCTGGCCGAGGGCGCGAACTTGGGCGGATCGAGCACGATCAGATCGAAGTTTTCGCCGGCGGCCTTGAGCTTGCGCAGTTCGTCGAAGACGTTGGCGCAGCGCCATTCGGCGCGCGCCGCATCGAGTTGCGGATTGAGCGCGAGGTTGGCCGCCGCGCGGTCAAGCGCGGGTTGCGAGCTGTCGATCGACAGCACGCTCGTTGCCCCGCTCGCCATTGCTTGAAGCGTAAAGCCGCCGGTGTAGCAGAAGCAGTTGAGCGCGCGCTTGCCCTGCGACAGTTCGGCCAGCAAACGCCGGTTGTCGCGCTGATCGAGATAGAAGCCGGTCTTGTGGCCGGCGACGATATCCACCGCCATCCGGACGCCGTGTTCCTCGATGACGATCTCGCCGGCGGGGGCGGCGCCGAACAGCCAGCCGGTGGCCGGCTCCAGCCCTTCGAGCCCGCGTACCTCGGAATCGGAACGCTCGTAGATGCGCGCGCAGCCGGTCGCCTTCTGCAAACCGTCGACGAGGGCGCCGCGCCACTTTTCGGCGCCGGCGCTGGTCAGTTGAACCACGACGGTATCGCCGTATTGATCGGCGATCACGCCGGGCAGGCCGTCGGATTCGGCGTGGATCAGGCGCAGCCCCTCCTGCCCGGCCAGCTCGGGCAGCGCCTTGCGGCGCGCGACGGCCGCCGCGACGCGGCGCTTGAAGAAGGCGTGGTCGATGACGGCGTCCGCGTCGAAGCTCCAGACGCGCGCGCGGATTTTCGAGCGGGGCGAATACGCCGCCTTCGCCAGCGGCTTGCCATGCGCATCGCACACGGTCACGGTGTCGCCGGGCCGCGCATGGCCGGCGAGCCGTGCGACGGAGGTGTCGAATACCCAGGGGTGGCGGCGCAGCAGCGAGCGCTCCTTGCCGGGATGCAGGATCAATTCGGTCATGGAATCAGGTTTCCAGCGCGCGCAGTTCGGCGTTGGTGTAGCGCAGGCGGCTCGCCAGCACGCTGGCGATGCCCTCCATCAGCGCGAGGCCGGCCTTCTTGTGCTCCTCGGCGAACTTGTCGAAGACCGCGCGCGACAGCACGAAGACCTCGACGTCGCTGAAGGCCACGGCGTCGGCCGAGCGCGGCTCGCCGTCGAGGAAGGCCATCTCGCCGAAGAAGGCGCCGCGCCCGAAGGTGCCGAGGTGGTGGGTCTGCGTCGGGCCGACCGGCAGCAGGATGCGCACCGCGCCGCGCCGGATCAGGAACAGCTCGTCGCCGGTGTCGCCGCGCGCGAAGATCTTCTCGCCGGCCCGGTAGCACACCTGGCTCATGCACTCTTCCAGCGCGGCCAGCGTCTGCGCCTTGCGGTGGCGGAACAGCTCGATGTCGTGCAGGTCGAGCGCATTCTCCGCCACCAGTTCCAGCGCGGCCTGCGCGATGAGGGCGTCCTCGACCCACTCCAGCGCCGCGTCCGTCTCGCCGAAGACCCTGACGTGCGCCGCTTCCACCAGCAGTCCGACCTCGCGCAGATAGGCCTCGATGTCGAGGCCGGAAGGCAGGCGCGGCGGGATATTGGCGAAGATCAGGCAGCCGTCGCGCTCGGCCAGCATGTCCTTCACCTGTTCGAGCATGTGCGCGGCGGTGACATCCACCGTCTGCACGCGGCGCAGGTCGAGGATGAGGTAGCGGCGCGTCTTGAGTTCGGATTCGAGGTGGGTGTAGAGCTGGTTCGTGGTGCCGAAGAAGAGGCTGCCCTGCAGTTCGCAGATCACCGCCTGGCCGCCGCGCTGCGTCAGGATCTCCATTTCCTCCTGGGTGCGCACGCGCTTGGAGAAGTGCTGGTCGCAGGCGAGCTTGCGCCGCACCACCGCGCCGCCGATCTGCTCGCGGATGAAGAGGATCACGGCCAGCAGGATGCCGACCGCCGAGGCGGGGATCAGGCCGACGAACAGCGCGGTGAGAATGACCGCCAGGATCACGGCGAAATCGAGCAGCGTGGCGCGCGACTTGAGGAAATGGAAGCTGTTGCGGTCGATCATGCGCGCGCCGATGACGATCAGGATCGCCGCCAGCGCGCCGACCGGCACCCAGGCGATCAACCCGCCCAGCAGCAGGAAGGCGGCCAGCGCCAGCGCGCCTTCGAACACGCCGGACAGGCGCGAAGCGCCGCCGGAGTTGAGGTTGACCAGCGTCGCGCCCATCGTTCCGGCGCCCGGCATGCCACCGATCAGCGCCGAGCCGATGTTGGCGACGCCCTGGCCGAACAGCTCGCGGTTCGACTGGTGGCGCGAGCGCGTCATGGCGTCGAGGACGAGGCAGGTCTTCAGCGTGTCGATGGACAGCAGGCCGGCGAGCGTCAGCGCCGGGAAGATCAGCAGGACGAAGGTCTCCATGCCGAGCGCGCCGGCCGATTGCCAGCGCGCGGCAAGGGCATCGAGGAAGCTCGCGCCCTCGCCGCCGGACAGCGGGCCGACCACCAGCGGATTCGCCGCCGTGGCGAGCGGTACCGCGCCGGCCAGGCCCAGCGCGACATAGGCCAGCACCCCCGCCAGCAGGCCGAGGATGGCCGCCGGCACGATCCTGACGAAGCGCGGCGCGCCGAGCATCACCGCCGCCGTGACGACGCCGACCGCCAGGCTCGGCAGGTTCCAGTCGCCCGGTGCCGCCAGCGCATGCCAGATGTTCACGCCCTTGCCTGCGCCGAGCAGCTTGGGCACCTGGCTGCCGATGATGATCAGGCCGACGCCGGAGAGGTAGCCGCTCACCACCGGGTAGGGCATGTATTCGATCAGCTTGCCGAGCCGCAGCGCGCCGAATGCCAGCTGCAGCAGGCCGGCCATCAGGCCCAGCACGGTCAGCAGCAGCATCACGCTCGCCGCGTCGTGGCCGGCGCGCAGGGTCTCGATGGCAAAGGCCGAGAGCACAGCGGCGGCCGGCGCGCAGGGTGCGCTGATGAGGCGTGGCGCTCCACCCAGCGAGGCGGCGACCAGCCCCAGCGCCATCGCGCCGAGGATGCCGGCCAAGGCGCCCTGCGCCGCCGCGCCCAGCGGCGCATAGATCGTCACGCCGAAGGCGATCGCCGAGGGCAGGGCGACCAGCATCGCGGCCAGGCCGCCCCAGAAGTCGCCGGAGAGGTTTTTGGGCAGATTCATTGTTTTTCTGGAAAGTCAGCCGCCGCGGGACGGCGGCGGCAACGCCTATGCCTTCTTTCTAGCACGCGGATGCGCGGCATCATAGACCTGCGCGAGATGCTGGAAGTCCAGATGCGTATAAATCTGCGTGGTGGCGATGCTGGCATGGCCCAGCATTTCCTGCACGGCGCGCAGGTCGCCGCTGGATTGCAGCACGTGGCTGGCGAAGGAATGGCGCAGCATGTGCGGATGGACGTGCAGGCCAAGGCCGCTCCTTTTCGCCCACTGCGCGAGGCGTGCCGCGACGGCGCGCGGCGCGAGGCGCGTGCCGCGGCGGCTGACGAAGAGGGCCGGCTCAGCCGGCGCCGCGAGCGCGGGACGGCGCTCCAGCCAGGCCGTCAGCGCCGCGACCGCCCGGACGCCCACCGGCACGGTGCGCGTCTTGCCGCGCTTGCCGGTGACCGTGACCTCGCCGGTGGCAATGTCGCGCGCGGCGGCCAGATCGAGCGCGACCAGTTCGGCGAGGCGCAGGCCGGACGAGTAGAACAGCTCGAAGATCGCGCGATCGCGCACCGACAACGCATCGTCGCCGGGCGCGTCGAGCAGGGCGGCGGCCTGCTCGACGGCGAGCGCCTTGGGCAGCGTGCGGGGCCGTTTCGGCGCGCGCAGCCCGGTGCAGGGATCGGCCTCGATCTTCCCGTGCCGCGCCAACCAGCGGTAATAGGCGCGCCAGGCCGAGAGCGTGCGCGCCACCGAGCGCGGGGACAGGCCCTGGCCATGCAGGCGCATCGCGGTGCGCCGCAGTTCGTGGGACTGGAGTTGGGCCGGCGGCCGCCCGGGGGCGCCGGCGGCCAGCCGCGCGAGGTCGCGACGGTAGGCGGTCAGCGTGTGCGGGCTGGCACGGCGCTGGTGGGCGAGTTCGGCGAGGAACTGCTCGACCGAGGGATCGAGCGGCAGGACCGACACCTCGGCCATGAAGGAATCAGCCCAGCGTGCGGGCGAGCGCGACGGCAGCGACTTCGCCGATACGCTCCAGATAGAGCGTGCCCATTTCCGGGTAGAAGCGCTGCGGTTCTTCGCTGCCGAGCGCGAGCAGGCCGAAGGTTTCCGGGCCGCGCCGCAGGGCGACGAGGGCGAGCGAACGCACCTGCGCGCCGCGCTCGCCGAACCAGCCGAGCACGTCCGGGCCGCTGCCGGAGCCGCAGTAGGGGCGCTTGAGCGTGGCGGCGAATTCGTGGGCGGCGACGCTCATCGGCGTGAATTCGGGCGCGGCCGGATCGCCCGCCACGCCCCACAGGCGCACCGCGACGTGCGGCACGGCGAAGTCGCCGCCAAGGTGGGCGTAGAGGGCGCGCAGCACGGCTTCGGCATCGGTCGCGCCGGCCAGCGCGACGTCGAGCCGGTGCGCCTTGCCGGAAAGCACGTCGTTTTCCTCGCCGAAGCGGATCAGCTCGGCGAGCTTGTTTTCGAGCCGCTTGACCTGGTCGCGCAGGCTGCCCATCTGCCGTTCGGTGATCGACACCGCACGCCCGCCGTGCGGGTCGGGAATCGTGATCTGCGCCAGCGCGTCGGCGTATTGGTTGAAGAAGTCCGGGTGGTCCTTCAGGAACTGGGCGACATCCTTGGCGGTCAGGCTCATGCGATCTCCTTGGGAATTTCGGTTTCGCCGGTGAATACGGTGACGGCGGGGCCGGTCATCAGCACCGGCTGCCCCGTGCCCTGCCAGGCGATCCGCAGCTCGCCGCCGCGCGTCGCGACGCGCACCGGCGAATCGAGCAGGCCGCGGCGGATGCCCGCGACGACGGCGGCGCAGGCGCCGGTGCCGCAGGCGAGCGTTTCGCCCGCGCCGCGCTCATAGACGCGCAGGCGGATGGCGTGGCGGTCGACGACTTCCATGAAGCCGGCGTTGACGCGCTTCGGGAAGCGCGGATGGCCCTCGATCCACGGGCCGTCGCGGCCGACCGGCGCGGAATCGACGTTGTCGACGACCTGCACGGCATGCGGATTGCCCATCGAGACGGCGGTGATCCCGGCCTGACGCCCGTCGAATTCGAGCGTCTGGACCAGATCGTCCGTCTCCGCGATGAACGGAATGTCGGCCGGCGCGAAGCGCGGCACGCCCATGTTCACTGTCACCAGGCCGTCGGCTTCGAGGCGCGGCGCGATGAGGCCGGACTCGGTCTCGACGCGGATCTCGCGCTTGTCCGTCAACCCCTGCTCATGCACGAAGCGCACGAAGCAGCGCGCGCCGTTGCCGCACTGCTCGACCTCGCCGCCATCGGCGTTGAAGATGCGATAGCGGAAATCGGCGCCTTCCAGTTGCGGCGGTTCGACGACGAGAATCTGGTCGCAGCCGACGCCGAAGTGGCGGTCGGCCAGCCAGCGCGCCTGCGCGGCGCTCGGGACGAAGTCCTGGCCGCGCGTACCTGTCGCGTCGAGCACGACGAAGTCGTTGCCCAGCCCGTGCATCTTGGTGAATCGAATCTTCATCGCGCGAGGATACGCCGTCCCGCCGGCGCCGGCTTTTGCCAATAAACGGGTCAATAGAGCTTATTTTCGCCGGGCGGGCGGGTCTTGAAGCGTTTGTGCAGCCAGAAATACTGCTCCGGCATCTTCAGGACTTCCTGCTCGATGAAGGCGTTCATGCGCCACGTGTCGGCTTCGATGCCCTCCCCGGGATAGCTCTCCCAGGGCGCGCCGATCATGACGACATACCCGTCCCCGGTCATGCGCGTGACGACCGGCACGACGGCCGCGCCGGTCAGGCGCGCGAGGCGCGACAAGCCGGTGATCGTCGCCGCCGGCTCGCCGAAGAACGGCACGAAGATGGTGTCGCGCTCGCCGTAATCCATGTCCGGCAGGTAGTAGAAGGGCCGCCCCGCCTTCATCGCCTTGATCGCGCGGCGCGTGCCCTCTTGGCGCGACAGCAGCTCCGAATTGCCGAAACGCAGCCGTCCCTGATGCAGCGCGGCGTTGAACAGCAGGTTCTTCTGGTTGGCGTAGATGCTGACCATGTCGCGCTCCAGCGTCAGGCGCGTCCAGCCCATGTCGAGGCCGACGAAGTGCGGCACCAGCAGGATCACCGGCCGGCCGGCCAGTGCCTCCAGCCGCTCCAGCCCCTCGATCCGCACCAGCCGGCGGATGCGCGCGGCGCTGGCCCACCACAGCAGGCCGCGCTCCAGAAAGCTGCGACCGAAGGCTTCGAAATGCCGTATCGCCAGGACTGACTTTTCCCGCGCGTCCATCTGCGGGAAGCACCGGCCGAGGTTGGTCAGGGCGACGTGGCGGCGCTCGTGCCCGTAGCGGTAAAGCAGCCGGCCGAACAGCCGGCCGAACGCCGCCAGCGCCGGCAGCGGCAGCCAGTGCAGCAGCCACATGAGGAACAGCGCGAGGCGAGTCATGGCAGGGGCGCTCCCGATGGACGCTTGTAGCGGTTGTAGCCCCAGAGGTATTGCCCCGGGCACATCCGTACCAGCCGTTCGATCTCGCGGTTGATTCCCGCCGGTGTCGTCACGTCGCCCTCCGGGGCGAACAGCTTGAGGTGGTAGCCGGCGCCGTAATGGAGGCGCTCGGCGTAGGCGAGCAGGACGGCGGTGCCGCCCGTCCGGGCAAGACGGGGGGCGAGCGTCATCGTGTAGGCCGGCGCGCCGAAGAACGGCGCCCACTCGCCCTCGCCCGCGCCCGGCGCCTGGTCGGGCAGCATGCCGGCCGCTTCGCCGGCCTTGAGTGCCTTGAGCAGCTTCTTCACGCCGGAAACGTCGGCCGGCGCCAGCTTCAGGTTGGCGCCGCGCCCGTTCTCGATGATCGGCGCGAGCCAGCCCTGCTTGGGGCGGCGGTAGAGCACGGTGATCGGCCGGAAGCCGGCGTAATACTGGGCAGTGACCTCGAAACAGCCCAGGTGCGGCGTGAGGAACAGGATGCCGCGCCCCTCCCGCCAGGCCTGCTCGACCAGTTCCCAGCCGCTGACCTTGACGACGCGACCGACCACCTCGGCCTGCGGGCGCTGCCAGAGCCAGGGCAGTTCGGCCAGTGTCTTGCCGGCCTCGGCGATCGCCTCGTCCTGCGCGGCGGTCGCATCGGCGCGGGCGAGGTTCGCCCGCAGATGGCGCCGGTAGGTCGGCGAGAGCAACCAGACGCCCCAGCCGAGCAGGGCGCCGAGGTTGTGCAGCACCGGCAGGGGCAGGAAGGAAAGGAAACGAAACAGCAAACCCATGGGGACGACGCGGTTGACGGGAGATGAAAAGCCGCTATTATCGCCGCCATCGCCGAGTTAAGGCGCCAGCATGCTGGCCAAGGACAACTTGCAGGGCGATTCACAAATACTGCTAAAGCGTCGCCTGCTCCGATCCCCCGAGCCGGTCCGACGGACCAGACAGCGGGGAATACATCGACAGGAGCAAGCATGTCCAACCAATACTTCTTCACCTCGGAATCGGTTTCGGAAGGCCATCCCGACAAGGTCGCCGACCAGATTTCCGACGCCATCCTCGACGCCATCCTGGCGCAGGACCCGACCTCGCGCGTCGCCGCCGAAACGCTGTGCAACACCGGCCTCGTCGTGCTGGCCGGCGAGATCACCACCAGCGCCAACGTCGACTACATCCAGGTCGCGCGCAACACCATCAAGCGCATCGGTTACGACAACACCGAATACGGCATCGACTACAAGGGCTGCGCCGTGCTGGTGGCCTACGACAAGCAGTCGCCCGACATCGCCCAGGGTGTCAACAAGGCCTACGACAACAACCTCGACCAAGGGGCCGGCGACCAGGGCCTGATGTTCGGCTACGCCTGCGACGAGACGCCGAGCCTGATGCCACTACCGATCTGGCTCAGCCACCGCCTCGTCGAGCGCCAGGCCATGCTGCGCAAGGACGGCCGCCTGCCCTGGCTGCGCCCCGACGCGAAATCGCAGGTCACCATCCGCTACGTCGACGGCAAGCCGGCGGCGATCGACACCGTGGTGATCTCCACCCAGCATGCGCCCGAAGTCTCTCTGGAAATGATCCGCGCAGGCGTCATCGAGGAAATCATCAAGCCGATCCTGCCCAAGGAACTGGTCAAGGGCGATATCAAGTATCTGGTGAACCCCACCGGTCGCTTCGTCGTCGGCGGCCCGCAGGGCGACTGCGGCCTGACCGGCCGCAAGATCATCGTCGACACCTACGGCGGCGCCTGCCCGCACGGTGGTGGCGCGTTCTCGGGCAAGGATCCGTCCAAGGTGGACCGTTCGGCCGCCTACGCCGGCCGCTACGTCGCCAAGAACATCGTCGCGGCGGGACTGGCCTCGCGCTGCCAGGTGCAGGTGTCCTACGCGATCGGCGTCGCCGAACCGACCAGCGTCTGGGTGACGACCTTCGGCACCGGCAAGGTCTCGGACGAAACCATCGCCGCGCTGGTGAAGAAGCACTTCGACCTGCGGCCCAAGGGCATCGTCAACATGCTCAACCTGCTGCGGCCGATCTACGAGAAAACAGCCGCCTACGGCCATTTCGGCCGCGACGAGCCGGAATTCACCTGGGAAGCCACCGACAAGGCGCTGGCGCTCAAGTCGGACGCCGGGCTGTAATCCTAGGGCCGGCGCGGCGGAATCTGCGCCGGCACCTCCTCCATCTGCCGGCGGATCGCGACGGCGATCTCGCCCGGCGGGGTGGCGAAGGCGAACTTCTTCAGGAAACTGCCATCCGGGCCGAGCAGGAACATGCCGGCGGAGTGATCCATGGCGTAATTGCCATCGGCGCGCGGCACCTTCTGGTAGCGCACCTTGAAGTTTTCGGCGGCGCGGCTCACCAGCGCGGGAGAACCGGTCATGCCGGCGATGCGCGGATCGAAGAAGGCGGTGTAATTGCGCAGCACCTCCAGCGTGTCGCGCTCGGGATCGACCGAGACGAAGACCGGCTGGAGCCCCTCCGCCAGCGGGCCGAGCACCTGCAGCACCGCGGTCATCTCGGTCAGCGTCGTTGGGCAAACGTCGGGACAGAAAGTGTAGCCGAAGGCGATCAGCTGGTAGCGGCCGCGAAAGTCGTCCGGCGTCGTCGCGCGGCCATTGACGTCCTGCAAGAGATAGCGCGGCACGATGTCGCGCACCTGCCCAAGGCCGAGGTCATGCTGGGCCTGGGCGATTGCGCTCCAGAGGCACAACGCCGCGCACAACGCCGCCGTCCTGCCGGAACTGACTTTTTTCATTTGCCGTGCGCGGCCGCGAAAGCGGCGCGCAGCGCCTGCGTGGCGGTCTCGATGCGCTCGGCGAGCGCGCGGCCATCCGGGCAGGACTCGTTCTTCTGCCCCATCGCGAGGAAGCGTTCCGTGGTCGCGGCCTCGAAGATCTCGCCGATCTCGCGCGTCTTCGGCGCCTCGTGGATGATGCGGCCACGGACGCGATCGACCAGCGCCATCTGCTTGCAGGCCAGCGCCTCGCCGTTGAGCAGGCCGAGCGCGCGCACCTCGGCGGCGCCGGGGGTGGCCGTTTCGGCCTGCGCCAGCGTCAATGCCAGCATGCAGAACAGGCCGGTCAGGATTTTCTTCATTGCCGACTCCATTGGGAACGCGAACGGCGGCAAGGATAGCGGCTTTTCCCCCGGCGGCGCCTTGATCCGTGTCAGGCCGGGGCTGGACTATAATGGCCGCATTCCGAGGAGCGCTGCGAGGTTAGATTTCCCCAGGCTCGGTTTGTATCAACGGCGCTCACCCAACCCGCACCGGGAAGGGTGGGTTTGTCCGCACAGGCAAGCGCCCTCCCGGTCATTCGTTCAAGGAGCCTGAACCTCATGACCACTACCAACGACTACGTCATTGCCGACATGGGCCTCGCCGACTGGGGCCGCAAGGAAATCCGCATCGCCGAGACCGAGATGCCCGGCCTGATGGCGATCCGCGAGGAATACGCCAAGAGCCAGCCCCTGAAGGGCGCGCGCATCACCGGTTCGCTGCACATGACGATCCAGACCGCCGTGCTGATCGAGACGCTGACCGCGCTCGGCGCCGAAGTGCGCTGGGCCTCGTGCAACATCTTCTCGACGCAGGATCACGCCGCCGCCGCCATCGCCAAGGACGGCATCGCCGTGTTCGCCGTCAAGGGCGAAACGCTGACCGACTACTGGGACTACACCCACCGCATCTTCGAATGGCCGGACGGCGGCTTCTCGAACATGATCCTCGACGACGGCGGCGACGCCACGCTGCTGCTGCACCTCGGCGCCAAGGCCGAGAAGGACATTTCCGTCATCGCCAAGCCGACCTCGGAAGAGGAAACCATCCTCTTCGCCGCGATCAAGGCCAAACTCGCCACCGACAAGAGCTGGTATTCGACCCGTCTCGCCCAAATCAAGGGTGTCACCGAGGAGACCACCACCGGCGTGCATCGCCTCTACCAGATGCACGAGCGTGGCGACCTGAAGATTCCCGCGATCAACGTCAATGACTCGGTCACCAAATCGAAATTCGACAACCTCTATGGCTGCCGCGAATCGCTGGTCGACGGCATCAAGCGCGCCACCGACGTGATGGTGGCCGGCAAGATCGCGCTGGTATGCGGCTACGGCGACGTGGGCAAGGGTTCGGCGCAGGCGCTGCGTGCGCTGTCCGCCCAGGTGTGGGTCACCGAGATCGACCCGATCTGCGCGCTGCAGGCCGCGATGGAAGGCTACCGCGTCGTGACCATGGAATACGCCGCCGACAAGGCCGACATCTTCGTCACCGCCACCGGCAACTATCACGTCATCAACCACGACCACATGGCGCGCATGAAGGACCAGGCCATCGTCTGCAACATCGGCCACTTCGACAACGAGATCGACGTCGCCTCCATCGAGAAATACCAGTGGGAGGAGATCAAGCCGCAGGTCGACCACGTCATCTTCCCGGACGGCAAGCGCATCATCCTGCTGGCCAAGGGCCGTCTGGTGAACCTCGGCTGCGCCACCGGCCACCCCAGCTACGTGATGTCGTCGTCCTTCGCCAACCAGACCATCGCGCAGATCGAGCTGTTCACCAAGAACGCCGACTACCCGGTGGGCGTCTATACGCTGCCCAAGCACCTCGACGAGAAGGTGGCGCGCCTCCAGCTCAAGAAGCTCAACGCGCAGCTGACCGAACTGACCGACCAGCAGGCCGCCTATATCGGCGTGCCGAAGGAAGGCCCGTACAAGGCCGAGCATTATCGTTACTGAGCCGGAATTTAGTCACCGATGAGCATGAACTCGTTTCATGCCCGCACGGCCCGCCCGAAAACCAAGGTGGCCGTGCGTGCCGCCGCTGCGATCCATGGCGGCAAGCCCGTTTCGCAGGCCGATGGCGTGCGGGCGGATGCGCTGCTCGTGCAGCGGGGGCTGTCTCCCTCGCGTACGGCGGCGCAGCGGCTGATCGAAGCCGGTCGCGTGAAAGTCAGTCCCGGCGACACGGCGATCGTCAAGCCCTCCCAGCTGCTGGCGGCCGATGCGGCGCTGGTCGTCGCCCCCGCCCCGGACATCGAATACGTTTCGCGCGGCGGACTCAAGCTCGCCGGCGCGCTGCTGCACGCCGGCATCGACCCGCGCGGTCGCGCCTGCCTCGACATCGGGCAATCGACCGGCGGCTTTACCGACTGCCTGCTCAAGCAGGGCGCCGCCCGGGTCGTCGGCATCGATGTCGGCCACGGCCAGCTGCATCCGGCCATCGCCGCGAACCCGCGCGTTGAAGCGCACGAAGGCGTGAATGCCCGCGCCCTGGAAAAGTCGGTGCTGACGGGACGGCAGTTCGATCTCATCGTCGCCGACGTCAGCTTCATTTCGCTGACGCTGATCCTGCCGCGGCTCCCGCCGCTGCTGACGAAGCTCGGCGACCTGCTGTTGCTGGTCAAGCCGCAGTTTGAAGTCGGCCCCGAAAACGTCGGCAAGGGCGGCATCGTCACCGACGCCGCGCTCTACCCCGTCGTGCGCGACCGGCTCGCCGCCTGCTGCGCGACCCACCACCTGACCGTCGTCGACTGGTTCGACAGCCCGATCACTGGTACCGACGGCAACCGCGAATTCTTCCTCCATGCCCGCCATGAACACGCCTGAAATTTCCTTCGAATTCTTCCCGCCGCAAACGACCGAAGGCGTCGACAAGCTGCGCGCCGCGCGCGCGCAGCTCGCCGCCGTCGGCCCGAGCTTCTTCTCGGTGACCTACGGCGCCGGCGGCTCGACGCGCGAGCGTACCTTCGACGTCGTCATGGAGATCGCCGCCGAGGGCCACGCCGCCGCGCCGCACCTCTCCTGCATCGGCTCGACGCGCGACGGCATCCGCCAGATCCTGCACGACTACCGCGACCATGGCATCCGCCGCATCGTTGCGTTGCGCGGCGACCTGCCCTCGGGCATGGCCGACGCCGGCGAGTTCCGCTACGCCAACGAACTGGTCGAATTCATCCGCCAGGAAACCGGCGACGTCTTCCGCATCGAGGTCGCCGCCTACCCCGAGTGGCACCCGCAGGCGAAGAACCCGCGCGAGGACCTGTTGAACTTCAGGAAGAAGGTCGCTGCCGGCGCCGACAGCGCGATCACCCAGTTCTTCTACAACGCGGATGCTTATGCCCACTTCGTCGCCGAGGCGCGCGCACTGGGCATCGAGCTCCCCATCGTGCCGGGCATCATGCCGATCGCCAGTTTCAGCAAGCTGGCGCGCTTCGCCGACAGCAGCGGCGCCGAGATTCCGCGCTGGATGCGCAAGAAGTTCGAGAGCTTCGGCGACGACGCCGAATCGATCCGCGCCTTCGGTCTCGACGTGGTCACCGAGCTGTGCCAGCGCCTGCTGGACCTCGGCGCGCCGGGCCTGCACTTCTACACGCTCAACCAGTCGGCGCTGTCGCTGGAAATCGTGCGGCGCCTCGGTCTGGCCCGCACACCGGCCTGACGCTCAGCCGATTTCGACGCGATTGCGGCCAGCTTCCTTGGCGCGATAAAGCGCCGTGTCGGCGCGGTGCAGCAGGGCATCGAGCGTTGGTTCGTCCGGACCCAGCACGGCAACGCCGAAACTGGCGGTGATGGCGCAGGGTATGTCGCCGCATGGCGCAGGCATGGTCGCCACCGCTGCGCGCATCCGCTCCGCCGCACGCACCGCCTCGTCGAGGTCCGCCGCCGGCATCAGGATGACGAACTCCTCCCCGCCCCAGCGACCGACCAGGTCGACCTCGCGCACCACCGCGGCCAGCATGTGGGCGAAATTCACCAGCACCCGGTCGCCGACATGATGACCATGCTGGTCATTGACCACCTTGAAGTGGTCGAGGTCCGTCATCGCCAGCGCCAGCGGCGTGCCGTAGCGCTGGGCGCGGCGAATCTCGCGCTGCGCGGTCTCGTCGAAGGCACGGCGGTTGGGCAGGCCGGTCAGCGCATCGGTGCGCGCCAGCGTTTCGGCGACCTCCTTCTGCCGCTGGAGTTCCGCGCTGGCGGCATCGAGCCGGGTCAGCACCCGGCCGGCGATGCGCAGCGACACCCAGCCGCCGAGCAGCAGGCCGCCCAGCACGATCGCCAGCGTCAGCAGCAGCATCTCGCGCTGCCGCGCGGCCAGTTCCGCCCGGGAAATTTCGAGCACCACGTAACCGGTGGGCGCAAGGGGCATGGCCGCGCCGAACCCTTCGCCATCCACCGGCAGGGTGGCCGGCATGACCGGTGCAGCGACCGTCGTACTTCCGGGAGTGTCGCTCAGCTGGAGGTTTGACGCCAAAGGCGGAAGCCGGGCCGGCCGAACACCGGCACGCACGATCTCCGTCCCGTTCGCGTCCAGCACGCCGACGGAGAGAATCTGTCCATCGCTCTTGAGCGTCGCCTCGGCCAGCACCGCCAGCGCCTCGCGGTTACCGACGAACAGCGCGTAATCCACGGACGGCGTCATCTGGCGCACGACGGCCTTGGCGCGTTCATGGAACGCGGTCTCCAGTTCGGCGCGATAGCGCCCGAGGAAAACGGCCTCCAGCAGCAGGGACATCACCAGCGCGGGCAGCACCGCGCCCAGCAGCAGGCGGCCGCGAAAGCCGGGCCGCCGGCTCACTTCCGTTCCTCGCCGCGCCGCAGGTCCTCGGCGATCGCCGCCGCGTCGTCGAGATGCAGGCCCAGCGAGGCCGCCACCCGTGTGTTCGCGGCCACCGCGAATTCGCGCGGCGTCTGGACCGCCGTCAGGTTGCGCCCTGCCAGGACGTCGCGCGCGATGCCGGCGGCCTGGCCAGCGACCTGGACCGGCGTCGAATACACTGCCAGCAGCGCGCCGGCCCTGACATAGGCGGCGGAAAAGGCCACCAGCGGCACACGTGCCCGATAACTGGTGAGCAGGATGTTCTGCAGCGTCGCGCCGTTGTAGACGGCCGGGTCGGGCAGGGCGAGCAGCACGTCGGCGTTCGCCAGCGCCTCACGCAGCGACGGATAAATCTCTTCAGGACGATCGACCGATGGCGCTGGCACCAGTCGCAGCCCGTGCACACGCGCCTGTCGGTCGAGTTCGCCGAGCTGACGGCGCGTCTCCGGCCCCAGCAGCACGCCGACGCGGGAACGTTCGGGCAAAGCGCGCCGCAGCAGGGCCATCTGGCGCGCGAGCGGCTGGTCGAGGACGACCGCGGAAAGCGGACGGTAACGCGCCGCACCCACACCGGCCAATGCCTCGTAGGAGGCGCGCGGCAACAGGGTCGCCAGCACCGGCACGCCGCTCCAGGCCGCGCCGCGGTCGGACAGCCACTTGAGCGAGCGCTCGAAGGCGGCGACGCCGACCGTGACGACCAGAGCGGGCGGCCCGGCATCCTCCTGCAGGACCGCCGACGCCACGCCATCCTTCACCCGCGCCGCGCCGCGCAGTTCGGCGCGCAACACGGCACCTGCCTCGGCATAGGCCCCTGTGTCCTCCGCCAGCACGACCCATACCTCGGCCGCCCGCGCAGATAATACCAAAGTCATATACAGCAGGCATGCGGCGGCGAAGTGGAGGAAGCGCCGGGCCATCGTCAGAACTCCAGCCGCAGCGTGCCGTAGGCACGGCGTTCCTGCAGGAACTGGGGATGGCTCAGGTCCGGGTAGGACGCCACATGGTCGCCATTAAGCGCCTGTACCGTCAGCGCCGCCTCCATGCGGGTCGTTCCCACCCTGAATGGGTAGGCGACGCGGAGATCCGTTCGTCCGACGGGCTTGAGTTTCCTGAACTCATCCCGCCAGGTCATCTCGCTGGTCGAGGAATATATCAGGGTCAGTTCGACGTCGTTGGGCAAGCGCTGGAAAATCGCCAGCATCAATGCTCGTTCGGGCGGCATGGAGGTTTGGCGGCCATCTTCGTTCCAGCGCATCCGCTGGGCGCTCTGGTTCAGCCAGATTTCCGTATCAGCCCATGGTTTCCAGCGCAACTGGTATTCGATGCCGTGGGTTTCCAGATTGCGGACATTCACGAAATCATCGACCTGGCCCAGAACGTAGCCCGGCAGCGTGTAGCGCTTCTTGTCGATCACGCCCAGCATACGCTCACGATAAGCGCGGACATCCAGCGTCAGCCGCCAGTCTTGGAAATTGCCGAAATAACCGACTTCCTCGGTCTTCAACACTTCGGGCTCCACCTTACCGGTGGCCGCATCGTAGCGCAGTTGGCCAAGCACTGTGTCATAACGGCGATCGGCGGACAACTCGTAAAGATTGGGAATCCGTGCCGACTTCGTCCAGCCGGCGCGCAGGGTGTGGTCGTCGCCGACATGGTAGTTCACCATCAGGCGCGGCGCGGAATAACTGCCCTTGCGACTGTGATCACCCAAGAATGCGCCGGCGTTGACCACCCAGCGGGGATTGATCCGCCACTCCAGCGTGCCGAAGGCGCGATATTCGCGGACCGAAACGGGGCCATCCACATAATAGAGCGCGTGCGATTTCGCTTCCTCATGGCTGTAGCCGGCGCCCCAGACCGCCCGCAAGCCCTCCCCCAGACCAAGATGATGCTGGAACTCGAGATTCCAGCGACGCGCCCGGCCGCCGAAATCGAGGGTTACGGTTTGCAGCACGGCCGGTGGCGCAATCGATAAGTGGTAGGGAAAGCTGTCGTGAATGTTTTCTTCGTCGAAGCTGGCGGAGACCCTGAACTTGTCGGTCGATGACAACTGCCGCTCCCAGGCACCCTGCAGGTAGAAGTCGGTCCAGTTCGTCCCACGCTCCAGATTACCGTTGTTCAGGTAGCCGGGGAACCCGTCGCCCGCCGACTGCTCGACGATTCCCGCCGCCACGAACACCTCCTGGTCCAGCGCCGGACGTGCATCCCCGCGAACATGCAACTGGCTCAGGATCTTGTCGTCGTAGGCGAAGCGGTAACCGTCGTCCTTGCGGCGTGCCGCCGTCACGCGGAAGCTGGCCGTATCCGTGCCCCAGCCGAGGCGCGCGTAATTGTCCTGCGTTCCCCCTTCTCCGGACGTGACCGCGAGGGCAACGCCCTGCGTATCGCTGGCATGCCTGGTGATGATGTTGATGACCCCGAACATCGCATTGGCGCCATAGGCGGCCGAATTCGATCCGCGCAGCACCTCGATGCGCTCGACGTCCTCGAGGGGAATGCCCATCATGCCCCGGTGCGTGTCGCCGAGCAGGAAGGCGGAATAGACCGAGCGCCCATCGACCAGCACCAGGTTGCGCGTCCCGTAATCGTCCAGCGGGACATGGTAGGCGGCATTCGGGTTGGCTCCGGTCCACCCCCCGACCAGATATCCGGGAACCAGACGCAGGACATCCACCAGTTCGCGTGCGCCGGAACGGCGAATGGTGTCCCGATCGATGATGGTCACGGCCCCGGGCGTCTCGCTCAACGGCTGGGCGAGGCGCGTCACCGTCAGAACCTCTGGCAGTTCGTCGAAATAATCCTGCTCGGTCAATTCGGCGGCGTGAGCGGCACTGCTCATCAGGGCGCACAGGAAAAGCGGCGGAAAGCGGCGGAAGCAGGAGCGCATCGGCTGGCTCTGGAAATATCGCTTATGGGAATGGGGCGGATGATGGCATGCGCGGAGTGGTGTGGCAAATCCTCCGGCGCGCATTCTAGAACTCCAGCCGCAAGCTGCCGTAAGCGCGGCGCTCGAAGCGGAAATCCGTACCGCCGCCCGCCGCGCCTTTCTGGTATTCGGAATAGTTGCCGTTCGCCGCCTGCACGGCGAGCGCTGCCTCGATCCGCTTGCCGCCGACAAGGAAACTCCGGGCCAGCCGCGCGTCGAGCCGGTGGGTGCGCGGCAGGGTGTCGGCTGCGTCATCCCAGGTCAGCGCGCCGATGCTGTGATACATCAGGCTCAGGTCCAGATCCAACGGCAGCTTCTGGAACAGGGCCACGGTCGTGGCGTGACTCGGAGGAATGTTGGCGGTCGCGCTGCTTGCGCCGCGGTCCCAGATCATCCGCTCGAAGGACTGGTTCAGCCAGATTTCGGTGCCGGCCAACGGCTTCCAGCGCAACTGGTATTCGAGGCCGCGAATCTTGAAGGCGCTCGCATTGGTGAAATCGAAAAGGTTGGCGCGCTGGAAGGGAAAGGTCGGGTTCGGATATTCGTAGCGCACCACCACGTCGCGCATCAGCTCGACATAAGCGCGCACGTCCAGCGTCATGCGCCAGTCGCGGATTTCGCCGAAGTAGCCCAGTTCGCGGGTCTCCAGCGTTTCCGGCCGCACCTTGCCCGTGGAGGCGTAGTAGCGATACGGGGCGCCCAGGAACGCGGGCGGGTAGAGCCGGACATCCGACATCAGTTCGAACAACGAGGGCATGCGGGTCGATTCCGTCAGCCCCGCGCGCAGGGTGTGATCGTCGGCCAGCCTGAAATTCGCCATCAGGCGCGGCGTGAAGTAGCTGCCCTTGCGGCTGTGGTCGCCGAGAAAGCCGCCGGCATTCACGAACCAGCGCGGATGGGGGCGCCACTCGAGATTGCCGAACAGCCGCTCCTCGTGGATCGATACCGGGTCGCTGCGGTTATAGAGCGGCAGGGAGCGGGCACTCTCGTGCTTGTGCCCGACGCCCCAGACGACGCGCAACGCCGGCGAGATTCTCATCTGATGCTGCAATTCGGCATCGACGCGCCGGCCGCTGCCGCTGGAGGTGAAGTCGACGGCGAACGTGGAATGGAAGAAAGCGTCGTGGAAGCTCTCCTCGTCGATACTGAAGGAGAACTTGAGCTCCTCGTCGGCACTCAGCTGCCGTCGCCAGATGCCATGCAGATAGGCGTCGCGCCAGTCCGTGGTGCGCGGCGCATTGCCGACATCGCCGATGAAGCCTGCACCCGCCGCCAGCTCGGCGACGCCGGCCGACAACATCAGCTCCTGATCCGCTGCGGGGCGCAGATCTCCGCGGAAATGCAGCTGGCTGACGATCTTGTCGTCGTGGGCGTTGAGGTAGCCGTTGTCGGCGCGCCGTCCGGTCGACAAGCGAAAGCTCGCTGTCTCGTTGCCCCAGCCGATGCGCGCATGGCTGTCCTTGACGCCGGCGCCGCCACCGGTCACGGACACCTCGCCGCCCAGCGTGTCGTAGCTGTGGCGCGTGATGATGTTGATGACGCCGAACATCGCGTTGGCACCATAGGCCGCCGAGTTGGCGCCGCGCAGCACCTCGATGCGCTCGATGTCCTCCAGCAGCACGCCCATCATGCCGCGGTGCGTGTCGCCGAACTGGTAGGACGAATAGACCGAGCGGCCGTCGACCAGCACCAGATTGCGCACGCCAAAATCGTCCAGCGGCGCGTGGTAGGCGACGCTCGGATGCGCGCCGCTGTAGCCGCCGATCAGGTAGCCCGGCACCAGCCGCAGGACATCCGTCAGTTCGCGTGCGCCGGAACGGCGGATGGTTTCGCGGTCGATGACCGTCACCGCCCCCGGCGTCTCGCTCAGCGGCTGCGCCAGACGCGTCACCGTGAGCACCACGGGCAGTTCGTCGAAATAGTCCTGCTCCGTCAATCCGGCAGCCAAACCATTCCCCCCTGCTGCAAGGAGCAGGGCCGCGAGGAGTGGCGGGATGAGTCGCACGATGCTGATTATTCTTATGGAATTGGTGTCGAATGATGGCATGGCAACATGCGGCTGGCAATCATCACGATCATGCCGCTCCGCGCCGTCCGGCCAGCGCCACCCCGAAAATGACGAGGGCGGCCCCGAATAATTGGGCGAAAGACAGGGGTTCGCCCAGCAGCCAGCCGGCCAGCCCGATCGTGGCGAGCGGACCGAGCATCGAGACCAGCGCCACGCGCGCGCTGCCGAGGCGGCGGATCGCCGCCGACTGGGCGAAGACGGGCAGCACGGTGGAGAACAAACCCATCGCCAGCGCGTAGCCATAGACCGGCCAGGGCTGGATGAGCGCGCTCAGGGGCTGCGCGACGAGGAAGTGGCCAAACACGGCGGTGGCGGACACCAGCATCGCCAGCGCCGAGAAGCGCGCCGTGCCAAGGCGGGCGATCAGCCGGGCGCTACCGGTGAGATAAACGGCGTAGCTGAGCGCCGAAGCGAAGACGAGGCCGCTGCCGAGCCAGATCGCAGCCGAGTCGGCGGCGAATTCGAGGTCGTGCCAGAAGGCCGCGCCGATGCCGAGGTAGCACAGCGCCAGCGCTGCCACCTCGCGCCGGCTGGCGAGGCGACGGGCGAGCGCCATGCCGAACAGCAGAGTCAGCGTCGGGTAGGTGAACAGGATCAGGCGTTCGAGGCCGGCCGAGATGTATTGCAGGCCGAGGAAGTCGAAGATGCTCGCGCCGTAGTAGCCGGCCAGCCCCATGACGACGACGCCGGCCCACTCGCGCGCCGACAGCCGGGCGGCACCGCGCGAGGCGGAAAACCCGACCCAGAGGAACACCGGCAGCGCGAACGCCATGCGCAGCGCCAGCAACGTCACGGCATCGACGCCGTAAGGATAGGCAAGCTTGACGAGGATCGCCTTGAACGAGAAGCCGAAGGCGGCGACGATCGCCAGCGCCATCCCGGCGCCGTGGCCGCCGCCGGGTTTCATCGGCTAGCGGCGGCCGCCGAGCAGCGAGCCCAGCACGCCGCGCACGATCTGGCGGCCGACCTGCGAACCGATGGTGCGCACCACCGTCTTCGCCATCGTCTGCACCAAGCCGTCGTATTGGCCGCCGCGCGGACCGGTGCGGCCGAAGAGCAGCTCGTTGAGGCCGCCACCTTCGCTGCCGGCGTTTTGCGTCGCCGCACCGCCGGGACTGACTTTTCCCGATGCCTCCGCGACGCGTGCCGTCAGTTTTTCATAAGCCGATTCGCGATCCACGGCCTTTTCATAGTGGCCATGGAGAACCGAGGCGCGGATCGCCTGCTGCCGCTCCGCGTCGGTCAGCGGGCCGATCCGCGACCCCGGCGCCAGCACGAAGGCGCGCTCGACCACGGCCGGTCGGCCCTTCTCGTCGAGGAAGGACACCAGCGCCTCGCCAACGCCCAGCTCGGTGATCGCGGCGACCGCGTCGAAGGCCGGATTGGCGCGCATCGTCTCGGCCGCCGCTTTCACGGCCTTCTGGTCGCGCGGCGTGAAGGCGCGCAGCGCGTGCTGCACGCGGTTGCCCAACTGGCCGAGCACCTTGTCGGGCACATCGAGCGGATTCTGCGTGACGAAGTAGACGCCCACGCCCTTGGACCGGATCAGCCGCACCACCTGCTCGACCTTGTCGATCAGCGCGGCCGGCGCATCGGTGAACAGCAGGTGCGCCTCGTCGAAGAAGAAGACCAGCTTCGGCTTGTCGAGGTCGCCGGCCTCGGGCAACTGCTCGAACAGCTCGGCGAGCAGCCACAAGAGGAAGGTGGCGTAGAGCTTCGGGGCATTCATCAGCTGGTCGGCGGCGAGGATATTCACGACGCCCTTGCCATCCTGCGTCTGCATCAGGTCGGCGATGTCGAGCATCGGCTCGCCGAAAAACCGGTCGCCACCCTGCGCTTCGAGCGTCAGCAGGCCGCGCTGGATGGCGCCGATGCTGGCGGCGGAGATGTTGCCGTATTGCGTCTTGAGCTCTCCCGCGTTGTCGCCGACGTGCTGCACCAGCGCGCGCAGGTCCTTGAGGTCGAGCAGCAGCAGGCCGGCATCGTCGGCGACGCGGAAGGCGATCTGCAGCACGCCCTCCTGCGTATCGTTGAGCCCCAGCAGGCGCGCCAGCAGCAACGGGCCCATGTCCGAAACGGTGGCGCGCACCGGATGGCCGGCCGTGCCGAATACATCCCAGAAGACGACCGGGTTGGCGCGCGGCGTCCAGTCGGTCACGCCCAGGGCGTCCAGGCGCTTTTGCAGCTTGTCCGAAGCCGCGCCGGCGGCGCCGAGGCCGGACAGGTCGCCCTTCACGTCGGCGAGGAAGACCGGCACGCCGATGGCCGAGAACTGCTCGGTCAGGCGCTGCAGGGTGACTGTCTTGCCAGTCCCCGTGGCGCCCGTGATCAGACCGTGGCGGTTCGCGAGCGCGGGCAGCAGGGACAGTTCGAGATCGGCATGCTTGGCGACGGGCAGGGGCTGGGTCATGGCGGTTTTCCCGAAGGGGCGCGTGTAAAATTCGTCCCATTTTACGCAGGGGAAACCATCATGGCCGGACATTCCAAATGGGCCAACATCCAGCACCGCAAGGGCCGCCAGGATGAGAAGCGCGGCGCCGCCTTTTCGCGCGTCGCCAAGGAAATCACCGTCGCCGCCAAGATGGGCGGCGGAGATGCGAACTTCAACCCGCGCCTGCGCATGGCGGTGGAAAAGGCGAAAGCCGTCAACATGCCGAAGGACAAGATCGAGAATGCCATCAAGAAGGGCACTGGCGAGCTCGAGGGCGTCGATTACGTCGAAATCCGCTACGAAGGCTACGGCATCGGTGGCGCGGCGGTGATGGTCGACTGCCTCACCGACAACAAGACGCGCACCGTCGCCGACGTGCGCCACGCCTTCAACAAATACGGCGGCAACATGGGCACAGACGGCTGCGTCGCCTTCCAGTTCAAGCATTGCGGCCAGCTCGTCTTCGCCCCCGGCACCGACGAGGCGAAGCTGATGGACGCCGCCATCGAGGCCGGCGCCGAAGACGTGGCGAGCAATGACGACGGTTCGATCGAGGTCATCACCGCGCCCGGCGATTTCCTCGCCGTCAAGGAAGCGCTCGAGGCCGCCGGCTTCAAGGCCGAGTACGCCGAGGTGACGATGAAGCCGATGGGCGAGACCGAACTCGTCGGCGAGGACGCCGCGAAGATGCAGAAGCTGCTCGACGCGCTCGACGGCCTCGACGACGTGCAGGAGGTCTACACCTCGGCGGTGATGGACGAATAAGCTCCCCGTCGCCGTCCCGCCGGGACTGACTTTTCATGCTGGCCCGGCTGGCGCCTTTCCTGTTCGTCTTCCTCTGGAGCACCGGCTTCCTCGGCGCGAAATTCGGCCTGCCGCACGCCGCGCCGCTCGCCTTCCTGTTCATCCGCTATCTGCTGGTGATCGCCCTGATGGGCACGCTGGCGCTGGCACTGCGCGCACCCTGGCCGCGCGACGGACGCCAGTGGCTGCACATCGGCGTCAGCGGCCTGCTCGTCCACGCGCTCTATCTTGGCGGCGTTTTCGTCGCGATCGGCCAAGGCCTGCCGGCGGGGGTCACCGCCCTCGTGGTCGGCCTGCAGCCGCTGCTGACCGCCACCGTCGCCGGCCGCCTGCTGGGCGAGAGCGTGCTGCCGCGCCAGTGGTTCGGGCTCGGGCTGGGCTTCGCCGGCGTCGCGCTGGTCGTCGCCGAAAAGCTCGGCCACGGCTTCAGCCTTTCCGCACTGGTGCCTGCGCTCGTCGCGCTGCTGGGCATCACCGCCGGCACGTTGTATCAGAAGAAATTCGCGCCGCGCTTCGACTGGCGTAGCGGCGCCGTCGCGCAGTTCCTGCCCAGCGCCGTGGTCACCGGAGCGCTCGTCCTCGCCAGCGACGGCTGGCGCGTGGACTGGACGGGCGAATTCGTCTTCGCGCTCGGCTGGCTGGTACTGGTCCTCTCGGTCGGCGCCATCTCGCTGCTGAACTGGCTGATCCGCCACGGCAGCGCCGTCAACGTCGCCAGCCTGTTCTACCTCACCCCACCCACCACGGCGCTGCTCGCCTGGGGGCTGTTCGGCGAGACGCTGGGCGCCGCCGCGCTCGCCGGCATGGCGTTCGCGGTATGGGGCGTATATCTGGCGCGACGCTAGGCGAGCCGGAAGCGCGACACCAGCTCCTGCAAGGCCTCGGCCAGCTGCTTGAGACCATGCACGGCCTCGGTGGTACCCGCCACTGCCGAACTGTTCTCGGTCGCCATGCTGGCGATGCTGTCGACACGACCGGATATCTCGCGGCTGGTCGCGGCCTGCTCGTGCGTCGCCGCCGCCGTGTCGCGGATCGCCGCCGCCACGGCGCGAATGCTCGCGTTGATGCGTTCGAGCGAGTCGCCGGCCTGCTCGGCCAACTGCAATCCAGCATCGACCTGGCGGCTGCCCGCCTCCATGTTGCGCACGGCACCGCTGGTCTCGCTCTGGATTGCCGCGATCATCGCCGAAATCTCCGTCGTGGCGCCCGTCGTCCGCTCGGCCAGCTTGCGCACCTCGTCGGCCACCACCGCGAAGCCCCGACCCTGCTCGCCGGCGCGCGCCGCCTCGATGGCGGCGTTGAGCGCCAGCAGGTTGGTCTGGTCGGCGATTTCCTTGATGACGGCGACGATTTCACCAATCTGGTCCGAACTCTTGCCGAGCGCATCGACGAGCCGCGCCGATTCGCCGAAGGTGGCGGCGATGGCGCGGATGCCGGCCACCGCCTGATTGACGACTTCCTGCCCATGCACCGCTAGGCCGCTGGTTTCCTCCGCGGCGCCGGCCGCCTGCTCGCTGCGCGCGACGAGTTCGCCGATGGCCTGGTTGAGACGTTCGGCGGAACCGGTGGCGTCGGCGGCCGCTTCGGCCTGGCCCCGCGATGCGTCTGCCACCTGACGCGCGGTATCCGCGACGCCCGTCGAGGTATCGACCACCCGGGTCGAGGCCTCCTGTACCTGGCTCAGGATCGCCGCGAACTCCTCCGCCATCTTGTTGAAAGTCCGCGCCACCTGGCCTAGTTCGCAGCCACCGCGCACGGCGGCGCGCGCCGTCAGGTCGCCGGCCGCGAACGCCGTGGCCGCCTTGACGAGCTCGGCAACGCTGCCAGTGATCGCCCGCGTGATGAATAAACCTGCCAGGATCGACAGCGCGAGGCCGACCACCATGCTGCCGATCGTGATCATGCGCACCCGCGCGGCGGCGCTCTCCGCCGCTTCGTAGGATGCGCGGGCGTGATCTACCTGATACTTGAGCAGCGCATCGATGGCAGCGGACGCCCTGGCGTAGGCCGGCTCCATGACCTCCTTGCGCAATCTGTCCGCCTCGGGAAATTTTTCGCCCTGCAGCAGGTCGATCATCGGCATCACGCCGGTCCGCCCGAAGTTGAGGCGTGCCTTGACGAAGGCATCGAACAGTTCACGCTCGTCCGCCGCCAGCGTGCGGCCCTCGTATTCCTTGAGCAGATTCTCGATGCGGAAGATCATGCCGCCGATCCTGTCGGTGTGCTCGACGATCACGAAGGGGTCGCTCTCCTGGCGGGCGGTCGCGAGCGTGATATGCATCTGCATCTGGTTGTTGCGGATTTCGTTGAGCCGCTCGATCGCCAGCAGGTTGTCGTTGTAGAGCGCGGCGATGGTCGCGTTCGAGGCACCGATGCCGGACAGGCCGGTGACACCGACCCAGAGCAGCATCATTGCCGAGAAACCGATCAGCAGATAGAACCGCGTCCGGATGTTCATCTGGTTCATGGAATCCTCCTCATCTTCTCGCGGGGCAGGCGTCCCGCTATTGTCCGGCTAGTGTCCATGCGATCGCCGGGCGTCGCCAATTCGCACTTTCGATATACCGATCAAGCAAGTCGATTCGTTTGTCGCCGGTGGAATCCGGACGCTGGTGTATCTTTGCCGGCCTGATGAGCGCAACCATCCGCATTCTCGGCATCGACCCCGGTCTCCGCATCACCGGCTTCGGCGTGATCGAGAAGACCGGCCAAAAGCTCGCCTATGTCACGAGCGGCTGCATCAAGAGCAATGAAAACGATGCGCTGCCCCAGCGCCTCAAGACCCTGCTCGACGGCATCGCCGCGGTCGTCGCGGCGCATCGGCCGGACGAATCCGCCATCGAGAAGGTCTTCGTCAACGTCAATCCGCAATCAACGCTGCTGCTCGGGCAGGCGCGCGGCGCGGCGATCGCCGCCCTCGTGCTCGCCGGCCTGCCGGTGGCCGAATACACCGCCTTGCAGATCAAGCAGGCGGTCGTCGGCCACGGCAAGGCCGCGAAGGAGCAGGTTGGCCACATGGTGACGCGCCTGCTGCAGCTGCCGGGCACGCCCTCGGCCGACGCCGCCGACGCATTGGCCTGCGCGATCTGCCACGCCCACGGCGGCCATGGCCTCGGGCAGCTGGCAATGAGCGGACTGCGCGTCCGCAACGGACGGCTGGTCTGATGGCGAACCTTTTCTACGCCTGGGAATTCGGCGCCGGCCTCGGCCACATCGGGGCCTTCCTGCCGCTGGCGCGCGCACTGCGCGCGCGCGGCCATGCGCTCCATTGCGCGGTCGCCTCGCCCCCCGCCGCCGCGCGCCTGCTGGACCGCGAGGGCTTTACCTGGCTGCAGGCGCCGACCTTTCCCGAGCAGCGCGGGCAGCATCCGCCGCTCAGCTATGCCGATATCCTGCTGCGCTTCGGCTACGCGCATCCGGCTGACCTGCTCGGCCTCACGGTCGCCTGGCGCGAGCTGCTGCGCCTCACGGACGCCCGCGCCGTCCTCGCCGACCACGCGCCCACGGCCCTGCTGGCGGCGCGCACGCTGGGCCTGCCCGCGATCCTCTATTCGAGCGGCTTCTGCATACCGCCGCCTTGCGCACCGACGCCCGCCATGCGCAGCTGGCAGCCGGCGCCGGACGAACAATTGCAGAAGATCGAAGCGGCCGTCCTCGACGTCATCAACCGGGTGCTCGCCCACTTCGCCCGGCCGCCGCTCGACGCCCTCTGGCGGCTGTTCCAGGTCGAGGAGGACACGCTGCTGGGCTTCCCGGAGCTCGACCACTATCCCGAACGCGGCCCGGCACGCTACTGGGGCAACCTGCCCGACGCCGGGGTCGGCGCCGCGCCGGCATGGCCGGCCGTGCCCGGCCGGCGGCTATTCGCCTACCTGCGCCGCGAGTGCCGTCACCACGAGGCCGCCCTGGCCGCGCTGCGCGAACTCGGCCTGCCGGCCATCGTCTTCTTTCCCGACGCGCCGGACGAACTGCTCAAGCGCCATGCCGCGCCCCATCTGGCATTCAGCCGCGCGCCGCTGGACCTCGCCATCATCGCGGCCCAGGCCGACGCCGCTGTCACCTACGCCAGCCTGTCCACCACCACGCGCTTCCTGCTCGCCGGCAAGCCCGTGCTGCTGCTGCCATGGCATCTCGAGCAGTTCATGATGGCGCGCCGCGTCGCCGGCATCGGCGCGGGTATCCTCATCGATCCCCAGCAGCCGGCGACCGGGCTGGCCGACACCGTGCGACGGCTGCTCGACGAATCCGCCTTCGCCGCCAATGCGCGGGCCTTTGCGCGAAAATACGCGGCATTTCCGCAGGAGGTGGTGGTCGCCAACCTCGCGCGGCGCATCGAGGAAATCGTCCCATGATCGGCAGAATCGCCGGCACCCTGCTGGCCAAGAACCCGCCCCAGATCCTCGTCGATGTCGGCGGCGTCGGCTACGAGATCGACGTGCCGATGAGCACCTTCTACAACCTGCCGCAAAGCGGCGAAAAGGTCGCGCTCGTCACGCATCTGGTCGTGCGCGAGGACGCTCACCTGCTGTTCGGTTTCCTCACCGAGGACGAGCGCGCGCTGTTCCGCCAGCTGCTGAAGATCTCGGGCATCGGCGCGCGCACCGCCCTCGCCATCCTTTCCGGCCTCTCGGTGGCGGAGCTCGCCCAGGCCGTGGCGCGGCAGGAGGTCGGCCGCCTCGTGAAGATTCCAGGCATCGGCAAGAAGACCGCCGAGCGTCTGCTGCTGGAGCTGAAGGACAAGCTGCCGACGGCCGGCGGCGCAAAAGTCAGTCCCGGCGGGACGGCGACGGATCCGGCCAGCGACATCCTCCATGCCCTGCTGGCGCTGGGCTACAGCGAGCGCGAGGCGCTGGCCGCCACCAAGACCCTGCCGGCGGACATCGGCGTTTCGGACGGCATCCGCCTCGCCCTCAAGTCGCTCGCCAGGCCGTGAAACCGGCTACCATCCCGGCATGAACGAAGCCACCCGCAACCATGCCCGCATCGCTCTGGTCGCCCTGATCGTCGTCGGCGCGGCCTGGGTGCTGGCGCCCTTCCTCGCCGCCCTGCTGTTCGCCGCGATCCTCTGCCTGTCGACCTGGCCGCTGTTCGCCTGGATCGAAACGCGCGTCAAGGGCCGCACCACGCTCGCCGCGCTGCTGACCACGCTGCTGCTCGCTGCGGCGGTGCTGCTGCCGATGTCCTATCTCGCCGCGACCGTCGCCGATGGCGTCAGCCAGCTGCTCGCCCTGCTGCGGCCCTGGTTCGAGGCGGGCGACCACGCGCCGCCGGACTGGCTGGCCAACCTGCCGCTGGTCGGCGAGCACCTCGATGCCTACTGGCGCAAGCTCGCCGCCAGCCAGGAGGAAATCGCCCGGCTCGGCCAGCAGCTCTTCGAACCGACCCGCAAGCTGCTGCTGGCCTCCGTCGGCCTGATCGGCCAGGGCCTGCTCGAACTCACGCTGGTGGTCTTCATCGCCTTTTTCTTCTATCGCGACGGCCATGTCCTGGCCACGCGACTCGCCCATCTCGCCGAAAAAATCGGCGGCGAACTCGGGGAACGCATGCTGACGCTGGCACGCACCACGGTGATGGGCGTGATGATCGGCATCGTCGGCACCGCCGCCGCACAGGGACTCGTGGCGCTGCTGGGCTTCCTGATCGCCGGCGTGCCGGCCGCCCTGCTGCTCGGCGCGGCCACCTTCTTCCTGTCGATGATCCCGGTCGGCCCGCCGCTGATCTGGGGCGGCGCCGCCTGGTGGCTCTACGACCAGGGCGAAACCGGCTGGGCGATCTTCATGGTCGTCTGGGGCCTTGCCGTCATCAGCAGCGTCGACAACTTCGTCAAGCCCATCCTGATCAGCCGTCACGCCAGCCTGCCGATCCTGCTGATCGCCCTCGGCGTGTTCGGTGGCGTGCTGGCCTTCGGCTTCGTCGGCATCTTCCTCGGGCCGGTGATCCTCGCCCTCGCCCTCACGCTCGCCGAAGGCTGGTCAGCCCCCCCGCAGACATCATGATCGAAACCGACCGCCTCATCGCCGCCGACAAGACCACGCCGCAGGAGGATGCGCTCGAACGCGCGCTGCGCCCCAGGAAGCTCGCCGAATACGTCGGCCAGCAGAAGATTCGCGGCCAGCTCGAAATCTTCATCGAAGCCGCCAGGAAGCGCGGCGAAGCGCTCGACCACGTGCTGCTGTTCGGCCCGCCCGGCCTCGGCAAGACCACGCTGGCGCACATCGTCGCCCACGAGATGGGGGTCAACCTGCGCCAGACCTCCGGCCCGGTGCTGGAGCGCGCCGGCGACCTCGCGGCGTTGCTCACCAACCTCGAACCGCACGACGTGCTGTTCATCGACGAGATCCACCGCCTCTCGCCGGTGGTCGAGGAAATCCTCTACCCGGCGCTGGAAGACTTCCAGATCGACATCATGATCGGCGAGGGGCCGGCGGCGCGCTCGGTCAAGCTCGACCTGCCGCCCTTCACCCTGGTCGGCGCGACGACGCGCGCCGGCATGCTGACCAATCCGCTGCGCGACCGCTTCGGCATCGTCGCGCGGCTGGAGTTCTACACACCCGATGAACTCGGCTCGATCGTGCGCCGTTCGGCGCAGCTGCTCAACTGCGAGATCGCGGCGGAAGGCGCCGTCGAGATCGCGCGCCGCTCGCGCGGCACGCCGCGCATCGCCAACCGCCTGCTGCGCCGCGTGCGCGACTTCGCCGAAGTGAAGCACGACGGCGCGATTACGCGCGCCATCGCCGACGCGGCGCTGACCATGCTCGACGTCGACCACCTCGGCCTCGACGTCATGGACCGCAAGCTGCTCGGCGCGATGCTGGAAAAGTTCGGTGGCGGCCCGGTCGGCGTCGACAACCTCGCCGCCGCCATCGGCGAGGCGCGCGACACCATCGAGGACGTGCTCGAACCCTACCTGATCCAGCAGGGCTACCTGCAACGCACGCCGCGCGGCCGCGTCGCGACGGCGAGCATCTGGCGGCATTTCGGGCTGGCGGCACCGAACGACAAAGCCACACCTTCGCTCTTCGAGGAATAGCGGCGTTGTTCGTCCAGATCGAAATCTCGACGCACTGCAACTTCACCTGCTTCTACTGCGCCGGACGCGACATGGCGCAGGAATACATGCCCATCGAGCAGTTCGACGCGATCATGGCGCGGCTGCCACCTGGCCGGCACACCGTCTGCCTGCAGGGCGAAGGCGAACCGATGCTCCACCCGCACTTCTGGACCATGGTCGAGCGGGTCCTGGCTCACGGACACATTCCCGACACGATCACCAATGGCAGTCGCATCGACCCGGAAAAGATCGCGGCGCTATTCCCGCGCATCGCCGTCTCCATCGACACGCTCGACCCGGTCGAGGCGGAACGCATCGGTCGCAAGAAGCTCGGCAAGGTGTTGCATAACCTTGACCGGCTGATCGAACACATGGGGGCATCCCGCCTGGTAATAACAACTGTCGACTACGGCCAGCCGCTCGATGCGCTGAAGAATTTCGTGCGCGCGAAAGGCATCGGGCAGCACATGGTGCAACCGCTACAGATCAAGGAAGACTACCGGCGGCGCTATCCGGATCGCGCGGCTCCGGACGAACGCTACACCTATCGCTGCCGCTATCTGGAACAGCCGCTCCAGCGCACCTACGGCATGGACGGACGCGAGTTCCCCTGCTGCTACATCAAGGATCCGACAGGCTATCAATCCATCGAGACCCTGCGCGCTTCGCTGGCGGCACAGATCGTGCCATCTTGCTGCAACGGCTGCCGCGAGATTCTCGCCGATGCGCCCAAGCCCTACAGCATGATCGACACAGCCGGCCGGCCCACCGTCAGCTTCATTGTGCCGGTCAAGGGGCGGCTCGACCAGCTGCGCCAAACGCTGCCGCGGTTGATCAGACTGCCGGACTGTGAAGTGGTGGTAGTCGACTACGACTGTCCAGATGACACCAAGAACTGGGTTGTTGCCACCTACCCCAGAACAAGAGTGGTTCATGTCCGGAATGCGCCGCTACTCAACCTCTCCCATGCGCGCAACCTTGGCAGCATGCATGCCCAGGGTGAATGGCTCTGCTTTCTCGATGCGGATGCGCTGCTGGAGGCCAACTTCCTCGAACAAGCCCGCCCCGCGCTACTGACCGGCTCCTTCGCCCAGTTCGCCGTCGACGGTCCGGGGCAGGTGCTTTGTCTGGCCGATGACTTCCGTAGGCTGGGCGGTTTCGACGAGACCTTTGAAGGCTGGGGCTGCGCCGACAACGACCTGCTGATGCGGCTGACACTGGCGGGACGGCGGTGCCAGCTGCTGCCCCAGGGTTTGCTCAAGCTCATGCCGCACGACGATGGACGGCGCATGGTCCACTACGCCTATCCCGACAAGTGGATTTCTCTCCGCATCAACGGACTGTATTTCCAGATCAAGACGGATCTGGCCCGCCAGCAAGGCATGGTCGAGTTGCCGCGCACCCAGCTGGCGCCCATCTATCAACGGATCAAGGAGGCCGTGCTCGCCAGCCCGCGCACCGCCACCGAAATCAAGCTCACCCTGCCGGCACAGGCCGGTTTCCGCCAACCCAGCAACTGGACCATCGAGCGCGAATGGATCTATCGCGTCCAGGTGGCCGCAGCAGAGTCCGCATGAGCCATTCCTGCCGCTTCCGCGTGTATTACGAAGACACCGACTCCGGTGGCGTCGTCTATTACGCCAACCACCTCAAATTCCTCGAGCGCGGCCGCACCGAATTCCTGCGCGCGCTCGGCTACGAGCAGCGCCGGCTGGTCGCGGAGACCGGGCTGGCTTTCGCGGTGCGCGCGCTTGGCGCCGAATATCTGAAGCCGGCGCGCCTCGACGACGAGATCGAAGTCGTCACCTCGATCGAAGACCTTGGCCGGGCTCAGGTAACATTCGCGCAATCCGTCCGCCGCGGCGAGGACATCCTGCTGACCGCCACCGTGCGCGTCGCCTGCCTCGACCTCGCCAGGGGAAAGGCCGTCGCCATGCCGAAAGACCTCCACGCCAAACTCGCACAAGCGCAATGAACGTTACCCAGGATCTCGCCCTCGTCGAACTGATCAGCAACGCCAGCCTCGTCGTCAAGCTGGTGATGGCGCTGCTCGCCTACGTTTCCGTCATGTCGTGGTACTGGATTTTCCGCAAGTGGTTCCAGCTCCGCGATGCCAGCCTGAAAACCGATGTGTTCGAACGCGAGTTCTGGAGCGGCGGCGACCTCAACGCCCTCTACCAGAGCGCGGTCAATGATCGCCACCACAGCGGCGCGTTGGAGCGCATCTTCGAGGCCGGCTTCCGCGAGTTCACCAAGCTGCGCGGCCAGCGCCTCGACCCGGCCACCGCCATCGACGGCGTGCGGCGCGCGATGCGCGCCACCTACCAGCGCGAGATCGACGACCTGGAAGCGCACCTCGCCTTCCTCGCCTCGGTCGGCTCGGTCTCGCCCTACGTCGGCCTGTTCGGCACGGTGTGGGGCATCATGCACTCCTTCCGCGGCCTCGCCAGCATGACCACGGCGACACTTGCCGCCGTGGCGCCCGGCATCGCCGAAGCCCTCGTCGCCACCGCCATCGGCCTGTTCGCCGCGATTCCGGCGGTCGTCGCCTACAACCGCTTCGCCCATGACACCGACCGCATCGCCGTGCGCTTCGAGAGCTTCATGGAGGAGTGCTTGAACATCCTGCAAAGGCAGATGAAGTAAGCCATGCGGCGACCGCGCAGACTCAAGCACGAAATCAACGTCGTGCCCTACATCGACGTGATGCTTGTGCTGCTCGTGATCTTCATGGTCACCGCGCCGATGATCCAGCCCGCCAGCATCGAGCTGCCGAGCGTCGGCAAGGCCGCCGCGCCGCCCGCCGAACCGCTGGAGATCATCGTCAAGGCCGACGGCGACATGGCGCTGCGCGACCGTGCTCTCGGTGGAGCCGAAGTCACCGTGGGACGACTGGAACTGGCGGCACGGCTCAAGGAGCTCCAGGCCAAGCACCCCGACCAGCCGGTGCTGATCGCCGGCGACAAGAACGTACGCTACGAGGCAGTGCTCAACGTCATGGACGAATTGCAGCGCGCGCAAGTCGCCAGAATCGGGCTGCTGGTGCAGCCCAAGGGCCGCTAGCGCGCATGACGGACGCCCCCGCCAAGCCGCGCCCCGCGCCAGGCAAGCGCATCTCCTTCGTGCTGGCCGTGCTGATGCACGTGCTGCTCGTCCTGCTGCTGGTCTACGGCATCCGCTGGCAGACGCAGCGCGAGGAGGCGGTGGCGGTCGAACTGGTGCGCGCCATTCCGCCGGCGCCGGCACCGGCGCCTGTCCCGAAGCCGGAACCAAAACCGGAACCCAAGCCCGAACCGAAGCCTGAACCAAAACCGGAGCCGCCCAAACCGGCGCCCAAACCCGACATCGTCCAGAAGGAAAAACCCAAGCCGCCGCCCAAGCCGAAGCCCGAACCCAAGCCTGAAACCACTTCCTTCGACAAGCTATTGGAGGAAGAAACCCGACGCATGCAGCAGGCGAAGGCAACCGCTGCCGCCGACCGCGAACTGGCCGACCTCAAGGCCCGGCAGGCAAGCGCGGCGCGGGCCAGCGAGCTGGGCAAATACATCGCCGCCATCAAGGGCAAGGTACGCGGCAACCTCGTGCTGCCGCCCAACATCAAGGACAATCCCGATGCCGTGTTCGAGGTCACGCAGCTGCCATCCGGCGAGGTGCTGAACGTGAAGCTCGTCAAGTCCTCCGGCCATGCCGCCTACGACGGCGCGACCGAGCGCGCCATCCGCAAATCCAGCCCGCTGCCCAAGCCGACGGACAGCGCGCTGTTCGAGCGTGTCCTGACGTTGACCTTCCGTCCCCGGGAAGACTGAAATTTTCGCGGGGTATAATCGCCCGCCATGAAAACGACCTGCATCAAATGGCTGACGGGCGCGCTGCTCGGTTCGGCCGCCCTGCTTTCCCACGCCCAGCTTGCCATCGAGATCACCGGCGCCGGCGCCCAGCGCCTGCCGGTCGCCGTCGTCGATTTCGCCGGCGAACGCGTCGTTTCGCAGGCCCTCACCTCGGTGGTGCGCGCGGATCTCGAACGCAGCGGCCTGTTCAGGATCATCGACGCGACCGGCGTCATCATGGACGAAAACTCGGCGCCCAATCATGTCGAATGGAAATCGCGCGGCGTCGATGCGCTGGCGGCCGGCAGCGTCACCGCTACGCCGGACGGCCGCTACGAGACCCGCTTCCGCCTGCACGACACCCAGAAGCAGGCGCCCATCGCCGGCCAGGCGCTCGTGCATGCCGCGAGCCAGATTCGCGCCACGGCGCACCGCATCGCCGACACCATCTACGAAAAGCTCACCGGCGAGCGCGGCATCTTTTCCACGCGCATCGCCTACGTGGTCAAGAGCGCCGGACGCTACGAGCTGCAAATCGCCGACGCCGACGGCAACGGCGCCCAATCCGCGCTTGCTTCGCGCGAACCGATCATCTCGCCGGCCTGGTCGCCGGATGGCGGCAAGCTCGCCTATGTTTCCTTCGAGGCGAAGAAGCCGATCGTCTATGTCCACGACCTCGCCACCGGGCGCCGCCACGTCGCCGCCAACTTCAAGGGCTCCAACTCCGCGCCGGCCTGGTCGCCGGACGGCAAGAAGCTGGCCGTGGTGCTGACCAAGGACGGCGGCTCGCAGCTCTATCTCGTCAATGTCGACGGCAGCGGCGTGACCCGGCTCGCAAGCTCCAGCGGCATCGACACCGAGCCGCGCTTCTCGCCCGACGGCGAATTCATCTACTTCACCTCGGACCGCGGCGGCAGCCCGCAGATCTACCGCCAGCCGGTTGCCGGCGGCGCGGCCCAGCGCGTCACCTTCGACGGCAGCTACAACGTCACGCCGCGCCTCTCGCCCGACGGCAGGCTCATGGCCTTCGTGACGCGCGACGGCGGCCGTTTCCGCGTCGCGGTCATGGACCTGGCCTCGCGTCAGATCCAGGTGCTCACCGATACGGCGAAGGACGAGTCGCCCAGTTTCGCCCCGAATGGCCGGACGATCCTGTTCGCCACCGAGGTCGGCGGACGCGGCGTACTCGCCGCCGTGTCGACGGATGGCCGCGTCAAACAACGTCTTTCCATCCAGGCCGCGGACGTCCGCGAACCGGCCTGGGGTCCCTTCAACTAACACCACGTCAACACCCACAAGGAAATCGTCATGCGTACCGCCCTCGCCCTCAGCATCTCCCTCCTCGCCCTGAGCCTCCTCGCCGGCTGCGGCAGCCAGCCTGCCGCGCCCGAACAGGCCGGCGCCGGCGTCGAGGATCGCAACCCGAACGCCGTCGCCACCGCCCAGCCGGTAAGCGCCGCCCAGACCAATCCCTACGACCTCGCCGCCCTCAAGGATCCGAAGAGTCCGCTCGCGAAGCGCAGCGTCTATTTCGACTACGACAGTTTCGTCGTCAAGGACGAATTCCAGGCACTGCTCGCCCATCACGCCAAGTTCCTCGCCACCAACGGCCAGATGAAGATGCTCATCCAGGGCAACGCCGACGAACGCGGCAGCCGCGAATACAACCTGGCGCTCGGCCAAAAGCGCGCCGAGGCGGTGAAAAAGGCCCTGCTGCTGCTTGGCGCCCAGGAGGCGCAGCTCGAATCGGTCAGCCTTGGCGAAGAAAAGCCCGCCTGCATGGAGCAGACCGAGACGTGCTGGGCGCAAAACCGGCGCGGCGACATGCTCTACTCCGGCGAGTTCTAAGCCATGACGCGCCTCGCGTCCCTGCTGATCGGAGCATTGCTCGTCGCGGCGGCGCTGCCGGCCCGGGCCGGCCTGTTCGATGACGAGGAGGCGCGCAAGCAGGCCGCCGCCCTGAAGCAGAACGTCGACGCGCTGGCGCAGCGCATCGACGGCGCGATGCGCAACCAGCTCGATTTCGCCAACCAGATCGAGTCCTTGCGTGCCGAGGTGGCGCGCCTGACCGGCCAGGTCGAAGTGCTGAGCAACAGCCTCGAAGCCGCCCACAAGCGCCAGCAGGATTTCTATGTCGACCTCGACAACCGCCTGCGCAAGCTCGAAACGCCCGTAGCTGCGGAGTCCGCCTCCGGCCCCGCAGCCCCGCAGCCGGACCCGCAGGCCGAAATGCGCGACTATGAAGCCGCGCTGGGATTGTTCCGCGAAGGCCAATTCAAACCGGCCCAGGCAGCCTTCGAGGCCTTCATCACAACGCACGCCCAGTCGTCGCTGCTGCCCAACGCGCATTACTGGCTGGGCTCCAGCCTGCACCAGCAAAGGCTTTACGACCGGGCAGCCAATGCCTTCGGCCAGGTCGTCGCCACCTGGCCGGCCGACGCCAAGGCGCCCGACGCCCTGCTCGCCCAGGCCAACGCCCTGGTCGGCGCGAAGGACGTGAAGGCCGCCGTCCAGGTGCTGGAAACACTGGTGGAAAAATATCCGACCAGCCCCGCCGTCGAAACCGCACGGGCAAGAATCAAGACGCTGGCCCCGAAGAAAAAGCGGTGAGCACGGCCGGCGCCGACGCCCCCACCTTGCGCGTCAGCGAAATCTTTCATTCCTTGCAGGGCGAGTCGACACGCGTCGGCCTGCCCACCGTTTTCGTCCGCCTGACCGGCTGTCCGCTGCGCTGTGCGTGGTGCGACACCGCGTATGCCTTCACCGGCGGCGAGGCCATGACACTCGCCGCGATTCTGAAGCAGGTGGCCGCATTCGGCTGTCCGACGGTCTGCGTCACCGGCGGCGAACCGCTGGCGCAGCCGCACTGCCTGGCGCTGCTGACGGCGCTTTGCGATGCCGGCTATTCGGTCTCGCTGGAAACTTCAGGGGCGCTCGACATCGGCGGCGTCGATCCGCGCGTCGCCCGCATCATGGACCTGAAGGCGCCGGACTCTGGCGAGTGCGCGCGCAACCGCTGGGAGAACCTCGACCTGCTGGGCCCCGGCGACGAGATCAAGCTCGTGCTGGCCTCGACGGCCGATTACGACTGGGCAAAGTCAGTCCTGGCGGAACGGCGATTGGCGGCGCGCTGTCCCGTGCTGCTCTCCCCGGTGGCCGACCGGCTCGTCCCCGCGCATCTGGCGGAATGGATATTGCGCGACCGCCTGCCCGTGCGCTTCCAGTTGCAACTGCACAAGACGCTCTGGGGAAATGAACGTGCCCGATAAACAAGCCGTCGTCCTGCTGTCCGGCGGACTTGACTCTGCCACCTGCCTCGCCATCGCGCGCGCGGAAGGCTATGCCTGCCACTGCCTGTCGGTCGACTACGGTCAGCGCCACGCCGCCGAACTGGCGGCAGCGGCCCGGGTCGCGAGTGCGCTGGGGGCAGCCGGGCATCGCGTCGTACACCTCGACATCGGCCAGTTCGGTGGCTCGGCGCTCACCGACCCGGCCATTGCCGTGCCGACCGGCGGCCTGGCCCCCGGCATTCCCGTCACCTATGTCCCCGCGCGCAACACGATCATGCTGGCGCTGGCGCTGGGCTGGGCCGAAATCCTTGCCGCGCGGAACATCTTCGTCGGTGTAAACGCAGTCGACTATTCGGGCTATCCCGACTGCCGCCCGGCCTTCGTCCAGGCCTTCGAGACGCTGGCCAACCTCGCCACCAAGGCGGGCGTCGAGGGTCACACGCTGAAAGTGCATGCCCCGCTGATCGACCTCGCCAAGGCCGACATTGTCCGGCGCGGTCATGCTCTGGGCGTCGACTACGGGCTCACGGTCTCGTGCTATCAGGCCGATGCCGACGGTCGCGCCTGTGGGCTGTGCGATGCCTGCCGCCTGCGCCGCGACGGCTTTGCCGCCGCCGGACTGCCCGACCCGACTCGCTACCGCACCGCATCATAGAAAGTAGTTATCTTTGGTGCGATGCTTTGAATTGAAGATGCGGATTCATTCGAAGAGAATCCGCCGCTGGAAGGCTGACTTTAGTTGAATAACAGGGGGGGGTATGTCTGAAATCGACGTCGCAACGATCACCAGCAAGGTCATCTGGTGGGGCTTCGGGCTGGGGCTGATCTTCGGCTTCTTCGCCAACAAGACCAATTTCTGCACGATGGGCGCTGTCTCCGACGTCGTCAACATGGGCGACTGGGGTCGCATGCGGGCCTGGTTGCTGGCCATCGCGGTCGCCATCATCGGCACCAACGTGCTGGCCTACACCGGTGCGATCCACCTGGAAAAGACCATCTACTCCGGCCAGAGCCTGCCTTGGCTGGGTCACATCGTCGGCGGCCTGCTGTTCGGCATCGGCATGACGATGGCCTCCGGCTGCGGCAACAAGACACTGGTGCGCGTCGGCGGCGGCAATCTCAAGGCGGTGGTGGTCTTCATGTACATGGCCTACGCTGCCTACCTGACCCTCAAGGGCGTGTTCGCCCCGATCCGCATCACGCTGTTCCAGGCACAGCCGGTGGTGGCGCAGTTGTCCGGCCCGCAAACGCTGCCCCACCTGCTGCAGGGAAGCCTCGGCATGGAACTGGCGGCTGCGCAACTGGCCATCGCGCTCGCGCTCGGCGGCCTGCTGCTCGCTTTCGTGCTGTTCAACAAGGCATTCTGGGAAAACAAGGACAACTTCCTCGGCGGCCTGGTAATGGGCGGCGTGATCGTCGCCGGCTGGTATGTCACCGGCCACATGGGCTGGGCGGAAGATCCGGAATCCCTCACCGAACTGGCCTTCGGCACCAACTCCAAGCTGCTCGAATCGATGTCCTTCATCGCCCCCTCGGCCTATACGATCGAGCTGTGGGCGCTGTGGACCGACAAGGGTACGGTCGTCACATGGGGCATCGCCACAGTGTTCGGCGTCGGCATCGGTTCCTTCCTGTATGCGACAGCGACCAAGGCCTTCCGCTGGGAACACTTCGTCTCCGCACAGGACATGTTCCGCCACATGATCGGGGCCACGCTCATGGGCTTTGGCGGCGTCACTGCGATGGGCTGCACCATCGGCCAGGGCATCACCGGCTTCTCCACCCTGTCGATCGGCTCGATTATCACTTTCGTGGCAATCGTCGCCGGCGCCGCCGCTACAATGAAGTATGAATACTGGCGCATGATGCGCGAAGTCTGACCCTGCTTGCGTCATGGCTTATCGGGTAATAAAAAATAAACAGTAGCGGCCCTCATATTTTTCGGTAATGATGGAAAGCGAAGCAAGAACAAGCGGCCCGGCAACGCACCGGGCCGCGCCCGACTACGGGGAGGAGGAACCCGTCGGACTGTCGCGCTGGCGCCAGGATTGACATGTCGTGCCTCCACTCGGTTTTTTTCAATGCATGTTGATATAAATAACCAAGGAGGAAACACGATGCAATTCCGCAAATCCCTGATGACCGCCGCCCTCGTCGCGGCGCTGCAAGTTCCCGCCGTCGGCATGGCCGCCGATGCCATCCAGATGCCCGCCATGGGCGACTGGAGCAAGGGCATGGGCGACTGGATGGCCGCCATGACCAATCCGCAGATGATGAATTCGATGATGGGCATGATGGATCCCAAGGTGATGGAACCCTGGATGAAGGCCATGACCGACCCGAAGATGATGGCCTCCATGATGCAGATGATGGATCCCAAGGTCATCACGCCCTGGATCAACAGCATGACCGATCCCAAGCTGATGAACAGCATGATGGCGATGGCCGATCCGAAGGTCTGGACGCCGTGGCTCAATACCATGACCGATCCCAAGTTCATGAATGCCATGATCGCCATGGGCGACCCGAAGGTATGGACGCCCTTCATCACCGCGATGACCGACCCGAAAATGATGAACTCCATGATGTCGGTGGTCGATCCCAAGGTATGGACGCCCTTCATCACCTCCATGACCGATCCCAAGTTCATGAATGCCATGATGGGCATGGTCGAGCCGAAGGTCTGGATGCCCTTCGTCACCGCGATGACCGACCCCAAGCTGATGAGCAGCATGACGGCCATGATGGACCCCAAGGTCATCGGTCCCTGGATGACGGCGATGACCGATCCCAAGCTGATGAGCAGCATGACGGCCATGATGGACCCCAAGGTGATGACCCCCTGGATGAACGCCATGCTTGATCCGAAGATGATGGACGGCATGATGAAAATGATGGACCCCGCCATCATGACGCCGTGGATGACGGCGATGACCGATCCCAAGATGATGAACGCCATGATGGGCATGATGGATCCGAAGATGTGGACGCCCTTCATGGTCGCCATGACCGACCCGAAACTGATGAACAGCATGATGCAGATGGCTTCGCCGGAAATGATGAACCAGTGGGTCGGCATGATGACCAATCCGCAAATGATGGATGCCATGATGAAGATGATGAATCCGGCCCTCATGGTGCAGATGATGAATGCCATGTCCGTCGCGATGACCTCGATGCCGAAAATGGCGACCGACATGGGCCAATCGATGTCCAAGACCGCCACCGGCACCGCGAAGGCCGGCGCCAAGGCCGCCAAGTCGGCGGCCAAGTCCGGCGCCAAGATGGCCAAGTCGGGTGCCAAGGCTGGCGCCGACGCCGCTCAAGCCGGCGCGGAAGCCATGAAGAAGTAAGCGGTCGCTTTAGCAAGCCGCCGGGTGCGGGAGAGGCTCTCTCCCGCACCCCTGTTTCCCCATTCGGAGGACGGTTTCCATGCTGCGGAAAATCCATCACACCCTCGTCGTCGGCCTGTTCTGCGCGCTGCCGCTCGCCCACGCCGCGGACGAAGGCATCAAGAGCGACAACAAGCCCAGCCAGCTTCCCTCGCAAAGCCTGCAGGGCACGCCGTTGCCCTTCAACATCCAGTTCCCGCCGACGCGTCCGGCCGAGGAGCACGTACCGAATACCGTGCAGCCGTCGATCAGCCCGGAAGCACGCGCCAGCGCCGTGTCCAGCATGATGGCGGTCAACCCCTTCTCGCTGCGCGACATGATCGCGATGATGGCGGTGAAATATCAGGTCAAGGAAGGGCTGTCCTTCGACGACGTCGTCGAGGCCATGAAGGTGAAGGCCAACGAACTCAACTTCAAGTATGTCGGCCACAACCCGCTGTGGAAGGACGTCGTCGCCATCACCGGCGACCAGAACACGCCGCGCGTCGAATTCTTCAGCTTCTGCGACGCGATGATCGCGCGCGAGGTTCTCGACTACGTGCTCGAATTCGCGGTCTTCCTGCCCTGCCGCATCGCCGTGGTCGAGGACGCCAACAAGAAGATCTGGGTCATGACCCTGGACTGGGACGTGCGCTGGCTCGACACCAGCAAGAACCCGAACAAGATCACGGAAAAGATGCGCGCGAACTCGATCAAGATCCGCGACGCCATCGACAAGATCATGCGCGCCGGCGCCAACGGCGACTTCTAAGCGACGCAGCCGCGGAACGCCGCCGTGCGGCCGTTCCGCGGTTTGACACTGCCGGGCCCGGTCAATATAATCCGCGCCTTTCTTCGGGTGGTTAGCTCAGTCGGTAGAGCAGTTGGCTTTTAACCAATTGGTCACAGGTTCGAATCCTGTACCACCCACCAGATTCCCGGGTTGTTAGCTCAGCTGGTAGAGCAGCGGACTCTTAATCCGTAGGTCCACAGTTCGAATCTGTGACAACCCACCAAGACAAGAGGGCCGGCTGCATGCCGGCCCTTTATTTTGTCGCATTTGCGACAACCCCCTGCCGCCATCTCCCAATGAATTGATTCGATTGACCTAATTATCGGGCATCGAATTTGCTGAACCGTGGGCATGAAACACGTGCCCCCCTCTTCCCCGACCGTCGTCATCAACGACACCACGCTGCGCGACGGCGAGCAGTCGGCTGGCGTGGCCTTCTCGCTCGACGAGAAGCTGGCCATCGCCCGCGGGCTGGATGCGCTCGGCGTGCCGGAAATGGAAGTCGGCATCCCGGCGATGGGCGAAGCGGAACGCGACGGCATCCGCGCGGTCGCGGCGCTCGGCCTGTCGGCGCGGCTGATGGTCTGGAGCCGGCTCAACGCGGCCGACATCGACGCCTGCGCTGGCCTCGGCGCGCACATGATCGACATTTCGGTGCCCGCGTCCGACCAGCACCTGCGGCACAAGCTGCGGCGCGACCGCGCCTGGCTCCTCGGGGAAATTCCCGCGCACGTCGCCCGCGCGCGCGATCTGGACCTTGACGTCTGCATCGGCGGCGAGGACGCCTCGCGCGCGGAACCCGACTTCCTGCTGCGCATCATCGAAACGGCGCAGCGTGCCGGCGCGCGGCGCTTCCGCTTCGCCGACACGCTGGGCATCCTCGACCCCTTCGGCGTCCATGCGCGCATCGCCGCGTTGCGCGCCGCCAGCGACATCGAAATCGAGATGCACGCCCACGACGACCTCGGCCTGGCGACGGCCAATACGCTCGCCGCCGTGCGCGGCGGCGCGACCCACCTCAACACCACGGTCAATGGCCTGGGCGAGCGCGCCGGCAATGCCCCGCTCGAAGAAGTGGTACTCGCCCTGCGGCGCTGCCACGACATCGACGCCGGCATCGACCTGCGCGACTTCCTCGCGCTGTCGCACCGCGTCGCCACCGCCTCGGGGCGGCCGGTGCATTGGCAGAAAAGCGTCGTCGGCGACGGCGTGTTCACCCACGAGGCCGGCATCCATGTCGATGGCCTGCTGAAGCATCCCGCCAACTATCAGGGCTTCGATCCCGCGCTGGTGGGCCGCAGCCACCGGCTCGTGCTCGGCAAGCATTCCGGCCACCGGGGCGTTCAGGTGGTGATGGCGGGACTCGGCATCGAACTCGACGACGCGATGGCCCGCCGCCTGCTGGCGGTCATCCGCGCTTTCGTGACCGAAGCGAAGCGGCCGCCGACGGACGACGAACTGCGTGCCAGCTGGGACGCGCTGCGGGAAAACGCACATGACTGAAACCGCGCTCGCCGCCACGCCCCCCACCGCCGCGTCCGCGCCCGGCCTGTTCGGCCGCATCGCCGAGGACGCGCGCTGCATCTTCCGGCGCGACCCGGCCGCCCGCTCGCTGTGGGAAGTGCTCACGACCTATCCCGGCCTGCACGCCGTGCTGGCCCACCGTCTGGCCCATGCGCTGTGGCGCGCCGGCTGGCGCTATCCGGCACGTCTGCTCGCCTATCTAACGCGCGCCTTCACCAACGTCGACATCCACCCGGGCGCGCGCATCGGCCGGCGCTTCTTCATCGACCACGGCGCCGGAGTCGTCATCGGCGAGACGGCCGAAATCGGCGACGACGTCACCCTCTACCACGGCGTCACGCTCGGCGGCACCACCTGGAACAAGGGCAAGCGCCATCCGACGCTGCACGCCGGCGTGGTGGTCGGCGCGGGCGCCAAGATCCTCGGCGCCATCACCATCGGCGCCGGCGCGCGGGTCGGCGCCAACTCGGTCGTCGTCAAGGACATCCCGCCCGGCCGCACGGCGGTCGGCATTCCCGCCCGTCTCGTCGGCGCACGCGCCGCGCCGTCCGGCGACCAGACCATCAACCTCGACCACCACCAGATCCCCGACCCGGTCGGCAAGGCCATCGGCTGCCTGCTCGACCGCATCGACGCGCTGGAAAACGACTTGCGCCGCCTGCGCGGCGACCCGCCACCGCCGGCGGAAGGCCATTGCATCGTCTGCGCTGCGGGCGAACTATGCTGTGAAGAACACCGCCATCCCGGAAAGGAAACGCCATGAGCGCCGACACCCTGTTTGCAGACGACCTCGCCGACCTCGAGTCCGCCGAGGACTTCCTCGGCTACTTCGGCATCGAATACGCGCCGGCCGTGGTGCATGTGAACCGCCTGCACATCCTGCAGCGCTTCCACGACTACCTCGAAGGCCATCGCGAGCGCGCCGGCGAACCCGGCCGCGACGACTATCGCGCCCTGCTCGCCCGCGCCTACGAGGACTTCGTGCATTCCGACGCCTACACGGAGAAGGTGATGCGCGTGCACCAGAAGGCCAGCGGCGTCGCCACGGTGTCGCTCTCCGCCATCAAGCGGGCCGCCGCGCACTGACGCCATGATCGAAGGCGCGCTCTGGGATTTCGGCGACGCGGTGCGCGTGACGCGCAACGTGCGCAACGACGGCACCTATCCCGGCATCGCCACCGGCGAACTGCTGGTGCGGCGCGGCAGCGTCGGCCACGTCGTCGACATCGGCACCTTCCTGCAGGACCAGATCATCTACTCGGTGCATTTTCTCGACGCTGGCAAGGTCGTCGGCTGCCGTCAGGAGGAGCTGATCGGCGCGGACGAGGCTTGGGTGCCGAGCCGCTACGAGGTGCGCGAACGGGTGCGCGCCGCCCGGGCCCTGGTCGCCGGCGGCGAGGAACTCGTGCCGGCCAGCGCCATCGGCGAAATCCTCAAGGTGATGCGCGACACGGAGCCGCCCACCTACCACCTGCATTTCGATTGCCAGCCCGGGCGCGTCTTCGCCGTCCCCGAAGCGGCGCTCCAGCCCCTCGGCGGCGACCATGGCTGACGTCGCCGCCAGCCCCTGGCTCGCCCTCAAGCTCGCGCGCGAACTCTACGGCAAGTCGCCGCAGGCGCTCGCTCCCGACGAGAACCGGCGCGTCTCCGAGGTGGCGCTGCGCCAGGCGGAAATCGAGCGGCGCATCCTCGCCACCGTCGAAGCGGCGGGCGTCGTGCTGCCGGACGCCGCGGTGGATCGCGCGCTGGACGAAATTCGCGCGCGCTATGCCGACGCGGACGAATACCGCGCCGACCTCGCGCGCGCCGACCTGTCGCCCGCCAGCCTGCGCGCCGCCGTCGAGCGCGACCTCGCCGTCGAGGCCGTGCTGGAACAGGTGGCGGGCCGCGTCGCCCCGGTCAGCGCGACCGACGTCGAGATCTTCTATCTCCAGCATGCCGCGCGCTTCCAGAAGCCGGAAACCCGGCGGCTGCGCCACATCCTCGTCACCATCAACGAAGCCCTACCCGGCAGCGAACGCGCGGCGGCACGGGAAAAGATCGAGGGCATCCGCGCCCGGCTGCTGAAGGAGCCGGCGCGCTTCGCCGACCAGGCGCTCAAGCACTCCGAATGCCCCACCGCCATGAACGGCGGCCTGCTCGGCGACCTGCCGCGCGGCAAGCTCTACGCCGAACTCGATGCCGTCGCCTTCGCGCTGCCGGCGGACGGCCTGTCGGACATCGTCGAATCGCCGCTCGGCTTCCATGTCCTGCTGTGCGAAAGCATCGACGCCGCGCGCGCCGTGCCGCTGGCCGAGGCGCACGAACGCGTGCGCGCCCATCTTGAGGAAAACCGCCGTCAGGCAGCCCAGAAAACCTGGGTCGCCAGGCTGTTCAAATAATCGTCCTGCCGGGATTCACTCGTCGTCGCCCGCGCCGTCCTTGCGCGGCACGGTCTGCGGGTCGCAGATGATCGCGCGGTAGATTTCGACGCGATCGCCCGGCCGCAGCGCGGCGTCGAGCTTGACGAGCTTGCCGAACACGCCGACCTTCTGCGTTGCCAGATCGATGTGCGGAAACTGCCGGAGCACGCCGGAACGCTCGATCGCGTCCTGCACGGTCGCCTCGTCGGGCACCTCGATGGTCAACCAGATCTGCTGGCCGGGTTCGGAATAGGCGACGCCGATCTGCATTCAGGCCCCCGCCGGAGAAAAGTCAGCGCCAGCGGCACGGCGGCGCGCCAGCCGCGCGTCGAGCACGCGCTTCGCGGCCAGCAGCAGGCCCAGCACCAGGAAGCCGCCCGGCGGCAGGATCATCAGCAGCGCGCCGGTGAAATCCGGGATCACCGTGGTTTCGAGGAAGGCGAAGCCCGGGCCGAGCAGCAGGCTGGCCTGCGCGAACAGCGTGCCGCCGCCGAGCAGTTCGCGCACCAGGCCGATGACGGTGAGCGCCAGCGTGAAGCCCAGCCCCATGGCGAGGCCGTCCAGCGCCGCCGCCGGCACGCCGGATTTCGAGGCGAAGGCCTCGGCGCGGCCGAGGATCGCGCAGTTGGCGACGATCAGGGCAATGAACAGGCCGAGCACCTTGTACAGGCCGTGCAGCCAGGCGTTGAGCGCCATATCCACCAGCGTCACCAGGGTGGCGATGAGGACGATGAAGACGGGAATGCGCACCTGCGGGCTGACGAAATTGCGGATCAGCGACACGATGACGTTCGCCGCGACCAGCACGGCGGTCGAGGCCAGCCCCATGCCCAGGCCGTTGGTGCCCGTCGTGGTCACCGCCATCGCCGGGCACAGCGCCAGCATCTGGGCGAACACGACGTTGTTGCCCCACAGGCCGTCCTTGACGATCTCACGTGCGTTCATCGGCTTTTTCTCCCAGGATTTCACCGCGATGGGCGGCGAAGAATTCGAGTCCCTGCTTCACCGCCTTCACCACGGCGCGCGGCGTGATGGTGGCGCCGGCGAACTGGTCGAAGACGCCGCCGTCCTTCTTGACGCCCCATTTCTCCGGCGCCGGGTCGCCGAGCGACTTGCCGTCGAAACCGAGAATCCACTTCGCCTTGGCGATCTCGATCTTGTCGCCCAGCCCCGGCGTCTCGGCGTGCTTGACCACGCGCGCGCCGAGCATCCGTCCCCGCGGATCGACCGCCATCAGCACGACGATGTCGCCGGCGTAGCCGCGCGCCGCCATGCGGAACACCGCGCCGGTGACGGCACCGGCCTTGCGGGCGCGATAGACCGTCACCGCCGTCCCGCCGGCGCTGACTTTCAGGGTGTCGTTCAGGAGATCGCCAGGTTGTTGATCGCTGGCGCCCGCCGGCAGCACCTGCGCGAGCGAGGCGGCGAGGTCATCGGCCTCGGCCCGCGCGATGGCGTCGTGCGTCAGGCGATTGCCGTAGGCAAGGGCGGCGCTCGCCAGCAGCGCGACGATGCCGAGCGAAATGCCCTGATAGGACAGGCGCTCGCGCCAGACCGCCAGCGTGCTCATGGCTTTGCCTCCGGCGGTTCCTGCGGCCGGCCGCGCCGGTCGCGGCCGTAGATGCGCGGCCGGACGACGTGGTCGATGGCCGGCGTCAGCGCGTTCATCAGCAGCACGGCGAAGGCGACGCCTTCCGGATAGCCGCCCCAGGTGCGGATCACCCAGGTCAGCAGGCCGCAGCCCGCGCCGAAGACCATCTGGCCAAGGCGCGTGTTGGGCGAGGTGACGTAGTCGGTGGCGATGAAGAAGGCGCCCAGCAGCGCCGCGCCCGACAGCAGGTGCGCGGACGCGGCCATGTGGCGCGCCGGGTCGATGGCATGCGCGACGAGCGCGGGCAGCGCGATGCCGAGCAGCATCGCCATCGGGATGTGCCAGGAGATGACGCGCAGGAAGATCAGCGCGAGGCCGCCGGCCGCGATCAGCAGCGCCGAGGTCTCGCCGAGGCTGCCGGCACGATTGCCGACGAAGGAGAGCGCCGGCGCTTGCGCGCCGCCAAGCGCCGCGACGAGATCGACGCCGCGCGACAGTTCGGTCTTGGCGTAGCCGAGCAGCGAGGCGCTGGCCACGGCGTCCAGATCGGGAATGCCGCCCAGCGTGATTTGCAGGCCCTGCACGAAGTCGGGCGCCCCAAGCGATCCGAGCGGCAGCGGCCCCACCCACTGCGTCATCGGCACCGGGAAGGAGATCAGCAGCGCGACGCGCGCCACCATCGCCGGGTTGAAGAGGTTCTGGCCGAGACCGCCGAAGATCTGCTTGGCGATCACGGTGGCGAACAGGCCGCCGGCCGCGCCGAGCCACCAGGGCGCCCAGGGCGGCAGCGACAGCGCCAGCAGCCAGCCGGTCAGCGCCGCCGAACCGTCGAGCAGCACGGGCATCGCGCGCCGCTGCATCAAGCGCAGGCTGAAGGCTTCGCCGAGCAGCGCGCAGGCGACCGTGATCGTCCACAGATGCACCGCCGGCCAGCCGTACAGCCAGAAGCCGTAGAGCGTCGCCGGGGCGAGCGCGAGCATCACCTTCGCCATCACCCACGTCACCCGGCCGCCGCCATGCGCATGGGGCGAAGCGAGCGGCCCGGTCGGCACCAGGGTCAGCGGTTCGGGATTCATGATTCCACCTCGCTCGCGGCACCGGCGGCTGCCGCGGCCTCGGCCGCCACCTTTTCCGCGGCCTTCTGCGCGGCGCGTTCGGCCTTGCGGCGCGCCGCGGCCTCGGCCTTTTCCTTCGCCTCGCGCTCGATGCGTTCGGCACGGGCGGCGGCGAGCCGCCTGGCCGCCTCGTTGCGCAACTGGGCGCGGCCCTGCGCGGCCAGCTCGCCCTTGGCGTGGTTGAAGTACTGCACCAGCGGAATGCGCGACGGACAGACGAAGGCGCAACAGCCGCAGGCGAGGCAGTCCTTGAGGCCGAAAGCGACGGCGCCGTTCAGTTCGCCGGCGGCGATGCGCGCCGACATTTCGAGCGGCAGCAGACCCACCGGGCAGGCGCGTGCGCAGGAGCCGCAACGGATGCAGGGGCCGGGGTCGGCCATCGTCGCCTCGGCGGCCGTCAGCGCGAGGATGCCGCTGGTGCCCTTGACCACCGGCACGCGCGCGTGCGGCAGCAGGCTGCCCATCATCGGTCCGCCCATGACGAGACGCGCCGGGGATTCCTTCAGGCCGGCGAAGGCGAGCACGTCGCCGACCAGCGCGCCGACCGGCACGCGGATGTTGCCCGGAAAGGCGATCGCCCCGCCATTCACGGTGACGATGCGCTCGACGAGGGGGCGGCCGTTGCGCAAGGCTTCATGCACCGCCCAGGCGGTGCCGACGTTATGCACCAGCGCGCCGAGATCGGTGGTGCGGCCGTCGGCCGGCACCTCCTGGCCGGTGAGTTCCGAGAACAGGTGCTTCTCGGAACCCATCGGATAGCGCGCCGGCACCGGACGCACCTCGATTTCCGCGAAGGCGCGCGCCGCCGCCGTCATCGTGGCGATGGCCTCGGGCTTGTTGTCCTCGATGCCGATCAGCGCCTTTTGCGCCCCGGTCGCGTGCAGCATGATGCGGATGCCGTCGACGATCTCCAGCGCGTAGTCGCGCATCAGCCGGTCGTCGCAGGAAAGGTAGGGTTCGCATTCGCCGCCGTTGAGGATCAGCGTGTGGATTTTCGCGCGCAGGCCCAGGCCGAGCTTCAGAGCCGAGGGGAAGGTGGCGCCGCCCAGCCCGACGACGCCGGCGGCGGCGACGCGCTTCGCCACCTCGGCCGGAGGCAGGGAGAAGGGATCGTCCGCCGCCGTCGCCGAATCGATCCAGCGCTCCGCGCCGTCGGCGGCTAGGGTGATGGCGGCGAAGGGCAGGCCGGATGCATGCGGCGCGGTGATCTCGCCGATGGCGGCGATGGTACCGGAGGTCGGCGCATGGATCGCCGCCGAGGTCGCGCCCTGCGCCTCGGCGAGCAGCTGGCCCTTGAGCACCTTCTGGCCCACCAGCACGATGGGGCGCGCCGCCGCGCCGATATGCTGCTGCAAGGGCACGTAGAGGCGCCCGGGCAGCGGCAGGCCGCGCAGCGGCGCGTCGGCCGCCGGGCGCTTGCGGTCGTCCGGATGCACGCCCCAATGTCGGCCTGAACCATGCTCCAGCAGGTCTAGGAAGGCGTGGAATTTCTCCATCAGGCCCATGCCGGCGCTCCTTGTGCGGGTTTCGGCCAGACCCAGTGCTGCAGCGTCGCCGGCACCGGGTCCATGGTGATCGCGCCGGTCGGGCAGCGGTCGACGCAGGCCGCGCAGCCGGTGCAGGCCTCGCGCATCACGCTGTGGATCTGCTTCGCCGCGCCGACGATGGCGTCGGTCGGGCATTCCTTGAGGCAGCGGCAGCAGCCGATGCAGATTTCCTCGGCGACGGCGGCGATCTTCGGCCCCTCGTCGGCGACGCCGGAAAGGTCGAGGTTCAGGCCCAGCTTCGCGGCGAGCGCCTGGGCAAGCGCCCGTCCGCCTGGCGGACAAAGCGTGGCGGGGGCCTTGCCCTCGGCGAGCGCCGCCGCCGCGCCGGGACAGCCGGGATAACCGCACTGGCCGCAGTTGGTGCCGGGCATCAGCGCCTCGATCTCGGCGAGACGCGCGTCGGTCGCCACGGCGAACTTCTTCGCGGCGAGGCCGAGGCCGAAGCCGAGGGTGAGGCCGAGCACGGTAAGGGAGAGGATGGCGGCGAGCATGATTACTTGAAGTTCAGTCCCGAGAAACCCATGAAGGCGAGCGCCAGCAGGCTGGCGAGCACGAAGCCGACCGGCGCGCCGGCGAAGGCGGCGGGCACGCGCGCCAGCGCGAGACGTTCGCGCATGCCGGCGAAGATCATCAGCACCAGCGTGAAGCCGACGGCCGAGCCGAAGCCTTGGAGCAATGCATGCACGAAGCCGCTCCGCTCCTGCGCGTTGATGAGGGCGACGCCGATCACCGCGCAGTTGGTGGTGATCAGCGGCAGGTAGATGCCGAGCGACTGGTAGAGCTCGGGGCTGGCCTTCTTCACCACCAGCTCGACGAACTGCACGGCGGCGGCGATGACGAGGATGAAGGTGAGGATGCGCAGGTAGCCGAGGCCCAGCGGCAGCAGCAGCCAGTGCTCCAGCATCCAGGTGGCGGCCGAGGCGAGCGTGATGACGAAGGTCGTCGCCAAGCCCATGCCGAGCGCGCTGTCCATGCTCTTCGACACGCCCATGAACGGGCACAAGCCCAGGAACTTGATCAGCACCACGTTGTTCACCAGCGCGGTGGTCACCAGCAGTATCAGAAATTCGCCCATCGTTTCGGCAGCCTCCGACCCTGACTAGGCAGAATTCGTGCCATCGTCCGGCAGCCCGCCCCTGCTTGGTGCAACGCTGCGCAAGTCCGCACCGAAGCGGGACTTTTCCCCATGGCGGCCGGATTCCCGCCGGCCTGTCGCACTTGCGACAGCCAGGTCGGAAATCCTACAAATACAGGCCCATGGCGCGATTTCGCCGCCGTCCCGCCGGCGCTGACTTTTTTCGTGGCATGGATCATGCAGAGGATGGCGGGAACCCATCACGGAATCGCATCCATGAGCCAACGCAAGAAGTCGTCGCCCGCCGTTCCGGAATCCGCGTTCCGCGAAGCGGTGGCGCAGGCCGACATCGCCATTTCGATCACCGACACGCAGGCGAACATCCTCTACGTCAATCCGGCCTTCGAGCGCGTCACCGGCTATGCGGCCGCCGAGGCGGTGGGCAGCAACCAGTCGCTGCTGTCGGCCAAGGCCACGCCGGCAACGGTGTATGCGGCGCTCTGGAAACAGATCACCACGGGCGCGGCCTGGAGCGGCCGGCTGGTGAACCGCCGCAAGGACGGCGGCGAATATCTCGCCGACCTGCTGATCACCCCGGTGCGCGACGCGGCGGGGAAGGTCGGCAGCTATCTCGGCATCCACCGCGACGTCACCGCGCTGCACCGCCTCGAATGCCAGGTGAACAACCAGAAGGCGCTGATCGAATCGGTCGTCGATTCGGCGCCGGTCGCCATCGCGCTGCTCGACGGCGAGGACTGCGTGGTGCTCGACAACCACGAATACAAGAAGCTGATGGGCGACCTCGGCATGACCGAGCCGGCCAGCGTGATCCTCGACGCCGTGCGCGCCGACCTCGGCCACGGCCTCGGCGCGGCGCACGACGGCGCGCAGGCCTTCGCCGACCGCGAGATCCGCGTCGATCCGCCCGGCGGCCGGCCGGCACGCTGGTTTTCCTGCACCGGCACCTGGGTAAAAAGCATTGGCGAAGGCGCCGATGCCTTCTTCGGCCGCCAGGACAGCATCTACCTGCTGCTGGTCGCCAAGGAGATCACGCAGCAGCGCGCGCAGCAGGAAAAGGCGCGCATGGCCGCATTGCAGGCGACGATGGCGGAGGAGAACCGCGTCGGCGCCCTGCGCGAAAGCCTCTCCGCCGCGCTGTTCCAGATGGAAGGGCCGCTCAACGTGCTGGCCTCGGTGATCGCGATGCAGGAACGGCGCGGCCAGCATGACCCGACCGCCGCCGCGCTGGGCGAGGCGCTCGCCGCCGGCCAGGCCGTGCTCGACACCCTGCGTCGCGCCATTCCGGAACCGACGGCCGAGGTCGCCACCGCCGCCAACGTGAATGCGCTGCTGCGCGACGTGCTCGACCTCGCCACCGGCCGCCTGCTCGCCGCGGGCGTCACGGTGAACTGGAAGCCGCAGGCGGTGCTGCCGTCGGTGCAGGGCTACCCGATCCGGCTGCGCGCCCTGTTCAAGGCGCTCGTCGACAACGCGCTGGAGGCCATGAACACCAAGGGCTGGCGCGCGCGCGAACTGACCGTGACGACGCGCGGCCTCGGTGGCGACCACGGCGGCAGCGTCGAGGTGCTGATCGAGGACAGCGGCCCCGGCATTCCGCCCGACCTGCGCCTCAAGGTGTTCGAGCCCTTCTTCACGACCAAGAACGGCGGCCACCACCATGCCGGCACCGGCCTGGCGATGGCCCAGCAGATCGTCGCCGACCACGGCGGCATGATCGAGATCGACGCAACGCACGCCGCCGGCTGCCGCATGCGCGTCGTGCTGCCGACGCAGGGGAGGGTCGCCTGATGACCATGCCCGGCTACTCCATCACCGCCGCCGGCGATTTCCCGCGCTGCCGCTCGGCGGTGGACACGATCTACCGCGTCAGCGAAGTGCTGTCGCGTTCGCTCGACTACCGCCAGACGCTGCGCGAGCTGCTCGACGTGCTGGCCCAGTCCGGCCTCTCCCACGGTCTGGTCAGCGTGATCGACCCCGAGAGCGGCGACCTGGCCGTCACCGCCATCCACGGCCACGACGCCGCCGCCTTCGCGCCGGTGCGCTACCAGGCCGGCGAGGGCGTGCTCGGCACGGTGTTCGAATCCGGCGAGGCCATCGTCGTCGACAACGTCGGACGCGACCCGCGCTTCCTCAACCGGCTCGGTATCTACGATCCCGGGCTGCCCTTCGTCGCCGCGCCGATCGCGGCGGGCGGCCGCGCCCTCGGCGTGCTGGCGGTGCAGCCGGATACCGCCGAGGACGTGCCGCTCAAGGAACACGCGCGCTTCGTCGAGATGATCGCCAACCTGATCGGCCAGAGCGTGCGCCTCGCGCTCGAGATCGAGGAGGAGAAACAGAACCTCGCCGAGGAACGCGACAGCCTGCGCCGCACCGTGCGCGGCAAATACGGCTTCGACAACATCGTCGGCCGCTCGGTGAAGATGCGCAAGGTCTTCGACCAGGTGCGCATGGTGGCGAAATGGAACACCACGGTGCTGATCCGCGGCGAGACCGGCACCGGCAAGGAACTGATCGCCAACGCCATCCACTACAACTCGCCGCGCGCGCGCGGCCCCTACGTGCGCCTCAACTGCGCGACGCTGCCCGAGAACCTGCTCGAATCCGAACTGTTCGGCCACGAGAAGGGCGCCTTCACCGGCGCGGTGGGCGCGCGCAAGGGCCGCTTCGAGGCCGCCGACGGCGGCACGCTGTTCCTCGACGAGATCGGCGAGATCTCGCCCGCCTTCCAGGCCAAGTTGTTGCGCGTGCTGCAGGAGGGCGAATTCGAGCGCGTCGGCGGCAGCCGCACCGTCAAGGTCGACGTGCGCGTGATCGCCGCCACCCACCGCGACCTCGAGGCCGCCGTCGACGCCGGCGACTTCCGCGAGGATCTCTACTACCGCCTCAACGTCATGCCCATCGCCCTGCCCTCCCTGCGCGAGCGCGGCGAGGACATTCCCGACCTCGCCCGCCACCTCGCCGCGCGCATCGGCGAGCAGCAGGGGCGCGCGCTCGTCCTGCAGGAATCGGCGATCCGCCGCCTGACGCAATACGGCTGGCCCGGCAACGTGCGCGAACTGGAAAACTGCCTGGAACGCGCGGCGGTGATGTCGGAAAACGGCGCCATCGACGCCGAGCTGATCCGCCTCGACCGCTATCGGCAGGCGCCGGCACCCTCCGGCCGGTCTCCCGGCGAAACCGCCGCCGTCCCGCCGGCGCTGACTTTTCCCGAACCCGGCGAACCCGGGGAAGCCGGCGAGCCGACCGAACGCGAACGCGTCATCGCCGCGCTGGAGCAGGCCGGCTGGGTGCAGGCCAAGGCCGCGCGCCTGCTCGGCATGACCCCGCGCCAGATCGCCTACCGCATTCAGACGCTGGCCATCGAGGTGAAGCAGTTCTGAGCGGGTTCCGCCGCTAGGCCGTGCGGCGCAGGGCCGCGACACGACCGCCGTCCGCATGGAAGGTCGCCGTGCGCACGGCCCGCAACTGGCTGACCAGCTTGTCGCGCAACTCCTCGAGTCGCGGCAAGCCGGCACGATAGGCCGCCAGCCGGCCGGCGCGGTGGTGGTCGAGCAGTTCGACGCCGACCACATGGACCCGATGGTGGGTGGCGACGATCTCCCGGTAGGCCGGCAGATGGCCGAAGCGCATCTGCCCCGCGCCGAACATCCAGTGGCCGAAGGCGCAGCGCTGCTCGTCGTCGATATCGCCATGATCGAGTTCCAGGGCTTCGCCCGCGCCGACGCGCAGGAAGCGCTCGACCCAGCGCCGGTGATGGATTTCGGCGGCCAGCAGGGGAAATTCCTCGCGCGGAATGTGTTCCTCGCATACCTGCGTCCATGCCGGATCGGGACGGAAGGCGGCGCACCAGCGGCGGAACTCCGTGGCGGGCATCGGCCGGCCATAGGCGTAGCCCTGCATGACGTTGCAGCCGAGCCGCAGGAGCAGCAAGCCGTGCTCCTCGGTTTCCACGCCCTCGGCGACCACCAGCCGCTGGAATGCCGCGGTCAGCCCGATCACTGCCTCGATGATCGCGAGATTGCCCGGATCGTCGAGCATGCCGCGCACGAAGCCCTGATCGATCTTGAGGATATGCACCGGCAGGTCGCGGAAATGGGAGAGCGACGCGTAGCCGGTGCCGAAATCGTCGAGTGCGAAGCCGATGCCGAGTTCGTCGGCGGCGCGGATGATGCCCGTCACGCGTTCGACATCCCCCAGCACCACGGTTTCGAGGATTTCCAGTCCGAGCAATTCGGACGGAACTTGCGGATGGCGCGCCAGCAGGGCACGCAGACGATCGATGAAGTCCGGCTGCAACAGCTGCTGCGCGGCGACATTGACGCTGACTTTCAGGCGCAGGCCCTGCGCCAGCCAGTCCTCGATTTGCCGCAGCGCGGCTTCGAGCACCCAGTCGCCGAGCGTCGCCATGAAATCGGACTCCTCGACGTGCGGCAGAAACTCTCCCGGCGGTACGAGTCCGCGCTGCGGGTCGCGCCAGCGCAGCAGGGCCTCGGCACCGGTGATGCTGCCCTGGCGCAGGTTGACCTGCGGCTGGTAATGCAGCTCAAGCTCCCCCTGCGCCAGCGCCTGCCGCAGGCGGCCGAGCATTTCGCGCGCGGTGCGGGAACGGTGCTCCTGGTCGGCGTCGAACAGGTTGAGGCAATTGCCCCCAGCGCGCTTGGCCGAGAGCATGGCATGGTTGGCGTTGCGGATCAGCGCGTCGGCATCCAGTCCGTCGGCGGGCGCGAACGACATCCCGATACTGGCGCTCAGGGGCAACGTCGCCGGCATGTCTCCGATCGGCTGCCCCAGACTGGCGAGCACATGCTCGATGGCGCGCTCAGCCTCGATCGGACGCATCAGGTCGGCCAGCAGCAGGACGAATTCGTCGCTGCCCAGCCGCGCCACCGTGTCGCCCGGTCGCAGCGCATGGGTCAGGCGGCCAGCCAGTTCGATGAGAATCAGGTCGCCCTGCTCGTGGCCGACGGCCTCGTTGATCGCCCCGAAGCCGTCGAGGTCGAGATAGGCGACGGCCGCCAGACGTCCGGAACCGCGCACCCGTTCGAGCGCCGACTGCATGCGATCGATCAGCAGCGTGCGGTTGGGCAGCCGCGTCAGCGGATCGTAGTGGTTGAGGAAGGCCAGCCGGTCCTGGCTCTTCCTGAGTTCGGTGATGTCGGTAAATACGCCGACATAATGGCTGACCGCGCCGTTCGAGTCGCGTACCGCCGAAATGGTCAGCATCTCGACCAGCAGCTCGCCGTTGCGGCGCCGGTTGATGATCTCGCCACGCCACAACCCGGTCGTGCCGAGGGCATGCCACATCTCGCGGTAGAACTCCGGGCCGTGCTGGCCGGAGCGGATCGGTTCGCCGGCCCGTCGGCCCACCACCTCGTCGTAGCGGTAGCCGGTGATGCGCTCGAAGGCGGCATTGACGTCGATGACGATGCCCGCCGGGTCGGTGATGATGATGCCCTCGTGCGAGTGATCGTAGACGCTCGCCGCCAGCTTGAGGCGGTCGATGGTGTGATGGCGCGCCATTTCGAGATGGCGCACCACCTCGGTTTCGAAGATCACGCCCAGGGCCCGGTCTTCCGCGTCCACCACCGCCAGATGCCGCACGCGGTTGGCCTGCATCATGCGCACCGCGTCGTCGAGCGCGTCGTTGCGTCGCACGCGCAGCACCGGCCGGCTCATCACGCTTTCCAGCAGCACGACGCCCGGCGCGGCTCCGGCGCCGAACAGGCGAACGCTGTCGCGCACGGTCAGCATGCCCACCGGGTGGCGCCCGGCGTCGACGACCAGCACGCAACTGGAAAGCTGTTCGTGCATCGCATCCAGCGCGGCGGCAAGCCCGTCATGCGGCCCGAGCATGGGCACCTCGCCGCGCATCAGGTCGGCGACCGGTGTCAACGGATCGATGCTGGCGACTGCCCGGTTGTCGCGAAAGTCGGTCAGGCTGGCGATGCCCAGCACCTGACCACCGTCGGCCAGCACCAGCAAGTGCCGCACCCCGGTCGACGCCATCAGGGCATGCGCGGTGGCCGCGGGCGTGTGCGGCGCGCAGGAAACAACTTCATGGCTGGCGATCTCGCCCACCGGCGTGGCGGGAGAAACCGCCTTCCGCAGAACGGCGAGGATGTCATGCTCGGTGATGATGCCGGCAAGCCTGCCGTTTTCGGTGACGACCAGCGAACCGATGCGCGCGCTCCACATCCGCTCCGCCGCCTCGGCGAGTGACATGCCCGTGTCGACCTCCGCGACGCTGCGCGTCATCAAGTCGGCGATCTGGAAATGATCGCGGTCCAGCGGATTGGTGTTCACCTTCTGCAGCATGGTCACCCCCCTGCATCCTGCCCACCATGCTACATACCATAGCTTCTTTGTCAACTATTAACCATATCCCGCCTCGAAGCGTGGATAATCGCGCCTCCGCGCATTTACCGATCCCCATGCTGCTGCTCGAACTCGTCCTGCTGTTGCTGCTGTGCGCCGTCGCGCTGGGCTGGGTCGCGCGCCATTTCCGCTTTCCCTATCCGATCGCGCTGGTCGCCGGCGGCGCTCTGCTCGGCTTCGTGCCGCGGCTGCCGCAGTTCCCCTTCGATCCGCAGCTGATCCTGGTGATCGTGCTGCCGCCCATCCTCTACCAAGCGGCGCTGCTGACCTCGTGGACCGATTTCAAGGCCAACATCCGTCCCATCGGCCTGCTCGCGGTCGGTCTCGTGATCGCCACCACGCTGGCGGTCGGGGCGGCCTTCAAGCTGATGGTGCCCGACATGCCCTGGGCGGTGGCCTTCACGCTCGGCGCCATCGTCTCGCCGCCCGACGCGGTGGCCGCCACCGCGATCCTGTCGCGCCTCAACATCCCGCGCCGCATCGTCACCATCCTCGAAGGCGAAAGCCTGGTAAACGACGCATCCGGCCTCGTCATCTACAAATTCGCCGTCGCCGCCGTGCTGACCGGGGCGTTCTCGCTCGCCGACGCCGGCACGCAGTTCGCCGGCGTCGCGCTCGGCGGCGTCGCCGCGGGCATCGCGCTGGCCTTTGCCTTCATCGCCATCCATCGCCGCCTCGGCGACCCCTTCATCGAGGTGCTGACCTCGCTGCTGGTGCCCTACCTCGCCTACGTCGCCGCCGAGTCGATCCACGCTTCCGGCGTGCTCGCGGTGGTCGCCGCCGGCCTGGTGCGCGGCCGCTACGCGCCGGAGATCGTGTCGGCCGAAATGCGCATCATCGCCCGCTCGGTCTGGAACCTGCTGGTCTTCCTGCTCAACACCCTGATCTTCATGCTGATCGGCATCCAGATGTCTGGCGTGGTGGACAACCTCGCGCGTTACTCGCCCGGCGAACTGGCCGGCTGGGGGCTGTTCATCAGTTTCGTGGCCATCGTCGTGCGCTTCGCCTGGGTCTATCCCGTCGCCTTCCTGCCGCGCTGGCTCGCCGGCAGCCTGCGCGAACGCGAACCGGCGCCGCGCAAGCGCGAACTGGCGATCATCAGCTGGTGCGGCATGCGCGGCATCGTCTCGCTGGCCGCCGCGCTCGCCCTGCCGACGACGCTGCCCGACGGCACCCCCTTTCCGCACCGCGACCTGGTCATCTTCCTCACCTTCTGCGTCATCGCCCTCACGCTCGTCGGCCAGGGCCTGTCCCTGCCCGCGCTGATCCGCCGGCTCAGGATCGGATCGAACTGGAACCTGCACGAGGAACAGCAACGCGTACGCGCCGCCATGGGCGCGGCGGCCCTCGCCGCCATCGACGCGACGCTACGGACGGAAAACGCGCCTAGCTCATGGGCCGACGCGCTGCGCGCCGAGATCACCGACCGCATCGCGCTGGCGGCACCGGAGGGCCTGGAGCAAGGGCCGCGCGCGGCGCTGGTGGGACGCCTGCGCCATGCCGCCCTGCAAGCCGAGCGCAAGGAACTGATCCGCCTTTGGCGCGACAACGAGATCAGCGACGAGGTGATGCACCACCTCGAGGAAATCCTCGACTACCAAGAAGCGCACCTCTAGGCGCGGCGCGCTTCGTATTCCGCCTCCGCCTGCAGCCAGTCGTGCAGATCGTGTCCGTGGGCGAATCCCCGTGCCTGCGCCTTGTAATAGGCGGACGTCGCGATGTGCTCCTGCCGGAGGTGGTCGTCGCGCTTGAGGTGATTGGACTCGACCTTGCGGGGATGTTTCTGGGTGGGTTTTGCAGTCATGACGCCTCCCGAATGCAAATGCATGCCGTGGAACAGCCAATACCTGTCTAGCACGGGCCGGGCGGTTTTCCAAGAATTCGTCGGCTGGCTTGTTGCATTTGCGACAAGCCAAACATGCGTTCCAATGAATTCAACTAGTTACAGGTTGGCACAGGCGTTGCTGTAGGGAGATCGACCCCGACAAGCGGAGAAAGAGCGTGGACCTCCCTGTGATTGCCCCCCCCAAGAGTGGCTGCAGCGCCGGCAGCTGCGGCTCCAGCGCGCAGCAGATGAGCGGACTGTCGGACGACATCCGCCAGCGCGTGCAGGACCACCCCTGCTACTCGGAAGAAGCGCACCATCATTTCGCCCGCATGCACGCGGCGGTGGCGCCGGCATGCAACATCCAGTGCCATTACTGCAACCGCAAATACGACTGCGCCAACGAGTCGCGTCCCGGCGTCGTCTCCGAACTGCTCACGCCCGAACAGGCGGTGAAGAAGACGCTGGCCGTGGCCGCCGCGATCCCGCAGATGTCGGTGCTCGGCATCGCCGGTCCCGGCGACCCCCTCGCCAACCCGCAACGCACCTTCGCCACCTTCCGCGCGCTGGCCGAGAAGGCCCCCGACATCAAGCTGTGCGTCTCCACCAACGGCCTCGCGCTGCCCGAATGCGCCGAGGATCTGGCGCGACACAACATCGACCATGTAACGATCACGATCAACTGCATCGACCCGGACGTGGGCGCCAAAATCTACCCGTGGATCTTCTGGCGGAACAGGCGCATTTTCGGCAGGGAAGCCGCCGTCATCCTGATCGAGCAGCAGCAAAAGGGGCTCGAAATGCTCGTCGCTCGCGGCGTGCTGGTGAAGGTCAACTCGGTGATGATCCCGGGTGTCAACGACGAGCACCTCAAGGAGGTCTCGAAGGTCGTCAAGGCCAAGGGCGCCTTCCTGCACAACGTCATGCCGCTGATCGCCGAGGCTGAGCACGGCACCTTCTACGGCGTGATGGGGCAGCGCAGCCCGTCGCCGGAAGAACTGAAGGCCCTGCAGGACGCCTGCGAGGGCGACATGAACATGATGCGGCACTGCCGCCAGTGCCGCGCCGACGCCGTCGGCCTGCTCGGCGAGGATCGCGGCGCGGAATTCACGATGGACAAGGTGGAGGCGATGGAGCTTACGGACGAGTTTCTTGCCGAAGCGCTCGCCCGCCGCGTGGCGCTGCGCGAGCAGGTCGCGGCGGAACGCGCGGCCAGGCAGGCCGCCGCGCATGCGCCGCAACCGGCCGTCATCACGCTGCATCGCCGTCCCGCCGGCCCCGACTTTCAGGAGGGGCGTCCTGTCCTCATGGCCGTCGCTGCGAAGGGCGGCCTGATCGCCGAACACTTCGGCCACGCGCGCGAGTTCCTCGTCTATGAGGTGACGGGCGCCGGCGCGAAACTCATCGGCCATCGCAAGACCGACCTTTACTGCTCTGGCGACGATACGTGCGGGGAAGCCGTCGATGTGCTCGGCAACACGATCCGGGCGCTGGAAGGCTGCGAGGTCGTACTCTGCTCGAAGATCGGCTACGAGCCCTGGGGCCGTCTCGAAGCATCCGGCATCGCACCCAACGGCGAACATCCCTTGGAAGAGATCGAGCCGGCCTGCGTCGCGGTCTGGAACGAAATGCTGGCCGCCGGAAAACTCAAGGCACCGCTGCCGGAAAGGCAGTGTGCGTGATGGCGCTCGAAATCGTCGAAAGCTGCGTGAACTGCTGGGCCTGCGAACCGCTCTGCCCGAGCAAGGCCATCGTTGAGGCGAAGCCCCACTTCCTCATCGACGCCGACAAGTGCACCGAATGCATGGGCGAACATGCCGATCCGCAATGCGCGGCGATCTGCCCGATCGAGGGCGCGATCGTCAACGAACTCAACGAACCGCTCAACCCGCCAGGCTCGCTCACCGGCATCCCGCCGGCGCGCTGGGCGCAGGCGCAACGCGAAATCTCGCTCAGGTAAATCATGGCCGACATCACCTTTTACGAAAAGCCGGGCTGCTCCGGCAACGCACGCCAGAAGAAGATTCTCGAAGCCGCCGGCCACCGGGTCGAAGCGCGCGACTTGCTGACCACCCCCTGGACGCGCGCCGACCTGCTGGCCTTCCTCTATCCGCTGCCGATCGCCGCCTGGTTCAACCGCAACTCGCCGGCCGTAAAGAGCGGCGAGATCGTGCCCGAGACGCTCGACGAAGCCACCGCCCTCGGCCTGTTGCAGAACCACCCGCTGCTGATCCGCCGCCCGCTCATGCAGGTCGGCGAGGAGCGCATGGCCGGCTTCGACGTCACCGCCGTGCATGCCTGGATCGGCCTGGGTGCCGAGCCGCCCACCGACGACATGGAGGCCTGCCGCCATGGCGAGGACGGCCACGTCTGCCAGGGCCACCATCCAGAACAGCCCTGCACGCACGATCACTGAAAAGGACTTTCCATGCCCAAGGCCACGGTCACCTTCGAGGATGTCGGCGTCACCGTCACGGTACCCGCCGGTACCCGCCTCATCGAAATCTCGGAAAAGGCCGGTGCCGGCATCGCCTACAACTGCCGCGAGGGCGAATGCTGCGCCTGCCTGACGCAGATCGTTTCCGGCCACGAGAACCTCGCCGCGCCCTCGGTGCTGGAAGACCAGGTACTGAAGGACAACCTCGCGCCGCGCCATCACCGGCTCGCCTGCCAGGCCCAGGTGCTCGGCGGCGAGATCGTCGTCAAGCCGGCTTGAATTTCGTTTTACCCACTCCGGAGCCCAAGATGCCCAACGTCACGTTTTCCAGCCCGCTGCACAAGGACAAGACCGTCTATGCCGTCGCCGGCAGCCACAAGCAGACCATCCTCGAACTCGCCAAGGCCAACCACATACCGATTGACTTTTCCTGCGGCGACGGCGAATGCGGCACCTGCCTCGTCAAGGTCATCCATGTCGACAAGAGCAAGACCTTCGGCCATCCGCTCACCGAGCGCGAGATCACCGTGCTGAAGGATCTCGGCAAGATCACCAAGGCGCAGATCGACGAGATGGCCGTCACCGACGTCTGCCCCACCCAATGGCGGCTGGCCTGCCAGATGGTGCTGGACAACGAAGACATCATTGTCGAATACCCCTCGAAGTGACCTGACGGCACGCGCCGAGGCCGCCTACCTAGGCTTCGCCCTCGGCGACGCGCTCGGCGCCACCGTCGAGTTCATGACGCCGCGCGAGATTCGCGCGGCCTTCATGCCGAAGCGCGGCGTGCATCGCGAGATCGTCGGCGGCGGCTGGTTGCGCCTCAGGCCCGGCCAGGTCACCGACGACACGACGATGTCGCTCGCCCTCGGCGCGGCGATTCTCGCCGACGGCGGCGCGGTGCGCCCGCTCGCCTGCGCGCAGGCCTTCGACGGCTGGATGCGGTCCAAGCCCGTCGACATCGGCAACACGGTGCGCCGCAACCTGATCGCCTTCCGCAAGAGCGGCGACCCCGTCGCGCCCGCCTCGGAACACGACGCCGGCAACGGCGCGGCGATGCGCGTGCTGCCCGCCGTGCTGGCCACGCTGGCTTGCGACGAGCCGGCGGCGCTCGCGGCCGTGCGCGCGCAGGCCCACGTCACCCACAACAACCCGGATTCCGACGCCGCCTGCGCATTCCTCGCGCTGGCCTTGCGCGACGCCCTGCGCGGCGAGCCGTTGCGCGCCCTCTACCGCCGGCGCATCCGGCCGTTCGTCGCCGCCCATCCCGTCTTCGCCTACCGGCCGCGCCGCCGCGAGAACCCGAGCGGCTGGGTGGTCGAAACGCTGCAAGCCGTCCTCCAGTCGCTGCTCGACACCGGCGGCTTCGAGGACTGTCTGGTGGATGTGGTGAATCGCGGCGGCGACGCCGACACCACCGGCGCCATCGCCGGCATGCTGGCGGGCGCGCTCTACGGCATCGAGGCACTGCCGCCGCGCTGGCTCAGGGCGCTCGATCCGGCGGTTCGCGTTGCCTGCCGGATGCAGGCCGCCGACCTGCTGGCCTGCCGGAGCGCCTGACCGGTAAAAAGTCAGCGCCGGCGGGACGCCGGCAAGCTACTGCGTCGCGAGCGTGGCGTCCGGATCATGGACGACATGCCGGTTGCGGCCGTTGCGCTTGGCGTCATACATCGCCGCGTCGGCACGCGCCAGCAATTCGTCGCTGTCGGCAATGTCGGCCGGATACAAGGCGATGCCGATGCTGACGCCGAGGGAAAACACGCCGTCGCCGACATGCCATGCGTCCCGCACCACCTCGACGATCTTCGTCGCGACGCGCTCGGCGGCAGCGACATCGCCGATGTCGCGCAACAGGCAGGCGAACTCGTCGCCGCCCAGGCGCGCGAAGGTGTCGCTCTTGCGCATCAGCGCGCCGACGCGGCGGGCGAACTCCCTGAGGATCTCGTCGCCGGTCTGATGGCCGGCACTGTCGTTGATCGCCTTGAAACCGTCCAGATCCATGTAGAGCACCGCGAGGCGCTGCTCCGCACGCTGCGCGTGGATCATTTCGTGCTGCAGGCGGTCCATGAACAGCACGCGATTGACCAGCCCGGTCAGTTGGTCGTGAAAGGCCAGACGGGTCACCTTGCTGTGAGTGATGTCCTTGCCGGTGGAGACGAAACCGGTGATGCGGCCGGCATCGTCCTTCAACGGCGAAACGGTCTTCTCCTCGTAGAAAAGCTCGCCGTCGCGGCGACGGTTGATGAACAGGTCGCGGAACTGCCGGCCCTGCTTGATCTCGTTCCAGAGCGCCTGGAAAAAACTTGCCGAGTGCTGCCCCGACTTGAGGATGGAGGGCAGCCGGCCTTCGGCCTCCTCGCGCGCATAGCCGGTGGAGTGACTGAACGCCGGATTGACATACTCGATGCGCCCCTCGGGATCGGTGATGAAGACCAGGTCGGAGGTCTGCTCCACTACCTGCGCAAGCTGGCGGATGCGTAGATTGGCGACATGGGCGGCGCGCTTGAGCCTTTGCCAGCCGAACAGGACGAACAGCCAGATTCCGAGCGCGACGCCGGCGAACGTCAGACCGGTATTCAGGCGCCCGAGGGGGGCGGCATCGACGTTCGCCAGATCGGCTTCGCTCACGACGGCCCACCAGGGATCCGCACCGCTCACCTCGATGTCGGCGCGCGTCAGGCCGGCGCGCACCACGTCGACCGGGTGGATGACCTGCATGGCATACAGGCGGCCGGCGGCCTCCCAGCGCGAGGTTTTGCCCTCGGTCGCGCCGGTCAGGTATCGCCAGGCCTCGGGGCGGGAGCGGGCGAAGCCGTTGCCGTTGCCCAGCATGTCTCCCCAGCGCAGCGCCGGCTCGCCGCCAGCCAGCCAGGAGCCCTTTGCGTTGATCAGCATGTGTCGCCCCGCCGTGGGTGCGTCGCTTTCCTCCAGACGCGCCAGCAGGGGGGCGACGCCAAGGTTGATGACGATCACGCCCCGGCGCGTCCCATGCAGGTCGAACACCGGCGTCGAGAAACGCAGCATCGGGTTATGTGGCTCCTCGATGCGGCCGTGCTCGATGTTCAGGTCGAGACGGGACAGGCGTACCGCGCCATCGGACAACCCGGCCGCATCACGGAAATAGTCGCGGTTCGCCTTGTCCTGCAGGGCATCCTGCGGCACTCGCACGACGCCCCGAGGCGTGGCGTCGACGCGCAGACGCTCCATGCCGGTTTCGTCGATGTAGCGAATCTGCCGGTAATGCGGCTTGAAACGGGCCAGCGCCTCGAAGCGGCTCGCGGGCCGGGTACAGTCGTCAATCAGCAGGCCGTCGCGAAATTCCCGGTCGCCGGCCAGCGCCAGCGCATCGGTCGCGGCTTCGTGAAATCCGCCGCCAAGGCCATTGGCCGCCTGCCGCACCGCTCTTTCCATGTGCCCCGCCCAGCGTGCGCGCTCGGTCTGGCGATCAAGGACATGCAATATGCCAAGCGCCACCAGCAACGGCAGCGCCACCAGAAAAAAACGGATCAGCAGGGATCGACGGGTCATGGCGGGAGACCATTTCGCAAACGCGGATTATATGACCAAAGTCAGTATTGCCGCCGTATCCGCCGCAGGTCGCTAAAGCGTGGCGGCTGCTCTCATCAACTCATGGAGCTGGCTGAGCAATTCGTCGCGCAGGGCAAAAAGCTCCGGGAGCCGCGCCCGGGCCGTCTCGCCCTGCCCCTGCCGCAGCAGTCCCACCATTTCGCGCCCCAGCGCATGGATCCTGTCGTGCGTCGGCGCGATGGCGGCATATGCGGGAATCCGGCCATAACGGCGCTGTCCGTTGCCGGCATACCATGTTCCGAACCGGCAGCACGCACCATCGAGTTCCGGGCACTCCCCCGTCCCGTCGGCAAGAAAATCCGCCATCTGTTCGACCCAGGAGCGATGGCTACTGGCGGCGATGACCAGCGGCAGATCGTCGCGCGGCCAGCGGAAGCCTTCGGTCGCGCTCCACGCCGGATCGGGTTTCCATTTGCGCAACCACCCCTCTACGTCGTTCGCTGGCATCGGTCGCGCGATACCGAAGCCTTGCGCCAGTTCGCAGCCCATGTTGAGCAGCAGCGTACCGTGCTCGGCGGTTTCGACTCCCTCGGCGATCACCTGGCGGCGGAAGACTTCCGTCAAGCCGATCACGCCCTCGACGATCGCCAGGTCGTTGGCGTCGACGAGCATGTCGCGCACGAAGGACTGATCGATCTTGAGGGTCTGCGCCGGCAGGTTTTTCAGATAGCTCAACGACGAATAGCCGGTGCCGAAGTCGTCGAGCGCGAAGGAAACGCCGAACTCCCGGCAAGTGTCGATCAGTTCGGCGATGTGATGCGTGTCGGCGAGCGCCGCCGATTCGACGATTTCGATTTCCAGCCTGTGCGGGGGCGCATCGGCATGCATGGACAGGCGCTGGCGCAGGCGCGCGGCGAAATCGCCCTGCTGCAGATGACGCGGCGCCACGTTGACGCTGACGGACAGATCGAGACCCTGACGATGCCACTGTGCCAGCTGCGCCAGGGCGTGATCGATCACCCAGTCGCCCAGGGCGATGATCAGGTCGTCATCCTCGATCAGCGGCAGGAATTCCTGCGGCGGCAGCAGATCGCGCTCGGGATGCCGCCAGCGCACCAGCGCCTCGAAACCGATCACGACACCAAGGCGCATGTTCACTTTCGGCTGGTAGAACAGCTCGAACTGACTGCCCGCAAGGCCGTTCTCGATCTGTTGCAGCAGGTCGCGGTGCCGACGCGCGGCGTCCTCGAGGTTGGGATCGAAGAAGATGTAATTGTTGCGTCCGGACTGCTTGGCCTGATACATGGCCTGATCGGCATGACGCAGCAGCGTATCCGGATCGGCGTCGTCGCGCGGATAGAGGGCGATCCCGATGCTGGCCGAAACCGAGACCTTGCTCCCGGCGATCAGCGCCGGAGCGCTCACGGCGGCCAGGATGCGGCCCAGGGTCTTTTCGCATTCCTCCATGCGGTCCATGTCGGCCAGCAGCAGGACGAACTCGTCGCCGCCAATGCGCGCCACGGTATCGCCGCCGCGCACGGTGGCGAGCAGGCGTTGCGCGATCTCGACCAGCAGCGCGTCACCCGCCTCGTGGCCGAGCGCGTCGTTGATGGGCTTGAAGCCATCGAGGTCGAGATAGCAGATCGCCAGCGTGGTCTGGACGCGTCGTGCCTGGGCGATCGCCTGGCGCATGCGGTCGGCCAGCAGTGCGCGGTTGGGAATCTGTGTCAACGGATCGTAGTGGGCGATGCGATCCAGTTCGATCTCGTGCTCCTTGATGGCGGTGACGTCATACTGGATGCCCTCCCACAGCACATCGCCATTGTCGAGCGGGGTCGGGATCGCCTCCAGACGGATCCAGCGCGCGCGCAGCCCATCTCGCAAGCGCCCTTCCCACTGGAAATCGCCCAGAGAAGTTTTCACCGCGTCGAACGCCCGCCGCAAGCTGTCGGCATCGTCGGGATGCACTTGGGCCATGACGACGCCGGGATCGTCGCGGACGGCCGCCGCGTCGAGTTCCAGCAATTCGAGCCAGCGCGGACTGACGAAATCGAAATGCATCGTGTCGTCGGGCGAAATCCTCAGCTTGTACACACCCACCGGAATGCGCATGATCAACTGCTGGAGATCGTGCGTGGCCTGCCTGACCCGCTCCTCCAGCATGCCTCTGGCTTCGGCAAGCTTGTTCGTCATGCGGTTGAAGGCGCGCGCGGTCGCGGCGATCTCGGGCACATCGCCCTCCGGCACGCGACTGCCCATGTCGCCCTCGCCCAAGCTGTGCGCCGCCTGCGCCAGCGCTGCAATCGGCTTCAAGCCGCGCTCAAGGATGATCCGCAACAGCGCCATGAAGACCGCCAGCGAGACGATCCAGGCGACGGCGGCGGCCCAGGTGCGCTCCCAGAGTTCGTCGACCAGAAACGCCGCGGCCGGCTCTACCCGCAACACGCCGTAGACGACACCCCCAGACTCCACCGGAAAGCTTTGCATGGGAAAGCGCACATCCAGCAACGCGGCGAACCAGTGAGGCGCGCCCTTTTCCTGCGTGGCGACGGAGGCCCTGCCCGCTACCAGCACATCGCGTCCGCCCGGATCGAGCAGCTGCAAGTCGCGGAAATGCCCAAGGTGCATGATGCCATCGAGGGTTTCCTGCACCATGGCGAAGTCACCGACGATCAAGGCGCTTTTCAGCTGCGGCAGGGCGGCCGCCGCGATATCCTGCACATCCTCCGTGGTATGCCGGCTGGCGGCGCGAATGTCGCTGCGCACCTCGATCACCTGATAGAGGGCGAAAATCGGGATCATCATCAGCGTGACGGCGATGAAGATGCGCCGCTGCAGGCTGCCGCCGATCATTTCCCGATCATCCGGTAGATCCTGCGCACGTTGTCGTAGTCGCTTTCCTGCGCGGCCTCGAAGCCTTCGCAGCGCGCCTGGCGCAACACCTCCGCCGCCGCGGGATCGTCGCGCATTCCCAGCAGCGCCTGGCGCAGGGCAACGGCCTGAGCGACCGGGACGCGCGGATGGATCATCACCGCCAGTTCGTGATACGGCTCGGAGACATGAATCGTCCGGTAACCCAGTTGCTCGCGCGTGGCATACGCTTCGAGAAAACGCGAATTGACCGCTGCCGCATCCACCCGTCCGGCCTTGAGCTGCGCCAGCGCGCCTTCCTGGTTGCCGGCGAATTTTTCGATGACCACGACCCCGGCTCCGTCGAGGGCCACCTTGGGAACGGCATAGGCGACGAAGGCATCCGGCGACGGGAAAGCCACCGCACGACCCTGCAGATCGCCAAGCGAACCTATCCGGCTGCTGGACAGGACTGCCAGTACGCCGCGGATCGGCTTGCCGGCCCAGCGCGCCAATACCGAGTATTTGCCATCGTAGGAGGCCTGGAAGCTGTGGTTGGTAAAGATGAGGTCGAGCGCCTCGCCCCCCATCATGGCATCGGTCTCCGCGACCGTCGGCCCCATCTTCAGGCGCAAAGGGATGCCGGTCTTTTCCGCGAGATAGCGCAGGATCGGATTCCAGCGTTCCGCCGTCTGGATCGGGCTTTGCTGATTGAGCACACCGAACACCAGCGGCTCGGACGCCCCGTCCGCAGCGTGAATGCCGTATGCATTACACAACGCAAACCACCCCGCCAGCATCCATGGGAACAACCCTTGCCGACGGGAATGCCTGCCTCCGCCTCGGCCAAGCATGATCCTCCTTTTCCGGGCAGATATCGTTTTGTCTTTGCAGCCTCCCGGTATCGGCGAATAATACACCTACATCAATAGCGGGATTAGCCGTTTGGCGACACGCCCAGACCCTTGGGCCTACCCCGCCGCGCGTTTGAGGCAAGCCGCCAGCGCGGCATCCATCGTCGCCAGATGGTTGCGGAACCAGTCCGGAATGCCGTGGCTGACGAACAACCGCGCGAAGCGCAGGCGGCCTTCCTCGACGGCGTTCAGCATATGTACCAGTTCGCCGAGCACGCGCCGGTGCTCGCCCTCGTGCTCGGCGATGGCCGGGAAGCGGCATTCGCGCATCAGCCGGCTCTCGTTGTCGAAGTGCTGGCGCGTATGCTCGACGAGCGCGCTGAGCAGATAGGGGAAGTCCTCGTCGCTGGCGCGTGCCGCCTCGTCCGCCAGCCGCGCGAAGTCCTCGTGCGTGGCGTCCATCGCCGCGACGCCGAGCGCGTGGGTCGCGGGATCCCAGTTCAGCATGTCGCCGCCAGCTCCGCGCCGAGCAGCCAGGGCAGGCCGGCCGCGACGATCTCGATGCCCATCTTGCCCAGGAAGCGGCGCTCCTTGTCCGTCGGATTCTCGATCAGCGCCCAGCCGGCCAGGCTGGCGGCGCCGTAGATCAGGTCGGACATCACCATGCGTTCGCTGTCGCGATTGAAGCGCATGCCGATGAAGAGGTAGCGCTTGTCCTTGCGCAGCTGCTTGACGAATGCCGGCACGGCGAAGCCGCCCATCAGTTCGGTGATGTAGTCGACATAGTCGGCGTCCGAGGCGATGTAGCTGGATTCCGGGCGCGGCGCACCCATCGGCTTGAACAGTACCGGCAGCCCGGCCGGTGCCTGCTCGGGCAGGATCGCCGTGTAATCGCGGCCGTCGTGCATGAACAGCTTGAAGCGGTAGTCGGTGCCGCCGATGCGCGCGCAGCCAAGCGCCAGCAGGTGCGGCGTGTCGGCGTAGCTGTCGAGGAGCTGGGTATCGCGGTTGATGTCGATGACGTAGCCGGGGTGCAGCGACTTGATCCAGTCGTGGGCGGCGGACCGCGTCCACTGCGTCGCGCCGTAGGTGGCATCGAGGAATTTCGTCACCGCCGCGCGGCCGCGCTTGAGTTCGACGTTCATCGCCGCGCGCGGAAACTCGTACATCAGCTTGGGCGACATGGGCTTGCCGCCGTTCATGGCGTAGATCAGCTCGTCGCTCGTCGCCGGCATCGGCCGGCCGTCGGCGACGGCGCGCACGTCGGCCAGCACGCCGGGGCCGAGGTAGGGCACCACCTCGCCCGTGCGCAAGCCGGACAGCAGTTGTTCGTGCAATTGGGGGGGCATCGTGTCGGTCTCCGTGTCGTTTCCGGAGACCATGCAAGACCCGCGCCCGCCCGCAAACCCTTGTCCGGCGGGGCTGCGCCCTTTCAGTGTCGGCTTTGCGACAGCGGTCGCCGTCCCGCCGGGGCTGACTTTTCCTGAGCCCTCAGCGGAAGATGTCCTCGATGGCCTCAACCACCATGCTGCTGCCGACGGCGATCAGCAGAATGTCGCCGGCGACCTGCACATAGCGATGGTTGGCCGGCGGCCTGGGCAGGCGCCGCAGCAGCTCGTCGGGCAGTCCGCTCTTGTCCAGCCCCGGGGGCAGGGGCTGGCCCAGCGCCCACTTCTTCGCCTGGCCGGGCGGCAGGCAGCCGTTCTGCTTCTTCGCCAGGCCGGGGGGGCACTTGCCGACACGTGCGCGCTGGCCGTAGTAGTCGCTGACGATGCGGCGGAAATCGTCGTCGAAGCGGGCTGCGGTCTGCGATTTCCCTCCGGGGGCGGCGTCCTTGTCCCTGTGCTTGTCGGGCTTGCCGCCGCCGGCCCATGCGGGCTTTTCCGCCCAGACTGCGCCGCTGCCCGCCAGCAGGGCTGCCGATACCGCGCCAATCAGCAGGTTTCGTTTCATTCGAACTCTCCTTTTTCCAGTCTGGCAGGGGGCCAGTCCTTTGCGTTAACGCATTGCAGCCCCTCGCGGTTGTCAGCCGCCCCTATACCCCTGCGCTCATGAGGAAGACGACATGACCAGCCACTTCAAAACCATCGCGAACAGCAGCTCGGGGCTCACCGGTTTCGCGATGAAATCGTTCATGCCCGCGGCGAAACAGCGTTCCCGGTCCTCGGCATAGGCGTTCGCGGTCATCGCGAGAATCGGCAGCGTGTCGGAGCCTGGCAATGCGCGAATGCGGCGCGTCGCTTCGAGCCCGTCCATGCGCGGCATCTGCATGTCCATGATGACCATAGCATAGCGATGGCGTTCCACCATGCCGATCGCCTCGCTGCCGTCCATCGCGATGTCGACCGCCAGTCCGGCGTCCTCGAGCAGGCCGAGCGTGACCTCGCGGTTGATCGGTTCGTCCTCGACCAGCAAGATGCGGCGGCCGTGGTGCGCGCGGGCGAGTACGGCTTCCGCCGGCTCGGACGCCGTCGCGACGGTGACGCCCGACTCTCCCCGCGCCAGTCTTGCGGTGAACCAGAAGGTGCTGCCCGCCCCGGGCGTGCTGACCACTCCGGCCGCCCCGCCCATCAGTTCGGCCAGCTCGCGCGTGATCGCCAGCCCCAGACCCGTGCCGCCGTGCGCGCGCGTGGTCGAATTGTCGGCTTGCTCGAAGGGAGCGAAAAGCCGGGCGATCGCATCGGCGGGAATGCCGATGCCGCTATCGACAACCTCGAAGCGCACCAGCGCGGAGTCGGCGCCATCGGCGCATTCCTCTTCCAGGCGGGCGCGCAGGACGATGCTGCCCCGTTCCGTGAACTTGATGGCGTTGATGGCGTAGTTCAGCAGGGCCTGCCGCAACCGGGTGGGATCACCACGCAGGGGCGGTATGTCGCCAGCGGTCTCGACGCGCAGGGTCAGTCCCTTCGCCTGCGCGCGCTCGTGCAGCAGGGCGGCGACGTTGGCGACGATGCCGGCCGCATCGACGCTGGCATGGTCGAGGCTCAGCTTGCCCGCCTCGATCTTCGCGAGATCGAGGATGTCGTTGATGATTTCGAGCAGGTGGCGGCCCGCGTTGTCGATCTTGTCGAGCTGGCCGGCCTGCTGCGGCGTGACGCCGGAGCGCTTGAGCAGGTGCGCCAGCCCGGTGATGGCGTTGAGCGGGGTGCGAATCTCGTGGCTCATGTTCGCCAGAAAAGCGCTCTTGGCGCGGCTGGCGGCCTCGGCGGCGCGCTTGGCGACCGTCAGTTCGGCGGTGCGCTCCTCGACCAGGGTTTCCAGACGGTCGCGGTAGTTCGTGAGTTCGGCCTCGGCGCGCTTGCGGTCGGTAATGTCGCGCGAGAGGACGATGAAGCGGTCCGGGGACTCGGTGCCATTGCCGTTGCACTTGGCGGCGACGGACAGCTCGAACCAGCGTTCGCCATCGGGGAGTCTCAGCGCGAGCTGCCGGCCAACCGAATAACCGGTGTTCCCAGCCTCCGTGAGCGCCGCCATCACGATGGCGGCGGCTTCGGCCGGCAGCACGTCGGCGACGCGCTTGCCGAGAAACTGCTCGGGCGGGACGGCCAGCAGGTCGCGGCGCGGCGAATGGTAGTCGTGGTAGGTGCCATCCGCGCCCACCTCGAACAGCAGATCCGGCAGGGCTTCAAGGATGGCCCGCGCCCGCGTCTGCGCGGCGGCCAGCTCGTTTTTCTTGCGTTTGAGCTGGCGCCGCAGCAGCAGACTCGCGAGCGCGGCGAGCGTCAGCAGCGCCGCGAGCGTGCCGATCGTCCGCCAGGCACGCTGCGAGAGGAAAGTCGCCGTCTCCTTGCCGCGCCACTGTTCGAGGATGCGGAAGTAGTCCGATGCGGGATCTGTCTGCCAGGCAGCGAGGTGCCGGTCAATCGCCGCCAGCAGATCGCCGTTGCGCCCCCTGGCGGTGGCGAAGAACAGGCGGGCCGCGTGAAACACGACCGGGGTTTCGGCCAGGTTGAAGCGGGCCGCATGGTGCTCGCCGTAATATTTGTTGGCGATGGCGGCCTCCGCCTCGCCGGCGGCGACGCGGCGGAAGGCCTCGTCGTAGCTGGCCGCCGGCAGGAGCGTCACCGGCAGGCCGAAACCGGCCATCATCTCGGCGAACTGGCTTTCCTGGATGCTGCCGCCCAGCACTAAAACGCGCTTGTCGCGCAAATCGAAGGTCGAGGCGATCGGCACACCGGAGCGGGCGAAGACCTGCGACCAGCTATGCAGCGCGGGCGTCTTGTGAAAATCGAAAAGATCGTCGCGCGGTTCGGAGTAGGCTACGTCTGGCATCAGGTCGATGCGGCCCGTACCCAGCGCCTCCAGGCAGGCCTGCCAGTCGCAGGGCACGTAGTCGACCCGCCAGTTTTCCAGCGCCGCGATCCGGCCGAGCAGGTCGACATGGATGCCCGCAGGACGTCCCGCCGCATCCAGATAGATCTTCGGCTCGTTCTGATACACGCCGACACGCACGTCGCGCGGCGCGGCATGGACAACACCGGTCGCGCTCCAGCAAAGCAGGAGCGGAATCAGGCGCAACAGGGCGAGAACGGTCTGCTGCATGGCGGCCTTCCCAATGAACGGCATGCACGGACGACGTGGCGTGACCGCTACTATCGGCCATGCCGGCGGAATGGTCAAGCCGCGCGGGCCTACAAGGTATGGATCGCCACCTCGTAGGCGCCGCCGATGACGAGATGCTCGTCCTCGCCCTTGAGCACGCCGTGCAGCAGGGCACAATGGAAAAAAACCTTGGCGGCCGGCACCGCGACTTCGAGAATGTAGTCGCCGAACTCGCCCGCGCGCTCGCGCGAGGTGGAGAACGAGGTGATGTTGTTGAGCAGCACGGTCTCGCGCCGGCCATCGCCGGCGAGGACTTCGTGCTCGTCGAGGCGGTTGATGCCGCGATAGAGCGGCAGGTGCGCGGTCTGCCGGCCGGCGCGCGCGTATTCATATTGGCAATAGGCGTAGAGCAGGTCGAACTGGGCCTCGAGCGCGTTGGTGCCATAGAGGCCGGCGGCGCGCATTTCCTCGTACCGCAGCCAGGCGGAGCCCGTGAAGTCGCGCAGCGGCCCGCCGTGGTGGCGCGGCAGCAGGCCGAAGCGCGACTCCACCCAGCCCTTCAGCACCGCGCCCTCGCGACTATCGGCGTCAAAGCTCCAGCCGCGCAGCACGCGCAGCCAGTTGGCCTTGCCGCGCCGGCCGGTATGGGCGTCGAGCCCGGCGTCTTCGAGGTGGTCAAGGCAGAAGTGGGCGTTGAGGCTGTCGCGGAACAGGCGCGCCCGCTCCGGCGCATGCTCGATGCCGTCCAGCAGCGCGAACAGTTCGGCATGCAGCTCCTCGACGCCGTCCAGCTTCAGGGCGGCGGGGTGACGCTGGAAGGTGACGCTGCCGAGGATCACCGCCGGCAGGTTGCAGCGGTTGATCGGCAGACGCGCCCATGCGGGGAGGGTCGGCGCGGAATTGTCGTGATTGCTACAAAGGTTCAACGCGCCACCGCCTCGGGAAAAGACATCGAACTTTCATGAATAACAGCAGGTTATAAAAATTTCAGCCCGATGGCACGCTCCTTGCCAATTCATCGCCGGGAACCCGGGATTTGCCCAGCGCCCGAACAGATTTCAGACAAAGGAGATTGCATCATGGCAAAACTGCGTCAATGCGCCATCTATGGCAAGGGTGGCATCGGCAAGTCTACCACCACGCAAAACCTGGTCTCGGCCCTGGCCGAAGCCGGCCACAAGGTGATGATCGTCGGCTGCGACCCCAAGGCCGACTCGACCCGCCTGATCCTGCACAGCAAGGCCCAGACGACCGTCATGCACCTGGCGGCGGAAGCCGGCTCGGTGGAAGACCTCGAACTCGAGGACGTGATGTCGATCGGCTATGGCGGCGTCAAGTGCGTCGAGTCGGGCGGCCCCGAGCCCGGAGTCGGCTGCGCCGGCCGCGGCGTCATCACCGCCATCAACTTCCTTGAGGAAGAAGGCGCCTACGACGACGAACTCGACTTCGTGTTCTACGACGTGCTCGGCGACGTGGTGTGCGGCGGCTTCGCCATGCCGATCCGCGAGAACAAGGCCCAGGAAATCTACATCGTCTGCTCCGGCGAGATGATGGCCATGTACGCGGCCAACAACATCTCCAAGGGCATCGTGAAATACGCCAACTCCGGCGGCGTGCGCCTCGCCGGCCTGATCTGCAACAGCCGCAATACCGACCGCGAGGACGAGCTGATCGAGGCGCTGGCCGCCAAGCTCGGCACCCAGATGATCCATTTCGTGCCGCGCCACAACGTCGTGCAGCACGCCGAGATCCGCCGCATGACCGTGATCGAGTACGACCCCACGCACAAGCAGGCCGACGAGTATCGCGCGCTGGCGAAGAAGATCGTCGACAACAAGAAGTTCGTCATCCCGACTCCCCTGGAAATGGAAGAGCTGGAAGACCTGCTGATGGAGTTCGGCATCATGGAAGCGGAAGACGAGTCGATCGTCGGCAAGACCGCCGCCGAGCTGGCCGCCGAAGCCGCCGCCGCCTGATTCACGCCACGCCCATTTCTTAAACCCGTCGGCGCCGTGTCGAGCTAGAGACCGGCGCGAAGGAGAAACCAGATGTCGCAACTGACCCGCGAGGAAGCCCAGGCACTGATTCAGGAGGTGCTTGAGGTCTATCCAGAAAAAGCCAAGAAGGATCGCGCCAAGCACCTGATGGTGAATGACACGTCCCTCGAATCCTCCAAGAAGTGCATCACCTCGAACCGCAAGTCGCTGCCGGGCGTCATGACCATGCGCGGCTGCGCCTACGCCGGCTCGAAGGGCGTGGTGTGGGGCCCGATCAAGGACATGATCTCGATCTCCCACGGCCCGATCGGCTGCGGCCAGTATTCGCGCGCCGGGCGCCGCGCCTACTACGTCGGCACCACCGGCGTGGATACCTTCGGCGACATGTGCTTCACCTCCGACTTCCAGGAGAAGGACATCGTCTTCGGCGGCGACAAGAAGCTGACCAAGCTGATGGAAGAGATCGAAATGCTCTTCCCGCTCAACAAGGGCATCTCCGTGCAGTCCGAGTGCCCGATCGGCCTGATCGGCGACGACATCGAGGCGGTCTCGAAAAAGGTCGCCGCGCAGATCAACAAGCCGGTCGTGCCGGTGCGCTGCGAAGGCTTCCGCGGCGTCTCACAGTCGCTCGGCCACCACATCGCCAACGACTCCGTGCGCGACTGGATTCTCTCCAACCGCGACGGCCAGGCCTTCGAGAAGACCCCCTACGACGTGGCGATCCTCGGCGACTACAACATCGGCGGCGACGCCTGGGCCTCGCGCATCCTGCTCGAGGAGATGGGCCTGCGGGTCGTGGCCCAGTGGTCCGGCGACGGTACCCTGGCCGAGATGGAGAACACCCCGAACGTCAAGATCAACCTGCTGCACTGCTACCGCTCGATGAACTACATCGCGCGCCACATGGAAGAGAAGTACGGCATCCCCTGGATGGAATACAACTTCTTCGGCCCGACCAAGATCGCCGAGTCGCTGCGCGCCATCGCCGCGCACTTCGACGACCGCATCAAGGAGGGCGCCGAGCGCGTGATCGAGAAGTACACCCCGATCATGAACGCCGTGATCGCCAAGTACAAGCCGCGCCTGCAAGGCAAGAAGGTGATGCTCTACATCGGCGGCCTGCGTCCGCGCCACGTCATCGGCGCCTACGAGGATCTCGGCATGGAAGTCATCGGCGCGGGCTACGAGTTCGCCCACAACGACGACTACGACCGCACCATCAAGGAAATGAAGGACGCGACGCTGATCTACGACGACGCGACCGGCCACGAGCTCGACGAATTCGTCAAGGCGCTCAAGCCGGACCTGGTCGGCTCCGGCATCAAGGAAAAGTACGTCTATCACAAGATGGGCGTGCCCTTCCGCCAGATGCACAGCTGGGACTACTCCGGTCCCTACCACGGCTACGACGGCTTCGCCATCTTCGCCCGCGACATGGACATGACGGTGAACAACCCGTGCTGGAACATGCTCAAGGCGCCCTGGCTCAAGCCGGCCGCCGAGGCCGAGAAGAAAGCCGCCTGACCCACCGATTCATTCATTTCACTTGCGCCCGCGTCCACGGATTGGTGGCCGGGCAAAGGAGACCGAGATGCAAGCCGTAGACGATATCAAGCCGTGCTACCCGCTCTTCCGCAACGACGAGTACAAGGGCACGATCAGCCGCAAGCGCGAAAAGTACGAGGAATGCCACGACAAGCAGAAAGTGGCCGACACCTTCAACTGGACGACGACCAAGGAATATCAGGACCTCAACTTCAAGCGCGAGGCGCTGACCATCAACCCGGCCAAGGCCTGCCAGCCGCTCGGCTCCGCCCTGTGCGGCCTGGGCTTCCACAAGACCATGGTCTACATCCACGGTTCGCAGGGCTGCGTGGCCTACTTCCGCACCTACTTCAACCGCCACTTCAAGGAGCCGATCGCCTTCATCGCCGACTCGATGACGGAAGACGCGGCCGTGTTCGGCGGCCAGAAGAACATCCATGAAGGCCTGGCCAACGCCTCCAAGCTCTACGGCGCCGAGATGATCGCCGTGTCGACCACCTGCATCGCGGAAGTGATCGGCGACGACCTCAACGCCTTCATCGGCAACGCCAAGAAGGAAGGCTACATCGCCAACGACTTCCCCGTGCCGTTCGCGCACACCCCCTCCTTCGTCGGCAGCCACGTCACCGGCTGGGACAACATGGAAGAGGGCATCCTGCGCTATTTCACCCTCAACGCCATGGAAGGCAAGGTCGTCGGCAGCAACGGCAAGATCAACATCGTGCCGGGCTTCGAGACCTACCTGGGCAACTACCGCGTCGTCAAGCGCATGCTGAAGGAAATGGACGTGCCCTTCACCATGCTGAGCGATCCGGAAGAAATCCTCGACACCCCGGCCGACGGCGAGTTCCGCATGTATGCCGGCGGCACCACCATGGAGGAAGTGAAGGACGCGCCGAACGCCAAGACCACCTTCATGATGCAGCCGATGGGCCTCGACAAGACGCGCAAGTTCGTCGAGAACACCTGGAACCACGAAGTGCCGAAGCTCAACATCCCGATGGGGGTCGAGTGGACCGACGAATGGCTGCAGAAGGTTTCCGAAGTCACCGGCAAGGCCATTCCCGACTCGCTGGCCACCGAGCGCGGCCGCCTGATGGACATGATCACCGACAGCCACGCCTGGCTGCACGGCAAGAAGATGGCCGTCTTCGGCGACCCGGACTTCACGCTGGGCATGGTCAAGTTCCTCATGGAACTGGGCGTCGAGCCGACCCACGTCGTCTGCCACAACGGCTCCAAGCGCTGGGCCAAGGCGATGGACAAGCTGCTCGCCTCCAGCCCCTACGGCGCCAACGGCAAGTCCTATCCCGGCGCCGACCTGTGGCACCTGCGCAGCCTGTGCTTCACCGACAAGCCCGACTTCATGATCGGCAACAGCTACGGCAAGTTCATCCAGCGCGACACGTTCCACAAGGGCAAGGAGTTCGAGGTACCGCTGATCCGCATCGGCTTCCCGATCTTCGACCGCCACCACCTGCACCGCATGACGACGCTGGGCTACGAGGGCGCGATGTACATCCTCACCACGCTGACCAATACCGTGCTGGAGCGGCTGGACGAAGACACGAAGTTCCTCGGCGTCACCGACTACAACTTCGACCTCGTTCGCTGAGAAAGGAAGCCGCCATGGCCAACATCATGATCCGCAGGGGCACGGCTGGATACGTGTTCTACATGCCCAAGCGCGACATCGAGGACCAGATCACCTCGATGGAGTTCGACACCCCGGAGAAGTGGGGCGGCGAGATCAGGTTGAAGAATGGCGGCGTGTATCACATCGACCCGCAGCCCGCGCCCGAGCGTCTTCCCTACTCGGTGCGGGCGAAGCGGATCGATGGCGTCGAGTAATTTTTTACAAGGAGAAACATCATGGCCATGAAGATCGTTCAAGCGGAATGCACCTCCTGCGGCGACTGCGTGCCGGTCTGCCCGACCACCTCGATCACCGAGAAGGGCGGCATCTACAAGATCAACAAGGACACCTGCACGGAGTGCGAAGACGAGGATTCCCCGAAGTGCGTGATCGCCTGCCCCGCCGGCGACGCCTGCATCGTCTACGCGTAGGGGCCGAGCGTGGATAGCGCCATCCGCGTCGCCTGCGCCACAGACAGCGGCAAGCTGGTCGACGGGCACTTCGGCTCCTGCAAGGCCTTCGCGGTCTGGGACATCGGCCGGGAATCCGTCGCGTTCGTCGAGGCGCGCTCGACGCTGGCGGCGGACGAGGCGGAAGATCGCAACAAGGCGCGCGCCGCCCTGATCGGCGACTGCCAGATCGCCTGCTTCCAGTCGATCGGCGGCCCCGCCGCCGCCAAGGTGGTGCGCGCCGGCGCGCATCCGCTCAAGGTCGCGCCGGACACCTCGATGGACGCCATGCTCGACCGCCTGCAGCAGGCCCTGGGCAGCCCGCCCCCCTGGCTGGCGAAGGTCATGGGCGTCGAGGCGGCCTCGCTCGCGCCTTTCCGCGAACTGGCGGAAGCCGGCGAAGAATGACGGCCGGCATCGCCCCGGATTTCGTCGCGGCCGTGCTCGCGCACGTCGCCGCGCGACCCGCCGCCCACGCCGCGCTGACGCTGGACCTGCGCGCGCACTTTCCCGGCGTGCACATCTCGGTCTGCGGCGAGGACGACGTCTCGCCGCGCGTGCCGCCGGCCGGCGAGAACGCCGCCTGCCTGATCTATTACGTGGCCGCCGGCGACCACTGCCTCAGCCTCACCAACGACGCGGCGGCGGCCACCGGCATCGCGGTGGCGCTGCGCGAAGCGGAGGACGCATGAACCACGCCGCCGCGACCGACACGGCCAAGCTGGCGGGCGCGCTCGCCGAGGCCTGCGTGCAGATCTCCGTCGCCCAGGGGCCCGCTGGCCTCGCCCGCGAGCTGGCGCGCATCGCGCCGCAATCCAGCTTCCGCGAAGTGCTCGCGCGCGGCGGCTGGTATCGGCTCGGCGGCGTCGTCGACGCCCGGGGCCGGCACCTCGCCGACGACCTCGAACACTGGGTGCAGGAAGAACTCGCCGCCCACGACGACGACCTCGCCGCAGTCGCCGCCGCCCATGCGGACGCCGCGCTGCACGCCACGCGCCTCACCGGCAAGACGCACTACTGGGTGGCGCGCCACGGCGACGGCGCCGCCGACTTCGTGCAGGTCGAGATCGAGGAACTGCAGGAAGTCGTCTGCCACGCGCTGTTCCCCGACGGCGAAGCGCCCGCCAGCCTGGAAGACCTCGTAGACCCGCGCGCGGCCTGCGCCGGCGCCCCGGCCACGCTCGGCATGCCCTTCTATGCCGTGCGGCGCGTCACCGACGTCGCCGACTTCCTCGCCGGCATGCGCGCGCAGAAACCCGAGCCGCAGCCGATCCACCGCTTCATCGAGGCCTGGGAGCAAAGCTCGGCCTCCCGCGCCACCGACTTCAGCAACCACTGGGTCGTCGCCGTGCGCGAACACCTCGACCGCTACCGCCAGCCGATCCGCGCCGCCTCGCCGGTCGCCGCCCTCAACGGCGCGCCGCCGCGCTTCGACAGCGCCTACGGTGCCCGGGGGCTCCAGCTCGCCGAGGCCTTGCAGCGCTTCGACAAGCAGGCCGGCTATCCGCTGGCCTGGTTCTTCCACATGCTCACCACCAAGAGCGTGCCGCACGCCGTCGCCACCGTGGTGGTCGAGGACGTGCAGGGCGGCTTCAACTACCTGCCCGACCGCGACGTGCAGGTGGTGCGCGACTGGCTGCACCGCCCCTACGGGTTCTGAGATGGCCCGGCGCGCGGCCAGTTGCCTGCTGTGCGGCGCGCGCCTCGCCCCGGCGCAGGTGCTCGACGCCTGCGAGGAAATCGCCGACGCGGAACTCGGCGTGCTCGTCTGCCACTGTCCCGACTGCCAGGGACACTTCGACGTCCGTCCGGTCGAGGGCTGCGTCGAAATCGGTTATTTGCGGAACGGCCGCTTCGACGTCGTCGTCCCGCTGCCCGCCGACGGACTCACGGCATTGCGCGAAATGAACTCCGGCGCCCTGCGCGTTCGCCTGGACGGCCGCGCCTGGGCCTTCGCCGAATAGCGCCGCCGTCCCGCCGGGGCTGACTTTTATTCCGCCTCCGGCCGCAGGTCGGCCAGTACCGCGCGAAACTGTTCCAGCGCGTCTTCGAGAGCTGCTCGACGTAATCGCCATACGACATGCCGTCGTCGCGCAGCACGTTGCAGTAGTTCTAGAGCTTCTGGACGAGGGTAGAGGCGTTCATGTCAATCGAGCAATAGCGTTGATGCGTTGGCGTACCGACTCGATGCGTTGATCGTAAAGATCGTCGTAGACAACGAGACCGGGTAGTGTATTTTCAAAATCCGGATGGTTGAGCACGTCCTGAAACCGCGCAGCCAGGTAATGCGCGAGCGTTGTGTCGCTGGTGGCAATCTCGGCCTCGATGCCCGGCCGACCGTCGAGCACATTGATGATGTCCTCGAAGTCATGGCTGGCCATGATGTCGTTGCTGCCGCGCGTGGCGAAGGCTTCGAACTTCGTGGCGAGAAAGGCCGGTGCCGAAATCAACCGGATACGCGTGCCGCTGGGCAGCGTTAACGGTAGTGCGGTAGCGATGGCGATGGGATACCAGCGATTCGAAAAACCAAGCACACGCTCGTCTGTCGGCATCAGGTCGACTTCCACCTCGCTAACGCGCCAGCGGCAGATCGGGGCATCCGGCGACATGTCGCGGGCGAAGCCGCGTTCGGCGAAACGTGCCTCCAATGCATGGTAGCCGGCAAGGGCTGCAACTTCCGCGACGAGGTCTACATCGAAGGTTGCCCGTGGTGGTGGTGCCTGCGCCGACGTGCAGAGCATCCCGGCAGCACAACCGCCGACGAAAACCAGTTCGTCACACAGTTCCCCCAAGGCACGGGCGACCAGTTCCACCCGTTGCAGGTTGGGGTCGGCGGGATTCAAAGCCGCGCCTCGAAAAACTGCATCGCCAGATTGCGCTCCCGGGCATTGCCCATGCGCAGGGCATCAAAAAGCGCCAGATTTTCGTGAAGCGCAGGGTTGCGCAGAGCGGCGGCCGGCGCGCTCGGGTAAATCGGCATCAAGCCGATGCCGCGCGTATTGCCTTCGGCATGAGGCCAGACCGGCGGCGGTTCGGCCGATGGCGCAATGTGCTGGCTCAACGGCGTTGTCGCATAGGCGGTTGGCACGCCGCCCACCATGCCGCCCCGCACGGCCGGAAACACATAACGCGCCCCATGCAACAGAAATTCCTTGAAAGCCGGAATCAGCACGCGCGGCTTCTGATCCAGAAAAGCCAACAGCCGTGCCTGCTCCGCGCGCTTCAGCGCACCATGAACCTCTGACATCGACAAACCCGTGAGGGCGGCCAGCTCGGGATAGGTGGGAGCCTCCGCCTTGATCGTGGCGAGCGCCAGCAGCAGATAGAAATCCTGCGGCTTGAGAACGATCTGACGATTGACAGGGCGGCGCATAGAGTCGTTTTCTTGTTTCGCGAAATGCGAAAGTATCAATATAACAATGCGTTGTCAATCATATTTCGGCATATTCGCTATTCGCGAATAGCGAATGGAAAATGTCGGCGCTGGCGCGACGACGCATCAGGCCGTCGCCTCCCGCCGCCGCTCTTCGGCGACGATGAAGCGGGAAAGATGCGATGCCGTCAAACGTGATCTCGGCCCGGGCCTTGGCCGGCTTGCGCAAGGTCTTGGTCTCGATGGTGAAGACGCCGGTGGATTCGTAGAGGAAGGGCAGCGGCCGGCGCCACGCAGGCAGTGCATCGGGCAAGCCGGCGGCGTAGCGCGCGATGGATGTTGGCCTGCCCCATGTCGCACACCTGCCAGCCCGCCTGGGTCAGCCGTCCCGCCGGGGCTGACTTTTTACTTCAGCGCGGCCTGCACGCCATCCCAGAAGGCGATGCGCGCCTGCACGGCCGCGCGCGCGGCGGCGTTGGCTTCTTCCAGCTTCGCCGCGTCGCCGCCGACGAGTTCATTCACCATGCGCAGTGCGAGCGGGGCGTGGAAATCCTCGTCGAGGTGGATGTGGCGTTCGAGGTAGAAGTGGAAGGCTGGCGCGGTTTGCGCGTCGATGCCCATGCTGGCCAGCAGCGCGCGGAACATCGCCGGGATGATGTGTTCGCGGCCGACGGCGAAGGCGGCGCCGACGACATGGGGCTTGCCGCTGGCGATGAAGTCGAAGGTGGAGCGCATGAAGTTTGCGGCGGCCGGTGGCGCGATGTTCAGGGCCAGCGCAGCGTCAAAGCCTTGGGTGGCGGCGGTTTCGGCGAAGCGGATCGCGGGCGCGGGATCGGCGCCGACTTCGCGCATCGCGTCGCAGTAAAGCTCGAAGTGGCTGGCGTGCGTCGGGTTGCCGGCGGCGTCGGGCAGACCGTCGTCGCATTCCTCGCCGACGACGATCTGGTTGATGAAGAAGCGCACCTCGGCGCTGCCGAGCGGCTTCCAGGGAATCGTCGTCGGCGCGATGCGGCCCTGCAGGCACTTGAGCAGGGACATGAAGTCCCACACCGAATAGACGTGGTGCGCCATGAAGGCGCGCAGTTCGTCGAGCGTCCGCACCCGCGCGTAGAGCGGGTGGGCGTTGAGGGCCGGGGCGAGGTCGGCGACGACGGCGGGGGAGAATGTAGCGGTGGTCATGGAATTGGGGCTCGCGAAAAAGTCGCGGATTCTACGCGCCTGCGGTCAGAGCATTTTCCGCCGCACCACCATCGCCGAGGGCTCGAAGCCGAGGCGGTCGTAGAACGCCAGCGCGGGGGCGTTGTCCTTGTCGGCCAGCAGCGTGACGCGCGCCATGCCCTGCGCCCGTGCCCACTCGCAGACGTGCTCGACGAGCTTGCGCCCGAGGCCGCCGCCGCGCGCGGCGGCGCCGACGATCACGTCCTCCAGCAGCAGCACCGGCGCGCCCTGCGCCGTGCTGACGGTGATCAGGGCATTGGCCATGCCGGCGACCCTGCCGCCGACACGCAGCACGAACAGCCGGCCGAGCGCGGGCGTATCGAGGATCAGCCGCAGGCCGCGCAACTGCCTTTCGCGGTCGGGCCGGAAGTCCGCTTCCAGCGTGAACAGCTCCGTCAGCAGGTCGCACAGCGCGGGCAGGTCGTCCGCCGTGGCGAAGTCGATGATCGCGGGCATGGCGTCGCTCATCCGATCAGCGCCACGGCCTTGATCTGCGCCCAGACCTCGGCGCCGGGCGCGAGTTCCAGCGCGGCGGCGGAGCGGTGCGTGAGGCGCGCCAGCAAGGGCTGGCCGCCGCAGTCGAGGCGCACGAGGCAGAGCGCGGGGTGGGCATCCTCGGCCAGCGCGACGACGCGCGCCGGCAGGCTGTTCATGATGCTGCTGCCGGCGAGCTTCGCGCGGGCGAGGCTGACGTCGCGCGCGAGGATGCGCACCCGCAGGGAGTGGCCGACGGCATGGCCGGCGTCGCGCACCCACAGGCTGCCGCCGGGAAACTCGACGCGCGCGAGGTGCCATTGGGCGTCGTGTTCGGCGACCGTGGCGTCGAGCACCACGCCGGCGTCCTCGCCCAGCCGGATCGGCAGGTCGAGGCGCGCGAGCGTCTCGGTCAGCGGGCCGCTGGCGAGCGCGCGGCCGCCTTCCATGACCACGAGATGGTCGGCCAGCCGCGCCACTTCGTCCGGCGCGTGGCTGACGTAGAGCAGCGGAATCCTCAGCTCCTCGTGGAGCTGTTCGAGGTAGGGCAGGATCTCCGCCTTGCGCGCGTGGTCGAGCGCGGCGAGCGGCTCGTCCATCAGCAGCAGGCGCGGCTGCGTGAGCAAGGCCCTGGCAATGGCGACGCGCTGGCGTTCCCCGCCGGAGAGGCCTTCCGGCCGGCGGTCGAGCAGGTGGCCGATGCCGAGCAAACCGGTGATGTGATCGCAGGTGGAAAAGTCAGTCCCGGCGGCACGGCGGCGGCGTCCGTAGTCGAGGTTGCCCCGCACCGTGAGATGCGGGAACAGGCTCGCTTCCTGGAACACGTAGCCGAGCGGCCGTTGGTGCGTCGGCAGGAAAACGGCTTCGTCCTGCCAGACCTCGCCATCGACGAGCAGCCGGCCGCCGGGCACGCGCTCCAGCCCGGCGATGGCGCGCAGCAGGGTGGTCTTGCCCGAGCCGGAATGGCCGAACAGCGCGGTGATGCCGGCCGACGGCAGGGCGAGGTCGACGTCGAGCGCGAAGCCGGGATAGTCGAGCCTGAAACGCGCCGCGATCGTCACCGCTTTTTCCCCGTCGGGTTGAGCGTGTAGAGCGCGAGCAGCACGAGGAAGGAAAAGGCGAGCAGCAGGCCCGACAGCATGTGGGCGTTGGCGTATTCCAGCGCCTCGACGCGGTTGTAGATCGCCATCGAGACGACCTGCGTCTTGCCGGGAATGTTGCCGCCGATCATCAGCACCACGCCGAACTCGCCGACGGTGTGCGCGAAGCCGAGGATGGCGGCGGTGAGAAAGCCCGGCCGCGCCAGCGGCACGGCGACGCTGAAGAAGGCGTCGAGCGGCCGGGCGCCAAGCGTGGCGGCGGCTTCGAGCGGACGGTCGCCGATGGCCTCGAAGGCGTTCTGCAGCGGCTGGACGACGAAGGGCAGCGAGTAGATCACCGAGGCGACGACGAGGCCGGCGAAGGTGAAGGGCAGCAGACCGAGGCCGAGGCCCTGCGTCAGGGCGCCGACCGGGCCGTCCGGCCCCATCAGCACCAGCAGGTAGAAGCCGAGCACGGCGGGCGGCAGCACGATGGGCAGTGCGACGACCGCGCCGACCGGCCCCTTGAGCGGCGAGCGCGTGCGCGCCAGCCACCACGCGACCGGCGTGCCGATCAAGAGCAGCAGCACGGTGACGAGGCCGGCGAGCCGGACGGTCAGCCAGATGGCCTGGAGGTCGGCGGGATCGAACATGCGGGGATGTTACTTACTCTTCCGGGGCAAAGCACTTCGCGTAGTCGGCGCACTCGCCGCAGGACGGCGCCGGGCAGACGTAGATGCCGTCGCGCGCGCAGTAGTGGCGGTAGATAAACTTCTTCCACTTCATGTCGCCGGTATTGAGCGCGGCCAGCGCCGGAAAGGCGGATTGCATCAGCGTGGACAGCTCGCCGCGATTGGCGAGGCCGAGATCCTGCCACAGGTGGTCGCGGCCGGCGCAGCCCCAGGCGACGATGCGCGCCATCCAGTCGAAGACGGGCTCCGGCCCGCCGCGATAGTCGAGCAGCAGGGCGATCAGGTCGTCGATTTCGGGAATGTCCTCCGTCGCGCCATCTTCCAGCCGCAGGTGCGGGCCGGGAAAGTAGGCGTCCCGCAGCGCGGCGAACGCCGCCGGCGCGAGGCCGAGCGTGGCGGGCATGATGCCCTCGCCGAGCGCCCGCCCGGCGAGCATGCTGGCCAGCACGGGGCGCAGCGGATCGGCGGAAAAGTCAGCCCCGGCGGGACGGCGCAGCAATTCGTCGAACAGGGCGTCGCGGCAGAGTCGGGGCGGAATCATCTGGCGGAAAACCGACAAGGAATGGTCTTGCGCGAACATGAAGCGATTCCCGTGCCGGCCCTACAGATCGTAGCCGTAGGAGCGGATGACGGCCCTGGCCTGCTCGCCCCGCAGGAATTGCATCAGCGCCGCCGCGGCCGGCTTGCCCTTGCCGTTGGCGAGGATCACCGCGTCCTGCCTGATCGGCCGATACAGATCGGCGGGCAGCACCCAGGCGGAGCCTGCGACGATCTGGCCGTCCTGCATCACCTGCGACAACGCGATGAAGCCGAGCAGCGCGTTGCCGCTCTTCACATACTGGAACGCCTGGCCGATGTTCTCGGCGGTCACGAACTTCGGCGCCAGCGCGTCATGCACCCCGAGCGCCCGCATCGCCTCGACCGCCGCCGCGCCGTAGGGGGCGAGTTTCGGACTGGCCAGCGCGATGTGGTCGAAACCGCCCCGCTTCAGCACCTCGACCCCGGCATCGCAGATCGCCGGCTTGGCCGACCACAGCGCGAGCTTGCCCCTGGCGTAGGTGAATTGGCTGGCGGCGACGGCGGCGCCTTCCTTGCCGAGTTTGCCGGGGGTCTCGTCGTCGGCCGCCAGCAGGACTTCAAAGGGCGCGCCGTTTTTGATCTGGGCGTAGAGCTTGCCGGTCGAGCCGAAGGCGAGTACCGCCCGATGGCCGGTGGCCTGCTCGAAAGCGGCGGCGATCCGCTTCATCGGCGCGGTGAAGTTGGCGGCGACGGCGACCTGGACGTCGGCAGCGCAGGCGTGTCCCGTCAGGATCGGGAGAAGAAGCAATAACAGGGCGTGGCGGTTCATGTCGGTCTCCTGCGTGATTCTGACATGCCAGCAATCGCCATGCCTGCGGGCAGTCGGCACGAATATTGCCCCGTCATTGGGTTGCGGGTTCGCATTGTCGGATTCGCTACAAGGGGCGCACCGGCCGCGCGTGGCACGGCCGGGCGAAGCAAGCAACGTTTTCGAGGAGGAACGGGGCATGACACGCTACAAGAACATCGAGCTGGACCCGAAGCTGGCGGCGGTGATCCGCCACATGAACGCGGTGGAGGAATACCGCGAAGTGTTGCAAAACCTGCAAACGGTGTGGGACAACCTCACGCTGCTCGGCCAGCTCTCCGGCACCGGCACCGACATGAGCAACACGCGCCAGGCCTTCAACCAGCTCACCGGCAGCCTGCTCAACCAGCTCGGTTCGGAAACCCTGCGCAAGTGCGTGCTGGAAATGACCGCCAAGGGCCAGGTGGCAATCGACATCCTGGTGCGCAACCTGTTCGAGCGCACCGCCGATATCGGGTTTCTGGCGACGGACGAGGACATCCGCGCCTTCATCGCCGAGGCCTGCGACGCCGCCGGCAACTTCCGCGCCGAGCGCGAGCTCAGGCCGCAGCGCGAGGCGCTCAAGGCGCGCTTCGCCGAATACGTGGCGAAGTATTCGGTGTATTCCGACATCGTCCTGCTCGACCCCGCGGGCCGCGTGCTGGCGCGCCTCGACGAAGGCTGCGCGGTGGAGAAGAGCGCCGACCCGCTGGTCGCCGCGGCGCTGGAGTCCGACGGCGCCTACGTCGAAAGCTACGGCCGCATCGACCTGCTGCCGCACATGGACAGCGCGCTGGTGTATTCCTGGCGCGTCACCGACGCGGACGGCACGCCGATCGGCGTGCTGTGTCTGTGCTTCCGCTTCGAGGACGAGATGAGCAAGATCTTCGCGAATCTCGCCGCGCCGGACGACTGGTCGGTGATCCTGCTGCTCGACACCGACGGCCGCGTGATCGCCAGCTCGGACGGCTTCCACATCCCGGTCGGCGCGCGCGTCGAGCCGGTGATCGACGAGGAATACCGCGTAGTGCGCTTCGCCGGCCGCGAATACCTCGCCACGACGCGTCCCACCCATGGCTACCAAGGCTACATGGGGCCGGGCTGGTTCGGCCACGTCATGCTGCCGGTGCAACACGCCTTCAACAAGGACGCCTCCGAGATGCTCAAGGGCATCGCGCCCGACGTGATGGAGGCCGTGATGGGCAGCACCTCGCTGTTCGGCGAGGTGCTGCGCAGCGTGCCGGCGCAGGCCGACCGCATCCAGCGCGACCTCAACCGCTCGGTGTGGAACGGCAACGTGCGGCAGAGCTCGGCGAAGCGCGCGCTCAACCCCTCCTTCTCGAAGATCCTGCTGTGGGAGATCAGCAACACCGGCAGCCGCACCAAGGACGTCTTCGCCCGCTCGATCGCCAACCTGCACGAGACCGTGGTCTCGGCCATCCTGCAGGACAGCCGTTTCCTCGCCTCGCTGGCCATCGACATCATGGACCGCAACCTCTACGAGCGCGCCAACGACTGCCGCTGGTGGGCGCTCACCTCGGCCTTCCGCGAGATCCTGAGCGGCGATGTGGTGACCGAAGACGCCGCCGCGCGCATCACCGCGATTTTGCAGACCATCAACGGCCTCTACACCGTCTACAGCAACCTGTTCGTGTTCGACGCGCGCGGCAAGGTGATCGCCGTTTCGCAGCCGCAGGAATCCGCCTGGGTCGGCCGCATGGTCGGCGAGGACTGGGCGCGCGGCGTGCTCGCCCTCGGCGACTCGCAGGGCTACGCGGTGTCGAATTTCGCCGCCACGCCCTTCTACGGCGGGCGCCATACCTACATCTACGGCGCGGCCATTCGTTCGATTGGTTCCCCGGACAATGCGCGCGTGGTCGGCGGCGTCGGCATCGTCTTCGACGGCGAGCCGCAGTTCGCCGCCATGCTCAAGGACGCGCTGCCGCGCGACGCGAGCGGCGACATCCAGGAAGGCTGCTTCGGCGCCTTCGTCGACCGCGCGGGCCGCGTCATCGCCAGCACGCGCGCCGACCAGCGGCCCGGCGCGCGCATCGAGATCGACCCGGCCTTTCTCGCGCTGCCGCAGGGCGCCGCGCGCACCGGCATCGCGCAGCTCGACGGCAGCCATTACGCCGTCGGCGCGCGCATGTCGTCCGGCTACCGCGAATACAAGGGCGCGCAGGATGCCTACCGCAACGACGTGACCGCGCTGGTTTTCGTGCCGCTGTGCGAAGCCGTCGCGCGCTCCCCAAGCGTCGAGATCCCGCGCCTGCAAGTCCGCTCCGACCGCGCCGCCGAGGGCGAACTGATCGAACTGGCGACCTTCCACGTCGGCCAGACCTGGTTCGGCCTGCGCTCGGCGCAGGTGGTCGAGGCCGTCGACCGCGTCGGCCTGGTCGGCGTGCCGGGCGCCGGCGGCGACTTCGCCGGCTACCTGATGTATCAGGGCGTGCCGATCCCGGTGTTCGACATCCGCGATATCGCCAACGCCGGCCCGGCCGCCGAGGGGGCGCAATATCAGGTCATCGTGCTGCAGAAAAACGCGAACTGCCGCTTCGGCATCCTCGCCGACGGCCTCGGCGAGATCCCCGAGGTGCTGGCCTCGCGCCTGCGCGCCATGCCCGGCCTGCTCGCCGGCGGCAACGTGCTGGCCGAAGCGATCGTCGGCACCGACGCGCCGGGCGAGGAGCATTTGCTGGTGGTGCTTTCCGTCGAGCGCATCGCCCAGCGCCTGCAGGCGACGATGGGCGACGACGCCGCGCCCGAGTGCGCCGTCGCCGCGCGCGAGGAAGGCGCCCCGCCGCTCGCGGCCGTGCCGGCGCTGCGCATGTAGCGGGAAAAGTCAGCGCCGGCGGGACGGCGTCATTGTCGCAAAGGCGACAATGACGATCCGATCAAAATCAATTGGTTATGCGTGGCACGGTGATTGCGTAACTGCCGGCATGAAACCCGCCCAGATCGCCGAACTGCTCAACGAACCCGCCTGCGGACACAACGACAGCAAGGAGAAATCCGGCTGCGCGCGGCCCAAGCCGGGGGCGACGGCCGGCGGCTGCTCCTTCGACGGCGCGCAGATCGCCCTCCTGCCGATCGCCGACGTCGCGCACATCGTGCATGGCCCGATCGCCTGCGCCGGCAGTTCCTGGGACAACCGCGGCACGAAGACCACCGGTCCGACCCTCTTCAAGATCGGCATGACGACCGACCTCACCGAGCAGGACGTGATCATGGGACGCGGCGAGAAGCGCCTGTTCCACGCCATCAAGCAGGCCATCGACGATTACCAGCCCGCAGCCGTGTTCGTCTATGCGACCTGCGTGACGGCGCTGATCGGCGACGACATGGAGGCGGTCTGCAAGGCGGCGGCGGAACATTTCGGCGTGCCGGTGATTCCGGTGGATGCCGCCGGTTTCTATGGCACCAAGAACCTCGGCAACCGGCTGGCCGGCGAAGCGATGCTCAAATACGTGATCGGCACGCGCGAGCCCGATCCGGTGCCGCCGGAAATTCTGGCGCAGCGGCCGGGCATTCGCGTGCACGACATTTCCCTGATCGGCGAATACAACATCGCCGGCGAGTTCTTCCATGTCCTGCCGCTGTTCGACGAGCTGGGCCTGCGCATCCTCGGCACGCTCTCGGGCGACGCGCGCTTCGCCGAGGTGCAGACGATGCACCGTGCCGAAGCATCGATGGTGGTCTGCGCCAAGGCGCTGCTCAACGTCGCGCGCAAGGTCGAGCAGCGCTGGGGCGTGCCCTGGTTCGAGGGCAGCTTCTACGGCGTCGCCGACATGTCGCACGCGCTGCGCGAATTCGCGCGGCTGCTGGACAATCCCGACCTGACGGCGCGCACCGAGGCGCTGATCGCGCGCGAGGAAGCGGCTGCGCACGCCGCGCTGGAACCTTGGCGCGCCCGCCTCAAGGGCAAGCGCGCCCTGCTCTATACCGGCGGCGTGAAGTCGTGGTCGGTGGTCTCGGCCCTGCAGGATCTCGGCATGACGGTGGTCGCCACCGGCACGAAAAAGTCGACCGAGGAAGACAAGGCGCGCATCCGCGAGATCATGGGGCCGGACGCCCTGATGATCGACGACGGCAGCCCCAAGGGCCTGCTGAACGCCTACAAGGATCTCAAGGCCGACATCCTGATCGCGGGCGGCCGCAACCTCTACACCGCGCTGAAAGCGCGCATCCCCTTCCTCGACATCAACCAGGAACGCGAATTCGGCTACGCCGGCTACGCGGGCATGGTCGAGCTGGCGCGCCAGCTCGCGCTGACGATGGAAAGCCCGGTGTGGGAGAAGGTCAGGAAGCCCGCGCCCTGGGCTGCAACCAAGACGGCCGGCACGCCCGTGACGGCCTGAAGCCCTAGCGCAACTGCTGCTCGATGTTGGCGAACAGTTCGTCGTAGATCTCGATCAGCGCCTCGCGGTCGGCGCTGCCCTTGATCCAATGGCGCCCGTCGGCCATTGCGAGCGCCTGGCGCTCCATGTCGGTCAGGCTTTCCGTGTCGACTTCGTGGCCGTGGAGAATCGCGGTCACGTCGCGGCGCGCCTTCTGGGCGAGCGAGACGAGGCGCATCGCGTCCTGCATCGCCGCCACTCCGCCGCCGATGGTCGCGGCGAGCTGGCCCACGGTGGCTGCGGATTCGGCCGAGCCGCCGAGTTTCTGGCAGAAGTCGTCGGCCATCGTCCGCGACTCGGCCATCGAGGCGCTGATCGCCTCCATCTGGCCCAGCACGCCGTTCATGGCGCCGGCCATCGCGGCGATGGCGCCGGCGATTTCCTCGGCTGCCTTCTGCGACTGGTCCGCCAGTTTGCGCACCTCGTCGGCCACCACGGCAAAACCCCGGCCGGCCTCGCCCGCCCGCGCCGCCTCGATGGCGGCGTTGAGCGCCAGCAGGTTGGTCTGCTTGGCGATCACGTCGATGTGGCCGGTCAGCTTCTGGATCGCCCCGGCCTTGACGTTGAGGTCGGCGAGCGCGTGGCTGCCGTTTTCCGTGGCCGTCAGCGCCTCGCCGAGCGCGCCGGACATGCGGTCGGCCGCCCCGGACATGGCGCTGGCCGAGCTTGCGTAGCCGGAGGCCAGTTCCTCCGATTGCGACGAATGGTCCGCCACTTCGGTCAATGACTGGCTGACATGCTCGATGGCCAGCGACAGGCCGCGCTCGGAACGCAGGAAGATGTGCGACAGCAGCGCCTCGCGGGCGACGGTTTCCTGGGCCGCGTTGAGCTGGTCGAGCATGCCCTGCATGCGGTCGAGCACGTCCTTGAAGGTGCCGTGCAGGCCGGTGGTCTGCAAGCGGCGCCAGGTGCGCCCCTCGGACGAGGCGGCCATGCCGCCGAGAATCTCGCGGAAGGCCGTTTCCGTCTGGTCGAGCACCGAGTTGAGGTTGATGCGGATCGAATCGAGCGTCGGGCTGTCCACCTCCCGGGGCAGGCGCGTCACCAGTTCGCCCGCGCCGTAGCGCTTCAGCAGCCGGTCGAGTTCGTCGAGAAAGGCGCGGTCGTTAGAGCGCGAAAACCAGTTCTTCATAGCTCTTGCCTGTCTTGGTGAGGAGGTCGACGAGCACCTGCGTGCCCGCCGCGATGGCGTCGCGCGCACCGGCGGCCTTCTCGGCGGCGACCATCTGCGCATAGACCGGAGCGACGGTCTCGACGGCGCTGCGCTTGGGACAGCGCCGCACCGAGGTATAGCCGACGATGCTCCCGTTCGGCCCGAAGTCCGGCGTGACGTGGGTAAACACCCAGTAGAACCCGCCGTCCTTCGACATGTTCTTGACGTAGGCGAACACTTCCTTGCCGGACTGGATGGTGTCCCATACCAGCTTGAAGGCCGCGCGCGGCATGTCGGGATGACGGATGATGTTGTGCTGGGTGCCGAGCAGCTCGGCCTCGCTGTAGCCCGAAAACTCGATGAAGATCGGATTGCAGTAGGTGATGATGCCCTTCGGGTCGGTCTTCGACACGATGAAGTCGGTTTCCCGCATCACGCGTTCCCGCTGCGTCGGAACGATGCTCCTGTCTTTCATGCCCCCCCCTCCAGCTATCCAAGCCCGGCCATGATACCCCATCGATATACGACGTCCATGCGGCGATAAGGGGAATGAAATTGTCGCTTTCGCGACAACCAGAAATCAGCCAACCCATTGAATGGAAAAGGCCAGACAGGTGGCACGAGGCTTGCGAAACCCAAGGCGAGTCCATTTCCTTGTCCCGTCCACAACATGGCCGAAATTCTCAAGCGCTCAAAAGCCCTGGCGGTCAATCCCCTCAAGGTCAGCCAGCCGGTCGGCGCCTCCCTCGCCTTCCTTGGCCTGCGGAACGCCATCCCGATGCTGCATGGCTCGCAGGGCTGCACTGCGTTCGGCAAGGTGTTCTTCGTGCGCCATTTCCGCGAACCGATCCCGCTGCAAACCACGGCGATGGATCAGGTCAGCACGGTGATGGGCGCCGACGAGAACGTGATCGAGGGCCTCAGGACGCTGTGCGAGAAGAGCCGGCCCGAGATCATCGGCCTGCCGACCACCGGCCTGTCGGAGACGCAGGGCACCGACATCCACCGGCTGGTGAAGCAGTTCCGCGCGGCGCATCCCGAACACGCGGGCGTCGCCGTGGTGGCGGTGAATACCCCGGACTACGCCGGCTCGCTGGAAAGCGGCTTCGCGCTGGCGGTCGAAGCGGTCATCGACGCGCTGGTGGAAAAGTCAGCCCTGGCGGGACGGCGGCACAAACAGGTCAACGTCCTGGTTGCCTCGATGCACACGCCGGGCGACATCGAGATGCTCAAGGACTGGATCGAAGCCTTCGGCCTGCGTCCCGTCGTCCTGCCCGACCTCGGCGATGCGCTCGACGGCCACCTGATCGAGGCGGAAACGACGCCGCTGACGCTCGGCGGCACGCCGATGGGCGAAATCGCAAGCATGGGCGAATCCGTCGCCACGCTCGTCGTCGGCCGCTCGCTGTCCCGCGCCGCCGACCTGCTGCGGGAGCGCACCGGCGTGCCCGACCTGCGCTTCGACCACCTGATGGGCCTCGACGCTTGCGACGCCTTCACGCAGGCTTTGGCGGAAATTTCCGGCCAGCCGGTGCCGCGGAAGATCGAGCGCCAGCGCGCCCAGTTGCAGGACGCGATGGTCGACACCCACTTCATGGCCGGCTTCGCGCGCGTGGCCCTGGCCCTCGACCCCGACCAGCTGCTGGCCTTTGCCGAATTCCTCGCCGGCGTGGGCAGCGAGATCGTCACGGCCGTGGCGCCGGCGCGGGCGGAAACGCTCGCCGACATCCCCTGCGCGACCGTGCAGGTGGGCGACCTCGAAGACCTCGAGCGTTCCGCCAAGTTCGCCGGGGCGCAGCTCGTCGTCGCCAACTCGCACGCCGCCCAGGGCGCCGCGCGCCTCGGCGTCCCCCTGCTGCGCGCCGGCTTCCCGCAATACGACCTGGTCGGCGGCTATGCGCGCCCCTGGATCGGTTATCGCGGCGCGCGCCAGGCCCTGTTCGACCTCGCCAACATCATCCTGGGGCAGCACCATGACATTCCCGCCTACCGTTCCATCTACCGCAATGGCGGCGCGCAAGCTGAGCCTGGCCTGGTCCGGCACTGAAGCCGTGCCGGCCATGCTCAAGGTCGCCTTCGCCACCGCGGACCGCGAACGCGTGAACGAGCATTTCGGCGCGGCGACCGGCTTCGCCATCTACCAGCTCGACGGCGAGCGCGCCAAGCTGATGGAGCTGGCCGAGTTCGCGGCGGAGGGCATGGACGGCAACGAAGGCAAGCTGGCCGCCAAGATCGAGGCGCTGTCCGGCTGCGCCGCCGTGTATTGCCTCGCGGTGGGCGGATCGGCCGTGCGCCAGTTGCTCGCCCACGGCATCCAGCCGATCCGCCTCGACGACGCCGAGCCGATCGACGCGCTGCTGGCGAAGCTGCGCGCGGCCGTGCGCGACGGCGGCGTGCCCTGGATCGACAAGGCGCTCGGCAAGGACGCCGGCCGCTTCGCGCGCATGGCGGCGGAAGGGTGGCAGGAATGACGCAACGTAGCGGCCACATCGTCGCCATTCACGGCGGCATCGCGACGGTCCGCGTCGCCGCGCCCTCCGCCTGCGCGAGCTGCGGCAGCCGCGGCGCCTGCGGCGGCGAACGCACCATCGAGCTGCCCGCCCCCGCCGGCGTCCGCCCCGGCGCCGCCGTGACCCTCGCCGTGCCGGATGCCGACCTGCTGCGCGGCGCGCTGCTCGCTTACCTGCTGCCCGCCGGCGCGATGCTGGCCGGCGCGCTCGCCCTCGCCGACGCGGGCGATCTCGCCGCCGCCGCCGGCGCGCTCTGCGGCCTCGGCCTCGGACTGATCGCGCTGCGGCGCTTCGGCCGCCGCGCCGCCTGCGCCGCGCCCGTTTTCGTTTCGCAACCTTCCGGAGAAGCTTCATGACATCCAACGCAAATGAGCACGACCCCATTTACGAAACCGATTTCATCAAGGAGATGATCCGGCAGATGCGCGCGCTCGACAGCTATGGCACCTATGACGGCCAGCCCGGCGAGAAGCTGCTCGATCCGCTGATCCTGACCAAGGAGCGCAAGGCCGACATCCCCATCGTCGGCGACCCCGACGAGGAGACCATCGCCCGCGTCAAGGCCTTCTACAACGCCATCGCGACGCTGGTCGAGAAGGAATGCGGGCTGATGGCCGTGCCCTTCATCAACCTCACGCACGAGGGCTTCGGCCGCGTGCTGATCATCGTCGGCAAGCTCGTCGCGCTCGACAAAACGCTGCGCGACGTGCATCGCTTCGGCTTCGATTCGCTCTCGAAGATGAAGACCGAGGGCGACAAGCTGCTCTCCGTCGCCATCGAGCGCGTCGGCACGTATCCCGAAGTGGCCGGCCTATGAGCGACGCAGAACGCCAGGCGCTGGAAAAGGAAGTAAAGAAGCTCAAGCGCATCGCTTCCGAATGGGCCGGCCAGCTCCACGACCTCGTCGAGGAGCGCCTGCCCGCAGCCTACGCGGAAATCCCCGGCATCGCCCAGTCCACCCACGACGCCTGCAAGGCCTGGGCCGACGCCAACGCCAGACTCAATTCGATGCAACCCTCCTAGAAAGGAAACCACCATGAGTGCAACCGCAGTGACCCGGGGCGGCACGCCCTGGACCCCGCAATACGTCGAGGCGATCAACCCGAAGAACTGCATCGGCTGCGGCCGCTGCTACAAGGTCTGCCCGCGCGACGTGCTGACCCTCGTCGACCGCGGCGAGGACGACGAGATGGACGAGGACGACTGGGACGACGAGGACGCCAAGGCGCTGATGAGCGTCAAGAACGCGATGGACTGCATCGGCTGCGGCGCCTGCGGACGCACCTGCCCGAAGGAATGCTTCACCTTCGTCACCGCCTGAGGAGCAGCGCATGCCGAGACCGCAGAAACATGTCTTCGTCTGCTCCCAGAACCGGCCGCCTGGCCATCCGCGCGGCTCCTGCGGCTCGAAGGGCTGCCAGGAAGTGCTCGACGAGTTCATGTTCGAGTTCCAGCAGCGCCAGTGCTTCGACACCGTGGCGGTCACGCCTTCCGGCTGCATCGGCCCGTGCAGCATGGGGCCGAACGTGCTGGTCTATCCCGAGGGCGTCTTCTACACGAACGTGAAGAAGGAAGACGTCAAGGCGATCTTCGACGAGCACCTGCTCGGCGGCGCGCCGGTCGAACGCCTCAGGGCGCCCGCCGACGTCTGGTGAGCGACAGCGATCTCGCGCCGCGGCTGCTCTGCTGCCACAAGCAGGGCACCAGCGCGCGCACCCGCTTCGTGCGCTGGCCGCACGGCATGCTTGCCTTCGCGCCGCCGCCGGCGGGCGCCACGCTGCAAAAGTCAGCCCCGGCGGCACGGCGGCATCCCGCCGCCGCGCTGCTGGACGCCGCGCACCGGCTCGGCCTGCCCGACGACGCGCTGCGCGCCGAGACCGAATTCGCCGCCACGCTTGAAACATCGGAGGGCGAGGTTCCCGTCGTACTCGCCTGTTTCGCCACCCAGGATCCCCCCTTCGCCGCCGTCGAGAAGCTCGGCGGCAGGTTCATCGCCATCACCGAGGCGCGCGATGTCGGTGAACTCGAACTCGCGCTGCTGCGAAGGGCTTACGAGATTCTGATCGGCTGAAAAGCATTGGCCTCTCGATTGCGCAAGTAGAGGGCCATATCTGCTGGCGCTGCTACAGGTCTTCCGGCGTTATCCCGGTGTGCTTGGCGATGCGAGCCAGCATGCGGGGGCCGATTTCCTCGTTGTCGTGAAATGCGAAGACGACGTCGGGCCAGCCTTCGCGGGACAGGGTACGGTGGGAGCCGGACTGTCGCTTGATTTGCCATCCCAAGCCCAGCAACACGGCAAGCAGCCGGCGGGCCTTGATGGACGGCCACTGGCTCATGCGGCGAGCGGCAGGGAGATGTTGATCTCGACGGGACGCGATTCGCTCTGTTCGAGGCGCTCGGCCATGGCGCGCAGGGCGAGTACTTCGGCTTTCGCCATGGCTTCATCGGCCGTGGTGCCATAACAGAGAACGCCGGGGAGTTGCGGAACCTCGGCGATCCAGCGGCCATCGACTTCTTCCTCGCATTCGATGCTGAAATTCATGATCGACCTCCGGTAGGGGACGGCTGGATTGTAACGCCCGCCGTCTGCCTTGCCTGCTTCGCCCGATTGTCGGGTTTGCGACAAGCCCGATGGCGCGCCAGATCATCGATTAAACAAGACGTTGCATCACCTCCACGCCGTGGCATGCGGATTGCGTTGCTCTCCGAAAAACCCCGACAGGAGAGACAACCATGTGGGACTATTCCGAAAAGGTTCGCGAACATTTCTTCAACCCGCGCAACGCCGGCGTGCTGGAAGAGGCCAACGGCGTGGGCGATGTCGGCTCGATCAAGTGCGGCGACGCGCTGCGGCTGATGCTGAAGGTCGACCCCGAGTCCGAGACCATCCTCGACGCCAGCTTCCAGACCTTCGGCTGCGGCTCGGCGATCGCCTCGTCCTCGGCGCTGACCGAGATCATCAAGGGCAAGACGCTCGACGAGGCGCTCCAGGTGAGCAACCAGGACATCGCCGACTGGCTCGACGGCCTGCCGCCCGAGAAGATGCACTGCTCGGTGATGGGGCGCGAGGCGCTCCAGGCCGCCGTGGCGAATTACCGCGGCGAGGAATGGAAGGACGACCACGAGGAAGGCGCGCTGGTCTGCAAGTGCTTCGCCGTCGATGCCGTGCTGATCGAGGACACCATCCGCGCCAACGGGCTGACGACCGTCGAGCAGGTGGCGCACTACACCAAGGCCGGCGGCGGCTGCGCCTCTTGCCACGAGGGCATCGAGGAGATCCTCGCCAAGGTGGCGAAGGATGTCTGTACCGCGCCGACGGCCGAGACCAAGCCGACGCCGGCCTCGGTGCCAGTGGCGGCACCCAAGCTCACCAGTTTCCAGCGCATGCGCAAGATCGAGGAAACCATCGAGTCCATCCGCCCGATGCTGCAACGCGACCACGGCGACATCGAGATCGTCGAGATCGACGGCAAGAACATCTACGTCAATCTCAAGGGCGCCTGCGTCGGCTGCATGATGGAAGCGGCGACGCTCAACGGCATCCAGACGCAACTGGTCGAGGCGCTCGGCGAGTTCGTGCGCCTGCTGCCGGCCGGCATGCTCGGGAGAGCGTGAGATGAGCGACGCCCCCATCTACCTAGACAACAACGCCACCACGGCCTGCGATCCGGCGGTGGTGCAGGCCATGCTGCCCTTCTTCACCGAGCAGTTCGGCAACCCCTCGTCGATGCACAGCTTCGGCAACAAGGTCGGCTTCGCGCTGAAAGAGGCGCGCGCCAAGGTGCAGGCGCTGCTCGGCGCCGAGCACGAGTCGGAGATCATCTTCACCTCCTGCGGCACCGAGTCCGATTCCACCGCCATCCTCTCGGCGCTCAAGGCGCAGCCGGAGCGCAACCAGATCATCACCACCGCCGTCGAGCATCCGGCCATCCTCACGCTCTGCGAGTATCTGGAGAAGGAAGGCTATGTGGTCACGCGCCTCTCGGTCGACAAGCGCGGCCGGCTCGACATGGACGAATACCGCGCCGCCCTCGGCCCGCGCACCGCCATCGTCTCGACGATGTGGGCGAACAACGAGACGGGCACGCTGTTCCCCGTCGAGGAAATGGCCGAGATGGCGCACGCCGTCGGCGCGCAGTTCCACACCGATGCGGTGCAGGCGGTCGGCAAGATCGCCATCGACCTCAAGAAAACCAAGATCGACATGCTTTCGCTGTCCGGCCACAAGCTGCATGCGCCGAAGGGCGTCGGCGTGCTCTATCTGAAGCGCGGCACGCGCTATCGTCCCCTGCTGCGCGGCGGCCACCAGGAGCGCAGCCGGCGCGCCGGAACGGAGAACACCGCCTCCATCGTCGGCCTCGGCGTCGCCTGCGAACTGGCGCAACGGCACATGGCCTTCGAGAACACCGGGGTGAAGGATCTGCGCGACCGGCTGGAGGCCGGCATCCTCGCCGCCGTGCCGCACTGCTTCCCGACCGGCGACGTGACGAACCGCCTGCCCAACACCAGCAACATCGCCTTCGAATACATCGAGGGCGAGGCGATCCTGCTGCTGCTCAACAAGGCCGGCATCGCCGCCTCGTCGGGCTCGGCGTGCACCTCCGGTTCGCTGGAGCCCTCGCACGTGATGCGCGCAATGGGCATTCCCTACACCGCGGCGCACGGCACGACGCGCTTTTCGCTGTCGCGCTTCAACACCGCGGCCGAGGTCGACCGCGTGATCGCGGCGGTACCGCCGGTCATCGCCCAACTGCGCAAGCTGTCGCCATACTGGGGGGATGCGGGCCCGAAGGAGGAATCCTTCGCGCCGGCCTACGCCTAGTAGCGGGTGATCATCTCCAGCCAGGCATCGGGCAGCACGCCGATGACCTGGGCGGCGATCCATTTGTCGAGGCCGGTGGCGATGAACAGGCCGGAGAGGATGGCGAGGATGCCGAAGCCGTGGCGCAGCTGGTCGGTGTGGCCCATCGCCCAGTTGCGCAGGCGACGGAAGCCGGCCCGCGAGGCGTAGGCCGCCATCACCAGCGGCGTGGCGGCGCCAAGACCGAACAAGCCCATGAGCAAGGCGCCCAGACCGGCATCGCGGCCGGTGGCGACCAGCGCCACCGAGGCGACCAGCATCGGCCCGGCGCAGGGACTCCAGGCCAGCCCGAGCAGTCCGCCGAAGAAGAAGGCGACGAGCGGCGAGCGATTCTGGCCGATCTGCTCGGCCATCAGGTCGGCGGTCAGCGCCAGGGGCTGCACCAGGCGCGAGACCATGCGCGTGAGCGGCTCGAACCAGAGCGCGAGGCCGAACAGGATCAGCAGCACGGCAGCCCCCTGATGCACCCACTCGGGGTCGATGCCCAGCACCGGGCCGAGCGCCCCCAGCAGCCAGCCGCCCATGGCGAAGGCGGTGGTCATGCCCAGCCCCATCATCAGCGGCGCGGCGCGATGCTTCTCGATGGCGCCGCCGACGACGATCGGCAGCAGGGGCAGCACGCAGGGCGACAGCGCCGTCAGCATGCCAGCCGCGTAGGTGATGCCGACGCTGGCGGGAACGAAGGTTTCGACCGGCATGCTCACGCGCCGGGACTCAGAGCGCCTTGTCGAACAACTGCCTGAGCTGCTCGGGACGGAAATCGCCGGTGGTGCGGGCGCGCTCGATATCGCCCCGGAAGAACACCAGCGTCGAGAAACTGTTGACGTTGAAGCGCTTGCGCAGCGCCTCCTCCTTGAAGTAGTCGATCTGGAAGACGACGACCCGGTCGAGCGCCCTGTCGTCCATCAGCGCCTTGAGGCCACGCTCCTGCATCACGCAGACGGGACACCAGCCACTGTGGAACTGCAGCGCGGTCACCTGACCGGCGGTCCGCGCGCGCGCGAAGGCATCTTCCTGGTAGGGAACGATGTCGAGGGCCAACACTGGGCGGGCCAGCAACACGAGGACGGTGGCCCACGGCAAAAACTTGAAAAACTTCACGGGATGGAATCCTTTCGGCTTGACCGCGCATTCTGTGCCGCACCCGCGGCGATGGCAATGCACGCTGGCTTATCGGGCCAGAAACGTTTCTTGGGACACCTGCACATTTATCCGCCTTGCGCCGGCGCGAACCGGCTAAGATGGAGTTGTCGACACGGATATTGGTTCCACAACATGCAGATTTCCCCGCCCTCCGCGGCGCGCGGATTGATTGCCAGCCTGCGGCAGCTGACCGCGCGATTTCAGGCCGGCGAGTTGTTCGACCTCATTTCGGCGGGGGCGCATGCGCCTTACCTGACGCGTCACCGCGTCGTTTCGCTGACGGCGCGCATCCGCTTGGTGGCGTTCTGCTTCTCGGGCCTGACCCTGCTGTGGATCTTGCTCGACGCCGCCACGCTGCCCGCCGGACTGTGGCGCACGTTCGCGGCGGTGCGCGTGCTGTCGGTCGTGCTGTTCCTCGGACTGGCGCTCGCGCCGGAACGCGAACGCACGCTCCGCCATACGCTCGGCATGCTGGCGGCGCTGCTGGCGGCGCCGATGCTGCTCTACGCGCTGGCCCAGTTCCGGCTGCAGGGCGTCGAACTGGACGGCCTCGCGGCGATCAACGCCAGCCTCTACGAATCGCTCCCCTTCATCGTCCTCGCCGGCCTGTGCATCTTTCCGTTGGTCGTGGTCGAGGGCCTGCTGTTCGCGCTGCCGGTACTCGGCGTGGTCGTCGTCGTGCAACTGGCGACGCTGCCGGTTGAGCCGGTCCGGCTGTTCTCCACCTTGTGGGTGCATGGCCTGGCGCTCGGCGTCTATCTGCTGGCCTGCGCCACGCAGCTGCACTACATGATGGCGCTGCTGCACCGCGCCAGCTACGATCCGCTGACGGGCGCGCTGACGCGCCGCAGCGGTGTCGAGGTCATCGACCTGCAGTTCCGGCTGGCGGCAGAGCAGGATGGACCGTTCGCCATCGCCTTCCTCGATCTCGACAAGTTCAAGTCGATCAACGACGACCACGGCCACGAGGCCGGCGACCAGGCCCTGCGCGACGCCATGGCGGCCCTGCACCGCGTGCTGCGCAAGGCGGATGCGATCGTGCGCTGGGGCGGCGAGGAATTCGTCGTGGTGTTCGCCAATACCGACCTGTCCGGGACGCGCATCGTCCTGCGGCGCCTGCTCGACGAATGGCTCGGCCGGCGGCCCGACGGTGCGCCGCTGACCGCCAGCATCGGCGTGGCCGAGCGCGGCGCCGATGGCGCGGAAGACTGGGCCGAACTCGTCAAGCTCGCCGACGAACGCATGTATGCCGCCAAGCAGGCGGGACGCGCGCGCTGCGTGCTGCCGGGCGGAGAAACGCTGGCGGGCGCTTGATTCAGCGTTCGCAGGCGGTATCGCAGTCCTGCTTCGCCGCGCAGCAGCCGCAGCCATCCGGCTTGCGGAAGGGGCCGAGTTGCGGGTTGCGCGCCGCGAAGGCGCGGTAGAGGCGTTCGACGCCGATGCCCGCCAGCATCAGCGCGAAGATCAGCCCGATGGTGACAAGGTAAATGCCCACTCAGCCTCCGAGGCCGGCGAAGCCCATGAAGGCCAGCGACAGGATGCCGGCCAGCATCAGCGACAGGGCGGTGCCCTGCGCCACCGAGGGCACGTCCGAGAGTTGCAGGCGCTCGCGCACGCTGGCCATCAGCACCAGGGCGAGCGTGAAGCCGGCGCCGGCGCCGACCGCGAACATCAGCGACTGCGCGAAATCGTATTCGCGCGCGGTCTGGAACAGCGCGACGCCGAGCACCGCGCAGTTGGTGGTGATCAGCGGCAGGTAGATGCCGAGCGCGCGGAACAGGCCCGGGCTGTATTTCTTCAGCACCATCTCGACGAGTTGCACCGCCGAGGCGATGATGACGATGTAGGCGATCAGGCGCAGGAATTCGAGGCCGAAGTGGTCGAGCAGCAGGTTGAGCCCGTAGGCGCACAACGAGGCGACCAGCATGACGAAGGTGGTCGCGGCGCCCATCGGCGCGGCGGTCTCCAGCTTGCCGGAGACGCCGATGAAGGGACACAGGCCGAGGAACATCGCCAGCACGAAGTTGTTGGCGAGGAAGGCGTTGATGAAGATGTGCCAGACACTCTCATGCATGTTGTCCAGCCTCCCCTTGCGCCGCCAGCTTGCGCTGCTTGCGCCGCGCCAGCGCGGCGAACACCAGCAGCCAGAGGCCGAGCACGAAAAAACCGCCCGGCGGCAGCACCATCACCACCCAGGGCTGGAAATCGGGCCCGAACAGGTCGATGCCGAACAGCTTGCCGGCGCCGAGGATCTCGCGCACGGCGCCGAGCGCGAACAGGCCCAGCGTGAAGCCGAGGCTCATGCCCAGCGCGTTGATCAGCGCCGGCAGCGGCGGGTGCTTCGAGGCGTGTGCCTCGGCGCGGCCAAGGATGATGCAGTTGACGACGATCAGCTGGATGAAGGCGCCCAGGGCGTCGTAGAGCGCGAGGCTGACGGCCTGGATCAGGTAGTCGACCACCGTGACGAAGGTGGCGATGATGACGATGTAGGTGGCGATGCGCACCTCCTTCGGAATCATCTTGCGCAGCAGCGACACCAGCACGCAGGAGCAGGTCAGCACGAAGGTGGTCGCCAACCCCATCGACAGCGCGTTGATGGCGGAGACCGTGACGGCCAGCGCCGGGCACAGCCCGAGCACCATCACGAACACCGGATTCTGGCGCCAGATGCCCTCCATGAATTCGTCCCAGGTCGACGCTGACTGGCTCATGACTTTTCCTTCAGGATTTCAAGGTGCGGGGCGATGCGTGGCAGCAGCGCCTGGGCGGTTTCGTTGAGCGCCCGGCCGACGGCGCGCGAGGTGATGGTCGCGCCGGCGATGGCGTCGACTTCCCACGGGTTGGTCTTGCTGCCGTGCTTGACGGTACGGATCTCGTGGGCCAACACCATGCGGTCGTCCGACAGTTTCGCTTCGAGCGGGAAGTTGGCGAGGAAGTCCTTGTCGGTCGTGATCTTGTCGCCGATGCCCGGGGTCTCGCGCGAGGACACCACGCCGAAGCCGGTGATGCTGCCGGCCACGGGATCGCAGGCGAACAGGATGCGCACGTTGTCGGCGTAGCCCTTGGCCATGCCCTCCGCGGCGATGCCGGCGAGCCTGCCCGCGGCATCGTAGCCGGCGAAGAACTTCACGCTGCCGGCCGCTGCCGTCCCGCCGGGGCTGACTTTCGCGAGCGTACCGTCGGCGGCGGCGGCGTATTGGACGATGCTGCGCGCCTGCGGGATCACCTTGAACACCGCCCGTTCGAGGGCGATGCGCTTGTTCTCCTGCACGGCATCCCAGGTGCCCTGGTAGGCGGCGACGATGATGACGCCGCACAGCGCGGCGATCAGGCCGAGCGTGCGGATCATCGCCGCGGCCGGCGTGGTCCGGGGCGCGAACGTGGCGGTCGTCATTCCCGTGGCTCCTTCTGCGCCTTCTTCGGCTTGTTCGGCAGGAAGCGCTTCTTCGGCGTCACCGCGTGCGCCTCCTCGCGCGAGATGTAGCCGGGGTGCAGCGGATAGGAGGCGCCGCGCTTGGCGTGGCCGAGGCGCGCCAGCGCGCTCTTGCCGAACGGCGTCGGCTGCGTGATCTTCTCGATCAGCGGCGAGAGCGCGTTGCCGAGCAGGATGGCATACATCACGCCCTCCGGCAGGCCGCTGTAATAGCGGATGATCACGGTCAGCAGGCCGATCAGCGCGCCGTATACCCACATGCCCTTCGGCGTCACCGGCGAGGTCGCCATGTCGGTCGCCATATAGACGGCGCCGAGGATCAGGCCGCCGGAGAACAGCATGAAGAAGGGGTTGGGGAAGCGTTCCGGCGAGAGCGCGAACAGCAGCCAGGCGGTGAGGCCGGCGCTGCCGAGGATCGCCGCCGGAATGCGCCAGTCCATGAAGCGGCGGAAGGCGAGGTAGGCGCCGCAGGCGAGGATCAGCACCGGCGAGGGGCCGACCGCCATGTGGCCGGAGAGCGAGGTCAGCAGCTCGTCGGCATTGGCGAGGATGCCCTCGAACTTCCACTTCGCCAGCGGCGTCGCCCCCGCCAGCGCGTCGAGCTGCTTCGCCTCCAGCCAGGCGACGACCGACTCCGGCCGCATCAGCGGCGGCGTCATCGACGTGGGGATCATTTCGTGGAAGCGGCCGGGCAGGAAGGACGGCGTGTAGGTGGCGATCGCCTGCGGGAAGGCGGCCTGCACGAAGGCGCGGCCCACCAGCGCCGGGTTGAAGACGTTGAAGCCGATGCCGCCGAACAGCGCCTTGCCGAGCGCGATGGCGACGCAGCCGGCGACCGCGCCCATCCACAGCGGGAAGCCCGGCGGCAGCGAGAGCGCCAGCAGCAGGCCGGTGATCACCGCCGACCAGTCGGAGATGTCGCCCGCCTGCGTGCCGGTGCGGACCATCCAGCGCTCGGTGGCGAGGCAGCTCAGGGTGACGACGACCATCGAAGCCAGCGCCGAGAGGCCATACTGGAAGACGTAGAAGGCGCACACCGGCAGCAGCGACCACACGACATGGCGCATGATCTGCTCGACGCTTTTCGGTCCCTTGATGTGGGGCGCGGAACGTATCTCGATTGTCATTTTGCGGCGATGGCCTTTTCGCGCAGGATCTGCTTGGCGACGCGGAACTGCTGCACCAGCGGGATGTTGGAGGGACAGACGTAGGAGCAGCAGCCGCACTCGAAGCATTCGCCGAGGTGGTAGTGCGCGCCCATCAGGTCGTATTCGCGCTTCGCCGCGAGCATGCCGAGCTGCGAGGGATTGAGGCCCATCGGACAGGACTCGACGCATTCGGCGCACTTGATGCACGGGTAGGTGCGCAGGCCCTCGCGGCTGGCCAGATCCTCGCCGCGCATCACCAGCACTCCCGACACGCCCTTGGTGACCGGCACGTCGAGCGAGGCGGCGGACTGGCCCATCATCGGCCCGCCGAGAATGATCTGGCGCGCGTCGATGCCGGGCGCGCCGGCATGCTCGAGGACGTGGCGGATCGGCGTGCCGAGCGGCACGATGTAGTCGCCGGGACGCGCCACGCCGGGGCCGGTAACGGTCACCACGCGTTCGGTCAGCCCGCGGCCGGCCGGCAGCAAGCGGCCGAGCGCGGCCAGGGTGCCGACGTTATTGACCACCATGCCAAGCGACACCGGCAGGCCGCCCGCCGGAATTTCCACGCCGAACAGCGCCATGACCAGCATCTTCTCGGAACCTTGCGGATACTTGGTCGGCACCAGTTCGGCGTGGATCTCCCCCTCCGGCACGCCGCCGGGAGCCTTCCCGGCGCGTTCGATGGCCGCGCGGATCGCCGCGCGGGCGTCCGGCTTGTTGTCTTCGATGCCGACGATGGCGCGCACCGCGCCGGTGGCGCGCATCGCGTAGCGGATGCCGACGACCAGATCGTCGGCCTGCTCGACCATCACGCGGTGGTCGCAGGTCAGGTAGGGCTCGCACTCGCAGCCGTTCACGACCAGCGTGTGCACCTTGGCCTGCTTCGGTACGGTGAGCTTGGCATGCGTCGGAAAGGCGGCGCCGCCGAGGCCGACCATGCCGGTATCCCAGATCGCCTGCAGGATGTCGCCGCCGCTGGCGCCGCTGAAGTCGCGCGGCTGCCCCCACAGGTCCTCCTGCGTCGCGCCGGGATGGGCGCGGATGACGATGGACTCGATCCACGGCCCGCGCGCCGAGGGCCGCAGGCCGATGAACTCGACCACGCCGGTGACCGGCGCGTGATGCGGCACCGACAGCCAGTCGTCGCTGCGCGCGATCGGTTCGCCGCGCACCACCTCCTGCCCGACCTTGACGATGGGATGCGGCAGCTTGCCGATGTGCTGGGCCAGAGGCACCACCACCTTCGCCGGAAACGGCAGGCGGCGGATTTTCGTGGCCGCCGTCAGCTTGCAGGACGGCGGATGCACGCCCCGCTGAAAGGCCTCGCCGCGGAAATACGAGAGCAGCTTCATCGTGTCCGGCTTAGTTGAACTTGGCTGCCCGCGCCATCAGTTTCTCGATCCCCGGTTCGCTCATGTTCCAGGGCGTGCCGGGATGGATGCAGCCGGCGGTGCACTTCTCCGCCGCCTTGACGATGTCGGCGAACCTGCCGCCCTTCGGATTGACGACGATGGCCAGCTTCTGGTCGTTGTAGGCGAAGGTCTTCGGCGCGAGGTTGATGCACTCGTCGCAGGCCGTGCACTCGGGCGACTCGACCCAGACGGCTTCGTAGTCGCCGCCCGCCGCCATGGCCGCCGTGTCGCCGGCGCTGACTTTTTCCGCCGCGGCCAGCGTGTCGCCACCGGCCAGCCCCAGGCTCGCGGTGATCTTCGCCAGCAGTTCGGCGCGTACGCGCTCGGCCACCGCGCCTTCGTCGCCGACGCGCGCATCCGCGCCGGCGATGCCCTTGAGCTGGAGCCAGAACTGCAGGCGCTCTTCCGTCGAGCGCACCAGATCCTCGGTGACCAGCAGGCGCGTCAGGCGGTTCTTGCGATCGACCGCCCAGATGAAGGGAAACTTGCCCTCGCGCTCGTCGGCGTCCAGCCGCAGGAAGTCGGCCAGCATCACCATGTTCTCGTTCCAGGTCTCCGGCGGCGCCTTCTTGAACTGCTTGAGGAAGCGCGCCTCGGTGGCGGCGAAATCGGCGAAGGTCATCGGCAGCTCCATGGTTTCATGGGCGCCATTTTCCGCGACGTATTTCAGCGTGTAGGTCGGCCAGTCCTGATCGAGCGCCGGGTTGCCTTCGAGGCTCGTGCATTCGGCGAAGGTGGTGCCGGCATCCGGGTCGAAGCGGAACAGCGGATAGGCGCGGCCCTCGACCGCCAGCTTGCTCTGGTCGACGCTCTTGTCGTCGCCGACGCCGTGCTCGGGCGGGCACACCGCATAGATGTTGAACAGCGCGGGGCGACGGCTGTTGAGGCCGTCGATGTAGCTTTCCAGCAGGTGGTTGACGTGCGCGATGGTGCCCTGCATCACATAGGAGGTGCGATGCGCCATGCCGATCAGCGAGATCTCCTTGCGGATCTCCTGCTTGCCGCGCTGGGCCTGGCCGAAGGGTGCCATGTCCGACACCTGCGAGATGAAGCCCGAGGTGCAGGCCTGGCCGCCGGTGTTGGAATAGACCTGCGTATCGACGACGAGAATCTTGATCGGCATGCCCGACATCAGGGCGCGCGAGAGGTTCTGGAAGCCGATGTCGTACATCGCGCCGTCGCCGCCCATGCTGACCACCGGCGGGCACAGCAGCCACTCGTCCGCCGAGAACTTCTGCCAGGTGAAGCGGCGGAAGAAGTCGTCGTCGCGGTCGGGCAGGTAGTCGCCGGCCAGCTCCTTCTCGGCCATGCGCACGGCCTTGAAGCCGTCGGCCATCTTCGCCATGTGGCCCTCGAAGATGCCCATCGCCACCGAGGGCGAATCCTGGAACAGGTGCGAGGACCAGGGGAAGGGATAGGGATGGAAGGGATAGGTCGAGCCCCACACCGAGGTACAGCCGGTCGAGTTGATCACGCCCATGTCGGCGCGGCCGCGGCCGGTCGGGCCCGCGACGTAGCGCCACTTGAGGTCCTTGAGCTTTTCGAGCAGCTGGGCGGTGTTCTTCACCCACTGCGGGTCGAGCAGCTGCGAGGGCTTGTTCTCGTTGAGCTTGGAAGCGAGATTGGACAAGGTGAGATCGTGCTGACCGGTGGCTTCCACTGCCTTGACCACGGCATTGGTGTCGGTAAGGTCGACCGCGGAGGCGAGCTTGATGCGCATGTGCTGTTCAAGGCGCTCGATCAGGCCGTCGAGTTTTTCGACGAAGGCCTTGACGCGCGGCTGCATCAGCGCCGTCACCGTGGAGGTGAACAGGTGGATCGCGGTCTTCTCGCCGCAGCCCAGGCAGGCACCGTCGCCGCAGGCCATCGAGTTGTAGTTGCGCTTGTCGAGCAGCAGCGTTTCGAGCGCGCCGATCTTCTCGTCGAGGCTGTCGATGCGGCTGTACTCGGGCGGCGTGGTCGGCAGGTCGAGCCACAAGTTCCAGTCGCGGCGCAGCTTGTCGGTTGACTCCTCGGTTTGCGTCACCATCTCCAGCGCGTTGTCCTCGCATACCGTCACGCACAGCGCGCAGGCCTTGCAGGTGTAGGGGTTGATGGTGATCGAGAAGAGGCCACCGCTGCCCTTGGCCTTCTTCTCCTTCTGCTGCCAGTAGGGCTTGGTGGCGGCGAACTGGAAGCCGGCGAGCTGCACCTGCAGCAGCGTGAATTCGGCGGACAGGGCGTGGCGGTCGGCCTCGGGTGCCTCGGCGACCGTCTCGCTCATGGCGCGATCCATCAGCGGACGCACCGCGCCGCCGACGCTCTCGATCAGGCCGCGCAGCTTTTTCTCGACGGTGCGCACGGCACGGCGCAGGAAGCGCGTCGGCGTGCCGCCGGTCTCGATGCGATTGATGCAGGTGTTGAAAACGTCGGCCACCGAACTGACCAGGCCGGGAATCGCAGAGTCCGGACACTCGGTGTAGCAGTTGCCGCAGGCCGTGCAGTTCTCGGCGATCCACACCGGATGCTCGAAGCGGATGCCGGTCATGTCGCGGAACACGCCGGTGGCGGCCGGCATCAGGGAAGCGCCGATGAAGGGGTCGACGAGGTTGTCCGAGCCCTTGCCGGTCAGGTAGAAGTTGCCGGTCTGCTCCCAGAAACGGTGGATGTCGGCGACCTTGCCGTCGCCGGCGGGGAATTGCTGGAGCATGATCGGCAGGCCTGCATCCTTCTTGGCGAGCTGCTTGCGCGTCACGCCGACCTGCTTGTCGGTGATCTCGATCAGCTCGGTGAAGCCACGCCTGACGACGCGCAGGTTGTCCTGCACCACGCGCGCGCCCTTGCCGCCGAACTTGGCCTGCAGTTGCGCCTCGATGGCGGTGAACAGGGCATTTTCGGTCAGATTGGCGTTCTTCATCGTCGGGCTGGCGGCGAAGAAGGCGCCCTGGAAGGCAATGCCCTGCATGCGCAACTGCAGCTCGGGCGAACCGGCCTCGTCGCGCGCCACCTTGAAGGCGTCGATGTGGAAGACGCGGATCTCGTTGTCGACGATGAACTTCTGCGCCCAGACCGGAAAGCTGGCCCAGGTCTCGTCGCCGAGGTTGGACTGGATGATGAAAACACCGCCCTTCTTGAGGCCGGAAAGCGGGTTGGAGTGGCCGAAGACGTTGGGGTCGGGCGAGAGCACGACATCCACGTAGGTGTATTCGCAGTTGATGCGGATCGGCTCTGGCGCGGCCGACAGGTAGTAGGTGGTCGGCTGGCCCTTCTTTTCCGAACCGTACTTCGGATTGGCCTTGATGTCCCAGCCGAGCAGTTCGAACAACGTCATCGCCAGGTTCTTGCCGGTGGTGATCGCGCCCCAGCCGCCGACCGAGTGCATGCGCACCGTGATCGCGCCCTTGGGCAGCAGGTTGGGATTTTCCGAGCCGCGAATGCCGAGCGCCTTGATCTGCGGATACTTCTCCTGCAGGTCCTGCTGATGCACTTCGTCCTTCGGGTTGAGCGGGTCGCGCGCGAAATCGATGGAAAGGTAGTAGAACTTGCGCTTCGCGCCCTCGGGCAGCATGTTCTCGACAGCGGCGATCAGGCCCTCGGGTTGCAGGTCGCGCGAACCGAGACCATAGCAGCCGGAATAGAGGCGCGGCATTTCGCCGGCGGCGAAGCTGGCATACCCCGGATACGGCTTGTCGTCGCCCATGGCGAGACCGTTTTCGAGACACTTGGTCACGGTGGCGCGCACCTCGCGCATCAGCGGCAGGTCCTCGGCCAGCGGCTGGTCGGTGCGCTCCAGCACGGCGACGCCCTTCTTGCCCTGCAAGACCTTGCCGAGCAGGTCGCCCGGGAAGGGCCGGAACATCGTGATGTTGACCACGCCGATCTTGAGCTTGCGCGTCTCGCGCAGATAATCGGCCACGGCCTCGGCCTGCACGATCATGCTGCCCATGCCGACGATCAGGTAGTCGGCATCCTCGACCTTGCAGGTGGCCACGCGCTGATACTGGCGGCCGGTAAGCCCGGCATATTCGGCCATGCAGGCATCGGCGATCTGTTCGATGTGGTCGAAGAAATAGGGACGCTGGCCGGCGGTGGCCTGCATGTAGGCGTCCTGGTTCTGCACCGTGCCCGAGACGAGCGGCACGTCGACGTCCCAGATCGCCGGCACGCGGCGGCGCTTCGGACCGTAGAGCATCTGCTGCGCCGGCGTCGGCGTGTCGATGAGGTCGTCGGGCCTGCCGCAGAATTCCTCGACCAGTTCGCGCTCGGGCAGCAGCGCCGACTCGATCAGGTGGGTGGTGAGGAAGCCGTCCTGGCCGATGATCGCGGGCGTGAGGGACAGTTCGGCGATCTTGCGGCCGATCAGGTTGAGGTCGGCGCACTCGGTGGCGTTTTTCGCCATCACCTGGATGAAGCCGGTGTCGTCGACGCAGTGGTAGTCGTCGTGGCTGCAATGGACGTTCAGCGAGGCCTTGGTGATGGCGCGGCAGCCCATGTTGAGCACGTAGGGCAAGCGCTTGCCGACCGCGCCGTAGAGCGACTCGTGCATGAAGGCGACGCCCTGCGCGGAGGAGAAGTTCGTCGCGCGCAGGCCGGTCATCGCCATGCCGGCGGTCACGCCGGCGGCGGCGTGCTCGGATTCCGGCTCGATGAAGATCAGCGGCTTGTCGGAAATGTTGAGATGGCCCTTGGCGACCTCTTCGGCCCAATACTCGCCCATCTGCGTCGAGGGCGTGATCGGGTAGGCGCCGGCGGCATCCGAGGCCTCGCGCTCGACGTGGATGACGGCGGTGTTGCCATCGACGGCATCGCGCACGCCCGGATACTTGACCTGCGCCTTGTCGGCTTCGCCCTTGGCGCCAGCGGCGGTCTTGAAGAGATTCATCAACATGTCGGACTCCTATAAATCAATGCAACTGCGGCAGGGAGTCCTGTCGCAGGATTTTCTTGGCGGCGGCGCCCTTGTGCGCCGCGTTGGGGGTTTCGAACCATACGATGGCGCCGGTCGGGCAGCGCTCGATGGGCCCGCGCGTCGCCCACTGGTTGAGTTCGTAGCGCACCGTGGCAAGCTGCCCTTCGAGCCGCATCAGGCCGGGCGGCGCGTCGGCGACGCACTTGCCGCAGGCGGTGCAGGCCACCTCGCAGGAGGCCTCGGCGGTGTCGCCGTCCGCCTGGTTCTTGCAGGCCACCCACAAACGATGGCTGACCGGCTCCAGCGAGAACAGGCCCTTGGGGCAGACCTCGACGCAGTCGTTGCAGGCCGAGCACTTGTCGGCATCGACGACCGGCAGGCCGTGGGCATCGAGGTGCAGCGCGTCGAAGTTGCAGACCACCTCGCAATCACCCAACCCCAGGCAGCCCCAGGCGCACTCCTTGCCGCCGCCGCCGACGACCGCCGCCGCGCGACATGTCTTGTGGCCGGCATAGCGCGCGCGCACGTAGGCAACATGCTTGCCGCCGGCACAGGCCAGGCGCGCCACCTTCTTTTCGACGCTGCCGGCGGCGACACCGAGGAGATCGGCGATATCCTGGCGCTGCTGGACGGAACTGACCGTGCATTGCGCGGGAATCACCTCCCCGGTTACCACCTTCTCGGCGAAACCGCGACAGCCGGGCATGCCGCAAGCGCCACAGTTGGATTTGGGCAGCAGATCTTCGACCTGCTCGATGCGCGGATCCTCATAGACGAACAGCTTGCGGTTGGCAAACGCGAGCAGCCCGGCCAGCACCACGCCGAGTACGGCCATGAAGCCGCCCGCCACCGCCAGATTCGCCAAGGATTCCATGAAGACAGAGATACCCCATGCATGGCGCGCCGCAATAAACGGTACGCACCGTGACCGAAAAAACCGCCCGTGCGACATTGCTGACACGGGCGAACCTTCGTTGGTTGCCGATGCACGCGCCTTGAGGGCATGCGCACCGACCACCATCACGGCGCGGCCGGGGGGGTGTCCCGGCCAACTGGGCGGAGAAGCGGCTTGCTGCCTCTCCGGACTGGCACGTTCGGGGTTGCGCCCCGCGCGTGTTCGTGATGCGCCGCAGTATAAGTAGATTTGCGGCAGCGCAGCAAACAATGCTGTTAATGATGGCTATAAATAACTTTTCTATCTCCAAAGGCTGAGCGGGGGTTCGACGATGACGGCGCGCAGGATGTCGCCGCGCGAAACGAAACCGACCAGGTTCTGGCCCTCGTCGAGAATCGGCACGCCATCGACGTCCTGCTCCAGCATCGCCCGCGCGATGCGGCGGATGTCCGTGACCGGCGCGGCGGCGACCACGGGCGAGGTCATCGCGTCGGCCACCGTGCGCCCGAGCAGGTCGACGACCCGGTCGCCCTCGACGTTGATCGTCGCCAGCAGGTCGCGTTCGCCGACGATGCCGACCAGGCGGCCGTCGTCATCCAGCACCGGCGCCTGGCGGATGCGATGCTCGCGCAGCGCGCGCCAGGCGGTGGCGACCCGATCCGCGTCGCGCACAGTGACCACTTCGCGCCGCATGATCTGCCCGGCGTGGTAAAGCGGCCCGCGCTCGAGGTCGGCGTCGACGAGCGCGCGATAGGCGCGGATGGCTTCCTCTTCGTGAATGCCGGCGCCCGGTGGGTGCGAGACCGCCGCGGACAGGGCACCAGCGCTGGACGGCGCCACCGCCCGCGCCGCGCGCGCGCCGGCCAGCGGCCGCACGCGCACCAGATCTTCGAGCGTGCCCTTGAATGTCTGGCCCGCAATGCCCTGAATGTAGAACATCGCCTTACCCTCCTCGACACGACTCTACCGCAAGCTGCCGCCGTCCCCAAGCTGGCGCGGTCCGGCCGTCGCCGTCCCGCCGGCACTGACTTTTGACCGTCGTTAAGTGAATTCCCGCGTATTCAGGCAAAATTCGACCCCCATGCTGACCGCCACCGGCCTTTCCTGTGTACGCGGCGAACGCCGCCTGTTCGCCGGGCTCGATCTCGCGGTCGGGCCGGGGGAATGGCTGCATGTGCAAGGCGAGAACGGCGCGGGCAAGACCAGCCTGCTGCGCATTCTTGCGAGCCTGTCGCCGCCCGCCGAGGGCGAGATTCGCTGGCGCGGCGAACCGATCGGCGAACTCGCCGAGGACTACCGGCGCGAAATGCTCTTCCTCGGCCATCATGGCGCGGTGAAGGAAGAGCTCACTCCCTTCGAAAACCTGATGCTCGCGGCGCAACTCGACGGCGCCGCGCTCGACGAAGCGGCGGCGCTGAAGGCGCTGGCGCGTTTCGGCCTGCGCGGTCGCGAGGATCTCGCCGTGCGCTTCCTCTCGGCCGGCCAGAAGCGCCGCGTGCTGCTCGCCCGCCTCGCCGTGCGCCGGGCGACGCTGTGGATTCTCGACGAGCCCTTCACGGCGCTCGACGTCAAGGCCGTGGACATGCTGTCCGGCCTGATCGTCGAGCACGTCACCGGCGGCGGCATCGCGATCCTGACCAGCCACCAGACCATTCCCCTGCCCAACGGCAAGGTGCTGAAGATATGAGCGCAGTGCTCGCCATCATCCGCCGCGACCTGCTGCTGGCGATGCGCCGCAAGAGCGAGGTACTCACGGCGCTGTTCTTCTTCATCATCGTCGTCAGCCTGTTCCCGCTCGGCATCGGCCCCGAAGCGGCGCTGCTGAAGAAGATCGCCCCGGGCGTGATCTGGGTCGCGGCCCTGCTGGCGACCATGCTGGGACTGGCGCGCCTGTTCGCGCCCGACCACGCCGACGGCACGCTGGAGCAGATGGTGCTGGCCCCCTCGCCATTGGGGCTGCTGATAACGGGTAAAATCGCCGCCCACTGGATCACCACCGGCTTGCCGCTGGTGCTACTGGCGCCGGTGCTCGGCATCCAGTTCGACCTGGACGGCGAGACGCTGGGCATCCTGGTGGTGGCGCTGCTGCTCGGCACGCCGCTGCTGTCGCTGATCGGCGCGATCGGCGCGGCGCTGACGCTGGGCGTGCGTGGTGGCGGCGTGCTGCTGAGCCTGCTGGTGCTGCCGCTGTATGTCCCGACCCTGATCTTCGGCGCCGGGGCGGTGGAAGCGCACATCTCCGGCCTCGGCGCCGGCGGCCATCTGTCGCTGCTGGCGGCTTTGCTGGCGCTTGCCGTGTTTTTCGCGCCGTGGGCGACCACGGCGGCTTTGAGGATCGCACTTGAGTAGCAACAAGATCATTCACTGGTTCAAGTACGCCAGCCCGCAGAGCTTCTATCCGGTCGCCGGAAAGATGATCCCGTGGTTCTGGGCGCTGGCGGCCGTCTTCGGCGTCGCCGGCCTGTGGATCACCTTTTTCGCCGCTCCCACCGACTTCCAGCAGGGCGAGGGCTACCGCATCATCTTCATCCATGTGCCGGCGGCCTGGATGTCGATGTTCATCTATCTCGTCATGGCCGGCTGGGCGGCACTCGGCCTCGCGCTGGGCACGCGCCTGTCGGGCATGATGGCGCAAGCGCTCGCGCCCACCGGGGCGATCATGGCCTTCCTCAGCCTGTGGACCGGCGCGTTCTGGGGCAAGCCGATGTGGGGCGCCTGGTGGGTGTGGGACGCGCGCCTGACCTCCGCGCTGATCCTGTTCTTCCTCTACATCGGCTTCATCGCCCTGCAGGCCGCCATCGACGATCCGCGCCGCGCCGACAAGGCGGGCGCCATTCTCGCGCTGGTCGGCGTGGTGAACGTCCCGATCATCTACTTCTCGGTGAAATGGTGGAACACGCTGCACCAGGGCGCCTCGGTCTCGCTGATGAAAGCGCCGACCATGGCGGCCACCATGCTGTGGGGCATGCTGATCATGGCGCTGGCCTTCTGGATGTATTCGATCGCCGTCGCCTTGACCCGGGTTCGCGCCATCATCCTCGAGCGCGAGGCGCACACCGAATGGGTCAAGGAACTCCCCGAGGTGAAGTCATGAACTGGGAATCCCCCGCCGCCTTCTTCGCCATGGGCGGCTACGGTTTTTACGTCTGGGGCAGCTTCGGCGTCTGCGCCGCGTTGATGATCGTGGAACCAATCCTGGCCCGCAAGCGTCGTAGTGATATTTTGCGCAGCCTGCGCCGCGAACGCATCGCGGAAAACCTGGAACAGCAATGAAACCTCGCCACAAACGCATCGCCCTGATCGGCGGCGGCCTCGCCGCGCTCGGCATCGCCGCCACCCTGGTACTGAACGCCCTGAACAGCAACATCGCCTTCTTCGTCACCCCGACCGAAGTAGCCGAAGGCAAGGCGCCGCAGGGCAAGACCTTCCGCGTCGGCGGCATGGTCAAGGAAGGTTCGCTCCGGCGCGACAACCTGACCGTCCATTTCGTCATCACCGACACTGCGAAGGAAGTGCCGGTCGCCTACACCGGCATCCTTCCCGACCTCTTCAGCGAGGGCAAGGGCGCGGTGGCGCAGGGCCGGATCGGGCCGGACGGTGTGTTCGCCGCCAGCGAGGTGCTCGCCAAGCACGATGAGAACTACATGCCGCCGGAAGCCCAGCACGCCGTCGACCAGGCGCAAAAGACCGCGCAAACCCTCAAACAGTAGGTCTCATCGCCATGATCCCGGAACTCGGCCATTTCGCCCTGATGCTCGCCCTGCTCGTCGCCCTCGTGCAGGGTGTGATCCCGCTGGCGGGCGCGCAACGCAACCAGTCGCAGTGGATCGCCGTCGCGCGACCGGCGACGACGGCCGGCTTCCTGCTGACGGCCTTCGCCTTCGCCTGCCTGACCTGGGCGTTCTACGTCAATGACTTCTCGGTACTCTACGTCGCCCAGCACTCCAATACCCAGCTGCCAACCATTTATCGCATCGCGGCGGTCTGGGGCGGCCACGAGGGCTCCCTGCTGCTGTGGGTGCTGATGCTCGCCGGCTGGGCGCAGGCGGTCGCGCTGTTCTCGCGCCGCCTGCCGGAAATCATGGTGGCGCGCGTGCTCGGCGTGCTCGGCCTCGTCACCTTCGGCCTGCTGGCCTTCGTGCTGCTGACCTCCAGCCCCTTCGACCGCCTGCTACCGGCCGCCGAGGAGGGTCGCTCGCTCAACCCGCTGCTGCAGGATCCCGGCCTAGTCTTCCACCCGCCGATGCTCTACATGGGCTACGTCGGCTTCTCGGTGGCCTTCGCCTTCGCCATCGCCGCCCTGCTCGCCGGCCAGCTCGACGCCGCCTGGGCGCGCTGGTCGCGCCCCTGGACCACGGCGGCCTGGATCTTCCTCACGCTCGGCATCGCGCTCGGTTCCTGGTGGGCCTATTACGAACTCGGCTGGGGCGGCTGGTGGTTCTGGGACCCGGTGGAGAACGCCTCCTTCATGCCCTGGCTGGTCGGCACCGCGCTGATCCACTCGCTGGCCGTCACCGAAAAGCGTGGCAGCTTCAAGAACTGGACGGTGCTGCTGGCGATCGCCGCCTTCTCGCTCTCGCTGCTGGGCACCTTCCTCGTCCGCTCCGGCGTGCTGACCTCGGTGCATGCCTTCGCGACCGACCCGCGGCGCGGCGTGTTCATCCTGATCCTGCTCGCCATCGTCGTCGGCAGCTCGCTGTTCCTGTTCGCCCTGCGCGCCCCGAAGGTCAGCCTGGGCGGCCGTTTCGCGCTGCTGTCGCGCGAAACACTGCTGCTCGTCAATAACGTGCTGCTGGTCGTCGCCTGCGGCGCGGTGCTGCTCGGCACGCTCTACCCGCTGATCATCGACGCGCTGGGACTGGGCAAGCTTTCGGTCGGCGCGCCCTATTTCAACGCGGTGTTCGTGCCGATCATGCTGCCGCTGCTGGTGCTGGTCGCCGTCGGCCCGGTCGCGCGCTGGAAGCATGCCGAGGCCGGCGACATCGCGCGCAAGCTCTGGCCGGCCGCGCTGGTCGCGGTGCTGGCCGGCATCGGCATGCCCCTGCTGGCGGGGGACTGGCACGCCTATGTCGCCCTCGCCCTCGCCCTCGCGGCGTGGATCATCGCCGCGCTCGCCCTGCAGACCGCGCAGCGCCTCAAGGCCGGCGCCCCGCCTCCCTCATGGTGGGGCATGCAACTGGCCCACTTCGGGCTGGCCGTATTCGTGGTCGGCGTGGCGATGGTAAGTACCTACGAAGAAGAACGCGACGTCCGCATGTTGCCGGGCGAGACGGTCACGGTCGGCGGACACACCTTCAAGTTCCTCGATGTGCAGGAGGTCCGCGGCCCGAACTATCTGGCGGCGCGCGGCAGCTTCGAGCTGTCGCGGGATGGCCGCGTGCTGCGCATCCTCCATCCGGAAAAGCGCAACTACGATTCGTCGGCGATGCCGATGACCGAGGCCGCGATCGACGCCAGCCTGACGCGTGACGTCTATGTCTCGCTCGGCGAACCGCTCGAAGGCTCGGCCTGGGCGGTGCGGGTCTATTACAAGCCCTTCGTCGACTGGATCTGGGGCGGCTGCATCCTGATGGCGCTGGGCGGCCTGCTGGCCGCCGCCGACCGCCGCTACCGCCTCAAGGTCAAGCAAACCCAATCCGGCGCTGCCGCCGCGGGAGCCGCCGCATGAACAAGTTCCTTCTGCCGCTCGGCATCTTCATCGTGCTGGTCGCCCTGCTGGCGGTCGGCCTCAACCTCAACCCGCGCGAGGTGCCCTCGCCCCTGGTCGGCAAGCCGGCGCCGGCCTTCGCGGTGCCGCAGCTGCACGCCACGGACAAGACCTTTTCGCCCAAGGACATGCTCGGCAAGGTCTGGCTGTTCAACGTCTGGGCCTCATGGTGCGTCTCCTGCCGCGAGGAGCATCCGATCCTGGTCGAGTTCGGCAAGACCGGCACGGTACCGATCGTCGGCCTCAATTACAAGGACAAGCGCGAGGACGGCCAGCGCTGGCTGGCGCGCTTCGGCGATCCCTACCTGCTTTCCGCCTTCGACGCCGACGGCCGCATCGGCATCGACTATGGCGTCTATGGCGTGCCTGAAACCTACCTGATCGACAAGGCTGGCGTGATCCGCTTCAAGCAGATCGGGCCGATCACGCCCGAAGTGCTCGAAAAGAAGATCATCCCGCTGGTGCAGGAGCTGAACCGATGAAACCGCTGATCGCCCTCTGTGCCGCCATGCTGCTGGCCCTGTCCGTCGGCGCCAAGGAGGCCGCGCCGCTGGCCGAGGATCCGGTAATCGAACAGCGCCTGGTGAATATCGCGGACGAGCTGCGCTGCCTGGTCTGCCAGAACGAATCGCTCGCCGGCTCGCAGGCCGACCTGGCGAAGGATCTGCGCCGCGAAGTGCGCGGCCTGATCAAGGAAGGCAAGTCGGATCAGGAAGTGAAGGACTTTCTCGTCAGCCGCTATGGCGACTTCGTGCTCTATCGCCCGCAGGTGAAACCGGAAACCTATGTGCTGTGGGGCGGCCCCTTCCTTCTGCTGATCGTCGGCATCGCCGCGCTCGTGCGCTACCTGCGCCAGCGCAACCGGGCGGTCGCCGATACCCCGCTCACCGACGCGGAAAAGCGGCGGGCCGAAGAACTGCTGAAAGCCGATTCATGACCAACCTGCTGCCCTTCGCCGTCGGCGCCCTGCTGCTGGTCGCCATCACCCTCGTGCTGCTGCTGCGCCCGTTCCGCCGCCGTCCCGCCGGCGCTGACTTTTCGCGCCAGCAGATCAATGCCGCGATCTACCGCGACGAGTTGGCCGAACTGGAGAGCGACCGCGCCGAAGGCTCCCTCGCGCAGGAGGATTACGAGCAGGCGCGCGCCGAACTGCAACGCCGCCTGCTCGAGGACAGCGAGTGCGCGCCGGTCATGCCCGCCGCCGCGCCGGCCACACGCGAGGTGCCGCTCATGCTCGCGATCGGCCTGCCGGTCGTCGCCGCTCTGCTGTATCTCGCCCTGGGCAATCCCGCCGCCCTCAATCCGCCGCCGCCCGAGCAGCGCTTCAGCGCCGAAGACATCGAGCGCATGGTCGCCGGCCTCGCCGCGCGCATGGAGAAGGAGCCGGACAACCTGCAGGGCTGGGCGATGCTCGCGCGCTCCTACAAGGCCATGGGCCGCATTCCGGACGCGGTGCGCGCCTATGAGCGCGCCGGCAAACTGGTCGATGAGAATGCCGACCTCCTGCTCGACTACGCCGACACACTCGCGGCCAGCGTCGGCGGCTTCGACGCCAAGGTCAGGGCGCTGATCGACAAGGCGCTCAAGCTCGATCCGGCGCATCCCCAGGGTCTCTGGCTGCGCGGCACGGCCGCCTACGACGCAAAGGATTACGCCAGGGCGCTCGCGGACTGGGAAAAACTCCTGGCGCTGCTGCCGCCCGATTCGGAAGACGCTGGCGTATTGAAGGCCAATATCGCCGAGGTCAAGGACCTCCAGAGCAAGGCAGGCAAGGCGAAAGCGCGCTAGAAAGTCAGCGCCGGCGGCACGGCGGCGCGACCTGTCCTTTCACTTAAGGTAGATCAAGGCGCCTGCACGCTCCCCGCTCTTAAGATGGCCCCATTCTCACAATGGGAGTCAGGGGAAATGAGCTTGTGGAACACACTCAAGCAGCCCAGCGCCAAATATTCGCTGATCGGCCTGCTGTCCTTCGGTTTCATCGCGGGCATCGTCTTCTGGGGCGGCTTCAATACCGCGATGGAAGCCACCAATACGCTGGAATTCTGCATCTCCTGCCACGAGATGCGCGACACGGTCTATCAGGAATACAAGAAGACCATCCACTACTCGAACCGCACCGGCGTGCGCGCCGTCTGCTCCGACTGCCACGTGCCCAAGGACTGGGTACACAAAATGGCGCGCAAGATCCAAGCGTCGGGCGAGGTGTACGGCAAGATCATGGGCACCATCGACACGCCGGAGAAGTTCGAGGCCAAGCGCCTCGAACTTGCCCAGCACGAATGGGACCGGATGAAAAAGGCCGATTCGCGCGAATGCCGCAACTGCCACTCCTGGGACGGCATGAATCCCGAGGCGCAGAAGCAGCGCGGGCGCAAGCAGCACGAGTTGGCGCAGAAGAACAACGAGACCTGCATCGACTGCCACAAGGGCATCGCCCACCAGAAACCCAAGGGCATGACCGAGGACGACGACGAGTAACCCACGGGAAGTCCTCACCGCAAGGGCGGCGCGAGCCGCCCTTTTTGTTGCTACGATCCTGCCATGATTTCCAGAAGACAATTCCTGCGCGGTGATCTTGCGGGCCGCAAAGCGTTGCTGCGTCCGCCTTGGGCATTGGCGGAAGACGCCTTTCTCGCCGCCTGCACGCGCTGCGGCGATTGCATCGGGGTATGCCCCACGAACATTCTGGTCCTGGTGCGCGGCTATCCGGAGGTGGATTTCGCGCGCGGTGAATGCACCTTCTGCGGCAAGTGCCACGACGCCTGCCGGCCGCACGCACTGCTAAGGCAGGAGGGCAAGCCGCCATGGCGCCTGAAGGCGCGCATCGCAGGCAATTGCCTGGCTTACCGGGAGATCGTCTGCCGCAGTTGCGGCGATGCCTGCGGCGCGGCCGCGATCCGCTTCTCGCCGCGCGTGATGGGCGCCGCCCATCCGGAACTCATCGCCGACCGCTGCACCGGCTGCGGCGCCTGCGTGTCGGCCTGTCCCGCCGGCGCCGTCACGATGGCTGCCGCCGGCGGGTAAGGCCTGGCAATGCTCAGTTCTTGACGTTGCCGACGAAGCTGTTCTCGACCAGCGGTTTGGCATCGACCTGCGGCACATGGCAGGTGACGCACTGGTAGCGTGCCTGGTTGAAGACGTGCTTGCCGTTCGCCATGATGTAGTGGCTGTCGCCCGCCTTGGGAGCGTTCTTCTTTTTGTACGCCTCTTCGCTGTGACAGCTCATGCACTGGTTGTCCTCGAGCGTGATCTCGTCGAAGTTCGGCAGCGCATGCGGCACCACCGGAGGCTGGGTGCTGAAGGTGCGCGCGACCTTGTCCTGCAAGCCGGGCTTCTTGCCGACATAATCCTTCGTGGCGGCGGCATGGTCCTTTGCCGCGACATCGTCGCCGCGCATGGATTTGACCCCGGCGAATTGCTGGGTGCAGCCGAACAGCAAGGCGGCGGTAAGTGCCATGCCCATCGTGACGGTTCGCTTCATGATCGTCTCCCTTCCCGTGAGAAATAAATGCAGAGTGCTACTTGCCTATTTGTCCGCCACCCCGAAACGGCTGCCGAAGGCGAATACATCCTTCGAGCAGACGTCGATGCAGCGTCCGCAGTTGGTACAGTTTTCTTCCAGAATGACCGGCGGAGACCCGTCGATCGCCTTCAGGGCCGGCCGGATCACCTGCTGTTCCGGGCAGACCGCGAAGCAGTCCATGCAGTCGTTGCAGGCCGTGCGCGCCGGCAGCTTCACCCGCAGCAGCGCCGCTTTCCCGATCAGGCTGTAGAACGCGCCGACCGGGCAGAAGTGGCCGCACCAGCCATGGCGCATGACGAACAGGTCGAACAGGAAGATCGCCAGCACGACCGCCCAAGCCAATCCGATACCGAAGATCAGCCCGCGATGGAGCATCGACACGGGGTTGATCATCTCCCAGGCGATCGCGCCCGTCAGCGCGGCGACCAGCAGCGTCATGCCGAGCACCCAGTAGCGGACCGCGCGCGACAGGTGCGCGCCGCCCTTCAGGTTCAACCGGGAACGCAGCCAGTTCGCGGCATCGGTCACCATGTTCACCGGGCAGACCCAGGAGCAATAGCTCCGCCCCCCGACCAGCAGATAAAAGGCCAGCACGACCGCGACGCCGATGATCGCCAGCCGTTCCGGCACCTGTCCGGCGACGAGCATCTGCGCGATCAGATACGGATCGGCCAGCGGCAGCACGTCCAGCGTGTAGCTGTAATTGAGGTTGCCCTTGACGATCCACAGGCCGAACCAGGGACCGAGCAGGAACAACAGCAGGATGCCGCTCTGACTGATGCGGCGCAGGATGAGCCACTTGTGTGCCTTGAACCATCCCTTCTCGGCCACGGCTTCCGCGCCTGGATGCGAGGAGGACAAGTTGCTCATAGCTTGTCTCCCTGCATGGCCTTGGGCAAGCCGCCTGTTGAACCCGGGGCTCCGGGAGGCATGCCCGGTAGGCTAGAGGCATCGCCAGATGGAGCGGGATACAGTCCCTTGCCACCGAGGTCATACTTCATCCCCTCCGGCAGGTTGAACTGGTGCTCGACATCCGGTGCGACCAGGCTGCCGCCGGCCTTTTCCTTCTCGATCCAGCCGAGCCGGTAATGTGCCGACAACTGGCCCTTGGCCATGTAGAGCGGAAACACCTTGATGGCGGCAATTTCCGTCGGACAGGCCTTCTCGCATTTGCCGCAGCCCGTGCAGGCATCCGAATGCACCACCGGAATGAATAGCGTATGCCGCCCGGTGCGCGCGTTGTTCTGCGGATCGAGCGTGATCGCCTTGTCGATCACCGGGCAAACGCGATAGCAGATGTCGCAGCGCAGCCCGAGGAAATTGAGGCAAGTTTCCTCGTCCACCAGCACTGCCAAGCCCATCTTGGACTTGTTGATGTCGGTGAGCGAATGGTCGAGCGCTCCCGTGGGACACGCCTTCACGCATGGGATGTCCTCGCACATCTCGCAGGGGGCCTGGCGCGCGACGAAATATGGCGTGCCGGTCGCCATGGGCTCCTCGGGCTTCGCGAGGTGCAGGATGTCGAACGGGCAGTCGCGCACGCACATGCCGCAACGGATGCAGGCTGCCGAAAACTCGGTTTCCGGCAATGCGCCGGGCGGGCGAATTGCTGCGGGGGGCAGCGCCGTGGCGTGTCGCGCGTAAAGGCCCAACCCGAGTCCCAACAGCCCGACGCCGCACGCCATGCGAGCGGTGTCGGCGAGAAACTGGCGGCGCGCATTGCTGCGACCGGAGCTTTTGGTTTTGCTGTCATTGTCCATGATAACGGGACGGGGTGCAGCCCCCTGCCCTGCGCCCCGTTTTTCACATTGTCAGATCAAGCTCAAACCTTCACGACCTTGGCTGCACACTTCTTGAAGTCCGTTTCCTTCGAAATCGGGCAAGTGGCATCCAGCGTCAGCTTGTTGACCAGGCGGTGCTCGTCGAAGAACGGCACGAAGATCAGCCCCTCCGGCGGCTTGTTGCGGCCCTTGGTGTCGACACGCACTTCGATCTCACCGCGGCGCGTCTGTACCTTGACCACGTCGCCGCGCTTGAGGCCGCGCTTCTCGGCATCCTTCGGGTGCATGAACACGACGGCATCCGGGAAAGCCTTGAACAACTCGGGCACACGACGCGTCATCGAACCGGTATGCCAATGCTCCAGCACGCGGCCAGTACAGAGCCAGAGGTCGTAGTCCTTGTCCGGCATCTCGGCGGCCGGCTGGTAGGGCAGCGCGAAGACCACAGCCTTGCCGTCCGGCTTGCCGTAGAACTTCCAGCCTGCACCTTTCGGCACGTAGGGATCATAGCCCTCGCGGAAGCGCCACAGCGTTTCCTTGCCATCGACCACCGGCCAACGCAGGCCGCGCACCTTGTGATAGGTGTCGAACGGCGCGAGGTCATGCGCATGGCCACGGCCAAAGGCGGCATACTCTTCGTAGAGGCCCTTCTGGACGTAGAAACCGAAATGCTCGGACTCGTCGTTGCTGTAGCCGGACCAGGCATGGGCATTGACCTTGGCGACCTCTTCTTTCGGGAACTTGTTGACCTGGCCGTTCAGGTACAGGACCTCGTACAACGTCTTGCCCTTGTACTCGGGCATCTTGGCGATCATGTCGGCGGGCCAGACGTCCTCGACCTTGAAGCGCTTGGAGAACTCGAGGTATTGCCACAGGTCGGAACGGTTGTCACCCGGCGCCTTGACCTGCTGGCGCCAGAACTGGCTGCGGCGCTCGGCGTTGCCGTAGGCGCCTTCCTTCTCCATCCACATCGCGGACGGCAGGATCAGGTCGGCCGACAGCGCGGACACGGTCGGATAGCAGTCCGAGACGACGGTAAAGCACTTCGGGTTGCGCCAGCCGGGATAGATCTCGTCATTGACGTTCGGGCCGGCCTGCATGTTGTTGGTGGTCGAGGTCCACAGGAAGCCGATCTTGCCGTCCTTGGCCATGCGCGACTGCAGCACGGCATGGTAACCGGGCTTGGGATTGAGAATGCCGGCGGGCAGCTTCCACATCTTCTCGGAAATCTCGCGGTGCTTCGGATTCATGACCACCATGTCGGCCGGCAAGCGGTGGGCGAAGGTGCCGACCTCGCGCGCCGTCCCGCAGGCGGAGGGCTGACCGGTCAGCGAGAACGGTCCGTTGCCCGGCTCGGAGATCTTGCCCAGCAGCAGATGGACGTTGTAGATCATGTTGTTGACCCAGGTGCCGCGCGTGTGCTGGTTGAAACCCATGGTCCAGTAGGAGCAGACCTTGGTCTTCGGGTCGGCATAGGTCTTGGCGAGCGCCTCGAGCTTGTCCTTCGGCACGCCGGAAATCTCGTGGGCCTTGTCGAGCGTGTATTCAGAGACGAACTTGGCGAAATCGTCGAAGCTGATCGGCGCCGCCTTGTTCGGGTCGCCTTTCGGCTTGCCGTCCGCGCCGGGGTAGCCGTTGTTGCCGGCCGCCTGCTCGAGCGGATGGTTAGGTCGCAGGCCGTAGCCGATGTCGGTGACGCCCTTGGCGAAGTTGACATGCTTGGCGACGAAGTCCTTGTTCACCGCGCCGTTCTGGATGATGTAGTTGCAGATGTAGTTGAGGATCGCCAGGTCGGACTGCGGCTTGAAGATCAGTTCGTTGTCAGCCAATTCGCAGGAGCGGTGCGTGAAAGTGGACAGCACGTGGATCTTGACGTGGTTCGCGGTGAGACGGCGGTTGGTGATGCGCGACCAGAGGATCGGGTGCATCTCGGCCATGTTCGAGCCCCACAGCACGAAGGCGTCGGCATGCTCCATGTCGTCGTAGCAGCCCATCGGCTCGTCGATGCCGAAGGTGCGCATGAAGCCCGCGACCGCGGAGGCCATGCAGTGACGTGCGTTCGGGTCGATCGAGTTCGAAAGGAAACCGGCCTTCATCAGCTTGACAGCGGCATAACCCTCCCAGACCGTCCACTGCCCGGAACCGAACATGGCCACGCCGGGCGCGCCTTGCGCCGGATTCTTCAGGGTCGCCTTGACCTTCTCGGCCATGATGTCGAAGGCCTGGTCCCAGCTGATCGGCGTGAATTCGCCGTTCTTGTCGAACTTGCCGTCCTTCATGCGCAGCAGGGGCTGGGTGAGGCGGTCCTTGCCATACTGAATCTTCGCGAGGAAGTAGCCTTTCACGCAGTTGAGTCCCTTGTTCACGGGAGCATCCGGGTCGCCCTGGGTGGCCACGATGCGCCCGTCCTTGACGCCGACCAGAACGCCGCAACCGGTGCCGCAATAGCGACACGCGCCCTTGTCCCAACGCACGCCATCGTCGCTCTTCGCCTGGGCGATCGCCTGCGCCGCCGGCACGGCCATGCCCGCCGCACCCGCCGCAGCCGCGACCGCGTTCGCCTTGATGAATTCACGCCGTGTCAGTTTCATTGCCAACCTCCCTATCGTTGAATTGGTGCGGCATCGCCGTGGGCTAAGCCTCCACAGAAATCTCCGTTTCCGGATCGGATTCTTTTTGGTGATACACCATGGACGCCGACAGCACGCCGTCCAACTGGCTGATGAACTCGTAGGTGCCGGTCGTGGCGCGATCGTCGGGTGCCTCGACGGTGACGATCATCTTGCCCTCGGGCGAGGAGGCGTGCAGTTCGACGCCCTCGATCTCGCACAACCGCTCCCGCACGGCCTCGACATGGTCGGGGTGGGGAATGACGATAACGCTGGAAATGTTCATGCTTCGATCCCGGATAACATCCCCACGCGGCGTGGGGAATCGAACTCGGGCCGATGCTAGGCTTCGGTCAAACCGATTGGCTTGACAGTCATCAAGGAAATGAAATGTCGAGCCTGACGCTCGGGATTGCACTTTGGTAGTGCAACGGCCAGCGCAAAAAGTCAGCGCCGGCGGGACGGCGGCGCGTGCCGCCGTCGCCGGAAAATCACAGGGACAGCACGAACTTGACGAGCGTCTTGATGTCCGCGTCGGAGGTGGTCGTGTTGGGCGGCTGCACGATGTCGCCCCAGTTGCCCTTGCCGCCCTCGCGCACCTTTTTGGCCAGCTTGGCCTCGGCACCGGCATCGCCCTTGTAGCGCGCCGCCACGTCCTTCCAGGCAGGACCGACGAGCTTCCTGTCGACGGAATGGCAGCCCAGGCAGCCCTCCTTTTGTGCCAGCTTGAGATCGGCGGCGGCGGGCCCGGCGAGCGCCAGACCGGCGGCTAGCATTGCGATATGCAGAGTGTTCATCGATTCATCTCCGGATTAGTTGACGTCGTAGTAATACGCCTTCTGCGGCACGCGCGCGGCCGCCAGGCGCTGCTGCTCCTCAAGATCGCGCGGTCCGCGATCCCACCACAGCGCCCGGCCGCTCTTTTGCACGTCGAGCTCCTCGGGGTGCTGGCGCAGCCACTCGCGCATGAATTTCGTGTGCTCCGATTCGTAGGCCATGCTTCCTTGCTCCTTCAGTTGTGATGGTTGTTCTCTTCCTTGAGGCGGGTGATGCGCGTCACCGCCGGCAGGCGGCGCAGGCTGCGCAGGATGCGCGCCAGATGGATGCGCCCCTGCACCTGCAGGGTGAAATATAGCGCCGTCGTGGCGCCGGTGTCCGCATCCATGTGCACGTCGGTGATGTTGATGCCGTGCTCGGCGATCACCGCCGCCAGCCGCGCCAGCACGCCCGGCGAGTTCTGCGCGACGACGCGTACCAGCACTTCGAACGGACCCGCGGCGTCGGGATCCCATTCCACATCCACCCACTCCTTGCCCCCACTGGGACCGCGCCCGGCCTTGCTGCCGCGCAGCGTCGGACAATCGTGCGTATGCACGACCAGGCCCTGGCCAGGCCGGATCACGCCGACGATCGGATCGCCGGGGATCGGCCGGCAGCAGCGCGCCAGTTGCATCGCCATGCCCTGGCTGCCGCGGATGCGGATCGATCCGGCGCCCTGCGACACCGGGCCGCCGGAGGCACGGCCGTCGAGCAGGCGGCGCGCCACGATGGCCGGCAGGCGCTTGCCGAGCCCGATGTCGGTCAGCACTTCCTGCTTGGTCTTGCCTGAGAAGGTGTTGAGAAAGCGCTGCCAGGCCGCGCTGCCGAGTTCTTCGAGGCGGTGGCCGAGGCCGTGCAGCGCCTGAGAGAGCAGATGCTGGCCAAGCGCCGCCGACTCCTCGTTCTGGCGGGTTTTGAGGAAATGGCGAATCTGCGCGCGCGCCTTGGCGCTCTTGACGAAGCCGAGCCAGTTGGGATTCGGCGCGGCATTGGGCGCGGTGAAGATCTCGACGCGATCGCCGTTGCGCAGTTCGCTGCGCAGCGGCATGTTCTCGTGGTTGATCTTGCAGGCGATGCAGCGGTTGCCGATGTCGGTGTGCACGGCATAGGCGAAGTCCACCGCGGTCGCGCCGCGCCGGAGCGAGAGGATCTTGCCCTTCGGCGTGAACACATAGACCTCGCCCGGGAACAGGTCGACCTTGACGTGTTCGAGGAACTCGGCGGAATCGACCGTGGCGCTCTGCAGTTCCAGCAGCGACTGCAGCCACTGGTGCGTGGTGCGCTGCAGTTCGGTCAGCGATTGCTCGTCCTTGTATAGCCAGTGCGAGGCCACCCCCGATTCCGCCACATGGTGCATTTCGCGCGTGCGGATCTGCAACTCGACCGGCATGCCGTAAGGACCGATCAGCGTCGTGTGCAGCGACTGGTAGCCGTTCGCCTTCGGGATCGCGATGTAATCCTTGAACTTGCCTGGCACCGGCTTGTAGAGGCCGTGCAGCGCGCCGAGCGCCAGGTAGCAGGTCGGCACGTCGGCGACGACGATGCGGAAGCCGTAGATGTCGAGTACCTGCGAAAACGACAGGTGCTTCTCGCGCATCTTGCGATACACGCCGAACAGGTGCTTTTCGCGTCCCATCACCTCGGCGTCGATGTGGCACTCGGGCAGGCGCTGCTTGACCGCATCCAGAATCTTGCCGACCACTTCGCGCCGGTTGCCGCGCGCGGAGCGCACCGCCTTCGCCAGCACCTTGAAGCGCAGCGGATGCAGGTTGCGGAACGCCAGATCCTGAAGTTCGCGGTAGAGCGTGTTGAGTCCCAGCCGGTTGGCGATCGGCGCGTAGATTTCCAGTGTCTCGCGCGCGATGCGGCGGCGCTTGTCCGGGCGCACGGCGTCGAGCGTGCGCATGTTGTGGAGGCGATCGGACAGCTTGATGAGGATGACACGCACATCCTGCGCCATCGCCAGCAGCATCTTGCGGAAATTCTCCGCCTGCGCCTCCTCATAGGACTGGTTCTCGATGCGGTCGAGCTTGGAGACGCCATCCACCAGTTCCGCCGTCACCTTGCCGAAATCCTGCGCGATCTGCGCCTTGGTGATGGCGGTATCTTCCATCACGTCGTGCAGCAGCGCGGCGCACAGGGCCTGGGGATCGAGCCGCCAGTGCGCCAGCGTCTCGGCGACCGCCAGTGGATGCGAAATGTAGGGATCGCCGCTGATGCGGAACTGGCCGCGATGCGCGTTGGCCGAGAAATGATAGGCCGCGGCGATCTGGTCGATGTCCTCGGGCCTGAGGTAGGCGGTCAGCTGGGCGAGGAAATGCTCGAAGTCCTCCGCCAAGTCGACCGGCGGATGCATGTCGAGCGGGATGATCGGCGGTTCGTCGTGCCTCGCGGGGGGCGCCGGCATGGAGGACGACGGGGAGGGCGACAGCGCAGCCGGCATGTGCGTGGCCCCCTTACGTCATGCGCCTAGGCCGGCGCGCGATGGAGAATCTCGACCCCGTATTTGCCTTCCGCCAGTTCACGCAGCGCCAGAACGGTCGGCTTGTCGCGGTCGACCTCGACCTGCGGGGTGCTGCCCATGGTGATCTGGCGGGCGCGATAGGTCGCGGCCAGGGTCATCTGGAAGCGGTTCGGGATGTATTTGATGCAATCGTCGACGGTAACGCGGGCCATGGCGAATCCTTTGAATTCAGTGGGATGAAAGAAAACGGAAGACGTCGGCGTGACGCGCGCGCTGCCTCAGGAAATTCAGCCGCGCGGCACGCACCGCCGCGACCAAGTCTTCCAGAGCCTCCTGCAAGTTGTTGTTGATTATAACAAAATCGAACTCGTCGACATGGCGCAATTCGCCCAGCGCGGCCGCGACGCGGCGCTGGATGACGTCCTCGCTGTCCTGACCGCGCGCGCGCAGGCGGCGCTCCAGTTCCTCGATCGAGGGCGGCACGATGAAAATGCTCACGGCGCCCGGAACCTGCTCACGCACCTGCTGCGCGCCCTGCCAGTCGATTTCGAGCAGGGTGTCGCGCCCCGCCCGCATCTCGTCGAGCAGCCAGGCGCGCGAGGTGCCGTAGAAATTGCCATGCACTTCCGCCCATTCGAGGAACTCGCCACGTTCGCGCATGGCGAGGAAGGCCTGGATATCGATGAAGTTGTAATCGTGGCCGTCGCGCTCGCCGGGGCGCGGCTGACGCGTGGTGTAGGACACGGAATGGCGGATGGCGGCATCGCGTTCCATCAGTTTGCGGACCAGGGTGGTCTTGCCGGCGCCCGAAGGCGCGGAAACGATGAACAGCGCGCCGGCGACGTCCATGTCGAAAGAGGGGTGCGGGGTCAGGTTCATGGCGCGAGATTACTCCAGATTCTGCACTTGTTCGCGCATCTGCTCGATCAGCAGCTTGAGCTCCAGGGCGACGGCGGTCACGGCGGCGGAGACCGACTTCGATGCCAGGGTGTTGGCCTCGCGGTTGAGCTCCTGCATCAGGAAATCGAGCCGCTTGCCGACGGCGCCGCCCTTGTCCAGCACGCGTTCAACTTCCGAGAGATGCGCGAGCAGCCGGGCCAGTTCCTCGGCCACGTCGATCTTGGCGGCGAACACGCCGACTTCCTGGCGAATGCGGTCTTCGTCGAGATTGGCGACCGCTTCGCGCAGCTTGGCCGCCAATCGCTCGGTGTAGTCGGCGATCGCCGCCGGCACCATGGGTTCGACCTTCGCCACCTCCGCGCGCATGCGCGCGGCGTGTCCGCGCAGCACCGCGCCGAGCTTCCCGCCCTCGCGCGCGCGGCTGGCAAGGAAGTCCCTCAGCACGTCGTCGAACAGGGCGAAGCATTCGGCCTGCAGGCGCTCGGCACCGATGTCCTCGGCGGCCAGCACACCCGGCCAGCGCAGCACCTCGGCGACGGACAGCGGCGCCGCCGCGTCCATCACGGCGCGGATTTCCGCGTCGAGTCCGGCCAGTTGGCCAACCAGATCGAGGTTGGCCGACAGGCGCGGCGCGGCGGCGCTGTTGGGTTGCAGGTTCAACCGGCATTCGAGCTTGCCGCGGCCGATGGCTGCGGTCAGCCGTTCACGCAACGGCATTTCGAGGAAGCGCAATTCCTCACCGCAGCGGAAATTGAGGTCGAGGAAGCGGCCATTGACGCTCTTCAGTTCGAGATGCAGGTTGGCCGGACCCAGATCGCGGTCGAACGCGGCATAGCCGGTCATGCTGTAGATGGTCATGGCGATTTCCGGAGGATTCGTGTTTTACGGCGCGCCAGCTTACTATGCCGGACTTAAAATGTGCGGCGATGCCTCCTCCGCAGACCAACACTCCGCTGCCGCCCGGCCACGTCATCGATGGCTACCGCTTCGAACGCCAGTTGTCGGCCGGCGGGTTTTCCATCGTCTATCTCGCCTACGACGCGAACGGGACGCCGGTGGCGATCAAGGAGTATCTGCCCAACGCGCTGGCGCTGCGCAGCGTCGGCCTGCTGCCGCAGGTTTCGGCGGCCAACCGCGCCGCCTACCAGAGCGGCATGATGGCTTTCTACGAGGAAGGCATCGCCCTGGCGCGCCTCAACCACCCCAACGTCGTGCGCGTACTCAACTTCCTGCGCGCCAACGATACCGTCTATCTGGTGATGCGCTACGAGCAGGGCCGCACCTTGCACGAACACATCCGCAAGCACCGCGGCGAGTTCCGCGAAAGCTTCGTGCGCGGCGTCTTCGCGCGCCTGCTCTCCGGCCTGCGCGAGGTGCACGTCAACAAGCTGCTGCACCTCGACATCAAGCCCTCGAACATCTATCTGCGCACCGACGGATCGCCGGTGCTGATCGATTTCGGCGCCGCGCGTCAGACGCTCTGCCAGAGCGACCCCGAGCTGCGGCCAACCTACACGCCGGGCTATGCCGCGCCGGAGCAATACGGCAACCAGCCCGGGCAGGGGCCGTGGACGGACGTCTATGCCGTCGGCGCCAGCATGTACGCCTGCCTCGCGGCGGCGGCCCCGCAGCCGGCCGACCTGCGCCTCGTCAAGGACGACTTGGTGCCGGCGACGACGCGCTGGGCGGGAAAGTATTCGCCGCAGTTGCTCGACATCATCGACCAGTGCATGCGCCTCGACCCGCTGGCGCGCCCGCAAAGCGCCTTCGCGCTGCAGCGCATGCTCGCCGCGCCCGTCGCTCCCGCGCAGGGCGGCAAATGAAGTTCTCGATCTTTCAGGAAAGCCGCATCGGCGGCCGCGCCCTCAACGAAGACCGGGTCGGCTACCGCTACACCAGCGACGCGCTGGTTATGGTCGTCGCGGACGGCCTGGGCGGCCATGGCCACGGCGAAATCGCCGCCGAAGCCGCCGTGCGCAGCATCATCGCCACCTTCGACCGCCAGGCCAAGCCGCGGCTGGCCGACCCCGCCCACTTCCTCGCCGATGCCCTTGCCGGCGCGCACGCCGCTATCCGCGCCCAGTGCGGGCTGCGCCAGCTGGACGACCAGCCGCGCACCACCTGCGTCGCCTGCGTCATCCAGGACGGCATCGCGCTGTGGGGGCACTCGGGCGATTCACGCCTCTACCTGCTGCGCGACAACCGGGTGACGGCCAAGACGCGCGACCATTCGCGCGTGCAGGCGCTGATCGACGAAGGCCAGTTAACGCCGGCCGGCGTGCGCGAACACCCGCTGCGCAACATCCTCACCAGCTGCCTCGGCGGCGAGCAGCCGCCCCGTTTCGAATTCTCGGCGCGTACCGTGCTGGAACGCGGCGACATCCTGCTGCTATGCTCCGACGGCGTGTGGGGCCCGCTGGACGACGACGCGCCGCTGCTGACGACGCTCGCCGGACGCGAGGCGGCGAAATCCGCGCCGGCGCTGCTCGACCGCGTAGAATCCGTCGCGGGCGCCGGCCGCGACAACCTTTCGCTGATCGTCATGGTCTGGGGCGAAGAAGATCGCCCCGCCACTGCCGAGACCGCGCCCGCGCAACGCGCCTGGACGCAGGAAGACTTCAGCCGCACGATCAACACCACCGTCACCCGCCTGCACGCCAAGGACAGCCAATGACCGAAAGACATGACGGCCGCGCGCCCGATGCCCTGCGCCCGCTCACCATCACCCGCCACTACACCCGCCATGCCGAAGGCAGCGTGCTGGTCGAGTTCGGGCACACCAAGGTGCTGTGCACCGCCAGCGTCGAGGAGCGCGTCCCCTCCTTCCTCAAGGGCAAGGGACGGGGCTGGGTCACCGCCGAATACGGCATGTTGCCGCGCTCGACGCACACGCGCACCGACCGCGAGGCGGCCAAGGGCAAGCAGTCCGGCCGCACGCAGGAAATCCAGCGCCTGATCGGCCGCTCGCTGCGCGCCGTCACCGACCTCGCCGCGCTCGGCGAGCGTCAGGTCACCCTCGACTGCGACGTGCTGCAGGCCGACGGCGGCACGCGCTGCGCCTCGATCACCGGTGCCTGCGTGGCGCTGCATGACGCGCTCTCCGGCCTCGTCGCCGCCGGCAGGCTCGCCGCGCACCCGATGCGCGACTTCGTCGCCGCCGTCTCGGTCGGCATCGTCGGTGGCATGCCGGTGCTCGACCTGAATTACGAAGAGGACTCGGGCTGCGACACCGACATGAACGTGGTGATGACCGGCGCTGGCGGCATGTGCGAGATCCAGGGCACGGCCGAAGGCACGCCCTTCACCCGCGCCGAACTCGATGCGCTGCTGGCGCTGGCCGAGAAGGGCATCGACGCGATCGTCGCGGCGCAGAAAACCGTTCTGGAACTCAAATGAAGAAAATCGTCCTCGCCTCCAACAACGCCGGCAAGCTGCGCGAATTCGCGCAGCTGCTCGCCCGCATCGACATCGAAGTGCTGCCGCAGGCGCACTTCAAGATTCCCGAGGCCGACGAGCCGCACGTCACCTTCGTCGAGAATGCGCTGGCCAAGGCGCGCCATGCCGCGCAGCTCACCGGCCTGCCGGCGCTCGCCGACGATTCAGGCATCTGCGTCGCCGCGCTCGGTGGCGCGCCCGGCGTGTTCTCGGCGCGCTTTGCCGGGGAACCGAAATCCGACGACAGGAACAACCAGAAGCTCATCGCCGACCTGCGAGGCCAGGCCGACCGCCGCGCGCACTACGTCGCGGTGCTGGTGTTCGTGCATCACGCCGACGATCCGCAGCCGATCATCTGCGAAGGCGAATGGCACGGCGAGATCATCGACACGCCGCGCGGCGCAGGCGGCTTCGGCTACGACCCCTATTTCCTCGTGCCCGACCTGAACCAGACCGCCGCCGAGATATCCGCCGCGGAGAAGAACAAGCGCTCGCATCGCGGCAAGGCGCTGGCGCAGTTGATGGAACGCCTGAAGCTGGACGTGTGAACGCCCCCGTTCCACTGGCGCTCTACGTCCATTGGCCGTGGTGCCTCCGGAAGTGTCCCTACTGCGACTTCAATTCGCATGAATCCGCCCCACAGGAAGCGGCGTATCTCGCCGCGCTGATCGCCGACCTCGAGGCTGCGCTGCCGGCGGTCTGGGGGCGCCCCGTCATCTCGATCTTCATCGGCGGCGGCACGCCCAGCCTGATGTCTGGCGATACGGTCGAGGCGCTGCTCGCGGCGATCCGCATGCGCCTGCCGCTGCTGCCGGAGGCCGAAATCACGCTGGAGGCGAATCCCGGCACCGTCGAGGCGGAATGCTTCGCCGCCTATGCCGCTGCCGGCGTAAACCGCCTCTCGCTGGGCATACAGAGCTTCGACGACGCCAAGCTGGCCGCGCTTGGACGCATCCACTCGGGCGACGAGGCGCGCCGCGCCATCGAGATCGCGCAACGACACTTCGACCGGATCAACCTTGACCTCATGTACGCGCTGCCCGAACAGACGCTGGCGGAAGCGCGCCGCGACATGGAGACTGCCATCGCCACGGGCACCGGCCATATCTCCGCCTACCATCTGACGCTGGAACCCAATACGCAATTCCATTTCGCGCCACCGCCGCTGCCCGACGACGACCTCGCGGCGGACATGCAGGACATGGTCGAAGAAAGCCTCGCCGCCGCCGGTTTCGACCATTACGAAACCGCCGCCTTCGCCAAACCAGGGCAACGCTGCCGGCACAACCTCAACTACTGGAATTTCGGCGACTACCTCGGCATCGGCGCCGGCGCGCATTCGAAACTTTCCGATCACGCCGGCATCCGCCGCGAGGCGCGGCCGCGCCACCCGAAGGACTATCTCGCCGATCCGGCGACGCGCGACTGGCAGGCCGTAGCCGCTGGCGACCTGCCCGGCGAGTTCATGATGAATGCGCTGCGGCTGACGGCGGGTGTGCCGCTGGCGCTGTTCTCCGAGCGCACCGGCCTGCCGCCGGAGCGCCTGGAAAAGTCAGTGCTGGCGGGACGGCGGGAGGGCCTGCTGGAACTCGCGCCAGACCGCCTGCGGCCGACGCCGCAGGGCCGGCGCTTCCTCAACCGGCTGGTCGGGCTGTTTCTGGGAGCTTAGGCGCGCCTGAACAGCACGTCCCAGACGCCGTGACCGAGGCGCAGGCCGCGCGCCTCGAACTTGGTCTGCGGCCGCCATACCGGGCGCTCCGCAAACCCCTGCGCCGTGTTCGCCAGCAGCGGTTCGGCGGACAGCACCTCCAGCATCTGCCGAGCGTATTCCTCCCAGTCGGTCGCGCAGTGCAGGTAGCCGCCGGGGGCGAGCCGGGACGCCAGCAACGCGACGAAGGCCGGCTGGATCAGGCGACGCTTGTGATGGCGCTTCTTCGGCCAGGGATCGGGAAAGTAGACGTGGATGCCGGCGAGGGAGTCCGCGGGAATCATGTCGCGCGCCACCTCGACGGCGTCATGGCGAATCACGCGCAGGTTCGTCAGCTCGCGCGTGGCGATTTCCTTGAGCAGGCTGCCAACGCCGGGGGCGTGCACCTCGATGCCGATGTAGTCGTGATCGGGATGCGCGGCGGCGATGTGCGCGGTGGTCTCGCCCATGCCGCAGCCGATTTCGAGGAACTTCGGTGCGCTCCTGCCGAAAACCGCGTCCAGGTCGAGCGGCGCGGCCGCGTAGGGAATGCCCCAGCGCGGCATGCCTGCGTCGAAGTAGCGCTGCTGGGCGTTAGAGACGCGGCCTTGGCGCAGCACGAAGCTGCGGATCGGGCGCTGTGAAAGGTGTCCTTCGGTCATTTGCGGAATTTCGCGAGCACTTCCTCGCGCCGTTTGGAAAGATCGTAGCGCGGCTGGGCCAGCGCCTCGGCCAGGGTCGCGCAGGCGGGGCCGAGCTCCCCGGCGGGCAGGGCGAGCGCCTGCTTCAGGCCCAGCGCGGCGGCGAGCGCGTCGGGTGAAGCGTCGTCCGTCCGGAAGTAGTGCCGGCTCAGCACGACGCGCATCGCGCCGATTTGCGCGGCTTCGCGCTCCTGCCAATCGACCCAGGCTTCGGCTGCCCCGCCGTGACTGGCGCGCGCGCAGGCCTGGGCCAGCAACCGCGCGCCATGAACGATGCCCCAGACATGTTGGTCGGCGAGCAGTTCCGGCTGCTCGAAGCTGTAGCCCTGCGGAGCGGCGGCGTCCTGGGCGGATCCAGCGCCGGCCCATGCCAGCGCACAGGCGAACGCCAGACGCTTCATGAACCGCTCATTGGCCAATGAGACCGGTGGTCGGCGAGCTAGGACTCGCTGTATAGAACTTCCTCGGCATGCGGCCGGCGCGAAAGGCCTCGCGGCCGGCTTCGACCGCCTTCTTCATGGCGCCGGCCATCAGCACCGGATCCCGCGCACCGGCGATCGCCGTGTTCATCAGCACGCCGTCGCAACCGAGCTCCATCGCGATGGCGGCATCCGAGGCCGTGCCGACGCCGGCGTCGACGAGTACCGGCACCTTGGCCGCCTCGATGATGAGCTTGAGGTTCCACGGGTTGAGGATGCCCATGCCGGAGCCGATCAGCGAGGCGAGCGGCATCACCGCGACGCAGCCGATGCCTTCCAGCAGCTTGGCCTGGATCGGATCGTCGGCGCAATAGACCATGACCTGGAAGCCTTCCCTGACCAGCACCTCGGCGGCCTTGAGGGTCTCGGGCATGTTGGGGAACAGGGTCTGCGGATCGCCAAGCACTTCGAGCTTGACGAGGCTGTGGCCGTCGAGCAGTTCGCGGGCGAGGCGCAGGGTGCGGATCGCATCCTCGGCCGTGTAGCAGCCGGCGGTATTGGGCAGGTAGGTGTAGCGCGAGGGCGGCAGGGCATCGAGCAGCGAGGGCTGGCCCGGCTCCTGGCCGATGTTGGTGCGGCGGATCGCGACGGTGACGATCTCGGCGCCGCTGGCCTCGACGGCGCGGCGTGTTTCGTCGAAGTCCTTGTATTTGCCGGTGCCGACGAGCAGGCGCGAAGCGTAGGCCTTGCCGGCGATGGTCAATGTGTCTGGCATGGAAACCTCGAGGAAAGGATCAGCCGCCGCCGACGGCGACGACGATTTCGAGTTTGTCGCCCGGCGCGACCGGAGTCTCGGCGTGGCGGCTTTTCGGTACGATCTCGCCGTTTTTCTCGACCGCCACGCGCTTGCCGGCGAGGCCTTCGCGTTCGAGCAGGGCGGCGACAGTCAGTGGCGCATCGAGCCGGCGCGGCGCGCCGTTGACGGAAATTTCAAGCATGCCAAATCTTACCATGCAGGCCTGCCCGCCTTCGCGTTCAGGCCGCCGCGTCCGGATCGGCCTTGGCCTCCAGTCGCCAGGAAAATTCCCCGCTCGTGCCCCAGAACAGGCGGTCGGCGCTGACGCCGAATTCGCGCAGATGCGCGGCGAGGTCCCGGGCCTGGGCGCCGCCGGTAACCGACTGGTCGGGCTGGTAGGCCAGACGCCGCACCAGCGTGTCGCCGTTGACCGATTCGATCACGCAGCCGATATCATCGCCGGCATGCGCCTGGCGCTCTGCCAGCGCCGCCAGTTCGGCCAGCACGGCTTCGAGCTTGTCGAACACGGCGGCGCGCTCCTGCTGCAGCGCCTGCCACTCGCGCATCTTCGGCGCGAAGCGACTCTGCGCCTGACGCCAGTTCGCCTCGTGTTCCGCCGAAAGCTTCGCGCCGCCCTTGGAGATGGTGGCGGCAAGCGCGAGAAACTGCTTGAAACCGGTATCGGCCAGCAGGTTGCCGATCTTCACGTCCTGGGCCGCGACCTTCTGTTCGGCCTGCTGCCTTGCCTCTTCCAGTTCGGCAAGATCGCGCACGAAGCCGCTCATGTCGGGAACCAACACGGCGACGATGGTTTCGATGTCCTTGCGCGTCCCGCTCTGGGCGATCTTCAAGCGTTTGCCGGCGATGGCGCTGCCTTCGCTGACGCCGATGACGACATCCTCGCCGAGGATGTCGCAATTGATGGCGCGCTCCACCGTCACGCGGGTGCCGACGATGGAGCAGCCTTCGGCGAACGCGGCGACGATCTCGCCGCCGCGTGCCTCGAGTACCGCCCGCGAAGCGCGCCCTTCGACGACGATGCTGCCGCCCGGGCTGCTGGCCTGACCGCCGGCGATGTTCGACTTCAGCACCACCCGGCCGCCGCGCGAAACGATGCTGCCATACACGTCGGCGAAAAAGGTCATGTGGCGCCCTTCGACCGCGCGCCGTTCCTGGACTTCGCCATGCTCCTCGAACTCGTCGCCCGACAGCGAGACGTCGCCGGTCGTCTTCATGCTGACGCCCTCCCGGCTGATCATTTTCTCGGTGACGGAAATCTGGTTGGTCTTGCCGTCGATGTTGATGAAGCCGTCCATGGCCGAAACGATGAACTCGCCGTCCGCGCCCTTCTCCACGCGCGTGCCGGGACCGGCGAGCGCGGCGATATCGAAGTCCTTGGGCAGCTCCGACTCCAGCAGCGTGCCCAGCACATCGTGCCCCGGCTTGCCCAGGCTGCGCGGAATCTTGTGCAGCAGGCGCACATCAGCCATGATTTGCGGAAAGCGGTTCTTGAACTGCTTGAGGTCCATGCGGCCGTCGGCGAGGATGCGCGGCGCGTTGTCGCGATGCAGGGTGTCGCTCTTTTCCTCGAGATTGGCGTCGCGGCCCTGCGTGGGCTGTACCGCGTGCGCGATTTCCAGCCGCTGGGGCTGGCCGGCGCGGATCGCGGCCCGCACGGCGACCGCGTCGATGCCGAAACGCACGCCTTTCTCCCACATCGCCGCGACGAATTCATCGAAATCAAGCCGGGTCGGCTCGCCGCGCTTCCTGATTTCCTCCCCGACGACTTCCACGCTGCCGTCTTCGGCCGGCGGGCCGAACAGGGGGACGCGTTCCTCGACCTCGATCTCGACCGGTTCGAACAGGTATTCAGCGAAGGTCTTGTCGTCAGCGATCTTCACCGCACGATAGAGGGCGCGCCGCTCCGGCGCGAAGAACACGATGTCGTCGGCCAGCCGCACCGGCCCCGGCGCCCGGCCGGTCAGGTCGTAGAGCAGATTCTGGAAAACGGCATAGTCGAGGCCGGCAAAACGCGCACCTGCCGAAAAGACCCGTTCGATGAACTGGGTGATGCCGCCCTCACGCGCCGCGGCTTCTGGATCGACGAACAGGCCGGACGGCCGACGCTCGACATAAGAAGGCAGCAGAACCTCGCCTTCCTTGAAGTCGACGATATTGCCAACCGCAGAAGCCTGCGGCGGATTTCCTGTCTGGCCCTCCTCCACATCAGCCATGCTAAGCGCCGTCCTTATGACTTTCGTTCGACATATTACGCCAATATTTCCGCTGCACGGACGAAATCGTTAGAATGCCGCCGACGCGGGCGTCGTATAACGGCATTACCTCAGCTTCCCAAGCTGATGACGAGGGTTCGACTCCCTTCGCCCGCTCCACCCCATCCCCGCCATGACCACTTTCGCGCAGCGCCTGATCGACTGGCAGCGACGCCATGGACGTCGCAACCTGCCATGGCAGCGCGGCGTCTCCCCCTACCGGGTCTGGCTGTCGGAGATCATGCTGCAGCAGACGCAGGTGGCGACGGTCATTCCCTATTACGAGCGCTTTCTGGTCCGCTTCCCCGGTCTTGCCGAACTGGCCGCGGCGCGGGTCGAGGACGTCATGGCGCTGTGGAGCGGCCTCGGCTACTACGCGCGGGCGCGCAATCTGCACAAGTGCGCGCAAACGCTCATGGCCGGGCATGCCGGCAACTTCCCCGCCGATCCGGCGGAGCTGGCGCGCCTGCCGGGGATCGGCCGCTCGACAGCCAATGCCATCGCGGTCTTCTGCTTCGGCGCGCATGCGCCCATCCTCGATGGCAACGTCCGTCGCCTGCTTTGCCGCCACCTCGGCATCGAGGGTTATCCGGGCACGGCGACGGTGGAAAGTCAGCTCTGGCGGGACGCCGAGGCTCTTCTGCCGGAGCGTGACATCGCCACCTACATCCAGGCCCAGATGGACATCGGCGCCATGCTCTGCACGCGCGGCAAGCCGCGCTGCGGCACCTGCCCGGTCACGGACGACTGCGTCGCCCGGAACTCCGGGCGCGTGGCCGAACTGCCCGCGCCGCGCCCCCGAAAACATCGCCCCGAACGGGAAGCCACCCTGCTGGTGCTGCGTGTCGGCGACCGCATTCTTCTGGAAACCAGACCGCCGGTCGGCATCTGGGGCGGCCTGCTCTCCCTGCCGGAACTCCCCGCGCCGCATGGCGATGTCGCGGCCTACTGCCGCGACAGGCTCGGCACCACGGTAACGGCCATCGCTCCGGGCCCCGTGCTGCGCCACGACTTCACCCACTTCCGCCTGAATATTGTCAGCCTGCTCTGCACCGCCGCGCCGCTGGCGCAGGCCTGCGAGCCGGGATTGTGGTGGACCGCGGCCGCCGATCTGGCGGACGCCGCCCTGCCTGCCCCGGTGCGGCGCCTGCTCAGCGCGATCCCTTGATCAGGCGGTCGTTGGCCGGTTGCACCGGACGCGCGTTGTTGGGATACAGCCGCGAGAAGATGCCGATCTGCTCGGACGATACCGGCACCGGATTCTTGAAGACCATCCACAGCACGTTCTCGGTGCAGGGCGGCGTCGTCAGCGAACCCATGTAGGTGTAGTACTCGCGCTTCTCGGGCAGCAGCCGGTTGAGGTCGATCACGGCGTCCGGCGGTTCGACCGCCATGCCCACCTCGAGCGGCATGTGGTTCCACAGGGTCTGGATGAGCGGGTGCTCCATGCCCCGCTCCATCAACACGGCGATGACGGCCAGGCTACCGTCATAGTCCTTGTGCACCAGATGCGCGACCATGTCGTAAGCCTTGCCGCCGATGCGTTCCTCGGAAGGGCGATGGAAATGAAATTGCACCAGCGGGTAGGTGCGTCCCGTGACGGTGATGCTGCTACCCTCGCCCACTTCAACCTGCACGGTATGGCCGTTGTCCATGATGCGGAAATGCGTTGGGCGGTAGTCGAAGCGGATCGGTTCCAGGTCGACCTTGATGCCGCCGCGGATGTCGATGGGCGACTGCCGCTGACCCGTCCCGCACGTCGCGTACTCGGGCTTGATCTTCGCCCAGTTCTCCGGCGCGCCCATGCCGGCGTAGCCCCAATGCACATGGGAGTAGTCGGGCGGCGGAGGCTCCACGACCTTCTTCTTTTTCGGCGCGGCCTTGCGCGGACCGGAGGTCGCGAGCATCAGCTCGCGTTGCTGGCGGCTCAGGTCGGGAGCCATGATCGGTTCGACGATCTTGGCGGCGGCTCGCGGCGCCGGGCCTGCGGGTGTCGGCGCGGCATGGCTACCCGCGACGGGCGCGGCAGGAGGCGGCGTCATGCCCTTGTAGGGATCCTCGGCCTTGGATTTGTCTATGACGGGCATTTCGAACAGGCGCGGCTTTTCCGCTGGCGGAGCCACCGGGGCTGCAGCTGGTGCCGGCGCATCGGCGACCTTGACGCCACGCGGGGCGGCCATGTCGCCCGCGCTGACCATTTCGGCATGCATGGGGCGGGGACGCTGCTCTGCCTGCACGACGCTACGCGTCTTGCAGACCTCCTCGAACAACTGGGCATCGAGTGTGTCGGGGCGGGCGGGGATCGCGCTCGCGCCGGTCACTTTCTCGGTCTTGATCGCGCGCTCGTCGAGCAGGAAAACCCGCTTTTGCGTGGCGAAGCTGCCATTGGCGCAATCGTAATAATTCAGGGCCTGAACGGCGGTGTAGCGAACCTGGTTCTCGAAATCGAGTACGGGGTGATCGAGCGTCAGGCGCGTCCAGGCGGCAGTCTGGCCGTTCTTGAGCTGGCTGACGCGATTCTTGTCGATTTCGACGGTCTTGCCGGCATGGTTGGCGACCAGTTCCCATTGAGCAGGAGCGGCGGATGACAAGGCCAGCAGCGCCAGCGGCAAGGCTAGAATGGACCAGTGGGTTCGTGCGGACATGGGGCTCCCCTTCTTCTTTACGTCTGCGGATTTACGGCAGTTTCTTCATCCACTTTAGCCATTGTCGCACCGTGGTTGCTTTCCGGCGCCGATTACAGTAGCTTCCAATGCTGTCCAACGGAGTTTTATTGTATGAACGCTACCGACAAATTCGTCGCCGCGCAGGCCAAGGTCGACGGGGCGGCCATCGAGGCATTGCCGAATTCAAAGAAAGTTTACGTCACCGGCTCGCGCCCCGACATTCGCGTGCCGATGCGCGAAATCACCCAGGCCGACACGCCCACGGGTTTGGGCGGCGAGAAAAATCCGCCGATCTACGTGTATGACTGTTCGGGCCCCTATACCGACCCGTCCGTGAAGATCGATTTGCAGCAGGGCCTGCCGCCTCTGCGTGAGACCTGGATCGAGGAGCGCGGCGACACCGAGCGGTTGTCGGAGCAATCGTCCACCTACGGCCGTGCCCGCCTCGCCGACGCCGAACTGGCCGAGCTGCGCCTCGCTCATGTGCGGCAGCCACGCCGTGCCAAGGTCGGCATGAACGTGACGCAGATGCACTACGCCCGCAAGGGCATCGTCACGCCGGAGATGGAATTCATCGCCATCCGCGAGAACCAGCGTCTCGACAAGCTCAATGAGCAGCTGCGCCGCCAGCATCCCGGTCAGAGCTTCGGCGCCGCCATCCCGCGCGAGATCACTCCGGAATTCGTGCGCGACGAAGTGGCGCGCGGCCGCGCCATCATTCCGGCCAACATCAACCATCCGGAAGCCGAGCCGATGATCATCGGCCGCAACTTCCTCACCAAGATCAACTGCAACATCGGCAACTCGCCCATCGTCTCCTCGATCCAGGAAGAGGTCGACAAGATGACCTGGGCGATCCGCTGGGGCGGCGACACGGTGATGGACCTGTCCACCGGCAAGAACATCCATGAGACACGCGAGTGGATCGTGCGCAATTCGCCAGTGCCGATCGGCACCGTGCCGATCTACCAGGCGCTGGAAAAGGTCGACGGCAAGGCCGAGGATCTGACCTGGGAACTATTCCGCGACACGCTGATCGAGCAGGCCGAGCAGGGCGTGGATTACTTCACGATCCATGCCGGCGTACTGCTGCGCTATATCCCGCTGACGGCCGGGCGCATGACCGGCATCGTCAGCCGCGGTGGGTCGATCCTCGCCAAGTGGTGTCTCGCGCACCACAAGGAAAACTTCCTCTACACGCACTTCGAGGACATCTGCGAGATCATGAAGGCCTACGATGTCGGCTTCAGTCTCGGCGACGGCCTGCGTCCCGGCTCGATCTATGACGCCAACGACGAGGCGCAGCTGGGCGAACTGGCGACGCTGGGTGAATTGACGCAAGTCGCCTGGAAGCATGACGTGCAGGTGATGATCGAAGGCCCGGGGCATGTGCCGCTGCACATGATCAAGGAGAACATGGATCTACAGCTCAAGCTCTGCCACGAGGCGCCCTTCTACACCCTGGGTCCGCTGACCACCGACATCGCGCCCGGCTACGACCACATCACCAGCGCCATCGGCGCCGCGCTGATCGGCTGGTACGGCACGGCGATGCTCTGCTACGTGACGCCGAAAGAACATCTGGGCCTGCCGGACAAGAACGACGTCAAGGACGGCATCATGGCCTACAAGATCGCTGCCCACGCCGCCGACCTCGCCAAGGGCCACCCGGGCGCGCAGGCGCGCGACAACGCCCTGTCCAAGGCGCGCTTCGAGTTCCGCTGGGAAGACCAGTTCAACCTCGGCCTCGATCCGGACAAGGCGCGCGAGTTCCATGACGAGACCCTGCCGCAGCATGCGGCCAAGCTCGCCCATTTCTGCTCGATGTGCGGACCGCATTTCTGCTCGATGAAGATTTCGCAGGACGTGCGCGATTACGCCGAAAAGGGCATGCAGGAAAAAGCGGTCGAGTTCGTCAAGCAGGGGGGTGAGGTCTATCACCAAGCCTGAAACACCGACGGATTCGTCCGACCGGTTGCCGCAAAACCTTGCCAGTGGAATCACCGAGCGCTGGAATCGCTCGCGGCGCTGGCGCAGCGCCTACCTGAGATTCTGGCTGGGCCGCCTGCTCATCTGGGGCGGCGCCATTACGGTCGGCCTGCTGGCCGTGCTGTTTGCCGAAATGGCCGAAGCCGCCGTCGGTCTTTTTCGCGATATTTCCAATGAGTACTGGTGGTGGCCCCTGCTGATTTGCCCGGCGGGCGGCGCGGCCGTCGTCTGGGCGACACGTCGCTACTTCCCCGGTGCGGAGGGCAGCGGCATTCCCCAGGCCATCGCCGAAATCCACCTGGACAAACATGCCCCGCCGCGCTGGCACCCGCTGCTTTCCCTCAAGATCGCCGCCGGCAAAATCTTGCTGGGCGCGGCGGCGCTGTTCGCCGGCTTTTCGACCGGACGCGAAGGCCCAACCGTTCAGGTCGGTGCGGCGGTCATGAACAGTTTGCACGGCCATCTGCACCGCGGCTTCAACATCCAGCGCAAGCACCTCATCGTGGCCGGCGGCGCGGCGGGCATCGCCGCCGCCTTCAACACGCCGCTGGCCGGGATCATGTTCGCCATCGAAGAACTCAATCGCGGCCTCGAGCAGCGCATGAGCGGCCTGCTCATCGTCGCCATCGTGCTGTCCGGCGTCGTTTCCCAGGCCTTGCTGGGCAACACGGCCTATTTCGGCTGGGTCAGCTACACCGGACTGAAAAGCCATTTGCAAATCGTCTGGGTATTGCTGATCGCACTGGCCTGCGGATTGGCGGGCGGCGCCTTCGCGCGCCTCATGCTGCTATCCACGGCGCGTAGCGGCCCGTTCTTCAGCACGTTTCGGGCCGGCCACCCGGTGCGCTTCGCCGCCGCCTGCGGACTGGTCATCGCGTTGATCGGCCTGCTCAGCGACTACCACAGCTTCGGTACCGGCTATGCCGAAACGCGCAACCTGTTCGAGCGCGATGCCCAGTTGCCCTGGCACTTCGGCATCGACAAGTTCTTCGCCACACTAATCTCCTACGCGGCCGGCGTACCGGGCGGCATCTTCGCGCCATCGCTCGCCATCGGCGCCGGCATCGGCAGCAACATCGCCGTGCTGCTCGCCGACCAGATCAGCGCGGGCACCGTGCTGGTGCTGTGCGCGGCGGGATTTCTCGCCGCCGTCACGCAGGCACCGATCACCGCTTTCATCATCGTCATGGAAATGGTCAGCGGCTACGGCATCGTGCTCGACCTGATGATCGTCGCCCTGCTCGCCTCGGCGGTATCGCGCGCCCTCTGTCCGCCGCTGTATCACACGCTCGCCCAGCGCATGCTGCATGGGGGCGGCGCCCCTCCTCCCCGTTAGACTGCGCTCGTCCTGGCGGCCAGTATCTTGGCGTGCTTCGCGAAGCTGGCATGGCAGCCGATGAGAATATGCACGAGGCCCGGCACGCCATCGAGAAAGCCGCGGCGTAGAAAATAAAACTTGAGGAAGCGCACCAGGGGAGACAACAGCAGTTGCATTACCGACCCGCGCTTGCCCATCGCCAGGGCGGTCTCCGCGGCAAGAGTGGAGTAGCGATTCTGTTTTTCGAGATAACTCTCGATCGATTCGGCCGAATCATGCAGGAGGTCGCCGGCAAGGGTACCAACCGCGCCTTCGGCAATCACCCGCTCATGCACGGCATCGGCGGACCAGCGGGCATGGCGGCGGTCGAACAGACGCAGGCTCCAGTCGGGATAGCCTTCGCCATGGCGCAAATACCGCCCCATGAAGCGGTTGCAGCGGGCGAAACGATAAGCAGGAAATGTCAGCGCCGGCAGGACGGCGCGAATGCTGTCCGCGAGCTCCGGGCTCACCCGTTCATCGGCGTCGATGCACAGCACCCAGTCGTGAGTCGCCTGCTCGACGGCAAACTGCTTCTGCGGCCCGAAGCCGCGCCAGTGGGTTTCGATCACGCGCGCGCCAGCATTGCTGGCTAAATCTATCGTCGCATCCATGCTACACGAATCCACGACAAGAATTTCAGAGCAGAACGCAAGCGACTGTAAACAAGCAGGCAGTTGTGTCGCCGCATTACAGCTAATGATCACCGCAGAAAGAGGGATGACGGTGCTTGGCTGCACGTTCGAAATACTAGGCTTATCCACCATATGTGCCAGTTTTTTCCTGTTGAGGGTGCAAGGCAAGCAGCCCCCACAAGGCGCCGATGATGATGGCCATACCGGAAAACCTAGAGCCGGCAAGTGTTCCATCAAGTGCATAGCGGCCGATATGCTGCAGCACCACAAAAGCAAGCACGGCGCCTTCAGGTCGGCCCACAATAAATGCCGACCATCCCCGCCATATCAAGGCCACACTTAGGGAAAGCAGCAAAACAATACCTGGAATACCGGTCGCAAGGCCGAAATCCAGCAACCCGCTGTTACTGCTTTCTATACCCTCTGAAATTCCATAACGGGTGGCCAAATAGTGGCGATATACATCTGTCGTATATCCAAATCCCAAGGGGAACAGAACAACCCCTTCAAGTCCAGCGCGATATCGGATACTCCTGACATAGGGTGAATGATTGAGTCCGCTGGGAACTGCAACCCTATCACTTAGAAGCGCCGGGATGGGAATAGGATTGCGCCAAGCTGTCTGCATGGAGTCCATAAAGCCGCTCCAGCGGCTGTTTTCTTCTCGGACTGTTTGCCATCCAGCAAGCACTCCGAGCACAGCTAGTGCAACAGACCAACGCCTCCCAACCTTCGAGCGGGACAGCATGGCCAGCACCGCCACTGCAATCAATACAATTGTCATCACTTGGCCCGCTTTTGCTTTAAGCATAATTTGGACAAACAGTGCAGCCAAACCTGACAATATGGTGACAATCGTAGGCCAAGGAAACAAGCTGCGATGGTGCCATACACGACTAATGCCATCGGCCAGCAAGAATGCGAAAGAAATTGCCACAAAAGACGATATTAAATTCCCATTCCCAAACATGCTTTCAACATACACAATTCGCCCAGTATCTGCGAACCCCAATCCCAACACCCAAAGCGCCACTCCTGTATGAAAATAGGCCCCGACAAAGAGGGCCATGACGATTCTGCGCCTGTTATCGACAAGCCACGCCAGAGTGATTCCAACCACCGTAAGCAATAACAGCTTGCCCCAATTATCCGCAACCGTCTGGAGCGCAATTAATGGCGTTTGGGCAATCAACGTCGAGTGCACCACGAGCCACAATGTTAGCAACCAGAACAAAGTAACTTCTATACCACCGTGAAGCCCAGGCCATGACTTGTGCGACGCAGACCAAATCCAGATCAATTGCGTGATAATTAATAACAAAGATAAAGTGCGTAGGGCTCCAGTATGAGGAACGCCCTGAATAGCAGTCAGTATGGCCAAGCAAACCATCACTGAGCCCGTTATCAGCGATAATTTGAGCCTAGCCTCTATCATTGTCTGCTTGTTTCATCGGCATGACTTGCTGCTATTGATTCGACTCCCCACTGCAGAGTGGTCGCCGACCACTCGATGGTAGACCTCAATGGTTCGGTCTACTTGCCGCTCGAAGGTAAGATTCCGCAAGGCATATTCGTAAGCACACTGTGCCATTCGGGTCGTTTTCTCCGTAGACTTCAGGCAATCGTCCAGCGCCGTCGATAGTGCTATAGCATCGCCTGGCGACACGACCCGGCCGGTCACGCCGTCCGTCACGACCTCGGTGAGCCCCCCCGCCGACGAACAAATCACCGGCGTGCCGACCAGCATCGCTTGCGGCATGACTTGGGATGTCGCTTCATTCTTGAGCGAGGGCAGAACGCAAACGTCCATCGCCTTCATGCAGGCAGGTACGTCATCCCGATGACCGGCAAGGATCACATGACCGGACAAACCCAGTTCACTCACCCACTCGGGTAATCTTTCCCGCAACGGACCGTCACCTACGACGAACAGCACCAGACGCGGAAAGTGGTCCAGCAATTTTGCACAAGCCTCGAGCAATATGCGATGTCCCTTCCAACTGCGTAGCACTGCGACGATCCCGATCACATGGGAATAATTATCCAGGGCAAATTCCTTGCGCACCTGCGACGCATCCACTGCAGGGGAAAAACGCTCGTGATCTGCGCCTGCGGGGATCGAAAAATGCTTCGCGGCATGGCAGTGGCAATTCTCCACCAAGTGGTCACGAATGTGGCGCCCGCTCGATATTACGGCGTCCACAAGCCAGTCATAAACGATTCGCGCATTCAATCCCGGGCGGACCCGGGACGAAAGATGGCGGCTGCGGACAACCGGGATGCCGAACAGTTTGCCCGTCCAGCCACTGCACCAGCCATCGACCGAGCTGTGGGCATGAATGAGCGAAATCTTATTAGCGCGCACAATATTGCGCAATCCGAAGATAGTAGCCGGGTCAAGACGGCTGGAAAAAGGCAACAAGTAGACCCGGAAACCGGCCTTGCCGGCCTGATCAGCGATCTGCGATCCTTCCCGGCAGGCAATTTCCATTTCGACACCCATCGCACGGAACGCCTTCATTTCGCTCAGGATGCGAATTTCTTGCCCGCCCCATCCCATCGACCACTCGGTATGAAGTACGCGCATGGGGTGATGGGGCAAATTCACTTTATGCCACCCGAAGTCGTCCCGGCAGATGCCTCGATAAGAATCGTGCCGGCAAAATCAATATCAAGGTAACGGTGCAGCCAAATGCCGATGCTGAGACGGAACCAGCGCCGTAGCAAGGCATCATTGTAGATGCGAAACACCTTGGGGGACTGAAATCCGGCCAGTATCAGCAGCCCGCCCAACTCCTCATATTTGTAGGGGGTCTTGTGGGTGACATCCCCCCAGTAGCGATGCGGGTGATAAAGGTTGGGAGTGCCCAGCAATAAGCGGCCGCCCGGTTTAAGCAATGATCGCGCCGCCTGCAACAGCTCCAGCCCTGCCTCGACGTCCAGATGCTCAATGAGTTCGAATGCGAAAATGCAGTCGAACGGCCCCTTGATATCGGCAACCTTGTAGTAATCCTGCGCGGTATCGGGATCAATATCGTATGAGCGGTACTCGATGTTAGGCATCAAACTCAGCAATCGCCTGCCGAACCGCCTATCCCCTGCACCCATTTCGAGTACTCGGCCACCATCCGCGACAAGCGGCAGGAGGCAGTCCATTTCCTTTTTTACCAGTGGAACAGACCATATCGTTGGATACATGTATCTTATCTGTTGTCGGTTTTTGTAGAGCTTGGACCAAGAATTACTTTGCATTCATCGAATCCGATCTGTACCCGTGAATCTTGGCTGGAGTCCCATAAGCGATCGCGCAGGGAGGAATATCATGCGTAACCACGGAACCCGCCCCAATGACGGCCCCCCTACCGATCACGACACCATCGAGAACCACAACCCGGGTTGCCAGCCAGACATCATCTTCGATGATGATTCCTTTTCGAATGCCCCCTTGCTCTCGTATCAGAATATCAGGATGGATAAAAACGTGGTTCTCAGGAATCAGCACGACGTGCGATGCAATAAGACAATCTGCTCCTATCTCTAGGCCGCCATGCCCATACAGAATACTGAACGGACCGATGCTGGTGCGAGCTCCTACCTTGACCCCTCCCCCTCTTGACTCAATCATGACAAAGGGCCCCAGCGATACACCATCGCCCAGAGCAATAATTCCACATGCAGCATTCAATTCGGCGTGACGCCCGACCCTACAGCCGCTCCCAAAACATACGTTTTCTGCTCCGCGCACTATGGCAGAAGACGAGATACGTCCTCCGCTTTTGCGTGCATGCCACCAAAGACGGAACCCCTCCAACCCCATCATGACAACTCGACCATATCTAACGTGGCCTGACGCCACTTATGCAATTTCACATATTACCTTTTCGACAAATGCGGGAAAGAGCATGAATCATCAGAGGAGCCGCCATTCTAAAACTATAGGAGGCTTCAACTCGCTCACGTGCAGCGAGTCCCAACTGCATTCTTCGCTGATGGTCTTTGCACAGCACGGAGAGCCCGACAGCCCAGTCTTCGAACGAACTGGCGGTATAGCCGTCGACGCCATGACGCACAATTTCAACATTGGCGCCCACCGCCGCGCATACCACAGGAATACCCGCTGCCATATATTGAATCGCCTTCAAGCCGCATTTGCCACGCGACCACGGATCATCCGGCAAGGGCATCACGCCGATATCCATATCCAGAATATCACCTACTTCACTCGCCTCGGACCAGCGCCTGTTCTCCACCTGCAATCCCGGAACATCCAGATCACGATCAGAGACTACCAGCAGCCGAATCCTGAAACTCCGTGCAACCTCTTGCAGTACGTCCGCCAGCGCGGCCAAATAGGGATGATTGACAGAGTGGCCAATCCACCCGATCACGACCTCTTCCTTGGCGACATGGTTCTTGATCGGATAGCGGTCGACATCCACCACCGTTGGCAGAATCATGACCTCGCTGGCATACTGCCCAGCATACTCTGCCAGGTAGCGGTTGCCGGCGATGACAAGTCGGGCTGCCGACAACACCTGTCGCAGGCGGGACTCAACGCGGCGCTGCGCCAGAAATGAACGGTTACCGCTGGGCGACGTGAATATCGCGTCGTCGAAGTCGAACACTAGCGGGCGAGAACGTGCGAGCGACAATATCTGTTCTTCGGGCAGCAGGCGTTTTTGAATGAAGACGGTGCGCGCCTCTTGGGCAAGAGCAGCGATCTGGCTATGCTCGTGCCAAGCCGCCATCAGCCGCCGGATGCCGCGGCCTGGCCTTTCCGGAGGCAGATGAACAGAAAATGACATTCCGGACGAAGTCAGCGCAGGTAAAAACTGGAATACCCGGTAGCGACTCGATGCTCCGCGCGGTCCGGAGACGGGAAGGAAAAGACAATCTCGCATCAACTACACAACCTGATCGCCTACCGCTTTACTGCCGAAACCACGACTGTCCTGCCCGTCAGCAACGGCCAGGAAAAGTGTATGGCCACCACGGGAGCATTTTCCGGCGTGATGGTCTTGAACCTCACACGCTCCCGCCGCATGAAGCGGTAGCGCCCGATCCACAGCAGGGGAGCGAGCAGGACCGCCCAGAATGCCGAGGTCTTTTGGGTTTTATCAATGTCCAGGACCGGCGCCTCGTAGCCGGCATCGAGCAGCGCGTGGGCGAGATAGAAATACGGAATCGGAGTGATGTGCCCGCCGGTCGAATAGCGCTTGTCGTTGCGTAGCGGCAGGGGGCCGAACAGGTTGGCGAACCCGGAAAGCAGGTAACGAACGCGGGAGTTGGTATTGAGCACATTGGGGGTTGTGACGATCAGCACGCCTCCTGGTGCCGTGACACGATAGGCTTCACGCAGCAAGGCGCGATAGTTCTCGAGATGCTCGACAACCTCCGAGCAGGTGACGAGATCGAAACTCCCGGTACTGTATGGCAGTTCGCCACTATTCAGATCCACGCGCGCGCAGGGGACGTCGCTCAGGGCGAAGCGCTCGACATGGAAATCGCAGGCCGACGAGTCCGCCGGCAGACGCGCGCGCAGATCGCGGATCAGTTCACCCCGTCCCGCGCCGATATCGAGGTGTCTTATCCTGCCCTCCCGGCGATCCAACCGCCTCTCTGCCACGGCAATTACGGCGTTGTAAATTGGCTGGGTACTCACGTCCTCTCCTGTGCCATCAATGCGCGGTAGAAATCGGCCATGCGCTTCAGCATGGCCTCCAGAGAATAGTTCCCGACCACCAGCGCATGTCCATTCGCCGCCTGGTGCCGCGCCGTATCCGGTTCATCAAGGGCGCGTCGCATCGCCTTCGCCAAAGCCGGCGGGTCATTTGGCGGCACCGTGAATGCCGTATTGCCTTCTTGAGCTACTTCACCGATGCCGGCAACAGAAGTGGTCACCACCGGCACGCTGGCCGCATGAGACTGCAGAATGACTTGGGGCACGCCTTCCGGGGTGCGCGTCGACAACACAGAGACATCCAGTTCGGCCAATACTTCCGGGATGTCCTTGCGGAACCCTGCCAGGACAATACGCTCCCGGAAGCGCAGCGTTGCCAACTGGGCTTCAAGCTGTGGGCGCATCCAGCCTTCACCTACCAGCACGCACCAGGCGTGTTCGTTCCCGGTAAGCAGCCGGTCGCAGGCATCGAGAAAAACGTCAGGACCCTTTTCGCCGCGCAGCAGGGAAATCATGCCAAATAACGGCGCACTCTCGGGAATGCCGAGTTCGCGCCGAACCCTTCCGTCACGGCGCGCGGACGCGAACCTAGCGACATCGATCCCGGTCGGGATGGAAACGATCTTGCCGGCATCCACCCCCCGTTCGATCAGTCCTGCCCGGATCGACTCGCTAGTGGTGACGATCCTGTCGCAAAGCGCGCCATAGATCAGCCTTCCCATTGCGTGCTGCCGGATCGGATTGGCGATGTGTCGCGCCCGCACGGTGCGAATGCCCAGCAGACGAGCCACGGGAAACGCCAGCCAGGCATCGCGGGAACCATGCGCATTGACGATGTCGATGGCCTCGCGCCGCATGAGCCGCCAGAGCATCGCCATGCTCACTGGATCCAGGCGGCTGGTCATTGGAATCGCATGGGCGCGGATGCCGCGCCTCTCTGCCTCGGGCAGGATGTCGGAACCCCTGCGCGCCGCCAGCACTGATTCGAAGCCGAGGTCGCGCATGCGCTCCATCTCGATCAGGATGCGCATCTCCTGTCCTCCCACCCGCCACGAAGACTCGGTATGGAGAATGCGAATGGGAGCACTCACGACAGAAGCTCCTCAATCAAGCTGGCATAGCGGTGCAGATAGCCATCAAGGGAATAGGTACTCTCCACTGTCGCCCTTGCATGGCTGCCCAGCTGCTGGCGCAACCCGGCTTGCCCAGCCATCGAAATCAGGCCATCCCGCCATTCGGACGGCGAGGTCGCCAACAGGCCGTTATCCCCATGCTTGATGATTTCGGCATTGATGCCGACTGGCGACGCCACTGCAGGCAAGCCTGCCCCCATGTATTGCAGCAGTTTGTAGCCCCCTTTGCCTCTGTTCCACAGGCCGTCCTGCAATGGCATGATGCCAACATCGAAACCGTGGAGGTCGGCAACTTCGTCCTCAGCCCGCCAGGGCTTGAACTCGACCCGAACTCCAGGCAATTCCAGCGCGGCATCAGCGACGACGCGCAGGCACATGTCGGGAATACGCGCTTGGACCTCCCGCAATGGATCAGCCAGCCCCTGCAATTGTTGTAAGTTCCCTTTAGTACCGATCCATCCAACAACGAATTCGGAGCGGTCAGCGTAAGTGGTCTTTGCTGGCAAGCGCGCCGTATCGATCGGGGTCGGCAGAACTGTCACTTCGCAGGTAGGGGCAGAGCGGGTAGCGCGCGCAAAATCGGCAAGATAGCTGTTTCCGGCGACGACACTGCTTGCGACTCCGGCAATGGCCGCAAAGCGGTTAAAGAATTTTCCGTCGACGGGTTGTCCTCGCTCCAGTTCGTGAAACATTACAGCATCATCAAGATCGAAGATTATTCGAGAGTTGGCCTTGCTCAGCAGAGTCACAAAAGGTCGCTTGAAAAGCTTTTTCTGCAACAGCACAAGATCATGTCGCATGGCCGCCGCAAGCAACTGCATGCGCTCCCGCAACGCCCCTCCGGCGTTGGCCAATGAAACAACATGGCCTCGCTGACGCAAATACGCAACGAGCGGCAACATCCGTAGCCGCGTGCTCGGTTTGGTTGCATCCAGGCAAATAACTAGAATTGAGCCCAAACAACCTCCAGCCTAAACCGGCACTCGACGCTCACCGCGCTTTTTCGCAAACAGCATATTGCTGAGAATAAATATGCCACTTTTTGGAACGCAAGTAGGGATTTCCAAACAATGAGAAGACATTAACCAGAACTCGCAGGAGTTTTGAGCGCTGCTCCACTTCATGCCATATGGTTGGATGGGACTTGTAAAAACTTGCAGTTGCGAAATGTCCGCGAATAATTTCCTCAAACTCGGATGGAAACCATTCAGCGACATGCAAGCAGTCAAGCGGTTGCTCCGTCAGACGAATCGGGGTGGTGACAACAGCGATCCCTCCGGGCTTAAGAATACGGACGATTTCCCTCAAAAACCGGTCCGTATGTTGAACGTGCTCGATCACATCCGTGGATACCAACCCGTCAAAACTGGCGTCGGGAAAGTGTGTCTCATAACAGTTTTCGCAGTAGAACTGCGCATGCGTTGCAAGTGCCCCATGTCGCCGCTGCGCATAGGCTATCGCCACATCCGAACTATCCACACCAGTAACTCGTGCGCCTGCGCGGGTCAGTGCCCACGAAAAGGCACCATCCCCACAGCCAAAATCCATCACGGACATACCATCCAGCTTTCCTAGGCGCATCCTAAGCAACTCGATGGACTTTGCATACCGTCCAACGACAAACGCGCTCTTGCGTAATGGATTATTGGATATCAAATCCCAGTGATAACCCTCGCCGCGGGATCCGTATTTATCAAAGTTAATTTCCATGGTTATACCAATTAGTTCATTTTGGCTTTTGCGCAATGCACATGTAGCCAATCGTGAAATCCTTGTTTTTATCGAGTCGGTCGAGAAAGTTGCATAAGTACGGAACCCAATAGTGAAACACCTCTCTCAGAAGGGCATGTCCGATTTTCGCAAGAGGACGCATGAGGCCACGCTTTGGAGGAGGGGGAATTTGCCATGGAAGCCGGCTAATCAACTTACCAAGTAGCTTGAAGTATCCTCCTTTTGGCTTGATTGACAGCACCTCGAAACCAGCCCCTTCAAAAAGCCGCATTAATGCATAATTGGTAAAGCGATAATAATCATATGGTTTATCATGCACCCCCAGCCTTGAGGGCAGGTCAAATAAAGCATTCCTCCAGGAGCCAATATCCGAAAGAACTCCTTGAGCATCGCGGCAGGCTCGGGAACATGTTCCAATACTTGAATATTGATAATCACGTCGATCGAGTTGTTACGGATTGAAATTGCGCATAAGTCAGTTATCAGTTCAGCGCCTGCATATCCTTTTCCTGGCACCTTGCAAAAGTCGGTTCCAATATAGCGCTTACCTTCAAATAGGTTGCGATACCTGCAATTACCCGCTCCCGCATCCAGAACCAAGGCACCATCAGGAATCTCCTTGGCCGCAGCCTCCAGAAATTTTCGGATTTCATAGCGTGCGGCATCCGCCTGATCGCGCGCAGCTTTCCAGAGCAAAGTCATTGCATTTTTCCGACCGAATTTCGTCTGTCGCCCTTCAATAGCGCGTCATACTCGGACTCGACTCGACTGACATGGAGTTCAGTCGACCAATTCTTCGCCATTTTCAGAGCTTGCGCGCCGATATGCGTGATCCGCTCCGAATCAAGTGCGAGCCTCATTGCCTCCCTAAGACTACTCACATCGCGCGGAGGAACAATCCAGCCCGTCCCATCCTTCACCATCCATGGCAACTCGCCCACCGGTGTTGCGATAACGGGCAAGCCACAAGCCATCCCCTCGGCAACCGTTCGCGGAAACCCCTCCCAGGCGGAGGGCAACATCAGGCAATCCGCCGCTCGCAAAAGCGGCGCGACATCCCCCTGCCTGCCGACACAATGCACCCGCGAGGCAATTTCCGGATGTCGGGCGAGTGCTGTGTCAAGCAGCGCCTGATCGGTTTGGCCCAGTGCGGCGCCGACGATGATCAGATGGAATGGTTCCCTCCCTTCCAGCCTGGCCGCCGCCTCGACGGCCAGATGCTGCCCCTTGCGCTCCTCGATCGTGCCGACGACGATGAACACGAATTCATCCGCGCCGATTTGCAGGCGCTCGCGCCAACCGCCATCACCGCCTTCTGGTGAAAAGCGATGCAAATCAACGCCGTTGTAAATCTTGACGGCTTTGCCGCTCGAACGAAAATACGCCTCAAGATCGGAAGAAACCACGATGATCCGCCGTGACAGCCAGCGTATCCAGAAGGACCAGCGCCGCACCCTCTTGCCTTGCGGATCTTCGCGGATATGCCAAACGGCAGGCACGCCGGCCAAGCGCGCCGCGAGGCCCGCGTCGCGGCAAAACGGAACGGCGGAGTTGAGGTGCACGAGGTCGATGTGATTGGCGCGAATATAGTCACGCACACGCAGGATGCGCCGCACGTTCAGCAGGCCTCGTTCCGTCACCACCTCGCACGGAACCTCGGCCTTCCGCAAAATATCTTCCAGCGGTCCATGCTTGGACAGCAGGGCATGCGCCTTGAATCGCAACGGATCGAGGTTGAGCATCAGTTCGCGCAAACTCATCGCCGAACCGCGCAAGTCGGCGGTATGAGAGACGTAGAGGATGTTTTGCGTCACTGCGCCGCCCCATCTACCGCAGTATCTTCGCGAAACTGGATTTCATGCAGCTTGCGATATTCGCCGTCCAGCGCCAGCAGTTCCTCATGCCTCCCCTGCTCGATGATGCGCCCGCGTGACATCACGAGAATCCGGTCGGCGCGCCTGACCGTGGACAGCCGGTGCGCGATGACAATGGTGGTGGCGGTTCCTGTCAGCGACTCGATGGCCGCCTGCACAAAACGCTCGGACTCCGAATCCAGTGCCGAAGTCGCCTCGTCGAGCAGCAGGATCGGCGCCTTTTTCAGCACGGCGCGCGCGATGGCCAGCCGCTGGCGCTGGCCGCCCGACAGCCGGATGCCCTTGTCGCCGATTTCGGTGGCGAATCCCGCCGGCAGGTTTTCGATGAAGTTCGTCGCATAAGCAGCATCCGCCGCGTGCCGGATTTCCGCTTCGGTCGCTGCCGGACTACCGTAGGCGATGTTCGCAGCCACCGTGTCGTTGAACAGGAAGATGTCCTGGGATACCAGGGCGAACTGGGCGCGCAGGCTGGCCAAGGTAAGGCGCCGGATGTCCACGCCATCAACGCTGATCCGTCCCTGGTCGACCTCGTAGAAGCGCACGAGAAGATTGAGCAGCGTTGTCTTGCCGCTGCCAGACGCGCCGACCACGGCCAGCATTTCACCGGGCTGGATGTCGAAGCTGACATTGTCCAGCGCGGGCCGGTCGGTGTTCGGATAGGTGAAGCTGACGTTCTCCAGGCTGAGTGCGCCACGGCCCGGCCGCGTGGTTTCTGCGCCATCGTCCGGTTCGCCGGACTCGTCGAGAAACGAGAATACGCTTTCCGCCGACGCCATACTCCGCTGTAGGGGCATGCCGATGCCGGCCAATCGCTTTGCCGGCGCGAGGAGCATCAGCATCGCGGTAATGAAGGAAACGAAGGCCCCGACCGAAGTCATGTCGCGGCTGGCCTGATGGACCGCCAGGCCGACAACCACGGCCAGGGCCAGAGCGGCGATCATCTGCACCAGCGGCATCAGCACCTCGCCAGCCACCGAAATGCGCATGTTGAGGCCGCGGAAGCGGCCCGTGTCCGCGTGGAATTTGGCTATTTCATGGCGCTGTGCCAACTGCAACTTGATCACGCGATGCCCCTCGGCAGCCTCCTGCAGCGACTGCGCCATGTCGCCGTAGGATTCAAGCAGGGAGCGCGACAGGCGCCGCATGCGCCGCGTGAAATAGCGCATGGCCACGACGACCATGGGCACGATGCAAACACTCACCAGAGTGAGCTGCCAGTTGAGGTAGAACATCCAGACCAGCAAGGCCACGATCGTCAGTGAATCGCGCACCAGCGTGGTCAGGACGCTGGTCGCCGCCGCGCTCAACCCGCTCACGTCATTGGTCACTCTGGCGACGATGCGCGAACTGGGGTTGGCATCGAAAAAGGGCGTCGGCAACGACACGAGGCGGGCGAACATCTGTTCGCGAATGTCGGCCGTGACGCGATGGCCAAGCCAGTGCATGCAATAACCACCGAAGAAACCGAACACTCCGCGCAGGGCGATCACGCCAATGATCGCCAGGGGATATTTCCACCAGGCATGCGGATCGTCTGCGCCGAGATTGCCATCCAGCAGGGGTTTCATCAGAGCGGGGAACAGGGGCTCGGTGGCCGCCGTCAGGGCCATGCCGACCACCGCCGCCGCCATGATGCCCCAATAGGGGCGAACGTAACCGAGCAGACGCCAATACAACACGAGGCCGGAATCGTTAGGGCGTGTCATGATTGCGCCAACAGGATATCCACGGCTTCCAGCACTTGTGCCGGCGACAGGGCGCCGAGGCATTCGGCGAACTTGCCACCACCGCAACCGTCCAGACGGCACGGGCGGCAGGCATGGCCTGAAACCAGCACCCTGTGCGGTACCTGCCATGGACCCCATTCATTCTCGCTGGAAGGACCGAACAAGGCGACCACCGGCGTGCCGACGGCGGCCGCGAGGTGCATCGGCACCGAATCGATGGTGACCGACAACCGTGCCATGGCAATCAGCGCACCCAGTTCCTTCAGCGTCAACTGACCCGCCAAGTTGATCGGCGTACTGCCGCAACGGGAAACGATGTCGGCCATGAATTCCATCTCGCGCGGCTCCGGACCGGCAGTCAGCACCACGCGCTGGCCGCGCTCCTCCAGCCTGTCGATCAGTTCCGCATAACCCGCCACCGTCCAGGTCTTGAACATCCAGCGCGATGTCGGATGCATATGAATCCAGTCCTTCGCCGGCAACGCATGGGGCGCCAGCAAGGCAGCGATCCTGTCGGTCGCCACCGTCCCGGGGTGGAATTGCAGAACCTTGTCCGCTGGCAGCGGGCGAATCCCCAGCCGGCGCAGGGCGTCGAGATGGCACTCGACAGTGTGGCGATTGCCTAGTGGCGGAATCGGCGCCAAGTGGGTGAAAGCACTTGCCCACAGCCGCGCCGGGGGGCGCAATGGTGAAAAGATCGCAACACTGTAACGGGGGGCCAAAAGTTTGGTCAGCCAAGCACCACGCCAGCTCTCCGTCAGGTGGATCAGCAAATCGTAGCGTCTGGCCCGCAGGGCGGAATACAGCCGCAGTTCCGCTCCGATGCGGGCCGAAACACCCTGCCGCCCGAGCTTGCGGTCGATGGTGTACACCTGCTCGATGGCCGGATGACCGGTAAGCATGGGCGCGGTTTCCTCATATACCAGCGCGTCGATTTCGCATCCGGGCGCCGCCCGCTTGAGCACCGAGAACACCGGGGTCGTCAGCAGCACGTCGCCGTGATGGCGCAGCTTGACGACCAGGGCACGGGAAAGCTCCCCGCAGGGAATGGGAAAGGCAGACATGATGGGGCGCGATTCTACCTGCTGCCGGGCGCCGCCCGGCCTACAGCAGATCGCGATAGAGGTTCGTCAACTGGCCGGCCAGCACGTTCCAGTCAAGTCCGAGCACGGTGCCGCGCATGGCGTCGCAACGAGGCTGCGACGCCATGCCGGCGCACGCCTCATCCAGACGCAACCCCAAGGCAGCCGGATCGTTCGGCACCACCACCCAGCCGTTGTCTCCATCGGCGACCAACTCGGCCGCTCCGCAGGTCGTTGTCGTCACCACCGGGAGGCCGCAGGCGAAGGCCTCCAGCGCCGCATTCGGGAAGGGGTCGTATAGGGTCGGCAGGCAAAAGACATCGGCGGCGGCGTAATACGGCCGCACATCGGTCTGGGGGCCGAGCAGGCGCACGCGGCCGGAAACGCCCAGTCGGCGCGCCTGCCGCAGGTAATGGTCCGGATGGCTGTCGCGGCCGACGACCCAGACTTCGGCATCGCGGGTCTTCATGCACGCCAAGGCCTCGATCAGGGTCGCCACACCCTTGCGCGCATAGCCCGAGCCGACGAACAGGATCACCGGCGCCGTCCCGCCGGCGCTGACTTTTTCGCGCAACGGCCGGCGGAACTCCGCGCGCAGCCCGGGATGAAAGCAGTCCAGGTCGACGCCATTGTGAATGACATGCAGCTTGCCGGCGGTCTCTGGAAAGCGGCGCTCGATATCCTCCTTGACCATGCGTGCGTTGCAGATCACGGCACGCAACGCGGGATGGCGGAACATCGCCGCCTCGGCCGCCAGGGTATAGCGATGCCAGGGTTGCAGCCGCGCGGCAAGGCGCTGCACGGGGTTCTGCGTGGCCGAGCGCAGCTCCAGCCAGGTGGCATGCACACCATCACCAGCCCGATAAACATGGCAACCGGGAATGCGTTCGTGCGACTGCACGAGGTCGTAGCAACCAGCGTCGATCACCTTGCGCACGCAACGCGCGAAACCGGTATCACGCCACAGACGGCCAAGATAGAACGGGTCGCACCTGACGCCCGTCGCCGTTTCCGCCCAGCGCCGCGCGATGACCTCGACTTCGACCCCGCGCTCGACCAATGCCTCCAGCGCGCGCTGAACAAAGCGTTCGGCACCGCCGTAGGGCGTGTATTTCTGGCGGACGATAGCAAGCTTCATTTATGGGACATCGTGGTCGAGTGCCGCGCATTATCGCCGCTTTGCCGCCGACAAAACCCGATTCGGCTTGGGGTTGCCACTTATAATCCGCCGGCCATGCGCATCCTGCTCGTCAAAACCTCCTCGCTCGGCGATGTCATCCACAATCTGCCGGTCGCCAGCGACATCCGACGCATCCTGCCGGAGGCGGAAATCGACTGGGTAGTGGAAGAAAGCTGCGCCGAAATCCCGTGCCTGCATCCCGCCGTCCGCCGCGTGCTGCCGGTCGCCGTGCGGCGCTGGCGCAAATCCCTGCTGGCCCCGGCCACCTGGCGCGAAATCGGCGCCTGGCGCCGTGCCGCCAGGGCTGACTTTTACGACGCGGTGATCGACACCCAGGGCCTCGTCAAGAGCGCCCTGCTGGCGGCGCAGGCGCGTGGGGCCAAGTTCGGCCATGCGGCCGGCACCGCGCGCGAACCGCTCGCCGCGCGCTTCTACGACCGGAGCTGCGCCATCCCCCGCGACCAAAATGCCGTGCTGCGCAACCGCCAGCTCGCCGCCGCCGCGCTGGGTTATGCGCTCGACGAGCTGCCGCTCGACTACGGCATCGCCGCCCCGCCGCTGCGGGCGGACTGGTTGCCCAATGCGGGCGACTACGCCGTCCTGCTCACCGCCACCAGCCGGGCCGACAAGGAGTGGCCGGAAGACGGCTGGCGCGCGCTCGGCGCCGCCCTCAACGCCACCGGGCTGCGCTGCGTGCTGCCGGGCGGTAGCTCAAGCGAACGGCTGCGCGCGGCGCGGCTTGCCCATGCCCTCGGGCGCGCCGTCGCCGCACCGGCCATGAACCTGACCGATCTGGCCGGGTTGCTGGCCGGCGCGCAACTCGTCGTCGGCGTCGATACCGGCCTCGTCCATCTGGCAGCCGCGCTGGGACGCCCGACGCTGGCGCTCTACTGCGCTTCGGACCCGGCCCTGACCGGCGTGCTGGGGGTCGCACCCCACGCCAACCTCGGCGGGCCGGGCCAGCCGCCGAGCGCCGCGCAAGTCGTGCGCCGCGCCCTCGAACTGCTCGGCTGATGGCGGGACTTTTCTACACTCTGGCCATCCACGCCCTGCTGCCCTGGGCCGTGCTGCACCTGCTGTGGCGCGCGCGCCGCCAGCCGGAATACCTGCGCCACTGGACCGAACGCTTCGGGCTGCATGCGGGCACCCCGCCACCGGCACCGCTTATCTGGATCCACGCGGTTTCCGTGGGCGAGACGCGCGCCGCCCAGCCGCTGGTCGCCGCCCTGCGCGCGCGCCATCCCGACCACCGCATCCTGTTCACCCACATGACGCCGACGGGCCGCGCCACCTCGGAAGCGCTGTTCGGCGACACGGTGGAGCGCATCTACCTGCCCTACGACACGCCCTGGGCGATGCGCCGCTTCCTGGAACATTTCCGTCCGACGCTCGGCCTTATCATGGAAACCGAGCTGTGGCCGAACCTGATCGCCGCCTGCCGGACGCAGGGCATTCCGCTGCTGCTCGTCAACGCCCGCCTCTCGGAAAAATCGGCGCGGCGCTACCGGCGCTTTCCCGCCCTGGCGCGCACGGCATTGGCCGACCTGTCCGCCATCGCGGCCATCGCGGCCGAGGATGCGCAGCGCCTGCGCAGCCTCGGCGCGGGCGAGGTCGCCGTCTTCGGCAGCATGAAGTTCGACATCGACCCGCCCGTCGCCCAGCTGGAGCTGGGCCGAACCTTCCGCGCCCGCATCGGCGCGCGCTCGGTCTTCCTGTGCGCCAGCACGCGCGAGGGCGAGGAGGCCCTGCTGCTCGACGCCTGGCAAAAAAAAGTCAGCGCCGGCGGGACGGCGGCGCAATCCGCCGCGCCGCTGCTCGTTCTCGTCCCACGCCATCCGCAGCGCTTCGACGCGGTGGCGAAACTGGTCGAGACGCGCGGCCTTGCGCTCCAGCGGCGCTCGGACGACGCGCCGCTCGCCGCCGCCACCCAGGTCTGGCTCGGCGACAGCATGGGGGAAATGTTCGCGTATTACGCGATGACCGACGTCGCCTGCATCGGCGGCAGCCTGCTCGATTTCGGCAGCCAGAACCTGATCGAGCCCTGCGCGGTCGGCGTGCCGGTGATCGTCGGGCCCTCGACCTTCAATTTCGCGGAAGTCGCCCGCGCCGCACTGGAGGCCGGCGCGGCCTGTCAGGTGCCGGATGCGGAGACAGCCGTGGCGGAAGCGCTCGGCCTGCTCGAAGACGCCGCGCGCCGGCAGGCGATGGCGGTGGCAGGCCGGGAATTTTCTGCGCGGCACCGCGGCGCGACGCAGCGCACGCTGGCGCTGATCGAGCGGTTCATGCCGCCGCCGGGCCGCCCCTAGGCGGCATACCCCCGTGGGGGGGCAGCGAGTCGAATTTACGAGCGTGGGGGGCTAAAGCTATTCCAGCAGCGCGTTGATCGCCGCGAGGTCGTCCTCGGACAAGCTTCCGGCGGCGGATTTCAGTTTGAGTTGCGCGATCAGCGTATCGAGGCGCGCCTTGGCCAGTTTCTGGCGCGTGTCGAACAACTGGCTTTGCGCGTTCAGCACGTCGATGTTGATGCGTACGCCCACCTCGTATCCGAGTTTGTTCGACTCGACGGCGAGCTGCGAAGACGCCAGACCAGCCTCCAGCGCGCGCACCTGAGCAAGCCCGGCGCTGACGCCCAGATAGGCCTGGCGCGCGGCGAGCGCCGCCTGGCGGCGGGCATTGTCGAGGTCGGCGCGCGCCTTCTCGTTCAGCGCCACCGCCTCGCGCTCCTTCGACATCACGCCGCCGCCGGCGAACAGCGGCACCGCGAGTTGCAGGCCGATGGTGTTGCTCTTGGCGTCGCTGCCTGCACCGGTGGAAATGCTGCCGCCTGCGGCGCTGCGGCCGTGGGTAGCCACCAGATCGAGCGTCGGGTAATGGCCGGCGCGCTGCTTGTCGATTTCGCGCCCGGCGATCTCGAACGCCGTCTGCGCCAACTGGACGCCGAGGTTGCCGCCTTCGGCCGACGCGACCCACTGGCCGATATCGTCCGGTTGCGGCCGGCCGATCTTAAGTTCGCGCTTGAGGCCCTTGAGCGCCTCGGGCTCCTTGCCGGTCAATGTGCGCAGCGTCTGGCGCTTGACGGCGAGGTCGTTGTCGGCGGCGATTTCCTGCGCGACGATCAGGTCGTAGCGCGCCTGCGCCTCGTGGGTGTCGGTGATGGTGGCGGTGCCGACTTCGAAATTGCGCTTGGCGGCCTCAAGCTGCTCCGCCGTCGCGATCTTCTGCGCCTGCGCCGTCGCCAGGGTCTCCTGCGCGAGCAGTACGTCGAAATAGGCCTGCGTCACGCGCACGATGAGATCCTGCCGCGCCTGGACGAACTGCGCCTCGGCGCTCGCCGCCGCCAGTTCGCCCTGCTTGTAGCCGACCCAGTTCTGCCAGCGGAACAGCGGCTGGGAAAGCGACAGGCTCCAGCCGTTGCTGTTGTAGTCGGCGCTGCTCGTGGCGCCGGTGGCGCGCGATTTAGACTCCAGTTCGTTCCAGGTCGTGCTGGCGGACAGGCCGATAGTCGGCAACAGGGCGGATCGTCCCTGCGGCAGCTTCTCCAGCCCGGCATCGCGGCTGGCGCGCGCGGCGGCGAACTGGGCATCGAAGCCTTGCGCATCGCGGTAGACCTGCATCAGGTCGGCCGCGCATGCATACTGCGCACCGCCGGCTAAGGCAAGGGCGACCAGCAGGGAAAGTTGCGGTTTCATGCGAAGGACTCCGGAAAAAATTTCAGTAAGTGGGCGTCGTGGGATCGGCATCGCGCGACCAGGCGGCCATGCCGCCATAGAGGTTGATGACATTGCCGAATCCCTGTTGTTCCAGAAACATCGCGACCTGATAGCTGCGCGCGCCGTGGTGACAGATCACCACCGTTTCAGCGTCGCGGTTCAACTCGGGGTAGCGGGCCGGAATGGAGCGCATGGGCATCAGCTGCGCGCCGGGAATGCGCGCGACGTCGAACTCCCACGGCTCGCGCACGTCGAGCAGCAGCGGCGGCGCGCGATGCGGATCATCGAGCCAGGCCTTGAGCTGTTCGGCGCTCAGCTGCTTCATCAGAACACGAAGCGCGGTAACGCGGCAGCGTCGCGCAGCGGCGGCACCGCGGTTTCGAACAGGTCCTTGGCAACGAAGACATCCTCGGCCTGGCGCGTGACGCGCCGCAGCGCCATGACGGGTTCGGCGCCGACGAAGGCGAACAGGCGGCCGCCCACCTTGAGCTGGGACAGCAGGGCCGCCGGGATCTCGGCCACGCCGCCCGAGACGACGATGCAGTCGAAGGGCGCATGGGCCGGCAGGCCGGCCAGGCCGTCGCCGATCTCGACCGTCGCATTGGCGACGCCATCGCCGGCCAGATTGGCGCGCGCACGCTCGGCCAGCGCCGGATCGATCTCGATGCTCCAGACCCGCACGGCGCGTTCGGCCAGCAGCGCCGCCATGTGTCCGGAGCCGGTGCCGATCTCCAGCACGACCTCGTCGCCCTGCAGATCCGCCTCCTGCAGCAGGCGGGCTTCGAGGCGCGGCGTCAGCATCACGGCATCGCGCCGCGCCGGAACGAGGGGAATCCCGATGTCGGCGAAGGCCAACGCCCGGTAGTCGGCCGGTACGTAGGCCTCGCGCCGGTCCGCGTAAAGCTGGTCGACCACGGCCGGGCCGAGTACCTCGGAGGTGCGCAGCTGCTGCTGGATCATATGATGGCGGGCAAGTTCGTAGTTCATGGCTGTCTCTCAAGATGAGGGCGCGGAGGGGAATGGCAAGCGGCCATTTTACGCCGGCTCCCTGACGCGATACCACGCGGCATACAGGGCGGGCAGGAACAGCAGGGTCAGCACCGTGGCGACGATCAGGCCGCCCATGATGGCGACCGCCATCGGGCCCCAGAAGATCTGGCGCGACAGCGGGATCATCGCTAGCACGGCGGCGGCGGCGGTCAGCATGATCGGCCGGAAGCGCCGCACCGCCGAGCCGATGATCGCGTCCCAGGTCGACTTCCCGGCCTGTTCGTCCTGATGGATCTGGTCGACCAGGATCACGGAGTTGCGCAGGATCATGCCCATCAGGGCGATCACGCCGAGGTTGGCGACGAAGCCGAACGGCGCCCGCAGGAGGAACAGCGCCAGCGCCACGCCGATCAGTCCCAGCGGCGCGGTCAGCAGGGCCATGACGGTGTTGCGCATGCTTTGCAGCTGCATCATCAGCAGCGTGACCACGGCCACGATCATCAGCGGCATCACCGCCTTCAGGGCATTCTCGTTCTTGCTGGACTCCTCGATCATGCCGCCGATGTCGATGCGGTAGCCGGGCGGCAGCCGCTGGCGGATCTCGTCCAGCCGCGGATCGACCTGCTGGGTCACCGTCGGCGGCGTCACCTTGTCGTTGGCCAGGTCGGCGCGCACCTGGATCGTCGGCAGGCGGTCGCGCCGCCAGACGATGCCGTCCTCGAGCGCCGGTTCGAGTTTCGCCACCTGGGCGAGAGGAATCCACTTGCCGGCGGCCGTCGGCACCGGCAGGTCGGCCAGCCGGTCGAGCTGGCCGCGATACGAGCTGTCGGCGCGCCAGACGATGTCGATCAGCCGGTCGCCCTCGCGATACTGCGTCAGGGTGATGCCCTGCTGCTGGGCCTGCAGCGCCTGCGCGATCTCCTGGCTGTTCACCCCCAGCGCGCGGGCGCGATCCTGGTCGATCGCCACGCGCACGCTCTTCGCCTTCTCGTTCCAGTCGAGATGGACGTTGGCGAGGTTGGGGTTGGCGCGCATCACCGCCGCGACATCCCGGGCGAAACCGCGCAGCCGGTCGGCATCCTCGCCGGTCACGCGGAACACCACCGGATACCCGACCGGCGGCCCGTTCTCCAGCCGCAGCACGCGCGCGCGCAGGTGGCTCCAGCCGCCGTCCGGCGCATTGAAGGCGGCTTGCAGATGCGTCTTCACCGCCTCGCGCGCCGCGAAATCGCGGGTCACGACGATCAACTGGCCGAAGTTGTCGTTGAACAGCTGCTGGTCGAGCGGCAGGTAGAAGCGCGGCGCGCCGTTGCCGATGTAGGACGAGACGTTGAGCACCTTGTCCCCGACCTGCGCGCTGGCCAGCAGCGCCTCGACGCGCTTGACCTCGGCCTCCGTCGCGCGGAGGGAGGCGCCCTGCGGCAGCCACAGGTCGACGATCAGCTCGTTGCGGTTCGACGGCGGGAAGAACTGGTATTGGACGCCGAACTTGAACAGCGCCATGCCGGCGGCGAAGGCCAGCAGCGTCAGCGCGATCACCGTCCAGCGCCGGCGCAGGCACCAGGTCACCAGCGCGCGGAAGCGCCGGTAGAAGGACGTGTCGTAAACATCGCCGTGGTGTTCCTCGCCGTATTTGCGCAGCGCCTTCTCGTCGAGCAGCTTGAAGCCGATCCAGGGCGTGAAGATCACCGCCACCACCCACGACACCAGCAGGGCGATGGCGGTCACGGAAAAGATCGAGCCGGCATACTCGCCGGCGCCGGACTTGGCGAACCCCACCGGCGTGAACGCGGCGGCGGTGATGAGCGTGCCGGTCAGCATCGGGAAGGCGGTGCTGGTGTAGGCGAAGGTGGCGGCCTTGAACTTGTCCAGGCCCTGCTCGATCTTCACCACCATCATTTCCGCCGCGATAATCGCGTCGTCCACCAGCAGGCCGAGGGCGATGATCAGCGCCCCCAGCGACACCCGCTGCAGGTCGATGCCGAAGGTTTTCATCAGCAGGAAGGTCACGGCCAGCACCAGCGGAATGGAGAGCGCCACCACCATGCCGGTGCGCAGGCCGAGGCTGAGGAAGCTCACCGCCAGCACGATCAGCACCGCCTCGGCCAGCGTCCGCAGGAACAGGTTGAGCGAGACGCGCACGACGGTCGGCTGGTCGGCGACGGTCGTGACCGCCATGCCGAGCGGCAGGTTCTTTTCCCGCGCGGCGATTTCCCGCGCCAGCGCCTTGCCGAGCGTGATGACGTCGCCGCCCTTGGCCATCACCACGGCGATGCCCACCGCATCCTTGCCATCGACGCGCATGCGCGGATTGGGCGGATCGGCGAAACCGCGGCTCACCGTCGCCACGTCACCGAGCCTGAAATGCCGGCCGCCGACCGCCAGGTCGGTGGCGCGGATGCGCTCCAGCGAATCGAACGCCCCGCTCACGCGCAGCCGCACCCGGTCGCTCGGCGTCTCGACGAAGCCGGCTTCCTGCACGGCATTCTGCTGGGCCAGCGCGGCCGTCACCAGATTCACCGTCAGCCCGAGGCTGGCCAGTTTGGCGGGCGCCATGTCGATGTAGATTTTCTCGTCCTGCACGCCGAGCAGATCGACCTTCCTGATGTCGGCCAGGGCGCGCAGGGAACGCTGGATGCGCACCGCCTCCCGCCGCAGTTCGGCCAGGTCGTAGCCGTCCCCCGTCAGCGCGTAGATGTTCACATAGACGTCGCCGAACTCGTCGTTGGGGAACGGTCCCTTCACGCCGGCCGGCAGTTCGCGCTGGATGTCGTCCAGCTTCTTCCGCACCTGCCGCCATGCCTCCGGCACCTCGGTCTTGGGCGTGTAGTCCTTGAGCTGCAGGAAGACCAGCGATTCACCCGCGCGCGAGGCCGAGCGCAGCATGTCGATGTGCGGCGTCTCCTGCAGCTTCCTTTCGATGCGCTCGGTCAGCTCGGTTTCGACCTCGCGCGCCGTCGCGCCGGGCCACAGCGTGCGCACCACCATGACCTTGAAGGTGAAATCCGGATCCTCGGCGCGCCCCAGCTTGAGGAAGGACAGCGCGCCCGCGACCATCAGCACGATCATCAGGTAGAGCACCATCGAAGGGTGCTCCAGTGCCCAGGCCGACAGGTTCGGGCCTTTCATGGATTGACCACCTTGACCTTTTCGCCGGGCGACAGCCTGAAAGCGCCGGCGGCGACAATCGTTTCGCCGCCGGCGAGGCCGTCGGCCACCACGGCGCCGGCATCGGCGTAGCGTTCGACCTCGATGGCGCGCTGGCTGACCGTGCCGTCGGCGCCGACGATCCACACCGCGCTCTTCTCGCCCTGCTGGAGAATGGCCGCCAGCGGCACGACGATCTTTTCCCCGCCGGCCTGCGCGAAGCTCACCGTCGCGGTCATGCCCAGCGCCACCGCGGCGTCGGCATCGACGATGCTCACGCGCGCGGCGAAGGTGCGCGTCGCCGCATCGGCCATCGGCGCCAGTTCGCGCAGGACGCCCCGGTAGGTCTTGCCCGACCACAGGCTCACTGTCGCGCCGGCGCCGACCTTGAGGCCGGCCAGACGGCTTTCCGGGATGGCGATCGCCACCTCGCGCTCGCCGTCGCGCGCCAGCCGCAGGACGCCCTGGCCGGCGGCCACCACCTGTCCCGGCTCGGCCAGCACGGCGGCCACGACGCCCGCCGCGTCGGCCGTCAGGATCGTGTAGGCCGACTGGTTGCCGGCCAGGCGCGCCTGGCTCGCCGCCACCTGCGCGACGGTTGCCTTCGAGTCGAGCGCCGCCTGGCTGATGAAGTTCCGCTGCCGCAGATCCTGCGCGCGCTTCAGCTCCGCCGTCGCCAGCGCCAAGTTCGCCGCCGCCTGCTCGGCCGCCAGCCGCTGGTCGGTCGGATCGAGCCGCGCCAGCGGCTGGCCGGCCTTGACGCGCGCCCCGACATCGACGCGGCGCTCGACCAGCTTGCCGCCGACGCGGAAGCCCAGCGTCGTCTCGACCCGCGCACGGACCTCGCCGCTGTAGCGGTGTTCGGTCGCCGTCCCGCCGGCGCTGACTTTCAGCGCCTTGACCAGCTTGGGGCCGGCGGCGGCGGCCTCCGGCGGCGGGGCTTTTTCGCCGCAGCCCGCCAGCAGCGTCAACAGGATGGGGGAATACAACCACCAGTATTTCATCTTGCGACCTTTCGACGGCGCATGGCCATCCAGTAGAGCAGGGGAATCACGAACAGGGTCAGCACCGTCGAGAACGCCAGCCCCCAGACGATGGACTGCGCCACCGGCCCCCACAGCAGCGAGGTGCCGGCGAGGCCGAAGGCGAGCGAGAACAGGCCGCCGATCGTCGTCACGGAGGTGATCAGGATCGGCACGACGCGCCGGCGCGCGGCATAGACGGCGGCATGCAGCACGCTCATGCCGGCGGCCAGCCGCTCGTTGGCGGCGGCGATCAGAACGATGGCGGAATTCACCGCGATGCCGGTGAGGGCGATCACGCCGTAGAGCGTGTAGAGCGAGAGCGGGTTGCGCGACACCAGCAGGCCCAGCGCCACGCCGGTGAAGGCCAGCGGCACGGTGACGAGGATCAGCAGCGGCTGCCAGTAGCTCCTGAACTGCGCGGCGAGGATCAGGTAGATCAGGCCGACGCCGAGCGCGAACAGCGCCAGCATGGCGTCGAGGCTTTCCTGGATGTCGTCGAGCTCGCCCGAGAAGTCGATATTGGTGTTGGGAAACTGCGCCGCGACCTTGCGCCATTCGGCGCGGATGATCTTGCTGGCCGCGACGGTGTCGGTCTTTTCCTTGTCGAGGTCGGCCTCGACGGTAATCGCGCGCACCAGGTTGTAGTGCTTGATCACGCCCTTGCCGAGCCGCGTCTCGGCCTGCGTCAGCGCGCCGAGCGTGGTGGTCTGGCCCCCGGGCGCGCTCGCGAGCGCGACGGGATCGTCGAGCAGGCCCAGCACGTCGGCGCCCACCGTGCCGTCCGCCTGATGGGCGGCGCGCACGCGCAGTTCGACCTTCTCGCCGCGGTCGCGCGTCACCGCGACGATCTCGCCGTCGACGTGCAGGCGCGCCAGCCGCGCCGCGCGGCCCGCGTCCAGCCCCGCGGCGGCGAGCGCCTCGCGGTCGAGCGTCAGCACCAGCTGCGGGCGGCCGGGAATGTCGTCGTCCACCACGTCCCTGGCGCCCGGCACGGCGGCGACGATGGCGCGCAGGGCGTCGGCGGCCGCGCGCAGTTCGAGCGGATCGTCGCCGCGCACGCGCGCCTTGACCGGTTTTTCCAGCGGCGGCCCGCCGGACAGCAGGGTGAAGGAAATCTTGCCCGACGTCGGCAGCGCCTCGACGTCGGCGCGCATGGCCGCGACGATCTCCGGCACGTCGCGGCCGTCGCCGCGCCGGTTGAGCGACACCACCACCTGCCCGTAGGCGTCGCCGTAGAGCGGCTCGGTGTCGGTGAATTTCACCCCGGCGTAGGCGGCGACGTTGCGCGCCTCGCCCGGCAGCAGGTGCTGGCGCACGCGCGCCTCGATGCGCTGCGCCTCGGCGAGGCTCTGCGCCAGCGGCGCGCTGGCGGGCATGTCGAGGTTCACATAGAAGATGCGCAGCGGATCGAAGGCGAAGAACTGCACGCGCACCATGCCCAGCGCCACGGCGGCGACCGCCAGCACCAGCATGCCGGCCGCGATGGCGAGCGAACGCTTCGGCCGGCGCAGCACCGCGATCAGCCAGCGCGAATATTTCACGCGCAGCAGGTGGTTGAAGTTCGTGCGCCAGGCGCGCTCCGGCGGGCGGCCGTGACCGGTCGCGGCGACGACATGCACCGGCAGGATCCAGTAGGCCTCGATCAGGCTGATCGCCAGCCCGAGCGTGACGATGAAGGGGATGATGAACATGAACTTGCCGACGATGCCGGGCAGCAGCATCAGCGGCAGGAAGGCGGCCATGGTGGTCAGCACCGACGAGGTCACCGGCGCGAACACCTCGCGCATCGCGGCCAGCGAGGCGTCGAGCGCCGCCAGGCCGCGCTGCATCTTGTAGTAGATGGTCTCGACCACCACCACGGCGTCGTCGACCAGCATGCCCAGCACGATCACGATGCCCAGCAGCACGGAGATATTGAGGGTATGCCCCAGCGCGTCGAGGATGGCGAAGGCGCCGGCCAGCGAGAACGGGATGCCCAGCGCGACCAGCACCGCGATGCGGCCGCCGAGGAACAGCCAGCAGCTCGCCAGCACGACGAGCAGGCCGACCAGCGCGTTCGACTCCATGATGCGGATCGACTCGCGCGTCGGGATGGTCTGGTCGTCGAGCAGCTGCAGCTGGACGCCCTCGGCGGCCAGCGCGGGATTGCGCTCGGCGATGAAGCCGTTGATGCGCTCCACCAGCTCCAGCGTGTTGGCGCGGCTCTTCTTGGTGATCGCCAGCATCACCGCCGGGCGGCCCTCGAAGCTGGCCATGCTGCCGGGCTTGGCGCGCGCGCGCGCGACCGTGGCGACGCTGCCGAGCGGCACCAGGCCGCGATCGGCCGCGCTCAGCGGAATGCGCGCGATGTGCTCGGGATCGACGTCCTCGCCCACCACGCGCACCAGCCAGGCTTCCCTGCCCGTGCCGCCGCGCGCCTCGATCTTGCCGGCGAAGGTGTCGCGGAACCACGCCGCGGTCGTCGCGGCGACGTCGATGCCGGTCAGGCCGCGGTTGGCCAGCGCCGCCGGATCGAACTCGACCAGCAGCTCGGGGTCGGCCAACCCGGTGGCGAACACCTGATCGATGCCGCTCATGCGTTCGAGGTCGTCGCGCAGCGTGCGGGCACGGCGGCGCAGCACCTCGTCGGCGGCCTGCCCGGTCACCAGCACCAGCGCGGTCGGGAAGCCGTTGGAGGTGGTGATCTCCATCACGCGCGGGTCCTTCGCCTCCGGCGGCAGCTCGCTGCCCGCCTTGTTCTGGATGTCGCGCCGCAGGTCGTTGATGCGCTTGTCGAACAGGGACGCGGAAATGTCGCGGAAGCGCACCAGGATGTTGGAGACGTTCTCGCGCGACGACGACATCGAGAAGCGCACGTCGGCGACGCCCTTGATCGCGTCCTCCAGCGGCTTGGTGACGCGCTTCTCCACGTCCTCCGCCGACGCGCCCGGCAGCACGGTCGTGATCACCACCCAGTTGAAGTTGATCTCCGGATCCTGCTCGCGCGGCATCGTCAGGTAGGCGAGCGCGCCCATCGCCAGCACCACCGCGAAGGCGATGTTGGCGAGCGGGTGGTTCTCCAGCAGGCGCCGGTAGAAATTCATTGCAGCGGCATGCCTTCCTGCAGCGCATGCCGTCCCTGCGTGACGATGCGCGCGTCCGCCGGCAGGTCGCTGGCGGCGGGCCGCCCTTCCTGCGCCGTCGCCAGCGGATGGAAGCTCGCCTTGCCGTCACGTTCGAGGAACACGCCATGGCGCCCGTCGCGGCGCACCAACAGGTCGGCCGGCAGCCAGGGGCGCGTTTCCTGCCAGCGCACGCGGCCTTCCAGGCCGGCGGCCGGCGGCGGGCCGGCGAACACGAAGCGCGCCTCGACGCTGCGCGAAGCGCGGTTGAGCGCGGGCGAAATCCGCAGCAGCTTCAATGCATGCTGCTGCCCGTTCGCCTCGAACACCACCTCGCCGGCCGCGCGCAGGCTGTCCGCGTCCTGCGGCTGCAATTGCGCGGCCACCTGCAATTCGCCGATATCGACGAGGTTCAGCAGCTCCATGCCCGGCACGGCCAGCTCGCCCACCTGCCCGCTGCGCGCCCGCACCACGGCATCGAAGGGCGCGCGCAGGACGTGCTTGTCCAGCTGGCGGCGCGCGGTGGCGCGCTGGGCCTGCGCGGCGCGCAGGTCGGCAGTTGCCGCCGCCAGCTCGGTCTCGCGCAGGGTCAGCGCCTCGGCCGAATAGAAATTCTTCGCGCGCAGGGTGCGCGCACGCTCCGCCTGCGCCCGCGCCTGCGCATGGCGCGCCTCGCTCTGGGCGAGTGCGGCTTCAGCGCGTTCCAGCGCCAGTTCGGCGTCACGCGGGTCGAGGCGGGCCACCACCGTGCCGCGCTTCACGCTCTGGCCGACATCCACCGGCAGCGCCCGGATCGCCGCCATCACTTCCGCCGACAGCCGCGCCTCGTTGCGGCCGACCACGGCGGCCGGCGCGTCGCGCTCGGGATGGATCGCCAGTGCGCCTGCCGTTTCCAGCTTGAATGCCGGGCCGGCGGCGGCCGCCCTGGGCGCTTCCGCCTCCTTGCCGCAGGCCGCCAGCAGCAGCGCCAGCGGCAGCAGGTATGTCGCGCGGTTCATGGTCTGCCCTTTCCCTTGGCGTCGGCACGCAGGCCGCGCAGCATGATTTCGAAATATTCGGCGAAATAATCTTCGTCGCTCACGTTCGCCGCCGCGCAGACATCGAGCGAATGCCGCCAGATCATGCGCATCAGCACCGGTGCCATGACGAGGGGCACGGCGGCCGTTTTCAGCGCGCGGAACTCGCCGCGCGCCACGCCCCGCGCGAGCACGCTGCCGATCAGCGCCGTGCCGCGCCGGATGACTTCCTCCTGATAGAAGCGCGCGATCTCCGGAAAGTTGCGCGCTTCGGCGAATACCAGCTTGGGGATGCCGCCGATGCGCTGCGCGCCGATCAGCCGCCACATGCCGCCGGCCACTTCGCGGAACAGGTCTTCGGTGCTGCCCGCGAAGCCCGCCACCAGCTGCTCGCCCTCGGCCAGCGCCGGCAGCAGCCCTTCGCGCACCACCGCCTTGAACAGCGACTCCTTGCCGTCGAAATAAAGGTAGAGCGTGCCCTTCGACACCCCCGCGCGGCGTGCCACGTCCTCCAGCCGCGTGGCGGCATAACCCTTCTCGACGAACAGGTCGAGCGCGGCGGCGGTCAGCTCGCCCGGCCGCGCATCCTTGCGGCGGCGGCGCGAGGCCGGAGATTTTGCTTCAGGAGAGGTCGACATCTTGACGCGGTCATTAATGACTGAACGGTCAGTAATTTATTCGGCACTCGCGGGCTTGTCAATGCGGCAGCGAAAAAGTCAGTCCCGGCGGGACGGTGACCAATTGTCGCCGCGGCGATTGTCTTGCCGCCGATCCGCGGTCAGAATCCGGTCTTCAGCCTACCGGGGAGCCGCCATGTCCAGCATCGTCAGCGTCGTTTTCGACGGCACGCGCGAATACGAACTCATCGCCCATGCGGGAGGATCGCGCGAGGAGGCCAGCCGCTGGCTGGACGAGCAATGGGATGACCTCGACTGCGAGCCTTCCAATCCGATGGGCAAGGTGCTGCTGCTCGACAAGATCCTGTGCGTCGCCAAGTATGCCGGCGAGCCGCGCTTCGCGGCGCCGGGCGACTGGTCGCAGCGCTACGCGAACGCGGTCGCCACCGTGCTGGAACGGCCCGTGGTGCGGGTCGACATCGCCGGGCGCGTCGTCGGCTGACTCGCGCGGCGACTCACGCGGCGGCTTATTCGGCCTCGCCGCTTTCCTGTTCGAGGAAGCGGTAGATGGCGTCGAGGCGCGCCACGCCGTCGTCCAGTTCGAGAATCTGCTGGCGCGCCGGCAGCGGCAGCGGCAGCAGCTCGGCCCAGCGGTCGGCCACCCAGCAGGCATCGTAGAAGCGGTAGGGCTGCGGCGGGGGATCTTCCAGCGCATCGATCAGCGCGCGCAGCATCGGCACCAGCCGCGCGTAATCGCCGGGAATCGGCGTCACCGGCGGGTCGGGCAGCAGTTCGACCCCGGCGACGACCAGCCCGTCCGGCTGCGTGCGGTGGTCGAGGACGCGGAAACGCTGGCCGCCGTGGGTGACGAGATTGAGGATGCCGAGCTGCGGCATGTCCCAGTCGGCGATCCGCGCCAGTGTGCCGACGCGGTGCGGCACGGCGGGCGCGCCCTGCCGCGCCATCACCTCCTCGCCGTGTTCGAGCAGGCAGACGCCGAAGGGCGCGCCGCCGCGCAGGCTGGCCTTGACCATGTCCATGTAGCGCGGCTCGAACACCCGCAGCTCCAGACGGCCGCCGGAATGCAGCACGGTGTTGAGCAGGAAGAGCGGGATTTCCATCGCCGCCTACTCGTTCTCCGCGCCCCAGCGCGGCATCAGCTCGTGCGGGATGCCGAGGCGGTCGAGGATGCGCGCGACGACGAAATCGACGAGGCCGTCGATGCTGGCGGGACGATGGTAGAAGCCGGGGCTGGGCGGCAGGATCACCGCGCCGGCGCGCGCCAGCTTCAGCATGTTCTCGAGGTGGATCGCCGACAGCGGCGTCTCGCGCGGCACGAGGATCAGCGGCTTGCCTTCCTTGAGCGCGACGTCGGCCGCGCGCGTCACCAGATCCTTCGCCGTGCCGGCCGCCACCTCGGCCAGCGTACCCATGGTGCAGGGACAGATCACATAGGCGTCGGGCGGATTCGAGCCGGAGGCCGGCGGCGCGTTCCAGTCGTCGCGCCCGAAGACGGTCAGCCGGCTGGCGCCGTCGCCGACGAGGCCAAAGCGTTCGGCGAGCAGGCGTTGCGCCTCGCGCGGCTGCGCCGGCAGCACGAGATCGGTCTCCTGCTTGGCGACGATCTGCGCGGCCTGCGAATACATCAGCCAGACGCGGCAGCCGGCGGCGAGCAGGCATTCGACGAGGCGCAGCCCGTAGGGCAGGCCGGAGGCGCCGGTCCAGGCGACGGCGATGGTCTTGTTCAAGTCTGCTCCTTGAGAAGTCTTGCGGCGATCAGGCCGTTCACGATACCGAAAACCAGCGCCGCAAGCCCGAACACGGGGACGAGATAGAACACGCCGTCGTGCGGCACCAGCCACAGCCGGGCCAGCATCAGCTGCCCGCCGATGTGGGCGAAGGCCGCCAGCACGCTCGCCGTCACCGGCCCGAACCAGCGCCGCGGCAGGCGCGCGGCGGCGGCCAGCACGGCGAGGCTGGCCAGCGCGCCGGTCAGCCCGAGGAAGAAGCCCGGCGCGAGGAACTGGCCGACCAGCAGGCTGCCGGCGACGACGCGCAGCAGCGACACCCAGGCGGCCTCGCGCCAGCCGTGACGCCACAGCACGATCAGCACGACGATGTTGGCGAGGCCGGGCTTGACGCCGGGCAGCGGCGAGGGCAGCGCGGCCTCGGCGACGGTGAGCGCGATCGCCGCCGCCGCATGGCGCGCGATGCGGCGGTCGGTCGCCGTGACGCGCAGCTCGACTTCAGTAGTTGATGCTGTCATGGCTGGGATCGCGGCCGGAAAGGCTGAGACTGACGTGGTTCGGCGCGCAGATGGCGATGGCGTTGGGGCGCGTCAGCCAGCCCTGCTGCACGCAATACTGGCGCGGGCCGGGATCGGACAGCACGCGCGCGCGGCCCGGCGCGATCTCGATCACCGTTTCGCCCAGCGGTCCCGCGACCGCGTAGCGCAGCGGCGCGCCGAGCGGGTATTCGGCGACGACGCGGCCGTCGAGGCGGATCACCGCGCGTTCCGCCTTGCCGCCGGACCATAGCAGCGGAAAGGAAATGGCCACCGCCGCCGTGCCAATGAGCAGCGTCGCCCAGTCGCCCGGGCGCAGCAGGGCGAGCCAGAACTTCACTGGACGAGAGCGCGGTGCCGCACCAGCACGCGCGCCTTGTCCTGAAAATGCCGCGCGAGGTTCTCGGCGAACCAGACCGAGCGGTGCTGGCCGCCGGTGCAGCCGAGCGCGACGGTGAGGTAGGAGCGGTTGTCGCGGACGTAGGCGGGCAGCCAGTCCTCGATGAAGCGGCGGATGTCGTCGAACATGCGCATCACTTCCGGCTGGGTGCGCAGGAAGTCGATCACCGGCGCGTCGCGGCCGGTCAGCGGGCGCAGCGCGGGGTCATAGTAGGGGTTCGGCAGGCAGCGCACGTCGAAGACGAGGTCGGCGTCGAGCGGCAGGCCGTGCTTGAAGCCGAAGGATTCGAACAGCAGGGTCAATCCACCGTCGGCGCCGTCGGCCTCGAGCGCGACGAAGTCCTTGATCATCGCGCGCAGCGCGTTGGGACGCAGGTTGCCCGTGTCGATGCGGTGACCCAGTCCCACGAGCGTGTCGAGCGCCTCGCGCTCCGCCGCGATGGCCTCGGCGAGCGTGCTGTCGCCGGTGGCGAGCGGATGGCGGCGGCGCGTCTCGGAAAAGCGCTGGATCAGCACCTCGTCGCGCGCGTCGAGGAAGACGAAGCGCACCTCGATGCCGCCGGCTTCGAGCTGGCGCAGCTGCGGCGGCAGCGCGGCGATCGAGGCGCCGCCGCGCATGTCGATCGCCACGGCCACACGTTCGTTGCCTTCGCGCAGCAGGTGGCCCGTCAGCCCGGCGAGCAGCGCCGCCGGGAGGTTGTCGACGCAGTAGTAGCCGGCGTCCTCCAGCACGTTCAGGGCGATGGATTTGCCGGAGCCGGACAGGCCGCTGATGAGGACGAGTTGCATGGGCAGGCAGGGTGGCGACGGGATGGTGGCAACGCGCGCTATGGTAGCATCGGCGCCCTTTCACGGATGTGACGCAGCGCCGATGCCAAGCCAGGTTTTTCGCTGGAAATCGACTCCCGCCCTGGCCGGCGCGCCCGCTTTCCTGCACCCCTGGCTGGCCGATCCCGGCTCGCTCACCGCGCGCATCGTCGCCCGCTGCCGCCGCTTCCAGGTCAGGGTGCTGCGCGAAGCCCGCGCCCGCCCCTTCGCGGATGAACGCACGCTGATCGGCCTGCCGCAAGGCCGCAGCGCCTGGGTGCGCGAGGTGCTGCTGATCGCCGACGACGTTCCCGTGGTGTTCGCCCATAGCGTGCTGGCGCCGCGCGACCTCACCGGCGCCTGGCACATGGCGCGCGCCATCGGCAGCCGGCCGCTCGGCGCCGCGCTGTTCGCCGATCCGGGCATCCGGCGCGGCCCGCTGCACGCGGCGCGGCTCGCGCCCGCGCACCCGCTGCACCGCCATGCCGAAGCCGCCGCGGGCGCGGCGCTGCCGACGCTCTGGGGACGCCGTTCGCGCTTCTGCCGACAGGAACGTCCCCTGCTGGTCACCGAGGTCTTCCTGCCCGGCATCGCCGGCCTGTCATGATGCGCCGCGCGTTCCTGCTGCTCGCGCTGGCTTGCGGACCGGCCCTGGCCGGCCCGGCCGTCGACATCGTCGGCGCCGAATTCGGCCTCTTCGACGCCAGCGACCCGCGGGACGTCACGTTCGAGCCGACGCATGTCGTGCCGCACCGGGAAGGCCAGCGCTACGGCTGGATCATCACGGTGCGCACCCGCCAGCGCAGCCTCTCGGTGCGCGAGGAATACCTGCTGCCCACGGCCGCCACCGAGGCGGGCGCCACCATGGGGCCGTCCGGCGGCACCATTCCCCTGCCGCGCCGCAACCAGGTCAGCCAGCGCCAGCTCGTCCCGGTCGGCGGACGCATCTACGGCGAATGGGAAATCGGCCCCGGCGAACCGCCGGGCAAGCGTCATTTGCAGGTGATCGTCGAAGGCGAAGTCGCCGGCAGCTTCGACTACGAAGTGAAATAGCGTTCAGGCCGCCATCGTCGGCAGCAGACGGCCGCCGGCTTCCTCGATGGCACCGGCCTTCTTCAGTTCCGCGAGCAGCCAGGCGGCAAGCGCCGGAATGTCCATGCCGAGCCGGCGCGCGCCGACGTCGCGGAAGAGCGGCACGCTCTCCAAGTACGTCTCCAGTTCGTCGCGCGCGAGTCCCTGCATGTCGAGCAGGTTGAAGATGAAGCAGGCCTTCACGGCGTTGCGGGCCATGCGTGCCGGATCGGCCTCGAAGGCGGCGAGGCGCTGGTAGGCGCGCTCCAGCGCGGCAGGCACATCCGCGAACGGCCTGCCGTGGCCGGGAATCACCGTATCGATGGCGAGGCCGGCGATCATGTCGAGCGTCGCGCGCGTCGCCGCCAAGCCACTACCCTCGCCGGGCTGCCCCAGCAGTTCGCCGAAGACGATGCCGAAGCCGTCCTCCCAGAGCGCGTCGCCGGAGATCAGGATGCGCGCTTCCGCGCAGTGGAACACCAGCGCGTCCATGTCGTGGCCGGGTGCCGCGAGCGCGCGCCAGTCGGCATCGCCCATGCGCAGCGTCGCGCCCGCGCGCACCACGGCGTCGTGCAGAAATCGGTCGCCGCGCTGGGCGGCCGGTGCGAGCAGCAGGGCGGTTTCGTCCCAGTCGCGGACGTGTTCCTCGATGCCGGCGGGAATCGTGATCGTGCAGCCGAATGCCTTCTGCAGCGCCGCGTTGCCGCCAATGTGGTCCGAGTGCGAATGCGTGTTGACGAGCCTTTTCAGCCGCCGTCCCGCCAGGGCTGACTTTACGAGCGCGACGGTCTGGTCGGCATGGCCGACGTAGCCGCTGTCGACCAGCGTCGCCCGGTCGTCGTCGAACAGCAGGACGCTGTTGGACGACAGCCAGCCGCGTTCGAGAACCCGCAGGCTGTCAGGCAGGCGCGGGCGGCTCGCCTTCATCTTCGTCGGCATCGCCGTCCGGGGACGGCATGCGCAGGTCGTCCCAGTCTTCCGCCTGCCGCAGGTGCCACGGACGGCCGCAGCCGATGCAATAGGCCTCGTCCGCGTCCGGCAGGCAGATGCCGATGCAGAGATACAGATCCTCGTCCGCCTCGCTCATTGCGCGCGCCTGGCCAGAATCGCCCGCGCGACCTTCGATTCCGGCGCGCGCCCGAGCTGGCCGGCGATCCAGGCGGCGGTATCGACCAGCTTGTCGAGGTCGACGCCGCAGTCGATGCCCAGTCCCCGCAGCAGCCAGACCACGTCCTCCGTCGCCACGTTGCCCGAAGCCCCCTGCGCATACGGGCAGCCGCCCAGCCCGCCGACGGCGGCGTCGAAGACATTGACGCCCATCTCCAGCGAGGCGTAGATGTTGGCGATCGCCATGCCGTTCGTGTCATGGTAGTGGCCGGCGAGCTTCTTGATCGGCACGCGGCGCGCCACGGCCTCGATCATCGCCTTGGTCTTTTCAGGCGTGCCGCTGCCGATGGTGTCGCCCAGCGACACTTCATAGCAGCCCATCTCGAACAGTGCCCAGGCCACCTCGGCCACGGCCGCCGGCGCGACCTCGCCCTGGTAGGGGCAGCCCAGCACGCAGGAAACGTAGCCGCGCACCTTGATCCCGGCGTCTTTCGCCCTGCCCATCACCGGCCTGAAGCGCTCCAGCGATTCCTTGATGGTGCAGTTGATGTTCTTCCGCGAGAAGGCCTCGGAGGCGGCGGCGAACACCGCGACCTCGGCGGCCTGCGCGGCGAGCGCGGCTTCGAGGCCCTTCTCGTTCGGCACCAGCACCGGGTAGGCAACCCCGGCGCGGCGCTCGATGCCCGCCATGACTTCCGCGGCGTCGGCCATCTGCGGCACCCACTTCGGCGAAACGAAGGCCGTGGCCTCGATGGCGGTCAGGCCGCAATCGGCGAGGCGGCCGATCAGCTCGATCTTGGTCGCGGCGGAAACGTGCTGCTTCTCGTTCTGCAGGCCGTCGCGCGGGCCGACTTCGACGAGGCGGACTTTCTTGGGGAGGTGCATGTCAGGGCTGGAGGGGTTCGAACTCCAGCAATTCTGCCCCATCCGCCACCTGTTCGCCAACGCCGTAGCAAAAGGCCTTGACCGTGCCGGCCGCGGGAGCGACGAGCGTGTGCTCCATCTTCATCGCCTCCAGCACCACGAGCGGCGCACCCTTCTCCACCCGGGCGCCGGGCGCCGCCAGCAGCGCGATCACCTTGCCCGGCATCGGCGCGGTCAGCCCGCCCTCGGCGCCGGCGCCCGCGCCGGCATGATGGAAGGGATCGACGGCGGCGAAGATGAAGCTCATGCCGTCGAAGAAGAGGTGGCGCTTCTCGGCGGCGGCGATGACGGTCACCGTCAGCCGGCGGCCATCGAGGTCGGCGCGCAGCGTGCCGTCATCGCGCAGGTCGCCCGCAGCGGGCGAGGCCTGGCCGTCCAGCTCCAGCTCGAAAGCAGCGCCGCGATAGGCCGCGCCGACGCGCTTTTCGGCACTGCCGTGGCGCAGCAGGATCGCGCGGGTCGCCGCGCCGTTGGCGCGCCAGCCATCCCGCAAGTGCCAAGGCGAGTGCGGGTCGCCGCTCGCGGCGGCATGGGCATGGCCGTAATTGCGGTCGCGCAGCAGTTCCGCCAGCGCGGCCAGCAGCCAGGCATCGCGCGGAGGCTCCGCGCCGGCGGCGGGAAACAGGAAGTCGCGCTCGCGCTCGATCAGCCCCGTGTCGAGGTCGGCGCGCGCGAAGGACGGGCAGGCGACCAGCCGCGACAGGAAGCCGACGTTGCTCGTCACGCCGACGATGCGGTAGTCGGCCAGCGCCTGCAGCATGCGCGCCAGCGCCCTTTCGCGGTTCTCGTCCCAGACGATCAGCTTGGCGATCATCGGGTCGTAGTGCGGCGTGATCTCGTCGCCCTGCTCGACGCCGGTATCGACCCGCACGTTGAGCGATTCGGCCGGCGGCGCCAGGTGGGTCAGCCGCCCGGTGGCCGGCAGGAAGCCCTTGTCGGCGTCCTCGGCGTAGATGCGTGCCTCCAGGGCGTGGCCGTGGATCGTGAGCTGCTCCTGCGCCAGCGGCAGCGGCTCGCCGGCGGCGACCTTGAGCTGCCACTCGACGAGATCGAGGCCGGTGATCATCTCGGTCACCGGGTGCTCGACCTGCAGGCGCGTGTTCATCTCCATGAAATAGAAGGTGCCATCCTGATTGGCGATGAACTCGACCGTGCCGGCGCCGACGTAGCCCACCGCCCTGGCCGCATCGACGGCGGCCTGGCCCATCGCCGCGCGGCGCTCGGCCGTCATGCCCGGCGCGGGCGCCTCTTCCAGCACCTTCTGGTGGCGGCGCTGCACCGAGCAGTCGCGCTCGAACAGGTAGACGCAATTGCCGTGCGTATCGCCGAACACCTGGATCTCGATGTGGCGCGGGCGCTGCAAGTATTTTTCGATCAGCACGTGGTCGTCGCCGAAGGAGGATGCCGCCTCGCGCTTGCACGAGGCGAGCGCGGCGGCGAATTCATCGGCCTGCCACACCGCGCGCATGCCCTTGCCGCCGCCGCCCGCGCTGGCCTTGATCAGCACCGGATAGCCGATCCTGTCAGCCTGCTCCCGGAGGAAGGCCGGTTCCTGATTGTCGCCGTGATAGCCGGGCGTGAGCGGCACGCCGGCCTGCTCCATGAGCTTCTTGCTCTCGGACTTGAGGCCCATGGCGCGGATCGCGCCGACCGGCGGACCGACGAAGACGATGCCGCTGGCGGCGCAGGCGGCGGCGAATTCCTCGTTCTCCGCAAGGAAGCCGTAGCCGGGATGGATGGCCTGCGCGCCGGTGGATCGCGCGACGGCGATGATGCGGTCGACGGCGAGGTAGGACTCGCGCGCGGCCGCCGGGCCGATGCAGACGGCCTCGTCGGCGAGCCGCACATGGCGCGCGCCGGCATCGGCCTCGGAGAAAACCGCCACGCTGCGGATGCCCATGCGCCGCGCGGTCCTGATGACGCGGCAGGCGATTTCGCCGCGGTTGGCGACAAGAATCTTGGTGAACATCACTCGGTCCAGTTCGGCTTGCGCTTCTGCAGGAAGGCGGCCAGCCCTTCCTGGCCCTCCTCGGAAACCCGCACATGGGCAATGCGCTCGACCGTGTGGTCGACAACCTTGGGCCCGAGCGGGCGACCGGACACGGAGCGGATCAGCGCCTTGCACTCGGCCAGCGCCCGCGGGCCGTTCCCCTGCAGCATGTCGATCCATTCGCCGATCGCCTCGTCGAGGCTGGCTTCGTCGGCGACCATCTCGTGGATCAGGCCGATGCGGTAGGCCTCGGCGGCGGAGAAGGCCTCGGCGGTCAGCATGTAGCGGCGCGCATGGCGCTCGCCGATGGCCGCGATCACGTGCGGGCCGATGACGGCGGGGATCAGGCCGAGCCTGACTTCGGTCAGCGCGAACTTCGCGTCGAAGGTGGCGATCGCCATGTCGCAGGCAGCGACCAGGCCGACGCCGCCGCCGTAGGCCGGGCCCTGCACGCGCGCGACCACCGGCTTCGGGCATTCGGAAACGGCAAGCAGCATCCCGGCCAGCGCGCCGGCGTCGCGCTGGTTTTCTTCGAGGCTGTAGCCGGCGGCGCGCTGCATCCAGCCGAGGTCGGCGCCGGCGCAGAAGCTTCTGCCGGTGCTGGAAACGACGACGACGCGCACCGCCGGATCGCCGGCCATCCGCTCCATCGCGTCCGCCAGCTCGGCGATCATGAGGTCGTCGAAGGCGTTGTGCCGTTCGGGTCGGTTCAGCGTGACGATGCCGACGCCGGCATCGGTTTCGGTGAGGATGTTCTGGTAGGTCGTCATGATTTTTACATTCTGAAGACGCCGAATTTCGTCGGCGGGATCGGCGCGTTGAGCGCTGCGGAAATGCCCAGCCCGAGCGCACGTCGCGTCTGCGCCGGATCGAGCACGCCATCGTCCCACAAGCGCGCCGTGGCGTAGTAGGGGTGGCCCTGCGTTTCGTATTGCGCGCGGATCGGCGCCTTGAAGGCCTCCTCCTCCGCGGCGCTCCAGCCCTTGCCGGCGGCTTCGAGGCCGTCGCGCTTGACGGTGGCGAGCACGCTCGCCGCCTGCTCGCCACCCATCACCGAGATGCGGCTGTTCGGCCAGCTCCACAGGAAGCGCGGCCCGTAAGCGCGGCCGCACATGCCGTAGTTGCCGGCGCCGAAGCTGCCGCCGATCAGCACCGTGAACTTCGGCACCTGCGCCGTCGATACGGCCGTCACCATCTTCGCGCCGTCCTTGGCGATGCCGCCGTTCTCGTATTTGCGGCCGACCATGAAGCCGGTGATGTTCTGCAAAAACACCAGTGGAACGCCGCGCTGCGCGCACAGCTCGATGAAGTGCGCGCCCTTCTGCGCCGATTCCGAGAACAGGATGCCGTTGTTGGCGACGATGCCCACCGGGTAGCCGTGCAGGTGGGCGAAGCCGGTTACCAAGGTGGCGCCGTAGCGCGCCTTGAACTCGTCAAAGCGCGAGCCGTCGACCAGGCGGGCGATCACCTCGCGCACGTCGTAGGGCTTCTTCGTGTCGGTGGGGATCACGCCATACAGCTCGGCGGGATCGTAGCGCGGCTCCTCGGGCGTCGCCAGTTCGAGCGCAATCGTTTTCTTCCAGTTGAGGTTGCCGACGATGCGCCGCGCGATGGACAGCGCGTGCTGGTCGTTCTCGGCCAGGTGGTCGCAGACGCCCGAGACGCGCGTATGCACGTCGCCGCCGCCGAGGTCTTCCGCCGTCACCACCTCGCCGGTGGCGGCCTTCACCAGCGGCGGGCCGCCGAGGAAGATGGTGCCCTGGTTGCGCACGATGATCGATTCGTCCGACATCGCCGGCACGTAGGCGCCGCCGGCCGTGCAGGAACCCATCACCACGGCGATCTGCGGAATGCCCTGCGCCGACAGGTTGGCCTGGTTGAAGAAGATGCGACCGAAGTGTTCCTTGTCGGGGAACACCTCGTCCTGCATGGGCAGGAAGGCGCCGCCGCTGTCGACGAGATAGAGGCAGGGCAGCCGGTTTTCGCGCGCGATCTCCTGCGCACGCAGATGCTTCTTCACCGTCAGCGGGTAGTAGGTGCCGCCCTTCACCGTCGCGTCGTTGGCGACGATCATGCACTCGACGCCGGACACGCGGCCGATGCCCGCCACCACGCCGGCCGCCGGCACGCTGTTCTCATACATGTCCCAGGCGGCGAGCGGCGCGAGTTCGAGAAAGCCCGTGCCGGGATCGAGCAGGCCGTCGATACGGTCGCGCGGCAGCAGCTTGCCGCGCGCCAGGTGTTTCTGGCGCGCTTCCTCGCTGCCTCCCCGTGCCGCCAGCGCTGACTTTTCGCGCAGGTCGTCGACCAGCGCCTGCATCGCGGCGGCATTGGTCCTGAATTCCTCGCCGCGCGGGTTCAGGTTCGATTTGATGACGGACATGTCAAAAGCCTCCGGTTTCCAGCCAGCGCTCGACCTGCGGCAACCGGTCGGCGCCCCAGAACGGCTCGTTGTCGACGACGATCCACGGCACGCCGAAGACGCCGGCGGTCAAGGCGGCCTCGGTTTCGGCACGCAGCCGTTCCTTGACCGCGGGGTCGTTCATGCCGGCCGCCGTCGCCGTCCTGTCGGCGCTGACTTTTTCCGCGAGGTCCAGCACGGCTTCGGCCCCGGACACATCCTTGCCCTCGGCGAAATAGGCGCGGAACACCTCATGCGCAAAGCGCCGCGCCTGCGCGCAATCCTGCCCGTGCAGCCAGTAATAGGCCCGCGCCGCCGCCACAGTGGAAACCGGGAAGACGACCGGATGCCGGTAGGGGATGTCCATGAAGCGCGCCGAGCGGGCGAAGTCGCGGATGCTGTATTCCGCCTGTCCCGGCTGGCTGGTGAGCGTCACCGTGCCGAGCGACTTGGCGATCGCGCCCAGCAGCACCGGTCGCCACCGCACCTGGCGGCCGCAGCGCCCGGCCAGCGCGTCGATGCGCTCGCTCGCCAGATAGGAATAGGGCGAGCTGAAGTCGAAATGGAACAGGATCGGCGCGGCCATGGTCAGTCCGCCGTCACCGCGCGCGCGATGACAAGGCGCTGGATGTCCGAGGCGCCTTCGTAGATCTGGCAGACGCGCACGTCACGCCAGACGCGCTCGACGGGAAAGTCGGCGACATAGCCGTAGCCGCCGTGGATCTGGATCGCGTCGGAGCAGACCCGCTCGGCCATCTCCGAGGCGAACAGCTTGGCCATGCTCGCCTCCTTGAGGCAGGGCGCGCCGGCGCTGCGCAGCGCGGCGGCATGCCAGACCATCTGGCGCGCGACTTCGATCTGCGTCGCCATGTCGGCCAGCCGGAAGGCGACGGCTTGGTGCTCGACGATGGGCTTGCCGAAGGTTTCGCGCTCTTTCGCATAAGCGACGGCCGCTTCCAGCGCGGCACGCGCCATGCCGACCGACTGCGCGGCGATGCCGATGCGGCCGGCTTCGAGGTTCGACAACGCGATTTTGTAGCCGTCGCCTTCATTGCCCAGCAGGCAGTCGGCGGGGATGCGGCAATCCTCGAAGACGATCTGCGCGGTGTCGGAGGCCGACTGGCCGAGCTTCTCCTCGATGCGCGCGACGACGTAACCCTTGGTATCGGTCGGCACGCAGAAGCAGGAGATGCCCTTGCGTCCGGCCGCCGGATCGGTGACGGCGAAGACGATGGCGATCTTCGCGTTCTGGCCCGAGGTGATGAACTGTTTCACCCCATTCAATACCCACGTATCGCCGTCCTTCACCGCGCGGGTCTTGATCGCGGCGGCGTCGGAGCCGACATGCGGCTCGGTCAGGCAGAAGCAGCCCAGCAGTTCGCCGGTGGCCGCGCCGCGCAGCCAGCGTTCCTTCTGCGCGTCGCTGCCGTATTTGGCGAGGATCCCGCAGACCAGCGAGTTCTGCACCGACAGGATGGTCGAGGTCGCGCCGTCGCCGGCGGCGACCTCCTCGATGGCGATGGCCAGGGCGACATAGTCGAGGCCGGGGCCGCCCCATTCCTCGGGCACCACCATGCCCCAGACGCCGAGGCCGGCGAGTTCCTGCAGCGCGTCGGCGGGGAAGGTGGCGTTGCGCGCCCACTCCGCGGCGTTGGGCGCGAGGCGCTCGCGCGCGAAATCGCGCAGCGTATCGCGGATCATCCGCTGGTCGTCGTTCAGGATCATGCGCTTGCCTCCTTCAGGATTTTCATGGGTCGCTGCGTCAGCAGCACGCCGGCGATCACCAGCGTACCGCCGACGAGGGCCGACAGGTCGAGCCTCTCGCCGAGCAGCACGGCCCCTTGCAGCACCGCCGCCACCGGCACGAGGTTGATGAAGACCGAGGCGCGCTGCGCGCCGATTTCCTGCACGGCTGCCGAGAACCAGGTGAAGCCCAGCGTGGTACCGAACAGGCCGAGGAAGAGGATCGCGGCCCACGCACCCGCCGGGTAAGCGGGTACGAGTCCGCCGGGTGCGACGAGCAGGCCGACGGCGAGCAGCATGAGGAAGCCTGCCGCGCTCGCGTAGGCGGTCATGACGAGCGCGGACAGCGAGCGCGTGCCGAGCCGGCCGATCAGGGTGTAGGCCGACCACATGAGCGCGCAGCCGAGGATCAGCGTTTCGCCGACGCCGACCTTGCCGGCCAGCAGCGCGAACGGATCGCCCCGGCCGATGACGGTGAGGCAGCCGACGGCGGCGAGCGCGCCGCCGAGCGCCTTGCGCGCGTTCAGCCCTTCCTTGAGCAGCCAGGCCGCCGCGAACAGGGTGATGACCGGCGTCGTGGCGACGACCAGCGCGCCGCGCCCGGCGCTGATGTCGCGCATGCCGTAGAGGAAGAACAGGTTGTAGAGGCCGATGCCGGTCGCGCCCATCGCCAGCACGATCCACAGCTCGCGCCGGCTGACGGCGGGCAGGCGGCCGTGCTTCCAGATCACCAGCGCGAGCAGGCTGGCGGCGGCGAACAGGAAACGCCAGACGGCGACGCCGAGCGGCGCCACGACCTGCACGGCGTAGCGCGCCGCGACCCAGGTGCCGCCCCAGAAGACCATCGTCGCCACCAGCTTCAGGTAGGTGCGGCCGTGACCGGAAAGCTGCGTCACACCAGCTCGACGGCCATGGCGGTCGCCTCGCCGCCGCCGATGCACAGGCTGGCGACGCCGCGCCGCTTGCCATGTTTGCGCAGCGCGCCCAGCAGGGTCACGACGATGCGCGCGCCGGATGCGCCGATCGGATGGCCCAGCGCGCAGGCGCCGCCATGCACGTTCACCTTGTCGTGCGGCAGCTTCAGCTCCTTCATCGCCGCCATCGCGACCACGGCGAAAGCCTCGTTGATCTCGTAGAGGTCGACGCTCTCGGCCGTCCAGCCGGTCTGCTCGAACAGCTTCTTCATCGCGAAGACCGGCGCGGTGGTGAACCAGGCCGGCTCCTGCGCATGGGTCGTGTAGCCGACGATGCGGGCGATGGGCTTCAAGCCGCGTCTGGCGGCGTCGGACTCGCGCATCAGCACCAGCGCGGCGGCGCCGTCGGAGATCGACGAGGAGTTGGCCGGCGTCACCGTGCCGTCCTTCTTGAAGGCCGGCTTGAGCGACGGAATCTTGTCGAGCTGAGCCTTGGCCGGCTGCTCGTCGGTCCCGATAACCACGTCGCCCTTCCTGCCGGAAACGGTGACGGGGGCGATCTCCCAGTCGAAGCTGCCGTCGGCGCCGGCGGCCTGCGCGCGCCGGGTCGAGGCGATGGCGAAGTCGTCCTGGTCCTCGCGCGTGAAGCCGTAGTGCGCCACGCAGTCCTCGGCGAAGGTGCCCATCAGGCGACCCCTGGTCTCGGGCTGGTAGTGGTCTTCCAGCCCGTCGAAGAACATGTGGTCGATGATCTGGCCGTGGCCGAGGCGGTAACCGCCGCGCGCCCTGGGCAGCAGGTAGGGCGCGTTGGTCATCGACTCCATGCCGCCGGCGACGATCACGTCCTGGCTGCCGGCCTTCAAGGCGTCGCAGGCGATCATCGCCGCCTTCATCGCCGAGCCGCAGACCTTGTGCACCGTCGTGCAGCCGGCGGAGAGCGGCAGCCCGGCCTGCAATGCCGCCTGCCGCGCCGGCGCCTGACCCTGGCCGGCCTGCAGCACGTTGCCGAATACGACCTCCTGCACGTCTGTCGCTTGCAGCCCGGAGCGCTCGACGGCGGCCCGGATGGCGGTCGCGCCGAGGTTGGCGGCGCTCAGCGCGGAGAAGTCGCCCTGAAAGCCGCCCATCGGCGTGCGGGCGGCGGCGACTATTACGATTGACTGCGTGATGTTTTCCGACATGGAATTTCCTTTCAGTTCAATGAGGCGAGCGCCGCTTCGTAGCAGGCATCGATATCCTGAGGCCGGCTGATGGTCAGGCTGAGATCGCGCACGATGCCGTCGCGCAGGCCATAGACCCAGCCATGCACGTGCAGCATCTGGCCGCGTCGCCAGGCATCCTGCACCACCATGGCGTTGCAGACGTTGCGCACCTGCTCGATGACGTTGAGTTCGCACAGGCGATCCACGCGCGCCGCGGGCGGCAGCGCCTCGATGTGCGCGCGATGCTTGTCATGGACGTCCTCGACGTGGCGCAGCCAGAGGTCGGCGATGCCGACGCGCTGGCGGTTGAGCGCCGCCGTCACGCCGCCGCAGCCGTAGTGGCCGACCACCATGATGTGCTTCACCTTGAGCACGTCGATGGCATATTGAATGACCGACAGGCAGTTGAGGTCGGTATGCACGACGACGTTGGCGACGTTGCGATGGACGAACACCTCGCCCGGCAGCAGGCCGACGATCTGGTTGGCCGGCACGCGCGAATCGGAGCAGCCGATCCACAGGTATTCGGGCGCCTGCAGGTGGGACAACTTCTCGAAGAAGCCCGGGTCGGTTTCCACGATGCGCTTCGCCCAGGAGCGGTTGAATTCGAACAGCCGCGACAGCGCCGGATCGGCGCTGGGCGCCGCCGTCTCGCCGGGACTGACTTTTTTTTCTGCCTCGCTCATGCCGTCTCCGCGAACAGTTCCCGGCCGATCAGCATGCGGCGGATCTCGCTGGTGCCCGCGCCGATTTCGTAGAGCTTGGCGTCGCGCCAGAGGCGGCCGGTCGGATATTCGTTGATGTAGCCGTTGCCGCCGAGCGTCTGGATCGCCTCGCCGGCCATCCAGGTCGCCTTTTCCGCCGCGTAGAGGATCGCGCCGGCGGCGTCCTTGCGCAGCGTGCGGGCATGGTCGGCCAGGTCGCAGGCGCGGCCGACGGCATAGACGTAGGCGCGGCAGGCCTGCCAGGTCGAATACATGTCGGCGACCTTGCCCTGCATCAGCTGGAACTCGCCGATCGGCGCGCCGAACTGCTCGCGCTCGTGCAGATAGGGCAGCACCACATCCATGCAGGCGGCCATGATGCCGAGCGGCCCGCCGGCCAGCACGGCGCGCTCGTAGTCGAGGCCCGACATCAGCACCCTGACGCCGTTGCCGAGGCCGCCCAGCACGTTCTCTTCCGGAATCTCGCAGTCGTCGAAGAACAGCGGATAGGTGTTCGAGCCGCGCATGCCGAGCTTGTCGAGGTGGCTGCCGCAGGAAAAGCCCTTGAAGTTCTTCTCGACGATGAAGGCCGTCATCCCCTTGGCGCCGGCCGCCGGGTCGGTCTTCGCATAGACCACCAGCGTGTCGGCGTCGCCGCCGTTGGTGATCCACATCTTGCTGCCGTTGAGGACATAGCGGTCGCCCTGCTTTTCCGCCTTGAGCTTCATCGACACCACGTCGGAACCGGCGTTCGGCTCGGACATCGCCAGTGCGCCGACCTGCTCGCCCGAAATCAGGCCGGGCAGGTATTTTGCCTTTTGTGCCGCGTTGCCGTTGCGGCGGATCTGGTTCACGCAGAGGTTGGAATGGGCGCCGTAGGACAGTCCCACCGAGGCCGAGGCGCGCGAAATTTCCTCCATCGCCACGATGTGGGCGAGATAGCCGAGGCCGGTGCCGCCGTCCTCCTCGGGCACGGTCATGCCCAGCAGGCCGAGCTCGCCGAACTTCTTCCACAGGTCGGCGGGAAATTCGTTGTCGCGGTCGATCGCCGCCGCGCGCGGGGCGATCTCGTTGGCGGCGAAGGACTGGATGGTGTCGCGCAGCATCTCGATGTCCTCGCCGAGGTGGAAGTTCAATCCGGTCATTGCTCTGCCTTTCCATGCATGGTCATCAGGGTCTGCTGCATCATCGCGCAGTGCGTCAGCTTCCCGCCCTTCACCACCCAGGCGTCGCCGCGCGTGATGACGAGGTTGCGGCCGGGCTTCACCACTTCGCCGGTGGCGATCAGCAGCTCGCCGTCGGCGGGCGCCAGCAGGTTGATCTTGAACTCGACCGAGAGCACCTCGGTGTGCGGCGCCATCAGCGAGAAGCCGGCATAGCCGGCGGCGCTGTCGACCACCGTCGAGGTCACGCCGGCATGGAAATAGCCGACCTGCTGGGAAAGCTCGGGGCGGTAGGGCAGGTGGATCTCGCAGCCGCCCGGCCAGACGTCGGCCAGGCTCGCGCCCAGATGGCCCATGATGCCCTGCCTGGCGAAACTGTCGCGCACCTTCGCGTCCCAGTGCGGGTCGCGCGGTTCGAAGCGGGTTTCCTTGCGCGGTATGCCGTAGCTCATGTGTCCTCCAACCCAGGCGTGCGGGCGATTCGTGCGGCGATTGTATGTTGACGTTTACGTTAACGTCAACTCCGCTTGCGCCGGCCTCCTCCCGCGCCGAGCAGGCCGCGGCACTGCGCCTCGATGGCGCCGATCTCGGCCAGCACGGCCTCGATGTCCTCGCGCTGCTGTTCGAGGCGGGCGCGCCGCGCCGCCAGCACCTCGATGAGGCGCTCCAGCTGCGTAACCTCGGGCGCGGTGTCATACATGTCGATCAGTTCGCGGATCTCGGCCAGCGACAGGCCGAGGCGCTTGCCGCGCAGGGTCAGCATCAGCCGCGTGCGATCGCGCTTCGAGTAGACGCGCTGCACCCCGGCGCGGGCGGGAGCGATCAGGCCCTGATCCTCGTAATAGCGGATGGCGCGCGGCGTCAGCTCGAATTCGCGCGCCAGGGCGGCGATGGTGTAGGTGGGCTCGGTCATGACTGGAAACAGGGAGAAATTGCTGCACCGCAGCAATCGCAGCGGTTTTCAGCTAAACTCGCCGGATTGCATAATGGCTCGACGCAGTTAAACAGATTTCCACCGGCCGGGCAACGGCCGTCCGGCACACGCATGCAGATCGACTACCCCTTCGCCACGCCCCCCGCCCCCGGCACCGTCCACACGGTCGCCGCGGGCGTGCACTGGCTGCGCATGCCCCTGCCCTTCGCGCTCGACCACATCAACCTGTGGCTGCTCGACGACGGGGAGGGATGCGTCGCCGTCGATACCGGCATCGCGCTCGACGCGGTGCAGGCGGCATGGAAGTCAGTCCTGGCGGGACGGCGGCTGAAACGCCAGATCGTCACGCACTTCCACCCCGACCACCTCGGCCTCGCCGCCTGGCTGCAAGCCGAAACCGGCGCGCCGCTGTGGATGACGCAGGGCGAATACCTCACCGCGCAGGTGATCGCGGAAGGCGTCGCGCCTTTCGGCGTCGCGGCGATGCTGGAGTTCTTCCGTGCCCACGGCCTCGACACCGCGCGGCTCGCCGCGCTGGAACAGCGCGGCAACGCCTACAAGCGCGGCGTGCCGGCGATCCCGCCGACCTTCCACCGCCTCGCCGAGGGCGACATCCTGCCGCTCGGCGGGCGCGACTGGCGCGTCATCGTCGGCTTCGGCCACGCGCCCGAGCATGCCAGCCTCCACTGCGCGGAACTCGGCGTGCTGATTTCCGGCGACATGCTGCTGCCGCGCATCTCGACCAACATCAGCGCCTTCGCCTCCCAGCCGGACGCCGACCCGCTCGGGCTGTTCCTCGCCTCGCTCGACCGCCTCGGCGCGCTGCCAGCCGACACGCTGGTGCTGCCGTCGCACGGCCGCCCCTTCCGCGGCCTGCACGCGCGCGTCGCTGAACTGCATGCACACCACGCCGACCGCTGCGCCGCCCTGCTGGCCGCCTGCGGCGACCGCCCCCGCAGCGCCGCCGAACTGCTGGCCGTGCTGTTCGGCCGGCCGATCGAGGACGCGCACCAGACCATGTTCGCCATGGGCGAGGCCATCGCCCACCTGAACCATCTTGAACGCCAGCGCCGTCTGGAGTGCACCATCGAGAACGGCATCATCCGCTATGCTTTGCTGAATTGAAGAAGATCCGACCGGAGGGAGTCACCATGTCGCAAGCCGCAGAAACCGAAAAGCCCGCCCTGCCCGATCCGCAGGAAGTCGCCAGGACCTATGCCGAGGTCGCCCAGCGCGCCTCCAAGCTCATCACCGAGCACATGCACCGCCAGGTGCAGAAGGGCGTCAACCCGCCGCAGGACGAACTGGGCGTCGCCCAGGCCTTCATGGACATGATGGCCAAGATGCTCGCCAATCCCTACCAGCTCGCCCAGCAGCAGATGAACCTGGTGTGGGACTACTTCTCGCTCTGGCAGCATTCGATGCTGCGCTTCATGGGCATGCAGACGCCCCCCGTCGCCGTCGCCGCCAAGGGCGACAAGCGCTTCAAGGACGAGCAGTGGGAAGAACACTTCCTGTTCGACTTCATCAAGCAGTCCTACCTGATCACCGCCCGCCACATCCATGACTCGGTCTGCTGCGTGAAGGGCCTCGACGACCACACGCAGGAAAAGGTGAACTTCTTCACGCGCCAGTTCATCGACGCGATGTCGCCATCGAATTTCGTGCACACCAATCCGGAGGTGTTCCGCGAGACCGTCAAGTCGCACGGCCAGAACCTTCTCAAGGGCTTCAACAACCTGCTGCGCGACATCGAGGACGGCGACGGCCAGCTGCGCGTCAAGATGACCGACACGACAGCCTTCGAGCTCGGCCGCAACGTCGCCACCACGCCCGGCAAGGTGGTGTTCCAGAACGACCTGATCCAGCTGCTGCAATTCACGCCGACCACCAGGACGCACTTCAAGCGTCCGCTGCTGATCGTGCCGCCCTGGATCAACAAGTATTACATCCTCGACCTGCGCGAGAAGAACTCCTACATCAAGTGGGCCGTCGACCAGGGCCACACGGTATTCGTCATCTCCTGGGTGAACCCGGACGCCAAGCTCGCCGAAAAGAGTTTCGAGGATTATGTCTTCGAGGGCACGCTGACCGCCATCGACCAGGTCTGCGCGCAGACCGGCGAGAAGGAGATCAACGCGGCCGGCTACTGCCTCGGCGGCACGCTGCTCGGCACCACGGCAGCCTACCTCGCCGCGAAAAAGGACAAGCGCCTCGCCTCCGTCACCTTCTTCACCACCATGCTCGACTTCTCGATCCCCGGCGAGCTGGGCGTCTTCATCGACGAGCAGCAGGTTTCCAGCCTCGAGAAGAAGATGAGCGAGCGCGGCTACCTCGAAGGCACGGAGATGGCCGGCACCTTCAACATGCTGCGCGCCAACGACCTGATCTGGTCCTTCGTGGTGAACAACTACCTGATGGGCAAGGACCCCTTCCCCTTCGACCTGCTCTACTGGAACTCCGACTCGACGCGCATGCCGGCGGCGATGCACAGCTTCTACCTGCGCAACATGTATATGCAGAACCGGCTCAGGGAGCCGGGCGGCATCATCATCGGCGACGTCGAGATCGACCTGCGCAAGGTCAAAATCCCCGCCTACTTCATCTCGACCATCGAGGACCACATCGCTCCCTGGCAGAGCACCTACCTCGGCGCGCGCCTGTTCGCCGGCCCGACGCGCTTCGTCCTCGGCGGCTCCGGCCACATCGCCGGCATCGTCAACCCGCCCGCCGCGAACAAATACGGCTACTGGACCCAGCCGGCGAAGACGCTGCCCGAAACGGCGGAGGCCTTCTTCGCGGGCGCCAGGCAAAACGAAGGCTCGTGGTGGACCGACTGGCAAGCCTGGCTGACCGCGCAGAACGACGAGATGGTGCCGGCGCGCGATCCGGCCAAGGGCAAACTCAAGGTGCTGGAGGACGCGCCGGGTTCCTTCGTCAAGTTCCGCCTCGACCAGCAGAAGAAATCGTAATGACGGCAGGGCCGTTGCGCGTCGTCTTCGACACCAACGTCCTGCTTTCCCTCTTCGTCTTCGCCGACAGCCGCTTCGCGCCGCTGCGCGCGGCGGCCGAGGCGGCGCGCTGGCAGGCGCTGACCAGCGCGCCCTGCCTCGCCGAATACCGGCGCGTACTCGGCTATCCGCTGTTCGAGCTTGCCGCGGAACGCCAGGAGGCCGCCTACGCGGCCTACCTCGCCTGCGTCCGCATGATCGACGCCGTACCGCAGGAGGCCATCGCCCTGCCCAGGTGCCGGGACAGGGACGACCAGAAGTTCCTCGAACTTGCCAGGGACGGGGAAGCCGACTGGCTCGTCACGGCCGACAAGGCCCTGCTCAAATTGCGGCGCGGCCGACGGCTTGACGGACTGTTCCGCATCCTCACGCCGGACGAGGCGCTGGCGGCGCCCTGAAAAGTCAGCTCCGGCGGGACGGCGGCGACTCAGACCCGGAAGCGCCCCACCAGCTTGTCCAGACGGCGCGCCAGTTCGGTGAGCAGACGCGCGTCCTGCGCGGTCTCGCCGACCGCCTGCTTGTTCTCCTCGGCCATCGTCGCCACCTGCTCGACGTTGCGCGCGATCGCCGCGCCGGCCCGGCTCTCCTCCTCGGTGGCGTGTGCGATCTCCTCGACGCGCTGGCGCGCGGCGGCCGTGCCGTCGCTGATGCGCGCCAGCGACTCGGCGGCGGCGGCCGACAGCGACACGATCTCCTCCAGCCGCTGGCCGCTCGCGTGCATGCCCTCGACGGCACCGTCGGTGTCGCGCTGGATCGCCTCGATCTTCGCGGAGATATCGACGGTGGCGGCGCCGGTGCGCTCGGCGAGTTTGCGCACCTCGTCGGCCACCACCGCGAAGCCCCGGCCCTGCTCGCCGGCGCGCGCCGCCTCGATCGCCGCATTGAGCGCCAGCAGGTTGGTCTGGTCGGCGATCTCGCGGATCACGCCGACGATGCCGCCGATCTCGCGCGAGCGCTCGCCAAGCTCCTCGATGCGCCGCGAGTTTTCCGCCACGCCGCCCGCGAGCACATGGACCTGCGCCGACACGTCGCGCACGACGCGCGCGCCGTCCTCTGCGAGTGCGCCAGCCTGCCGCGCCTCCGCCGAGGTCTCGCGCGCCCGGTCGGCCACCTGGCCGAGGCTCGCGGTGATTTCCTCGACCGCCGCCGCCGTGGACACCGACATTTCGCTCTGGACGTTCGAACTGCCGGAAACCCGCTCGCTGGCTTCGGTGAGCTTGGTCGCGGTGGCGCCGAGCTGGCCGACGACCTCGTGGGTCTCGGCGATGATGTCGCGCAGCTTGGCGGCGAACTGGTTGAAGGCCGAGGAAATCTCGCCGATCTCGTCGCTGGTGTCGGCTTGCAGGCGGAAAGTCAGGTCGCCCTGGCCGCCGGCCAGCTCGACCATCGAATCGTGCAGGATATCGAGATGGCGCAACTTGTTGAACAGCAGCGTGACCATCACGACTGACGTGACGATGATCGCGACAAACAGCGCGATGTAGCCCCACATCTGCAGGAAGCGCAGTTGCGCGGTCTGTTCGGCCTCGCGGTTGTTGACGTGCGAATAGGCGGCGGAGACCTTGAGGATGGTGTCGATGGCGGCGGTGGATTTCTCGATCCATTCGGCGCTCGTCAGCGAGTAGAGGCGCCCTTCCGCCGGCGCCGGCGCGCGCGCCTCCTGGTAGATCGTCTTGCGCAGCGCCTCGAAACCGCCGAGGAAGTGCGCCTCCAAGCTCTCGATGGCGGCGCGCACCTCGGCGGGCGTGTCGCTCACGCTCTTGAGCAGGCGGATGTCGGCGAGGTTGGCGTCGACATTCTGGCGGAACGCGGCGAGGCGCTGCAGCACCTCGGTGGCGGCCGGCGCGTTGGTGTTGAGCAGCGCGGCGATGGTGGCGCGCTCCAGGCCGGCGTTCTCGGAAGCGAGCCAGACGCTCTGCTTGACGGTCAGGTTCGGGTAGGTGATGTCCGGCGGGAAGGCGTCGCCGCCGAAGGATGCCATGCGCAACCGGGCGGCGGCGGTGATGAAGCGCGTCATGATCGGAATCCATTCAGCCGCCCGGATGTCGCGCTCCTCCTGCGCCAGGCTGGCGTCGACACGCTTGCGGGCGACCCGCAGGGCCTCGTAGGCCTCGCCCGCCTGCTGGCGCGTGATGACCGACTTCTCGGTTACCAGGCCCAGGGTTTCGAGCCGGCGGGCGGTCGCAAAGGCCTCATCCCACAGCTGGTCGCTTTTCGCGCGCAACGCCGTGAGCCGCTGGCGCCCCGCCTCGGGGGCGATGCCGCTCGCGGACAGCAGACTGGAGGCGACGCCGCGTTCGAGCGCCTGCAGGCCTGCGGCTTCGATGATCCGGTCCGCCATCGCGTTCGCCTCGATGGTGGTGCGCACCATGCGGTAATCGCGCCAGTTTTCCCACGCGTAGTAGCCCGAGATCCAGACCAGCAGGGCCGGTGCACCGAGGCTCGCCAGCAGGATGACGCGAAAGCGCAGATTATTCAGTTGGTTGAACATGACTCCCTCCAGTCGTTCGCCCCACCATGCTATCCCGCTCGATAGACTAAGAAATTGGCCGAAATCAATAGTGCGGCGCGGCAATAGAATCGCGGGATGAACAAGAAAACCGCCGATTCGCTTGAAATCCACTCTGCCGCGCCGTCCGCCCCGCTGCCCGGCATGCCGCCCCTGCTGTTCGTCCATGGCGCCTACACCGCCGCCTGGTGCTGGCAGGAACGCTTTCTCCCATGGTTCGCCGCCGCCGGCTTCCACGCCCATGCGCTGAGCCTGTCCGGCCACGGCGGCAGCCGCGCGCGCAAGCCGCTCGACAGTTGCTCGATCGACGACTACGTCGCCGACGTCGCGGCGGTCGCGGCCGGCCTGTCGGCCCCGCCGGTGCTGATCGGCCATTCGATGGGCGGCTTCGTGGTGCAGAAATACCTGGAGCGGCACGCCGCGCCCGCCGCCGTGCTGATGTGCTCCGTTCCCCCGCAGGGGCTCGCCTCGTCGGCGGTGAGCATGTTCTTCGGCAAGCCGAGCCTGCTGGTCGATCTCAACCGCATGATGAACGGCGGGCCGGTCGCGCTCGACAGCCTGCGCCAAGCGCTTTTCGCCCAGCCGGTGGGGCCGGACGATCTGGCGCGCTACCTGCGCCTCGCCCAGCCCGAATCGCACCGCGCGGTCTGGGACATGATGCTCTTCAACCTGCCGCACGTCGCGCGCGTGCTGGCCAGCCTGCCGCGCGGTCGCGACGACCTGCTGGTCGTCGGCGCCGAACATGACCTGATCGTCCCGCCGTCGCTGGTGGAAATGACGGCGCGCAGCTACGGCGTCGCCGCGACCATCCACGCCGGCATGGGCCATGGCCTGATGCTGGAACGCGACTGGGAACGTCCCGCGCGGCACCTCGCCGACTGGCTCAGGGCACGCCGCGCCTGAAAAAAGTCAGCGCCGGCGGGACGGCGGCGCTGACGCGAAACTTCACTCTTCCAGCAGGCTGCGCAGCATCCAGGCGGTTTTCTCATGCACTTCCAGCCGCTGGGTCAGCACGTCGGCGGTGGGCTGGTCGTTGGCCTTGTCGACGAGCGGGAACAGCTCGCGCGCGGTGCGGGCGGTGGCCTCCTGGGCGTCCACCAGCAGCCTGATCATGTCGGTGGCCTTCGGCACGCCGTCGACTTCCTTGATCGAGGCCAGCTTGACGAACTCCTTGTAGGTGCCGGGCGCGGGATGGCCGAGGGCGCGGATGCGCTCGGCGATGATGTCGAGCGCGTTCCACTGCTCGGTGTATTGCGCCATGAACATCAGGTGCAGGGTGTTGAACATCGGGCCGGTGACGTTCCAATGGAAGTTGTGCGTCATCAGATAGAGCGTGTAGCTGTCGGCGAGCAGGCGCGCGAGGCCCTTGGCGATCTTGCCGCGGTCGCCGTCGGAAATGCCGATGTCGATGCGGGGGGTGTTTTTCGATTTCATGCTGGACTCCTTTGCGAGGACTGCGTTGACATGGGGGAATTGTGCCCCGGCCCTTGGGATTGTTCCAACAGTTCGTGTCAATATGGCCAATAGCCATGGGCTATCTGGCCGACCGCGTGCCCGGCAGCTTGCAGTCGAGCAGCGCGCGGCGCACCAGGTCGATGGCCTGGTGGCGCGGGAAGCTCGCGCGCCACACCAGCCCGACGCGGCGCGTCGGCGTCGGTTCGGCGAAAGGCTTCACGCGCAGCAGCGCATCGTCCTTCGGCAGTCCGTCCACGGCGGAAGACGGCATCACCGTGATGCCGACGCCGGAGGCGACCATCAGGCGGATGGTTTCCAGCGAGGAGCCCTCGAGCACCTGCGGCCCGCCGGCGCCTGCGCGCGTGCACAGGTCGAGTACCTGGTCGCGGAAGCAGTTGCCCCGACCGAGCATCAGCAGCGGTTCGTCGAGCAGGCGCGCGGCGTCGACCGATTTCAGTTTCGCCCAGGGGTGATTCGCCGGCACCAGCGTGCGGAAGGCCTCGTCATAGACCGGCTGCGCCACCAGACCGGGCTCCTGGAGAGGCAACGCCAGCACGGCGACGTCGAGCTCGCCGCTTTTCAGCGCCTCGACCAGCTTGTGCGTGAAGTTCTCCTGGATCATCAGCGGCATCTTCGGCGCGCGCTCCCGGAGCAGTGGCACCAGCTTCGGCAGCAGATAGGGGCCGATGGTATAGATCGCGCCGAGACGCAACGGCCCGGCGAGGGGGTCGCCCACCGTGTCGGCCAGCTCGCGGATGCGCGTCGCCTCGGCGAGCACCCGTTCGGCCTGCTGCACGATCGGCGCGCCGGCCGGCGTCACGCTGACCTCGTTCTGGCCGCGCTCGAAAAGGATCACGCCCAACTCGTCCTCAAGCTTCTTGACCGCCACCGACAGCGTCGGCTGCGCGACGAAGCACTTCTCGGCGGCGCGACCGAAATGGCGTTCGCGGGCGAGGGCGACGATGTAACGCAGCTCGGTCAGGGTCATAATGCGGACATTATGCCGGATGCGCCGCTCGCCTTCATCCGGGCCCTGCCCGATCCCGCCCGGGTTCGCGTCGAGGAGACCCACATCTCCTGGGTGCTGCTCGCGGACGGGTTCGCCTGGAAGATCAAGAAGCCGGTGACGCTGCCCTTCCTCGACTACGGCACCCTTGAAAAACGCCGCGCCTGCTGCCACGAGGAGCTGCGCCTCAACCGCCGCTTCGCCCCCGACCTGTATCTGGATGTCGTCGAGCTCGCCGGCGAACCGGCGGTGAAGATGCGCCGCTTCGACGCGGAGGCGCGCCTCGACCGCGTCTGCGCCCACGGCGACCTCACCGGAGCGCAACTGTCGGCCTTCGCGCGCGATCTCGCGGCGTTCCAGGAAACCGCCGCCGTCTCGCCGGAGCTGACTTTTGGCGGACCGGAAGCGATCCGCGCCGACGCGCTGGAAAACTTCGAGGAACTGGAGCGCCTGCTGCCCGACGCCGCGCGACGGCTCGCCGCGCTCAAGGCCTGGACGCTGGACGAATGCGCGCGGCTGGCGCCGGAATTCGCGCGCCGCAAGGCGCAGGGCCGCGTGCGCGAGGGTCACGGCGACCTGCATCTGGGCAACCTCGTGCTGCTGGCCGGCCGCATCGTGCCCTTCGACGGCATCGAGTTCAACGCCGGCTTCCGCCACATCGACGTCGCCAGCGAGATCGCCTTCACCCTGCTCGACCTGCTCGACCACGAACGGCCGGGACTGGCGAGCTGGCTGCTGTCCGAATGGCTGGCGTGGAGCGGCGATTTCGGCGCGCTGACGGTGCTGCGCTTCTATCTCGTCTATCGCGCGCTGGTGCGCTGCAAGGTCGCCGCGCTGCAGGAGCGGCATGCCGAGAGCGTCGGCTACCTCGCCATCGCCGAGCGCCTCGCCGCCCCGCCCGCCCCGGCGCTGACCATCACCTGCGGCCCTTCAGGCAGCGGCAAGACCCACGCCTCCAGCCGCCGTCTCGCCACGGCTGACTTTCTGCACACCGTGCGCATCCGCTCCGACGTCGAGCGCAAGCGCCTGTTCGGCCTCGCGCCCGACGCCGCCAGCGGCGGCACGATCTACGCGCCCGCGGCCACGCTGCGCACCTACGCGCGCCTCGGCGAGCTCGCCGAACTGGCGCTCTCCGCCGGCTGGTCGGCGATCGTGGATGCCGCCTTCCTCAAGCGCGCCGAGCGCGCCGCCTTCCGCGCGCTGGCGGCGCGCCTCGGCGTCCCCTGCACGCTCCTCGCGCCGACAGCCACCCCGGCGGAAATGCGCCAGCGCCTGCTGGCACGGCACGGCGACGCCTCCGAGGCCACGCCCGCGGTGCTGGCCGGGCAGCTGGAGGGCTTCGAGCCGCCCGACGCCGAAGAAAATGGCTATATTGAGAGGCTATAAAAAAACCGAAAGAGAGATCGCGATGCCGCGCCCCATCCTAGCCCTGCTGCTTTTCTTTTGTTTTGCCGCCCCGCTGCATGCCCAGGCCGCCGACCCCGTCCAGAAGAAATACGTCGTCGCCTTCGCCCAGGACACGATGGCGAACGACTGGCGCGTCGCGCAGGTGCGCGACCTGAAGAACGCGCTGGCGGCCCATGCCGACATCGAGTTCGTGTTCTCCGACGCCAAGGGAGACAACGCGCGGCAGATACAGGACATCGAGAACTTCGCCGCCCAGGGCGTCGACGTGCTGATCACCAGCCCGCGCGACGCCGAACTGATGCGCGAGCCGATCGCGCGCGTCTACCGCAAGGGCATCCCGGTGATCCTGCTGTCGCGGCGCGTCAATGGCGAGGAATTCACGCACTTCGTCACCGCCGACAACCACGCCATCGCGCGCCAGGCGGCGGCCTACCTGGCGCGGCGCCTCAACGGCAAGGGCAATATCCTGATGCTGCAGCACATCCCCAGCACCACGCCCGGCCAGCTGCGCACCGAGGGTTTTTACGAGGAATTGCGGAAGCATCCCGGGCTCAAGGTCGTGGCGGTGAAGCGGGCCGATTCGCTGCGGGCGCTGGCGATCCAGCGCATCGAGGAAGCACTGGCCGAGAAGCTCCGTTTCGACGCCATCTATGCGCAATCGGACAGCATGGCGCTGGGCGCCATCCTCGCGCTGAAGAAGGCGGGCATTGACCCGCGGAGCATTCCGATCACCGGCATCGACTACATCGGCGAGACGCGCGCGGCGATCCGCGCCGGCGAGATCGCCGCCAGCTTCACCTACCCGACCTTCGGCAGGGAGGGCGCGGCGGCGGCGGTCACGCTGCTGCGCGGCGGCAAGCTCGCGCGGAAGGAGGTTGTCGTCGAATCGGTGGCCGTCACGCGCGAGAACGTCGACAAGGTCGAGCCTATCTTCTGAACGCGGGACGCCGATCATGCGCCTGACGGTTCGCCGCAAGCTGCTGCTGCTGGTCGCCGGCACGCTGACGACGGCGCTGCTGCTGGTCGCCGGCGCGCTGACCTTCCTGATCGGCGGCCAGCATGAAACCCTCGCCGGGCGCGCCACCCACGCGCTGATGCAGGATTTCGGCCAGCGCCTCACCGACGACCGGCAACGGCTGCTGGCGAGCGCCACGGCACTCGCCAGCCGCGAGGAAATCGTCGCCATGCTGGCCCTGCTGACCGACTACGCCGATCCCGGGAACTACCAGCCGCTGATCTACGACGAGGAAAAAAAGCGTCTGGCGCGGGAGCTGGCGGAATACGGCACGGCAAACATCGCCATCGCGGCCTACGACGGTCGCGACCAGCTGGCCGCCAGTGTCCTTCCCGGCACGACCGGACGCACCAGCGCCATCACCTCCTGGTCCAAGGGGGAAATCCGTCTGCTGCGGCAGGCCGAAAACGGCCTCGACTGGGAAGAGGCCGCTCCCGCCGCCGACCTGCCGCTGGATGGCGCCAGGCTGGGCAGGCCAAAGGCGCCGGTCGCGCTGCTGCGCCGCCAGGGGCGCCAGCTGCACATCGAGGTCGTCGTGCCGGTCACCCGCCTGCGCGGCAACGTCGTGCGGGAAGTCGGCTGGATCTACCTGAGCCTGCCGGCGCCACTGCCATTTCTGGAGAACGCGGCGCGCGAACGCCAGATGACCGCGCACTTGCTGTTTTCCGGCGACTTCGACGGCGACAATCCGCTGGGCCTGCGTCCGGAAGACCTGCGCGGCGTGACGCTGCTGTCCGAGCAGACGGCCACTCACCAGCCCTTCGAGCTGCTGAAGAAGTCCTCCCGGCATCTCGACACGGCCGCCTTCGCGCTCGCCGGCAACGAAACCGCATGGCTGCTCGTCGGTCTCGACGACCGGTTCGCGCGCGACGAACAGCGGCGCGCCCAGCTCGTCGCGCTGGCGGTGCTGGCCGGCTCGCTGCTGCTGGCCTTGCCGCTAGCCGCCCGGCTCGGCCGGCGCTGGATCGGTGACCCGCTCGACATCCTGCGCGCTGGCGCGCACGACTTCGCGCAGGGCGTACTCGATACGCCGATCGAGCTGCGCAGCGGCGACGAGTTCGAAAACCTCGCCGAGGACTTCAACCTGCTGGCGATCGCGCTGCGGGTGCGCGAAATCGCCATCAAGGAAGCCGAGGAGCGCTGGCAGTTCGCGCTCGACAGCGCCGACCACGGCGTGTGGGACCGCAACCTGGTCACCGGCAAGGTATTCTTCTCGCCGCGCTGGAAGGCCATGCTCGGCTACGCCGACGACGAGATCGAAAACCGCTTCGAGGAGTGGGAAAGCCGCCTCCACCCTGACGATCTGCCGCAGGCCCGTGCCGAAATCGAGCGCCACGTGAACGGCGAGACGTCCGCCTACCGCGCGGTGTTCCGCATGCGCCACAAGAACGGCGAATGGCGCTGGATCTTCGCGCGCGGCCAGGTAATCAACCGCGACGCCCAAGGCAGGCCGGTGCGCATGATCGGTACCCACACCGACGTCACCGAGCAGCGCCGCACCCAGGAAAGGCTCGAAGACCTGATGGCGGCGGTCGCCGAAAGCGAGGCGCACTACCGCAGCTTCTTCGCCGAGGCCAAGGCGGTGATGCTGCTGATCGACCCGGCCGACGGCCGCATCATCGACGCCAACCCGGCGGCCAGCGACTTCTACGGCTACACGCACGAGGAGCTGATGGCGCTGCAGATCTCCGACATCAACCTGCTGACGCCGGCGGAGGTCGAGAAGGAAATGGCGCGCGCCATCAAGGAGAAGCGCGACTACTTCATCTTCCCGCACCGCATGAAGGACGGCTCGCTGCGCACCGTGGAGATGTATTCCGGCCCCTACCACCACCAGAACCGCCTGATCCTCTATTCGATCATCCACGACATCACCGAGCGCGTCGAGGCCGAGCGCGCCATCCGCGAGGCGGCGACGGTGTTCGAGGCGACCGGCGAAGCGATCGTCATCACCGACGCCAACGGCGTCATCAAGCGCGTCAACCCTGCCTTCACGGCGACCACCGGCTACGCGCCGGAACAGGCGCTGGGCCGCACGCCGCGGCTGCTCAAGTCCGGCCGCCACGACGCCCGCTTCTACGCCGCGATGTGGGACGCCATGCAGACGCACGGCCACTGGGAGGGCGAAATCTGGAACCGCCGCAGCGACGGCGAGATCTTCCCGGTCTGGCAGACCATCTCGGCGGTGCGCGACGCCGAGGGAGAGATCGTCGAATTCGTTTCGCTCTTCATCGACATCACCCAGCGCAAGCGCAGCGAGGATGAGATCGCCTACCGCGCCAACTACGACGCGCTGACCGGGCTGCCCAACCGCAACCTGCTGGTCGAGCGCCTCGGCCAGGCGATGAAGCAGGCGCGCCGCGAAAATTCGCGCGTGGCGGTGATGTTCATCGACCTCGATTTCTTCAAGCAGGTGAACGACACGCTCGGCCACGCCTTCGGCGACCGCCTGCTGCAGGCCGTCGCCGAGCGCATGCGGCAGTGCGTGCGCGAGACCGACACCATCGCGCGCCAGGGCGGCGACGAGTTCGTCGTGCTGCTGGCCGACATCGAGGACACCGCCGCCGCCAGTCTGGTGGGCGACAAGATCGTCGCGCGCATGGCCGTCCCTTTCCTGCTCGACGACCACGAGATCCACATCGGCGCCTCGGTCGGCATCACCCTTTATCCCGACGACGGCGCCGACATCGAGACGCTGTTCCGCAACGCCGACCTGGCGATGTATCGCGCCAAGGAGGCCGGCCGCAACAACGCGCAATTCTTCGAGATGGCGATGACCACGGCGGCGGTCGAACGGCGCGAACTGGAGGCCGACCTGCGCGGCGCGCTGGCGCGCGAGGAATTCGCCTTGCAGTATCAACCGGTGATCGAACTCGCGAGCGGCCGCATCATCGGCGCCGAGGCCCTGTTGCGCTGGCGGCATCCCCTGCGCGGCCTGGTCGGCCCCGACCGCTTCGTGCCGCTCGCCGAGGAAACCGGCCTGATCCGCGACATCGGCGCCTGGGCCTTCGCCACCGGCTGCCGCCAGCTCGCGGCCTGGCAGGCCGCCGGCCATGCGCTCACGCTGGCGATCAACGTCTCGGTGCGCCAGCTGCCCGAGGCGCTGTCGGTGGCGCACATCCTCGCCACGCTGGAACGGCACGGCCTCGCGCCGCGCCAGATCGTGCTGGAAATCACCGAGGGCGTGCTGCTCGCCGATTCCCCGGCCGTGCAGGAATGGTTCGTCGCGGCCGGCCGCGCCGGCCTGCAACTGGCCATCGACGACTTCGGCACCGGCTATTCGTCGCTCGCCTACCTCAAGCGCTTCCCCGTGCATCACGTCAAGATCGACAAGGCCTTCGTGAACGACATGGCCACCGACCCCGCCGACCGTGCGCTGGTCGAGGCCATCCTGGCAATGGCGCACAGCCTGGGCCTGACGGTGGTGGCGGAGGGCGTGGAAACCGCCGAGCAGGCCGGCCTGCTGCAGGCGCGCGCCTGCGAATTCGCTCAGGGCTATCTCTTCGGCAGGCCGGTCGACGCCGCTGAATTCCTCGCCCTGCTGTCCGGCTCCTAGTCGGGCATCGTCTCGCAGGCCACGCGCTCGAAATCCGCGCCGCGGTCGATCACTTCCTTGAGCCTGAGGCGCTGGCTGGCCGCCGGCGTCCAGGCTTCCATGATGCGGCCCGGCTTGTGGCTGCCGGGCGGCAGCACGACGCAGGCGGGCAGTTCCAGCGCCTCCACCGGCGGCAGCAGGAAACCGGGGCGATAGGCTTCGCGCTCCGCCATGACGCCGGTGCCGCGCACGGCGACCGGCACCGGCCGGCCGGGAAACATCTGGATGCCGGTCACGAGGCTGGCGCCAGTGGTCTGCGCCCAGCGCACCGCGCCGAGCAGCAGGCCGTTCGCGTTCGCCGGCTGCACCGCGACGAGCTGGCCGATGCCGAGACGGCCGCCGGCCTGCTTCAGCGGCCGCTCCAGCCGCAGGCCGCCGTTCGACTGGTCAAGCATGCCCCAGTCCTCGACGATCTCCCAGTTCTCGAGCTGGTAGCCATGGTCACGGCTGTATTCCTCCTCGAAGCGCGTGGCGAAGCGGCCGAAGGTGGCCAGCTCCTCGCGCTGGCGGCGCAGCACGTCGACGCTGGCGCTGCCCGGCGGCTTGAAGGGCTGGCTGCCCGACAGGTAGTAGTGGATCGCGTCGACGCCGACGACGAAGCGGCAGGCGCCGTGCATCGGATGGCGCTCGTGGCGGCGCAGCACGCCGCCCTTGACCCAGCGCGGATAGACGCGGCGCAGCGCATCGCCACAGGCGGGCTGCTGGCAGTCCCTGCCCAGCCCGAGTTGCTCCGGCGTGTTTGCCTCGCCGCCTTCGGCGAGCAGCTTGAGGCGCTTCTTCAGGCTCTTGCGCAGTTCGGCGGTGTCGAGCCAGCGCGCGCCACTCCCCGTGTAAGGCTTGAAGCGCGCGGGTTCCGCACTGGCCAGGTCGACGCACAGCGGCAGCGCCGGCGATTCCGGCGGGGGGGCGGGATGGATGACGACCTTGCCGGCCCAGCGGCGCGCCCAGCGCATGGCCCAGCCCTGCTGGCGCGGCGTGAGTTCGTGCAGGTTGGCGGCGGCCAGCAGCATCGACTCGACATAGGCATCCGTCACCGTCGGCGCCGCGCCGCCGCGCAACGGATCGGTGACCGCGGTGGTGGTGGCGTCGAGCCGGTCGGCGGCGGCCAGCACCGCATGCACCCGGCCCCAGTGCTCGTCGTCCGGCTGCCGGCCGGCGCGCGTCAGGTCGGCCTGGTCGCCGACCAGCGCGGCCAAGGCGCGCTGGCAGACGAGGGCCGCCTGCGGCAGCAGCGCGACATCGCCATTCAGGCAGGCATCGAGGCAGCGCAGATAGCCCAGGGCCAGCGCCTGCCAGAGTCCGTGCGCGGTATCGAAGGCGGCCTGCTCGGGCGCCGCGAGCGGCAGCGGCTTGCCGGTGAATTTCTTCGCGCTTTCCTCCTGCACGAAATGGATCGGCGCGCGCAACAGCTCCAGGATGGCCAGGCGCGGCGCGGCGGCCAGCGTGTAGCAGTTGAGCAGGTGCAGCTGGCGCAGGAGCTGGGCCTGGGTCTGGATGGGATTCGTCAACTGCAACGCGGCGCACCACTCGCCACATTGCTCGGCGTCGACGAACAACGGCGGCTGGGCAGTGCCGGTCGCGGGCAGGTCGAGGTTCATGTCCGGTTCTCCAGCGCGGCCTGCAGCGCCGCGCGCAGGTTCGCGCTTGCGGGTTGCGGACGCGCCGGCGCCGGGCGCGCGGGAATGGCCCAGATCGGCGCGGGGAAATGGCTGTCGTCGCTCCAGCGCGGAATCACGTGCCAGTGCAGATGCGGCACGACGTTGCCGAGGCTGGCCAGGTTGATCTTGTCGGGCCGCACCGTCGCGCGCACCGCGAACTCCACTCCCCCCAGCACATCGAGCAGATGGCCTCGGTCGGCGGGAGCGAGATCGGACATCTCGCGCACGTGCCCCTGCCAGATGACCCGGCAGAAACCGGGAAAAGCCGCTCCCTCCGCGCCGCCGACGCGGACGACGCGACAGCGTTCATCCTGCCAGAGAACCTCGCCGCCGGAAGAGTCGCAAAGCTCGCACGAATCCATGCGACGAAGATATCACAGCGCGGCACCGGCGGCGCCAGCGCGAAAGGGATGGACGGCATACGAGCACCGCCGCGCCGAGCGCCTCGACCAGCGCCGTCTCCCCGTCGAGGAGAACATGGCGCTCATCCGCGCGCAGGAAAATGTCGCCCGCCGTGCGATCCGTCGTCAGCCAGACGCGGCCGGCGACGCATTCCAGCGTCGCCGGCCCCGCCAGGCGCAGGGGCTGGTTGTGCCGCAGCTCGATTCTTTCCATGGCAGCCCTCCCGTTCGACATGCGGCCAGTTTAGAAAAGGCCCGGAAGCTGTTACAGTCTCAGTAAATCAAAATTGTGGCCATTACAGATGCGGTTATAAAAAACTGTATCGGTCGCAATCCACATCAACTGTGAGGGTGGCAGAGGAATGAGCGACCTGCGCTACGAACGGCTGGCGGACGACATGGCCGGGCTGATCGCCGACGGCGTCCTGCGCGCCGGCGAACGCCTGCCCTCGGTGCGCCGACTCGCGCAGGAACGGCGGGTATCGGTATCAACCGCGGTGCAGGCCTTCCGCCAGCTCGAAATGCGCGGGCTGGTCGAGGCCCGGCCGCAGTCCGGATTTTTCGTGCGCGCCCGTTCGCGGCCGCTGGCGGCCTCCGCGCCCCCGGTCATGCCCGAAGCACCGGTGGCGGTGGACCTGAACCAGCGCCTCGTCGAAGTGCTGCACGCGAACCAGCAACCCGGCATCGTCCCGCTCGGCGCGGCCCTGCCGGCGTCGGCCCTGCTGCCGATCGCCGCGCTGCATCGCCGCTACGCCAGCGTCGCGCGCCGCTTTCCGCGCCTGCTCGACGGCGCGAGCCACACCGACATCAACGATCCGCAGCTGGTGCGCCAGCTGGTCATACGTTCGCTCGGCTGGGGCCGGCCGCTCGATGCCGGCGCGATCACGATCACCAATTCCTGCACCGAGGCGATGAGCCTGTGCCTGCGCGCGGTGACGCGCCCCGGCGACACCGTCGCCATCGAGTCGCCCGCCTATTACGTGATGCTGCAACTGCTCGAAAGCCTCGGCCTCAGGGCGCTGGAAATTCCCACCGATCCGGAAACGGGCCTGTCCGTGCCGGCGCTGGATCTCGCCACGCGCGACGGCGGGGTGGCCGCGGTGCTGCTGGTGCCGAACGCCAGCAACCCGCTCGGCAGCGTGATGCCCGATGGCGAAAAGCAGAAGCTCGCGCGGCTGATGGCGGCGCGCAAGGTGCCGGTGATCGAGGACGACATCTACGGCGACCTGTGCTACGGCGCGCAGCGTCCCTGGCCGCTGAAGGCCTTCGACAAGAGCGGCAACGTCATGCTGTGCGCCTCGTTCTCGAAGAGTCTCTCGCCCTCGCTGCGCATCGGTTACGTCGCGGCGGGCCGCCATCATGCCGCCGTCGCGCTGCAGAAGATGCTCGCCAGCGGCGGCACCAATCCCATCACCCAGCGCGTGCTGGCGGAAACGCTCGAAGCCGGCGCCTACGAACGCCACGTGCGCGCGCTGCGGCGCCATTTCCAAAACCAGGTCGAGCAGATGATGGCGGCGGTGGCGCGCCATTTCCCGGCCGGCACGCGCACGGCGCGGCCGCGCGGCGGCTTCGTCCTGTGGGTCGAACTGCCCGCCGGCACCGACACGGCGGCGCTGTGGCGGCGCGCGCTCGCCGCGGGCATCGCCTGCGTGCCGGGCGATCTGTTCTCGCCCAGCGGCCTCTACCGCAACTGTCTGCGCCTCAACTGCGGCAACCCGTGGAGCGAAACCATCGAAGCGGCGGTGCGACGGCTGGGGAAGCTGGCGGCGGAGGCCGCTAGCCGATGACGGTCTCGATGACCGTGATCAGATCCTCGGTACTGACGGGCTTCGCGACGATGTGCTGGCCGCCGATCTCACCCTTGCTGTCCGGCATTTCATTTTTCTTGAGCATCGCGGTCAGAAAAACGATCTTGACGTCGTGCAGCTCGGGGTCGGCCTGTAACTGGGCCGCGACATCGCTGCCTAGCAGGTCGGGCATCATGATGTCGAGCAGTATCAAATCCGGCTGACAAGCGCGCGCACGTTCCAGCGCCTGCGCGCCGCGGTTTTCTGCATGCACTTCGAATTTTCCGGTCGCCTCGAGATTAAGCTTGATCAGGCGCGTGATCGCCGGTTCGTCGTCCACCACCAGAATCCTTTTCATCCGCTACTCCCTGTTTTGTTTGAACATCAGCGTGGCCGAGACGCCGCCTTCCGGCAGGTTGCGCAGCACCAGGGCGCCATCGTGGATCAGGACGATATTGCGCGCCACCGACAAGCCCAGCCCGTTGCCCTCGCCGACCGGCTTGGTCGTGAAAAACGGGTCGAAGAGCTTTTTCTGGGCTTCGGGCGACAGGCCGGGGCCGGTATCCCGCAGCTCGGCGATCACAACCGGGTCGCCGATCCTGAAGCTGTCGAGCGCATCACGCGACAGGTCGCCCGGACCGAGCGTGATGGCGCGCGTGACCACGGTGATCCGGCCCTTCTGCCCGATCGCCTGCGCCGCGTTGGTGATGAGGTTGACGCAGACCTGCGCCAGCCGGTTCGGGTCGCCCTGCAGCATCGGCAGGTCTTCCTGAAAGACGCGCACGATTTCGATTTGGCGCGTTTCAAGTTCATGGCGCGTCAGGTACAGCGCGTTGTCGATGACCGCGTGGAGGGAGACGGGAATGCGCGCGATGCTCTTGTTGCGCGCGAAATCGAGCAGCCCCTTGACGATGCGGTCGGCACGCCCGATGGCCTCGCGCACATCGGAGAGCACCTCCTCCTGACTGGCATCTCCCTTGGTCTGACGCTCCAGGTAGTCGATGCCGAAGCGGATGATGGCCAGCGGGTTCTTGACTTCGTGCGCCACGCCCGCGGCCAGGCGGCCAACGGATTCGAGCCGATCCGCTTCCGCCAGGCGATCCTGGGCACCGCGCAACTGGCTCTCGATTTCCAGGCGGCGCCTTAACTCATTTTGCAGTTCCTGCTGCGAACGTCGCAGTGCCGCCAGCGGCAGCCGCCGCAAAGGGAAAAAGGTCAGCACGCCGAGGATGAAGCTGAAGGCTCCCATCAGCAATGTATTGGCCACCAACTCGCTCAAGCCGCCGACAATCTCAAGGCGACCGCATTCTTCGCCGAAATCGTAGATCGGTACGCTGCGTGTCATGGTCGGCCTGAAGATCCGGCTGGCCGCCTCGGCGAGCTTCGTGCCGGCCGTGTCATAGATCCGGAGCGTGCTTTGCGGCAGATTCACGGTGCGCAACACCTCGCCCAGTCGTTCCTGCTGGAAATGCCAGCTTTCCGGATTGTGCGCGATGTAGTTGTTGACGACCAGTGCGGCCGCCCGCGCCTCGACCTCCAGCGTCGCCTCCATATGGTGCAACTCCAGCATCAGGTAGGCGGTCGGCGGCAGCAAGGTCACCAGCAGGGCGGTGCCGAACGCCACCCGGTTGAGGTAGCGTTCGATGGCGCTGGCACGACTGGGCACGATGCGGACTACCGTTTCGCCGTCGCGGCAGCACAACCGTTCTCGCTGATTACCCGACGCCCGGCAGCTGAAAACAGAAAGTCGACGAAGCGGCTGGCCGCGGGGGGCGGATCCCGGCGCGTCACGACATGCAGCGTCTTGAACAGCGGATACCGTCCACTCGCCAAGGCTTCCGGCGTGGGCAAGACGCCGTCGAAAGCGAGCGGCTTCAGCGCCAGCCCCTGCGACCGCAACTGGCACAGGGTCATCGTGCCGAACATGCCCTTGGCTCTACCCAGCATTTCGGCGTTATCGACATCGGTATTGGCCAGCACCATGCCGGGACGGTCCAGCGCCGCGATCACGGCATGATCCAGCACGGGCGACAGCGAACGCAGGTAAGCCGAATCGGAATCGCTGAGGGGGCGCATGACCAGACGCAGCGGCGCGCCATCGTCCCAGTGCTGCCGCAGGCCGGCATGGATATCCAGCAAATCCTGCTGCGTAAGGTTCTCCCTGCCGACCTCGCCATTCACGACAAAGGCGAATGGCGTGCGCGTCAATTCACGTTCGCTGAGTTCTTGGGCTTCCGACGCCGTCAGCGGGCGGCCGCTGAAGGCGACGCCGAGATAGCCCTGGCTTGTGGCCCGGATGCCGGCGCTGCTGCCCAGCGGCGGGCGGACCACTTCGATTCTGGCGGCAGGATCGATGCGCCGGTATTCGAGCGCGAGCCTGGACAGCAGGGCATCGACCGCGCCCGTGCCACCGATGCGCAGGTGCGCCGAGCCGTCGGCCGCGGCGGTCAGCGGCAGCCAGCAGCCCAGCAGGGCCCAGCATGTCAGGCGGTGCAAACACGAAAACATCGCGATCGTTCCCCGGGAAATCCTGCGCGGCCCGCGCATCATACTAGCGCGCCCGCGCCTGGCGCGAAAAACCTCGCCGTCCCGCCGGGACTGACTTTTTTCAGTCCGCGCGGATCACCACCTCGCCGCGCAGGCTATGCGGCAGCGCGGCGGTGATCGTGACGTCGACGAAGCGGCCGATCAGGCGCTCGCTGCCCTTGAAATTCACCACGCGGTTGTTGGCGGTGCGCCCGGCGAGTTCGCGGGCATCCTTCTTGGCGCGGCCTTCGACCAGCACCTTCTGCACCGTGCCGACCATGGCCTCCGAAACGGCGAAGGCGAGTTCCTCGATGCGCTTCTGCAGGCGCATCAGGCGCCGGGTCTTGAGCTCCAGCGACGCGTCGTCGACCATCTCGGCCGCCGGCGTGCCGGGGCGCGGGCTGAAGATGAAGGAGAAGCTGGCGTCGAAGCCGATCTCGTCGATCAGCGTCATGGTCTTCTCGAAATCCTCCGCTGTCTCGCCGGGAAAACCGACGATGAAATCCGTCGACAGTGAAAGTTCCGGCCGCGCGGCGCGCAGCTTGCGGACGACCGACTTGTATTCGAGCGCCGTGTAGCCGCGCTTCATCGCGGCCAGCACGCGGTCGGAGCCGGACTGCACCGGCAGGTGCAAGTGCGGCGCGAGCTTGGGTATCGTCGCATGGACGTCGATGAGGCGTTGCGTCATCTCGCAGGGATGCGAGGTCGTGTAGCGGATGCGCTCGATCTCCGGAATGGCGGCGACGGCCTCGATGAGGAAGGCGAGGTCGACCGTATCGCCGTCATCCGTCTCGCCACGATAGGCGTTCACGTTCTGGCCGAGCAGCGTCACCTCGCGCACGCCCTGCTTCACGAGGGCGGCGATTTCGTCCATCACGTCCGCGAAGGGGCGCGAGACCTCGTCGCCGCGCGTGTAGGGCACGATGCAATAGGTGCAGAACTTCGAGCAGCCTTCCATCACCGAGACGAAAGCGCTCGATCCGACCTCGACGCGCGTTTGGGGAAGCCGGTCGAACTTCTCGATCTCGGGAAACGAGACATCCACCTGCGCCTGGCCCGAGGCGCGCCGCGCGGCGATCAGCTCGGGCAGGCGATGCAGGGTCTGCGGGCCGAAGACGAGATCGACGTAGGGGGCGCGCTTGACGATCGCGTCGCCCTCCTGGCTGGCGACGCAGCCGCCGACACCGATGATCAGGCCGGGCTTCTGCTCCTTGAGTTTCCTGACGCGGCCGAGGTCGTGGAACACCTTCTCCTGCGGCTTCTCGCGCACCGAGCAGGTGTTGAACAGGATGATGTCCGCCGCCTCGACGTCCTCCGTGCGCTCGACGCCGGCCTGACCGAGCAGGTCGATCATCTTGTCGGAGTCGTATTCGTTCATCTGGCAACCGAAGGTGCGGATGAAAACCTTTTGGGGCATGGGGAAAACGGGAGGGAGACGGGGGGCGGATTTTATCAGCCGGCCTCTACCCTGTTCCGCCCGCCCTGCTTGGCGCGATAGAGCGCCGCGTCGGCTGCCGCGATCAGCGCGTCGATGTCCGCCGCGTCGCCGGCCGCGCCCCGCGCCACCGCGACGCCGAGGCTGGCGGTGTAGCGCGGCAGCGCCATTTCGCGCTGCGTTTCCAGCTCGGCGCGGATGCGCTCGGCCACCTGCCGGCCCTCGGCCAGCCCGGTGTCGGGCAGCAGGATCACGAACTCCTCGCCGCCGAAGCGCGCGAGGATGTCGGGCACGCGCAGCATGCCCTGCGCGCGGCGGGCGAAATCCTTGATGACGAGGTCGCCGACATGATGGCCGTGGGTGTCGTTCACCTTCTTGAAGAAATCGATGTCCGCCGCGATCACCGCCAGCGGCCGGCCGGCGCGCGTGGCGCGCGCCCATTCGACCGCGGCCCGCGCGAAGAACGCGCGGCGGTTGAGCGTGCCGGTCATCGGGTCGCGCGTCGCCATGAATTCCAGTTCGACGCGCAGGCGCTCGTTGGCCAGCAGGATGAAACCGATCGACAGCGCCAGCACGCCGAGCGAGAACATGCCGAGATAGACCTGCTGGATCAGGTTGCGGTCGAACACGGCGTCCGTCTCGCCCACCGCCGTGTTCAGCGTGGCGATGCGCCACGCGGCCACGGCCGCGCCGAGCAGGAAGGCCGCGCTCAGGAAGCGGCTGCCGAAGGCGCGCGGCCGGGCGCGCCAGGCCAGCAGCCCGCCGTAGCCGAAGAAGCCGATGTGCGCCAGCGCCATGAGGAAGATGCGGCCCTGGTAGCTGTGGCTGCCGAAGGTCAGCCAGGCGATCAGCGCGAGGAGCGCGCCGATCACGTCGAGCGTCGGCCGCCATACCGGCGTCCTGCCGTTGTAGCGCATCAGGCCGACGATCAGCAGGAACTGCCCCAGCAGCAGCAGGCCGCTCGCCGCGACGATGGAAAAGCCGTCATGCACGATGCCGCGCAGCGAAGCCAGCCCGGACGCGAACGCGATCAGCACCACCGACAGCGCCCAGTCGCGCAGGCCTTCGATGTCGTCCGGGAAACTGCGCGCCTGCACCCACAGCACGAGCGCGCACAGCACGCCGAGCAGGTTGGCGACGAGCAGGAAGGTGCGGGGATCGACGAGTTCCATATTGCGGCGGCATTTAAGCACGCCGCGAGGACTCGACCAGTACCTCCGGGCAATTCCGGGAATTGTCGACGGCCGGCACGGTCTATCCTGTGTTGCAGGCAAGGAGGAAACCATGAACGACAAGAAACCCTGGATAGTGGTCGCCGTGCTGATGGCCATCGCGGGCGCGAGCGCATACTTCTGGCCGCGGCAACCGCCCCCGCAGGAGCCAGCCGTCGCGGTCGCCGCGCCCCCCGTGGCGCCTGTCGCGGTACCGCAGCCGGCCGCGACCGAAGCTCCGCCTCCCATCCAGCACCCCATCGAGACGCCGCCGCCCGCCCAGCCCCTGCCGGCACTGGACGCCAGCGACGCGCTGCTGGGGCAGCGCCTCGAACGCCTGCTCGGCATGAAGGCCTGGCGCACGCTGTTCCTGCCCGAAGCGCTCGTGCGCCGCATCGTCGCCACCGTCGACAACCTGCCGCGCCAGGACGCGCCCGCGAAGATGTGGCCGGTGCGGCCCACCGCCGGCTGGATGGTCACGGCCGGCGCCGACGCCACGCTGGGCATCGCCCCGGGCAACGCCGACCGCTACGCCGCCCATGCCGCCGCGCTGCGGTTCGCCGACATGGCGGCGCTGGCGGCGCTCTACCGCGAGTTCTATCCGCTGTTCCAGCAGGCCTACGTCGAACTGGGCTTTCCCGACGGCTATTTCAACGACCGGCTGATCGCCGCGATCGACGACCTGCTGGCCACGCCGGAGCCGGCGACGCCGCCCGCGCTGGTGCAGGAGAAGGTGCGCTACCGCTTCGCCGACCCCGATCTCGACCGGCGCTCGGCCGGCCAGAAGATCCTGCTGCGCATCGGCACGGAACACGCCCGCCTCGCCAAGCAGAAGCTGGCCGAACTGCGCCGCGCGCTGCGCGCCAACCGGTAGTTCGTTCTACTCGCCGCCGTGCAGCAGGTCGCGGTAGGCGAGGGCCTCGGCCAGCGCAGCGCGCAGCGCATGGGCGTTCCACGGCTTGCCGACGAAATGGTAGACACCGGCGAGGTTGATGGCGTCGGTGAGCAGGTCGATGCCGGGGCGGCCGGACATGAGGATACGCACGCACTGCGGGCAGGCCTGCCGCAAGGCGGCCAGCAGGTCGATGCCGTTCATCATCGGCATGGCGTAATCGGCGATGACGATGTCGGGGCAACGCTCGCGCGCCTGTTCCAGCGCCAGCGCCGGCGAGGTGGCGCGCGCGATGTCGAACAGCGGATGCGCGCCCTGCGTCGCCCGCCCCTGCAGGGACAGCTCGCGCTCCAGCGCCGCCAGCACCGGCTCCTCGTCGTCCACCAGCAGCAGGCGGAAGGTCGCGATGGGTTCCGCCGCGCGACGCGACAGGTAGCGGCGGCGCAGCTCGCGCTGATGCAGGGCCAGCGCGATCCGGCCCTTCAGGTCGAATTCGTCCCAGGGCTTGGCGATGACGTGGTCGACGCGCGCCTCGTTGATCGCGGCGATCGCCCCGTCCATGTCGAGCTGGCCGGTCAGCAGGATGCGCACCGCGTCGGGCTGGGCCGCGCGCAGCCGGGCGAGGAAACCCAGGCCGTCCATGCCCGGCATCCGGTAATCGACGATGGCGACGTCGAAATATCCGTCGGGCGCGGCGGCCCGCTCCAGCGCGGCGGCCGCGGAGGCGAAGGATTCGATCTCGATGCCCTCGGTGCCGATCTCCGGCTTGCGCATCAGTTCGCGGCGCAACGCATTCACCGTGGCGGGATTGTCGTCGACCAGCAGGACGCGGCAGAGCATGGCGTCAGGACTCCGGCGCGCCGGGCAAGCCGTGCCCGCGGCGGGCATCCATCGGCGGTTGGCGGATTTTCATGATGGGACAATGATAGCGGGTAGGAACACGCCGTGATATAGCCGCCGTCCCGCCGGCGCTGACTTTTACCGCGTTGCGTCGACGTTTCTTTGCAGCCAGTACTCCAGCAGCGCGAGGTGCCAGAGTTTGCTGCCCTGGATGCGCGTGAGGTGCTTTTCCGGCTCGGCGAGCAGTTTCTCGACATACGCGCGCCGGTAGAGGCCGCGCTGGCGGCAGGCTTGCGAGTCGAGGATGGCGCGCATGAATTCGAGGAAGTCGCCGCGCACGAACTTGAGGGCGGGCATGGGGAAGTAGCCCTTGGGGCGGTCGATGACGCTGTCGGGCAGCAGGCCGCGCGCGATGCGCTTGAGGACGTGCTTGCCCGCGGTCGAGTCAGAACCGAGCTTGAGTTCCGGCGGCATTTGCGCGGCGAGTTCGACGAGCTGGTGGTCGAGGAAGGGCACGCGCGCCTCGAGGCCCCAGGCCATGGTCATGTTGTCCACGCGCTTGACCGGGTCGTCGGTGACGAGCAGCGTCGCCTCGGCGCGCAGCAGCTGGTCGATGAATTCGTCGGCGCAGGGTTCTTGCAGCTTCGCCGCCAGCAGCTCGCCCGTCACGTCGCCGACCTGATGGGCCGGCTCGACCATCGTCGCGAATTCCCCGTGATCGCGGTCGAAGTAGTGGCGGCGCAGGCGGTCGATGAACGGCCCAGGCTCGGCGTTCATCTTCGGATGCCACGAGTAGCCGGCGAACACCTCGTCGGCGCCCTGTCCGCTCTGCACCACCTTGACGGTCTGGCTGACGAGTTCGGAGAGCAGGTAGAAGGAAACGACGTCCTGGCTCACCATCGGCTCGGCCATGCAATCGACGGCCTCGGGCAGGCGGCGCAGCACCTCGCTGTTGGGAATCGCGAACTTGTGGTGGCGCGTGCCGAACCAGTCGGCGACGGCGTCGGAGTATTCGAATTCGTGGCCCTTCTCGTCCGGATGATCCTCGAAGCCGATCGAGAAGGTCATCAGGTCGTTGACGCCCTGCTCGGCCAGCAGCGCGACGAGCAGCGAGGAATCGAGGCCGCCGGAGAGCAGCACGCCGACCTTGACGTCGGCGATCTCGCTGCGCTTCCTCACGGCGACGCGCAGGGCCTCGTGGATCGCCTCGGTCCACTGGTGTTCGGTCAATGGCGTTTCCGGCCGCCGCGCCTTGAGCGACCAGTAGCGGCGCGCGGCGGCGCGTCCGGCGGCATCGAGGGTCAGGGTCGTGCCCTGCTCCAGTTTGCGGATGCCCTTGAGGATGGTGTGGGGCGGCGGCACGACGGCATGCAGGGTGAACTGGTGATGCAGGGCGACGGGATCGATGGCCGTATCCGCCTCGCCCGCCGCGAGCAGCGCCTGCGGGTTCGAGGCGAAGCGGAAGAATTTGTCGGTGCGGGCGAAGTAGAGCGGCTTGATGCCCATGCGGTCGCGGGCGAGAAACAGCTTTTGCGCGCGGCTGTCCCAGATCGCGAAGGCGAACATGCCGTGCAGGCGCTCGACGCAGGCCTCGCCCCACTCGGCCCAGGCGCGCAGGATGACTTCGGTGTCGCCGTCGGAGAAGAACTGGTGGCCGCGGCCGTGCAGGACGGTGCGCAGCTCGGGGTAGTTGTAGATCGTGCCGTTGAAGACGAGCGACAGGCCGGCGGCGGCATCGACCATCGGCTGGCGCGAGCGCTCGGAGAGGTCGATGATCGCCAGGCGGCGGTGGCCGAAGGCGACCGGGCCTTCCTGCCAGAAGCCCTCGGCGTCGGGGCCGCGCCGCGCGAGGCGCGTCGCCATGCGGCGCACCGCCTCCGCGTCCGGCCGTTCCCCGTCGAACCTCAATTCACCCGCGATGCCGCACACGTTTCCCTCCCGTTCCGCACGGGCGTTAGGTTAGCGCATCCTGGGCCGGGGGTCGCTGAGGATGCGGTGGGGCAGCGAAAACGGCGCGAGGCGTTCGAGGAAATCGATCAGCTCCAGCACCGGGGAGTTGCGGAAGAAGGCGGCCGGCGGCGTTTCCATCCAGATCCGGTCCGCGTAGAGCCAGTTTTCGTGCGGCGTGTCGCCGATGCCGTCGCCGTCACGGTCGAAGCCCTGGTAGTCGCTCCAGTAGTTGCCCTCCCAGACATTGGAGGCGCCGACGCCGGGCGCGCTGACGAAGATCTGCGTCAGGTTGTTCTCGAAGCGGTTGGCGAGGATGCGGTGGCCGCCCAGTTCGCCGTGGAAGGACAGGCCGATGAGATTGTGGGCGAAACGGTTCGCGCGCAGCGTCAGCGTCAGATCCGCGTTGAGCGGCGCGTCGGCCATCAGCCCGGCCGAGCAGTGCACCACCTCGTTGCGCTCCACCAGCGCGCCGCCGCTGTCCTTGAACACCAGCCCGGCGCCGCCGCCGTCGAACACGTGGCGCACCTGGTTGCCGCGCACCGTCAGCTCCGGCGAATACATCGCCACGATGCCGGTCTGGGTGCGCTCGATGCGGTTGCCCTCGATCAGCAGGCGCGGGGAAAAGACGAGGTGCATGCCGTAGCGGCCGTCCGCGAAGCGGTTGCCGACCACCGCGTTGTCGGGCGAATTGGTGAGCGTCAGGTCGCGGGCGCGGAAGAAGCGGTTGTGCTCGATGCGGTTGTGGCGGCCGTTCCACACGCGGATGACATCGCCGCGCTGCGCGGTCGGCAGATTCTTGCCGACGATGCGGTTGCCGGCGATGCGGTTGCGGTTGCCGCCGCGCACGTGGATGCCGAACAGCACGTCTTCCAGCACGTTGTCCTCGATGGTGTTGCCGTCGCCGGCGACAAGGATGCCGGCGTCGATGGCGTCATGCGAGTCGCCGCTGCCGGAAAAAGTCAGTCCCCGCACCACGGCGCCGTCCGTCGCCACGCCCAGCACCGTGCCGCGTCCGCCGCCGAGGAGGCGCGCCCGGCCGCCGCCCTCCAGCGTCAGGGGCTTGTCGATGGTCGCCGGGCCGGCATAATCGCCCGCCGCGAGGCGCAGGACGCCGCCCGCCGGCGTGGCGTCGATCAGGGCCTGCAAGGGCCGTGCCGCGCCGGCCGCGCCGGCGGCCAGCGATAGCGCGCAACAGACCATGAGCCGAAGGATTCTCATGGCGCCATTGTCGGCGCGGCCGGGCCGCCTGGCCTTGGCCTGGATCAATCCCCGGCCAGGTGCAGCACCACCTCGCGCCGGTGCGGGCGGGTGCGATGCTCCCAGAGGTAGATGCCCTGCCAGGTGCCGAGCGCGAGCTCGCCGTCGACGAGCGGGATGCCGATGGAGGTTTGCGTCAGCGCGCTGCGGATGTGCGCGGACATGTCGTCCGGCCCCTCGTTGTCGTGCCGCCAGCCGGGCTGGCCGTCGGGCGAGAGCTGCGCGAAGAAGGCGTCGAGGTCGTGGCGCACGTCGGGGTCGGCGTTTTCCTGGATCAGCAGCGAGGCGGAAGTGTGGCGGCAGAACGCCGTCAGCAAACCATTCTGCATGCCGCTGGCGCGCACGAAGGCGCGCAGCTCGCGCGTGAATTCGAACAGGCCGCGACCGTCGCTGCGGATTTCGAGCGTGGTCGCCTGCTGCCTCATCCGCGCGGCTCCAGCGCCAGCCGCAGGCCGAGGGCGATGAACAGCGCGCCGGTCGCCTGGTCGAGGCGACGGCCGAGGCCGGCGCGCCGCTGGAGCCAGCCGCCGACCGCGCCGGCGAACCAGCCGAGCAGGCCGAACACCAGCACGGTCTGCAGGGCGAACAGCGCGCCCAGCAGCGCGAAGGCGCCGCCCGACGCATCGCCCGCCGGGACGAACTGCGGCAGGAAGGCGAGGAAGAACAGCGCCACCTTCGGATTGATCGCGTTGGCGACGAAGCCGCGCCGCAGGTAGGTGGCGAACGGCGTCATGCCGGCGGGGCCGGTTTCGGCGCGAAACTGCGCGCCCGGACTGCGCAGCGCCAGCCAGCCGAGCCAGCACAGATAGGCGGCGCCGGCAAGCTTCAGCGCGGCGTAGGCCGTTTCCGAGGCCGCCAGAACGGCCGACAGGCCGAGGACGGCCCAGAGCGTGTGGGTGAAGCAGCCGAGGGCGCAGCCCAGTCCGAAGCCGATGCCGGCGCGGCGGCCGCGCGACACGCCGAGACCCAGCACGGCGAGGTTGTCCGGCCCCGGCGCCAGCGTGACGAGCAGGGCGGCGAGCAGAAAGCCGAGGATTTGCGAAAGCGCAAGGTCGAATATCATCGCCGCATTATCGCCCGAAGGAGCTTCGATGATTCATCTGCCGGCCTCCATGCGCGCTTGGGGCACGCCGGATTTCGCGGCCGCGCTCAAGCGCGAACTGGCCGCTTGCGGCGCGGCCTTGCCGCTGCAGCAGGCGGTCGCGGCGAGCGGCGTCGCGCTCGATGACGGCCTCGAAGTCATGCTGATCGCGGTCCGCGCGGAGGGCGGCTGCATCCATGCGAGGGTTGGCGTGTTCTTCGCCGGCGTCGTCGCCGGCTGCAATTGCGCCGACGACCCGACGCCCGTCGAGGCGTTGCCGGAATACTGCGAACTGGCGTTGCGGCTCGACCCATCGACCGCGCTCGCGACCGTGACGCTGGCGGACGACTGACCCGGCCCGCGACGCAACATGCGGTTACAAAGCCGCCGACCAGGTCGCTGGCGCGACCGCCACGCACCGGCTATGTTGAATGCAAGGCACTCCGATTCGGTGTGCCTGACTGGAAAAGGAGAGCATCATGAAACAAAGGTTCGTCACCGCGGCGCTGGTCGTCGCGCTGGGTTTGCCGGCAGTCACGGTCTTTGCCGCCGATGTCCAGGAAGCACCGATCTTCGGCAGCCAGATGATGACGCAGCAGGAGCGCATGGAATATCGCACGCGCATGCAAGCGGCGAAAACCCTTGAGGAGCGCGAACAGATTCGCGCCGAGCACCACGCGCAAATGGTCACGCGCGCCAAGGCCCAAGGCATCACCCTGCCGGAAACGCCGCCGACGATGGGCGGCGGAAGAGGCCCGGGAGGCGGTGGCATGGGGCCCGGTGGTGGCGGCATGGGACCGGGCGGCGGCGGCATGGGGCCCGGTGGCGGGCGGGGGCGCTAGAGCAGCACCCGCTCGATGCCGCCGGCGTTGGCGGCGGTGACGTAGTCGTCGAGCCAGCGCTCGCCTAGCAGATGGCGGGCCAGCTCGACGACGATGTAGTCGGCTTCGACCGGCGCGTCCTCGCGGTAGCGCGACAGCCCTTGCAGGCAGCTCGGACAGCTGGTGAGGATTTTCGTCGCCGTCCCGCCCACACTGACTTTCTTCACGCCTTCCTCGATTTCCTGCTGCTTGCGGAAGCGCACCTGCGTCGATACGTCGGGACGGGTGACCGCGAGCGTGCCCGACTCGCCGCAGCAGCGATCCGACAGCAGCACCTCCTTGCCCATCAGCGCGCCGGCGACCTTGACCGGGTTGTGCGTCTTCATCGGCGTGTGGCAGGGATCGTGGTAGAGATATTGCACCCCTTGCACGCCATCCAGCTTCACGCCCCGCTCCATCAGGTATTCGTGGATGTCGAGCAGGCGGCAGCCGGGGAAAATGCGCTCGAACTGATATTTCAGCAGCTGGTCCATGCAGGTGCCGCAGGAGACGATCACCGTCCTGATGTCGAGGTAGTTGAGCGTGTTGGCGACGCGATGGAACAGCACGCGGTTCTGCGTGGTGATCGCCAGTCCCTTGTCCTCGTCGCCGCCCGAAGTCTGCGGATAGCCGCAGCAGAGGTAGCCCGGCGGCAGGACGGTGGTGGCGCCGACATGCCAGAGCATCGCCTGCGTGGCGAGGCCGACCTGCGAGAACAAACGCTCCGAGCCGCAGCCGGGGAAGTAGAAGACGGCGTCGCCGTCCTCGCTCATGCGGCGCGGGTCGCGGATCACCGGGATCATCGCGCCATCCTCGACATCCAGCAGCGCCCGCGCGGTGCGGCGCGGCACGTTCGCCGGCATCGGCTTGTTGAGGAAATGGACGACCTGCGCCTTGATCTCGGGCCGGCCGAGCGAGGCGGGCGGATGGCACACGCTGTCCTGCGTCAGGCCGAAGGCTCGCGCCACGGCATGGGCGAGGCGCTGGGCGCGGTAGCCGAGATCGATCATGCCGAGCTTCATCGCCTTGATCATCGCCGGATCGGTGGCGGTGAGGAATTTCATCGCCAGCCAGGTTCCGGGAGCGGTCTTCTTCTTGCCCTGCGTGCGCAGGAAATTGCGCATCGCGATCGAGACGTCGCCGAAGTCGATGTCCACCGGGCAGGGCTTCACGCACTTGTGGCAGACCGTGCAGTGGTCGGCGACGTCGGAGAATTCCTCGAAGTGCTTGAGCGAGATGCCGCGCCGCGTCTGCTCCTCGTAGAGGAAGGCCTCGACCAGCAAGCCGACGCCGAGGATCTTGTTGCGCGGACTGTAGAGCAGGTTGGCGCGCGGCACATGGGTGGAGCAGACCGGCTTGCACTTGCCGCAGCGCAGGCAGTCCTTGACCATGGCCGAGATCGTGCCGATGTCGGACTGCTCCATGATCAGCGACTCGATGCCGAGCAGCGCGAACGAGGGCGTGTAGGCGTTGCGCAGGTCGCTGGGCATATCCGGGAGCGCCATCAGTTTGCCCTTGTTGAAGCGGCCCTCGGGATCGACGCGACGCTTGTAGTCGCGGAAAGGCGCGATCTCGGCGTCGGAGAGGAACTCGAGCTTGGTGATGCCGATGCCGTGCTCGCCGGAGATGACGCCGCCGAGCCGCCTCGCCAGCGCCATGATGCGCTCGACGGTGCGGTAGGCCGTCTGCAGCATCGCGTAGTTGTCGGAGTTGACCGGGATGTTGGTGTGCACGTTGCCGTCGCCGGCGTGCATGTGCAGCGCGACGAAGACGCGGCCCTTGAGCACTTCCTGATGAATCGCGGCGATGCGGTCGAGCGCCGGCCGGTAGGCGACGCCGTCGAAGATTTCCTCCAGCAGCGGCTTGAGCTCGCGCTTCCACGAAACGCGCACGGAGTAATCCTGCATCTTGCCGAACACGGTGGCCGGCACCGGATGCCAGAGTTTGACGGGCACGGGACGCGGGGGGCGGGGCAGCGGATGCCAGTGGCGCGGCATGGTCGGCGCCGGCGGGGGCGGCCAGGCACCGTCGAGATTGTCGAGCAGCCCCTGCCAGCGGCAACGCACTTCCGCGACCGCGGCCAGCGCCTGGTCGCGGCGGTCGCCGAGCAGTTCTTCCTTCGCCAGGTTGGCGTCGCCCATGTGCAGGGGAAGGTCGCCCTGCAGGAATCCGGCGAGCGCGTCGCAGAGATCGAGCTTGTTGCGGATCGACAGCTCGATGTTGAGGCGCTCGATGCCGTCGCAGTAATCACCCATGCGCGGCAGCGGGATGACGACGTCCTCGTTGACCTTGAAGGCGTTGGTGTGGCGCGAGATCGCCGCCGTGCGCGCGCGGTCGAGCCAGAATTTCTTGCGCGCCTCGGGGCTGACTGCGATGAAGCCCTCGCCGCCGCGCGCGTTGGCCATGCGCACGACTTCGGCGGTGGCGCGCATCACGGCCGCCTCGTCCGTGCCGACGATATCGCCGATCAGCACCATCTTCGGCCGGCCGTGCCGCTTCGCCTTGGTCGCGTAGCCGACCGCCTTGACGTAGCGCTCGTCGAGGTGTTCGAGGCCAGCCAGTCGCACCCCCGCCGCGAGGCCGGCGCCGCCGGGTTTGAAGTGGTCGGTGATCTCGACGATCGACGGCACGGCATCCGCTACCCGCCCGTAGAATTCGAGGCAGACGGTGCGCTGCACCGGCGGCATCTGGTGGAGGATCCACACCGCCGAGGTGATCAGGCCGTCGCAGCCCTCCTTCTGCACGCCGGGCAAGCCGGCGAGGAACTTGTCGGTGACGTCCTTGCCGAGCCCGGCCTTGCGGAAGGTGGCGCCGGGAATGCTGAGGAATTCCTCGCGCTCCAGGCGCCCATCGTCGGTCAGGTACTTGAGGTGGAAGGTCGCGGTTTCCTGCTCGTGGATCTTGCCCAGGTTGTGGCCGATGCGCTCGACCTCAAGCCACTGGCCCGTCGGCGTGACCATCGTCCATGACGCGAGGTTGTCGAGCGCGGTCCCCCACAACACGGCCTTCTTGCCGCCGGCGTTCATCGCGATGTTGCCACCGATGCAGGAAGCGTCGGCCGAGGTCGGGTCGCAGGCGAACACCAGCCCGGCCTCCTCGGCGCGCTCCATGACGCGGCGCGTGACGACGCCTGCACCGGTGCGGATGGTGGCGTAGGGTTGCGCGAGACCCGGCAGCACGGATTCCGCGACCGGGCCCATGTCGATGAGCTTCTCGGTGTTGATGACCGCGGACTTCGCGTCGAGCGGCACGGCGCCGCCGGTATAGCCGGTGCCGCCGCCACGCGGGATGATGGTCAGTCCCAGCGCGATGCACTCGCGCACCAGCGGCGCGACCTCGGCTTCCGTGTCCGGCGTGAGCACCACGAAGGGGAACTCGACGCGCCAGTCGGTGGCGTCGGTGACGTGGGCGACGCGGGAAAGGCCGTCGAAGCAGATATTGTCCTTGCGGGTATGGCGCGCCAGGCGCTGCATGGCCTTGCGGCGCAGCGCCTGCGTGTCGGCGAACCAGTGCTCGAAGTCGGCGACCGCCTGCGTCGCGGCCGCCAGCAGCCGCGCCACCGCCTCGTTTCCCTGGCGCCGCTTCTCGATCTCGGCCAGGCGATGCTTGAGCGCGCCCACCAGCGCCTGCCGGCGCTCCGGGCTGGCCAGCAAATCGTCTTCCAGGTAGGGATTGCGCCGCACCACCCAGATGTCGCCCAGCACCTCGTAGAGCATGCGCGCCGAGCGGCCGGTGACGCGCTGGCCACGCAGGACGTCGAGCACCGCCCACATCTCCGGGCCGAGCAGGCGGATGACGATCTCGCGGTCCGAGAACGAGGTGGTGTTGTAGGGAATTTCCCGGAGGCGCGCAGTCATGAGGATGGGAAATGCTGCAAAGCGTCAAATTCTAACCGATCGGATAATCGCGCCGTCTCGCCGGCGCTGACTTTGCAGTAAGCTGGCACGCCGAACCCGCACCGGAGTCCCCTCGTGACCGAACCCACCAAGGAACAACGCATTTTGCGCGTGCTGCGCAAGGTGCTCGCCAACATCGTCAAGGACACGACGCCGCAGCCGGGCATGCTCCATCCGCTCAGCGAGGCGACGCGCCACGACATCCGCGACCTGTTCGGCCTGATCGCCGAGCGCGAGGCCGAACTGGCCGAGGATGCCGGCCTCAGCCGCAACGAGAAGCCCTATTACACCGACGAGCCGCGCAAGAGCACGGTGGTCGCCCTGCACCGTCCGGGCAAGGGAAAGAAGCCCGATTAGGCGCACCTTCAGGCGCCGCTGAAGCGCCCCGCCAGCCAGACGACGGCGCCGTAGCGCGCCGCCTTGCCGGCCAGCATCCAGAGGGCGCACGGCAGCCAAGGCAGGCGCAGCCAGCCAGCCGCCGCGCACAGGGCGTCGCCGACCAGCGGCAGCCAGGCTAGCAGCAGCGCCGCCGGCCCCCAGCGGTCGAGGACAGCCGTGTGCCGGACCGAAAACTTCGCCGTCCCGCCGGCGCTGACTTTTTCCGGGATCAGGCGCCCAAGGACATAGGTACTCATTCCGCCCAGCGTATTGCCCAGCGTCGCCAGCAGCAGGGCGGCGAGGGTCTGCTGGGGCTGTAGTTGCAGCACGGCGAACAGCACCGCTTCCGAACCGCCCGGCAGCAGCGTGGCGGCCAGGAAGCTCGCGGCGAACAGTCCGGCAAGCGTCGCGTCAGGCTGAAACCAAGCATCCATGCAACGATGTTACCCGGCCTTATATTTCGACAAGCAAAATCGATTCTGCATGTGCAACAAATTGATTAAGATCAATACAATAAAAACGCAACATATTTCTGGAGGCCCTCCGCAATGACGACTGGCGCGACCCAAAGCTACCTCAAGAACCAGCTGTTCCTGGCCGGCACCGCTCTGGTGGTGATCGGCATGATGGCGATCTTTTTCCTCGCCCTTTCCTGGGCGGTCGGCGGCGATGCCTTCATGGATACGTTGAACGGCAAGATGATGCTGGCCATGCTGGGCGCCGGTGTCGGCCTCGGCGCCGGACTGATGTTGACCTTCCGCGAACGCGCTGCCGGCACGGCGCATCTGACCGGCAATGGGAAATCTGCCGCCGCCTGAGCGGACGCCGCCCCGCTGAGCCGGCCGCTGGCCGGCTTTTTTGTTCCTCCGCTTGCGGGGAGCATGCGGCCCCTGCTACGCTCTCGCCCTTATTTGCCGAGGCCACCATGCCGTCCCGTCCCGACTATCTGGAAAAAATCCTCAACGCCCGCGTCTATGACGTGGCGGAAGAAACCCCGCTCGACCTCGCGCCCAACCTGTCGGCGCGCAGCGGCAACCGCATCCTGCTCAAGCGCGAGGACATGCAGCCGGTGTTCAGTTTCAAGCTGCGCGGCGCCTACAACAAGATCGCCCATCTGACGCCGGCGCAGCGCAAGCGCGGCGTGATCTGCGCCTCGGCCGGCAACCATGCGCAGGGCGTCGCCCTGTCGGCGCAGAAGCTCGGCATCCGCGCGGTGATCGTGATGCCGACGACCACGCCGCAGATCAAGATCGATGCGGTCAGGAAGCGGGGCGGTGAGGTCGTGCTGGCGGGCGACTCCTACGACGCCGCCTATGCCCACGCCCTGACGCTGGAGAAGAAGCAGAAGCTCGCCTTCGTCCATCCCTTCGACGATCCCGACGTGATCGCCGGCCAGGGCACCATCGGCATGGAGATCCTGCGCCAGCATCCGGACCCGATCGACGCGGTGTTTTGTTGCGTCGGCGGCGGCGGGCTGATCTCCGGCGTGGCCGCCTACATCAAGCGCCTGCGGCCGGAAACCAGGATCATCGGCGTCGAGGCGGCGGACGCCGACGCGATGGATCGCTCGCTCCGGGCCGGCCGGCGCATCAAGCTCGATAGCGTTGGCCTGTTCGCCGACGGAGCGGCGGTGAAGTGCGTCGGCGAGGAAACCTTCCGCCTCTGCCGCGAGCATGTCGACGAAATGGTGCTGGTCGACACGGATGCCATCTGCGCCGCGATCAAGGATGTCTTCGAGGACACCCGTTCGATCCTCGAACCCGCCGGCGCCCTGGCCATCGCCGGCGCGAAGGAATGGGCGAAGCGCCGCAAGGCGAAGAACAAGACGCTCGTGGCCGTGGCTTCCGGCGCGAACATGAATTTCGACCGCCTGCGCTTCGTCGCCGAGCGCGCCGAGGTCGGCGAGCAGCGCGAGGCCGTGCTCGCCGTCACGCTGCCGGAGAAACCCGGCAGTTACAAGAAATTCGTCGCACTGATCGGCAGCCGCAACATCACGGAGTTCAACTACCGCTACCACGACGCGGGCGAAGCGCATGTGTTCGTCGGCATCCAGGTGCATGATCGCGGCGAAGCGAGCAAGCTCGTGGAGAGCCTGCAAAGGCACGGCTACCCCACGCTCGATCTCACCGACGACGAAATGGCCAAGCTGCACATCCGCCACCTCGTCGGCGGCCATGCGCCGCAAGTGAAGAACGAGTTGATCTACCGCTTCGAATTTCCCGAGCGGCCCGGCGCGCTGATGAATTTCCTCAACCGGATGAGCGCCGGCTGGAACATCAGCCTGTTCCACTACCGCAATCATGGCGCCGACTATGGCCGCGTTCTGGTCGGCATGCAGGTGCCGCCCGCCGAGATGACAGGGTTCCGCGCCTTCCTCAAGGGCCTTGGCTACCGCTGCTGGGACGAATCGAAAAACCCGGCATACCGCCTGTTCCTGGGCTGAATCCCATGACGCGCCTGCGCCGCTTCACGCGTCAGGCCTGGCTGCTGGCCCTCGCGACCACCTGCATCGCCCTGGCGGGCACCGAGATGCTGATGCGCAGCGGATTGCTGACCGGTGCCGAGCATGTCTACTCGGATCTTTGGCACCGGATCGCAGGCGTGCGCCACTCGCCAGCACATACCGCGCTCGTCATGATCGACGACCCCAGTCTGACGGCGCGGCCGGATGAACCGCTCGCCTTCTGGACGCCCCATTTCGCGCGCGCCACCCGGACGCTGCGGGAGGTAGGGGTCAGGCTGGTGGCGATCGACTTCATCTTCAGCGGCAGTCCGGAGCGCTGGATCGCGAAACTGGGGCTGACGACCGGACCTGCGGCGCGCGACTACGACCAGCCGTTCCGCCAGCAGATCAACTCGGGCGATGTACTGCTGGCTGGTCTGCGCGTCGGCAAGGGCGAGCGCATCGACGACTTCGTACTGCCAAGCCCGGACTACCTGCTGGCCCTCCCCAATCTCGACATGGCATCCCACATCGGCCTGGCGAACCTGCGCTCGGATCCCGACGGCGCGGTCAGGCATTTCACCATCGCCGAGGCCGGCGGCCCGTTCGTCGAGCGCGAAGGCCTGCCCAGACTGTCATTCGGCGGTCTGGCGGCCGCGCGCGCGCTTGGGCTGGGCACCACTGACGGCCCATATCGTTTCGGGCCGCGCATCTGGTCCGGCGCCACCGCGATTCCCGTCGCGTTCGCGGGACCACCGGGAACCTATCCTGTCCTGTCCTTCGAGACCCTGCTGCGCCCGGATGCATCCATGCTCCCCGAAGTCAGGGCATTGGCCGGCAAGGTCGTGGTCATCGGCGCCGGTTACGCCGGTATCAACGATGTGCACCCCACGCCCTATTCGACGACGCTGCTGGGCGCCAACGAATTGATGCCCGGCCCCGAGATTCAGGCAAACATCATCGAAACGCTGCTGGGTGGAAAATTTGCGGAGCCGCTGGCGACCTCCGTCAGAATTCCGCTCTTCGTCGGCATATTCGCCCTGCTGGCTTTCGTCGGCGTGCGACTTTCGCCTTGGCGCGCGCTGCTGCTGGTGTTGCTGGTCGCCCAGGCGAGCAGTCTTGTTGCTTATTTCGCCTTCGTGCGCGATGTTCTGTTTCCCCTGGCACATCTACAGATCGGCACGGTCGTGGTGCTTGTCTGCCTTGTCCTGCTGCGGCTGACGCGCGAGGAGCGGGAGCGCGCGCATATCGGCAGCGTGCTCGGTCGCTACGTTTCCGGACAGGTCATGACGACGTTGCTCGACTCGCCCGATCTACCGGAGCTGGGCGGACAAAGCTGCGAGGTCACTGTGCTGTTTTCAGATATCCGCAACTTCACGACGATCAGCGAACGGCTTTCCGCCAAGGAAGTAGTGGAAATGCTGAACAATTACTTCGAGCGTGCCTGCACGGTCTTGCTGGCGGAAGGCGCGACCATCGACAAATTCATCGGCGACGCCATCATGGCCGAGTTCGGCGCGCCGCTGGCGCAACCGGATCATGCCCGCCGCGCATTGCGCGCCGCGGTCGCCCTTAGGCAGGTTGCACTGGAGTTTCGCGGCTGGATGCGCCATCGCTTCGGTGATCGCGACCTGCCCGAGTTCGATATCGGCATCGGCCTGCACAGCGGCGAGGCCGTGGTCGGCAACATCGGAGCCTCCGTGCGCATGGAATACACCGCCATTGGCGACACGGTCAACCTGGCTTCGCGGCTGGAGGGCAGGACCAAGGACACGGGCTGCCACATTCTCGCCAGCGAGGACACGATCAGGCTGGCGGGCGAAGGGGTAACGGCTGGTGCCAGCCATCTGCTGAACGTCAAGGGGCGCAACCAGCCGGTGCGCGCCAGCGAAATCCTCTCCGCCGCCTGAGTCCTGCGAGCGATTTATCTGCCGCCGATGGCGCCCACCGAGTTATCGGCCTTGTTGCCCTTGCCGGCGGCCACCGCATTCACTTCGTTGCTGCGCGCGTCGATGCGCGTGTTTCCCTGGATTTTCACATTGCCGCGCACCGTCCCGGTCGCGGTCTTAGCAACGTTGTCGGCGCCCACGGCGGCGGCATTACTGGAAACCGCCTGCGCCCGCACGGCGGTGTCGCCTTGAATCCGGATTCCGGATGGACTGCTTGAGCGTTGCACTGCGGCCTCTTGAGCTTGCGCCGGCATGCCAAGCATCAAACAAATGGCCATCGGAAGCCATGGGGACCTGCGCAACGATCTCATGTCCATCCTCCAATGGAAAACCCCGGGAATGATCCCGGGGCCTTGATGCAACAACAGCGCTTACTTGCCGCCGATGACGCCCACGTCGTTGGTGGCGGTGTTGCCCTTGCCGACGGCAACCGCGTTCACGTTCTTCGCATTGGCGTTGATGTTGGTGTTGCCCTTGATGTTGGTGCCGCCCTTGATGGCGCCGACGGCGTTCTTGGCGGTGTTGCCCTGGCCGACGGCCACGGCATTCACGTTCTGGGCATTGGCGTTGATGTTGGTGTTGCCTTGGATATTAACGCCGCCCGAGGTCACCTGCACGCTGCCCGGAGTGGCCTGTCCACCCGCTTGGGCGAACACGAAAGTGGAAGCGGACATCAGGACTGCAGCGATAAGAGCCTTACGCATGTTTCATCTCCTTGGTTGGTAAACAAAACTGAAGCCGGCCGGCATGGCGCTCAACCGATGATCCGGAATTGGACCCTCCGGTTCTTGGGGTTTTCAGGTTCCAGTCCGCCGAGCGGCTCGCTGAAACCTTTTCCGACGGGGACCAACCGCAACGGGTCGATCCGATAATGGTCGATCAAATAGTTCATCACCGAGAAAGCGCGCTCGCGCGACAAGGCCAGATTGCGGGAGTGGGTTCCCGACGCATCGGTATGCCCCTCCACCACGAGACGCATGGAGGGATCCTTGTTCAGCAGGCCAGCGATCGACTCCAGAAAAGGCACCGACTCCGGCAATATATCCGAGCTGTTGACGCGGAAATTGATCGGGAAGGCAATCGCCCGCTCGCTGACCTGAACCGCAGGTGCCGCTGCCGCAGGCGGCGCTGCCGTCTGCTGATAGGTCGCCTGCTGCTGGGGTGCCTGTTGAGCCTGTGGCGCAGGCAGTACGGCGGGCGCTGCCTCCTGGGGTGCGGGAGCGGCATCTCCGAAAACAATGGCCCGCGTCCGCACCTTCCGTTGCTGGGGCATTGGCGCTTCAGCGGCGCCCGTCAGTTGGCGCTGCAATTCCTCCACGCTCGGCGCACGGTCATACACCGTCACATTGTCCGCCTGTGCGGCACCCGCCAGTACCAACAAAATCAGTGCCGTTTTTTTCACGATCCCGCTCCTACTTGCAGATGTTGATGATTTCCTTGGAGGTCACGATCACCTCCTTGGAATTGCTTCCTGCCGCCTGCGTCCCGACGTTCATCGTGCAGGTTCCCGCGCGGCGGCTGCCGATGTTCACCTGGGTCTGGCTTTCCAGCCGCTTGGCTCCATCATCGCTGCTTTGCATGTAACCCTTCGCCAAGGCTTTGTTCACCTTGGACTGGCCGCGCGTATTCAGGTGCGTCCCCTTGTTGATCTCCGCAATCGCCGCTCCCGAAGCGAGTGCGGCGACCATTCCGGCACAAGCCAGCATGGCCAACTGCTTCTTCATGCGCATGGTCTGAATCTCCTATTTGCAGTCTGGATCGGCGCCTTTCGTGCCGATGTTGATGCAGCCTTTCTTGTTCCGGCCGGCGACGACGTTCGTCACATTCTTTACATCCACCGTAACGTTGGTGCTGCCGCTACTGCCTTTGACGCTGCCGATCGAGGTGCGCGCAGTATTGTTCGAGCCGATCGCCATGGTATTGACGTTTTCGGCATTGACGTTGATCTTCGTGTTGCCGCGCACCACACCACCTGCAGCCTGTCCATGCGCCACCGTAGCCGCGCATGCCAACGCGACAAACCCAGTTATCAGAATAGGCGTCCGCTTCATTCATCTCCCCTTTTCCACATCATAGACGGACCTGCGGCCTCGCATCAACCACTTCCTTCACGAACAGACTAACGCCTGCTTGCTCCGTGGGTTGACAGAAGCGATAGGCATTTATTTGGGCACCCGAATTCATTGATTTGGCACTAAGATATGAAAGAGGTGGATTATGGATTACCTTTCTGGGAGGAAGCACAGAATGAAGACTTGGACGCGACTCTCTTGCAGTCTTGGTATGGGTGTCGTCATTGCGGCCTTGCTCGCCGGTTGTGAAACGGTCACCCCGAAGCCCGAAACCGCCACGGTGGCGGCGGCAGTGAAGACGCCTGCCACGAAGACGGTAACGAATTTCACGCCGGCCTTGCGATGCATGGATGACATGCTGCTCGCCTACGGCAAGCGCGACATCGTTATCACCACGGCCGGCATTCCCGATTCGACGGGCAAGGTGCTGACCGGTACGAAGGACATGCTGCACACCGCAGCTTCCAAGATGTCGATCAAGAGCAAGGCTCTGACCTTCATCGATTACGATACTACCAGCAACGATCTCCTCGCCCTGTTCCAGGACATCCAGGCGGCCGGCGCGTTCAACCACAAGCTGCCGAATTACTACATTCGCGGCGCGATCACCCAACTGGACGAAAACGCCATCGATGCCCAGGCGGGCGGCGGTATCGCCCTGCCATTCCTCGATCTCGGCATGAGCAAGGATCAGGTATCTTCGATCGTGGCGATCGACATGAATATCGGCGAGACCACCAGTCGCATGATTCTGCCCGGGGTCAATGCCAGCAACTCCCTGATCATCACGCGCGCCGGCAGTTCGAAGGAGGCGGGCGGAAAGATCGGCAAGGTGGGCTTTGCCTTCAACATGTCGCTGAACAAGGCCGAGGGGCTGAGCGGCGGCGTGCGCGCGCTTGTCGAATTGGGCATGATCGAACTGGTCGGCAAGCTGACGGGAACGCCCTACTGGAAGTGCCTGCAGATCGAGAAGACCAATCCGGTCATGATCGAGCAGGCGCGTGAGTGGTATGACGGCATGGCCCGGCCCGATCTGGTGAAGCTGATTCAGCGCAAGCTTTCCGGCATGGGCAAGTATGCCGGCGCGGTAGACGGCCGCGAAGGCCAGCAATTGACGTCCGCCATCGGCGCCTATCAGGCCGAGGCCGGACTGATCGCAGATGGCCGGATCAATTTCGACCTTTACTACAGTCTGCTGGACGCCGATCAGCCGATCGCCGCCGACCCCGCTCCGGTGCAGACCGCGCCCGTCGCCGCGGCCAAGCCGCAAACCGGCAGCACGGCCCCAATGACGCTAAAGCTGTCCAGCGACAAGGGACCCAAGCCGGTCTATCGCCCCAAGGACTTCCTGCAGGCGCGGGTCGAACTCGGACGGGACGGCGTGCTGTATTGCTATTACAAGGATTCGGGCGGGACGATCGCGCGCATCTATCCGAACCGCTTCAATCCAGATCCATTCGTGCGCGCCAACAAGACCATGAGCCTGCCGCCGGAAGGTTCGCCGTTCAAGATTCGCTTCGACCAGACCAAGGTCAAGGAGCAGGTCGTGTGTTATGCCAGCGACCGCGATCTTGCGCTGCCCGCGAACCTGAAGGTGGCTGACCTGACTCCGCTCAAGGTGTCGTCGATGGAGGAAATCGGCAATGCGTTCCGCAAGTCGAATCCGACAGTGGCAGAAGCAGTGCTGGATATTTCTGTGCAATAGCGCGAAGCGTGAAGGATTGGTCATGTCGTCGCCTGCCAGGATGCTTGCTGCCTTTGCGGCCATTCTGACATGCGGCGCCACGTCCGCCGGCGAGATTCTGATTCTGCAACCGGCAACAACGAATGAACGCGCGGCCCAGCAACTGAACGAGCGAGCGCGCCAGCAATCCGGTCAGCCGGTGACGGAGGGGGTGGTCTACGTGCTTGATCCGGCAACGGGGATGTTCGTGCCAGCCACCGGGCCGGGGCAAGCAGAGCAGTTGCGACGGGAAGCCCGCGATCGTCTCGAGGCAAGCGAATCCGGCACGGCCGGAGACGGCAGTCAGGTGATCTTGCGTGCCGCGCCGCTAACGGAAGCGGAGCGCATGCGATTGAAGGCGCGCGCCTATGTGCCGGAGGGAAATAAACCATCCTCGCGGAACTGCAGCACGGCCTCCAATCAGGTGGGCACCATCGGCGAAGGCGCGGGTGCGCACAAAAGCGAGAATGTCATCGAAAAGGGGGGCGGTGCCGTTAATCCAAATTGTCGTTGAAATCGACTGGAGACGACCATGAAGAAACTGGCAATACTTATGCTGACGCTTGGCACCTTGCCTGTGGCAGCGCAAGTCAGCGTACAGGCCAACGGCAGCCGCGTTGTCGTCGGCAAGGACATCAGCATCGATGTGGATGCGAAGGATGTTTCCACCGTTACCACCGGCAGTAATAGCGCGAGCGTCACGGTGGGCGGCATCGGTGAAGGCGTCAATGTTCAGGGGGTTACCGTGATCAATGGCAAGGTGTGGATCGATGGCGAGGAAATCCCTCCTGGCGTCAAACGCCACAAGTCGAAGTCGGGAACCATCTACCGCATCGAGAGAAAGAACGGCGCAGTGTCGGTGACAAGCGAGTGAGCGGGAGATGACGATGAGAAGCCTTGTTCTCGTTGCCACCCTGTGCGCGTCGCTAGCCCGGGCGGAAATCATCCTTCCGGCCGGGGCTCAGGAGTACGCCCTCTATGCGTATGAGCATCCCGCCTTGCGTTCGCTGGTCTTCGCCTCGCCCGAAAGCCGGCAAATGGCCATCCTGCCGCCCGTCCCGATTTTCCTCTCGCCCCCGCCGTTGCTGCTGCGGGCTCCCGGCCTCATGCCGGCCTATCCTCCCGTTTCGAGCCTGCCCGGCATCAATTCGCCTGCCCGTCCCGGCAACCGTGACAACATCAATTACATCCTCCAGCGTGCGCACGCATTCAGCCAGAAACTGTATCGCGACGAGAATGCGTACTCTTATTACCTAGGTACGCCCGACTACAGCAGCGGCTGGTCAGCGTTCGGTCCGGTCTACCCTCCTGCTGCCGTACCGGGGTTCAACCAGCCGGCGCGGCCCAGCAATCGGGACAACACAACCTACAATCTTGAGCGCGCCCACCGCTTCAGCACGGGCGGATACAAGCAACCGTGATTTTCCGTTCGTTTGCGGGGCTGATCTTTTCCGGCTGGCTGCTGCTCTCGCCGGCATGGGCTGGAGAGGAAACACCGGCCCTCCCGCCGGCGATCGCGGCTGATCTGCCGACCATGCTGGCGAACCGCACCGAAACGCCCATGGCGTTTGCCTATCAAGGACGCTCTGCGATTACTGTCATCGATTTTCCTAGTCTCGTCGAGCAGGGACGCATGTTCAACCGATTGGTCGCCTTGATCGAACGCATCGGGGCTCCACGCGCAAGGGTGCTGAACAACGAAGAACTCGCGGCTTTCATCAAGGCCGTAGGCAAGACGGAGGCGACGCTTGCTTATGGCAATGACTTTCTCGTGCATGAGTTGGTCGTCTTCTTCAACCTTGCCGAACTGGGCGGTATCGAGCTGAATGCGGAGGAACTCGCGCTCCGCCAGCATCTTCTCGACCGCCGCCTGATGATCCTGCGCAACGGATTCTTCCAGGCGCTCGCGCCCTCGGCCGTCTTCCTTTCGATTCCCCAGGAAAAGCCCGCGGCCCCCGGCAGCCCGGCCGTGTCCCCCCTGGCGCGCCAGACCATACTGGTTCATGAGCTTTCGCATGCCGAGTACTACACGAATCCGGACTACGCGAATCACTGCCGGCGCTTCTGGCATAACGAACTCACGGAATCGCAGCGCGCCGCATTCCGCGGCTTTCTCGCCAAGGGAGGCTACAACCCGGAGAACGAGGAGATGATGATCAACGAAACCCAGGCCTACCTGATGCATACGCCAGACCCGCGCGCCTTCAGTCCGCGCCTGCTCGGACTCTCCGAAACCGAGGTGGCGCAATTGCGCACGAAATTCCGCAACGCTTACCCCTTCGTGGCCTACCATTGAAACCACTCATCGAGACAGGACTCCAGCAATGAAATCCCTCGGCATCATGCGCTCGCTCTCGACTTGTTTTGCCATTGCCCTGACAACCCTGACAAGTTTGACATGGGCATCCGCACCTGAGGAGAGCGTGGCCCTGATCACCGCCCTCGAGGGCTCTGCGTATCGCATCGACGGTAAGGGGCGGCAGCCGTTGCAGGCTTTCGTCAAGCTCAAGCAGGGGGACTTTCTCGCACTCGACGGTGAATCCCGCCTCCAGCTGGTTTTTTTCACGAGTCGCCGCCAGGAGTTATGGCGCGGCAGCGGTCGTCTGGAGATCACGGCGGCGGGTGGGCGCGGACTCGGACTCGCGGAACCTCAGGTCAAGATGCTTCCCGAGGTGCTGGTAAAGCAGATCGCGAAAACGCCAGCCCTGGACAGCCAGGGACGGGCCGGTGTCGTGCGGCTGAGGGCGATTGCTACGCCCGAGGCATTATCCAAGCTCGACAACGACTACAAGCGCCTGCGCATGGAAGCGACACGCGACGACCTCAATCCGGAAATCTTTCTGCTCGCCAGCCTGCTCGAAATGCGGCAATTCGAACGCCTGCAGCAGGCTCTGGACGAGCTCAAAATGTCCCGCCCGGGCAACATGGAGGCCGGACTGCTGGTTGCACTCTATAAAAAAAGCTTGAAAAATCTAAGGGACAGTGGACAATAAAGCGCTAAATTTTGAATCTGGCTTAGGGAGAGTCAAAAATGTTCAAGTTGCATTTGAAGAAATTGGCCATTGGCGCCATGCTGGCCGGCGCGAGCACGATCTCGTTCGCCACCACTTGCGATTCGGCTTTGGCATCGTATGAAACTTATGCCAGCATGAATGACACATACTGGATGAATTACATCAAAACCAATCATCCGGAATGCTTCGCCGGTAGCGGTTCCACCTCCAACGTCCAGATCAATGCCACCGCATTCACGCAAGCGGTTTCGATTTCCCGCGTGATCGCCTCCCGTCTTTCGCCGCTCTCAGGCGGCCCCATCGCCAGCAGTGCACAGACCGGCTTGGCTGCCGGCGGCAAGTCCCAGGCATGGAACGTCTGGGCGAATGTTGACCAGAACGACACCGACTTCGAATACATGACCGGCGCCACGCGTGTCCAGGGCGGCAGCGAGGTGCAGACTTCGGTTCTTGGCGCCGACTATGCCCTGGCTCCCAACATGGTCGTCGGCGTGTCGATGGCCTTCGACAATGGCGATGGCTGGGGGCGCAACGGCGTGGCTGCGCGTAACACCACGAGCACTGATGGTTTCCTGATCGCCCCCTATCTCGGCTATCAGATCAGCAAGGATTTGTCCGTGGATGTCAGCGCCGGTCTTGGCGAGGGCGATTTCTCGGGTGCCGGCGGCGTCTCAGCTTCGGCTGACCGCTGGTTCGCGGCCGCGAACCTATCGTATGCGCGCTGGATGGGTAACTGGCAGGTCACCGGCAAGGCCAGCTACCTGCATGGCGAGGAGGAGTATGGCAACACCCGGACGGGTGCGACAGTTCGGGCCGGCACCGCATCGACGAACAAGCTCGACCAGATTCGTCTTGGCGCCCAGGCGGGCCTGTGGATGGATGGTTTCATGCCCTATGCGGGACTGGGTTACACCTCCAACATCAACACCACCGGCAACGATCCGCTCGGTGGCGATGCGTTCGTCGCGACGCTCGGCGTGAACTTCTTCTCCCTGTCGAGCAAGGTCAGCGGCGGCGTTTTCTTCGAGCAGGAACTCAACCGCGACCACTCGGACAACCAAGTGATTTCCGCCAACATCAACTTCCGCTTCTGAGTCGATTGGCAGTCAGTCCCGCAATCAGGGCCGCGCTTGCAGGCGCGGCCTTTTTATTTGTGGGCGCGCTTTCCGGATGTGCGGGGCCGGACAGTTTCGGAGGCTCTCGTCATGCCGTGGAAGCATGGGCCCAATCGCGCGGTTTTGCGTCCGCGTCGACTGGGCCATCGGTTCTTTCGCTATTTTCCATGGAACGCGCAATCCCGGCAGAGGTCCTGCACGTCTACATCGAGGGGGATGGCGCGGCCTGGCCAACCCTTTATCATCCACCACGCGACCCGACTCCTGAAAAACCCGTGGCGCTGGCTCTGGCGGCACAGGACCCAGCGTCTGCAGTCGCCTATCTCGGCCGACCCTGCCAGTATCTCGATGCTGACCGCGTGGCGGGCTGCCCGGTGAAATACTGGACCAGCCATCGCTTTGCCCCTGAGGTATTGGCGGCCTATCAGGCGGCGCTCGATACGCTCAAAGCCCGTTTCGGCGCACACCGCTTGCGTTTGTTCGGCTACTCCGGCGGCGGCGTGCTCGCTCTGCTGCTGGGCGGTGCGCGCACGGACGTCATGCAAGTCGTCACCGTCGCGTCGCCCATATCGGTGGCAGAATGGGCCGCGTGGCACAAGGTCAGTCCGCTGGACGGCTCACTCGATCCGGCCCGGCTCGCCGCTCCGCTGCCGCCCGCCGTGCATTTCGTCGGCGCCGAGGACGACGTCGTTCCGGCCGACGTCGTCGCGTCCTTCGCGGCGCGCAGCGGCGCCCGGCTGCGTTCCGTGCCCGGTTTCGATCATGAATGCTGCTGGTCGCGCGACTGGCGGCGCCTGCTGGAGGAAACGCGATGAAAACACTTGTTCGATGGTTCGCCCTTCTGGGCCTGGTTCTGTCCATGGAATCAGGCGTGGCGCAGATGATGAGGCCACCTGCGTTTGCTGGCGGAGTGCCCGGCCGCGCCCAGTTCCAGTCGATCCTGCTGCAGCGGCATCAGGCGCGCACACTGCTCTACCGTGAGGCGCTGGAGGAACTGCGCAAGAATCCGCAAGCCGCCGATCTGCCACCTTGCGGCGCCGGAAGCAGCGGCATCTGTCTGGCCGCGCCAACACCACCGGTGGCTCCGGAACCCGTCGCCGTTGCGTCCCCACCGGCCGCCGAAACTGTCGAGCCTGCGACGACGCCCCCGGCAGCGCCCCGACCGGCCGGCCGACGCCTTGCCCTGCTGTTCGGCAACAATGACTATGCCCATCCGATTCCGCCGCTGGAAACCCCCATCGCCGACGTTTCCCGCGTGGCCGAGGTGCTGAAGTCCCGCTTCGGCTTCGAAGCGCGGGTGGTCAAGAACGCCGGGCAATCCGGCATCATCGAAGCGTTGAATCAGCTGGCGGCAGAGGCCGCGCCCGATGACCGGGTGCTGCTGTTCTACGCCGGCCACGGCTATCTGATGGAAGACATCCAGATGGGCTTCTGGATTCCCGTCGACGCCTCGGTGAAGACCGCGAAAGGCTGGATCTCGAACAGCGACATCTCCAAGCTGCTGGGGGCCATCCGGGCCAGGCAGCTGATCCTGGTTTCCGACAGCTGCTTTTCCGGCTCGCTGACCAAGGAGCAGAGAGTCACGGAGACCCAGACGCGTCCGGAAGAGATCCTGCAACGCCGCTCGGTGGTGGTATTGTCATCCGGCGGTGACGAGCCGGTCTCCGACGAAGGCAAGGATGGCCACTCGATCTTTGCCTGGAACCTGATCCGCACGCTTGAATCAACTGGTGATCTGACGCCGGGCGTGCGTGTCTGGAAAACCGTGCATGGCGACGTGATGAAGGACTTCCCGCAGGAGCCACAATACGGCGCCGTGGTTTCCGCCGGTCACGTCGCCGGCGGAGACTTCCTCTTCCAGCCGCAATGACGTCAGCCGCGCGACCGGCGGTCACGCCCGACTCCATACGCTGGGGGCGCTACGCCGGCCGCGACGTCATTCCGCTCTGGGTCGCCGACATGGACTTTCCAGCCCCGCCGGCCATTGTCGAGGCCTTGCAGACGAGGGTCGCCGACGGCCTGTTCGGTTATGGCCGGCCGCTCGACTCGCTCATCGCCGCGGTCACCGATCATTGCGCGCGCGAGTACGGCTGGGCCATCGATCCTGACTGGCTGGTCTGGCTGCCGGGCCTCGTGCCCGGACTGCATGTCGCCAGCCTTGCCGTAGGCGCGACTGGCGATGGCGTGTTTGCGGCCACCCCGGTCTATCCGCCCTTCCTGAGCGCGCCGGTCGAATCGGGGCGGCGCCTGCTGGCCATGCCGCTGGTATGCGATGAAGCAGGCTGGCATTGGGACTTCGCCGCCACCGACGCCGTGCTGCGGGCGGCGCGGCTCTTCCTCCTCTGCCATCCGCACAACCCGGTCGGTCGCGCCTGGCGCGAAGACGAACTGTGGCAGATCGCGGCGCTGGCCGAGAAGCACGATCTCGTCGTCTGCTCCGACGAAATCCATTGCGACCTCACGCTGTCCGGCCCGCACCGCCCCTTCGCCACGCTCGCGCCGGAAATCGCCGCGCGCACCATCACGCTGATGGCGCCGTCGAAGACCTACAACATCGCCGGGCTCGGCTGCGCCTTCGCGATCATCCCTGACGCCACGCTGCGTCGCCGCTTTCGCGCCGCCATGCACGGCATCGTCCCGCATCCCAATGTGCTCGGACTGGCGGCCTGCGAAGCGGCATATCGCGACGGCGGCGAGTGGCGGCGCCGGCTGATCGAAACCTTGCGCGGCAACGCCCTGCGCGTCGAGCAGGCGGTCGATGCCCTGCCCGGTCTGTCGATGACGCGCGTCGAAGCCACCTTCCTCGCCTGGATCGACTGCCGTGAACTGGGCGTCGAACATCCGGCCGCCTTTTTCGAACAGGCCGGCGTCGGCCTTTCCGATGGCGCCGACTTCGCTCCGGGCGGCGCCTACGCGCGCTACGTGCGACTCAATTTCGGCACGCCGCGCGCCCTGCTCGACGAGGCGCTGGAGCGTATCGGCCGCGCCTGCGCCAGCCTCTGAAAAAAGTCAGTCCCGGCGGGACGGCGACGCTCAGGTAATTGCGTCCAGCATGCGCCCGTCGCGCACCATGGCTTCGAGCTTGTCCGGCGGCACCGGCGGGGAAAAGAAGTAACCCTGGACTTCCTGGCAGCCGAGGCTGCGCAGGAAATCAAGCTGCGCCGCAGTCTCCACGCCCTCGGCGATGACGCGGTGGCCGAGGCGCTGCGCCATGCTGACGATCGCGCCGGCGATCGCGCAGTCGTTGCCGTCGTGCGGGATGCCGCGCACGAAGGACTGGTCGATCTTCAGCGTGTCGATGGGAAAGCGCTTCAGGTAGGACAGGCTCGAATAGCCGGTGCCGAAATCGTCGAGCGACAAGGTCACGCCCAGCGACGTGATCGCATCCATCATCGCGATCACCTCGTCGCTGCTGTGGGTCAGCATGCCCTCGGTGATTTCCAGTTCCAGCCATTCCGGCGACACGTCATGGCCGGCGAGCAGGGACTGGATGCGCTCGGCGAGCGTAGGGGAGAAGTCGCGCGCCGAAAGGTTGACGGCGATCTTGAGCGCGGGCAGTCCGGCGGCGAGCCATTGGCGCGCCTGACGCAGGGCGGCCTCCAGCACCCAGGCGGAGAGGCGCACGACCAGGCCGGATTCCTCGGCGATCGGGATGAATTCGCCCGGCGGCACCATGCCGCGCTCCGGATGGTGCCAGCGCACCAGCGCTTCGGCGCCGACGATGCGGCCGCTGGCGATATCGACCTTCGGCTGGTAGTGCAGCAGCAGTTCGCCGTTCTCGATGCCATGGCGCAGGCCGGATTCGGTCTTCAGGCGGTCGAGCGCGCGCTGGTTCATCTCGTGGCTGTAGAAGGCGTAGCCGTCCTGCTCGCTCTGCTTGGCGCGATACATCGCGATGTCGGCCATGCGCAGCAGCGTCTCGGTATCGAAGCCGTCGCGCGGATAGACGCTGATGCCGATCGCCGCGCCGATCTGCAGTTCGTGCTCCTCGATCCAGAACGGCGGATCGAGCGCAGCCAGCAGCTTCTGCGCGACCACGGCGGCGTGCTCGCGGCGCGTGATGTCGAACAGGGCGACGACGAACTCGTCGCCGCCCAGGCGGGCGACCACGTCCTCGGTGCGCACCGCGGCACGCAGACGCTCGGCGATCTGCTTGAGCAACTGGTCGCCGATGGCGTGGCCGAGCGTGTCGTTGATCGGCTTGAAGCGGTTGAGGTCGACGAACAGGATCGCGCCATGCAGGCGGTTGCGGCGCGCCTCGACGAGTGCCTGGTCGATCAGCTTGTACAGCAGCGAACGGTTGGGCAGGTCGGTCAGGCCGTCGTAGTAGGCGAGGTAGTGGATGCGATCCTCGGCCGCCTTTCGGTCGGTGATGTCGGTGAAGATCGAAAAATAGTGGCTGATCTGGCCGTCATGGTTGCGCACCAGGCTGATCGAGGCCCAGCTCGGGAAATCATCGCCGTTCTTGCGGCGCGTCCACACCTCGCCATGCCAGCTGCCGTCGCGTTCGACGTGCAGCCAGATGTCGTCGTAGAACACGTCCGGGTGCCGCTCCGAGCGCAGCAGCGCCGGCGTCTGCCCGATCACCTCGGCTTCGCCGTAGCCGGTGATCGCGCTGAAGGCCGGATTGACGGACAGGATGCGCCGCTCGGCGTCGGTGATGAGAATGCTTTCCTCGCTGTGCTCGAAGATGCGCGACTGCAGGCGCAACGCCTTTTCGGCCTCGACGCGCGCGGTGATGTCGGACAGGTAGCCGATCAGGCTGTGCGGTGCGCCATTCTCGTCGCGCATCAGCGAGAGCTGCAGGCTGGCCCAGAATACCTCGCCAGACTTGCGGCGCCGGCGCACCTCCAGTTCACGGCCGCCATGCTCCAGCAGGGCGTCCTGGAAGCCCTCGCTATCGTCGTCGGCGTCCGGATCGGCATACAGGAAGAGGATGTGCCGGCCGATCGCCTCGTCGGCGCTGTAGCCGAACAGCTGTTCGGCGCTGTGGTTCCAGCCGGTGATGTAGCCGGCTAGGTCCATGGTGATGACCGACTCGTGGATATGGTCGAGAATCTTGACCTGATGGGCCAATGCGCAGGCGCCTGGCGTGGCCCGCGCGGCCTCGCACAGGCCGCGCGCGTGTTCGACGTCGGCGGACGCGGCCATCAGGCTTCCCCGGCCACCTGCACGGTCCACCGGGCCGCCGCGATGACCGCCGAGGTCCATTCCGCGCGCTCGACGTCGGCATGCACGAGCGCCTCCGCCAGCGCCGCCGACGGCGCCCCTTCGCTGGCCAGCACGACCGCGAGCAGGTCGCCAAGCGGGCCGCCGCCGCCCGTGAGCGCCAGCACGACGTCGTCGCTCAGGTGCAGGGGCGCGATGATGTCGGCGAGCGGCGAACCGAACAGCGTATCCAGCAAGGAGAACATGCCGACCATGAAAGCGTGGTCGTGCATCTCGCGCGGCTGGCCGACCCGCTCGGCGAGCCTTTCCATGAGGCAGGCGCGCATGGCGGCGCGCGGCAGCAGCGGGCTGGCCGTCTTGCAGCCGGCGGGGCGGGCATACAGCAGCAGTTGCAGCCAGCGCTGCAACTGGCGGCGGCCGAGCAGGGCGATGGCCTGCGCGAAGCTGGTAATGTGCTTGCCGGGCGCGAAAGCCACGGAATTCACCAGCTTCAGGAGCTGATAGGACAAGTGCGGATCGTGCTTGATCAGCGCCTCGATCTCGCCGGAATCGGCATCCGTGGCGACCATGGACAGCAGCCGCAACAACAGCCCGCGCGCGGTCGGATCGCCTTTCAGCACGGGTGAGGCCTGCCCGGGCAGATGCCCAGAGATCCAGTGGAACTTGCAGAAGCCGGGGCAGACGTTCTCGGTCGTCCCCAGGGCCAGATGTGGGCCGGGCAGCTTGCGCAGCCAGTCGGCGAAACCGGCCGGCATCTTCTGGCCTGGGCAGGTAACGGCCAGCGACTCCACCCCGGCCGGCAACACCGCATCGGCCGGCGGGAAGCCGGTAGCCATCAAGCTCATATGGGCGGCATGCAGCGCGTCCAGCATCGCATGCCGGCCCGGGTCGACCGCCATGGTCACGGGAAAGCGCAGGATCAGGCGGCCAGGCGGCAATTCCGCACCCAGCGCGGGATCGACGCTCGCAGGATCGACAGAGGCCACGCAGGCCAAGGTGCCGCATATTTCGGCCAGCCCGAATTCTTTCAGCAAGCGTTCCAGCGCAACTCCATCGAGCGTCGGCTCTCCTTCCAGAAGCAGGGCGACCCAGGCATTGTCGAAGTTTGCCACCGGTTGGAGGGTGATGAGGGGAGGCATGTCGGAGGAAATCATTCTTGTTGGTCTGTCGCAGCGAACATAATCGTCATCTTCGACCGGAACCCACGGAAAATCAAGGGGCATCGACGCTGCGCATACCACTTTCGGTAGCAATGGCATTCAGCGGTATGTCGTGCCGGCCGGGGCGAATGGACGCCGTGGCGCACAAGTCGAAGCCAACCCCCACCGCCAGCGGGCGCGGCTCTTGCGCGGCGAGCGTGCGATCGAAATAGCCGCCGCCGTAACCGAGCCGGTAGCCGGCCGCGTCGAAGGCAACCAGCGGAATCAGCAGCACTTCGGGGCAAGGGCAATCGACGGTCGCCGGAACCGGCACGCCATGGGCATCGGTCGCCATCGGTGCATCGGGAGTCCAGGCGCGGAACGTCAGCGGACGCGCCGCGGCGGTGGCCACAGGCATCGCCGCCCGCCAGCCGGCGGCGAGCAGTTGTACGGCCAGGGGACGGCAATCGACCTCACCACGGATCGGCCAGCAGAAAGCGAAGCTTCCCGCCGGTCGACCGCGCAGGAAGCCGGCCAAGTGGGCGCGCACACGCGCGTCCAGCCGCCGCCGTTCCGCGTCCGGCAAGGCCTGGCGCGCTGCGATTTTCTCGCGGCGCAAGGCGGCGCGAAAAGCGGCGTTATCGGCGGGCTGATCGTTCATGGTGGCGGGAAAACCCTGTGCTAATCTGAAAACATGATAGCGAAAAGCAGGATCATGCATGCCATCGCCGGCCTCGCATTGCTGGGGTGTCTGGCGGCGTCGGCGCGGGGGGGAGAACATCCCGAGGATGCGGTTTTCGCGGCGGCGCGCGAGGCATTTGTCAAGGCTGATCGTGGGCGGCTTGAGCGCGCGCTCGCAGGTTTGCATGCGCATCCGTTGGCGGCGTGGGGAGAGTATTTCCGCCTCGGCCTGCGGCTGGAATACGGTTCGGATGACGGAGTTGCCGCATTCATCGAGCAGCAAGAGGATAGCTATATCGGCGAAAAGATGCGTGCGGACTGGTTGAGATGGCTGGTGCGGAAGGAAGACTGGAGCGGGGCGCGCATCCAGTTCGCCCGGCTGCTGCAGCCGGATGCGGAGGCAGTCTGCCTTGGACTCGCTGCCCGCCAACGGCTCGGAGAGGCCGGGGTGGCGGAAGATGCCCGCCGGCTGCTCGCGAACGACAAATCCCTGCCCGAACCCTGCCATGCCCCGATGGGCCGGTTCGCGGCCGCGGGCGAATTGCCGGACGATGCGCTCTGGGAGAGGTTGCGGCGTCAGTTGGCGCAAGGCCGTCTCAAGGAAGCGCGTGCCGTTGCCGGATGGCTGCCCGCAGCGGAGGCGCCCGCATGGAAAACCGTGGAAAACGTTCTCGACCATCCGGCACGCCATGTGGCGAAACTGTCGGCACGCTTCGCCGATTCCCGCAGTGGTCGCGAGCTCGCCATGGTCGCCATCCTGCGCATGGCGCGTGGCGATGCGCGCGTCGCGGCAACGCGCTGGCGCGACATCGAGGAACGTTTTGGCGCCTCCGAACGCGGCCATGTCTGGGGCCGCTTGGCGTTATGGGCGGCGCTGGATCACTTGACGGAGGCTTCCGACTGGTTCGACCGCGCGCTGGCTCTAGGCGCCGCACTCGACGAGGAGCAGCACGGGTGGCGGGTGCGCGCCGCCCTGCGCGCCGAAAACTGGCCGGCAGTCGCAGCCGCCATCGCCGCCCTGCCGCCAGACATGGCGGCGCGGCCGGAATGGACGTATTGGCGCGCGCGGGCGCGCCTGGCCACGGGCGATGCGGCCGGCGCGCAGGATGATTTCCTGCGTCTGGCCGGGCGGCCGGACTTCTACGGCATTCTCGCGGCGGAAGCCGTCGGCCGCAGCTTCGCCCTGCCGCCGCGCGCCGTGCCGCCCAGCGCGGAGGAACTGGCCGCAGCCGCGACACGCCCCGGCCTCGTGCGCGCGCTGGCGCTGCTGCGCGCCGGCATGCGCAGCGAGGGCGTACGCGAATGGAGTTGGGCGCTGCGCGGTCTCGACGACCGCCAATTGCTGGCGGCGGCGGAGTTCGCGCGACGCGAAGGCGCCATCGACCGCGCCATCACCGCCGCCGACCGCACGCGCGCGGAACATGACTTCGCCCAACGCTACCCGCTACCGTTCATCGAACAGGTCGCGCCTTACGCGCGCGAAGTCGCGCTCGATACCGCATGGGTCTATGGCCTGATGCGCCAGGAGAGCCGTTTCGTCATGGACGCCAACTCCAGCGCCGGCGCCAAGGGCCTGATGCAGCTGATGCCGCGCACCGCGCGCTGGGTGGCGAAGAAAATCGGCATGCGGAACTACCGGCCCGCCCGGGTCACCGAAATCGACACCAACGTGATGCTCGGCACGAACTACATGCGCATGGTGCTGGACGGTCTCGACGACCATCCCGTCCTCGCCTCGGCCGCCTACAACGCCGGCCCCGGCCGCGCGCGCAAATGGCGCGCCGAGCGCACGCTCGAAGGCGCGATCTATGCCGAAACCATTCCTTTCAACGAAACCCGCGACTACGTCAAGAAGGTCATGGCGAACGCGGTCAACTACGCCGCCCTGCTCGGCGAAAAGGCTCCATCGCTGACCGCGCGTCTCGGAACCATCCGGCCGCGCGGCTTCGGCGACGGCACTGCGGAGGACCTGCCTTGAAGAACATCCTGCTGATCGGCGGCACCGGTTTCCTGGGCAGCGCGCTCGCGCGCCGTCTCGCTGGCGCTGACTTTTCCGTGACCTTGCCGACGCGCCGCCCCGAACGCGCGCGTCATCTCGCGGTATTGCCGACGGCACGCCTCATTGCCGCCGATATTCACGACGAAGCGACGCTGGCCCGGTTGATGGCGGAGCAGGACGCGGTGGTCAATCTCGTCGGTATCCTCAAGGGCGACTTCCAACGCATCCATGCCGAGTTGCCCGGCAAGATCGGTCGTGCCGCGGCGGCGGCAAACGTGCCGCGCCTGCTGCACATCTCGGCGCTCGCCGCCGCCGCCGATGCACCGTCCGACTACCTGCAATCGAAGGCCAGCGGCGAAACGGCGCTGCGCGCCGCCTTCCCGTCCGCCACGGTCTTCCGTCCCTCGGTGATCTTCGGCCGCGGAGATTCATTCCTCACGCTGTTCGCGCGCCTGCAGAAGCTCGTGCCGGTCGTGCCGCTGGCCTGCGCCGACGCGCGCTTCCAGCCGGTCTGGGTCGAGGACGTGGTTTCCGCGATCGTCGCCGCGCTCGTGCGGCCCGCCAGCGCAGGACAGACCTACGCCCTCTGCGGCCCGCGCGAGTACGCACTGCGCGATCTCGTCGCCTATGCCGGTCGCGTCAGCGGCCATGCGCGGCCCATTCTCGGCCTGCCATTCGCCTTCTCGATCCTGCAAGCCTTCCTGATGGAATTCGTGCCGAACGGCCCGATGACGCGCGACAACGTCTGGTCGATGCAGGTGCCGAGCATCTGTCCGGCCGGCTGCACCCTGCCTTTCGGCTTGCGGGCCACGCCGCTGGAAGCTGTCGCACCGGATTATCTGGCCTGACCGATGCGGGTCTACTGCGTCGGCGGCGCACTGCGGGACGAACTGCTCGGCCTGTCGGTGCAGGATCGCGATTGGGTCGTCGTCGGCGCCACGCCGGACGAAATGCTGGCACGCGGCTTCAAGCCCGTCGGCCGCGACTTCCCGGTGTTCCTGCATCCGGAAACGCATGAGGAATACGCGCTGGCGCGCACCGAGCGCAAGAGCGGTCGCGGTTACCACGGCTTCAGCTTCCATGCCGCGCCCGACGTCACGCTGGAAGAGGATCTCGCCCGCCGCGACCTGACCATCAACGCGATGGCGCGCAGCGCGGAAGGTGCCCTCATCGATCCCCATGGCGGCCGCGCCGATCTCGAACGCAAGGTGCTGCGCCACGTTTCCCCGGCCTTCGCCGAGGATCCGGTGCGCATCCTGCGCCTGGCGCGTTTCGCCGCCCGCTTCGCCGATTTCACGGTCGCTCCGGAAACCGTCGCGCTGATGCGCGCGATGGTGGACGACGGCGAGGTCGACGCGCTGGTCGCCGAGCGCGTCTGGCAGGAGCTCGCGCGCGGACTGATGGAAGCTGCGCCCTCGCGCATGTTCGGGGCGCTGCGCGCCTGCGGCGCGCTGGCGAAGCTGCTGCCGGAACTCGACCGGCTCTGGGGCGTACCGCAGCGCGCCGACTTCCATCCCGAGGTCGACACCGGCGTGCATGTGATGATGGTGGTCGACATGGCGGCGCGCCTCGGCCTGTCGCTGCCCGCGCGCTTCGCCGCGCTGACCCACGACCTCGGCAAGGGCGCGACGCCCGCCGACATCCTGCCGCGCCACGTCGGCCACGAACTCAGGAGCGCGGCGCTACTGGAACCCCTGTGCGAGCGCCTGCGGGTACCGACGGAGTGCCGCGACGTGGCGCGGCTCGTCGCGCGCTTCCATGGCGACATGCACAAGGTGGCCGAACTGCGCCCGGAAACGAAGCTGAAGATTCTGGAGCGCTGCGACGCATTGCGCCGGCCGGCGCGCTTCGAAGAGGCGCTGGGTGTCTGCGAGGCCGATTACCGCGGCCGGCTCGGCCATGAGGAGCAAGGCTACGCGGCCGGCACGCAGTGGCGCCAGACGCTCGCCGCCGCGCAAGCCGTGGATGCGGGCGCGATCGCACGCGCCTGTCCGGACCCGGCGCAAATCCCCGCACGCATTCACGCGGCGCGCGTGCGCGCCATCGCCGCTATTTCTTCGCCAGCAGCGCCTTGAAGTTCGCCAGCTTGGCGTTTCCCGCCGCCTTGCTGTCGGAAGTCAGTTCCGGCGGGACGGCGCCATTGCCGCCGCCTTCGTATTTCAGGTCGGCGCCGTCGCCATCCATCTCGGCGACGAAGCGCGAGATGGCGCGCTCGACGACCTCCCGGCCCTGCTTGCGACGCGCGCACCAGCTCACGCACAGACTCATCTGCGCGCGCGTGATGCCGACATACATCAGGCGCCGCTCTTCCTCGACGTTGCCGTTGTCGATCGATTCGCGGTGCGGCAGCGAACCTTCCTCGACGCCGACGAGATGCACGTGGCGAAACTCCAGCCCCTTCGCCGCGTGCAGCGTCGCGAGCTGCACGGCGTCGAAATCCTCGTCCTGCTTGTCGAGCATGGTGACCAGCGCGACGGTCTGCGCCAGTTCGAGCAGGGTTTTCTTTTCTTCGTCCGCCTTGCCGGACAGCCAGCCGATGAAGTCGCGCACGTTGCTCCAGCGCGTCTCGGCCTCCTTCGCCTCGCAGCTCTCGAACAGCCAGTTTTCGTAGCCGATGGCCTTCAGCAGGTCGTCCAGCACCTGCCCCGCCGGCTCCTTCCGCGCGCGCCACTCGATGCGGTTGATGAAGTCGCCGAACTCGCGCAGCGCGGCGAGCTGCGCCGGCCTGACCTCGGTCTCGATGCCCGGCGCGAAGATCGCGGCGAACAGGCCGATGTGGCGGCGGCCGGCGGCCTGCCCCAGGGCTTCCAGCGTGGTGCCGCCGATGCCGCGCTTCGGCGTCGTGGCGGCGCGGATGAAGGCGGGATCGTCGTCCTGGTTCGCGAGCAGACGCAGATAGCTCGTCAGATCCTTGATCTCGCCGCGGTCGAAGAAGGACTGGCCGCCCGAGATTACGTAGGGCACCTTGTGGGCGCGCAATTGCTGCTCGAATGCGCGCGCCTGGAAGTTGCCGCGATAGAGGATCGCATAGTCGCGCCACTTGCCGCGCGTCTCGAACTTGTGCGCCATCAGCCGCGTCACCACCCATTCCGCCTCGTGTTCGCCGTCGCGGCAGGCCATGACGCGGATCGCGTCGCCGTGTCCCTTGTCCGACCACAGGCGCTTGTCGAACAGCTTGGGATTCTGGCGAATCACGCTGTTGGCGGCCTTGAGGATGCGCGTCGTCGAGCGGTAGTTCTGTTCCAGCTTGATGACCTTGAGGTTGGGAAAGTCGACCTGAAGCTGGCGCAGGTTCTCGATGTCCGCCCCGCGCCAGGCATAGATCGACTGGTCGTCGTCGCCCACCGCCGTGAAGGAGGCGAGCGGTCCGGTCAGCAGGCGCATCAGCCGGTTCTGGCAGCGGTTGGTGTCCTGGTATTCGTCGACCAGCAGATGGCGGGTACGGGAACGCCAGCGCCGGGCGATCTCCTCGTGCGCCTCCAGCAGGTACACCGGCAGGCGGATCAGGTCGTCGAAATCCACCGCCTGATAAGCCTTGAGCGTGCGTTCGTATTCCGCATAGACGCGCTGCGCGCCGGCCTCCAGGTCGTCCGCCGGCGCGACGTCGTCCGGTCCGAGCAGCGCGTTTTTCCACAGCGAGATGCGCTGCTGGATCAGCTTGATGCGTGTCTTGTCCGCGTCCTTGAGCATTTCCTGGAACAGAGCGGCGGTATCGCTCGCGTCGAGGATCGAGAAGCCCGGCTTGAGGCCGATGGCGCGCGCCTCCATGCGCAGCAGCTTCGCGCCGAGCGCGTGGAAGGTGCTGATGTTGAGTTCGTCCGCGCGCGCGCCGACGAGCTTCGCCGCGCGCTCCTTCATCTCGCGCGCCGCCTTGTTGGTGAAGGTGATCGCCGTGACGTCGCGCGGCGCGTAGCCGCACTCGCCGATCAGCCAGGCGATCTTCTGCGTGATGACGCGCGTCTTGCCGCTGCCGGCGCCGGCGAGGACCAGCAGCGGGCCGTCGAGATAGCGCACCGCCTCCCGCTGGGGAGGGTTCAGTCCATGCACCGGCCGCTTATTTGAGCTTGCCGCGCAGCGGCGTGACCTGCTCGGGCGCCTTGATCTCGGTCTTGCCGCCGCCACCGGTCAGGTTGCCGCATTCGCAGGCCACCTTGATGTGCGACACCGAACTGACGACCACCTTGCAGCCGCCGCACTCGTAATACACGTCGCCGCCCTTGGGCAGGGAACCGTCGGGCTGGCGGTCGATGGCGTCGAAACGGTAGATTTTTTTCAGGTCGAGCTTCATGGCGGATGGGGATCGGGTCGCGGGTTGTTCGGTCCGGGCTAGTTTACCCCAGGCCCGGCCCGCCGGTCATGCGTTATCCTGCGTGCATGTTCAAGGCCATCCGCGTCATCCTGCTCCTGCTGGTGCTCGCCACTGTCGCGCAAACCGCATGGTTGGCCCGCGCGCGCGCCACGGCCTGGGAAGATACGCTCTACGTCGGCATCTACCCGGTCGCGGCCGACGCCTCGGCGACCGCGCAGGGCTACGTCGCCGCCCTCCAGCCCGACAGCTTCCGGGCCATCGACGAATTCTTCGACGAGGAGGCGAAGCGCTGGGGGCTGTCCGTCTGGCGCCCGGTCTCGACCCGCGTGGCGCCGCCGCTCGCCGAATTGCCGCCGCCGGCGCCGCGCAACGCCAGCGCGCCGCAGGCCATCCTCTGGAGCCTGCAAATGCGTTGGTGGGCCTGGCGCCACGACAAGATCGACGGACCGCACCCTGCCGTGCGGCTGTTCGTGCTGTTCCACGATCCGGAAACCAGTCCGCGCCTGGCCCATTCGGTTGGCATCGCCAACGGCATGCTGGGCGTCATCCACGCTTTCGCCAGCCGGGAGATGGCCGGATCGAACGCGATGATCGTCGCCCACGAACTGCTGCACACGCTGGGCGCGACCGACAAATACGACCCCGCCACCGGGCTGCCGCGTTTTCCCGACGGCTATGCCGAGCCCGACCGCGCGCCGCGCCATCCGCAGGCTTTCGCCGAAATCATGGGCGGCCGCATCCCGCTCTCGCCCGCCAGCGCCGAAACGCCGCGCAGCCTCGCCGCCGTGCTGGTCGGCCCCGCCACGGCGCGGGAAATCGGCTGGGCCGGCAAATAATCGCCGTCCCGCCGGGGCTGACTTTTTTTCAGGCGACCCCGGCTTCGTGCGCCTGCTGGTCCGCCCAGTAGCTGGATCGCACCAGGGGAGCGCTGGCGCAATGGCTGAATCCCATCTTCGCCGCCGCCGCGGCGAACTGCTTGAAGACGTCGGGATGGACGTAGCGCGTCACCGGCAGGTGGTGGCCGGAGGGCGCGAGGTATTGGCCGATGGTGAGCATCTCGACGGCATGGGCGCGCAGGTCGCGCATCACGTCGAGGATTTCGTCGTCGGTCTCGCCGAGGCCGACCATGAGGCCGGACTTGGTGGGGATGGCCGGCAGGCGGCGCCTGAATTCCTGCAGGAGCTTGAGCGAATGCGCGTAGTCGGCGCCGGGGCGGGCCTGCCTGTAGAGGCGCGGCACGGTTTCGAGGTTGTGGTTCATCACGTCCGGCGGAGCGGCGGCGAGAAGGTCGAGCGCGATGTCGAGCCGGCCGCGAAAATCGGGGACGAGAATCTCGATCTTCGTCGCCGGCGACGCGGCGCGAATCGCGCGGATGCAGGCGGCGAAGTGGCCGGCACCGCCGTCGCGCAGGTCGTCGCGGTCCACGCTGGTGATCACCACGTATTTCAATTTCATCGCCGCGACGGTGGCGGCGAGCTTGGGGGGCTCCTCGGGGTCGGGTGGCAGCGGCGTGCCGTGGCCGACGTCGCAGAACGGGCAGCGACGCGTGCACAGGTCGCCGAGGATCATGAAGGTGGCCGTGCCCTTGCCGAAGCATTCGCCGATGTTCGGGCAGGTGGCTTCCTCGCAGACGGTATGCAGGCCGTGCTCGCGCAGGATGCCTTTCACCTCGCCGAAGCGCGCGGCCGAGTTGCCGGCCTTCACGCGAATCCAGTCGGGCTTCTTCAGCGGTGCGGCAGGCACCACCTTGATGGGGATGCGCGCGGTCTTGGCTTCGCCTTTCTGTTTCTCACTCATAGCTTGTCCTGTAGCTGGGCGACCAGTTTAGCGCCAACTTTTTCCATGTCCGCGTCAGGGACAAAGGCGGACAGCTGCGTCACCGCCATGCCTTCATAACCGCAGGGATTGATGGCGGCGAAGGGCGCGAGGTCCATCGCCACGTTGAGCGCGAGGCCGTGGTAGCTGCAGCCGTTCTTCACCTTGAGGCCGAGGGCGGCGATCTTCGCGCCATTTACATACACCCCCGGCGCGCCTGCCAGCCGCGCCGCCGCGACGCCGTAGCCGGCGAGCAGGTCGATGACGGCCTGCTCCATGCGATTGACCAGTCCCTTGACCGTGAGGTTGCGGCGGCGCAGGTCGAGCAGCAGGTAGCAGACGTTCTGGCCGGGGCCGTGGTAGGTGATCTGGCCGCCGCGGTCGATCTTGACGACCGGGATGCCGATGTCTTTGAGCAGGTGTTCGGGCTTGCCGGCGAGACCCAGCGTGAACACCGGCGGATGTTCGCAGAGCCAGAGCTCGTCGGGCGTGTCCGTCGTCCGCCGCGCGGTGAATTCCTGCATCGCGTGCCAAGTCGGCTCGTATTCGACACGGCCGAGGCGACGGATCACAAAACGATCTTCACCCACGGGTGCGCGGTCAGTTCGCGGTAGAGGGCATCGAGCTGCGGCTTCGAGGTGGCGCGCACGACACAGGTGACGGAAAGGTAGTTGCCCGCCTTCGAGGGACGCATCTCGACCTTTGCGGCGTCGAAGTCCGGCGCGTGGCGCAATACGACCTCGACGACGGCCTGCGCGAAACCTTCCCGTGTCGCACCCATTACCTTGAGCGGAAAGTCGCAGGGAAATTCGAGCAGTGTTTCGGTTTCAGCCACGCCGCATCACCATTTGCTTGAAGTCCTGATACCAGCCGTGCATCCGCGCGAAAACGGGGCCGGGCTGGCCGCTTCCCACGGGCTGGCCGTCGAGCGCCACGATGGGGAGCACTTCTTTCGTCGAGGAGGTCAGCCAGAGTTCGTCGGCGGCGCGCACCTCGGCGTCGGCGATGTCGCGCACCTCGGTCTTGAGGCCGTGCGTCGCGGCGAGTTCGAGCACCACGTCGTAGGTGATGCCTGCGAGCATCAGGTGGTTCTTCTGCGGCGCGAGCAGCGCGCCATTCTTGACGACGAAGATGTTGGAGGCGGCGCCCTCGCTGAGCATGCCGTCGCGGAACATGACGGTTTCGGCGCAGCCGGCGTCGATGGCCAGTTGGCGCAGCAGGCAGTTGGCAAGCAGCGAGGTGGCCTTGATGTCGCAGCGCAGCCAGCGGAAGTCGGCGGCGGAAACGGCGGCGACGCCTTGCTCGCGCAACTCGGCCGGCGGCGCCGACAGCGGCTCGACGAGGCCGAAGACCGTGGGCGTGACGGTGGCGGGAAAGGCGTGGTTGCGCACCGCCATCGGTCCGCGCGTGACTTGCAGCAGGATCGACTGGTCGTCCCATGGTGCCGCCGCGACCAGCCGGTCGATAACCGCGCGCCATGCGGCGGGCGTCAGCGGATTGGCGAGGCGGATCGCGTCGAGACTGCGCCGCAGGCGGTCCAGATGCTCGTCGAGCCGGAAGGGGCGACGCGAGTAGACGGGCACGACCTCATACACGCCGTCGCCGAAGAGGAAGCCGCGATCCATCGGCGAAACGCGGGCGTCCGCGAGCGGCAGGAACTCGCCGTTGAGGTAAGCCAGGGTCATGGCGCGACGGTCATTGCAGCAACAGCTTGAGGGAATCCCAGGCCCGGCCCAGCGGGCCGGCGACCGGCACGTCGTCGAGCGCGACCAGCGGAAATTCGGCGAATGGCCTGCCGTCGAGCGCGAGGCGCAAGGTGGCCACCCGGTCGCCGCGCCGCACCGGGGCGACCAGCGGCTGGCGGCTGGCGACCTCGACTTTCAGGCGCTCGCGCGCGACGGCCACGCCCTTCGGCAGGGAAATCACGAACGGGGAGGCGAAACCGGCACCAACGGTCGCCTCCGCGCCCTTGAAGATCTTCAGCCGGGTCAGCGCTTCGTCCTGGTCATAGAGCCGGGCGGCCTCATAGGCGCGATAGCCGTAGTGCAGCAGCGCCAGGGTTTCCTGCACGCGCGCCTGGTCCGAGGCCGCGCCGAGCACCACCGCGATCAGGCGGCGCGCGCCGTCGTGGCGTGCGGCGATCAGGCAAAAGCCGGCCGATTCGGTGTGCCCGGTCTTGACGCCGTCGATCGCGGGGTCCAGCCACAACAGGCGGTTGCGGTTGTATTGCCGAATCTTGTTCCAGGTGTAGTCCTTGACGGCGAAGCGCTTGTATTCCTCGGGAAAGTCACGGAGCAAGGCGCCGGTCAGGCGCGCGAGATCCCGCGCGCTGGTCAGGTGCGACGGTTCGGGCAGTCCGGTGGCATTCGCATAATGCGTATCGGCCATGCCGAGGCGGCGTGCCTCGGCGTTCATCATGGCGACGAAAGCCGCCTCGCTGCCAGCGACGGCTTCGGCGAGGGCGATGACCGCATCGTTGCCCGACTGGACGATCATGCCTTGCAGCAGTTCATCCACGGTCACGGTCTGCCGCGGCTCGATGAACATGCGCGAGCCGATCGCCTTCCAGGCCTTCTCTGAGACGTTGGCGGTCTGGTCGTGACTGAGCTTGCCGGCGCGCAGCGCCGCGAAAACGACATAGGCGCTCATGATCTTGGTCAGCGAGGCCGGTTCGACCTTCTGGCCCGGATTGCGCTCGGCCAGCACTTGGCCCGTCGCGTGGTCGACTAGCAGCCAGGCGCTCGCCGCCAGCGCGGGCGGCGGTTCGTCGGCATGTACGACGCTGGAAAAAAGGCTCAGCAGCGCCAGCAGAAAAGGCAATGCGGGCATCGGAACGGTTTGCGTGGGGAACGCGGGCGATTATAGCCTGCGTCCCCGCCGCGCCCCGGCGGCTAGCGGACCAGGACGCTCGGCAGTTCGAAGGCGGCCTTCAACTGTTCGGAGACGCGTCGCGCCTCGGTGGCGTCGGCCCAGGGGCCGAGTTGCAGGCGGTGCAGGTTGCCGGTGCTGCGGATCAGCAGCCGTTCGCCGAGGTCGCCCAGCGTGCGGGCGAGCCGCGCGCGCAGGGATTCGGCATTGTCGCGGCTGGCGAACGCGCCGAGTTGCAGGTAATGGCCGCCGCCGCCCTGCTCCTCGATGTCGCGCAGCACGACGTCCCGCGTTTCGGGTTCGGCCGCCGCGACGGTCGGTGTCGCTTCAGCCGGCGGCGGCTCGCCGGGCAGGACGCTTTCGACGACGACCGCGCCGCTGCCTTTACCGATGAGGCCGAGCTTCCAGGCGGCAACATAGGAAAGATCGATGACGCGCTCGTGCAGGAAGGGGCCCCGGTCGTTGATGCGCACAACGACCGACTTGCCGGTATCCGGCCCGCCATTTACCCGGGTGACGCGGGCGTAGGACGGGATCGGCAGCGTCGGGTGGGCGGCGGTCATCGCGAACATGTCGTAGGGCTCGCCGCTCGACGTTTTCTGGCCGTGGAACTTGCGGCCATACCAGCTCGCCACGCCCTGCTGACGGAACGGGGCATGGGCGCGCAGGGGCACGTAGTCGCGGCCGAGCACGGTATAGGGGCGGTTGGCGAATCGGTGCAGGGGCTCCTCGCGCGGCGCGGCGTCGGGCACGGTGGCGAGATCGACGGGGATCTCCGCGAGTGGGCCGTCATCCTGGTAGTAGCCGCCGCCGAAGGACGGCGCCGCCGGCCGGGATGGAAAAGTCAGTCCCGGCGGGACGGCTGCGTCGGCCGCCGGACGCGGGGCCGGGCCGCCGCAGGCGGCGATCACGGGCAGGACGAGCAGGGCGAATCGTGATTTCATTTCTGGACGAGCATGCGGTTCTTCTGGATCGACATCAGGATGCCGACGCCGAGGCACAGGGTCACCAGCGCGGTGCCGCCGTAGCTGACGAAGGGCAAAGGTACACCGACCACCGGGAGGATGCCGGAGACCATGCCCATGTTGACGAAGGCGTAGGTGAAGAAAATCATCGTCACGGCGCCCGCCAGCAGGCGCGCGAACAGCGTCGCGGCATTCGCCGCGATCATCAGGCCGCGGCCGATCAGCAGGGCGTAGAGCACCAGTAGCGCGAAATTGCCCAGCAGGCCGAACTCTTCGGAATAGACGGCGAAGATGAAGTCGGTGTGGCGCTCTGGAATGAACTCGAGCTGCGCCTGCGATCCCTGCCCCCAGCCCTTGCCGAGGATGCCGCCCGAACCGATGGCGATGGTCGACTGGATGATGTGGAAGCCCTTGCCGAGTGGATCCTTGTCGGGATCGAGTAGCGTCAGGATGCGCTGGCGCTGGTAGTCGTGCAGCAGGTGCCAGGCGAAGGGCGCGGCGGCGGCGGCGGCGGCGGCGAGGCCAATCATCACCCGCCACGGCAGGCCGGCGAAGAAGATGACGAAGAAACCGGCGGCCAACACGAGAATCGAGGTGCCCAGGTCGGGTTGCTTGGCGATCAGCGCGACTGGAACGAGCAACAGCAGCGTCGCGACGAAATACTCCTTGAAGCGCAGGGCCGTCTCGTGCTTCTCGAAATACCAGGCAAGCATCAGCGGCATGGCGATCTTCATCAGTTCGGACGGCTGGATGCGCATGAAGCCGAGATTGAGCCAGCGCCGCGCGCCCTTCGAGATGTCGCCGAACAGCGCCACGCCGATCAGCAGCAGCACGCCGAGGACATAGACCGGCACGGCCAGATGCATGAGCCGCTGCGGCGGCACCTGGGCGACGATGCGCATCACGGTCAGCGCGACCGCGAGGTTGATCAGTTGCGCCGACATCCGCTCGGGCGAGGCGCTCGCCATCGCGACGAGGGCGACGAGCAGGAGCAGGCCGGTGAAGGCCATCAACGGGCCGTCGACCGGTTCGGCCAGATTGCGCCAGAATGCGCGGATCATTCGTCCGCCTCCACGGCGGCTTCGTCGGCCGGCGCCGCGCCGGGCGGCACCTTGCCGAGCAGGTAGTAGTCCAGCACCTGACGGGCGATCGGCGCGGCGGCCTGCGCGCCGAAGCCGCCGTTCTCGACCAGCACCGCCAGAGCGATTCGCGGCGCCTCGGCCGGCGCGAACGCGATGTAGAGCGCATGGTCGCGCAGTTCGTGCTTCACATCGCTCTCCTTGTATTCCGCGCCCTTGAGCGAAAACACCTGGGCCGTGCCGGTCTTGCCCGCCGCGACGTATTCAGCGTCCTTGAAGGCGCGCGCGCCGGTGCCCTCGGTATTGACACCGACCATCGCGCGCTTGATCACGTCGATATGCGCCTGCTTCCAGGGCAGCTTCTTGACCGGCCGCGGCTCGACTGGAATGTGCGCCCCGCTCCGTGTATCGGTGATGTGGTGCACCAGGTGCGGGCGGAACACCGTGCCGTCATTGGCGAGCGTCGCCACCGCCTGGGCGAGCTGGATCGGCGTATAGGCGTTATAGCCCTGGCCGATGCCGATGCTGATGGTTTCGCCGGCATACCATTTCTGCTGTTCGGGCTTCTTGAAGCGCTTCTTCTTCCAGCCCGGGGAGGGCAGCACGCCCTCCGACTCGCCGTCGATGTCCACGCCGGTGCGGCGGCCGAGGCCCAGCTCGCCCATGAAGGCGGCGATGTTGTCGATGCCCATGTCGTTGGCGAGCATGTAGTAATAGGTGTCGCAAGACTCGACGATGGATTTGTACATGTCGACCATGCCGTGGCCGCCCTTCTTGTCGTCGCGGAAGGTATGGCCGCCGAAGGTGAAGGAGCCGGGATCGGAGATGGCCTGTTCGGGGCGACGCTTGCCGAGCGTCAGGGCGCCGAGCGCCATGAAGGGCTTGAAGGTCGAGCCAGGCGGATAGGCGCCATTGAGCGCGCGGTTCACCATCGGCTTGGCGGGCGAATCGTTCAGGGCCTGCCAGTCGGCGGTGGTGATGCCATCCACGAAGAGATTGGGATCGTAGTTGGGCACGGATACGAGCGCGAGAATGCCGCCGCTGGAGGGTTCGATGGCGACGAGCGCGCCCTTGCGGTCGCCGAACGCCCGCTCGGCGATCTCCTGCAACTTGGCGTCGAGGGTCAGGCTCAGGTTGCTGCCGGGCACCGGCGCCGTGCGCGCCAGCGTGCGCACGGGCCGCCCGCCGGCATCGACCTCGACCTGCTCGAAACCGGTGGTGCCGTGCAGCGCGAATTCGTAGCGCTGCTCCAGCCCGGTCTTGCCGAAATGTTCCGTGCCGCGGTAGTTGGCCTCGGCATCCTCGTCGCCGATGCGCACCTGGTCGCGCTCGGTGATGCGGCCGATGTAGCCGAGCACATGGGCGGCGAAGGCGCCGCGCGGATACTGGCGGAACAGGCGCGCCTTGATGTCTACGCCGGGGAAGCGGAAGCGGCGGGCGATGAATTTCGCCACCTCCTGGTCCGACAGGCGCGTGCGGATCGGCAGGGATTCGAAGCGCCGGCTTTCTTCCATGAGCTTCTTGAAGCGCTTGCGATCCTTCGGACCGATCTCGATGAACTCGGCCAGTGCGTCGATGGTGGCGTCGAGATCGCGCACCTGGGTCGGCGTGATCTCCAGCGTGTAGGCCGAATAGTTGCGCGCCAGCACCTCGCCGTTGCGGTCGAGGATCAGCCCCCGGTTGGGCGGAATGGGCACGAGGGAGATGCGGTTTTCCTCGGCGCGCGTCTGGTAGTAGTTGTGCTGGATCACCTGCAGCCACAGGAAGCGGGCGAACAGCAGCGCGAAGCAGACCAGCACGAAGCCGCCCGCGAAGGCGATGCGGCTGCTGAACTGTTCCAGGCCCTCCTGGGGGTTGCGGAATTCCATCAGATGGGCCGGTTCTCGTCGCGCTCCAGCGGCTGGTATTGGGGCAGCAGCAGCACGTAGCTCAAGGGATGCCAGAGCAGGGTGGCGACGATGCTGGACAGGAAATACAGCACGCCGGGGAACTCGGCGCCGCCGAGCAGCCGCGCCAGCAGCATCACCAGCTGGGTGCCGAGCAGCAGGGGCAACACATGCAGGGCCTGCTGGGCGAGCGGGAACCAGAGCACGCGGCGCGACAGGCCGCAGGCCGCGAAGGCGAGCAGCACGTAGGCGAGCGCATGCTGCCCCATCACGCTGCCGTTGGCGACGTCCATCACCACGCCGAAGACGAAGCCGGCGCCCATGCCGACGCGCAACGGCTGGTGGATGCACCAGAAGACAAGCGTCAGCGCGAACCAGTCGGGAATGCCGGGCAGGCGGCCGAAGGGAATCATGTTGAGCGCGACCGCGGTCGTGAGCGACAGATAGATGAACCAGCCGGAAGCAGGCAGCAGGATACGGCGGGAGGAATGGGTGGGCTGGATCATCGTGCCTCGCGTGCGCGGCGCTTGCGGACATCCGCCGGTTTCTTGTCGTCTTCAGCGAGCTCGGACGGCGGGGGCGGGGGCACCGGCCGGCGGCCGAGCACCAGCACCTGTCCATGGCGCTCGACGCCCGCCAGCGGCACGCACTCGATGCGGGCGAAGGCAAACGAATTGTCGCGATCGATTGAGACGATCTTCGCCACCGGCAGGCCCGGCAGGTAGATGCCGTCGAGTCCGGAAGTCGTCAGCGTGTCGCCCTGCTGCACGTCGGCGTTGGCCGGCAGGAACTTGAGTTCCATGGCGCCGCTGCCGGCGCCGGCGAGCACGGCGCGCAGGCCGTTGCGCGCTACCTGGACCGGAATGGCCTGATTCTTGTCGGTGAGCAGCGTCACTTCGCTGGAAAGGGGAAAAACCCGCGTCACCTGCCCGACCACGCCCAGGTCGTCGATGACGGCCTCGCCGGTCTCGACGCCATGGGTCGCCCCCCGGTCGATGACGACCCGGCGGACAAAAGGATCACGCGCGGTGTAGAGGATTTCCGCAGCCCGCGCCGGCACATCGAGGCGCTCCTGCATGCCCAGCAGGGCGCGCAGGCGCTTGTTTTCGTTGTCGAGGTGATCCTGACGCAGCAGGAGGTTGGCCTGGGCGAGCTGGCGCGCACGCAAGGCAACGTTCTCGCGGCTCAGGCGCACCAGGCTGGAAAAGTAGTTGCCGGCCTCGCCGGCGCCTTCGACCGGAATCAGCACGGCCTGCTGCAGCGGCCACAGCACGGTCGCCACCGCGTGGCGCACCGGTTCGAGGGTATGGAAGCGCAGATCCGCGATCAGCAGAAACATCGCCAGGGCGACGAAGAACGCGAGCCGCGCGAGCGGCGCCGGACCCCGCTTGAAGAACGGTGGCGGCGAATGGCCGATGTGACCACTGGCGGACATCAAGGCTGCATACTCCCCCGCGATGCGCGATGCACTGACGTGGCGCGGACCGCGCCATCACGCAGACTAACGGGAAGGGAACTTACTCGTTGGCGAAAATACTGCCGAGTTTGTCCATCTTTTCGAGCGCGAGGCCCGAACCGCGGACAACGCAGGTCAGCGGATCGTCGGCGACGATCACCGGCAGGCCGGTTTCCTCCATCAGCAGCCGGTCGAGATCGCGCAGCAGCGCGCCGCCGCCCGTCAGCACCATGCCCTTCTCGGCGATGTCGGCGCCGAGTTCGGGCGGGGTCTGTTCGAGGGCGATCTTCACGGCGCCGACGATCTGGTTGAGCGGATCGGAGAGCGCCTCGAGGATCTCGTTCGAGCTGATGGTGAAGCTGCGCGGAATGCCTTCGGCGAGGTTGCGGCCCTTGACCTCCATCTCCTTGACCTCGGAGCCCGGAAAGGCGGAGCCGATCTGCTTCTTGATCGCCTCGGCAGTGGTCTCGCCGATCAGCATGCCGTAGTTGCGGCGGATGTAGTTGATGATGGCGTCGTCGAACTTGTCGCCGCCGACGCGCACCGAGCCGGCATAGACCATGCCGCCCAGCGAAATGACGCCGACTTCGGTGGTGCCGCCGCCGATGTCGACCACCATCGAGCCGGTGGCGTCGGAGACGGGCAAGCCCGCGCCGATCGCGGCGGCCATCGGTTCCTCGATCAGATAGACCTGCGAAGCACCGGCGCCGAGCGCGGATTCGCGGATGGCGCGGCGCTCGACCTGGGTCGAGCCGCAGGGGACGCAGATGATGATGCGCGGGCTGGGCGACAGCAGGCGCGAGTCATGCACCTTCTTGATGAACTGCTTGAGCATCTGCTCGGTGACGGTGAAGTCGGCGATCACGCCGTCCTTCATCGGACGGATGGCGGTGATGTTGCCGGGCGTCTTGCCGAGCATCTGTTTGGCGGCGGCACCGACGGCCTGGATGGTCTTCTTGGCATTCGGGCCACCTTCGGTGCGGATGGCAACGACCGAGGGTTCGTCCAGCACGATACCCTTGCCGCGCACGTAGATCAGCGTGTTGGCGGTACCCAGGTCGATGGCCAGATCGTTGGAAAAATAGGAGCGGAGAAAGGAGAACATCGGTATCCCAAACAAGCAAAAGGCAGCGCTGGAAGGCTGCCGTGAAAGTTAGCCTATGATACCCTAACGCGCTTCGCGAAATAAGCGCCACTCTCTACGCCATTCCTGAAAAATCATGTCCTTGAGCCTGGACGACGTCGGCCGCATCGCGCGCCTGGCGCGCATCGAAATCTCCCCCGCCGAAACCGAACACACCCGCGACCAGCTGAACGGCATTCTCGCCTTCGTCGCCCAGCTGCAGGCTGTCGATACCGAAGGCATCGCTCCGATGGCCCATGCCGTCGATGTGGTGCAGCGCCTGCGCCCCGATGCCATCACCGAACCCGATCGCCGCGAGACCTTCCAGGCCATCGCGCCGGAAACCGAGGCCGGCCTGTATCTGGTTCCCAAGGTGATCGAATGATTCATGCATCGCTGCAGGAACTGGCCGCCGCGCTGGCGCAGAAGAAGATTTCCAGCGTCGAGCTGACGACGCTGTTCCTCGACCGCATCGAGACATTCAACCCGGCGCTCAATGCCTTCGTCACGGTCGACCGCGAAAAAGCGCTGGCGAGCGCCATGGCCGCCGACGCAAAAGTCAGTGCCGGCGGGATGGTGGCGCGCTCTCCGCTGCATGGTATTCCGCTTGCCCACAAGGATATTTTCTGCGCCGAAGGCTGGCGCACCACCTGCGGCTCGAAGATGCTCGGCAACTTCGTCGCGCCCTACGACGCCCACGTCGTCGCACGCCTGAACGCGGCCGGCATGGTCACGCTCGGCAAGTGCAACATGGACGAGTTCGCGATGGGTTCGTCGAACGAGACATCCTTCTTCGGCCCGGTGAAGAACCCGTGGAACACGGCCTGCGTGCCTGGCGGCTCCTCGGGCGGATCGGCCGCCGCCGTCGCCGCGCGCCTCGCACCGGTCGCCACCGGCACCGACACCGGCGGCTCGATCCGCCAGCCAGCCGCCCTGTGCGGCCTGACCGGGCTCAAGCCGACCTACGGCGTGGTCTCGCGCTACGGCATGATCGCTTTCGCCTCCTCGCTCGACCAGGGCGGCCCGATGGCGAAGTCGGCCGCGGACTGCGCCCTGCTGCTCAACGTCATGGCAGGTTTCGACCCGCGCGACTCGACCTCGCTGGAGCGCCCCGCCGAGGACTACTGCCGCGACCTTGACAAGCCCCTGGACGGCCTTCGCATCGGACTGCCGCAGGAGTTTTTCGGCGCGGGCATGGACGTCGGCGTGGGCGCCGCCGTCGAGGCGGCGCTTGCCGAATACCGCAAGCTCGGCGCGACGACCGTCGAGGTTTCGCTGCCGAATTCCGGCCTGTCGGTGCCTGCCTACTACGTCATCGCACCGGCCGAGGCCAGTTCGAACCTCTCGCGCTTCGACGGCGTGCGCTACGGCCACCGCGCCGCCGAATATCGCGACCTCGTCGAGATGTATGAAAAATCCCGCGCCGAAGGCTTCGGCGCCGAGGTCAAGCGCCGCATCCTGATCGGTACCTACGTCCTGTCGCACGGCTACTATGACGCCTACTACCTCAAGGCGCAGAAGATTCGCCGTCTCATCGCGGCTGACTTTCAGAAGGCCTTCGAGGTTTGCGACGTCATCATGGGGCCGACGACGCCGTCCGTGGCGTTCCGCTTCGGCGAAAAGGGCGACGATCCGGTGCAGATGTATCTGTCCGACATCTACACCATCGCCGTCAATCTCGCCGGCTTGCCGGGCATGTCGATTCCCTGCGGCTTCGACCGGGATCTGCCGGTCGGCCTGCAACTGATCGGCCCCTGGTTCGGCGAGGCCCGCATGCTCAATGTCGCCCACCGCTACCAGCAAGCGACCGACTGGCACCGGCGCGCGCCGGCGGCTTTCCCGGCCTGATGCATTCCCGCTTCATCGCCGCCGTGATTTCCATCGCCACTCTCGCCGGCTGCGCAACGCCCGAGCCGCCGCCTCCGGTGATGGCAGTCCCCGCACCACCACCGGCGCCCCCCGCGCCAGCGGCCGAACCGCGTCGGGACACGCTCAAGCATCTGGCGCATCGCGATCTCAAGCCGCTGCCGGTTCGTCCCCTGAACGCCAAGGCAAGCTGCAGCTTCCGCGACGAGACCGGCTATCGCGGCCGCCTGCGCCTCGACGTGAAGGAAGCCGATGTCAAACGCTTTACCGCGCGGGTGGAGGTGCCAAGACGCGGCAGTTGCAATTTCGATTTGAAGGATTTCCGCCAGACCGGCAGCCTGCCGGCGGTGGTACTTGCCGCGCCCAAAACCGGTTGCAAGGTCAGCCTCTGGGAGCAGGGCGAGCAGGTCACGGTCGCATTCCGCGACTGTCGCGCCGAATGCAGCGGCGATTCCGCCGACTATCTCTGGCCCATTCTGGTCGACAACCGGAAGGGCAGTTGTTCATGAAGGACGTGGTATGAGTGCTTGGGAAGTGGTGATCGGGCTGGAGACGCATGCCCAGTTGCGGACGCAGTCGAAGATATTTTCCGGCGCGAGCACGGCTTTCGGCGCCGAGCCGAACCGTCAGGCCTGCGCCGTGGACATCGCGCTGCCCGGCGTGCTGCCGGTGCTCAACCGCGAGGCGGTGGTCTGCGCCATCAAGTTCGGGCTGGCCATCGGCGCCGAAATTGCGCCGCGCTCGATCTTCGCGCGCAAGAATTACTTCTACCCCGATCTGCCCAAGGGTTACCAGATCAGCCAGTTTGAGATTCCCGTCGTCTCCGGCGGCGGGCTGACGATCCGCGTCGGCGAACAGGAGAAAACCGTGCGGCTGACGCGCGCCCACCTCGAGGAGGATGCCGGCAAATCGCTGCACGAGGATTTTCATGGCAAGACCGGCATCGACCTCAACCGCGCCGGCACGCCGCTGCTGGAGATCGTCTCCGAGCCGGACATGCGATCGTCCGCCGAGGCGGTGGCCTATGCCCGCGAATTACATCGACTGGTTACGTCGATAGGCATCTGCGACGGCAACATGCAGGAAGGCAGCTTCCGCTGCGACGCCAACGTCTCCGTGCGCAAACCGGGCGCCCCCCTGGGCACGCGCCGCGAGATCAAGAACCTCAACTCCTTCCGCTTCCTGCAGCAGGCCATCGACTACGAGATCCAGTGGCAGGTCAACGAGATCGAGGAAGGCCGCAAGATCCGGCAGGCCACGGTGCTGTTCGATCCGGACACGGGCGAAACACGTGCGATGCGCAGCAAGGAAGACGCCCACGACTACCGCTACTTCCCCGATCCCGACCTGCTGCCGCTGGAAATCAAGCCGGAATGGATCGCGGAAGTGAAGGCTGGTCTGCCTGAATTGCCGCAGGCGATGCAGGCGCGCTTCCAGTCCGACTACGGCCTCTCGGCCTACAATGCCGCGGCTTTGACCGCATCTCCAGATATCGCTACCTACTTCACGAACACGGTAAAGGCACTGTTAGTTGCTGGTATTGGCACGCTTACATCTGCCGAATATCCCTCTGCCGAAGCCTATGCTGCAAAACTCTGCGCTAACTGGGTGATGGGTGAACTCGCCGCACGCCTGAACCGCGACGAGAAGGACATCGCCGCGAGCCCGGTTTCCGCTGCGCAGCTCGCTGGCATGGTCAGGCGCATCGCCGACGGCACCCTCTCCAGCAAGTTGGCCAAGGAAGTCTTCGAGGCCTTGTGGAACGGCGACGGGCAGGATGCCGATGCGATCATCGAGGCGCGCGGCCTCAAGCAGGTCTCCGACGCCTCGGCCATCGAGCCGATCATCGACGCGGTGCTGGCCGCGAACCAAAAATCGGTGGACGAATTCCGCGCCGGCAAGGACAAGGCCTTCAACGCGCTGGTCGGCCAGATCATGAAGGCGACCAAAGGCAAGGCGAACCCGCAACAGGTCAATGACCTGCTGCGGAAGAAGCTCGGCGCCTGAGTCCTACTTCTTTCCTGACAACTGCTGATAGCGCAGCTTGTCCGCGTCGTAACGCACCTTGACGGCCGCGATGCCGGCGTCCTTCTCTTCCAGCGCCTTGCGCTGCGCGGCGATTTCGCCGTCGTTGTCGCGAATCTGCGCCTCGAGTTGGGCCGGCAGTTTCTTCTTCGCGTAAAACTCCTTCTCCTGCTCCAGCTTCTGCTGCTTTTTCAGCGCGGCCTCCAGCCGGTTCTTCGCCTGCTCGGCATTCTTTTCGATTTCGGCGATGGCGCGGTCGCGCGCCATGTCGATTTCCCGGGGGTTCGTATAACTGTCCAGCAGGGCGCGGTCGCGGCGCGCCTGCTCGGCGGCATGCTTTTCCTCTTCCGCCTTGCGCGCGGCCTCGGCTTCGCGGGCGGCACGCTGCTCGGCGGTCAACGGCGCCTCGACCTCCTTCGCCACGCCACCCTTGTTGAAAACCGTCTTCGCCTTGTTCAGGCACTGGGCCGGCGCCGGATCGCCGCAGGTGCGGCGGCCATCGACGTCGCAACAGGTCACGCGCGCCGCGGCCGTTGCCGCGATGCCGGCGCCCAGCAGGGCAATGGCGATTCCGGCCAGATATCGTTTAGGCAACACCATAGGTCTCCCGATAGCGGCGCACGGCCGCGAGATTGTCTTCAAGGGCCGGCTGTCCGGCGAGATAGGCGATGACATCGGTGAGCCGGGCAACGGCGATCACCGGCATTCCAATGCTCTGCTCGACCTCCTGCACCGCCGAAAGGACGCCCGTGCCGCGCTCCTGGCGGTCGATGGCGATCGCCACGCCGGCCGGGGCGGCTCCGGCGGCACGAATGATGTCCACCGACTCGCGTACCGAAGTGCCAGCCGAAATGACGTCGTCCACGATCAGTACCCTGCCGGCCAGCGGCGCGCCGATCAGCGTGCCGCCCTCGCCATGATCCTTGGCCTCCTTGCGATTGAAGGCATACGGCAGGTTGCGGCCACGCGCGGAAAGCGCCATGGCGGTCGCTGCCACGAGCGGGATGCCCTTGTATGCCGGACCGAACAGCATGTCGAACCCGATGCCGGCGGCGAGGATCGCCTGCGCATAGTAGTCGCCCAGGCGGGCGAGCGAAGCGCCATCGTTGAAAAGGCCGGCATTGAAGAAGTAAGGGGACAGGCGCCCTGCCTTCGTCTTGAATTCGCCGAAGCGCAAAACCCCCTGCGCGCAGGCGAAGGCGATGAAGTCACGACTAAAATCCGGGTTCGCTGTACTCATGGCCGGACCATTCTACATGCTCAAAATCGTCACGCTGAATCTCAACGGCATCCGCTCCGCGGTGAAAAAGGGCTGGATCGACTGGCTGGCCGCACAGAATGCCGACATCGTCTGCGTGCAGGAACTCAAGGCGCAGGCCGACGATCTGACCGGGGCGATGCGTAATCCGGGCGGCATTTTGCCGGGCCATTTCCATTTCGCCGAAAAAAAGGGATACAGCGGGGTTGGACTTTACGCGCGGCGAGCGCCCGAGCGCGTCATCGAGGGTATCGGCGTGGCGGAATTCGACACCGAAGGCCGCTATCTGCGCGCCGATTGGGAGGGTCTGACGGTCATTTCCCTGTATGTCCCTTCCGGCTCATCCTCGCCCGAACGCCAGGCCGCGAAATTCCGCTTCATGGATGTGTTTTTCCCGCATCTGGCGGATTTGCGCGCCGAAGCCGAACGGACGCACCGGGAAATCGTCATCTGCGCCGACTGGAACATCGCACCCACCACGCAGGATCTGAAAAACTGGAAATCCAACCAGAAGAATTCCGGTTTCCTCCCGGAAGAGCGTGCCTGGATCGCGCGCGTCCGCGACGAACTGGGCTGGACCGACGCCTATCGCGCCCTGCACCCGGATCTGGAGGGCGAGGCCTACACTTGGTGGTCGAACCGCGGCCAAGCTTGGGCGAAAAACGTGGGCTGGCGCATCGATTACCAGTTGGCCACGCCAAGGCTGGCGGCACTGGCGCGCTCGGCGGCGGTATTCAAGGATGCGCGATTTTCCGACCACGCCCCCTTGACGATCGAATATGCATGGCCATGAACACCTGTGCGACAATGTCTCATCGTTGCAGAACCCACCAACAAGTGGAATATTCAAGGAGCCGAAAATGACCGAAACCGCCGTCAACAAAGACAAACTGATCACCGATTTCAAGGTGGTGGTCGCCGACGCTGAAGAACTGCTGCGCGCCACCGCCAACCAAGCGGGCGACAAGGCCGCAGATCTGCGTGCGCGCATCCAGACCCGCCTGGCCGATGCCAAGGTGCAACTGGCCGATGCCGAGGCCGCCATGGTCGACAAGGCCAAGCAGGTCGGTCGCGCCGCCGACGACTATGTTCATGACAACCCCTGGCGCTCCGTCGGCATCGCCGCCGGATTCGGCCTCATCGTCGGCCTGCTGATCGGCCGCCGCTGACCTCCGGAGAGTCCGTGAGCGGCAATCCGGCCGGCTTGGTTGCCTCGCTGCGTGGCTTCGCCACGACGGCGGTGGCATTGTTGCGCACCCGCTTCGAGCTGCTGACGCTCGAAGCACGCGAAGAGGCCGGACGCATCACCGGGCTGTTGCTGTGGGGATTCGCCGCGGTGTTGCTTGGCATCGCGGGCGCCGTATTCCTCGCGGTATTTCTCACCGTGCTGCTCTGGGACAGCCATCGCCTGCTGGCTTTGGGCGTTTTCGCCGCGCTGTTCCTCGGGGCGGGAGGCATGGCCATCGCCACGGCGCTGCGCCTGGCGCGTCAGGGTTCACGCCTTTTCGCCGCCAGCATGGCCGAACTGCGCCGCGATGAGGATGCATTGCGTGCGGAAACCACACGGCCATGAACACCATGGATCTGGCCCTGGAGAAGCAGCGCCTGCAGATCGAAGTTGCCATGCAGCGTGCCGCGCTGCGGACCCATGTCGACGGCCTGCGTCCCCTGCTCCGAACAGTCGACCAGGTGGGCGAAGGTGTGCGCTGGGTACGCCGGCATCCCGAGGCGCTCGCCGGCGGCATCCTCGTTCTCGCCGCCGTGCGGCCGGGCATGCGGCGCTTTCTCTGGCGCTGGGGCGGGCGAGGCTACTTCGCCTGGCGCATGTGGCGGGACTCGCATCCCGGCCAAGGACAGCCGCGCCCGGCGCATGGCTGACCGCAAGTCGTTCAGGGAGATTTCCCGCCAACTCCAATCGGTCACAGGACGGCGTCTATCCCCCATGATCGTCAAGCGCATGCTCGAAGCGCAACAGCGCGAGCGCCAGCAAATCACCGCCGAACTGGTCAAGATCAGGGGACTGATGCCGCTCCTGATGAAACGCCGCAATGGCGGCCGCTGGAGCGTGGATGAGCGCCACGAACTGATGGAGCAATTCCATGCCTTGGCGCATCTGTCGCCCTATCTCGTCGTGCTGGTCATGCCCGGTTCGTTTGTCGCCCTGCCGGTTCTGGCTTGGTGGCTAGACCGCCGCCGTTACCGGCGCGGCAACGGGCCGCTGCCGGAAAGATCCCCGGAAAAATCCGAATGACATTTGATCTCGCGCAATATTAGGTATATCTAATATTTCTATCATTGATGCACAGGGGGTATCTGCATCATGACGCAGACAATTCGTTCAGTACTTTATGTCCGTCTGCCCGTATGGAAGATCTGGCCGGGAGGACTGGTATATCTGGCCGACTTCATACACAAGCAGCGCCCCGGCATTCGTCAGGAAATTCTCGACCTCGCGGTTATCCCGCCACGGCACAGAAAATCGGCGCTGGCGGCACGCCTCGCCGCGACCCGCCCGGACGTGGTCGCCTTTTCCTGGCGCAACATGCAGACCTTCGGGCCGCATCCCGAGAACGACGCCCTTGACGTCGTCATGAACTTCGACCACTCGCCGAGCCCATGGCGGCGGCTGAAGGCAGCTCGGCAGGCACTCGGCATCATCGTCGACTACGCTCTGCAGCGTATCCGCAATTTCGGCTATCTACGGCTGGCCCGCCGCATGCAGCCTGATGCGCGCCTGATGGTGGGCGGCACGGCCGTTTCCATCTTCGGTCGTTACGTCGCGGAACGCTGCCCGCCAGACACCGTGGTGGCCGTCGGCGAAGGCGAAGCGACCCTGCTGTCGGTAATCGACGGCTGCACCCTGCATGCCGGCCACCATTACTACAAGGATGCGGCCGGCGTGGTCCACCATCGTCCGGCGGAGGAAAGCTTCGACCTGGGCCTGCTGACGGCCGTGGACTTTCCCTACATCGCCTCGATCTTTCCGGCCTTTCCGCAATACGTCGGCCCGGATGCCACCATCGGCGTGCATACCAAGCGCGGCTGTCCGTTCCAGTGCCACTTCTGCCTCTACAACAAGATCGAGGGGGCGCAGCAGCGCTACCGCGATCCCGTCGAAGTCGCGAAGGAAATCGAAGTGCTCAACACGCAGTATGGTGTCGGTCACATCTGGTTTACCGATGCCCAGTTCTGTTCGACCCGGCGCAGCATGGCTCATGTCGAGGCCATCCTTGACGAAATGATCGCGCGCCAGGTGAAAGTGCGCTGGACGGGCTATCTGCGCCTCAATTACCTGACCCCGGCGGCGGCGCGCAAAATGATCGCCAGCGGGCTGGAAAGCATCGACCTCTCCTTTACCGGCTCACAGGACATGATCGACAGCCTCACGCTCGGCTACGAACTGGATCAGCAGATGGCAGCCTTTCGCCTCTTCGCCGAGGCCGGCATGACCGATCAGCTCGTCAAGCTTTACATGCCGCTCAACGCGCCGGGCGAGTCGCCCGCCACGTTGCGCGCGACTTTCGCCCGCATCGAGGAACTGTATGCCCTGTTCGGGCGCGACAAGGTCCTGCCCTTCATCTTCTTCGTTGGCGTGCAGCCCAATACGCCGATCGAGCACAAGCTCATCGAGGCAGGCTATCTGCCCCGCAACTACGATCCGCTGACGCTCAACCCCTTCACGATCAAGAAGCTGCTTTACAACCCTGGCCGGCTCGGCCGACTGATCGGTCGCGCCTACCTGCAGGCGCTCGAGATTTCGAGCAAGCTCGATGACACGGCAGGGGAATACGTCGGTCGTGCAGTGCTCGAAATCCTTAAGCGCGAACTGGACCGCTTCACGCCAGAGACAGGCACACGTATTTCATCTCGAGATACTCGTCAATCCCGTATTTCGAGCCTTCCCGTCCGATTCCCGACGCCTTGACGCCGCCGAAAGGCGCGACCTCGTTGGCGATCAGGCCGACATTGACGCCGACCATCCCATATTCGAGCGCCTCGGCGACCCGCCAGACGCGGGAAAGATCGCGCGCGTAGAAATAGCCCGCCAGCCCGTATTCAGTGGCGTTGGCCAAGGCGATGGCCTCCGCTTCGTCCTTGAACCGGAACAGCGGCGCGACCGGGCCGAAGATTTCCTCGCGAGCACAGCGCATTGCGGGCGTAACGTCGGCAAGCACAGTCGGCTCGAAGAAGGTGCCGCCCCGGGCATGGCGCTTGCCACCGGTGAGCACCCGTGCGCCTTGCGCGACCGCGTCGGCGACATGCGCCTCGACCTTCGCGAGTGCCTGGACATCGATCAGCGGCCCCTGATTCACGCCTTCCTCGGTGCCGGCGCCAACCTTGAGCGCGGCAACCCGGGCGGCGAGCTTCTGCGCGAACGCCTCATAGATTCCCTCCTGCACCAGCAGGCGGTTGGCGCAAACGCAGGTCTGGCCGGCATTGCGATACTTGGACGCCATGGCGCCCTCGACCGCCGCGTCGATGTCGGCATCGTCGAAGACGATGAAGGGCGCGTTGCCGCCCAGTTCGAGAGAAATCTTCTTCAGCGTCGGAGCGCACTGGGCCATGAGAATGCGACCGACTTCGGTCGATCCGGTGAACGAGAGCTTGCGCACGGCCGGATTGCCCGTCAACTCGCCGCCGATAACCGGGGCGTTCGCCGCCGAGCCGGTGACGATGTTGAACACGCCCGGAGGAAAGCCGGCGCGTTCGGCCAGCACCGCAAGCGCCAGCGCGGTCAGCGGCGTCTGCTCGGCGGGCTTGACGACCACCGGGCAGCCGGCGGCAAGGGCTGGCGCGACCTTGCGCGTGATCATCGCGCAGGGAAAATTCCAGGGCGTGATGGCGGCCGCGACGCCGATCGGCTGCTTCAGCACCAACAGGCGCTGGGTGGCGACGGTCTGCGGAATCACGTCGCCATAGACGCGCTTGCCTTCTTCCGCGAACCATTCGACGAAGCTTGCGGCATACAGCACCTCGCCACGCGCCTCGGCAAGCGGCTTGCCCTGCTCGGAAGTCATCAGCAGCGCGATATCGTCGGCATTGGCGATGATGAGGTCGTGCCACTGGCGCAGTATCGCGCCGCGCTGCTTGGCGGTCAGCGCGCGCCAGACCGGCCAGGCATTTTCCGCGGCTGCGATCGCCCGACGCGTTTCGGCGCTGCCCATGTCGGGAACAGCCCCCAGCATCTCGCCGGTTGCCGGATTGGTGATCGTGACGCTGGCGCCGGAATCCGCCGCCATCCATGCGCCGCCGACAAAGGCCTGCCGACGCTGCAGTTCAGAGTCACGCAATTGCATCGGGATTGCTCCTTTTTTCGGGAATCGGCGTCGAGTCTACCGGAATAGGATTGACCCATGCGTTCGCCCATTGTTGCCGCTCTCGTCCTTGCGCTCTCGGCCTGCGGCCACCTCGACGGTATTGTCACGTCGCGACAGGAGTCGATGCGTCCGGCCGACCCGCGCGCCCACGATGTCGTGATGTTCGCGCTTGGACTGATCGATACCGGCTACCGCTTCGGCGGCAAGCATCCCACCGCGGGCCTCGATTGCAGCGGGATGGTGAGCTACGTCTACGCCAACGCGGCCGGTCTGAATCTGGCGGGCTCGGCCGCGGACATCGCGCGATATGGGCGCTCCGTCGATGCGGAAGGCCTGCGGCCGGGCGATCTGGTGTTCTTCAACACGCGCGGCCACCCGCACTCGCATGTCGGCATCTACATCGGCAACGGCCGCTTCATCCATGCCCCGAACAGCAATGGCAAGGTTCGTACCGAAAGCCTCACGCAGGGCTGGTTCGCCACACGCTTCGAGGAAGCGCGCACCTACTTCGACTGAAGCAGCTTGCGGCGGTTCAAGGCGTTGCGCGCCACCTTGTAGGCCACGCCACAGGGGAGGCAAAAGGATTTAGGACAAGTCAGAGCGTCGTTGCGCCAGATGGCCGCCAGCCAGAAAAGCAGTCCGAAAAGGCTGCCGGACAACGCAAAAATTGCCAGAAGGAAACCGAAGCCATAGCTGCCACCGGCAAAGGGCAGTGCGCATATCATGCCGCTGCTTGTGCCCAGCAGGACAAAACGCCAAACCTCCCAAAGGCCGCGCTTGCAGCAGTAATACAGCAGCGGAAACCCTACAGTCAGCACGCCCAGAAATACGCCTGTGGCGGCACGCAGGGTTCCACCACCGTGTCTGGCCAGTTCAAGCCAGATCACCTGGGCGGCGAAACCCGCCGCCACGCCCAGCAGGGCGAAGATGACGCGATGCATGGAAATCTCCTCCGGCCGGCGTCTTGCTCATGGCACCCGGTGCATTGCCGGGGCGTCGGCGCGCATGGATTCTTACACAAGTCCGGGAAGAGTTCCCTCTATCTTATGCAATGGCTCAGGCCTTGCACTGGGCGGCCTTCTTCTTGCCCGGTTTCTTGTCGTCGGATGCCGGCTTGGCATCGTCCTGCTTGTCCTTCTCTTCTTCCTTCTTCTCTTCGTCTTTCGCCTGCTGGTCGCCAGACTGCTGCTCTCCAGACGCCTGCTCGCCCGCTCCCCCGTTTTCCCCGCCAAACTCGCCTTCACTCCCCCCTGCGCTCTGGTCCGCCGGCAGCCCCGCTCCTCCTTCCGTCGCCGTGGTCGTCACCACCGGCACCACTTCCGTCGTGGTGGTTTCGGTCGTGTCCGTGGAATTGACGATCTCGTTCGTGACCGTCGCCACCGTCGTGTCCGTCACGCCATAAAAGATTTGCAGACCGCTGCCCAAGACGGCGGGCACATACTCCCCATTATAAGCATACATCCCGCTGCCTGAACCAAAAGCAGGGGAGGAGGTCGTCTCGACGCCGTCGATCACCACCCCGCCGGAGGAGCGCCCGTAGAAATCCAGATAGATCGTATTTAGGCTCCCCGTCTTGATCAGGGAAGGATCGAGCCCGGTCGTCGGGTTAAGGTAAAGCATTGAGTCGCCGCCGAGGAATGCGAGTGAAATGTCGTAGCCGGCAGTCATGCCCGCGCCATTGAACAGGGTAATGTCGTCGCCAGCCAGCGCAACAATATGCTCCCCGACATTCAACGTCCCGGCACCATCGCCGTTGGTGCCGTCGATGTATATGTCATCCGCAATCATCGCAAGGCTGCCGCTGGGGGCGACATAGGCCCGGATATCCATCAGGCCGCCCGATGCCAGCGCGATGTCGCCATTAGAGTAAAGATTGCCGTTCACGTTGAGTGCCGTGCCGCCAAACAATGCAAGATCGCCCGTGGCAGACAGGCTGCTGGACACTGTAAGTGTACCGCCGGCATACAGTTCGAGTGTCGAAGGCGCCGGACTGCCGAACGACATGCCGCCCGCCGTCAGGTTCCCTGTCGCACCGACATAGATGCCACCGCCCGGACTGTAGAAAACATCTCCGGCATTCAGAGAGAGATTGCCAACCTGCCAGTAGTCGATGTCGCTCTGGGTGCCACTATAGTCTCGCATGATCAGCGTTGCCGGGGCATAGCCGTCATTCCAGACGCTGATGCCGCCGCCAGCGCCGGCGTTTGCCACGTCGGCGGTCAATGACCCCGAGGCGCTGGTCAACTGAATGTCGGCGCTGATGGCAAGCCCCCAGGAACTTGAAGCATGGATGCCCTGGGTGCTGATCAGTGAAATCGAGGGCGCGTCAATGCCATAGCCGTGGCTGTAATAATCGCCGAACGGGTCGTCCGGGTCATAGGACCCCCAGTAGTCGCTGGCGATGGCGTTCTGCGCGGTAACGGAAAACGTGCCGCCGGCGCTGACCGTATCAAAGGCAACATCCTGCGGCGAGGCATTTGCGTTGCCCGTCGTCGCGATGGTGATGCCGCCGTTTGGCGCCCCCAGCTTGACGAAGTGGGTCATGCTGTTGGCGGTGTTGTAGACGATTGCCGGACTGCCGGCATAGCCGGAAAACAGCTTGACGTAATCGGCCTCGTTCGGGCCGGCGAGGCTCAATTGGCCGCTGGCGGCCCAGGCGCGCAGCCAGTCCGCCGCGATCTTGCCGGTCGTCTGGTCGATGCCGTCGCCGGCGATCAGGTTGACGTTGGGCGCGCTGATCTGGGCCGTGGTCATCAGGTAAATATTTCCCGTGCCCGCCGTCACTGACGGCGTGTAAGCGGTGCCATCCCACCCTGCGATGAGGTTGAGGTCGCCGGCGAGACTCATGACGACACCCGACTGGAAGGTAATGTCGTTATGGGCGAACAGGCTCAGGCTGCCACTGTAAGCGCTTGTGTAATTGCCTGCCTCGACCCAGATATTTCCATGGCCTGCGCCTGCGTTCGTGGTTTGCAGCACCACGTCGTTGCCGCTCAGCAAGTTGATGATGTTGTCGCCGTAAACGATGGATGACGAACCGTTCGTGGCTTCAGTGAAGACTGCGCCGGACCAGCCCGCATCATCGCTGCCGGCGCCGGCGTAGATGGTCAGGTCGTCCGGGTCCAGCAGCAGGGTTCCCTTTTCGCCCGCCGGGGCACGGGTATCGACATCGGCATGAAAGTCGAGATAGCGATGTCCGGAAGTTTCGACGAATCCGCCGTTGCCGCCGTTGGGCCCGCCCTTGGCTTCGATGCGGCCGTAGGCCCGGGTGGTGTCGTCCGCCCAGACGATCACCTTGCCGCCGTCCCCGTTGTCCG
>JBFMDJ010000004.1:0-3021 GCA_040754195.1 Pseudomonadota bacterium | reverse complement strand
GCTGCTGGCCTGTGCCAGCGCGTTCGTGGGATCACATTTCATCCTGTCGCATCCCCTGCGCCGGCCCCTGGTCGCCGCACTCGGCGAGAAGGGCTTCCTGGGCGTGTATTCCCTGGTGGCCTTGGCAACCCTGTGGTCGGTCTCGTGGGCCTATCCGAAGGCGCCGGTGACGGCTCCCCTGTGGCATGTCGGCGACGGGATATGGGCGCTGGCCACCGTCGTCATGCTGGCCGCTTCCGTATTGCTGCTCGGCTCGTTGATCCGCAACCCGGCCTTGCCGGGCGCCACCCATGCTGCCAGCGCCGAGGCGCGCGGCGTGTTCGACATCACCCGCCATCCGATGATGTGGGCATTCGCGCTCTGGGGCGTGGCGCACATCCTGGTCTATCCGGTCACCCGCAATCTCATCGTCGCGGTGGCCATCATCGTCCTTTCCCTGGTCGGCGCGGCCCTCCAGGACCGCAAGAAAGCCGGACTCGATCCGCAGGGGTGGACCGCCTGGGAAGGACGCACCAGCTACTGGCCCTTCGTGGCCATCGCGCAGGGCCGCCAGCGCTTTGGCGGCTTCGGCGCCCATGCGCTGGCGGGCGGCGTCTTCGTCTGGCTGCTGGCGACCTGGGCCCATATCCCGCTCGCCGGGCGCGCGGCCGGCATCTGGCGCTGGCTGGTGTAGAACGGCGCTTCCGGTCGCCATGCGGCGCGACCTGCGGCGGCCGCCTGGCTCAATCCGGAGACTTCGCCTGCACCCGCCGGATGCCGCGCCGCCAGTCGTCGAGCGGCATCAGCGTATCGTTCTGCAGGTCTTCCACCAGGATCTCGCCGCCCTGGTGCGCGACGAGGAAACTCTCGCGCCGCTGCACCGACTGCGCGCGGTTCTCCACGAAACTCATCTGAAAATACTGCTTGCCATTGAGCGTGCGCGGCGTCGGGTCGTCTTCGATGATGGCGCCGTGCGCCTTGCCGCGCGAGCGTTTCTCGATCTCGCCCGACCAGGCCTTCACTTCCGGCAGCGCCAGCAGGGCCGCCATCGCCTGTTCCTTCGTCAGCGCGGGCGCCGGCTTGGGCTGGACGATGGCCGGCTTGGGCGGCGCCGGCGGCGGGACCTTGTTGTCCTTGCAGCCGGCGAGGGCGGCGGCAAAGGCGGCGAAGGTGGCTGAGCAGGCCAGCAGGCGAAAGGCGGGAGCGGAAAACGGGCCGCGTCGGATCATGTGGTACCTCGTGAAAGCGAGCGGCCATACTAGCCCAAGTGTGGCCGCCCGGCAATCACAGGCGGCCGATCAGGCCTCGCCCTCGATCTCTTCCTTCAACGACGCCATGTCGATCACGTAGCGAAAGCGCGCATCGCCCTTTTCGACTTTTTTATAGGCGTCGTTCACGTCCTGGATGCGGATCATCTCGATCTCCGGCCCGATGCCGTGCTCGGCGCAGAAATCGAGCACTTCCTGGGTTTCCTGCAGGTTGCCGATGAGCGAACCGGCCACCGAGCGGCGCTTCATCGCCAGTTGCATGTTGTCGGTCGGCGCCAGCGGCTCGAGCGCGCCGACCACGCACAGCACGCGGTCGCGCTTGAGCAGTTCGACGAAAGGATTCAGGTCGTGCTTTTCGGGTACCGTCGAGAGGATGAAGTCGAAGCTCATCGCCAGTTCCTCGAGGGCCTTCTTGTCCTTTTCCAGCACGGCCTTGAAGCCCAGCTTTTCCGCTTCCTCGATCTTCTCTTTGGTCGTCGTGAACAGCGTCACCTCGGCGCCCATCGCCTTGGCCAGCTTGGCCGCCATGTGGCCCAGGCCCCCCATGCCGATCACGCCGACCTTGTCGCCGGCCTTGACGCCCCAGCGTTTCATCGGCGAATACGTGGTGACGCCGGCGCACAGGATCGGCGCCGCCACTTCCGGCCGCAGCGCCGCCGGAATCTTCAGCACGAAGTCTTCCTTCACCACCAGCAGGTTCGAATAGCCGCCAAAGGTGTTGTCGCGGCCGTAGATGTTGTCGCCGGCTTTCGATGCCGGCAGCAGGGGCCCGTTGTAGGTGGCCAGCCAGCTGTTCGGGCTGCCGCAATAGTTCTGGTCGCCGCACTGGCAGGCTTCGCACTGGCCGCAGCTGTCGATCATGCAGCCGACGCCAACCAGGTCGCCGACGGCATGGCGCGTGACCGCCGAGCCGGCTTTGGTGACGCGGCCGACGATCTCGTGGCCGGGCACGCAGGGATAAACGGTATTGGACCACTCGTTCTTCACCTGGTGGATGTCCGAATGGCAGACGCCGCAGTACAGCACCTCGATTTCGACTTCGTGCGCTCCCGCTTCCTCGCGCTCGAATACGTGGGGTTTCAGGCGGCTGAAGGAGTGCTTCGCCGCATAGCCGGTGACCTTGATCATGTTCGCTCCTCTGGAAATGGAGCGGGGACGATATGCCCGGAGCGCGGCCGCGTCTGTTAAGTCGCGCGCCCACGGCGCGATCGGAGCGGCGCTGCAAGGTGTACGGGCCGAATCGTGAAGGAGCAGGGGCGAGCGTAAAACGCGTTCACTCTTCGGCCTGCAAGCCGTTCTCGTCGCACCAGCGCCGCAGCGCAGTCCGGGTGGCTTCCTCGCGGAAACCTTCCCAGGCGTCTCCCGCGCCACGCTCTTCCAGCAGGCGGGCAAAGCCCTCGATGTCCCGGTCGCGGAACAGGTCGCGCACCAGGGACTGGTCCTCGGGCAGGTGGCTAGCGGCAAAGCGCAGCACGAGCCCGTCGCCGATGCCCAGCAGGCCGGCCGGCGGCACCGTCACGTAGCGCGCGTCCTCGCCGGAGGCCGACGGCATCGGCGCCTCCTCGTCCATGTACTCGTCGTTCAGGAGGTGGATCATGCCGGTGTCGCGCGACACCATGGCCGTGACCGCGCCGCCGCCATCCTCGACCCTCATGGCCGCCTGTTCAAGTTCATCCAGGTTGACTGTTGACATGGCTGCTCCTGTGCGGGGAAGTCGGAGGCAGACAGTATGCGGCGCTTGCGTGCGACCCCCGCGCACGGTTGGACGCGACAG
>JBFMDJ010000003.1:0-3127 GCA_040754195.1 Pseudomonadota bacterium | reverse complement strand
CCACAACGGCCTCCTCGCGGTGCGCCGCAATACCATTCGCAAGCTGCTGCGCTCCGTGTTCGGCATCGAACGCCTGCGCGACGGGCAGCAACGCGTGATCGACAGCATCCTGGACGGCAAGGACACACTGGCGATCATGCCCACCGGCGGCGGCAAGTCGCTGTGCTACCAGATTCCCGCGCACATCCTGAAGGGGACGACGGTGGTCGTCTCGCCGCTCATCTCCCTGATGAAGGACCAGCTGGAGAAGCTCGAGGAGCTGGGCATCCGTGCCTGCCAGGTCAACAGCAGCCTCAATGCCGAAGAGGAGCATGCGGCGCTCGACGCCGTCGCGGCGGGCGCATGCGAAATCGTCTTCTGCACCCCGGAGCGCCTGGCGTCGCCGGAGTTCCTGGCCGTGCTCAAGCAGGCGAACATCGTGCTGGTCGCCGTCGACGAAGCCCATTGCATTTCACAATGGGGCCACGATTTCCGCCCGGCCTACATCGAGATGGCGGCCGCGATCGCCGCGCTGGGCCAGCCGCCGGTGCTGGCGCTGACCGCCACCGCGACCGACGAGGTCATCGACGACATCGGCCGCCAGCTGAACCGGTCGCGCCTGAACGTCATCAATACCGGCATCTACCGGCCCAACCTGCACTACAGCGTGGTGCAGGTGACCAATCCCGACCAGAAGTACGCCGAGGCGCGCCGCCTGGTGGCCGAGACCGGGGGCGTGGGCATCGTGTATGCGGCCACCGTCAAGGCCGCCGAGGAAATGCACCGCATCCTCGAGGAAGCCGGCGAATCGGTCACGCTGTATCACGGCAAGCTGGCGGCAAGCGAACGGCGCGCCAACCAGGACCTGTTCATGAACGACGAGCGCCGCGTGATGGTGGCAACGAACGCCTTCGGCATGGGCATCGACAAGAGCGATACCCGCTTCGTCATCCACCTGCAGATTCCGGCCAACCTCGAATCGTACTACCAGGAGTCGGGCCGGGCAGGGCGCGACGGCAAGGACGCCAGCTGCACCCTGCTGTTCCTGCAGGACGACAAGCGCCTCCAGCAGTTCTTCCTGGTGAAGCACTATCCCGACGCCGCCGAGATCCGCTCGGTCTATGAGGCCGCCTGCGAACTGGCGGAATCGGGCACGGTCACGACCGAGCGCCTCGAAGAACAACTGGTCGATTTGAACGAAGCCAAGATCAAGGTCTGCCTCAAGCTGCTCAAGGACGCCAAACTGGTGCGCCAGAACCGCAAGCTCGAATTCGTGGTCACCGGCGCCGAGCCGAAGGCGGCCACCTTCGAGGCCCTGGCCGAGGTCTACGTGCAGAAGCAGGACCACGACCGCGAGTCGCTCGAGAAGATGGTGGGCTATGCCGTCAGCGGCTTTTGCCGCTGGAAGCTGATGCTCGACTACTTCGGCGACGAGGTCGAGGGCTTCCAGAAGTGCTGCAAGTGCGACAACTGCCTCAACCCCCCGGCCGCCGCGCTGGAAGACATCGAGATCCGCGACGACGAATTCGACCACACGCCCGAGCCGGAATCGGCCGGGCCGCGGTTCGAGGCCGGCATGCAGGTCAAGGTGCCGAAGTACGGGGCGGGCGTGGTCACCAGCGTCGCGGGCGACCAGGTCGGCATCGACTTCCCGGACGGCGAGCATCGGTCCTTTATGGCAGACTTCGTTGAACCTGCCTGAAAGCGCTTGAGAGGGCGTTGAGAGGGCGTTGTCGGGCCCGTACCCGGGAAAGGATTGCATGGGCGATATGGTGGTAGTGCGCAAGGAGGGGCTGTACTGCGTCCCTGGTGGGTTTTATATCGATCCCTGGCGTCCGGTGGAGCGCGCCGTGATCACGCACGCCCACGGCGACCACGCGCGCTACGGCCACGGCCGTTACCTGACCGCCGCCAGCGGCGTGCACGTGCTGCGCTCGCGCCTGGGCGACATCAACGTCGAGGGCCTCGAGTACGGCGCGACGACGGTGCACAACGGCGTCACCATCTCCCTGCACCCGGCCGGCCATGTCCTCGGATCAAGCCAGGTGCGCATGGAATACCAGGGCGAAGTCTGGGTCGCCTCTGGCGACTACAAGATCGAACCGGATAAAACCTGCGCGCCCTTCGAGCCGGTGCGCTGCCATACTTTCATCACCGAGTCCACCTTCGGTCTGCCGATCTACCGCTGGGAGCCGGAACAAAGCATCTTCGACGACATGAACCGCTGGTGGCGCAAGAACGCGCAGGAGGGGCGCTGCAGCGTCGTCTTCGGCTATTCCTTCGGCAAGGCGCAGCGCATCCTGTCCGGGCTCGATCCATCGATCGGGCCCATCGTCTGCCATGGCGCGGTCGAGCCCCTGAACCGGGTTTACCGCGAGGGCGGCATCCTGCTGCCGCCGACCCTGATGGTGAGCGACCTCGACAAGGCTGCACTGAAGGGGGCGATCGTCGTCGCGCCGCCGTCGGCCTCGGGTTCGCCCTGGATGAAGCGTTTCGGCGACTACAGCGACGCCTTTGCCAGCGGCTGGATGCAACTGCGCGGGGCGCGCCGCCGGCGCGGCGTCGACCGCGGCTTCGTGCTGTCCGACCATGCCGACTGGCCAGGGTTGATGTCGGCCATCGCCGCCACCGGCGCCGAGCGCATCATCGTCACCCACGGCTCGATTCCCGTGATGGTGAAATGGCTGTGCCAGCAGGGGCTCGATGCGGGGGGCTTCGAGACCGAATACGGCGACGATGACGACGATGACGGCATCGCACCCCAGCCGGCCGACGCCGCGGAGGCGAAGGAGGCGGAGGGGGCGAAACATGCGTGAGTTTGCCCGCCTGTTCGCCGAGCTCGACGAAACCACGGCCACCAACCGCAAGCTCGAAGCCCTGCAAGCCTATTTTTCCACCGCCGCGCCCGAGAACGCCGCCTGGGCCGTGTATTTCCTCGCCGGCGGCAAGCCGCGCCAGGCGGTGCCGACCAAGCTGCTGCGCCAGTACGCGATCGAATACGCGGTGCTCGACGAGTGGCTGTTCGACGAGTCCTATCACGCCGTCGGCGACATGGCCGAAACCATCGCCCACATCCTGCCGCCGCCGGAAAAGCGCAGCGACGTCGGCCTGGCCGAATGGATGACGGAGCGTATCGGCCCCTTGCGCG
>JBFMDJ010000002.1:0-210096 GCA_040754195.1 Pseudomonadota bacterium | reverse complement strand
CAATTTGCGTACAAAAAGTAAGGCATTGAGAACACTACTTGTCATTATGAATCAATCGTTAACATTCTTACCTGCCTCACACATTTATAATACGGACATGGATTGATAATAGGCCGTGCTAGGAAAAGGTGCCCGCTTCAAGAACCTCAACCTTGGGCAGCTGATTCATCGCCCATGTGTCGAATGCCAGTTCCTGCATCGGCGCGGCCAGCGGCAAGGTTCCACCATCCCAGGCATCGTTCATTTCCGATGCCTGCTCAAGCAGTTCCTCCCGTATCTCGTTGGCAAACGCGAGTTTGGCCTTTACGCCAGCCTCCTGGAGACCGGCATGAATCGCATGCGACAACACACCACCGCCATGGGAGAGTGATCCCACCAGGATTGGCGCACCTGAGTCCAGCTTTGCCTTGAGTCGCCCGAGTCGTTCCCTGACCGCAATTTCCGTGGCCAGAGGCAGGATGAAAATCTTGCCATCCTGAACAACCACTCGAACGGCCTCGATCCCATCGAACACGGACAGTAGTTCGCCGCTGTTGATGTCGATCACCGGTAGCTCGCGCTCGCCCTTGAGCTTGCGCGAGACGATACGACAGCCAGTGTCTGACAGTTCCAGTGTCAGCATTTGCCTGTCGGGATCCTTCTTGGCCTCAAAGCGCTTCCCCGGTAGAAACCCACCGAGGAGCGCCTTGCTGCCCTCCAGCCACAATCGCGGTTTCCCGCGATGTTGGCCAATCTTGGTTACTTCATATGATTTCATTGTGAGCCTCCGTAAAAAAACCGGGGGCCCGGCCCCACCGGGGCAGGGACACCCCGTTGGGTTGCAAATGAAAGTCAGTTAGACATTCGAGTGGTACGGCGCGACCATCCAGACAGCGTCCATTCCCGCGCTGATCGGAAGATCCTGCACTGACGTACCCTCAAACTTGGTGGCCAGGTCCAGTGTCGTCCAGCCATACTCGTTCGACCAGAAACCCGCGCCGTCCTGGGCGACCGCCTCGCTACGCGAGAAGATCACCCAATCGTTAAAGGCATCGCCTTCGGCATAGGTTTCATTGGCGATTGAGTCGTTCAGCGATTCATTAACGGGATCGACCGACTCGAATTTCCAGTCAAGAAGCCACGGGGTTTCCGCGTCGTCTTCATCGACCGGTTCCTGTGCGGTGCGAAGCATTTCGTTGAGACCATCGTAGACGGTGGCCTCGTTGGCTTCATCCACAAGGATTTTGATGGTGGCGATGCATGCCATTTTTAACCTCCTGGTAGAAAGAGGCCACACCCCAACCGGGGATAGTGGCCCCGGTTGGGGAATCCGTCTGTCGACGGGGTTAGATGAACAGCCCCCAAATGCCTTTGTCGGCATTCAGTGGGGCGACCGTCCATGACGTCAACCCTTGCGTGCGCTCAAGCTCTTCGCCTAGGCGCATGCAAAAGGACTTGCTGCCTCTTGCGTAGAGATAGCTGCTCACAGCAGTCCCCTTTCACTAAAGGAGAGCGCCTTGTTGCCGGCGATCACGAAGTGATCCAGCGTTCTCACATCAACCAGTGCCAATGCCGATTTGAGCTGACTGGTCAGCATCTGGTCAGCCCTTGACGGCTCCGGCGATCCGGATGGGTGGTTATGGGCAAAGATCACCCCGGTTGCATTGAGCGCGAGCGCCTGCTTTACGACCTCTCTCGGATACACACTTGTTTGAGTAGCGGTACCACGAAAAAGCTCTTCTGCTTTGATCAGGCGATTTTGCGCATCCAGCCATAGGCACCAGAACGACTCATGCTCCAGGTGTCCGATTTGGGCACACAAGAACGATTGAACCGCTGCGGGTGAGGTAAGGCAGAGATCGCCAGCGGAAAGTTGCTCACTGAAACAGCGCGTGAGCAATTCCTTGGCCGCAGACAATGCGGGGTGAACAACGTAGGCCGCCATTTCCTCACACAGCTGCTGCTGGCGAGGCTTGGCAAACCCGAATATCTCGGCCAGGGGCCTGGATGCCAGCGCCCTTGCGGTATCGTTGCCCACCAGCAATGCCAGTAGCTCAGCGTTCGATTGTTGTTTCATGATGCCTCCATAAAAAAGCGGGGCACCGACCCCATACGGGGACGGTGCCCCGTAGTGGGATAAAAAATTCACGCCGCCAGAAGTAGCGGCATTTGTTTTGATGCTTCCAGAACGCCGATGCTGATTCCATGGCGCTCCTGAACGGACGCGAGTGCTGCATCGATGCGCTCTTCTGCATCACTGCCCTCGCTAACCGTTTTGCCTCGACTGAGCTTCCAGAAGGGATCGTTCCATCCGGACAAGTGATGCTTGGCGACTTCTGCCCGCACCTCTTTATCCAACTGCTCTGCCTGGTCATATTGCAACCAGAATCCCTCCGGTACCGTCTCCCCCTCGGGCGGCAGCCATTGACGATGGCGACCAACCATTCGGTTGAGGCGGTCAATCAGCTTCACATCTCGCGGAAAGAAATGGATCGTTCCCATGCCCTTGTAATAGCGAACATCGAAATAATCCGTACTCATCCGCTTTGACGTGCGAAGCGTGTCAAAGCTTGTTCGGAAGAGATCAGCCAACCCGAAGGTGGGCTCCCGCTTTCCGTCCAGCATTGCAAAGACCTTGTCGAAATCCCTGAGCAGCTGCAGCGTGTCCCAGGACGGTTCCTTACGCCATGAATCGGCGCGGTGGCCGGGCAATATGAAACGCGTGCCCTTGATCCTGATGCCACAGGTGCGATGCTTGTCGTTCGATTTCCAGCCACGGTAATACACGGTGTTATCCGAGTAGTAGCGGGTTATCTGATCGAAGACATCGCACGCCATGCCCAGCTGGATCTCGCCCTGACTCTCGACGAGGCCTAGCAGGAAGCCCTGGATGTTGCTGATGCTGAACTCGAGATGCTTGATATTCTCGAATTCGGCTTCCAGGCGCCTCTGCGCAGTTGATGACAGCTTCGAAAGCACTTGGGTTGAACGCAGGATGTTGCTCCACGCCTGATCCTTCAGCTTGTCGTAGCGGCTGCCAAGTTCGGTGCGAACAAAGTCCAGGGTTGATGCGGCTTGCTTTGCAGGAATGCCGCCGTTCATCTCGGTTAGTGTTTTTCCGATCAGGCCGGAATAGTGCTGTGCCCTGGCCTCGGCATACACCGACTCACGCATGGCGCGAACCGCTGCATTGAAGGTGAGCACGACGTTTTCGATAAACGAGTTGGGTAGCACCAGCTCATTCATCTCCCGGTAACCGTCGGCCAGCTTCTCGTCGGACATGGAATCCCGTTTGAGGTCATCCATGATGCTGCCAACGATATCCCTGCCGTAGTTGGCTTCCTTGACGAGATGCACCAGTGCAACTTCGACTTCTGTTTTCCGTTTCGTATCGGGATCCATGAAGGCCTCTTCGATGAACTCGGCGGAACCATGCTGCTCGATGATCCGAACCAGCATCTGGCGTTCCTTCGAATACGGATTCCGGATGGTTTCCGCATTGAGGATTGCAACAATTTCACCGTCGAAGAGAATGTCCCAAGCCTTCAGGACGTGACGCGCTCCCTGGGCGAACGGTGGGTTCATGAGAATGTGGCTATACGCCGCCGCACTCGATAACTGCATGAAGTCGAGTCCGACGATAGTGAAGCCTTCCGCTTTCAGATTCGGATGCTTCGAGATGTCGATCTCACAGCAGTCGATCTTGATTCGCCGCCAGGAGTCGTAACGCCCTGGATGTACCTTGGCTAAATCGCCGGTACCGGCCGATGGTTCAAGAACACGAGAGAAATCCTTGTTCTTGAAGGTTGCCCATGCCTTCCGCGCAAGCTTTTCGGGCGTGGGGTAGAACTGATGCTCATCCATGATGCGTCTCCTTTGGAAATGCGGGACGCACCAATCCCCTGCGGGAATGATGTCGCCCGCAAGGGTTGAATTAGCGGCGGGATTCCCCGGCGCAGGTTGTTTGCTGTTTGTTTTGACTCCTCAGCTGGGAGCATCAATCACCAGGCGTAGCCAGGCGACAGAATTCCTGCTTTCCTGAATGGGCTGGATCTCAAACCATTCAGGAAAACCCCGTGCCACGCGGGCACGGGATTGGGGCTACTTCAGTAAAAGACTCAACTGCCCGGTCAGGAAACGGTATCCGAAAGCGACTCCGGGCACGAATTGATTCCTGCCATTTTGATCCACTGCTCAGCGGGGAGAGGGACGGTTTTCATGATTCCCTCCCTGCCGAAAGAACCGGCCAAACCAGCAGCCGACCGCGATGAGCTTTTTGTGAAACTTGTACAGTGAATGACACGATGGAAGGGGCTCGATGTAAGCCAGTCCGTCACGCTGACGTGTTCCGAACAACATTTGATGTGTGCGCATAACTACCTCCATGAGAAAGGTGGAGGCTTGCCCCCTACCGGAGGAAAGCCCCCGGTTAGGGATTGGTATTGCTAGTCTCGGGATTCACCCTTGGGCGGGTAAATCTCGACGCACTCTGCCGTTAGCTGGTTGTAGATGGTTCCCCAGTACCCCTGAGACGACCATTCCTTGACCAGCTTGAGCGCTTTGATTCGATCCAGATTGACGCGGTCATGAACAGGGTCTTCCTGCATGCCCTCATCGGTAAGTGGATCATGAACCGTTGCTACCGCTTGATAGGTATTGCCTTGCATATGCCCTCCATCAAAGAAAGTCGAGGGCATGCCACCCTGTCGGGAGACATGCCTTCGACAAGGGGTAATTCGCTGTGAAGCGGACCGCTATAGATCAGCGCCAGCGAGGCAGGAGACCAAGGATTGATCCGGGCCTGCGGTTTTTGATAGCCCGAGCTGCTTCATGGGCTTCTTCGATGGTCTTGAACTCGGCGCGCGGAGCGTTCGATCCGCGTTCGAGAATCAGACCGTCAATACCCAACGGCCGGTCATCAGCATTTCCGCCAAACGCAGGATCCCCGTCACCATGAAACTCAATGACGATCATATCCAGCGGCGGACTCCGCCATTGCCGCTTTGTTTTTGCGACATACAGCGGATTTTCGAGGCCTGGGCGAAGCATCATTGCCACTCCTCGCCTGTAGCTTTGGTGATAGCGGCCCGGATGCCGGCCAGTTTGGTGACCATGCCTTCCTGCACCTCGTCATCTTCGAAGCCGGACATGAAATCTTCGGCAATCCTGAGAGCCGACAGCAGTTCCGGCGCGGCAGCGATCAGGCGAGCATTTTCTTGCGTTGATGCATTGCAAATGAACGGGCCGTTTCCGACCCCAGCTTGCTCAGCCAAAGAACCGCATGCGAAGACATAGAAAGACTTGCTGACGTCCACATGCCACGGACCTGGAGTGTGCTTTTGATTCATGGTGATTCTCCTAAAAAAGCGAGACCACCATCCCGAAGCGGGATAGTGAAATCCCGCTGGGGTTTGAATGAGACAGACGGGCGTCTGCCGCTTTGATGCTGTTTGATTTGAGTCGCCAGCTACGACTATCAGCCTTCCGGATAACCGGGAGGAAGAATCTGGGTTTGCCGAGGGGCGCTCATCGAACTCCCCTGGGGAAACCCCCGCGCCGAAGCGCGGAGGGTTGTGTTGGTGTGACTTAAGCGTGCTTGCCGGACTCTTTGCGCGAATCCTCGGCGCGGTGTTTGGACGCATAAAGGGCCAACGCCACCAGAAACACGGTGACAAAGCCCAAGGCGACTAATGATTCAATTGCCATTGCCATCGTCTCCTTTCTTTCGGAGTTGCACCCCTACAAATAGTAGCACAATGAACATCGCAACCAGGGCAAGCGCGACCCCATATCCTATTTTGTGATCAACAAGACCACCAACAATCGCCGTCACCATGGATGCGGTGGCGAGATTGTCAGAAACCTTGGCGATTCCCTCACGTTGTTCCTCGTTGAACTCCAATTACACACTCCTTTCTACCAAGCAAAGGCCTGTGGAATGAAGTCGCCCTGCGGGCAAGACTTCTCCCGCAGGCGGTTGTTGAACATCATCAGAAAAGTACGCTTTGTCGATCGGCGTAGCTTTCCCAACGCGCGAAAGCGCCGGGCATGTTGCAGTACTCGCGCACAGAATCAATAAACCCCTGTGCCCTCGCGCGACGGACAACTTCGCCGATTACTTGCTCGGCATCGCCCATCTCGAAACAGGTATCCCATTGCCGCTCACCAAGTTCTTCCCAGCCTTCATCCCACAGCTGGTAGTCCCTGATGTCGGTTCCCAAGCCATGCTGAAAGGCTAGGCACAGAAACTCGACGCGACTCTGAAATCCCTGTTCGCCGCAAAGGTAGATCTTGCGACGCAAGCCATACAGCCGATCAATGATCTGCCGTTGCCCGTGCGAGCGAAGCGTTACGAGACGATGACTGCTAGCCATGAGCGGACTCCCTTCCCGCCAGACCGATGCTTCCGGCCTTGAGGATTTTGTCCGCTGCGGCAAACACCCGTCGAGCCGACTTGTCAGGGAACTCTTCCCCATCGAGCCAGTTCTGGATGTATCCACGACTTTCCTCCATGCCGGGCAACCCGAGGGTCGCGCAGCAAAGGTAGGCCGTTGCCTCAGCCTCCGCCTCCCTGATGCATTTCGGCATCAAGTGGCCATCGGCCATCACGCCGGTCGCATCACCTGTGGCCGTATGACCGAGCAGATGATGGGCGATTTCATGGAACAACGTCTTCCATGGCATTGCCGCTACCGGATTGACGGCCACCTCGCGCACACCACGCTTGGCATAGCCCTGGCAGTTGCCGTCAGCCATCTCGAAAGGAACCTCCTTGATGTCCAACGTGGCCAGGGCTTTTGCCTTGTCCCACTCGGGACTGCTTACTTCAGGCTTGAATGCTTCGCCTTCAGTTTGATCGAGCGAGAACCAGTTGCGTTTCAGGATGAAGATGGTTCGTCCGCCATCCGCCGACTCTTCGCCGGCATCGGCATCTTCTGCCTTCTTCTTCTTGAGCGTGACAGGCATCACCAAAGGTATTGCCTTTTCACCCTTCCTGACGCTGCGCCCCAATTCCTTCCATCGCGAAAACGATGCGATGGGAGAAAGAGGCATTCCGCGACTGGCAAGTTCGAAGGATGCCAGTAGCTGGTTGCCCAGCGAGTAGTTGTGAAACACCGAGTACGCCTTTGACAGCGTTCCAGGCACCGTCAATGCCTGCTTCAGCAGACCCTGCCAGTCAGGTTTATCCATAATGCCCTCCAGAAGAAAAATACCCGCTGGAAGGCCATTTCCCCGATCGGGGGTTCGGCCCCCGTGCGGGTGAGTTGATGAAGTTGAATTACCAGATGTAAGTCGCAGTTCGGTCGAACTCTTCGCGCGTGCTGCCAATCTTTTCGCGCTCGAAGTCGCATGTTTCCTGGTGAGGGTTCCCATGCATATCGTCGTAATCGACGACAACACAGGGTTCCCCGCCCTCGGGAAGATCACGAATAGCTACTGACCGCGTCATACCTTCACTCGCGAAGACCACCACTTGGGAAGTTTCGTTGAGCGATTTGCAACCAGCCCGAGGCTGTTTCATCCCGACGGATGCCTCAGCCTTCGCCCAGATGCCTCCCCCTTGGGGGGATGAGTCGTTGGGTTCGACCTCCAGCATGTAATGCGTTGTCCAATCCAGACTGGATGCCCCGAATTGATACTCGGCTCCTTTGATGACTTCGCCGCCACAGTACTTGGTGACGACCTTGGCGATGTCGGTACAGAACTTCTCAAACGCCTCCTGTCCCTCAACCTCGCCGGAGAATGGGTTGGTGAGGATTTCGGAAACGATTGATGCGAGTTGCCCGTTGGTGATGCGAAAAGACGTGGTGATTGGAAAGGAAGTCATGCTTCGGCCTCCTCTTCCGTCTCTTCATCGTCGAATTCGTGCCCGAACTCTTCGATGCAAAACTGCTTCACATCATCAGCGGGCTCATCGCTGATCTCGCCATCGCTGCCATACACCTTGCCGGCAAACCAGCAGCCGGTTTCTGCATACGACAATTCGGCTTCGACATCCGGGTACTGCTCACACAGCGCCTCGATGACCGGAACCGGGGGGCTCCAGGCCGTGCTGAAGTAGATCGTGAAACCCTCGGCTTCCATCGATTCGACGTCGACTTCGCCTCCATTCCACTTCGTTCCCCATTTGGCCACAGACCAGTCGTACCAATCCTTGAAGCCGTACTTTTCGCGATTGGACTCGGCCTGGCGCGCTTCCTTCAGGTTGAACGACCACGACAGCCGATTGCTAGGCTGATAGAGACGGTGCTCGTTTTCAATCAGGTAGATCATTTCCTCGCGCGTTTCCGGCAGATGCCCGCCAGTCAGTTCGAAGAACAGATCACGCCACACCGGGAAACCCAACATCCTGGACCAATCGCCATAAAGGATGTCTTCGCCCCAGCTTGTGGATGAGCCGGAGGTGATATGCAACTCGGGCGGCATCGGGACGATACCGTTGAAGTCGAATTCACCCTGATCTACTTTGGTCGCCTTGATGATCTTGGCGACGGTTTCTTTCGGGCCAGAGACCGAAAGACGATTTTCACACCAGTTCGGCATTTGTGCGCTCCTTATCAAGAAGAGCGGAGGCACCATGTCCCAAGGGGACACGATGGCCCCCGCAGGGTTGAGAACTACGTTTGGGCAGCGGTACTGCATGCTGCGATCTGATGCTGTTTGTTTCAGAAGGCCAGCTACCTTCATGTCCTCTTGGCGTAGCCAGGGGGAACAATTCAGCTTTCCGGAATGCACTCGCAAGTGCACTCGGGGAAGCCCAGCGCCGAAGCGCTGGGGGGTGTTGCTACTCCATTTCGCACACGAGCGGCGTTTCACCAAAATTGACTTTTTCACACAGCGCGTCAATCCCCTCGTCGTCGAGTGAGATCAGGTTGTCGCCATCGGTTGCAATGTCATGAATTTCATCACTGCGGTTCGATGGGTCGCCCTGACCTTGCTGCTGGTAGTAGCGTAGCGCAGCCAGAATGGTTGCCTGCTCCGCTGCGTCAATGCGTACAACTGTTTTCATGGGTGCTCCTTGTGTTTTGGAGCAACACCCCAGCGGGATGTTGCCCCGCTGGGGTTACTGTTGATAGGCCGACTCAATGATTGCCTTCGCCTCGGTAGCAAAGGGACCGATGAACTCAACCTCTTCGTCGCGGTAAAGCATTCGTCCAACGATGAACACATGCTGACGAACACCGGGATCCTTCTTCCAGCGTTCTCGCATAAGCTCGACGTAGTTACCTTCCCAACCGGGCGGCGGGCCGAATGCTGATTGGGCACCAGGCGTGGTATCGATGACCGAAAAGTTGATGACTCCGTACATGGCCGTCTCCTCACGCTGCATTACGCATGGCGCGCTCGATCATGTTCATGACCGGAAATCCTGCGCGACCTTGAGTTTTGAGGATGTCTAGCCAGTCCAGCGACTTTTCGCCCGGCAGGATGTCTCCTGCCGGGATGATTGCCGATGCCTGAATGCCGCGTTGCCACAGACGCTGAACAAGCTTCTTTGCCGCTTCCTGTCCATGTCCCTTGGGGTGCTGCTCGGTCGGGCGGTCTTTGTCACCAAAAATGATGACTCGGGTTGCCCAGTCTGGCGGCGTGAAGTTCTCCATCAAGAGCGCATTGACCGTGCTCCAGACAGGGAAACCTGTCTCTTCGGTGCCCTCCATGACTGCCAGGGTTGTTTCAACGCCCTCAGCGACAAGCAGGGTCGACGGCTTATTGGTTGCAGCTGATACCCGGATGGCCCCCCCGATGATCTTGCGATCGCCGGGATACGCCATCAATTTCTTGGGTGACTTGACCGGTGCCTTGTTGCCATCCCGAGTCAGGTAGATCCGGTGGATCGTCACCGCATTCCCCTGCGCACCGGTAACCATCGAAATGATCGCCGGATACTCCCCGTGCTTCTCTTTCCCGTCGTAATACGGCAGAGACGGATGGAATCGAAGAGACTCGGGTGGGGGAATCGAGATGCCGCGTCGCGCCAGATACAACCTGGCAGGCTCTGCGTCTCGGTCGCAGATCTGGATCGACTCATTCCAGACCCGATTCAGCGACAGACGAAGCTTCTCGTCTTCTTTTTCATCTGACTTCTCTTCGCGCTTGACCACCCGTGCCGGTAATGGCTTGGATGTGCCGAGTCGCAAGTAGTCCTTAACCTCGCTGAGAGTTTCCTTGAACCCCATGCCGGTTGCCCACATCAGCGTAGCAAAGCCATCGGCATGGATTCCACACGTGTTACAGACGCTGCCACCTGTGTCGGCAACGTCAGGGAACGTCCGGTATCCATCCTTACCGCCATGTACCGGACAGGGAACGTGGTGGCCGGGGCGCTCCAGTGCTTCTCTCAGCTGCGGCGCAAGGGACCAGAGGATCGAATCCCACAAGCCTTGTGCTGCGATTTTTACATCCTTTGCTTCCATGATGATTGCCTCCATGCATTACCCGGACCGGGCCTCCCAAAGCACCCCAAACGAGGCGCTTTGGGAGGCCCCGTCGCGGGCCGATGAAAAACCCACCGGCATGGAGACATCCCTGCCGGGATGTTCTCCCCGGCAGGGACTTTGTGTGTTGCTGATATGCGCGCGGCTAGCCCTGGTTAGAAAGGGCCATCGTCATGCGGAACCGACGGTTTCTTGCTTCCACGAGTGGGCGGTGTATCGCTTGCAGCCTCGTCTTTCGACTTGCCGCCGCCACTGGGGAGCATCTTCATGGTCTCGGCGACGATCTCGGTCGAATAGCGGGTTTCCCCATCCTTCTCCCAAGAGCGTGTCTGCAACCGACCCTCGACGAACACCAGTGATCCTTTTTTGAGGTGGTCGCCGACGATTTCTGCCAGCTTGCCGAAGAACACGACGTTATGCCACTCCGTCTTCTCCTGACGCTTGCCGTCCTTTTTCCAGGTCTCACTGGTGGCGATGCGCACACGTGCGATCGCTTCCTGTTCCTGGGTGAAGCGCACATCCGGATCAGCTCCGAGGAAACCGATCAGTTGAGCTTTGTTAAGCATGGTGTATCTCCTTTGAAAAAACCGGAGGCACCATGTCCCGAGGGGACACGATGGCCCCCGCAGGGTTGAGAACTACGTTTGGGCAGCGGTACTGCATGCTGCAATCTGATGCTGTTTGTTTCAGAAGGCCAGCTACCTTCATGTCCTCTTGGCGTAGCCAGGGGGAACAATTCAGCTTTCCGGAATGCTGATTTCGCAGCGTTCTGGAAAACCCTCCCCGATCGGGGAGGGGGTGATGCTGGAGTGCCGCCGTGCCACATCTCAACTCACCACCTTCATCTGGGGGCTGAAGGATTTCACCGAGCCGTCCATGTTTAGGAGGTTTAGCTGGTAGTAGCGATACAGCAGCAGTCGCGCGACGTAGGCAATCGTCGACGGGTATTTCTCCTGCGCACCCGTGCCGGGTGCCTTCCCGATAAAGCTACCGAGGGGCTCCCTGTAGTTGAGCAGTTTGCGCAGTTTCATCCCGATCCATGCGATGTCAGCAATCCGCATGTCAATCGACAACAGCTTGCACAGACCATCAAGATCCTTGGGGTATGCACCAGACAGCCAGACCGAATACGGCCTGCAAGTGCCATCTGGCAGTTCCAGTTCCTTGATGAACATCGCGAAGTCTTCACCGGTTGAGGGATTCTTGACATCGAAGGTTTTGGAGAGCGTCCCTTCAGTGCCCGTTTTGGGTTCCTTGCGGAACATCATCGCGTTCACCAACGAGTTGTCGCCTTCGCCATCGAGCCAACCGATTTTCTTGACGTGATACTGAACGACTCGCGCAAACGCACTGACCACCCCAGGAACGCGAACCTTGTCGCCATCGGGCGGCAGTTCGACTTCACAGGGGTAGCCATCGCACAAAACAAGCGAGTCCAGCTTGAGAGACAGCCAGGTTCTGTCGTAGGTGCGCATGTCGGCCGAGAGCGTCTTTGCGATTGCGCCCAGACCACGAGGAGCCTCTGCGCCATTGATCCACACTTCGAATGGGTGAACCTCGCCATTGACGTAGTGACCAATCATCACAGCAAAGTCACCCTGCGGGGTTTCAACCATGTACGAATATGCCGGGTTGCCCTCCGGCATCTGCGGCCGACTCAGCCAACGCAAGCTGTTCATCACAGTAGTAGGGAGAGCATCGAGACGGAAGCGCCGGTCGGGATCGCCTTGGTCGAGTCCGGGCTGATAATCCGCTGCTTGGAGATTAGTGTTCATGATCCCCCTCCAATCAGTGAATGGTTTCATTGACACGACGATCCGCCATCCTCTCCGCATCGTGGAGATTGTGCGTAGCGCCGTAGAAATGAGACATGCACATGCGCCACCAATAGGACTTGGCAGCGTCACGCGTCATGCGTTCCTGAATGACAAACGCAGGCCTGTTGAGCGCCTGACGAACAATGGCGTACTGGCCGGCATCTTCGATGAGATTCACTTTATGAAGTGAATTCGATACAGGGATTGCATCGATGATTTTCATGTTGATCTCCTTTGCGATTTGAAGCGAAACCCCGAACAGGGCCTGCCGTAACGCCCAGTGGGCTAGACGCTATGGCAGGCCCTGAGCGGGGCGTTGGGAATAACCCAGCGCAAAGGAGATTCCCTGTCGGGAAATGTCTCCCCGGCAGGGTTGTTGGACACCCGCTGTTTCCAGCAAGTGATCTTTGATGCTGTTTGATTTGAGTCGCCAGCTACGACTATCAGCCTTCCGGATAACCGGGAGGAAGAATCTGGGTTTGCCGAGGGGCGCTCATCGAACTCCCCTGGGGAAACCCCCGCGCCGAAGCGCGGAGGATTTGTTGGTGAATCAGAACAGGCCCGTCTGGTTCTTGCACTTACGGTATTCGCGCATGAGCATTTCCAGTTCGGTGCCGTCAAGCTCGCCTTCGGCGCGGATATAGATTTCATCCAGCGCTTCGACAGTCTTTGCGGCGGCCATCTGATCGAAGATCGCCTTCAGCTTCGGGTTGGGAGCGTCCTCAGCTTTGACAGCTTCCGCTTTGGCAGCGGAGGTGGTCTTGGCTTTGGCAGACTCAGCCGACTTTTCGGCGGCCTTGGTTTGGGTGGCCTCGTCAGTTGCGGCTTCGGTGATTTCGCCGGTTTCCTCATCGACTACCGGAGCGTAATTGCCCTCGATGACATCGTTCAGATTCAGGTTTTGCTCCTTGCCCTGCTCGTGTGCCGCATCGAGCGCAAGCGCAGCCGCCAGTTCGGGAGATTTCGGCAGGAACTTGCAGAGACGGCGAATTGCCGTCTTGAGTCCCATCGCCGTGAAGTCCGAGTCCCAGACGGACTCTTTCTTGAAGCGCTTGGCAGCCTGATAGCCCCGCGAGTTGTCGCGGATCTTCTCGACTTCCTTGCGCCCCATCGCCACGAACGTCCGGCTCCCGTCTTTGAACACAGCGACGGCATAAAAGCCTGCCACTTCGCCGCGTTCTTCATCGGATGCTGGAAAGCCTCCGGGGGCCGTCAGCGGTTCATGTTCCAGGGAACGTTCCATGCCGAGCTTCAGGGTGAATTTGTCATTCACGCGAACCTCGTGGGCGTAGATGTCCTGAACCAGACCAGATTGACGTGCCAGCTTCATGAGGCCGGTGTAACCAGGAATCAGCTGGCATTGGTTGCCGAACGGCACCAGGTGCGCTTCTCCCATCAGTCCAACTTCCAGCCCCATCTGCGAGGACTGGATGACGGCTGCAAAGACCGAGCGCGGATCGCACTCCCCCAGCTTCGGGGTCATGCGAAATGCCGTCAGGGCAATACGCGCCATGCGGTCCGGGTTGATGTGCTTGGGCAGGGCGCGGGCGATTTCCCCCTTGAAACTCTCCAGCATGGCCGGGAAGTTCTTGGGTTGCTCGCTTGCATCTGCAGAAGCGTTACGGTTGATGTTCTTGAGTGCTTGCAAAGCCATGGTGTTTCTCCTTTTCGAAAAGAAAAAGGCGGTGACACCATGCCCCTGGCGGGTACATGGCGTCCCGCCGAGGGGTAAGAACTTCAGGTGATTACGGAGCCCGGTGCGGGCTGCCGTTGTTTCTGTTGCACATGACATCCGCCGTTTCGATTTCCGAAATGACGTAGTTACGCTTGACGCAGGCCATCAGAAGACGGCGAGCCTGCCTCAGATCGCGTCGCAGACGGACGACTTCAGCCTCTGCCTGTTTAAGGGCTTCGGCCTTTCGTTTGGTCTTGTCTGCCAGATCAAGGATCGGCTTGCCAACCTCGTAGAGGTACTCCGCAATTGCCTCAATCGGATTCGACAACATGCTAGTCCTCCAGATTGAAGTTGGCTGCCCAGCGCGGCAGGTTGATTTCCTCGATCTCCCCGCTCGGTTGGTAGGCCGGCCACTGGTTTTTCTCGCGACACCACTTCAGCAGCTGAAGTGCGCCACGATACTTTGCGCGGCCGACCTCGAGTACTTCATCGCTTGCCTTGTAGACCGCCGTTGCATACGGGGCGTCCTTCTCGACAGCGATGAAGTAAAACGGCAGCGTCCGACCCGTAAGGGCTTTCATTCCATCCTGATAGTACGCGGCCTGCAAGTCATAACCCATCGTCGCAATGGCCCGAGCAAAACCCTCCACCGAGGCATCGCAGCAGGACTTCACGTCCACGATGCCGGTGATGGTCTCGCCCGCCATCGGCAACCAGTCGGGACGACACTTGCACTGGATACCTGTTTCTGCATCCGTCCAGAAGCCCGACATTTCTGCCAAACCGCTGGAGAGCAATCGCGCTGCGCCCGCATGCCGGGAGATACTGGCCTGAATCGACTGAATGGCCAGCATCTGGGTTGGTTGAAGGATTTGCTTGCCGCCGTACAGCTTGGCAATCGCATCTTCACGGAACACGAAGCGGGACTCGACATCGGCTACCTTGATGGCATCCTTGATTTCATCCTTACGCATCCGGCCAACTTTGATACCGAGCGCTTCGGCAGCAGTCTTGTACTCGTCCAGGGACTGCAAGGTGCCTTCCAGCTTGGACTCATCGAAGACTGCGTACACCGAGGCAAACTCAGCCGGCTCAAGAACCGCCATATGAAGCGCGGTTCCAAAGGCCATGGCCGGCGTCGGCTCGGGCGGGTTGGTTGCGTACTCCTGATAGTGTGCGGGTGACCGCATCAGGCGTACCAAACCACTATGACCAACAGCGTCCTTGTTGCCGTGATACTGCTCTGCAGTCATCGACAGCAGACCTACGTTTTCCATCTTCATCGCGGTACCTCCAAAAAATGGGGCACCACACCCCTTGCCGGGGATGCGATACCCCGGTTAGGGAATTGATCTGGTCATTTCTGACCGTTCTGGGTGCTGTTTATTTCGAGCGGCCAGCTACCGCCATAAAGCTACCGGATAACCGGAGCAACAATCTCAACTTTCCTGAACGTACTCTCGAGTGCGTTCAGGAAAGCCCAGCGTCGCAACGCTGGACTCTGACTTTCTCATTGAACTGGCATGAGATTGCACAAAGCGTCCCTGAGCTTCCAGAGAACCTTGTGATCGCATGCCCACTGGATCAGTCGATCCATGGTGTCCGCATCGATTGAATTGCATGCGATACGGTCACCCTGGATCATCTTTTCGTAAATATGCGACAGGCTCATGGCGTCATCTTCCTGGGTTAGCGCAGTCCAAACGCCTTGACGATCGGACGGCTGATGATGAATCCAGAAACGACACACGCAGTGATGATCGCAACTAACATGGCTAGGCTCCTTGTCGGGTTGGTTGATAACCCCACAGGAATTGCCAGGCTTGATCATCGCCTGTAGCAATCCCGCAGGCCTAATGTCTCTCGTGAGAAAGCGATTAGGCCTGCGGGAATTCCCGCAGACGATTGATGCTGCTATCGGATTAGACCCCCAGCACCCTGACAACAGGACGGCTGATGACCCAACCAGCGATACAGCAAGCGACGATAACGAGCGACATGATGCCTCCATAACGAAAAAGCGGAGGCACCTTGTCCCCTGCGGGGACACGATGGCCCCCGCAGGGTTGAAAAACTTTTATGCCACGAGTTCGAAAGCAGGGGATTCAGGCACGGTCGTGATCGATTTACCGTCAGACTTTGCCTTGCTCCGGCGCTTGCGGGTTTTCGTGGGTTTTGCGTTTACCGGCTCCAGCTCGGGCATGGGAATGCCGCGCCGGATGAATGCCGGGACATCGTACTTCGACCAATCTTCTTCTTCGTCCTTGCGAACAACCAGGCCACGGGTATCAGGCATCCGCACTACACTGGGTCGAACGGTGACTGTCTTCGGCATCAGGAATGCCATCAGAAAGCCACCAACCTTGATCACTCCGCGCAGAGCGAAATACACAGAACCGAGAAGGGCCATAACAAGAAGCGCTTTTTCCATGATGCCTCCATCAGAAAAGCGGAGGCATCACGCCCATTGCGGGAGCGTAATAGCCCCCGCAGGGTTGAGAACCGTCCCGCATGCGCGGGAGGGAGATCAATGCTCTTCTGGAGCATCGATCTCGATGGTTGTAGTCCGTTAACGCAGGTTCACGGGGCGCGTTGCCTTGGCGATGCGCAAACCACGCGCACGCAAGGTCTTACATCTGCACCCAAGCCCAGCCGCGTTGCCCTGCGGTAAGGGATGGGCGCTTCGCCCCCTTTTGACTCGCCGTCGCGCCCAAGCGCGATCGACGGATAGTTGCTGTTTGTTTTGATCGGCCAGCTACCGAGGCATCGATGGCGCTAGGCACATCGAATGAATGCCTCCATTGTAGCGCCCGTTTTAGCAATTGCAATACCTAAACAGTGCAATTTGGGATGCTTTTCACCTCGATTTTGAAGGGGGCTGATTTCTATGATGGAGAGGCTCAACTACTCGGGAGAACAGAAATGGCAACCAAAGAGGTAACAGCGACTATGGGTCAGAAGGATGCTTCCAAGGGCGCGGATCGGTCCAAGAGTCATCCGTATTTCACCCAAAAGGTCCGCCTGCATTCCTTCCATGCACAACAGGTCTTTGATCGCGGGTTCGAGCTTTGTGCGACCTCGATCTTCTCTCTCTCCGTTGTCCTGCGAATCATAGGTACTGACGAGCAGGCTCGCGATGTTGAGGGTGTCGTGGATGATCGGCTCAACAAGATGTTCGAGGATATTCGCGGCGAGGTTGCGAGGCTGGACAAGCTCGCCGAAACCCATGGGATCGAATTTGCCGGGATTGACTATTCGCACCCGAAAGAAATCGAGGCGAAAATTACTTCCCCCAGGGCAGTTCGCTACATCGGCCTGATCCGGGAATTCGATGCACTGGTGGCCAAACTCGATACGCTCTGGCTTTCCAGCGTGATCCCTGATGGCATCTATTCCCGCAGTATCTATGACTGGAAGCGCCGCATCCTTCGGTTGGCTGGCACGATCCGATCCATTTCTGGCAGGGCCATGACGGCGGCTCGTCGGAAAGAATCCGGCATCGCAGACAAGGTCGAAACGGATAGCGTCCCTACCGAGGCAGCAACTCCCTCCGGGGAGGCGGCCCCCGCATAGAGCTTGAGTGATCCTCAATCCACATCAGGAACGTGCGGTTACCGCAACGGGGCACTGCACGATTCTCGCATGTCCCGGTTCAGGGAAGACCCGTGTTCTTTCGGCTCGGGCTGCGTACCTTCTAACCAACAACCCAAAGGGGCGACTGTGCGCGGTGACTTTCACTCGGGATGCTGCAGTTGAGCTTCGATCCAGAATTCTTCAAGCCTGCGGGCCTGCCCACGCAAGACGGCTCGCTGACGGGACATTTCATTCTCTGGCGCTAGCGCAGATCAAGCGCTTCGGTAAAGGGAAGCCGCCGAGGCTGCTCGCAGAAGGAGAGCGGCTTGCCGTGCTGCGGCGATGCTGGAAACAGCATGCCCCAGACCTGACGTTCGAAAGCGTTATTCAGGGAGTCGATCGAGTCAAGTCGCGACTGGCCCCACCAATATTCTCTGATTCCGCCATGGAGTCAGTTTTTCATGGCTATCAGGATCTGATGGAGTCCGAAGGGGCTATGGATTTCTCGGACCTTCTGCTGACCACGGTCAGAAAAATGACCAGTGGCGAAATGCCTCCGCTGCCCATCCGCTGGCTGCTCGTCGATGAGGCACAGGATATGGATGAGATACAAATGGAGTGGATCCTGCTCCATGGCCGTGCCGGTATCGAAGTGACTCTTGTTGGTGACGACGATCAAAGCCTTTACGCGTTTCGCCATGCCTTGGGATACGCAGGTTTGCAGGAAGTCACATTTGCGCTATCGGCAAGCGAGACCACCCTGCCAGTCAATTACCGCTGCGCCCCGAACATCCTCGCCCATGCGGCAAAGCTCATTTCGCACAACAAGAACCGCGCCCCCAAGAAAATTACCGCGCACAAGAAGGATCCAGGCGAGATAAATGTTCTGCGCTTCCCGGATCGATGGACGGAGGCCGATCAGATTGCGAACACGATCAAGAATACTGACGACGATCAGGATTGGGCAATTCTGTCGCGTACCAACCTGATCCTTGATGCCGCCGAAGTTGCTCTGTCCGACATGGCGATCAACTATTCACGATCTGGTGGCAAGAGTATCTGGGAACATTCGATTGGCAGTGTCTTTGCAGGCCTACTGCGAAGCGCCGTCGATGATTCATGGACGGGTATCGCCAACGCGCTGTCTTTCTGCGGCATTCATGCCGAGTGGGTGAATAGTCATTCAAGGCGAACCTCTGGAGGGTGCGCGGGTCGCTTGGAAGTCGCCATGGAACAGGTACAAGAGGATGCTCCAAGGAAAACTGTAGTGCGGTTGCGAATGGGACTTGCATCCTGGCGTGATCAGATCGCAAAGGGGCGGCCGGCATTGGTTATTCATGGAATCGCAGGGTTTCTGGCTGATTACTGCAAGCCAAACCAGCTCAATATGCTGCGCAGGCTTGAAGCCTCTGTGGCCAGAATGCCAGGAACGCTTGCCCAGCGACTCTCTGTTTTGGGCAGAAACAATCAGGCCCGCCAGCAACCAACGATTCAGATCATGACTCTCCATTCTTCGAAGGGTCTGGAATTCGACAACGTCTGGATCATGGGCTGCGAGGATGGCAACCTGCCGCACACCGACTCGACCGAGGAAGATGAGCGCCGGCTGCTCTATGTCGGCATGACGCGAGCTCGATCGAGGTTGATCCTCAGTAGCGCAATCGAGGATGGGCTTGAATCGCGCTTTTTGGAAGAAGCGGGGCTGGAGTAACTTCGCCAAGCCCCTTGTATTGTCGGCGCTGGCCGCAGTTGCAATGAGCAGCGGTTACTCTGCCTATACTGCCGCGCTACTGCCCAGATCGGAAAAGTTGCTGATCTTGACGGCACCGTCGGGGAATCGAGCTACAACCTCCAACTCCCCGCCCATCGCCTCGATATGGCTGCGCAGGGTCGACAGGTACATGTCCGTGCGCTTCTCCATTTTCGCGATCGAGGGCTGCTGAACGTGAAGCACTTCAGCCAACATTTTTTGCGAAAGTCCGCGCGCCTGACGCAACTCGTTGAGCGGCATTTCGGCGAGCATAGCCTGCGCCTTGGCCCTTGCCCGCCCTTGTGATTCGGGAGACATTTGCTGCCGCAATGCGGAAAACTTGTTAGCCATTGGTCAGTCCTTCCTTTCGTAGTTGCTCCAAGTGTTCGTCGTAAAGCCTATCGGCAATTGGAATGTGAACGTCGTACCATCGATCATTGCCTGTCTTGTCCCCGCCAAGCAGCAAGATGGCAGTGCGCCGAGGATCGAATGCGTACAAAGTCCGAAACGGCCTGCCATCGTGTTGAGTGCGTAATTCACGCATATGCGAATGCCGCGAGCCGTTGACTCCACTGCTGTGAGGGAAACCCAAGTTAGGGCCACGTTCTTCCAGCAGCTGAACTGACGCATCTACTGATTCCTGCTCCTCTGCGGACAAGCCAGACCACCATTCGCCAAACTCGTCCGTGTACTCGACTTCCCATTTCATGGGTGGATCATAGTCCCAACAACACATTCCGTCAATGGAATACTACACATTATCCCCTCTCTTCCTGAATCAGCCCTTGTTGGCCAACCCCCTTGTATCAAGCGCTGACCTTGAGGGGTACAAGTTGCCTCACTCGACCGATGGGTGCTATATTTCGCCCAGCGCGGGAGTTTGGCCCCGAAAGTTTGACCCGGAAGGGTGTTAGATAACGTTCGGAGCGAGCCCCCGCAACCAAATAAATCAAGGGCTTGGCTTCGGTCAAGCCCTTTGTCTTTTGGCTGTCACGTAGCTAGATCGTAAGCGAGCCGCAGCCCGATATTGACTGTCACGACCTCCGGGCCAAGCATGACCAGGCTGCCCGGCCGCCGGTTATTGCCGGTATCGCTGTATTCGAAGCGGTAGGTTCGCCGCAGGACCAGCCGCCCGTCGTCGTCCCGCGCAGGCCGGGTGCTGGAAACCGCGACGGTCTCATCCAGCAGCTGCAGGCATTCAGCATTGCATGCCTGTTCAGCCACGCGGACGGCAATCTCGCGCACCCGGATGCTGTCCTGCCAGAACCACAGCAGGATTCCCAGGCAGGCGATGCTGATTATCTCGAAGACGGGCATCCCTAGTGCTTTGTAATGTGCTCGATATACTGGGCTGAAGGATGAGCCTACAGGCTCCTGAACTGACGCCCACCGATCTTCATCCGCCGGGCAATGTCGTCCGGACGGCAATCGATGCCGGATGCCAGCGCGACACCTGACCAGGCCTCGATCCACTCCCGGACGACACCCTCCCTGACCTTGTATTGACTGGCGACCGTTGCGATGGCGTTGCTGTCGGCGATCCGCCCATCCTCCGCCCAGCGCAAATAGCGGACCGCCGCTTCGATGGCACTCCTTGCCAGGGGATTTTCCGGAAGACGTGCCGTCGCCGCCAGCTTGTTCCCGCCACGCAACTGTTCGAGGCACTCCTCCAGACCTCCCTCGACGATCATCGCCGGCACGGCCAGCATCAGATTCAGAGGCAAGCCGAAGTTTTCGATGGTCATGCCGCGGTTGTCGCGGACCCTCGCCGGGTCCCCGTTCTCGATGCGATTGACGCGCGCCCGGAGGGTCTCGTCATGTTCGATATAGCCGCAGATCTTCTTGCCCAGAGCCAGGGCATAGCCGATCTCGACGCAGGTGCCCGAATCGGGCTCGCAGCCCCGGAACGGATCGAGGTTCGCCACCACGGCATCGGCCGCGCGGATCAAATCGAGGTTGGCCTGGAAGATGCGCGGTGCCTCGCTTTCGTCGTGGTCGACCGGCGTGAGCGGTTCGAAGCCGTGGCGCCGGCACAGGGCACGGGCCGACGCGGCCCAGGCCTGGACATCGGGCCGGAAGACGTCGGGACCGGCGAGATAGACCTTCACCGCCGGCGCCACGTCCAGGGCGGCACGGGATTCCCGTCGGCCCACAGGCCGAGGCGATGCGTCTTGGCGGCGAACTCCGCCGCCGCGTAGTCCTCCCGCTCCCGCGGCGTCTGCTCGCCGGCATACTGCCGATACCACCAGGCCATGCCGGCCATGACCTGCATCAGCCCGACGTCGTGCAGCTTCGGACAGGCTGGCGCATTGCAGTGGGGATCGCTAGCCATGACCTTCGCGACGATGCGGCCGTAGCTGTCTGTCTTGCCGCCCGCGACCTCGACCTCACGGCCGAAGACCAGCGCCGCCAGGGCGGTCTTCGCCTTGTCCCCGAACGGCTGCGACCATTCCGGGGCGTCGGCGCCGGCGAGCCTCACGCGGTAACGCTTGCGTTCGGCGTCCACGACGGTCAGCGAGTCGCCATCCTCCACGCTCACGACGCGCGCGTCGAAGGCGTGCGCCAGCAGCGGGAAAAGCATCCAGGCAACGCACCGCGCCATCAGCGCCCGTCCGCCGGCGCGGCGGCGCGGCGCCTCAGGCCAGGTTGTCGTCATCGCGGTCCCCGGTCATCGTATTGCCGGCGCAGGCGCTCCAGCCCCTGCCGGAAGGCCTCGGCATCGCCGTAGTCGAAGAATGCGGGATAGCGCTCATGGGCGCCCTTGAGGCGCCGGGCATGCTTGATGGGGCACCAGTATTGCTCGGTGCGGGCGGCCACTTCGCGCGTGTAGGCGGCCACGCCGTTGCCGTAGGAGCAGTAGAAGCAGTTGAGCTTCTCGATGATATTGAGGTAGGGCAGCCCTTCGCGGTCAAACACCACGTAATCCGCGCGCCGCACCCGGGGAATGCCGTAGATCGGGAAGCAGATCGCTTGATAGACGGTGACGAACAGGTCCATCAGCAGGAAAGGCAGCCAGCCGGCATAGACGACCGGCGCGGTGAGCAATACCAGTGGACGGATGCCGCGCAGGTAGCGCAGCAGGCCGATGCGGTAATGGCGCTGCTGGCGCAGGAACTCGCCGGCCAGTTCCCGCCGCCGGCGGTCGAACTCCTCGACACGGAGGAGGTATTCCTCCTCGACTTCCTCCTGCAAACTGCGAATGCGCGCGAGCAACTCATCGAGATGCTGTTTCACGCGTTGCTTTCCTGTCGGCGGGCGCTCGCTATTTGAAGCGGGCATCGTGGTCGCGGCGCTCCGCGTCCTTCAGTCGCTGCGTCCGCTTGAGCTGGCGCCAGTCCGAGAATTTTCCGCCCACCGCCAGGCCGGCCAGGGCACCGACGAAACCGAAGATCTGCTTCGCGCCGTCCAGCGTCACCAACGTGCCGATGCAGATGAAGCAGATCGTCCCGACCGCGATCCAGCCGATCAGCCCCCTGGCCCGCAACTGCGTCGCGGCGAGCGCCGTCACCCCAAAGGCAAGCGCGACGGCGGTGGGAAGATCAAGCTGGGCGGGATCGATCATGGTCGCTATCCTTTCAGCGCGGCGAGCACCTCGTCGAGCATCTTCTTGGCGTCGCCGAACAGCATGCGGTTGTTGTCCTTGTAGAAAAGCGGATTGTCGACTCCGGCGTAGCCGGAGGCCATCGAGCGCTTCATGACGATCGAGGTCTTCGCCTTCCACACCTCCAGCACCGGCATGCCGGCGATGGGGCTGGCCGGATCGTCCTCGGCCGACGGATTCACGATGTCGTTGGCGCCGATCACCATCGCGACGTCGGTATCCGGGAAATCCGCGTTGATCTCGTCCATCTCCATCACGATGTCGTAGGGCACCTTGGCCTCGGCGAGCAGCACGTTCATGTGGCCGGGCATGCGGCCGGCGACCGGATGGATGCCGAAGCGAACGTTGACGCCCTTCCCGCGCAGCAGCGTCGTGATCTCGTAGACCGTATGCTGGGCCTGCGCCACCGCCATGCCGTAGCCGGGCACGATGATGACGTTCTTTGCCTCGCGCAGCAGTTCGGCGGTCTCGGCGGCGGAAATCGGCACCACTTCGCCAGCCGGCGCCCCATCACCAGTGGCGCCGACTTTTGCGCCGTCGCCGGTGCCGAAGCCGCCCGCGATGACGCTGATGAAGTTGCGGTTCATCGCCCGGCACATGATGTAGGAGAGGATCGCGCCCGAGGAACCTACCAGCGCGCCGACGACGATCAGCAGGTCGTTGGAGAGCATGAAGCCGGTCGCCGCCGCCGCCCAGCCCGAGTAGCTGTTGAGCATCGACACCACGACCGGCATGTCGGCGCCGCCGATGGCCATCACCATGTGGATGCCGAACAGCAGGCCGATCGTCGTCATCACGACGAGCGGCAGGATGCCGGCGCCCATGGTCTCGGCCTGCAGGAAGGCGTAACCAAAGTAGATCACCACCAGCGCGGCGATGCCGTTGATGGCATGCCGTCCCGGCAGCAGCATCGGCTTGCCGCCGATCTTGCCCGAGAGCTTGCCGAAGGCGATGATCGAGCCGGAGAAGGTGACGGCGCCGATGTAGATGCCGACGTAGATCTCCAGTTCGTGGATGGCCTTCTCGGCGCCCGCGAACGCCACGGAGGTGTCGATGTAGCTGGCGAAGCCGACCAGACAGGCGGCGAGGCCGACCAGGCTGTGCATCAGCGCGACCAGCTCGGGCATCTGCGTCATCTTGACGACCTTCGCCGCGTAGAGGCCGACGCCGCCGCCGACCACCATGGCGCCGACGATCCACGGGATGCCGGCCGCCGTGACGCGCGGGCCGAGCACCGTGGCGAGCACGGCGATGGTCATGCCGACGATGCCGTAGAGGTTGCCGCGCCGGGCGGTTTCCGGATTGGCGAGACCGCCGAGGCTGAGGATGAAGAGGATGGTGGCGCCGATGTAGGCGACGGCGGAAAGATTCGCTGACATGGGCTTACTTCCTGAACATCGCCAGCATGCGCCGCGTCACCGCGAAGCCGCCGAACATGTTGATCGCGGTGAGCGCCAGCGCGAAAACCGCGAGGCCGAGGATCCAGCCGTCCGGCCGCTCGACGCTGCCGTGCAGCAGCGTGGCCAGCAGACCCGGCTGCTCGACCGGCGGGGCCACCTGCACCAGCGCGCCGATGGCGATGATGCTCGAAATCGCGTTGGTCACGCTCATCAGCGGCGTGTGCAGCGCGGGCGTGACGTTCCAGATCACCATGTAGCCGACGAAGCAGGCCAGAACAAAGACCGTGAAATGCGAGAGGAAGGAGGCCGGCGCAAAGGCGCCGACCAGCCAGAACAGCACCGCGCCGACGCCGAACATGATGGCCAGCGTGGCGCCGGCCATCGGCGCACCGGCGCCATGGCCATGGCCGGCGGGCTTCTTTTCCGCCGGAGCGGCGGCGGGCCTGGGCGGCGGCGGAGGAGGCAGCTTCGGGGCAGGGGCCGGCCAGGTGACCTCGCCATTCTTGATGACGGTCAGCCCGCGGATCGCGTCATCTTCCATGTTGACGTCGATGGTGCCGTCCTTGCTCTTGCAGAGCTCCTCGGCGAGGCGCAGCAGGTTCGTCGCATAGAGGGTGGAAGACTGCCTGGCCAGCCGCGAGGGCAGATCCGTATAACCGACGATCGTGACGCCGTGCTTCACCACCGCCTGGCCGGGCTCGGTCAGCTCGCAGTTGCCGCCCTGCTCGGCCGCCATGTCGACGATCACGCTGCCCGGCTTCATGGTCCGCACCATCTCGGCGGTGATCAGCCGGGGCGCGGGCTTGCCGGGAATCAGCGCGGTCGTGATGATGATGTCCACTTCCCGGGCCTGCTGCGCATACATCGCGCGCTGCGCGGCCTGGAAGCCCTCGGACATCACCTTGGCGTAGCCGCCGCCGCCGGAGCCTTCCTCCTCGTAATCGACCTTGACGAATTCGCCGCCGAGCGAGACGACCTGATCGGCGACTTCGGCACGCGTGTCGTTGGCGCGCACGATGGCGCCCAGGCCGGCGGCCGTGCCGATGGCGGCCAGGCCGGCCACGCCGGCGCCGGCGATGAAGACCTTGGCCGGCGGCACCTTGCCGGCGGCGGTGATCTGGCCGTTGAAGAAGCGGCCGAAGGCGTTGGCGGCCTCGATCACGGCGCGGTAGCCGGCGACGCCGGCCTGCGAGGTCAGCGCATCCATCTTCTGGGCGCGGGAGAGGGTGCGCGGCAGGCAGTCGATCGCCAGCACGGTGGCTTGTTTCGCCGCCAGCGCCTGCATCAGTTCCGGGTTCTGCGCCGGCCAGACGAAGCCGACCAGCGCGCCGCCCTGCCGCATGAGGCCGACTTCGTCCATCGAGGGCGCGCGCACCTTGAAGACGATGTCGGACTGCGCCCACAGGCTCGCGGCCGTGGCGACCACTTCCGCGCCGGCGGCGCGATAGGCGTCGTCGGCGCAGTTCGCGGCATCGCCCGCGCCGCTCTCGACGGCGACGGCGAAGCCCAGCTTGATGAGTTTTTCGACGACCTCGGGAACCGTCGCGACGCGCTTTTCGCCCGCGTAGGTCTCCCTCGGCACTCCGATGGTCAATGCCATTGTTCCCCTCTGCTTTCCGTTGTTGCCTACTTGGCCGCGGGCTTCTTCCACAGCGGCACGTTCTTTTCCTCTTCGGTTTCCCTCAGGCGCACGATCGCCAGCGAACAGTTGTCGCCCCGCCCCTTCGCGCGGTCGCGCGCCGAATTGATCAGGATTTCCGCCGCCTGCCGCACCGGGAACTCGTTCAGCACGCGGCCCAGCTCGTCGTCGCTGAAATAGGCCCACAGCCCATCCGAACACAGCAGGAAGCAGTCCCCCCCGGCGAGCGGCGCCGTCTCGCCGAAGTCGATCTTCGGCGGATCGTTGTCGCCCAGGCAGGAAATCAGCAGGTTCTTCTGCGGATGCGTCTCGGCCTGCTCCTCGGTGAGATAGCCCATCTTGACGAGATTCATCACATGGGAGTGGTCGTAGCTGCGCGACACCTTCACGCCGTCGCGGTAGTGGTAGATGCGCGAATCGCCGCAGTGCGCCCAGTCGGCGCGCCCCGGCTGCAGGATCAGCAGGCAGGCGGTGCTGTGCGGGTCCTGCTCGCTCGACATGGCGGTCAGCTTGATGCCGTCGTGGGCGTCGTTGATGCCGGCCGCCAGCGTCGCCTGGATGCCGGCTGCCGCCAGCACACCCGACTCGAAATTGTTCTTCGCCGACTGGACCACCTGCTCGGCCGCCAGCGCGCCCCCGGTATGGCCGCCCATGCCGTCGGCCAGCACGGCCAGCAGGGTGCCTTTCTGGGTGGGATGCGCGAACAGGCCGACACGATCCTGCTGTTCGGAGCGGTCGCCGATGTGCTGCGCGGTACAGGTTTCTATGGTGAGCGGCATCGCGCGATTATACGGTTAGAATCCAGCGACTTAGCTTTGCCGGAAAAGGATTTCAGCCATGCTGCCAGGCCGCGGTTACAACGAATTGCACGTCGGCGACGTCTACGAGTCCGCCATGACCCTGACCGAAACCCACGTCGTCCTCGGCGCGGGCCTCTTCGGCGACTTCAACCCCCTGCATGTCAACGAAAGCTGGGCGAAGCAGGGCAAGTTCGGCACGCGCATCGCCCACGGCTACCTGACCAGCAACGTCATGGCCGCGCAATTCGGCATGCTGCTCCACGGCACGGCCATCGCCTACATGGAGCACGCCATCCGCTTCACCGCCCCGGTCAAGCCCGGCGACACCCTGCACGTCGCCTGGACGGTGACCGAAAAGACCGACAAGCCGAAGCATGGTGGCGGCGTCGTCGCCTTCGAAGGCGTTTGCAAGAACCAGGACGGCACGACGGTGGCCGAAGCCAGCGCGAAGCTGCTGGTGAAGAACAACGAATAGGGAAGTCCCTACGCCTCCGCGCCGTCGAGGAACTGCGCGCTCATCAGGTCGAAGAAGTCCGACTCCTCGTCGGCGCCGATGCCGAGCTCGGACAGCACGCGCGTGCCGATTTTTTCCCAGAGCGGGTCCTCGACATGGTGCAGGCGGTGGTAGAAGTGGCTCGCCACCTGGATGATCGCCACCAGCGTCACCGAGGCGCCGATGGTGTTTTCCTCGGGCAGGTCATGGTGGAAGCGCACCGCGTCGCAGACGAAATCGGGCAGTCCCCAGTGGCGCGCCACGAGGTAGCCGACCGAGCAGTGATCGACGTTGAACCGCGCGTCCTCCTCCGAGAGGTTCGGCCAGCAGGTGGCGTTCTCCAGCTTGAGGGCCTCGCAATACTTCGGGAAGCGCATCATCAGCACGGGCACGCCGCACTCGTGGAAGATGCCCGCCAGGTAAGCCTGCTCGGGAAACACGTTGCACACCGAGACGCGGTCTCCCGCGACGATGGACGCCATCTGCGCGATCTCGTGGGCGCGGTTCCAGAACACCTCGAAGGCGCGCCGCGTCCGGTCGTTGAGCGACGCCGACAGCGAAGCCGCCTGCACCAGGTTGAACACCTGCTTGACGCCCACCACCATGAGGATCTGCTCCAGCGTCTGGGCGTTGCGCGCGCGGGCGAAAGCCGGCGAGCGCGCGGCGCGGAACAGCAGCGCGACGATGCCCGGATCCTGGCCGATGACCTTGGCGACCGAGCGCATCTCGTAATCGTCCGACATCAGGAGCTGCTGCAACTCGACCAGCACGCGCGGCTGCGGCGGCAGTTTCACCCCCTGTTGCGTCAGGCGCTCCAGCGCTTCCTGTTCGTTGATCTGCATCGCGCTCCCTCTTTTATTGCGTCAGTCTTTCGTCCAGCCATTCTATCCAGTGTTTTACCGGCGGATTGTTGCGATCCTGCAAATGCGCGATGCAGCCGATGTTGGCGCTGGCGATGCCTTCCGGCGCCCCCGCCGTCAGCGCCGCGAGCTTGTTCGCGCGCAGGCGGGCGGACAGCTCCGGCTGCAGGATCGAGTAGGTGCCCGCCGAACCGCAGCACAGGTGCGAGTCTGCCACCGGCGTCAGCTCGAAGCCACTCGCCATTAGCAGGGATTCGACGACGCCGCGCAACTTGAGGCCGTGCTGCAAGGTGCAGGGGGAGTGGAAGGCCAGCCGGCGCCGTGGCGCGGGGACTGACTGTTCGAGCAGTCGCAGCAGCGCCTCCCGTTCCGCCGCCACCACCTCGGCGATGTCGCGCGTCAGCGCCGCGATGCCCGCCGCCTTTTCCCAGTAGTCCGGATCGTCCTGCAGCAGGTGGCCGTAGTCCCTGACCTGCACGCCGCAGCCCGAGGCCGTCATCACGATGGCCTCGGCGCCCGCCGCCACCTGCGGCCACCAGGCGTCGATATTGCGCCGGGCGTGCGCGCGCGCGCCCTCCGCGTCGTCGAGGTGCAGCTTCACCGCGCCGCAGCAGCCCGCCCGCGGGGCCGCGCACAGGTCGATGCCCAGCCGCGCCAGCACGCGGCGCGCCGCGCCGTTGATGTTCGGATACATGCCCGGCTGCGCGCAGCCGGCCAGCACGAGCATCTTGCGCGGCAGGCGCGCCGGGGATGCGGCCGGCGGCATGCCGGCCGAAGTCAGCGGCGGCACCTTGGCCTTCAGCGCGGCGGGCAATGCCGGACGAACCATCTGGCCGAGCTTCATCGCCGCGCCGAACAGCAGCGGGCGCGGCAGCACCGCGCGCAGGGCGGCGCGCAGCAGGCCGTCGACGCCCGCGCGCGGCACCCGCGCGGCGACGGCGGCGCGGCCGATGTCGAGCAGGCGCGAGTAATGGACGCCCGACGGGCAGGTCGTCTCGCAGGAACGGCAGGTCAGGCAGCGGTCGAGGTGCAGGCGCGTCTTTTCGGTCGGTTCCACGCCTTCGAGCACCTGCTTGATCAGGTAGATGCGGCCGCGCGGGCCGTCCAGCTCGTCGCCCAGCAGCTGGTAAGTCGGGCAGGTCGCGGTGCAGAAGCCGCAGTGCACGCACTTGCGCAAAATCTCCTCGGCCTCGCGCCCGGCCGGCGTGTCGCGGATGAAATCGGCGAGATGCGTTTCCATTACAAATCCCGATACAGGCGGCCCGGATTGAAGACGCCGCGCGGATCGAAGGCGGCCTTGAGATCGCGGTGCAGCCGCATCAGCGCGGGCGGGAGCGGCGCGAAGGCGTCGACCGCTTCCTTCATTGCGGCGGGCGCGCGGTAGAGCGTGGCATGTCCGCCCACGGCGGCGGCGGCCGCGCGGATCGCTTCCGGCGCCGCGTCCGAACGTAGCCAGCGCAGCGCGCCGCCCCATTCGACCAGTTGCTCGCCCGGCAGGTCGATGACGGGCGCGATCGAGGGCACGGACAGGCGCCACAGCGTTCCGGCCGCGAAGAACGGCAGCGTCTGGTCGCGCAGCGCGTTCCAGATCGCCGTCCCGCCGGGACTGACTTCTTCCGGCGCCGTCCCGCCGGGACTGACTTTTTCGCCGCCCAGTTTCCGTTCGGCCGCCGCCACCGCCGCGCGGGCGCCGGCGAGCCGCAGCGTCAGCATGCCGTCCTCCCAGCAGCTCGCGACGATGGGCAGCGGCTGCCCCGCCCAGCGGTTGAGCCGGTCAAGCGCCTCGGTTTGATTCATCCCGAAGCGCAGCGTGGCCCCGGCCACCGGCACGGGCAGCACCTTGAGCGTGACTTCGAGGATCAGTCCGAGCGTCCCCAGGCTGCCGGCGATCAGGCGCGAGACGTCGTAGCCGGCGACGTTCTTCATCACCTGGCCGCCGAAGTTCAGCTCGCGCGCCGCGCCGTCGAGCAGCTTCACGCCGAGCACGTAGTCGCGCAACGCCCCGGCGCTGGCGCGGCGCGGGCCGGACAGTCCCGCCGCGACCGCGCCGCCGATGGTGCCGTCGGATGCAAGGCGCGGCGGCTCGAAGGGCAGGCACTGCCCCTGCTCCGCCAGCGCCGCCTCGACCTCCGCGAGCGGCGTGCCGCACTTCGCCGTGACGAACAGCTCGGTCGGCTCGTAGGCGACGATGCCGGCGTGGCCCTTCGTTTCCAGAATATCCAGCACTTCGCCCCGCGGCGCGTTGCCGTAGAAATCCTTGCTGCCGCCGCCGCGAATGCACAGCGGCCCGCCGGAACGAATGCGCTCCTTGAACTCCTCGATCATCAGAAACGCTCCAGCTCGGGAAACTTCAGATCGCCCGCATGCACGTGCATGCGGCCGAACTCGGCGCAGCGGTGCAGCGTCGGCACCGCCTTGTCGGGATTGAGCAGCCCCCGCGGGTCGAAGGCGGCCTTGACGCGATGGAAGGCCGCCAGCTCGTCCGGCTGGAACTGCACGCACATCGAGCCGAGCTTCTCGAAGCCGACGCCGTGCTCGCCGGTGATGGTGCCGCCGAGGTCGACGGAAAGCTTGAGTATCTCGGCGCCGAAGGCCTCGGTGCGCTCCAGCTCGCCGGGCACGTTGGCGTCGTACATGATCAGCGGGTGCAGGTTGCCGTCGCCGGCGTGGAAGACGTTGGCGCAGCGCAGGCCGTATTTCTTCTCCATCCGCGCGATGGCGGCGAGCATCTCGGCCAGCCGTTTTCGCGGAATCGTGCCGTCCATGCAATAGTAGTCGGGCGAGATGCGTCCGACGGCGGGAAACGCGGCCTTGCGCCCGGCCCAGAAGCGCAGCCGCTCCGCCTCGTCGACGGAGACGCGGATGTCGGTCGCGCCGCTCTTCTCCAGCACCGCGCGCATCGCGGCGATCTCCTCCTCCACCTCCTCCGGCGTGCCGTCGGATTCGGCGAGCAGGATCGCCGCCGCGTTCAGGTCGTAGCCCGCCTTGACGAAGGGTTCGACGGCCGCCGTGGCGGGCTTGTCCATCATCTCCAGCCCGGCGGGCACGATGCCTGCGGCGATGATCGCCGCGACGGCCTCTCCTGCCTGGGTGACGCTGTCGAAGGAAGCCATGATGACGCGCGCCACCTCGGGCTTCGGCACCAGCTTCACCGTCACCTCGGTGACGACGGCGAGCAGGCCCTCCGAACCGATCATCAGCGCCAGCAGGTCGTAGCCCGGCGCGTCGAGCGCGTGGTTGCCGAACTCGACGATTTCGCCGGCCATCGTGACGCCGCGCACGCGCAGCACGTTGTGCACCGTCAGCCCGTATTTGAGGCAATGCACGCCGCCCGAGTTTTCGGCGATGTTGCCGCCGATGGTGCAGGCGATCTGCGAGCTGGGATCGGGCGCGTAGTAGAGCCCGTGCGGCGCGGCCGCCTCGGTGATGGCGAGGTTGCGCACGCCCGGCTGCACGACGGCCGTGCGCGCGACGGGATCGAGCGACAGGATGCGCTTCATCTTCGCCAGCGACAGCACCACGCCATGCTCGATGGGCAGCGCGCCGCCGGACAGCCCGGTGCCCGCGCCGCGCGCGACGACCGGCACGCCGAGTTCATGGCAGATCTCCAGCACCGCGACCACCTGCGCCTCGTCGGCCGGCAGCGCCACGGCCAGCGGCAGGCGGCGGTAGGCCGACAGGCCGTCGCATTCGTAGGGCTTCAGGTCCTCGGGATCGAAGAGCAGCGCGGCCGGCGGCAGCACGGCGGCGAGCGCCCGCAGCAGCGCGGCGCGGTCGACGCCGGAGAAATCCTGGTCGCGTTCGTGGTCATGGCGGCGCGGGGTGGGAGCGCTCATGCGGGTTCGCCTTTCGATCCAGTCCGAACTCGCATTCTCCCTCATCTTGTCCATAATGCCGAGATGCGCGCAACGGGAATCTCGCGGGAAGCCGTGCCATGACGACGTGGGAAGCGGCCGCCGGCCTGCTCGGCGGCGTCGGCCTGTTCCTGCTCGGCATGGGGCTGATGACCGACGGCCTGCGGCTCGCCGCCGGCCCCCAGCTCGAACGCGTGCTCGCCCGCTCCACCGCCACGCGCTGGCGCGGACTGGCCGCCGGCACGCTGATGACGGCGCTGGTGCAGTCCTCCAGCGCCGTCACCGTCGCGGCGATCGGCTTCGTCAACGCCGGCCTGCTCACGCTCGGCCAGTCGATGTGGGTGCTGTTCGGCGCCAACGTCGGCACCACCATGACCGGCTGGCTGGTGGCGCTGGTCGGCATGCAGTTCGCGATCGACGCCTTCGCCCTGCCCCTCGTCGGCGTCGGCATGGCGCTGCGGCTGATCAGCCCCGGCGGCCGGCGCGGCGCCTTCGGCCTGGCGCTGGCCGGCTTCGGCGTGCTGTTCCTCGGCATCGACCTGCTCAAGGAGGCCTTCTCCGGCGCCGCCGCCGGCTTCACCCTGCCGCGGATACCGGGCATCGCCGGCGTCGCCGCGATGCTGCTCGCCGGCACGCTGATGACGGTGGCGATGCAGTCGTCGTCGGCCTCCACCGTGCTGGTGTTCACCGCCGCGCAAAGCGGCATGATCGGGCTCGACGCGGCGGCGGCGGCCGTGATCGGCGCCAACATCGGCACCACGGTCACCGCCCTGCTCGCCGCCATCGGCGCCACCCCCAACGCGCGGCGCGCGGCCGCCGCCCACGTGCTGTTCAACGTGCTGACCGGCGGCGTGGCCCTGCTGCTGCTGCCCTGGCTGCTCGACCTGCTGGTCTGGCTGCGCGCGCTGCTGGAGCAGGACGCCATGCCGGCCGCGACGCTGGCCCTGTTCCACACCGTCTTCAACGTCCTCGGCGTGATCCTGATGTGGCCGCTGGCCGACGCGCTGGCGCGCTTTCTCGCCCAACGCTTCCGCACCGCCGAGGAGGACGAGGCGCGGCCGCGCCATCTCGACGCCAACGTCGCCGCCGTGCCGGTGCTGGCGCTCGGCGCGCTGGAACAGGAGGTGCGCCGCATCGGCGCCATCGCCCTGCGCATGATGCAGGACGCGCTGGCGCGGCCGGAGGGCGCGCGCGCCTTCATCGAACGCGACCACGCCGTCGTCGCGCGCCTCAACCGCGCCGTGGCGGAATTCATCGCCCGCCTTGAACGCGCCGAAATGAGCCAGGAAAGCGTCAGCCGCCTGCCGCGCCTGATGCGCGTGGCGCGCTACTACGCCACCGCCGCCGAACTGGCGCGCGAGGCGGCCACGAGCGGCGACGGCCCGGCGGCGCCGCTCGACGCCGGGTTCCTCGCCCGCGCCGAGGCGCTGCTCGCCGCCCCGGAGGGCGCGACCGACGACTTCGAGGCCGCCTACCAGACCCTCAAGGCCGCCCTGCTCGAAGCCGGCGCCGACGGCCGGCTGACGCCCGCCGCGATGGACGCGCGGCTGCGGCGCGCCAGCGCCCTGCGGCGCGGCGTGAACCAGATGGCCAAGGCCGCGCGCATGCTCGCGGCGCAGCCCTCGGGGCTGGAGGCGACGGAGCACCCCGAGGAGGAATCCGAACCGCCGCTGCGCGCCGACGGCGGCTAGGCCCCGATCAGGATCGCGCGGAAATCGTTGACGTTGGTGCGCGTCGGCCCGGTGACCACGAGATCGCCCAGCGCGGCGAAATAACCGTGGGCGTCGTTGTCCCCGAGCCGTGCGCTGGCGTCGATGCCTCGTGTCAGCGTCGCGGGGTCGATCAGCGCCCCGGCGTTGTCTTCCGAGCCGTCGATGCCGTCGGTGTCGCAGGCGATGGCGTGGATGCCCGGCTCGCCGCGCAGGGCCAGCGCCAGGGCGAGCAGGAATTCGGCGTTGCGCCCGCCGCGCCCCTTGCCCCGCACCGTCACCGTCGTCTCGCCGCCGGAGAGCAGCACGCAGGGTGGCGCGGCCGGCAGTCCGTGCGCCTTGCACGACAGCGCGATGCCCGCCAGCGCCTTCGCCACCTCGCGCGCCTCGCCCTCGATGCGGTCGCCGAGGATCAATGGCGCGATGCCGGCCCGCCGCGCCACTTCCGCCGCCGCGTTGAGCGCATCGGTCGCCGTGGCGATCACGCGCGTCTCGCAGAACGGAAAGGCCGGGTCGTCCGGCGCCGGCACCGTCGGCCCCGAGGCGATGGTGGCCGGGTCGTCGCCGGGCACGTCGGAGATCGCCAGCGTCAGCACGCGCGCCGGCAGGGCGGCGGCGGCCAGCTTGCCGCCCTTGATCGCCGACATCGCCTTGCGTGCCGCGTTGATCTCATGGATGGACGCGCCGTTCTTCAGCAGCTCCCGCGTCCGCGCCTGCTTTTCGGCCAGCGTCACGCCCGGCGCCGGCAGCGCGAGCAGCGCCGAGCCGCCGCCCGACATCAGCGCCAGCACCAGATCGTCGGAAGTCAGTCCCCGCACCACGGCGAGAATGCGCCGCGCCGCGTCCTGCCCGGCCGCGTCCGGCACCGGATGCGCCGCCTCGACCACCTCGATCCTGCGCGTGGGCACCCCATGGCCGTAGCGCGTCACCACCAGACCCGAAACGCGGTCGAGCCGCCCGGCCCATGCCGCCTCGACGGCAGCCGCCATCGCCGCCGCCGCCTTCCCCGCCCCCACCACCACGATGCGCCCCTTCACCGTCGCCGGATCGGGCAGGTGCGGCGGCACGCAGACGGACGGATGCGCGGCGGCCAGCGCGGCGTCGAACAGACTGCGGAGGAAATCGCGGGGATCGAGCATCGGCGCACTATACCTTCGCTTCCAACCACCTAAAAACTCGACGCTGAGAAGACTGCACACACAGACTTTCATGCAATGAATTACAAGCGCATAATTGGAATATTAAAGTCATGCAGGGCAACAATGATCAGGAAGGCCGTCTTGCCTCCAGCATTAGGCACATGAAGAGATATACGCCCCATGTAATCGCCGCTGCCACGCTGCTCCTCGTGGCCTTTGTTGTAAGGGGCTTGCTCCATTGGACAGCCTTTGGCGCGTACTTCAAATACTTCATCTGGATACAGGTGGCCATCATCGCGCTCGGCTTCTATGGTTTCTGGGCCATTCATATAACCTCGGGGTCGCTGACGAAAGGTTTATTTCAACTCCTCTTTCATTACCGCCTGCCACGTTGGCAGTTGGTACTCGCAGTACCGGCTGTGTTATCAGCCGCACACGTTGCCACTCTGCCCCTGATTTATCTTGATACCGCACCGGATGGCAAACCGGTCCGCAGCAAATCCTGGACTGTGGAGAATGACCATCACTACGTCATCTTCAATCGCTCATTAAAGGTTGAAATCACACGCGACGAATATCTTGAGAGCCAGCGCGAGCTTGCTGCGCTCTTTGCATCGGCATGGATTTGTATCTCCTACGGCATGCTTGCTCTCTGGCTATACGTTTGGCATCGGGAGCATTCAACCAATGCGCTCCAACCCTTTCGTCCTCCGCACGCTGATACCAAAGGATCGCATGAAGAACAACACTGACTCCCCCTCCTCCCCCCAGCCGAATCTGGCGGCGCCCGGTGCCGGGTTGCCACCGGTGCAGGCGTTCATGCTGCGGCATGTGCTGTTTCCCGCGTTTTGCCGGACGACTTCATGGGACGAGGCGCTCGGGCTGTTCCTGCGCGAGGGCGAGCGGGTGGCGGCAGCGGCGCGGTCGCTTGCGCCCGGGGCATTGCGGACCCGCGTGCTGATCCGCGCGCCGCTGGGCATCGAGGACAGTTCGCGCTTCTGGTCGGCGGCGATGGTGCTGGAGCATTTGATCGAGGTCGGCACCCGGATTTCCACCGGGGTCGTCGAGCTGACGCACGGACAGGCGGCTTCGGTGAAGGCGGATATCGCGGAGGTGAAGCCGAAGGGCGGCATGGACGGCGACATCGTCGCCGCGTATCGGGCGTTTCTTGAGGAATACGCGGACAAGGTGACGCGCCGGGCGGGCGACCGCGCCGCGCGGCTGACCGCGCCCCATCCCTGGTTCGGCGAACTGACGCCGCACCGCTGGGTCTGTTTGGGCGCCATCCACCAGCAAATCCACCGCCGCCAGATGGAGCGGATCGTCGCCGGCCTGCCGCGCTAGCGATTTCCCCGCCGTCCCGCCGGGACTGACTTTTTACGCAGGAACCGCGCGCAGCCAGCCGAGGCTGTCTTCCGTCATTCCGCTGGGCTTGTATTCGCAGCCGATCCAGCCGGCGTAGCCGAGCTCTTCGAGGCGGCGGAACAGGAAGGGGAAGTTGATTTCGCCGGTGCCCGGCTCGTGGCGGCCGGGGTTGTCGGCGATCTGGATGTGGCCGATGCGGTCGAAGTGGCGCGCCAGCGTGTGCGCGAGGTCGCCTTCCATGACTTGCGCGTGATAGACGTCGTATTGCAGTTGCAGGTTCCTGCCGCCGACGGCGTCGATGATCTGCATCGCCTGCGCGGTGTTGGGCACGAGGAAGCCGGGATTGTCGCGGTCGTTGAGCGGCTCCAGCAGCAGCTTGATGCCGGCGCGCTGCGCGACGGCGGCGGCGAATTTCAGGTTGTCGACCAGCGTGTCGATGGCCTTGCCGGCGGGGCCGTCCGGAATGCCGGCGAGGCAGTTGAGGCGCGTGCAGCCGAGCGCCTCGGCGTATTCGACGGCGCGGCCGACGCCGTCCTGGAACTCGGCCTTGCGCGCCGGCTGGCAGGCGATGCCGCGTTCCCCGGCGAGCCAGTCGCCGGCCGGCAGGTTGAACAGCACGACCTCGACGCCGGAGGTCATCACCACTTCGGCGAGGACGGCCTTGTCGTGTTCGTAGGGGAAGTGGAATTCGACGCCCTTGAAGCCGGCGCGCGCGGCGGCGCCGAAGCGGTCGAGAAACTCGTGCTCGGCGAACAGGAAGGACAGGTTGGCGGCGAATTGCAGCGGCATGGCCGGCATTATGCCAAGGCCAGCGCCGGGATGTCGCGGGAGAGCGCCTCGACCGCGGTTTCGTCGAGCGCGAGTAGCCGCCGCGCCACGCTTTCCCAGTGCGCGGCGCCGTTCCGCGCCAGCGCGCCGAGTTCCGCCGCCGTCCCGCCGGCGCTGACTTTTTCCACGGGAAAGTTCGCCAGCGCGGGCCACAGCTCGCGGCGCATGCCGTCGAGGTTGGCGCACCAGAACCACAGCGAGGGCCAGGCTTCGCGTTCGATCAGCGCCGGCAGGGTGACGAGGCTGTCGGCCAGGTTGTCGCGCACCGCGCGCATGAGGATTTCGGCGCGGCGCTTCCGCGTGCAGGCCAGCCGGTCTTCCCAGCCCGTGCCGAGCAGGCGGCCGGCGGCGTGCTCGCCGCGCTCGTGCAGGATCAGGGTCTCGGTCTCCGCGTCGGCCATGCGCTCCAGCGCGGCGCGCGGATCGCTGGCGTAGTCGTGGGCGGCCAGCGCCAGGGCGAGCGCGCCCGGCGCCTGCTTGAGCGCCCAGGCCTCGGCCTTTTCCCACAGCCACTGGCGCAGCGCCTCGCGCCGCACGATCACCGTGCCGCCTTGCAGCGCGGCGGGCATGGCGGTGAGGTCGCGCGCGTATTCGCAGCCGCACACCAGCACGGTCAGCCCGTCCGCCGCCTCCTGGCGGTCGAGCCGGCCGAGGAAGAAGTGGGGCTTGCCGAAGCGGCCGATGCCGGCGCCATAGACGAGGCCGTGCGGCACGAGCGCGCGGTTGATGGCGGCGACGGCGAAGGGTTCGCAGGTGGCGCCGGCCAGCGGCAGCGCGCCGAAATCCTCGGCGGCGAGGGTTTCCCACAGCGCCTCGCGCGCGTTGAGCCAGGCGCCGACCTCGGGACGCTCCAGCGGTGCGCCGGGCGCGATGCCGGCCTCCCAGCGGTAGAACTCGCGCATTTCCAGCAGGTAGGTGCACAGCGTCATCTCGCGCGCGTGGCGCGCGTCGGCGATGTGGCAGTTGCGCTGGACCGCTTCGACGAGCGCGTTGAAGTTCGGCAGGCGCGCGTTCATGTCAGCGCTTCGGCCCGGCGTGAGGGCCGCGCTTGCGGATCTGCCAGTGGGCGACGCCCTGCACGATGCGCGAGAACGGCAGGTCGGCGAGCGCGCCGAATTCGGCCTGGGCGCGCCGCACGAGCTTGAGCACGTCCGGGGCGTGCGCGTCGGGATCGAGCAGGTCCTTGAGCCCGGTCAGTCCGCCGCACTGGATCTTCATCGTCATCGCGTGCGGCAGGATGCGCTGCGTGTCCTTCACCTTGAGGGCGAAGGCGGAGTTGGCCCGCAGCAGTTGCAGCAGTTCGCCGCACGATGCCCGCGCGACCGGCTCGCGGCAGGCCACCACCTCGCGTTCGGCCAGCGACAGCCGCTGCGCCGCCTCGCACGCCGCCGCCTGGCACAGCAGCGCCTTCTCGAAGACGCAGGGCAGCGGGTTGAGTTGCTGGCGCGCCTGGTGGAAGCTCGCCTCGTCCATCGCCGGCTACCAGTCGTCCCCGGTCAGCGGCTCGGCGGCGCGCACGGTGTTGATGGCCTCCTCGGCCTGCAGCTCGTTTTCGCCGAAGACGACCTGGATCTTGCACTGCGTCAGGTCGGCCTCCGTGCGCAGGCGCTTGGCCTCCGCCGACGCCGCCTTGAAGACGTCGAACTGGGTGAGCTTTTCGAGCTGCTTGACCGGGCCGAGCTGGGTGACGCGGTAGATGTAGTAAGGCATGCGGTTCCTCAATCGATGTAGCGTTTCGTCGCCTTGCGGCGGCCGGGTTTGGATTTCTGGATGATCACGCCCTTGATGACCGAGAGGTCGGGGATGGACGCACCGGGATACTTGGGGTTGAGCGGCTGCAATTTCCAGCCCTCTTCCGCCTTTTTCAGCTGGCGGAAGATCCATTCGCCGTCCAGCCAGGCCATGACGTAGGAGCCGTCGGTGGCGAGGCCCTCGGGCTCGATGACGATGATGTCGCCCTCGACGAACTCGGGTTCCATGCTGTCGCCCAGCACCATGAGGGCGAAGGATTCGGCGGCGCTGCAGTTGTCGAGCGCGGGGTCGGACTCCGGTCCGGCCGGGACGACGGGGATGGGGAAGGGTTTCTTTTCGTTCATGGTTCGTTCATCTGTCCGCGCAGGAGGCGCAGGTGCGCAATCATAGGCGCAAACAGCGGTTCGAGATGGCGGCGCATCAGCGGGCCGACGGCGGTGGTGCGGGTGAGGATCGGTTCGGCGGCGGCGTTCGAAACGCATGCCAGCGCGGCCAGCGCGGCCGCCTCCGCCGGGCGGGCGGGCAACTGCGCCGCCGCCTCGCGGCCATCGGCGAAATAGGCGCCGATGAGGTCGAGCAGCAGGTAGACGGCCTCGTGGGCGGGCGGCTTGTCGAGGGCGAGTTCCGCCGCCTTGAGCCAGGCCTGCCCGGTGCCGCCGCGGACGCGCGCCAGCAGCCGCGCGGCGGCCGTGTCGCCCAGGCCCTCCAGCGGGGGCAGCGCCGCCTCGGCCGGCAGCCCGGCGGGCAGGTGTTCGAGGAAGCCGATCAGGTAGTGCGGCCGCCTCTTGGCCTTGGCCCACAGCGCGTCGCGCGCCGCCGGGGCAAGCACGCCGGCAGCCAGCACCGCGCGCACGGTGTGCATGGCCGCGATGGGGTCTTCCTCGAAGGGCAGGTGCTCGATCAGGTAGTCCGCCAGCACGGGGCCCATCGCGCCCGCGCGCACCGCGGCGCGCTCCAGCATCACGCGCGCCGTTTCCGGCGTGGGCAGCGCCCACCAGACGCGGCGCGCCAGTTCGTCGCTGAGCGTCGGCGCATGGGCGACGGCCAGCGCCGCCTCCGGCTCGCCGAGCTTGAGCAGCGCTTCGAGGTTCTTCGCGCTGGCCTGCCCCATGCGCGTCCAGCGCCGCAGGTACACCGGGTAGCCGCCGGGCGAGCCGAGCGCGTGGCCGCCGAGCAGCTCGCGCACCTGCTGGAAATAGCGCTCCGCGCGGCCGGCGGGATTGAGCTGCACGCGCGCCTCGCCGCGCGGCGTGAGGCCGAACAGCACGGCCGCGCCCTCGTCGATGCGCACCGCCAGCAGCTCCCCCGCCAGCAGCACGTTGAGGCGCAGGGCGTCCTCCGGGGTCAGCGGGTCGTGGTTCGGCGGCGCCAAGAAGTCAGTCCCGGCGGGGCGGCGGCCCCATGACGGGCGACTCGCGCAGCACGCCGTGCAGCGTGCCGAGCAGTTCGACGATGCCTTCCTTGAGGTCGTTGAGTTCCTCGACCTGGATGCGCGCGCCGGCGAGGTCGCCGGCGTCGCGGCGGGCGATCATTTCGCGCGCCAGGATGTGGATGCGCCGGTGGATGGGGTCGATGTCGCGGAAGGCCGGCAGGTCGCCATACTGCCGCCGGCCGTCCTTGTCATACCATTCGCCGAAGCGGCAGGCGTGCGGATCGGCCATCTCGGCGGGCAGTTCGATGGCGGGATCGTCGAGCGCGGCGAGCACGCGCTGCACCCATTTCAGGTGGTCGTATTCCGCCAGCACCAGCGGCAGGTGCGAACGGTCCCAGGCGGCCCCGGCCCATTGCGCCCAGGCCGGATCGGGGCGGAAGGCCGCGCACCAGGCGGGCACCGCGTCGGCCGGCATCGGCCGGGCGATGTAGTAGCCCTGCACCACGTCGCAGCCGATGCGCATCAGCACGACGCCGTGCTCCAGCGTCTCGACGCCCTCGGCGATGACGTCCATGTGGAACACCGTGGCGAGGCCGATCACGCCCTCGACCAGCGCGAGATCCTCCTTGTCCTCCAGCATGTCGCGGATGAAGGTCTGGTCGATCTTGAGCTGGCGCGCCGGCAGGCTCTTGAGATAGGTGAGCGTGGAGTAGCCGGTGCCGAAGTCGTCGAGCGCGACGCCGACGCCCATTTCCTGGCAGGCGAGCACCACCGAGCGCATGTTGTCCACATCGTCGAGCGCGGTGCTTTCCAGCACCTCGATCTCGAGCAGGCTGGAGGGCACGTCCGGGTATTGGGCGAGGATGCCGCGCAGGCGCATGACGAAGTCGATGTGCTGGAACTGGCGCGCGGCGATGTTGACGCTGACCTTCATCTCCAGCCCGGCCGTCTGCCAGCGCGCGACCTGCGCCAGCGCCTCGTGGATCACCCATTCGCCGAGATCGACGATCAGCGGGGAATTCTCGACGGACGGCAGGAACTCGCCGGGCGGCACCAGCCCGCGCTCGGGATGCTGCCAGCGGATCAGCGCCTCCATGCCGACGATGCGGCCGGTGCGCAGATTGACCTTGGGCTGGTAGTGGAGGCGGAACTCGCCGTGCAGCAGGCCCTCGCGCACGCGGCTGAGCATGGTGCTGGTCTTGTGCGCCGCCTGGTCGTCGGCGGTGTCGTAGATGTGCCAGGTGTTGCGCCCCATGTTCTTGGCGTTGTACATGGCCAGGTCGGCGTGGCGGATCAGCGTGTCGGTGTCGGATTCGTCGAAGGGATGGACGGTGACGCCGATGCTGGCGGAGACGGCGACCTTCTGCGCGTCGATGAACACCGGCTTGCGCAGCGTGTCGAGGATGCGGTCGAGCGCCACCTCGATCTCGTCCATGCTGGCGAACTCGGCGAGCAGCATGAGGAACTCGTCGCCGCCGATGCGCGCGACGGTGTCGGAGGCGCGGATCACGTGCTTGAGGCGCTGCGCGATCTCGATCAGCACCTTGTCGCCGGCCTCGTGGCCGTAGGTGTCGTTCACCGGCTTGAAGCCGTCGAGGTCGACGAAGCAGACGGCGACGAGGCGGTCGTGGGTGCGCGCCGACACCAGCGCCTGGTGCAGCTTGACCGAGAGGCCGATGCGGTTGGGCAGGCCGGTGAGCGCGTCGTGCGTCGCCATGTCCTCGAGCCGTTCCTCGGTCTGCTTCTGCGCGGTGATGTCGCTGAACATGCCGACGTAGTGGGTGACGATGCCGTCGCCGTCGCAGACGGCGTTGATGGACAGGCTTTCGGGAAACAGCTGGCCGTCCTTGCGGCGGTTCCAGATCTCGCCGCGCCAGTGCCCGGTCTCGCCGAGCGAGCGCCACAGTTCGCGGTAGAAGGCGCCGTCATGCAGGCCCGACTGCATGATTCCCGGGCTGCGGCCCAGCACCTCTTCCTGGGCGTAGCCGGTCAGGCGGGTGAAGGCCGGATTGACCTTGACGATGCGCGCGTGCGCGTCGGTGATGAGGATGCCTTCGGACGAGCTGTTGAAGACGGACTCGATCAGGCGCAGCTGGTTTTCGGTGTTTTTCCACTCGGTCCAGTCGCGCAGGGTCTCGACCACGGCGATCAGCGCGCCGTTTTCGTCGCGGATCGGGCCGGCGTCGATCGAGAGATAGAGATTCACGCCGCGCAGGGGCATGGTGCACCAGTTCTCGGCGTGCAGCCCGCCGTGCGCCGAGCAGCGTCCGTCGGCGGCTTCGTAGAGCGCACCGACCCGGTCCGTCTGGCCGGTGGCGATCAGGTCCGACAGGCAGGGACGGGCATGGTTGTAGAAGGCGCGCCAGTGTTCGTTCGTGCCGACCACCTGCGCGGCCGGCATCGCGGTCAATTCCTCGCAGGCGCGGTTCCAGACCAGCACGCGGCCGTCGGCGCCGATGACGAACGCCGGCTCGACGAGCTGGTGCGCCAGCTCGTCGAACGGAATCTTCGCCCGTTGCAGTTTCTGCTTCATGCCTCCCCTCGTGCCGTCGTTGCGGCGCTGCGCCGACGGCCAAACCGGCGGCGAGCTTTTATAGCCGACTAGAATACTCGCAATTGGGCGTTCCCGGCACGGGCAAGGCGATTCTCAATTGAGCTGGATGCGCCGCCCCCAGGGCACGGCGGCCTTGCCCTTGACCAGCCAGAGCACCGGATAGGACGGAGCGACGGCCGGAAACTCGCCCTCGGCGTCGGTGAAATACACCAGCGCGTCCGGCTGGCGGTCGTTTTGCGCGATCCAGTCGAACACGGGCGCGAAGGCCGTGCCGCCGCCGCCGGCGAACTGCCGCGGCAGGCGCAACTCGTCCCATGGCTCGAAGGTCCACGGCGCGCCCGCGGCCAGTTCGCTGTCGCAGGCGAACAGCAGGATGCGCACCGGCAGCGCGCCCTTCAGCGCGTTCAGCTCGCCCAGGAAGTCGGCCATGTCCTGGTCCGTCACCGAACCGGACACGTCGATGGCGACATGGATGTCGCCGCCGTGGCTGCGCAGGCCCGGCCAGATCGCCTCCCCGTTCGCCCCGGCGTCGCGGCGCGACGGGCGCTGCCAGGTGTAGTCGTCGCGCGCCGCCTGCGACAGGCATTGCGCCAGCAGCGCGCGCCACGATGCCTGGCTCGCCAGCGCGGCATCGACCAGCCGGGCCAGCTGGCCGGAAAGCTTGCCGACCTCGCGCGCGCGCTGGGCGGCGGCGGCGAGATGGCGCTGCCATTGCTGCTGCAACCGTTCCCTGTCCGGTGCCGTCAGGGGCGCCGGCGGTCCTTCTCCACCGCCCGTCTCGCCTTCCCAGGGATGATCGTCCAGCGTCTCGCTCTCGTTGTCGTTGTCGTCGAGGCACGGGTAGATTTCCTCGGCGGCCATGCCGCGATAGACGTCGAGGACGATCGCCTCGGCGGGCGGCACGAGGCCTGCATCGACGAGCAGCGGATTGATGGCGAGCTCGCAGGCGATGTCCCACTTGCGCCGCAGGCGATGGCCGCGCCGGGCGAAATGGCCCAGCGCGCAGTGCAGCGCCTCGTGCGCCAGCGCGAACTGCGCCTGCGCGGTGGAAAGGCTGTCGATCCAGCCCGGGTTGTAGTAGAGCGCGCGCGCGTCGGTGGCCGTGGTGCGGCACCAGGGCGCGGGCTTGAGCGGCAGGCGCAGCACCAGCGCGCCGAGGAAGGGCTGGTCGAGGATCAGCCGGGTGCGTGCCGCCGCCAGTTTCGCTTCGGCGTCGGACATGGACCGGTCCTAGCCGACGGGGAAGCGCTGGTTGCTGCCCGGCACGCGCTCCGGACGGCCGATGAAGTAGCCCTGCGCGTAGTCGACGCCGATGCCGCGCAGTTCCTCCAGCACGCGCTCGTCCTCGACATGCTCGGCGATGACCTTGATGTTGAGGTCGGCGGCGAGCTTCCAGATCGTCTCGACGAAAGCGCGGTCCTTCTGGTTCTCGAGGATGTTGGCGACGAAATCGCCCTCGATCTTGAGGAAGTCGACCGGGAAGCGGCGCAGATACTGGAAGGAGGAGAAGCCGGAGCCGAAGTCGTCGATGGCGAGCTTGAACCCCTCCAGCTTGAGCTCGCTGACGAGCCGCTCCAGCACGACGATGTTCTTCACCGTGTCGCGCTCGGTGATCTCGAAGACGATCTGCTCGGGCCGCACGCCGCAGTCCTGCACCGTGCGCTTGAGCGTCGTGAGGAAATCGGCCAGCGCCAGCGCGCGCGGCGACAGGTTGAGGAAGATGTGTCCTGCGAACTTCATCTCGGCGGCGGTGCGCAGCGCCTTTTCCATCACCATGATGTCGAGGCGGTGGATCACGCCCGCCTTCTCGGCATACTCGATGAAGCGGCCGGCCTCGATATGCTGGCCGTCGAGCGACAGGCGCGACAGCACCTCGAAGGCGATGACGCGATTCGTGTTGATGTCCAGGATCGGCTGGAAGAAGGGCACGATGCGCCCTTCGTTGATGGCATTCACGACCTGCACCGTGGTGGCGGTCATGTCGCGGAAGACCTCGGCGACTTCTTCTTCCGTGGGAATGCCGACCTGTTGCTTGCCGGCCTGCTTGGCCTTGTACATCATGTTGTCGGCGAACAGGAACAGGTCCTTGGCGTTGTCGGCATGCAGCGGATGGATCGCCAGGCCGATCGAGGCGCTGCCCGAGATCGTCGCGCCGTCGTCCGCCGCGATCTGCATGGCGTTCACGCTCTCCAGCAGCCGCTGGGCGACGCCGCCGGCCGCCGGCAGCTGCGTGTCGGGCAGCAGCAGCACGAACTCGTCGCCGCCGTAGCGCGCGAAGATGTCGCCCGGCCGCAGCACGCCCTTGATGGCGTGGGCGACGCCCTGCAGGTAGCGGTCGCCGGCCGCGTGGCCGTAGTTGTCGTTGACCAGCTTGAAGTTGTCGAGGTCGATCACCAGCAGCGCGAACTGGTAGTTGTGGCGCCCGGCGCGCGCCACCTCGTATTCGAACAGCTCCCAGAACACGCGCCGGTTGTAGAGGTCGGTGAGCGGATCGCGCGTGGCGTAATACTCCATGTCGCGCGTGTATTTGTGGATCGCCTTCACCGAGCCGACGACGTTGAGCATGGTGGACAGGATGCTGTCCATCACCAGGCGCAGCGTGTCGTCGTCCACCGCGTCGGCGTTCACGCCGATGCCGACGATGCCGCCGATCTTCGGGTGCTCGACGATCAGCGTCTTGGTGTGCAGCGCGACCTCCTGCTCGTCGAAGACCAGCTCCGGGCCGGTATCGTGCGACGGGAAATGGTGATGCAGCGTCACCTGGGACAGCTCGCTCATGCGCTGAGCGCAGATGACGTTGCGCACGTGGCGCTCGACCAGCTGGCGGGTCGCTTCGTTGGGCCGCTGGAACCAGAAGACTTCCAGGTCGAAGACCTCGTCATCGACCTGGAACACCGAGAACAGCACGTGCGTGGGCATCACCTGGTTGATCTCGGCCAGCAGGCGGGCGATGTATTCGCCCCAGTCGCGCACCACCTCGGAGGTAATGACGAACTTCTCCAGCAGGCCGATCTCGAAATGCAGCACATCCTTGTCGACCGCCACCTCGCGCAGCTTGGCGACCAGCACGTCGAGGCGGATCAGCAGGCGCTCGAACTCCTCGAAGCCGGGGTTGTGGCGCTGCAGTTGCAGATGCTTGAGGTCGGCGACGGCATTGACCTCGGAGATCGACTGGCTGACGCCGTCGATCGCCGTCTCGATGCGCTTGCTGACGCGCCAGACGGCCAGCGCCGCCAGCACCATCAGCACGGGCGCGAACAGCGCCAGCCAGACCAGGAAGTCGCGGCGCGACTCCTCCAGCAGCGGCGCGAAGTCCTGCGACACCTCGATCACGCCGAGCACGTCGCCTTCCTTCGCGGCGTCGTGGCAGCGCATGCAGCGGTCGCCCGCCTTGAGAGGCATCAGGTAGCGCACGCCGCCTTCGGGCGCCTCGGTGATGGCCTTGCCGGTGGCGAAGACTTCCTCGATGCGCGCGTCGAAGAACGGCTGCTCGATCTTCTTGTAGTCCGCCTCGACCACGGGGCCGCGATAGATGTTGAGCACGGTCGGCGTACCCTTGGCGGACTCGGCGATGGCGGCGATGAAGTCCTCGGCCTGTTTGCGGCGCCAGCCGGTGCTCATCACCTGATACATGCCGGTGAAGGTGACCTGCGCCAGCGTCTCCGCCGATTCACGCGCGTTGGTGCGCACCGTGTGGTCGAGCACGCGGCCGATCATGTAGTAGCTGAGGCCGAAAAAGCCGAGCGCGACCGCCGCCGATGTCGCCAGGATGAATGTCCGTATCCGCATGACCGCCTCGCTCCACCTCGCTATTAGTGGCGAGATTTTATCCCGCCCATCGATCCGCCCTCTTGATTTGCGTCACTCGAACAGGAGCAGATCCGCCACCTTGTTCGCCCAGACGGAAAACTGCGGCACGCCGAACAGCGGCTGACCGATGCCGCGATGCATGTCGGCGACCAGCATCACGCCCATCTCCCGGAGCGGCAGCCGCCGCGCATAGTCGAGGATGTGGCCCCAGATCTCCGCTGCCCCGGACTGCCCCCGCGCCCGCAGCGCGCGGCCGGCCAGCGCGGCCGCGACGGCGTATTGCAGGTCGATTTCCGTCGGCACCGGCGCTTCCCGGCCGGCGCAGATCGCGTCGAGGTCGGGCAGGCGATCGAGCCCGTCGATGAAAGCGGCGCATTCGACGCCCGCCGCGTGGCCGACGCAGGCGGCCAGCGCGTCGGCCAGCAGCTCGGGACGATCGCCGAATTTTTGCAGCGCGCGGTGGGCGAACTCCCAGGAGCGCGGGCTGGGAAAGGCCATTTCTCCGCCCGCGCTCTTCGCCGGATCGAAGTCGAACAGCAGTTCGGGCTTGAAGCGCAGGAAGGCGACGATGCGTTCGTCGATGCCGTTCTGATACGCCCACTGGACCCAGTCGTCGAGATTCACCGCCACCTCGAAGTGCGAGAAGCGGTTCGCCAGAGGCGCGGGCATCGCGTAGGTGACGCCGCGGTCGCCCTGCCGGTTGCCGGCGGCGAAGATCGCCCAGCCCGGCGGCACGCGGTAGTCGCCGAGGCGGCGGTCGAGGATCAGCTGGTAGGCGGCGGCCGATACCGAGGGCGGGGCTGACGTGATCTCGTCGAGGAACAGGATGCCGGCCGGCCAGTGGCGGTCGGCGTCGGGCAGCATGGCCGGCACGGCCCATTCGACGCGCTCGCCGACGCGAAAGGGAATGCCGCGCAGGTCGGAAGGCTCCATCTGCGAGAGGCGGATGTCGACGACGGGCACGCCGTGGCGCGCGGCGACCTGCGCGACGATCTGCGACTTGCCGACGCCGGGCGGGCCCCACAGCATCACCGGCGTGTGGTGGCCGGCGGCGGTGCTTTCGAATTCGCGGTCCAGCACGAAGGCCAGTTGGGCGGGACGCATCAGATCACCTCCGTGCGCAATTGCGCGACCGGCAGCCCGGCCTTCGCCAGCGCGGCGGCGGCGGCCGCGACGAAGGCGGCCGGGCCCGACACATACACGTCGCGCTGGCGGATGTCCTCGTCGGCGATGGCGCGGGCGGCGGCGGCGGCGCCCGCGGTGCCGGGATCGGGGGCCGTCAGCGTGGCGTAGCTGAACGTCTCCAGCGCGTCCGCCCAGGCGCGGCACTGGTTTTCCAGATAGTGGCCGTCGGGTCGGGTCGCGGCCCAGATCAGCCGCAGGGCGCCCGGCACGTCGGCGGCGAACGCATGCTCGATCAGGCTCTTCGCCGGAGCGAAGCCGGTGTCGCAGGCGAGGAAGACAGCGTCGTTGGGCGAATCCTTGCGCAGGACGAAATCGCCAAAGGGGCCGAACAGGCTGACCGCGTCATTCGCCTTCAGGGCGCCGGCGAACAGGCGCTCGGCGAACCCGTCGTCCGCGTCGCGCCGGACGTGGAACAGCAGGTTGCGGTCGTCGCAGGGACAGGAGGCGATCGGGTAATCGCCGCGGAAGTTGGCCGTCGAGCCGCTCACCGACAGCGTCACGGACTGGCCGGCGAGGAAGCGCAGGCGGTTGCTGCGCGGCGTCTGCAGGTGCAGCAGCTGGATGTCGCCGGTGAGCGGCGCGATCTGCTTCACTTTGGCGACGATCTCCTGCTCCGGAATATCCTCGGGGGCGTTCGCCTCGAGCATCTCGATGACGAGATCGGAAACCGCCGTATGGGAGCACAGCAGCGTGTGGCCCTGCGCGCGCTCGCCGGGCGACAGCGGGTAATCGCTGGCGCGGATCGCCTTGGTCCGGCCGGACACCACGCGCGCCTTGCACAAGCCGCAGTTGCCGTTGCCGCAGCCGTAGGACGGCGCGAGGCCGGCGCGCAGCGCGGCGTCGAGGATCGATTCGCTGCCCTCGACGAAAAACTCGTGGCCGGAAGGCTTCACGGTCACATGCGCGCTCATGACGCGCAGCATGTCGTCCATCACCGCCAGCGCGTCGGCCGGTTCCTCGCTGCCCAGCACGCTCGCGAGGCCGTCGTCGAGGAAGCGCCCCAGCTCGGCGAGCTGCTCGGCGGCGGAAGCGCCGGCCAGGGTATCGATGCGCTCGCGCAGGGCCTCCACGAGGTCGTGGTAGTGGGCGAGATGGCGCCGCACGTCGGCGAGTTCCTCGCTTTGCGCCGCCAGCCGCTGGGCAAGGATTTCCTGGTTGGGCAGCACGCGTTCGCGGATGCGCTTGCCGAAAGCCTCCTCGCGGATCTTGGTGATGCGTTCGAAGGCGCCGGAATCCTCCAGCCGCACCTCGGGATACAGCCTGAGCAGGTCCTCGGTGGTGACCATGCCGTCGTGCGAGGGCAGCTCGCCGCTGGCGATGTGCTTCTGCAATTCCGCGCGCGTCGCGCCGATCAGGTGCGCCGCGCGCGACACCGTCAGCAGTTGCGACATGGCAGCCTCCTTTTGCATTGATGGTCTTGTGGCGGCGAATATACCGAATAAACTGGGCCGCACTGCCGCATGCCCACGAGGTCCGCATGGAAAACCACTCCGCTCCGCCGCCGGCGCCGACATTGGCGGAAGCCTTCAGGTTCTGGCTCAAGCTCGGCTTCATCAGCTTCGGCGGCCCGGCCGGGCAGATCGCGCTGATGCACCAGGAACTGGTCGAGCGCCGCCGCTGGATCTCCGAACACCGTTACCTGCACGCCCTCAACTATTGCATGCTGCTGCCGGGACCCGAGGCGATCCAGCTCGCCACCTACATCGGCTGGCTGCTGCACGGCGTGCGCGGCGCCATCGTCGCCGGCGTGCTGTTCTTCCTGCCCGCCTTCGTCCTGCTCTCCGGGCTCGCCGCGATCTATCTCGCCTGGGGCGACGTACCGCTGGTCCAGGGCGTCTTCTACGGCATCAAGCCGGCGGTCGTCGCGGTGGTGCTGTTCGCCGCCTGGCGTATCGGGTCGAAGACGATCCGGAACGCGACGCTCGCGGCCATCGCCGTACTCGCCTTCGTCGGCATCTTCTTCCTCAGGATCGACTTCCCGTGGATCGTGCTGGCCGCCGCGCTCGCCGGCGCCATCGGCGGCCGGCTGGCCCCCGCACGGTTCAGGGGCGGCGGCGGCCACGGCACCGCCAGCGGTCAAACCGCTCCGGCGCTGATCGACGACGACACGCCCCCCCCGGCCCATGCGCGCTTCTCGTGGCCCAGGCTGCTCGCCACCGTTTCGGTCTGCGTCGCCCTCTGGGGGGCGGCGCTGGCGCTGCTCGCCGGATCGGAGACCCTCTTCGCCATGGGCACGTTCTTCACCCAGGCCGCCTTCCTGACGCTCGGCGGCGCCTACGCCGTGCTGCCTTACGTCTACCAGCACGCCGTCGAGCAATACGGCTGGCTCACCGGCGCGCAGATGATCGACGGCCTGGCGCTCGGCGAAACCACGCCGGGACCTCTGATCATGGTCGTCACCTGGGTCGGCTACATGGGCGCGGGCCTCGCCGGCGCGACGGTCGCCACCTTCTTCACCTTCCTGCCGAGCTTCCTGTTCATCCTCGCCGGCGGGCCACTGGTCGAGGCCACGCGCGGCGAACTGAAATTCACCGCCCCGCTCGTCGCCATCACCGCCGCCGTGGTCGGCGTGATCGCGAACCTCGCCGTTTTTTTCGCCTGGCACACCTTCTGGCCGCAGGCCACGGCGACCGCCCCCTTCGCCGGACCGTTCGAGTGGCTACCGGTCGGCGTCGCCCTCGCGGCCTGCGTCGCCCTGTGGAAATATCATGCCGACATCATGAAGGTCATCGGCGCCTGCGCCCTGCTGGGACTCGTGCTGTCCTTAGCGCGCTGAAGAAGTCAGCGCCGCCGTCCCGCCGGCGCTGACTTTTTTCAGACCAAGGTCTGATGCCGCGCACTCCTTTGGAGCAGTCATTTTCCGCCCTATGAAAATAGGCATAGGCGCGATTCCATGCAAAATGGCCTCGTCCGCGCCATGGACTTTGCCTACGAGGGGGAATCAATCCATGAACATCCGCACCAACCGACTCGCGGAAGCCGTCTGCCGGCGGATTCCGCTGCTGCTGGCCCTGGCGGCATCGCCCGCCTTCGCCGAAGGCCCGATGAACACCGACGACGCCGGCACGCTCGACCAGGGCGGGATGAAGATCGAGGCCGTGCTGAGCCGCGACGACAAGGAGCGCGGCGCCGAACTGGTCTACGGGTTCGGCCCGATCGAGAACGTCGAGGTCGGCATCGCCGTTTCGAGCGCCGCCGACCGTGCCGACGATCCCTCCACGCGGAAGCAGGGGACCGGCCTCAGCGTCAAGTGGGTGCCGCTCCAGAACGAAACCGGCTGGTCGCTGGGCATGAGCCTCGGCTATGGCGACACGCGCGTGAATGAACGCGCCACGCCCGTCAAATACACCGAGCAGGAATATTCGTTCGCCGGACTGGCCACCTATCGACTGGAAAATGGCCAGGTGCTGCACATCAACCTCGGCGGCACGCGCACCAAGTCGCAGGGGGCCAGCGCCAGCCTCAATAACTGGAGCATCGGCTACGAATTCCCGCTCATGGAAAGGCTGCAACTGACCGTGGAAGCCTTCGGCGAGGAAAACGCCGATACCGACAACGCCATCGGCCTGCGCTATGAAATCGCCGACGGCCTCAAGGTCTACGGCGCCGTCGGCCACGGCAACAACCGCGGTTTCGGCAACGCCGGCGTCGCCTGGGAGTTCTGAACGCACGGCGCCATGGGGATGGCGCCGCGATTCGCTTTCATCAACGAGGGGGAGAAAAATCATGAAGCAGAAGACGCAAGCAGGGATTCGCGGCCTGGCGGCCATGCTGGCGGGGGGCCTGCTGGCCCTCGGCGCCGGCCAGGCGCTGGCCGACAAGGACGACCACAAGCGCTCCGGTTCGCTGACCCGCGACTGGATCGAGGAACTGCGCGAAGGCAAGATCAAGCTCGAGGGCGACCACGCCGCCGTCGACGCGCTGATCCTCGGGCGCAACATCCCGATTCCCTATGAATACATCGCCACCCTGATGCGGACGCCGAACGCCTTCGGCCAGGGGCCCGCCTGCATCGTCTGCCACTCCTCGACCGACCCGAAGACCAGCTATCGCGGGCTGGACCTGTCGACCTGCAAGGGCATCAAGACGGGTTCGACGGAAGTGCCCTCGACGCCGCTGTTCGAGCCCGGCAAGCCTGCGCGCAAGAGCGTCCTCGGCCGCCGCCTGCGCAACAACCGCATGCCGCTCGGCGTGCCGTTCAGCGTCTCGCCCGACAGCAAGGCCTACGCCACGGTGCGCCAATGGATCGTCGACGGCGCGAAGGACGACGAGAATTTCCGCAAGAACGTCCTGCCGCTGTTCAAGACCGACAACGCCTTCGCGCCCAACACGCCGGCCTGCACCACCTGCCACATGTCGAACCAGGAGCCGCCGAGCTTCCACGAACTCGACCTGACGAGCCACAAGGGCATCATGCTCGGCGCCGACTCGGTGGCCAAGGGCGTGGCGAACGCGACCAAGGTGATCATCCCCGGCAAGCCCGACGCGAGCCCGCTGTTCCAGCACCTCGTCGAGGACCGCATGCCGCCCGGCATCGCGCCGACGGAGGACCGCGATCATCCCAACACCCGCATCCTGCTGCGCTGGATCGAGCAGGGCGCGCGTTGCGATTGATCCCGGCACGACGCCGCTGGCTGGCCGGAGCCTGCTTGGGACTGCTCGCCGGCCCTTTGCTCGGAACTCGCGCGACGGCGGCGGACGCCCCGCCCGTCGCCCGCGTGACGCGCCGCTGGCCGACGGGCAACGCGCGGCTGTTCCCGCCGGCCGTGGCGGGCGAGCGGATTCTCTGCGCCGGCGACCGGACGCTGGCATCGATCGACCCAGCCGCCGGCGCGCCTTCCTGGCTCGTGGAGCACGGACTGCCGGAAGGCGCGGTGTTCCGGCCGCGCGCCGACGCCGCGACGGCGGTCTGCGGCGGGCGCCGCGAACTCGGCGCCTGGCGGCTCGATTCCGGCGCCGGAATCTGGCGCTGCCCCGCACGCCAGCAGTTCGGCGTGCCCTGCCTGCATGGCGACCGCATCCTGGTCGGCGACGGCCATGAGCTGCGCTGCCTCGCGCTGGCGGACGGCACCGAAATCTGGCGCTTCGCGGCGACCGCGGACACCCAGATCAGCTACGCGCCGGCCGCCGCCGGGGCAACGGTGTTCGTCGGCCCGGGCGACGGCCGGCTCCATGCCCTGTCCCTCGCGGACGGCGCGCCGCGCTGGACGCTGGACGGCATGGCCACATGGCAATACCTGCGCCAGCTGCATGTCGGCGACGGCATCCTGGTGGCCGGCAGCTACAAGGAAACGCTGCACGGCATCGACATCGCGACCGGCAGGCAACTCTGGGAATTCAACGCCGGCAATTTCATCAACTCCCACCACCTCGCCGACGGCGTCGCCTACCTGTGGTCGCCGACGGGCTGGCTGTACGCGATCGACGCGGCGAGCGGCCAGGTACGCTGGCGCCTGCGCACCACCGACTACCGCGGCGGCCGCAGCGACTGGGCCGCGCTGCTGGCCGAGCTGACCACCCGCGATGGACGCCTGTATGCGCTCGACCTGGGCCACGTCCTGCATGTGCTCGACACCGTCAGCGGCAAGGAAGTCGCGCGCCTGCGGCTGCCCGAGCCGGTACGGCCCTACGTGCTGCCGCTCGGCGGACGGCGGATCGCCTGCGGCGCGGAGAACGGCGAACTGCTGCTGGTCGAGATCTGACGCGCCGTCAGGAATGGCGCTCCGCGCGGCCGGGCACGCCGTGCTGGACGGCGAGCAGCGCCGCCTCGGTGCGCGTGCGCACGTGCAGCTTCTGCAGGATCACGGTCATGTAGTGCTTGACGGTCTTTTCGGCGAGGTGCAGACGCTCGCCGATCTCGCGGTTGGTCAGGCCCCGGCTCAGCAGTTCGAGCACCTCGGTTTCGCGCGCGGTCAGCGTGGAAAACGCGTCCGGCGGACGCGGGCGCGAGAACTCGGTGAGCATTTCCGCCGCGAGGGTCGGCGTGACATAGGCCTCGCCGGCCGCCACGTTGCGGATGATGCCGCGCAGCTCGTGCGCCGCGACGCCCTTGAGCACGTAACCGTGCGCCCCGGCCTTGAGCGCGGCCAGCAGGCTTTCCGGCTCCTCGGCGACGGTCAGCATCATGATGCGCACCGCGGGCAGGCGTTCGGCGATCTGGCGGGCGGCGGCGATGCCGCCGATGCCAGGCATGTTGACGTCGAGCAGCACCATGTCCGGCTGCAGCTCGATGCTGCGCGCCACCGCCTCCTCGCCGCTGCCGGCCTGGGCGACCACGTCGAAATCCTCCGCCGCCGCGAGCGAGGCGGCCACGCCCTCGCGAAACAGCGGGTGGTCGTCGGCGATCAGGATGCGCACCGTTTCAGCCATGCAAGGCCTCCGTGGACGTGAGCGGCAGGACGGCATGCACGCGCGTGCCCCGGCCGGGCGCCGAGTCCAGTTCGAAGTGGCCGCCGAGCAGGCGCGCGCGCTCCTGCATGAAGGCCAGTCCCAGGCGGCCGGAGAGCGCCGCTTCCTGGGGATCGAAACCGGCACCGGCGTCCCGCACCTCGACGTGCATCTGGTCGCCGTCGCGCCAGACCCGCACGCCGATGTCGGCTCCGCCGGCGTGCTTGCGGCAGTTGGCAAGGGATTCCTGCAAGAGTCGATAGACGGTGATCTTGGTCGCCAGCCCGGCATCGGGCAGGGCGGCGTCGACCTCGGCCGCGACCTTGATCCCCGTCTGCCGCTCGAAATCGCGCAGCGCGCGGCGTACCGTGTCGGCCAGCGACAGCTCGGCGATGCCCGGCAGGCCGAGGCCGGCGGCGATGTCGCGCAGGTCGTCCAGCGAGGAGCGCAGGGCGGCGAGAATCGCGTGCAGGTCGGGCGGCGGCGTGTCGCCGGGGCGCGCGCAGCAGACACAGGCCGCCACCAGCTCCTCGAAGCGCATCAGGGCGAATGCCAGCGTCTGCGCCGGGGCGTCGTGCAGGTCCGCCGCGATGCGGTGGAGCAGTTGCTCGTTGAGCGCCGTGGTCGCCGCGCCGGCCTCGCCGAGCCGTGCGCGCATGCGCTCGTTCTCCTCGAAGGTGGCGCGCAACTGCCGCAGTTGCAGGCGCAGGTCGTTGCGCTGGCGGCGGATCGTGTCGTTGGCGCGCCGCACCTGCGCGAACAGCAGCAGGAAGATCGCCAGCGTGGCGGCCGCCACCAGCGCCCAGCTGCGCAGCTGGGCGCTTTGCACGTCGCGGCTGATGTTCTCCGTCGCGTGATAGAACTCGGCGACGGCCACGACCGCGCCGTTGTCCCCGCCGCGCACCGGGACATAGACTTCCAGCAGTCGTTCCCAGCGTTCGCGCTCGGCCGCGTGCTCGGCTTCGCCGAGATCGGTCATGTGCGACTGCACGGTGCCGGCGAAGGCGGCCGCCAGCATGCCGTCGAGGGGATAGCGCCGGCCGATCTGGGCATGGTCGCTGCTGTAGCGGATGACGCCATCGGGATCCCACAGCTTGAAGCGCACGACCTTGCGGCGCAGCGGCCCCTCGTTGAAGATGCGGTCGAGCGCGGCGTGCGTCTCGGCCTTGCCCAGCTCCTCCGGCGAAGCATCGTGCAACTGGGCGGCGAGGATGCTCTCGACGTAGACGGCGGCGATGGCGGCGGCCCGATTGACCGCGCTGCGCTCGATCTCCAGGCTGATCCAGCCGCCGACGAGCAGCATGGCGAGCACGAGCAGGCCGGAACTCACCAGCATGAACTGGCGCGAGAAGCTCACGCGTTCGAACGGACGCTGCGCCGCGTCCGGCATCGACAGATGGGAGACCGAGGCCGGGGTATCCATGCGCGCCATGCTACCACCCGGAATCCGCCGCCTTCATCAGACCAAAGTCCGATGCGGTCGCGCCCTGCGGCCCTAGCGGCGCGCCGGCCGGCGCGGAGAATCGCCGCAAAGGTTTTTTTCATCGAGGGAGATCGTCATGACGCAAAGCACCCATCGCCGCACCCTGCGCAAACTCGGCATCGGCCTGCTGGCCGGCATGCTCGGCCTGGCCGCCAGCCAGTTCGCCGCCGCCGCCGAAACCGAATCGTCGATCGCGCGCGGCGGCCGCCTCTACGACAAGTTCTTCAAGGAGAACAACAGCGCCAAGCCGGAGGGCGACCACGCCAGCTACCCGCACAAGGGCGGCAAATACGGCAAGGACGCCTCCTGGCGCTGCAAGGAATGCCATGGCTGGGACTATCAGGGCAAGGATGGCGCCTACGCCAGCGGCGGCCACGCCACCGGCATCAAGGGTATCGCCGGCGCGGCCGGCAAGGACCCGGCCGCCATCGCCGCCATCCTGAGGGACGCCAAGCACGGTTATTCCGAGAAGCAGATCTCGGCGCAGGATGCGCACGACCTGGCGATGTTCGTCAGCAAGGGCCAGATCGACACGAGCAAATACGTCGCGAACAAGAAGGCCAAGGGCGACGCCGCCAAGGGCGAGGTTTACTTCAACACCATCTGCGCCGGCTGCCATGGCAAGGACGGCAAGAAGATCAAGGACGCGCCGCCGCTCGGCTCGGTCGCCGACAACGCCGTCGAGATGCTGCACAAGGTGATGAACGGCCAGCCCGGCGAGAGCATGCCCGCCCTGCGCGCGCTCGACCCGCAGATCGCCGTCGATATCGTCAGCTACCTGCCGCAACTGCCGAAGCAGTAAGTCGCCTGACCGTGTGACCGGTCGTGGGTGGCGCACGCCACCCACGCTTCTTTCGCTCGCAGGAAAACCACGGAATGTTCAAGAAAATCCTCGCCTGGCTGCGCCACCCCGCGCACACGGGCGCCATGCTGCTCGCCGGCGGCGTCGCCGGCATCCTCTTCTGGGGCGGCTTCAACACCTTCATGGAATACACCAACACGCTGGAGTTCTGCGTCTCCTGCCACGAGATGGAACAGCTGGTGTACAAGGAATACACCGAAAGCGTGCATTACAGGAACCCCTCGGGCGTGCGCGCGGTCTGCGCCGACTGCCACGTGCCGAAGGACTGGACGCACAAACTGATCCGCAAGATCAAGGCCTCCGCCGAGATCTATCACAAGCTGGCGGGCAGCGTCGACACGCCGGAGAAATTCGAGGCCAAGCGTCTCGTGCTGGCCGAGCGCGTCTGGCAGGAGATGACGGCGAACAACTCGCGCGAATGCCGCAACTGCCATTCCTTCGACGCCATGCACTTCCGCAAGCAGGGCCAGCGCGCCGCCGAGAAGATGGAGGACGCGATGAAGAAAAACACGCCCTGCATCGAATGCCACAAGGGCATCGCCCACAAGAAGCCCTTCGTGGAACGGGACGACTGACATGCGCAAATACCTGCTGACCGCGCTGCTGGCCTGGGCCGGATGCGCCGTGTCCGGGCTGGCCGCCGCCGACGAAGCCGCGCTCGTGCGCGGTGGCCGCCTCTACGACGACTGGAGCCGCGAGTCGGGCAACCGTCCGCCGAGCGGACGGCATCCAGCCTTCGCCGGCGTCAGGGCCGACGTGACGCCAGCCGCCAGTTGGCGTTGCAGCACCTGCCACGGCTGGGACTATCAGGGTCGGCATGGCTTTCCCGGCATCCGCGCGCGCCGGGGCGGCGACGCCGCCGCCATCGCCGCGCTGCTGAGGAATGACACGCACCGCTACGGCGAAGTGATGAGCGATGCCGACCTGCATGCCCTCGCCCTCTTCGTTCGCCAGGGCCAGCCCGACATGGCCGCCCTGGTCGCCGCGGCCCGCAGCGCGACGGCCGCCGCCGCGGGGCACGAAAAATATTACGCGACGATCTGCGCCGCCTGCCATGGCGCCGACGGCGGCCGGCTGCGCGAAGTGCCGCCCATCGGTGAAGCGGCGCGGCAGCGGCCGCATGAGGTCCTGCACTATGTCATCCACGGCCACTCCGGCGGCAACATGCCCGCCCTGAGCGCGCTGGGCGGGGACTTCGCGGCGCGCATGCTGGCCTATCTGCAAACCCTGCCCGCTGCCAGCCGGGCGGTTTCCATCGCGCGCGGCGGCCGCCTGTACGACGACTGGCAGGCCGAAACCGGGGCGGCGCGCCAGGCGCTGCCGCACCCTGCCTACCCGGTTACGGCCGGCTACGCCAACGATGCGCCGCTGACCTGGCGCTGCAAGGAGTGCCACGGCTGGGACTACGCAGGCGCCGCGGGACACTACGCCAGCGGGCGCCACGCGACCGGCATCAAGGGAATTCGCGGCATGGCCGGCGCCGCCCCGGAACGCATCGAGGCCATCCTGCGCGACGCCACGCACCGCTACGACGCGGTGCTGCTGAAGCGCGACCTGATGGATCTGGCCAACTTCGTCGCGCAGGGCCAGGTCGACATGGATGCCGCGATCGACCGCAAGAGCCAGCGCGCGCGCGGCGATGCCGGCCGGGCCCGGGCCACCTACCGGACCATCTGCGCCGCCTGCCACGGGCTCGACGGCCGGCGCGTCATCACCGCCGTGCCGCTCGGCCGCGTCGCGCGGACGAATCCGTGGGAAAGCCTGCACAAGATCGCCAATGGCCATCCCGACGAAAAGATGCCGGCGCTGCGCGAACTGGACTGGCAACTGCTGGTCGACATCCTCGCCCACCTGCAGGAGCTGCCGGAGGAGCGCAGCCGCTAGGCGCGGAAAAGTCAGTCCGGGCGGGACGGCGCCGCCGTGGCGCTGACGCTCGGCACGAAGCCGCGGCACGCTTCGCAGTGCCCCGCGCCGGCCGCCGGGTCGGCCACGACCGCCCGGTTGCGGCCGGTGCGCTTCGCTTCATAGAGCGCCGCGTCGGCGACATGGATCAGCCCGGCGGGACTGCAGCTCTCGTCCGCGCCGCACACGGCCACGCCGACGCTGGCGCTGATGCGCCCGAGCGGCGAGCCGGCATGCGGCATGTTCTGCTCCGCCAGGCTGGCGAGAAACCTTTCGGCCAGCGCGATGGCGCTGTCGAGCGGCGTCTCCGGCAGCAGGATGGCGAACTCCTCGCCCCCGTAGCGCGCCGGCAGGTCGGTGGTGCGCTGCACGACCCGGCCGATCGTCGCCGCGACGGCACGCAGGCATTCGTCGCCGGCGACATGGCCGTAGTTGTCGTTGTAGAGCTTGAAGTAGTCGACGTCGACCATCAGCAGCGCGAACGGCGTCCGGCCGCGCAGGGCGCGGCGCCATTCCTTCTCGATGCACAGGTCGAACTGGTGCCGGTTGGGCAGGCCGGTCAGGCTATCCACGTGCGACAGGCGTTCGAGTTCCTGGACGTTCGCCGCGAGCCTGCGCGTCATCTCGTTGAAGGCCGTCGCGAGCACGTTGAACTCCGTCAGCACGCCATGGCCGACCGTGACGGAAAGATCGCCATCGGCGCAACGCTTCATCTCGCCCTGCATGGCCGCCACCGGACGCAGCAGGATGCGGTTCAGGAACGCCCACATCAGCGTCGTCGTGAGCACGACGAACGCGAGCACCAGGCCGATGGTGACAAGAATCGTGTGCCGCATCTGGGCATCCAGAACGCTCACGTCGGCCCGGCCGACCAGACGGAACGCCGTGGCGCCCGCGCTGTCGCGCAGGACGTATTCGATCTCCAGCATGCCGTCATCCGCGCCACCCGGCCCGGCCGACTGGTAGAGCCGGACGCCTGCCGCGTCGATGATCGACAGGGGCATGCCGACCATCGCGGCGACCGTGCGCAGGTTGAAGGCCGGGTCGGCGACGACCTCCAGATAGGCCGTCAGCCGCAATCCGCCGACCGGCAACAGCACCGAATGAAAGACGTGTCCGCCAGCGCTCCACAGGGCGCTGACGGCCTTGAGGCGGTCGGCGCCGACGCGGCCCTCGGCCTGCCTCCGCAACGCGGCAGGCAGCGCATCGGGCATGACGAACGGCGATGCGTTCTGGCCCAGCAGCGCGAGATTGGTATCGTAGAGGCGCAGCTTCGCCAGGTCGACTTCACGCAGGCCGAAAAAACCGTGAATGAAGGGGTCGTCCAGCACCTTCCGCAAGGGCGCGGCGTCGCCCGTGGCCTGGAGCCGCGCCAGCGCGGCGCGCAGCTCCGGGCGTTCCTGGAACTCGGTGCCCAGCGCGAACAGGCGCGTCTCGAGATGGCGCACGGCCTCGTCGGCGGCGACGGCAATCACGCGCGCCAGCGCCTGCCGCTGGGCGGCGAACGCGGCATCGCGAAAGGATCGCGCGGTGACCGCCAGGACAAGGACGGCCACGACGGCGATCATGCCGGCGATGCCGAACGCCAGGGTGCGCAGCGAGAACTGTCGGGACGGCGTCATTTGCTCACGGGCAGCTTCTTCGCCATCCACTCCAGCCAGCCGCCGCGAAACCAGTAGATGCGCCGATAACCCCACTGGGCGGCCTTTTGCGCAGCGCCGGCGCTGCGCAGGCAACTTTCGCCGTTGCAGTAGAACAGCAGCGGGGTGTCGCGATCCGGCGCGACGCGCGCCAGCTCGGCGCGTTCGATGTCGGGGCCGACCAGATTGAGCGCGCCTTCGATGTGGCCCTTGACGTATTCCTCGTGATAGCGGTTGTCGATGATCACGAGCCCCGCCATGCCGGTCGCCAGCTCGACGGCCTGCTCCGCCGACACGCGCATCGTTCCTTCCACCAGCTCGGGCGCCACGGGCTTGGCCGCCATGGCCGGCGACTGCCAAACCAACGCCAGCAGCAGCATCAAGAAAATCCTGCCCGCCATGCCCCCTCCTCTCCACCCGCCGGGTGGCTCCCATGTTCAGGGCATCATAATCCCGGGCGGCTGGATTGTCAGCATGCCGGGAGCGGTGCCGGCATTGCCTGTCCGGGAAAGGCGACCCGCACGGCCAGACCCGGCGTGCCGATGCCATCCGCCAGCGCCAGTTCCGCGCCGTGCAGTTCGGCGATGCGCGCGACGATCGACAGGCCCAGGCCGCTGCCTTCCGTGTCCTGGCCGCCGAGGCGGTGGAAGCGCCGCAGCACGTTTTCCCGCTCCGCCGGCGGGATTCCCGGCCCGCTGTCGGCGACGGACAACACGACGCCATCCGGCGTCGCCGTCACGCCGACGCTGACTTTTCCGCCGGACGGCGTGTAGCGCACCGCGTTGTCGATCAGGTTGCGCAGCAGGATGCGCAGCAGATCCGGATTGCCGTCGACCGTGCAGGCGCCGGCATCGAGTTCGAGGGCGATGTCGCGCGCCAGCGCGGCGGCGCCATGGTCGGCGCACACCTCGGTCGCCAGCGCGTCGAGCCGCACCGCCGCCCGGGTCGGACTCGCGGCGGGATCGAGCCGGGCCAGCGTCAGCAGCTGCTCGACGAGGCGGCCGGCGCGACGCGTGCTCGCGGCGATCTGTTCCAGCGCGTGGTCGCGCTCCGCCGCGTCGCGGGCGCGCAGCGCCACCTGCGCCTGCGCCGCCAACGCCGCCAGCGGCGTGCGCAGCTCGTGGGCGGCGTCGGCGGTGAAGCGACGCTCGTTGTCGAGCGTGGCGGCGACGCGGCCGAACAGCGCGTTGAGCGCGTCGAGCAGCGGCCGCAGTTCCGCGGGCGCCGTCGCCGGCACGAGCGGCGCGTGGTGATCGGGGGCGCGTCCGGCCACCTGCGCCGCGATCGCGTCGACCGGCGCCAGGCCGCGCCGCGTGGCGAACCAGATCCAGGCGCCCAGCAGCGGCAGGCCGAACAGAATCGGGATCAGCAGCCGGCCGGCGATGTGGGTGGACAGCTCCTCGCGCATGTGGTGATTCTCGGCCACCACGACGCGCAACTGGCGCTCGCGATCCCACTGGGCATAGTAGCTCCAGCGCTCCCGCGCACCGGCATCCGACTCCGAGAAGCCGTCCACCGCCGCGAGCGGCGCGAACGGCGCCTGCTGCGAGCGCAGCAGCAGGCGGCCCTGCGCATCCCAGAGCTGGAAGACGAACTTTTTCTGATACCTGTGGCCCTCGCCCTCCAGCCGCGCGACATCGTCGTCGTCGTCGTATTCGCTCGCCAGCGCGAGCAGGGTCTGCGCCACCTGCACCATCTGGGCGTCGAAAATTTCGTCGATCTCGTGGTGGGCATCGAAGTAGGAAAACACCAGAGCGGCCAGCCAGCCGGCGGTAACGCCGCCCAGCAGCCAGACCAGCAGACGCGTGCGCAGCGAGAACCAGCGCGTCGCCGCCGTCACGGCCTGGCCACCGTGTAGCCGACGCCGCGCAGGGTTCTGATGAAATCGGCGCCGAGCTTCTTGCGCAGGTGGTGGATGTGCACCTCCAGCGCGTTGCTGTCGGGCTCGTCGCGCCAGCCATAAAGCGAGGCTTCGAGCTGCGCGCGCGTCATGACGCGGCCGGCGTTCTCGACCAGTACCCGCAGCAGCGAAAATTCGCGCGCCGACAGTTCGACCGGCGCGCCGGCGCGCGTCACCTGGTGGGCGGCCGGATCGAGTTCGAGATCGCCGTGGCGCAGCACGGGCATGGCGCGGCCCGCCGCGCGCCGCGCCAGCGCGCGCACGCGCGCCGCCAGCTCCTCGAGGCCGACCGGCTTGACGAGGTAATCGTCGGCACCGCCATCGAGGCCGGCGATCTTGTCGCCGGTGGCGTCGCGCGCGGTGAGGATCAGCACCGGCAGCGTCTGCCCGCGCGCGCGCAGGCGCGCCAGCACTTCCATGCCGGCGAGGCGCGGCAGGCCGAGATCGAGCACCAGCAGGCCGTAGCTTTCGTTATTCAGGGCGAGGTCGGCGGCGACGCCATCCTTCACCCAATCGACGGCGTAGCCATCCTGGCGCAGGCCGACCGTGAGGCCGTCGCCCAGTTGCGGATCGTCTTCGGCGATGAGCAGGCGCATGATGCGAGGATTCTACCGGGCCAGCCACCAGGCGCATGCCGCCGTCCAGACCAGGAGCGCGACGGCCGCCAGCGGACGGACACGGTGGATCGCCTCGCCGGCTGCTCCCTGCTTCATGCCGGTGAACATCGCGCGCACCAGGTTTTCGCGGTGAGCAAGGCTGCCGACGGCGACGCCGGCGACATGCAGCAGCGCGAGCGCGAGCATCGCGGAGGCCAGCATTTCATGCGCCTCTTCGAACAGCTCGCCGGCGACCTCGTTGTAAGTCAGCCAGCCGCTGACGCCGCTCAGCAGGCCCAATCCGAGCAAGGCCACGATGGCCAGGCCGCCGGCCGGGTTGTGCCCGGCGGTGTGCGGCGGCCGCCCGGACAGCAAGCCGCGCAGATACGTCCACGCAGCGCCCGGCCCGCGCACGAAGCTGGCGAAGCGCGCATGGCGCGTGCCGATCAGCCCCCAGACGACGCGGAACAGCACGACGCCGACCACCGTCCCGCCGGCGAAGGCATGCACCAGCCGCAGTTCCTCGCTCTCGCTCGTCAGCCAGGCCAGGGCGAAGGCGCCGACCAGCAGCCAGTGGCCGATGCGCACCGGCCAGTCCCAGACAAGAATCCTGTTCATTTCAGTCTTCCCAGCGCGCGCCGTTCGGCATGACGATCTCGCGCTCGCGGTAGCTGCCCTGTTCCGCCTTGGTGTGGCAGGCGGCGCAGTTCGCCGGGCTCTTCACCCTGGCATGCGTCCAGTCGGCGCGCGGCACTTCGTGGTGCTTGCGCACGAACCAGGGCGTGGCGGTCAGGCGCGGCAGGTCGTTTTGCGCCACCGTCCCGCCGGGACTGACTTTTTGCGGGGAGCCGGCGTTCTTCACGAGGAATGCCTCGATCGCGCCCCGGGTCGCCGCGTCGAGGCCGGCGTTGTCGCCGTAATGCTTGTCGAGGCTGGCCATCACGCGCCGCCAGTCCTCCGCCGCCAGCAGCTGCGGCGGGAAGGCGACGTGGCAGCTCGCGCACTCGGCCTGGAAGGCCGGCGGCGCATCGACGGGCAGGCGCAGCTTGTCGGCATGGGCCGCCACGGAGACGGCGAGCAGGGCGAAGCCGATCACGAATCCCGGTGTCCTGTTCATCTCAGCGCACCTCCATCAGGAACGCGACGAAGTCGGCCTTCTCGGCGGCGCTGCACTCGCGGCCGACGACTTCCTTGCAGTTGCGGCCGAACCATTTCTCGGTCTTGGCCAGTTCGGTGAGGCGCCGGTCGTTCGCGGCCGGCGCCAGCGGCTTGATCGCCTTGTCGGTGACGACATGGCGACCGGCCTGCGCCGGATTCTCCATGTGGCAGGCGGCGCAGGCCGGCATCTTTTCCGAGACGCCGAAGCGGCGCGCGAAGAACTCGGCGCCGCGCCGGGCGTCGGGCTGGAAGGCGGGAATCTGGCGCACCGCTTCGGCGCGGTAGCCTGCGAGCAGTTCGGCGGGGGTGGCAGCCTGCGCGATGGTCGCGCACAGACCGGCGAGGATGGCGAGGGTGGTGTGTTTCATGGCCGGGCTCCTTGGATGGCGTTGAACATGGAGCCAGTCTGCCCGGCAAAACTTAAGACACGCTTAGCGCATGCTTATGGGCGGCTTAGGGTCAGTTCGTCATGAATGCTGCGCACGCCTTCCACACCACGGACGAGCGCGATCACACGATCGATCTGGTCCTGGCTGTCGAACCGTCCGGTGAGCCGGACATCGCCCTTGGTCGTGAGCACCGCGATCTTGTCAGCCTGGATGGCCGCATCACTGCGCAGCGCGATTTCGACCCGCTCCGTCACCGCGGCATCCCGTCCCGCCATCCCCGCCGCGGCGGCCTGCCGCGCCCTTGCCGTCGCCTCGGCCGGCATCTCGCAGCCACCAAGCAGCGGGCTTGACAGCATGGCGCCCAGGAGCAGCCATCCGGTTCTGATCTTCATTGGTTTTTCCGTCACGTTGAACACGGCACGCAGTGTGGTGTCGGGACCTTAAGGCCGGCTTAACGCCGGCTTGTTTCGCCAACGCTCAATACAGCACTTCGTGCCAGCGACCGCCGTAGCGCAACGCGGCGCGGACCTCCTCCCACCGCGACGAGGAACCCGCGACGAGGGCCAGCGCCTGCTCGATGCGGGGCAGCATGGCATGCACGCCGGCGAGATACAGGTGGGTATTGCCCGCTCGCAGCATCTCCCAAACCTCGCCGGCGTTGCGCTCCAGCGCCTTGTCCAGTTCCACCGGCACATCGAAGACCGGGCTGGGGCTGACGGCCTGGAAGGCCTTGAAGGTCGGCTGGTGCACGTATTGCGCGAGGTCCTTGTTGGCGTCGTTCATGTAGAGCATGTCGAGGCCGGTTTTCGCGCCGTAGAACAGGCGCACCTTGCCGTCCCAGCTGCCGAGCGTCTCGTAGATGTGGCGGATCAGCGCGCGGAAGGGCGCGATGCCGGTGCCCATGCCGATCATCAGGATGCCGGACTTGCGGTCGGCCGGCACTTCGAAGGGATAGCCGACCGGCCCGGCGAATTCGATGCCGGCGCCGACCTTGAGGTCGCACAGGTAGTTCGAGGCGATGCCCGGATAGCGTTCGCCGTTGAAGTCGTCGATGTAGCTGTGGCGTTTCACGCAGATGGCGAACTCGGTGCCGCCGCCGCGTTCGGTCTCGGAATCGGCGACGAGGTAGAGGCGCGGGTGGTAGCGGTTGCCATGCTGGCCGGGCGCCATGATCCGCACGCACTGGCCCGCCTTGCAAAGAGCCGAGGCAGCGGGGCGACGGAACACGAGGTGGCGGACTTCGTCGGCGGATTCGGCCGGCGTGATGCGCTCGGAGCGCACGAGGGTGGCGGCATGCAGCGGCAGGCCGTCGGACGGGGCGGACATCTTTCTCTCCTTCATGTTTTCGGTTGCGGCGATAATACCCGACATGATTCCCGCCTTTTCCATCGCCCGCCTGCCGCGCATCGAGTTCGGCGGCGGCTCGCTGGCCCGCCTGCCCGACATCGCGCTCGGCTACGGCCGTCGCCTGCTGGTGGTCACCGGAGCACGCAGCTTCCTCGATTCCCCGCATGCGCCCTGGCTGTTCGACGCCTTGCGCCAGCGCGACATCGGCTGGGAGGTCGTCCGGGTCGCCGGCGAACCTTCTCCGGACTTTGTCGATGCCACGGTGGCGGCCCTGCGCGACGGCGGCTTCGACGCGGTGGTCGGTATCGGCGGCGGCAGCGCGCTGGATGCGGCCAAGGCCATCGCCGGCCTGCTGGGGCCCGGCAATTCGGTGCTGGACCACCTCGAAGGCGTCGGCCCCGAACTGCCCTACCGCGGCCCGGCGACGCCCTTCATCGCGGTGCCGACCACGGCCGGCACCGGTTCGGAGGCGACCAAGAACGCCGTGCTCTCGATAGCGGGGCAATACAAGAAATCCTTCCGCGACGACAAACTGGTCGCCGAATGGGCGATCGTCGATCCCGACCTGCTCGCGCGCTGCCCGCCCGATCTGATCGCCGCCGACGGCATGGACGCCTTCACGCAGCTGCTGGAAAGCTTCGTGTCGACGCGCAGCAATCCCATGACCGATGCGCTGGCCCGCTCCGGCATCATGGCGGTGAAGGACGCGCTGCTGGCGCTGCACGCGGAGCATTCCGCCGCGGCGCGCGAAAAGATGGCCTATGCTTCGCTGCTCTCCGGCATCTGTCTCGCGCAAACCGGCCTGGGCGCCGTGCATGGCCTCGCCGCGCCGCTTGGCGCCTTCCACCCGATCCCGCACGGCGTCGCCTGCGGCACGCTGGTCGCCGCGACCACGGCGGCCAACATCGCCGCGCTGGAAGCGCGCGCGCCCGCCAGCCCCGCCCTGCCGAAATACGCCGAGATCGGCCGCCGCTTCGCGATGCAGAAGGGATTGAACGGCGCCGATGCGCGCGCCTTCCTGCTCGCCACGCTGCGCGAATGGGAGGCGGCGCTCGCCCTGCCCCGGCTTGCCGCCTACCGTGTCACGGCGGCTGACTTTCCGCGCCTCGTCGCCAACGCGCGCGGCAGCAGCATGAAGACCAATCCCGTCGAACTGGACGACGCGGAACTCGCCGCCATCCTCGCCGATCGCCTCTGAGCGCCGCATGCCCTACCTCCGCCGCCTTGCGCTGACGATCCTGCTGCTCAATCTGTTCGTGATGTCGCTCGCCGCGCTGTCGGCCTGGCGCGGCCACCGGATCTACCAGGAGCGCGCCGAGGTCACGACGCGCAATCTTGCGCGGGTGATCGAAAACAACCTCGTGAACGCCTTCCGCCGCGTCGATGTTTCGCTGCTGGCGCTGCTCGATCTCCACGCCATCCACCACGACGCGCACCTGGAGCATCCGGCCGTCATGAACGGGCACATCGCGAAAATCCGCGCCCGCCTGCCCGAAGTCGACGCGATCCGCGTCACCGACGCGCACGGCATGCTGATCTTCGGCGACGGCGTCGATCCGCGCGCCCGCGTCAGTCTGGCCGACCGCCCGCATTTCATCCGGCTGCGCGACGACCCGCGCCTCGACGTGACGTTCTCCCAGCCCCAGGTCAGCCGCATCAACGGCAAATGGGTGATCGTGCTGGCGCGCCGCGTCGTCGCCCCCGACGGCGCCTTCGACGGCATGATCTTCGCCGCCATTGCGCTCGAATCGATCGCCCGGGCGTTCGCCGATCTCGAACTCGGCCCCGGCGGCGCGGTTTCGCTGCGGGACGCGGCGCAGGGCATGATCGTCCGCTACCCCGACCTGGGCAAAATCGGCCTTGCCGTCGGCGACAAATTCGCCGCCCCCGAATTCAAGGCGCTGCGCGCGGCCGGGGAAACCTCGGGCACCTTCTTCACCCGCGCCGGGCCGGGCGGCCTGGCGCGCATGGTGAGCTTCCGCCAGCTCGGCGAGCTGCCGTTCTTCGTCACGGTCGTCCTGGCGGCCGAAGACTACCTCGCGCCCTGGCGCGCCGACGCGCGCATGCTGGCCATCCTCGTGGCGCTGGTCCTGTTCGCCTCGCTCTACGCCGCGCGCATCCAGTATCGCGGCTGGCTCGCCCAGGAGGAGGCGAACGCGACCATCGTCCTGCAGGAAGCGCTCTACCACGAGCTGGTCGAGGATGCGCCGATGCTCGTGGTGCGTTACCAGCCCGACACCACGATCAGCTTCGCCAATGCCGCCTATGCCCGCTTCTTCGGCACCACGCCGGGAGACATCGTCGGCCGGCGCTGGATGGATTTCATTCCCGACGCGGAGGAGCGCGCCGAGGCCGTCGCGCGCGTGGTCGCCCTGACGCCCGCGCAGCCGGTTTCCGCCAGCGGCCAGCACCGCATGCGGTGCAGCGACGGCAGCAGCCGCTGGACGCAATGGACCGACCGTGCCTTTTTCGGCGTCAACGGCGACCTGCTCTATTTCCAGTCGATGGGCGAGGACATCACCGAACGCAAGCGCGCCCGCGACATCCAGTCCGCCCGCCTGCGCCTGATGGAATTCGCGATCGACCATTCGATGCACGAACTGCTGGTCGCCACCCTCGACGAGGCCGGCATCCTGACCGAAAGTCCGATCGGCTTCTACCATTTCCTCGCCGCCGACCAGAAAACGCTGTCGCTGCAGGCCTGGTCGACGCGCACCCTCGCCGAATACTGCCATGCCGAGGGCGAAGGCCGGCACTACGACATCGACGACGCCGGCGTCTGGGTCGAGGCGGTGCGCGCGCGGCGCGCCGTGATCCACAACGACTACGCCGCGCTGCCGGACAAGCGCGGCCTGCCGCCCGGACACGCCGAGGTGCTTCGGGAGATGGTGGTGCCGGTGTTCCGCAAGGGCCTGATCGTCGCGATCCTCGGCGTCGGCAACAAGGCGACGCCCTACACCGACGACGACCTCGAAGCCGTCGCCCTGCTCGCCGATCTGGCCTGGGACTTCGCCGAGAGCAAGCGCCTCGAGGCCGAACTGGTGGAAATGGCGACCACCGACGCCCTCACCGGCCTGTTCAACCGCCGCAGCTTCATGACGCGCATGGAAGAGGAGCTGGCCCGCCTGCGCCGCTTCGACATCGCCCGGGCCGCCGTGCTGATGCTGGACCTCGACTTCTTCAAGCGCGTCAATGACGATTTCGGCCATGCCGCCGGCGACGCCGTGCTGCGGCACTTCGCCACCCTGATGCGCGAGGAGCTGCGCCAGATCGACACGGGCGGACGCATCGGCGGCGAGGAATTCGCCATCCTGCTGATCGGCGCCGACCTCTCCGCCGCCGAGCAGTTCGCCGAACGCATCCGCCGCCAGGTCGCCGACACGCCGCTCGCCTGGAAAGACAGGACGATCCGCATCACGGTCAGCATCGGCATCGCCGTGCTGCAGGCCGACGACCTCGGCGCCGACGCCGCGCTGTCGCGCGCCGATGCCGCCCTTTACGACGCCAAGCACGGCGGGCGCAACCGCGTCTGCGCGCGCATCGCCTAGCGGGAGAACGCATGGCCATCCATCGCAAACCGATCAAGGAACGCATCGACTGGCTGTTCGACCTCGCCGACCGCCATGGCGCGAATTTCCGCAGCCCCGAGGCCTGGCTGGCGCGCCAGCGCTATCTGGCCGAACACCCCACCGCCATCGCCGTGCTCAAGTGCATGGACGGCCGCATCAACATTCCGGTGGCGACCCAGACGCCCGTCGGCATCCTGATGCCCTTCCGCAACCTCGGCGGCATGTTCGACCTCGGCTGGCCCCATCTCGGCGAGGTGCTCGCCCACCACGTGCAGCGCATGGTCGGGGCCGGCCGGCGCGTGCTGTTCCTGATCACCTACCATTTCTCGAAAGGCGACCCGCAGCGCGGCTGCGCCGGCTTCAACCACGATACCGCCGCCGCCCTCGCCCACACCTGGGAGATTCGCCGCCAGGTCGAACAGATCTTCGGCGCGGCCCACGGCACCGTCTATCCCCTCGTCTGCGGCTTCGAGACCGACGAGGATGCCCTGATCGTGCATGGCGCCGACGGCCGCACCCTCGACCTCGCCGCCCTGCTGCCCGCGGAACGCGACGCGCTGGAGCCGCGCCTCGCCGCCCTGCTGCCCGACATGCCGGACCAGATGCGCGCCGACCTGCTGCCGCTGCTCCACGGCAACCTGGCGCATATCGCGACGGTGCGCGCCCAGATCGCCCGCAACGAAAGGGAACTCGACATCGAGCACCGCGAGTGGATGATCTGTCTCGGGCGCGGCTTCGACTTCCTGCACACCCCGAACGTCGCGCTGATCATCGGCCCCTACAGCCCCAACCTGGACGAGCCGATCCGCACCGCGGCCGGCATCATCGAGGCCAACATGCGTGCCGGCCGCGTGCCGGACGACGGCTTCCTGCTGCTCGCCTCGGTGCCCTACGACGAGATCGGCGTCGATCGCGCGCGCGCCGAGGTGAAGAGCCGCTTCCTCGCCGGCTTCGCCGCCGGCGTCATCCAGCGCGAATTCCCCGGGCTTTCGGGCAAAATGGCGATGCGCACCGCGGTGCTCGACTGGCGTTCGCGCCGGCTGGAAACCCTCGACAGTCAATCACGCCCATGACGACCGACAACCTCATCGAAATCGAAGACCTGCATTTCGCCTACGGCGACAACCGCGTGCTGCGCGGCATCAACCTGACCGTGCCGCGCGGCGAAGTGGTCGGCATCCTCGGCGTCAGCGGCGCCGGCAAGAGCACCATCCTGCGGCTGATCGGCGGCCAGCTGCGGCCGGATCGCGGCTGCGTGCGCTTCAACGGCCGCGTCGTGCATGAGCTCGACGACGCCGGCCTCTACGCCCTGCGGCGCGAGATGGGCATGATGTTCCAGGCCGGCGGCCTCTACAGCGACATTTCCGTCTACGAGAACATCGCCTTCCCGATGCGCGAACTGACGCCGTTGTCGGAGGAGCTCATCCACGACCTGGTGCTGATGAAATTGCATGCCGTGGGCCTGCGCGGCGCCAGCCAGCTGATGCCGAACTCGCTCTCGGGCGGCATGGCACGGCGCGTGGCGCTGGCGCGCGCGATCGCCCTCGATCCGGTGCTGACGATGTATGACGAGCCCTTCGCCGGCCTCGACCCGATCTCGCTCAACGTCATCGCGGAATTGATCCGCCGCCTCACCGAAGCGCTCGACTCGACGGCCATCGTCGTCACCTACGACGTCTCGGAATCCCTCAAGATCGTCGACCACGCCTACTTCATCCATGAAGGCGTCGTCGTGCAATCCGGCACGCCGGACGAACTCAACCATTCCGCCAACGCCTCGGTCGACCAGTTCGTGCATGCCAAGCCGGACGGTCCGGTGGCCTTCCACTACCCGGCCACGCCCTACGCGCGCGATATGCGCGTGGGCAAGTAGCCGGCTCAGGTATCGACCTGCCGCCGCAGGCGGTCGCTCAGCAGGCGCATCACGCTGAGGGAAAAGTGCGGCGAGGATTCGAGCAGCGCCATGAACTGGCCCTCGCGCACCTCGATCACGCGGCAGCGCGCGACGGCCACGGCGTCGGCCATGCGTGGCTGGCGGTCGATCAGGCCCATCTCGCCGAACATCGCGCCGGCCTCGGCGATCGAGAGTGATTTCCCGTCCTTGCGGATCTCGATGCTGCCCGACAACAGCACACCCAAATAATCACCGGGATCCCCGACCCGGAAAATGGACGCGCCCGGCTCGTATTCGCGGATGACCGCGTGCGGCCGGTATTTCTCGGACAGCAGTTCCTCCAGCAGCCAACTGGTCAGGCTTTTCATGCAATGGCCCCTTTGTGTCGCGTGTCGCGTATTCCTCATGCGCAATATACATCCCGTCGCAGGAAACAGCGACTGCCTCCACCGTCCCGCCGGAACTGATTTTTTTCGCGAAAGTAGCTTTTGCTACAGATCGGGCAAGCCGTCGTCGGTAGCTTTCGCGTCGTCACGGTCAACGCGGAGAACGCTCATGAACACCGGAATCTGGGATTTGCTCGGCATCGGGCTGCCGGCGGTCACCGTCGCGCTGCTCGTCCTGATCTCGATGGTCCAGCTCGAACTGGGGCCGTTCGCGCGGCTGGAGACGCCGGGCAAGTGGCTGCTGACCGGCGCGTTCGGCATGGGCGTGCTGGCCTTCTGCCTCAAGATGATTGTCGCGGTGGCGATCTCGACGGTGCCGGAACGCGTCATCGCCCCCATCGTCGCGATCTATCCGGAGCGCACGGTGCCGGACGCAGACGCGCGCGCCGTCCTGCCGGGACTGACTTTTTCCGGCAACGCGCGCCAGGCCTGGATGGCGTTGCCGGAGACGGCGCCGGCTCCGGCCGACAATCCGACCACGCCGGAGAAAGTGGCGCTCGGCAAGCGGCTGTTCCACGAAACCCGGCTATCGGGCGACGGCACGCTCGCCTGCGCCTCCTGCCATGACCTCGCCGGCAAGGCCGGCGGCGACGGCCGCGCCACCGCGCGCGGCATCGCCGGTCAGGTCGGTCCGCGCAACACGCCGACGGTGTGGAACGCCGCCTTCCAGTCCGTGCTGTTCTGGGACGGCCGCGCCCGCTCGCTCGAAGAGCAGGCCAAGGGTCCGATCCTCAATCCGATCGAGATGGGGCTCTCCTCGCCAGCCGAAGCCGAACGCCGGCTGGCGGGCGATCCCGCCTACCGCGCCGCCTTCGCCGCCGCCTTCGGCGACGCCACGGTCAGCTTCGACCGCATCGCCATGGCCATCGCCGCCTTCGAACGGACGCTGATCACGCCCGACGCGCCCTACGACCGCTTCGTGCGCGGCGAAACCGGCGCGCTGTCGCGCGCGCAACTGCGCGGCATGGCGCTGTTCGAGTCGCTCGGCTGCGTCACCTGCCACGCCGGCCCGGCCTTCAGCGATGCCAGCCTGCTCGGCGCCGGCATGCCGCTGCGCATCTTCCCGGCGAACCCGACGCCCTACGAGGACAAATACCGCCTGCTGGCCGACCGCGACGGCGCGCGCGGCACCTGGCGCGTCCCCTCGCTGCGCAACGTCGCGCTGACCGGGCCGTATTTCCACAACGGCGCGGTCGACGACCTCGCGGAAGCCGTGCGCGTGATGGCCACCGCGCAGCTGAACCTGGCGCTGGACAAGGCGCCGGCGCGCGGCAGCTACTGGCTGTCCGCCGAGCGCGAACTGCACCGCACCGAACCGCGCAGTCTCTCGCCGCGCGACGTCGACGACATCGTCGCCTTCCTGCGCGCGCTGAGCAGCGAACGGCTGGCGGTCGCGCCCCGAACATAATGCGACAGGCATGTCTTTTGCATTATTGTCACAATCTTGCTTCCCCCGGCAATAACTGCCGGCGTTCGCCTCAAGGAGAACAACATGAGCATCGCAGCGCTGCAAGAGGGCCTCACCATGAGCCAGCGCCTGACCTGGCGTCAGACACCCGATGAAGGTTTTTTCGACGCCTACACGCAAGCCCATGCGGCATACGTCGCGGCGGCGGAGCAACCAGCTGGGACTGGCGCAGTACCGGCAAGCGAACGCCTGCTGGCCGAATTGCTCGGCGACGTCCATACGGAACTGAGCGCCCGGCGCGGCGTCGGCCAGGAAGACCAGGCCGCCTACGCCGACATCCTGAATCGCGCCTACGGCGAAGGCGGCATGCTCGATCCGGTCGGCTTCCTCAAATCGTTGACGCCCGCCGAGTTGGCCATCGTGCAGCGCAACCACTGCCTCGCCGACCGCATCGACCCCGCCGGCCTGAGCCGCGAGGGCGCCTACAACCTGCTGCTGCCCGAGGGCTGGCGCGCCGACTTCAACCACGACGACATCGTCGAGGTCGGCGCGGGACGCACCATCCAGTTCCCGCCCAGTGACGCCCCGCCGGAATTTCTCGACGCCTGGTTCGCGGCCACCCGCGACATGAAGGAAATGGATGCAGCGAGCTACGGGCTGATGATGTTCACCGCCATGCACACCCTTCCCATCGGTGACGCACCGATGCAGCGTACCCTGCCACCCGAATCCACCGACAGCTACCGTCAGGTCGTCGCCAATCATCTCGACATGATCGAGCGCCTGCGCGGCCAACTGGCGGAGGGCCAGTACGAACGCGACAAGGCATTCTTCGGCCTGTTGCAGCGCCTGCTGGGTTGATGGCCTCCCGCACCCCGCACGCGGAATCTCTCGGGCCTTTCGCCCGACTCTCGCCTGCCGGCCGCAAGCTGCTAGGCAACGGCATCGTCTACGCCGACTGCAAGCGCGGCGCACCGGTGCTGCACAAGGGCCAGAAGATTTCCGGCGCCTATCTCGTGACGCAGGGCCGGCTGCGCGTCCATGCGCTCGCGCCCGACGGCACCGAGGCGACGCTCTACTTCATCGAGCCCGGCGAGACCTGCGTCTTCGCGCTCAACAGCCTCTTCAACGACCTGCGCTACCCGGCCTGGGTGCAGGCCGAGGCGGACACGCGCGTGGCGGTGATCCCCGGGCCGCTGTTCCGGCGGCTCTTCGAGCGCGAGCCGGCGGTGCAGGACATGACGGTGCGCGCGCTGTCCACCCTGGTGTTCCGCCTGATGGCCGAACTGGAGGAAGTGCATGCCTACACGTTGATCCAGCGGCTGGCGAACCTGCTGCTGGTACGTGCCTCCGACGCCGGCGAACTGCGCATGACGCAGCAGCAGATGGCCGACCACCTCGGCACGACACGCGAGGTAGTTGCGCGCTTGATGGGCGAACTCGCCGGCGATGGCCTGGTTGAAACCGGACGCGGCCGCGTGCTCGTCCGCGACACCGCCGCGCTGGCCGCGCTGATCGGCGGCGTCCGCTGAAAAAATCAGTGCCGGCGGGGCGGCGGGGGCTCCCTTCCCCCAAGCTTCATCTGCCGGTAAACAACCACCGGAGCATCAGGGGTATATTGGTCGCGTCAGTCTTGACAACCCGGGCGCGGCCTCGAGGAATCGGCCGCGCGTTCCAGCCGGCCACGCCTGACTCCGCAGCCAGCCACCGACCGGCGTCCTGAAAAGAAGAAGGTGGATCATGCTGTCCAATCTCAGAGTCCGCACCCAGATGCTGGTGCTGATCGGCGCCAGCCTTGTGGCTTTCGTCGTCGCCATGGGCATAGCCCTGCTCGCGCTGAACGCCAACTCCATGCGCTTCACGCAGTTCATCGAGCACGACGCGGCGCGTCTGGCCGCGTTCAACGAGATGTATTCGCAGGGCCTGCAAAGCGGTCAGGCATTGCGCAACATCATGCTCGACCCGGCCAACCGCAAGGCCTACGACAACCTCGACCTGGCCATCGCCGATTTCAACGCCGCCCAGGCGAAAGCCAAGTCCCTCTCCGCCGATCGGCCCGAACTCGCCGCGCTGGCCGACACCATCGCCAAGCTCGCGCGACAGCAAGCAGATGCACGGACGCAGGTCATGGCCGCCGTGGCCGCCAGCCAGCCCGACGAGGCCAAGATGCGTCTGAACAAGGCCGAAACCCCTGCCTGGCGCGCGCTGAAGAAGGAAATCCTCGCCGGCATCGGCATGCTCGAAAAGGAGGCGACGGCCACAGAGGCGGCGCTGACCGCGCAGGCCGCCGCCCAGCGGCGGCAGATCCTCGTCGCGGGCGCGCTGGCCCTGCTGGCGATGCTGGCGATCTCCTTCCTGATCGCACGCAACCTGCTGCGCCAGCTGGGCGCCGAGCCCGCCTATGTGGTCGAGGTCATGCACCGGCTGGCCGAGGGTGACCTGTCGCACGAAGTCGCCGTCGCGCCAAACGACCGCACGAGCCTGGCCTACGCGATTCGCCAGACCCGCGACAGCCTCACGCACATCATCACCGATGTGCGCGCCGCCGCCGACGCGCTCACGGACGCCGCCAGCCAGATCTCGGTGACCGCGCAATCCCTGTCGCAGTCCTCCTCCGAGCAGGCCGCCGCCGTCGAGCAAACCACGGCCAGCGTCGAGGAGATGAGCGCCTCGATCAACCACAACACCGACAACGCCCGCGTCACCGACGACATGGCCGGCCAGGCCGCGCAGGAAGCCGACGCCGGCGGCGCGGCGGTGCGCGAGACGGTGGCCGCCATGCAGCAGATCGCCGACAAGATCGGCATCATCGACGACATCGCCTACCAGACCAACCTGCTGGCCCTCAATGCCGCCATCGAGGCCGCCCGCGCCGGCGAGCATGGCAAGGGCTTCGCCGTCGTCGCGGCGGAAGTGCGCAAGCTGGCCGAGCGTTCGCAGGTCGCCGCGCAGGAAATCGGCACGCTGGCCGCCTCGTCGGTGAAGCTTTCCGAACGCGCCGGCCAGATGCTCGACACCATGGTGCCGACCATCAAGAAGACCTCCGGCCTCGTGCAGGAAATCGCCGCCGCCTCGCAGGAACAATCGTCCGGCGTCGGCCAGATCAACGGCGCCATGGGCCAGCTCAACAAGGCGACGCAGCAGAACGCCTCGGCCTCCGAGGAGCTCGCCGCCACCGCCGAGGAGATGAGCGGCCAGGCCGGTCAACTGCACGAACTGATGGCCTTCTTCCGCCTCGACGCCGCGGAGCGGGCCCAGGCCGTTCAGTAGCCGCGCGTCAGCGCCCGCAGCTGCCGGCCGTGCCAGCGACCGAGCAAGAGCTGGGCGCCCAGCGCGCCCAGCAGGGCGAGGAACATGTCCCAGTGGGCATCCCAGGGATCGCCCTGGGTGCCGAGGAAATCGGCCGAGCCGTCGCCCCAGAACACCGCCGCCGCCCACTCGACCAGTTCGTAGGCCGCGCTGATGCCGAGGCAGGACAGCGCGACGACGGCGAACAGCCACTTGCCGGGCCGCAGCGGCGAGGTGCGCAGCAACAGCTCGCGCGCGAGGATGGCCGGCGTCACGCCCTGGAAGACGTGGCCGATGCGGTCGTAGGGATTGCGCGCCAGTTCGAAGGCGTCCTGTAGCCACAATCCGAGTGGCACCCGCGAATAGGTGTAGGCCCCGCCGACGATCAGGATCAGCGCGAAGAAGGCCATCAGCCCGTCGCACAGCGGCGTGAGCGGAAAGCGCCGCGCCGTCGCGGCGAGGATCGGCAGCGCGATCAGCACCGGCATCACCTCGGCCAGCCAGACGCCCCGGTCGTGCGGCGCCACGCCCGACCACCCCAGCGCCGCCAGCACGGGAAGCCAGAAGAGAAGCCGCAAGCGCGTCGCCTGTTTCATGCAGCGAGTATAGGCGCGGCTGGCCTAGAATTGGTGCGACCGGGCCGGAGGGCGGCACGGACCATTCCCTTCGCGAACGCATGAACGACACCATCACCGCAGACTATCGCCACTTGCAGCAGGAACTGCACCGCAATCCGGATTACGGGATCGCCTCGCTGGAATTCGCGCCGCTGGTGGCCGGATTGATCGAGGATGCGCGGATCGAATCCCTGTCCGACTACGGGGCGGGCAAGATGAATCTGCTCAAGGGGCTCCAGCAGGCCAGAAGCGCACCGCGGGAATACTTCCCCTACGACCCGGCGTTTCCCGAATACGGCGCGCCGCAACCAGCCGATCTGGTGTGCTGCATCGACGTCCTGGAGCATGTCGAACCGGAACTGCTAGGCAACGTGATCGCGGAGCTGGCGTCGATCACGCGCCACTACGGCTTCTTCACAATCCACCTGGGTCCGGCCGACAAGTCGCTCGCGGACGGACGCAACGCGCACCTCATCCAGCAGCCGACCTCGTGGTGGCTGCCGCGCCTGTGCCGGTACTTCGACATCCTCGAGTTGCAGATGCACCGCACGCTGGGAGCGGGATTCTGGGTGCTGGTCCGGCGCGCCGAATCCGCCTCACCGTCCCGCCCGGACTGACTTTTTTCAGCGCGGCGCGGTGCCGGCGTCGAGCGCCGCGCGCACGGCCGCGATGAAGGCCGGCAGCTCGCGCGCGATTGCCTCGGCGAGTTCGGTGGGAGTGTCGGTTTCGCCGTTTTTCAGCGCCGCGTCGAGCCGCGCCGCCAACGCCTGGATGCGCACCGCGCCGACATTGCCGGCGGAACCCTTGAGCGCATGGGTGCGCGGCTCGGCCGCCATCAGCTCGCCCCGTCCGATCGTGGCGCGCAGATATTCGCCGTCGTCGGCATGGCTGTCGGCGAACAGGCGCAGGATGCGGGCCAGCGTCGCCAGACGGCCGCGCACCGATCTCAGCGCGGCCGCCAGATCGAGCCCGTCGATCCCGGCCAGCCGCATGCGCAGTTCCGCCTCGTCGTCCGCCGCGCTGGACGGCGGCGCCGTCCCGTCGGCGCTGGTTTCTTCCGCGCCCGCTTCCGGCAGCCATTTCAGCAAGGCCGCGAACAGGCGTTCCGGTTCCACCGGCTTGGCGATGTGGTCGTTCATGCCGGCGGCTTCGCAGGCGCGGCGATCCTCGTCGAAGGCATTGGCCGTCATGGCCAGGATCGGTGTCGCCTGCCAGCCCGGCAGGGCGCGGATGGCCTTGGTCGCCTCGATGCCGTCGAGATTGGGCATCTGCACGTCCATCAGCACGAGATCGTAGTGGCGCCGGCGGGCGCGTTCCACCGCCACGACGCCGTCCGCAGCGACGTCTACGGCCAGCGCGACGCCGTGCAGCAGTTCGAGCGCGACCTCGCGATTGACGGCATTGTCTTCGGCCAGCAGGACGCTGGCACCGGCATGGCGGGCACGCAACCGTTCGGCCGCGTCGCCGTCGCCGGCGGGCCGCTCCCCGGCGGCGGGCATGATGCCGTGTCCGCGCTGCAGGCGGGCGGTGAACCAGAATGTGCTGCCTTGTCCGGGTTCGCTCTCGGCTCCCGCCTGACCGCCCATCATTTCCGCCAGGCGGCGGGTAATGACCAGACCCAGCCCGGTGCCGCCATGACGTCGCGTGGTCGATGCATCCGCCTGCTCGAAGTTCGAGAACAGCCGTGCCAGCGTCTCCGCGGCGATGCCGGGGCCGGTGTCCTCCACCTCGAAGCGCACCAGCAGTTCATCCGCGTCTTCCGCCATCAAGCTGGCGCGCAGGCTGATCCTGCCGCGCTCGGTGAATTTGATCGCATTGCTGGCATAGTTGAGCAGCCCCTGGCGCAGGCGCGTGGGATCGCCGCGCAGCCAGGCCGGCACGGCGTCGCCGTCGATCTCGACGTCCAGCCCCTTGGCGCGCGCCGCGTCGCTGATCAATGAACGCACGTGGTCGAGCAATGCGCCAAGCGCGAAGTCGCTGCTCTCCAGTTCCAGCTTGCCGGCCTCGATCTTGGAAATGTCGAGAATGTCGTTGATGACGGACAGCAGGTGCCGCCCCGCTGCGTCGATCTTGCCGAGACGCTCGGCCTGCTCCGGGCTGGCTGCGCCGCGCAGCAGGTGGGTGAGGCCGATGATGGCATTGAGCGGCGTGCGGATTTCGTGGCTCATGTTGGCTAGAAAGCTGCTCTTGGCGAGATTGGCGGCTTCCGCCGCGGCCTTCGCCTCGGTCAGCTCGGCGGTGCGCGCGGCGACCAGTTCGTTCAGGTGGTCGCGGTGTTCGCGCAATTCCCGCTCGACCCGGCCGGCCAGGTGGAACAGGATCGCCGCGAAGGCGATCAGCGCCAGCAGGGAAAGGGCCGGCACCAGGATCAGCAGCGTGCGCGCCCGCGTCAGTTGCCGCGCGCTTCTTTCCAGGAAGCGATCGTGCATGGCGGCCAGGTCGTCGAGCAGGAAATCCTGCCGCTGCTGGAGAAACTCGATCTGGTTTACCAGCGTCCGCACCGCGACGTAGTAGGCGCTCGTTTCATTGGCGTTGAGTCCCTCGCCGAAGCGGCGCAGCAGGGACTTCTCCATCAGGTTCGCCTCGCTGAACAGCGGGCTGTCGAGCTGCGCCTGAATGCCGTCGATGTCATGCCGGATGGTGCGCCACCAGCTCAACATGTCTGCGTTTCCCCGGGCAGCCTCAAGCGGAACCAGGTTGCTCAGGTGCGACTCGAAATCCTCCACCGCGGCGCGCCAGTGCTGCCGTTGCCGCAACAGTTCGGTGGTGGTGAGCAGGCGCTCGGTATGATATTTCAGCGTCATGCCGGCGCGATAGAGATCGTCGACCTCGTCCTCGCTCGCGACGATCCGGCTGTAGTCGAACACCAGATACGCCATCACGACGCCGCTCGCCAGCGCCAGGAAAATAAGCAACGCGAACCCGTAGCTCGACAGGGTCCGGATGCTCGGCGCGCTCGGCTTCATGGCGGCATCAGCGCGTCATGTTGAGAGAGGCCTTGTAATAGGCACTCTGGCGCTCGCGTCCATGCCGGTCGGTGATCTTCTCCCAAGCCGCCGCCGCCTGTTCAAGCGCCTGCCGCGGTGTCAGCTCGCCGGCCACCGCCCGGGCGACGTATTCGTCGCTGGTCTGGTAATACTCGCCGGCGCCGGGAATGGTGATGTCGTACACCACGTTCGGGTTGGCGAGCGCCTGCGTGATGGTGTCGAGATAGGCGCGCGCCGACTCGGTCGTGAAGCCCGACTGGTTCCACGAGGCCGGATCGTCGAAGTGCGAGCGCCGCGACGGGTTGACCGCCGTGCCGCTGACCGCCGTGAGCTTCTTGGTCAGCGCCTTCGAAGTCATGTGCGCGGCGAATTCGAAGGCCAGTTCCTTGTGCCGCGAGGCCTTGCTGACGAAGAACGTCCAGTTGCCGCTGATCGATGACGCCCGGTTCGGACGCTTGTCCCAGCGGCCGGCGTGGCTGTCGTAAACCTCGTCGCTGCCGGGCAGTTGCGCGTAGCCGATCCGGTCCTTGATCACGGATACCGGCGAATTGGCCGCATGCACGCCCATGTCGGCCCAGTCGATCGCCATCGCCACCTGCCCCGAGACGAAGCGGTCGCGCACGTCGTGGCCGGCGAAGTTGGCCATGCCCGGCGGGCCGTATTTGAGCATGTCGATCCAGATTTCCAGTGCTCGCACGAAGCCCGGATTGTCGATGCGCGGCTTCATCGTCGCGGGATCGAAGTAGTAGGCGGGATCGTCCGGATGCTTGGCGTGCGCCGCCGCCTGGGCGAAGAATTGCAGCATCGAGATGTCGCCCTTGACGCGGTTGCCGGCAATGCCGTAATCCGGCTTGCCATCGCCGCTCCAGTCCCAGCCGGTGAAGAAGCGGGCGATGTCGCGGTATTCCTTCCAGGTCGCCGGCGGTGCCAGCGGATAACCGTATTCCTTCAGGAAGCGCGCCTGATAATCGGGATTGGCGAACAAGTCCCTGCGGTAGTAGAGATTGATGCAGTCGCCATCGTAGGGCAATCCGTAGGCGACGTTGTTCCACGACAGCACCGTGTTGCGGTAGATCGGCAAGACGTCTTCCCAGTCGATTTTTTGCTTGACTGCCTCCGGCACCGGCTCGATGTGACCGCCGCCGAGCAGGGTGCCGCTCCACATCGAGATCGCCACGTAGATGTCAAAGTTCAGCTCGGGCGACTTGAGCGACTCGTCGATCTTCTCGATGGTTTCGTTCCAGCCCGGCGTCAGCACGCGCACCTTCGCGCCGGTGCGCTTCTCGAAGCCCTCGACCTCATCGAGAATCGGACCGCGGATCAGCCGGGCATCCAGCTTGGGAACAATGACGGTAATCGATTGGCCCGCGTAGGGCTGCGCCGTCCCCGGCGCAAGGGAATCGGCGAGCTTGTCGCCGCAGCCGCCGAGCCAGACGGCGCACGCCGCCATCATCGCAAGTCGCTTCATGACTATCCCCTTTGGCAAATGCTCCCGATATCAACAATAGCATCATGGGCAAATGTCGTTGAAAAAAACGCGCCGGGGAGCGGCGCGTTTTCGCACTAAACTGCCTTGCCAGCGAACACCGGTGCTAGAAGCGATAGTTGAGGTTGCCCATCAGGACATCGCTTTCCAGATGGTCGCGGCCGAACTGCTTCGAATAGAGGATGCCGCCATGCACCCCGTTGCGGGAAAAGAAGTCGACTCCCAGCGTGGCGTTCCATCCATCCTTGTCCTGCAACTGGCCTGGGAGCCGGTTGTAGTCGGTCCTGGAGATGTCATAGGTGTACGAGAGTTCGGCATAGGGCTCGTAATCGTTCATCCATTGACCCATCCGCCCGGTGAGTCGCATCTGCGTGATGGTGTTCTTCTGTCGCGGCGTCAGGAGCGTGGCATTCGCATCCAGCTTTTCCTCGGCACGGATGAGGCCGATCTTTCCCGACAGCTCTGTCTCGCCGCGCCACTGCTGGGTGGAGAGGTTGAGCGCCTGATAGTTGCGCGTCAGGTTCTGCGTCGCCCGTACGGCCACCCCGGTGGGCCGCCACATGACGTCCGACTCGCCCCAGGCGAAGCCCGCGGAAGCATCGAGCACCCATTTTTCATTCAATGCGTAGCTGAAATATGGGGCTGCCATCCAGCTGGTGACCTTCATGTTGCCACCGTTGTAGGGCGTGTTCAACTTCAGTTCGTCCATGGCCAGACTCACCCCCACCACCATGCCCGAATTCAGGGTGTAGTCGACGCCACCGATGAAGTTCGTCACCCTGCCATCATGACGGCCACCCGCATAGGTGTTCTTGATGTTATCCACCGATGCCGACAGCCACATATTCGTTTTAGCCGGCGCGCCGCCTGCCGCCATGCCGGAAAGCGGAGATGACAACGCGGTCCGCTGCGGTCCTCCCCGGCGGCGCATGTTGCTGACTGAACTCAGCACGCGTGAAATCTGGTCCGCCTGCCGGATCGATGTCGCCTGCTGAACCTGTTGCGTAATGGCCGGCGTGAGCACCTGATTGGCAAACGCGTAATACATCGTCAGGAAGCCGTCATCGACGTCCGCCGCCGTCACGGGCCCACCGAACGCCGTGGTAATGGTGGCGTTGAGGTTCATCGCGGTTGTCAGGTCGTTGATGCAGGAATCGTAGGACGGCGGATCGCTGATGCCCTGGTTGAAATACTCGTTATAGGTCGAGAGGCAATTGGAACTGCTTTGCAGGGTGGAAGTCACCTCGCTTTCCATCGCGCTGTAGAAGCTTGCCGAATAACCCGGGAATATCTGCTCGAAATTGCTGGCCGAAAAGATCGTCAGGAACTCCTCGGGAGTCATCGCTTGTGCATTCAAGGGCAACTGGATGGCTCCCGCGACAATGACTGCGGCAACGATTTTTCTTGTTTGCGATGGCATGAATACCCCTTTCCTGACTTGCGCAACCATTTTTATTCTTCCATCAATCCCCACGCTGATTCATAAATGATATTTATTCGGAAAAACGTGGCCGCGATCGCTCAGCGCATCCTGATCGCGGCGAGGATGCCCTGCATCAGGGCGACCGGCGTCGGTGGGCAGCCGGGGACGCGCACGTCGACGGGGATGACGTTTTCCACCACGCCGCAGGTCGCGTAGTTGGGGCCGAACAGTTGGCCCGCCTCGCCGCAGCCGCAGCCGCAATCGCCGACGGCAACGACCAGCTTGGGATCGGGCGTGCAGTCGTAAGCGATGCGCACTGCGTTTTCCATGTTCTTCGTCACAGGCCCGGTGACCAGCAGCATGTCGGCATGGCGCGGGCTGGCGACGAACTTGATGCCGCTGCCCTCGATGTTGTAGTAGGGATTGTTGAGCGCGTGGATTTCGAGCTCGCAGGCGTTGCAGGAACCGGCATCGACCTCGCGGATCGTCAGCGCGCGGCCGAGGATGCTCAGGATCTCGTCGTTGAGGCGATCAAGTTCGCGCTCACTTGCGTGCGTGGCGTCGCCGGAGTCGGGCGCCAGCTCGGTGACGATGCCGGTCTTGAAGATGCGCCTGAGCAGGTTGATCATGTGTCCTGCCCCGAGTAGGAAAGGTTGAAGGACTTGTTGATGAGCGGAAAGTCGGGAACGATGTCCCTCATCACCGCGTGCTCCAGCGCCGGCCAGGCCTGCCACGAGGGGTCGTGCGGATGCACGCGCGCGAGACGGCCGGCGGCGTCGAAGCGCACGCCGACGAGCACCTCGCCGCGCCAGCCCTCGATCACGCCAAGACCGCTCGCGCCGGCGACCGGGACGACTTCGCCGCGGATTTCGCCGGCCGGCAGGCCGGCGGTGAGCAGGCGCAGCAGACGCAGCGATTCGAAGATCTCGTCGAAGCGCACGGCGGCGCGGGCGGCGACGTCGCCGCGCTCGTCGGTGGCGGGACGCACGCCGAGCGTCGCCCAGGGCGACGGCGGCGTGTAGCCCTGTCGATAACTGCGGCCGTCGAGGATGAGGCCGGTGGCGCGTGCCGCCATGCCGGTGAGCGAAAGCTCGCGCACCAGCGCGGCGTCGATGGTGCCGGTGGTGAGGAAGCGGTCCTGCAGGCCCGCGTGTTCGTCGTAGATCTTGCGCAGTTCCTTGACCGCGCGCGCCATTTCGTCGCACTGCTCGACGAGCGCGGCGAGGCCGGCCGCATCCGGATCGACGGCAACGCCGCCGGGCACGATGGCGTCCATCATGAAGCGGTGGCCGAACAACCGGGCGTTGAGACGCACCCAGTCCTCCTTGAGGCGGAAAAACTGGGAAAGGCCGAAGGACAGCGCGGCATCATTGCCTAGCATGCCGAGGTCACCGAGGTGGTTGGCGACGCGCTCGCGTTCGAGGATCAGCGCGCGCAGGGCCAGCGCGCGTGGCGACGGCGTCACGCCACAGGCGGCCTCGACGGCACTGGCGTAGGCCCAGGCGAAGGCGCAGGTGGAATCGCCGGAGACGCGGCCGGCCAGCTTCGCGCCGGTGGCGATGTCGGCGCCGATGCAACGCTGCTCGATGCCTCTGTGCTGGTAGCCGAGGCGCTGTTCCAGCCGCAGCACGCGCTCGCCGACCACCGAGAAGCGGAAGTGGCCCGGCTCGATGATGCCGGCGTGGATCGGCCCGACGGGAATTTCGTGCGCGCCCTCGCCGCCGACCTGGACGAAGTCGTAGTCGGTGGGCAGATTCTCATGCCCGGGCGGAGCGCCGGCGTCGTGACGCAACGGGAACCAGCCATCCGGCCAGCCGCCGTGGCGCAACCAGGGGCGCCGGTCGGCGCCGTCATGCTGGATGCCGACGAGGTCGAAGGTCGCGCGCTGCATGCGGTTGGCGGCCGGAAAACGGGCGGCGAGATCGGGATAGGCGGGCGCATCCTCGGGCAGGTCGAGGCGCAACCAGGCATGGCCTTCGTTGAGGCCGAACACGACATCGAGGCGGAAGCCCTTGCCACCGCTGCCATCCTGGGCGCGGCAGTCGGAGCCCCACAGCGCGGCGAGCCGGCCGCCGGCGAGCTGCACGGCGGCAGCGAAGTCCTTCAGCTCGTCGCCGTCGGCGGCGCGACCGCGCCACACCGGGGCGCCCGATCCGGGCTGGCGCGTGAAGTCGATGGGTTCGTCGTCGAAGAGGAACATGTCAGCCAGATCAGCCCAGCATGCGAGAAGCTTCGTTGAACCAGTGCGTCAGGTAGGGCGGAATCCACAGCCCCAGCATCAGCACCAGCGCGAGATGAACGAAAACGGGTGTAATGGCGGGGGCATGTGGCAGACGCTTCGCCGCCGTCTCGCCGAACACCATCGGCTGCACCTTGCCGAAGATGGCGGCGAAGGCCACGCCGAGCGCCAGCAGCAGCAGGGGGGTCGCCCAGGGGTGGTGCTTCATGGCGTGGGTGAGGATCATGAATTCGCTGGCGAACACGCCGAAGGGCGGCATGCCGAGGATCGCCAGCGTGCCGAGCATCAACCCCCAGCCGATCAGGGGATTGACGCGCATCAGGCCGCGGATGTCGTCCATCATCTGCGTGCCGGTCTTCTGCGTGGCGTGGCCGACGGCGAAGAAGATCGCCGACTTGGTGAGCGAGTGCATGGTCATGTGCAGCAGGCCGGCGAAGTTGGCGACCGCGCCGCCCATGCCGAAGGCGAAGGTGATCAGGCCCATGTGCTCGATCGACGAGTAGGCGAACATGCGCTTGATGTCCTTCTGCCGCGACAGGAAGAAGGCGGCCACCAGCAGGGTGAACAGGCCGAAGCCCATCATCAGATCGCCGGCGAAGTTGCCCGGTATGGCGCCGTCGGCGAGCACCTTGCAGCGCAGGATGGCGTAGAGCGCCACGTTGAGCAGCAGGCCGGACAGCACGGCCGACACGGGCGTCGGGCCTTCGGCATGGGCATCGGGCAGCCAGTTGTGCAGCGGCGCGAGACCGACCTTGGTGCCGTAGCCGACCAGCAGGAAGATGAAGGCGAGCACCATGATGGTCGGATCGAGCTGGGTCCTGACCTCGACGAGGTGCGTCCACAGCAGCGCGGTGCCGCTGTGGCCCAGCACGCGCTCGGCGGCGAAGTAGAGCAGGATGGTGCCGAACAGCGCCTGGGCGATGCCGACGCCGCAGAGGATGAAGTATTTCCATGCCGCTTCCAGCGAGGCCGGCGTGCGGTAGAGCGAGACGAGCAGCACGGTGGTGAGCGTCGCCGCCTCCATCGCCACCCAGAGGATGCCCATGTTGTTGGTGGTCAGCGCCACCAGCATGGTGAACATGAAGAGCTGATACATGCTCTTGTAGAGACGCAGGCGCGCGACTGAAAGACGGCCGTGCTCGCGCTCGTTCTTCATGTAGGGGCCGGAGAAGATGCTGGTGGTCAGGCCGACGAAGGCGGTCAGCGCGACGAAGAAGACGTTGAGCGAGTCGATGAAGAACAGTTCGCCGAAGGCGAAGCGCGGCCCGTTGGCGACGACCTGCGCCGTCAGCAGCACGGCGGCGGCGAAGGTGCCGGCGCTGGCGAGGACATTGATGTTCGGCGCCCAGGCGCGTTCGCCGGCCACCGTCAGCAGCGCACCGCCGACGAGGGGAATGGCAAGCATGAGGATGAACGCGTCCATGGGTTCAGTTGTCCTTCAGGCGTTCCATGTGGTGGATGTCGAGGCTGTCGAACTGGTCGCGAATCTGGAAGAAGAACACGCCGAGGATGATCACGCCGACCAGCACGTCGAGGGCGATGCCGAGTTCGACCACCATCGGCATGCCATAGGTGGCGCTGGTGGCGGCGAGGAACAGGCCGTTTTCCATGGCGAGGAAACCGACCACCTGGGTGATCGCCTTGCGCCGCGTGATCATCATCAGGAAGGCGAGCATCACCACCGCCAGCGCGATGCCAAGCGTGCCGCGCGTGATGGTGGACGAGAGCGCGGAGATCGGCAGGGCGACGTTGAAGGCGACGATCACCAGGCCGATGCCGACCAGCATGGTGGTCGGGATATTGATCAGCGCCTCGATCTCGCCCTTGACCTGGAGGCGGCGCACCAGCCGGTGCAGGATCCAGGGCAGCAGCAGCACCTTGAGGCTCAGCGTGAGGCCGGCGGAGTAATACAGGTGCGTCTGGCCGGTCTTGACCGCCACCACCAGCGTCGACAGGAAGAGCGCGAAGCCCTGCAGCGCGAACAGGTCGATCAGCTGCAGCACGCGGCGCTGCGCCAGCATGGCGAAGGCGAGCAGCAGGATCACCGCGGCCAACAGGTTGATGAGCTGAGCCGAGAGCGGCAGCGCTGCGTTCATGCGCGCACCTCCAGCAGCAGGCGCACCAGCAGGCCGAGCACCGCGAGCATGAAGGCGGTGCCGAGGAATTCCGGCGCGCGGAAGATGCGCATCTTGGCGTTGATGGTCTCGATCAGCGCCAGCAGGGCACCGCCGATGGCGAGCTTGACCAGCAGCAGCGGCACCGCCGCGACCAGCGCGAGGAAGTTGTCGCGCTCGGCGATGCCCCAGGGAAAGAACAGCGCGAGGCCGAGACAGGAGTAGGCATAGAGCTTCAGGCTGGCGGCCCACTCGATCAGCGCGAGGTGGCGGCCCGAATATTCGAGGATCATCGCCTCGTGGATCATCGTCAGTTCGAGGTGGGTGGCCGGGTTGTCGACCGGCACGCGCGCGTTCTCGGCGAAGGAGACGAAGGTGAAGGCGACGCCGGCGAAGGCGAGGCTCGGGTAGATGACGAAATCGCGGTGCGCGAGCGTCTCGACGATGTTGGCCACCGAGGTCGACTGGGCGATCAGCGCGACGGTGAAGATGACGATCAGCAGCGCCGGCTCGGCGAGGAAGCCGACCAGCATTTCGCGCCGACCGCCGAGGCTGCCGAAGGAGGTGCCGATGTCCATCGCCGCGAGCGAGATGAAGATGCGCGCCAGGCCGAACACGCCCACCAGCGCCAGCGCATCGGCGGCAGGGGCCAGCGGCAGGTCGGTGGACAGGCTGGGAATGATGGCGCAGGCGAGCACCATGCAGCCGAACACGAGGAAGGGCGCACCGCGGAACAACGAGGAAGCGCCGTGGGCGAGCACCACGTCCTTGTGGAACAGCTTGTGCAGCATGAAATAGGGCTGCCACAGCGGCGGCGCCTTGCGATTCTGCAGCCAGGCGCGGCACTGGTTCACCCAGCCCGTCAGCAGCGGCGCGAGCGCGAGGGCCAGCACGAGGGCGAACAACTGGCCGAGGAAGCCGGCGACGGAAATCATGGCCGGGCCACCAGCAGGAGCAGGATCAGGGTGAGGAAGCTGTACATCAGGTAGATCGCGATGCGCCCGCCCTGCAGGGCGGTGACGAGGTTCGACGCGCGGGCGGCGAGGCGCGCGATGGGCAGGTAGAGCCAGTACCAGAAGTGGTCCTCGACCTTGACGCTGTAATACGGCTCCTTGTCACGGATGCTCGGGAAGTGGCGCTCCATGCGGAACATCGGCTCGAAGATGCGGCGGATCGGCTGGCTGAAGCCCTCGGCGGTGTCCTGCGCGCGCGGTCCCTGGAAATGGTAGCCGCAGTCCCAGGCCGGCGCGCGGCGCGCGCGACCGTGGTAGAGGCGCGTCACCAGCCAGCGGCCAAGCCAGACCGAGAGGACGATGACGACGAGGAAGATCAGCGGCTCGTAGCTGGCGCGCTCCGGCGAGATCGGCGCGAGCATGAACCAGCCGTGCTCCAGCAGGCGTTCGGCCAGGCCCTTGCCCAGCAGCTGGCGCGTCGCCATGTCGAGGCGCAGGATCACGGTCGAGGGCAGCACGCCGAGCAGCAGGGTCAGCAGCGCCAGCCAGACGAGGCCGAGCTTTTCCCAGCGGCCGGCGTCGTGGGCGTCCTTGAGCGCCGGCTCGCGCATCTGGCCGAGGAAGATGATGCCGTGGAACTTGACCATGGCGAAGCCGGCCAGCGCCGCCACCAGCGCGACCAGCGCCGCCGCCACCGGCACCACCATGTTGAGCCAGGAATGCGGCAGGCCGGGCGAGAACAGGAAGGCCTGCAGCAGCAGCCATTCGGAAACGAAGCCGGACAGGGGCGGCAGGCCGGCGCTGGCGATCACGCCGACCAGCGCGAGCCAGGCCACCCAGGGCATGCGGTGGATCAGCCCGCCGAGCTTGCCGAGGCTGCGCTCCTTGGTGGCGTGCAGCACCGAGCCGGTGCACAGGAACAGCAGGCTCTTGAAGCCGGCGTGAGCGAGGCAGTGGTAGAAGACCGCCGTCAGCGCCAGCGCGGCGAGCGCCTCCATGCGGTAGGCGTGGAAGATCAGCGCCAGGCCGATGCCGACGGCGAGCAGGCCGATGTTCTCGATCGAGGAATAGGCGAGCAGGCGCTTCATGTCGGATTGCACCGTGGCGTAGAGCACGCCGAAGAAGGCCGTGGCGAGGCCGATCACCAGCGCCACCACGCCCCACCACCAGATCGTCGTGCCGACCAGGTCGAAGCTGACGCGCAGCAGGCCGTAGATGGCGGTCTTGAGCATCACGCCGCTCATCAGGGCGGATACCGGCGAAGGCGCCGCCGGGTGCGCCTCGGGCAGCCAGACATGCACCGGCAGCAGGCCGGCCTTGGCGCCGAAGCCGAACAGGGCGAGCAGGAAGGCGACCGAGGCCCAGAATGGCTCATGCTGCTGGGCGCGCATGTTGGCGAAGCTGTAGTCGCCGGTGCCCGAGGTCATCACGGCGAAGGACAGCAGGATGGCGATGGCGCCGACGTGGGCGATCAGCAGGTAGAGATAGCCGGCGCGGCGGATCTCGCCGTGCTGGTGGTTGGTGGTGACGAGGAAGAACGAGGACAGCGCCATGGTTTCCCAGGCCACCATGAAGGCATAGGCGTCGTCGGCCAGCAGCACCAGCAGCATGCTGGCGAGGAACAGGTGGTATTCGAGACAGAGCAGCCCGGGCGCGGTGCCCTCGCCATGGCGGAAGTAGCCGGCGGCATAGATCGAAATGCCGGCTGACACCGCGCCGAGCAGCAGGACGAACACCGCGGACAGGTTGTCGAAGCGCAGGTGGAAGGGTAGGTCGGGCAGGCCGATCGCCAGTACGGCGGTCTGCGGCCGGTCGCCGAGCGAGGCGAGCGCGACGGCGGCGATCAGCACGCCGATGAGGGCGCCGAGGGGGAACAGGGTACGGGCGATGAAGCGCGTGTCGCGCGGTCGCACCAGACCCGCCGCACCGATCGCCAGCCAGGCGCAAATGGCCAGCAGCAGGGTGTCGATGGCGAGCAGGGTCGGCATGGTGGCGGCGATTATAGAGGCCGGCAGCTCATGAAGGTGGAGTGGCGCCTCAGAAAATCAGGTTCATCATCACCATCAGCACCACGATGAACAGCACGGTCATGACGCCGCCCGCGCGCATGAAGTCGGCGACGCGGTAGCCGGCCGGGCCCATGATGAGAGCATTGACCTGGTGGGTCGGCAGGAAGAAGGAGTTCGAGGTCGCCAGCGCCACGGTGAGCGCGAACACCGCCGGGTTGGCGCCGGCGCCGATGGCGATATTGACCGCCAGCGGCACCAGCAGGACGGTCGCGCCGACGTTGGACATCACCAGGGTGAAGAAGGTGGCCAGCACCGCGATGGCGAGCTGGATCACCCAGATCGGCGTGCCGCCGAGCAGGGACAGCGTCTGCTGCGCGATCCAGGCCGCCGTGCCGCTGGTCTCGACGGCGAGGCCGAGCGGAATCAGGCTGGCGAGCAGGAACACCGACTTCCAGCTCACGGCCTGGTAGGCCTCCTCGATCTTCAGCACGCCGGAGATGACCATGCCGATGGCGCCGGCCATCAGCGCGATGGACAAGCGGATGTCGGTGAACAGGATCAGGCCAAGCGCGACGGAAAAGAAGAACAGCGCCGGCTTGACCTTGTGCGGCCGCAGCTCTTCGTGCGGATATTCGGTGGTGATGACAAGGAAGTTCTTGTCCCTTTCGAGATGCGCCAGCGCCTCCCAGGTGGTGTGCACGACCAGCGTGTCGCCCGCCATCAGCGGCATGTCGCGGATGCCGTCGCCCTCGCGCAGCGTCTTGCCGCCGCGATGCAGCGCGGTCATCGAGATGCCGTAGGTCTTGCGCATCCAGACATCGCGCGCGCTCTTGCCGATCAGGGTCGAGCCAGGCGGAATCGCCACCTCGGCGATGCCCGCCTTGGTCGGCGCCAGCTGCTCGGCGAAGGTTTCCAGCTGGGCGCGCATCTGCAATCCATTCGCCGCGGTGAACTCGCGCAGACGATCGGGCGCGCCGAGCAGGCCGACGACGCTGCCGGGAACAATCTTGACGTCGCGTGCCGGACCCATGCGGAGGTCGCTGGTGCCGCGCAGGATGGCGACGACGCGCAGGCGGTTCGGCGTTTCGATGTCGCCGATCAGCTGGTCGACCAGCGGGCTGCCGGCGGGCACCACCGCCTCGTAGACCGCGTAGTCGAGGCCGTAGAGCTGCTGGAAGTAGTCGAGCGGATCGTTGAAGCCCGCCGGATCGTCCGCCGGCGCCTTGCCCGGCAGGACGAAACGGCCGGCAAGGACGAAATAGGCGATGCCGGTGGCCAGCAGCGCCAGGCCGACCGGCGTGACGGAAAACAGCGACCAGGTTTCCATCTGGTGTTCGGCCGGCAGCGCCTTGTTCGAGGTGAGGATCAGGTCGTTGACGAGGATCAGCGGGCTGGAGCCGACCATGGTGATGGTGCCGCCGAGGATCGCGCAGAAGCCCATCGGCATCAGCAGGCGCGACATGGCGAGTCCGGTGCGCGCCGAGATGCGCGACACCACCGGCAGGAACAGCGCGGCGGCGCCGACGTTCTGCATGAAGCTGGAGATGAAGCCGACGGTGCCGGAGATGGCGGGAATCACGCGCGCCTCGGTCTGGCCGGCCAGCTTGAGGATGGTCGCCGCGACCTTGCTCATCAGCCCGGTCTTGTCGAGCGAGGCGCCGATGATCATCACCGCGATGATCGACACCACGGCGTTGGAGGAAAAGCCGCGGAACAGCTCGCTGCTCGGCACCAGCGGCTTCTCGAACCCGAACAGGCCGTGGAAGTGGCTGATCAGGCCGAGCAGCACCATGATGCAGACGGCGGCGACATCGACGCCGACCACCTCGAAGGCGAACAGGAAGACGGTCAGCATCAGGATGCCGAGCACCACGGCGATCGGGACGCTCGGCACCGCCGTGGCAGCGAGGGCCCAGACGACGATGAAGGCGATGGCGGCGATCAGGGTCTTGTGGTGCGATTTCTTCATGTTGTTCTTCCCTTGTGGCAAAAGTCAGCGCCGGCGGGACGGCGGGTCAGGTGGCTGGCTTCCTCAGAAGCGTCGAGGAATGCGGAATGCCGGCGGCGTCGGCGGCGGCGTAAGCCGCCTCGATCGCATGCTCGGCGGTCGGATAGATGTTCTTCTGCTCGACGTAGTCGAACAGGCCGGTGGCGCGCATGACGTCGAGCACCTGTTTCTTGAGGCCGGCGAACAGCACGGTGATGCCGTTGGCGCGCAGCCGCTCGACCAGGTTGCGGAGCATTTCCTCGCCGGAGGCGTCGATCTCGTTGATGCCGTCCGCGACGATGATCATGTAGGCGAGCTTGCGGTGATGCGCCACCGCCTCGAGGATTGTGTCCTCGAAATAGGAGACGTTGGCGAAATACAGCCGGCCGTCGAAGCGCACCGCCTCGACCACCTGCGATTCGGGCAGCTCGTTGACCCTGACGTCGCGCAGCGTGCCGTCGCCGTAGCGGCCGAGGATGGCGACGCGCGGCGTCATGGTGCGGAAGAGATACAGGCCCAGCGCCAGGCCGGCGCCGATCAAAATGCCCTTGTCGAGGTGGGGCGCCACGGCCAGCGTGGCGACGAAGGTAACGATGGCCGCGATGCCGTCGTGCCGGCTGGCCTGCCAGGCATGCCGGACCGCCTTGAAGTTGATCAGGCCGATCACCGCCATGATGATGACCGCCGCCAGCACCGCTTGCGGCAGGTGGTAGAGCAGCGGCGTGAGGAACAGCAGGGTCAGCAGCACGAAGGCCGCCGTAATCACCGAGGACAGGCCGGTCTGCGCGCCGGCATTGATGTTCACCGCCGAGCGCGAGAACGAGCCGGACACGGGAAAGGCCTGCGAGAAGCTGCCGACGATGTTGGCCAGCCCCTGGCCGATGAGTTCCTGGTTCGGATCGACGCGCTGGCGCGTCTTCGCGGCGATCGCCTTGGCGATCGAGATCGCCTCCATGAAGCCCACCAGCGAAATGACGATGGCGGTGCTCAGCAGCGCACCGATGGCGTCCCAGGAAATGGTCGGCATGTGGAAGGAGGGCAGCCCTTCGGGCACCTTGCCGACCACCTGGCCGCCGCCGGAGAGCTTGATCTCGCCGGTCGCGCCGTGCACCGCGCGCGTGATGCGCCAGCGCCGCCCGTCGGACTGCGTTCCGGCGGGCAGCTTGCCCTGCGCATGGAACATGGCCGGCCGGCCAGCGCTACCCGGCACCTGTTCGAGGACGAAGCTGCGGATGGCGCGGCTGCGCCGGCGGTTCTCTTCCTCGCGATCCTTGAGCTGGAGCTTGAGCAGCTCGATCTCGTAGCTGAGGGTCGCTCCCTCATGCGAAGCCCCGGCGCCGTTCTTGCGCCGCTGCTGCAGTTCGCGGCCCTTCGCGGCCATCTGTGCGTTGATCTCCGCGATGCGCGCCTCGGCCGCCATGTAGTCGCCCAGCAGCGCATACGCTTCCGGTTCGGCGATCTGGTCGAGGCCGACCGCGACATTGCGCTCGAAACCGATCTGCCAGGACACCAGCGTGGTCAGGGCCACCGCGATCAGCACGCCCGGCAGCTTCGGCGCCCATTTGCGGATCGCCCACATGACGGCGATCGCGGCGACGCCCATCGCCAGCGTCGGCAGGTGGGTGTCGCCGACCAGCTGCAGCACGCCCCAGATGTCGTTGATGAAGGACTCCGAGCGTCCCATCGGCACGCCGATCAGCTTGTTGATCTGCGACAGGCCGATGATCATCGCCGCCGCGTTGGTGAAACCGACGATCACCGGGTGCGAGAGGAAGTTGACCACCACACCGAGCTTGAAGACGCCGAGCGTCAGCTGGACGATGCCGACCAGCAGCGCCAGCATGATCGCCAGCGCGACGAACTGCTCCGACCCGGTCGCCGCCAGCGGCGCCAGCGAAGAGGCCGTCAGCAGCGAAACCACCGCCACCGGACCGGTGCCGAGCTGGTTGGAGGACCCCCAGAGGGCGGCCACCGCGACCGGCAGGAAGGCGGCATACAAGCCGTAGTAGGCGGGCAGGCCGGCCAGCTGCGCGTAGGCCATCGACTGCGGCACCAGCACCAGGGCGACGGTCAGCCCGGCCAGGAAATCCGCCCGCAGCGTCGCGGCGGAAAGCGGAAGCCAGCGCAAAAAGGGAAACAGAAGTCGCGCGAAGGTGGAACTCATGCAGGCAGGCCGGAAGAGGAAAACCGCCGTCTTAACGTGTTCATGGCGCTCTGCTGGCGCATTCTTGACGGAGTAAGTGATATTAGCAGTTGGCCATATGGCCGGCGCAACAAGCTATTTATTCCCGAATCAGGGCGGCGTATCGGGATACCGCAACGCAACATCGCGATGTCATGAAACCGCCGCCGTGCCGCCGGCACTGACTTTTTCCCGCTCGCCGCGAGCGATAATGGAAACCCATGCCCGCCAACGCACCACTCAAGATCCTCGTCGTCGAGGACAACCCGGACCTCGCCGCCAACCTGGTCGACTACCTCGAGGCGCGCGGCCACGTCGTCGACACGGCCGGCGATGGCCTGACCGGCCTGCACCTGGCCGGCACGCAGCATTTCGACGTCATTCTGCTCGACCTGATCCTGCCCGGCATTGACGGTCTCGCGCTGTGCCGCCACCTGCGCGAGACCGCCGGCAAAGCGACGCCCATCCTGATGCTGACCGCGCGCGACACGCTCGACGACAAGATCGCCGGCCTCGAGGCGGGCGCGGACGACTATCTCGTCAAGCCGTTCGCCCTGCGCGAAGTGGTCGCGCGCATCCGCGCGCTGACCCGGCGCGCCCAGTCCGCCGTGGTCGCCAGCGAACTGCGGGTGGCCGACCTCGTCTTCGACCCGGCGACGTTCCGCGTCAGCCGCGCCGGCCGGCCGATCACGCTGCCGCCCATTCCGCTGCGCATCCTCGAAGTGCTGATGCGCGCCTCGCCGCGCGTGCTGGGTCGCGCCGAACTGGAGCGCGGCGTCTGGGGCGACGCGCCGCCCGATTCCGACGCCCTGCGCACGCACATGCACGCCCTGCGCGCGGCGATCGACAAGCCTTTCGGTCATGCCCTGCTGCACACTCTGCGCGGCATCGGCTGGCAGATCGCCGCCGAGCCACCTCCCGGCGATGCGGCGCCGGCATAGCCTCCGCTTTCGCGTCGCCCTCGCCTTCGCGGCGCTCGGCGCGGCCCTGAGCCTGCTGTTTGCCCTCGGCATCTGGTATGCGACGCACGACGTCTCGCGCCGACTGATGGACGAAACGCTGGAAGCCGAGCTGAGCGACTACATGGCGCGCCGCGCGCGCAATCCGGACTCGCAGCCGCCGGCCACGACCAGCCTGACGGGCTACCTGATCCGCCCGGAAGCAATTCCCCCCGGATTGCCGGCGGAGGTCGCGCAACTGCCGCCGGGCCGGCACGAGATCGTCATCGCCGGCACGCCGCACCGCGTCGCCGTCGCGGCGCGCGGTGGCGAACGCTACCTGCTGCTGTTCGACGAAACGCGCCAGCAGCTGCGCGAGGAGCGTTTTCTCGTCTGGCTGATCGCCGGCGCCGCGCTGATGACGCTGCTGGCGACCATCGGCGGACTGTGGCTGGCCGGCCGGGTGATCGCGCCGGTGACCGAGCTCGCCCGCGCGGTCAGCGGCGCCGACCCCGCCGATCCGCCGCGCCTCGCTGACGCCGGCGACCCCGGCGACGAAATCGACGAACTGGCGCGCGCCTTCGATCGCTACCTCGCGCGCCTGGCCGCCTTCGTCGAGCGCGAGCGCAGCTTCGCCGCCGACGCCAGCCACGAGCTGCGCACCCCGCTGACGGCGATCCGCGGGGCGGCTGAAGTCCTCGCCGACGATCCCGCGCTCGCGCCGGCGCAGGCGACGCGCGTCGCTCGCATCACGCGCGCCGCCGAGGAAATGGGCGAACTGATCACCACCCTCCTGATGCTGGCGCGCGAGGAAAGCACGCCCGCCGAAACGAGCTGCGATGCCGCCCGCATCGTAACCGACAGCGTCGAGCGGCACCGCGCGCAGGCCGCGGCGCGCAACATCCGCATCGACCTTGAGATCGGCGCGGTACCCGAGCTGGCCGCGCCGCCGGCCTTCCTCGCCATCGTCGCGGCCAACCTGATCCACAATGCCATCGCCCATACCCGCGACGGCCACGTCCGCATCGCCCTGGGCGACGGTGAACTGGTGGTGGCGGACAGCGGCCAGGGCATTCCCCCCGGCGACATCGCGCGGGTCTTCGAACGCCACTATCGCGGCGCGGAAAGCGCCGGGGCAGGCATCGGCCTCGCCCTGGTCCGCCGCATCTGCGAGCGCACCGGCTGGCAGGTCGCGCTGGAAAGCGATCCAGCCCGCGGCACCACCGCCCGCGTGCGCTTTCCCGCGGCTTAACAAAGCCTTGACGGGTCGGCGGCTAGCATGCCGCCCTCGCTCCGACTGCCGGCAAGAAATATCATCATCTGCTAATATTTATGCCCTCCGCTCCCGCCCTCCCCCCCGACGCCTTTCCCGACCCATCCACGATGAAAACGTCAGCCGGCACGCTTGGCAAAATTTTCCCGTTCCTGCTCTGGTGGCCACTGCTCACGCGCCGCACGCTCAGGGACGACCTGATCGCCGGCATCACCGGCGCGCTGATCGTGCTGCCGCAGGGCGTGGCCTTCGCCACCATCGCCGGCCTGCCGCCGCAATATGGACTCTACGCGGCGATGATGCCCGCCGTGATCGGCGCGCTGTTCGGTTCGAGCTGGCATCTGGTCTCCGGACCGACCACGGCGATCTCGATCGCGGTGTTCGCCGCGCTCTCCCACGCGGCCGAGCCGGGCTCGGCCCAATACATCCAGTTCGTGCTGACGCTGACCTTCCTCGTCGGGGTATTCCAGCTCGTGCTCGGCCTCGCCCGCATGGGCGCGCTGGTGAACTTCATCTCGCACACCGTGGTGATCGGCTTCACGGCCGGCGCGGCGATCCTCATCGCCGCCAGCCAGGTGAAGAACTTTTTCGGCATCGCCATTCCGCGCGGCACGCCCTTCTACGAGATCGTGCATCAGCTGTTCGCGCAGTTCGCCGACATCAATCCCTGGGTTCTCTCCGTCAGTCTCGTCACGCTCGCCACCGGCATCCTGACCAAAAAATACCTGAAGAAGATTCCCTACATGATCGCGGCGATGATCGTCGGCAGCCTGTTCGCCGAGGCGCTGGTGCTGTGGCAGGGCAAGGAAGCCACCGGCATCCTGACCGTCGGCGCGCTGCCGGCCGGCCTGCCGCCGCTGTCGACGCCGGACTTCTCGCTCGCCTCCCTGCAGGCCACCATCGGTCCGGCGCTGGTGATCACCATGCTGGCGCTCACCGAGGCGGTATCGATCGCGCGCGCCATCGCCGTGCGCTCCGAGCAACGCATCGACGGCAACCAGGAGTTCATCGGCCAGGGCCTGTCGAACATCGTCGGCAGCTTCTTCTCGGCCTACGCCTCCTCCGGCTCGTTCAACCGCAGCGGCGTGAACTACGAGGCCGGCGCGCGCACCCCGCTGGCCTCGGTGTTCGCCTCGGTGGCCTTGGTCCTTGTCCTGCTGGTCGTCGCGCCGCTCGCCGCCTACCTGCCGAACGCGGCGATGGCCGGCATCCTCTTCCTCGTCGCCTGGGGCCTGATCGATTTCCACCACATCGAGCACATCTGGCATACCAGCAAGACCGAGTCGGTCATCTTGGCCACCACGCTGATCGGCACCCTGTTCAACCTCGAGATGGGCATCTTCCTCGGCGTCTTCCTGTCGTTGGTGGTCTTCCTCTACCGCACCTCGAAGCCGGAAATCGTTCCGGTGGTGCCGGCCCCCGAGGCAGGCGCCTACCACTTCGTGCGCGCCAAGGGCCGACCCGAGTGCCCTCAGCTGCGCATCGTTCGCATCAACGGCGCGCTCTATTTCGGCGCGGCGAGCTACCTGCAGCAGGCGCTGCAGCAGATCGACGAGGACAATCCGCAGCAGAAGTCGGTGCTGATCGCCGCGGCCAGCCTCAGCAGCATCGACATCGCCGGCGCCGAAGTGCTGGCGCAGGAGGCACGCCGCCGCCGGCGCATCGGCGGCGGCCTGTATTTCTACCGGCTGAGCAACGCCAACTACCAGTTCCTGCGCCAGGGCGACTACGTCAAGGACATCGGCGAGGGTGCCTTCTTCCCGGTGATGACCAACGTCACCGGCGCGCTCTACTGGACGCTCAACCCCGATATCTGCCGCACCTGCAAGACGCGCATCTTCGCCGAGTGCAACCAGGGCATCCTGCCCGACGGCTTCCGCCGCCAGCGTCTGCTGCTCGCCACCGACGGCAGCGAGTTCAGCCACGCGCCGGAGGACATCGCCGTCGCCCTGGCGCAGAGTTTCGGCGTCACGCTCGACCTGATGACCTGCATCGACTCGCCCGACGACGACGAAATCGCGCGCGCGCGGCTGCAACAGGCGGAGCGCAAGGCGCTGGTCGCCGGCGTGGATAGCGAGCCCATGACGCGCGTCGGCAAACCGGTGGAGCAAATCGTCGCCGCCGCCCGCGAGGCCGACAGCAATATCCTCGTCATCGGCCGCCGTCCGCCGCGCGGCGGCGTGAAGGAAAAGCTGGTCGGCGACATCGCCCAGCAGATCATCATCGGCTCGCCCTGCCACGTACTGGTGGCGAACTGGCAGGCGCAACCCTGGCAACGCCGCATCCTGATGGCCACCGATGGCGCGCCGATCAGCGACCGCGTCGTCGAATCCGCCGCCCAGATCGCCAAGGCGGCGCGCCTGCCGGTCACCGTGATCGCGGCCGCGCCCGCCGGCGCCGGCCGCGAGGCGGCCGAAGAGGATGTCGCCGAGAAGCTCGGCCTGCTCAGGAACGAGGGCATCGAGTGCACCGGACTCGTCGTCGACAAGACGCCCGATCAGGCGGTCCTCGATGCGGCGCGAGAGCTCGACGCCGATCTCGTCATCATCGGCAACGACCAGCGCAAGGGTTTGAGCCGCAAGATCGCCGGCCCGACGACCGACCGCATCGTCGGCGAATTGTCCTGCGCGGTGCTGGTGGTCAAGCGCGCGCCGGAACCCGACAGCCTGGTCGATGCGGTGAAGAAGCAGGCCTGATCGGCCCGCGGAAAAAGTCAGCGCCGGCGGGACGGCGCCAACGTCACCCGGTCACTGGGTCACTTGACCAGCGTCACGGGCAGTTCGGTGAGGTGCAGCACCTCGCTCGTGACCGAACCCATCAGGACGTTGCCGAGCGCGCCGAGGCCGCGCCGGCCCATGACGATCTTGTCGCAGGCCTTGTCGGTCGCGAACTGCACGATCGTTTCGGCGACCGGGCCGAGCAGGACGCAGGGCGCGTAGGCGATGCCCGCCTTGTCGAGCAGGGCGCGCGCCGAGGCGAGGGCGTCGCCGCCACGCGTTTCCTGCATCGCCTCGATTTCGCTCGCCCGCATGTGACTGCGCACTTCCGGCGCGTCGATCGTCGGCTGAACGTTGAGCAAATGGACTTCGCGAACTCCCCCCTTTTTCACGGTGGCGATCACATGCTGAACGGCCCGGTCGGAATGGGTCGAGCCGTCGACGGGAAGCAGAATTTTCATGGCGTTTTCCTTGTGCCTCGGATGCTCCGAGTTTAGCCGAAAGTCCGTTGCTGCGCTGCGGAAGGACGCGCGGAGGCGATGCTACAATCGGCCGAAATTATATTGTGGAGAGGCTCATGGAGCTGTTCGGCATTCCGGTCGATTTCATCCTGTTCGGCGCCACCCTGCTCGGCGTCGCGCTGTTCCACCATTATGTGTTGCAGGTGGCCCTGACCGGCCTGGCCACCATCACGACCTACAAGATCCTGTTCACCGGCTTCAAGACCGGGCCGGGACTCGCCGGCTTCGGCCTGCACATGGCCCACGAGTGGGTGCTGCTGGTGAACCTGCTCTGCCTGCTGGTCGGCTTCGCGCTGCTGGCGCGGCATTTCGAGGATTCGGGCGTACCCGAGGTGCTGCCGAAACTGCTGCCGGAAGGCTGGCTCGGACCCTTCGTGCTGCTGGCGCTGGTCTGGTTCATGTCCGGCTTCCTCGACAACATCGCCGCCGCGCTGATCGGCGCCACGGTGGCCGCGAGCGTGTTCAAGCGCAAGGTGCACATCGGCTACCTCGCCGCCATCGTCGCCGCCTCGAACGCCGGCGGCGCCGGCTCGGTGGTCGGCGACACCACGACCACCATGATGTGGATCGACGGCGTCTCGCCGCTCGACGTCGTCGAGGCCTACCTGCCCGCCGCCGTCGCCACGGTGGTGTTCGGCATTCCGGCCGCGCTGCTCCAGCACAAACACATGGCGATCGAAAAGAACCTGCATGCCCAGCACCACATCGACTGGGCGCGCGTCGGCATCGTCGGCTTCATCCTCGTGGCCGCCATCGCCACCAACGTCACGGTCAACCTCAAGTTCGCCGCCGTCGCCGACCACTTCCCCTTCCTCGGGGTCGCCGTCTGGGTCGCGCTGCTGCTGGCCGTGCCGCTGCGCAAGCCCGAGTGGAGCCTGATGCCGGATGCGATCAAGGGCTCGGTCTTCCTGCTGGCGCTGGTCACCTGCGCCTCGATGATGCCGGTCGAGAAGCTGCCGCCAGCCTCCTGGATGTCGACGCTCGCGCTCGGCTTCATCTCCTCGGTGTTCGACAACATCCCGCTGACCGCGCTGGCGCTCAAGCAGGGCGGCTACGACTGGGGCTTCCTCGCCTACGCCGTCGGCTTCGGCGGTTCGATGCTCTGGTTCGGCTCCTCGGCCGGCGTCGCGGTATCCAACCTGTTTCCGGAAGCCAAGTCGGTCGGCCAGTGGCTGCGCCACGGCTGGATGATCCCGGTCGGCTACGTTGTCGGCTTCTTCGCGATGCTGACGGTGCTCGGCTGGCACCCCCACGAGAAGCACAAGGACGGTGTCGCCAACACGCCCCCCCCCGCCGCCGTGCAGGCGGCCCCGGCCGTTGCGCATTAGCGCACCGTTCCTGCTGCTCCTGCCGCTGCCCGCGCTGGCGGCCGGCAGCGGCGTGATCGGGGCGAACCTGCTCTGGCTCGCGCTCATCCTCATGAGCGCACGGCTGTTCGCGCCGCTCGCCCAGCGCATCGGCTTTCCGGCCGTGCTCGGCGAACTGCTCCTGGGCGTGGCGCTCGGCAACCTTTCCCTGTTCGGCATCGGCCTGTTCGAGAGCATCGCGCAGGATCCGATCATCGCCTTCATCGCCGAGCTCGGCGTGATCGTCCTGCTGCTGCAGATCGGACTCGAAACGCGGCTCGCCGACCTCGTGAAAGTCGGTGCCCGCGCGACGGCGGTCGGCAGCGTCGGCATCGTGGTTCCCTTCGCGCTCGGCGCCTTCCTCGTCGGGCCGTGGCTGTTGCCAGGGCAGTCGCAGAACACCTACCTCTTCCTCGGCGCGACGCTGGCGGCGACGTCGGTCGGGATCACCGGCCGCGTCTTCCGCGACCTCGGCAAGCTCGGCACGCCGGCCGCGCGCATCGTGCTCGGCGCGGCCGTGATCGACGACGTGCTGGGCCTCATCATCCTCGCCGTCGTGACGGGCCTCGTCGAGGCCGGCTCGGTCGGCACCGGCGAGGTGTTGCGCATCATCGCCGAGGCGGCGCTGTTCCTCGGCGGCAGCATCTGGCTCGGCCGCAGGATCGCCCCGCACTCCACCCGCTTCCTCGCCCAGATCGACCCCGGCCACTCGATGCTGTTCGCCCAGGTGCTCGCCACCGGTCTCGCCCTGGCCTGGCTGGCGCATGCCATCGGCCTCGCGCCGATCATCGGCGCCTTCGCCGCCGGCCTGCTGTTCGAGCCCATCTTCCTCAGGGGCTACGAAACGCCGCGCATCGTGCAGGACATCGAGCCGCTCATGCGCGACCCGGCAAGCCGCGGCCTGATGGACCGCCTCATGCCGATCCTGCAGAAGCATACCGGCCACCAGCACGAGGCGATGATCGAGCCGATCGGCTATTTCTTCGTGCCGGTGTTCTTCGTGCTCACCGGCATGCAGGTGGATCTGTCCAGCCTTGCCGACCCGGCCATCGTCGGCGTGGCGCTTGGCATCACGGCAGTCGCCGTGGTCGGCAAGCTCGCGGCGGGCCTTTTCGCGGGCGGGAATGGCAAATGGATCGTCGGCTGGGGCATGGTGCCGCGCGGCGAAGTGGGCCTGATCTTCGCCATGGTCGGCAAGCAGCTCGGCGTGATGGACGAGGCGATGTTCTCGGTGATCGTCATCATGGTGATTCTGACCACGCTGATCACCCCGCCGGTGCTGACCTGGCTGCTGCGCCGCGCCGGCGCGGAGGAGTAAGCATGGGCTACCGCCTGTCGAAGATCTACACCCGCACCGGCGACGCCGGCACCACCGGCCTCGGCGACGGTTCGCGCGTCGGCAAGGACGCGCCGCGCATCGCGGCGCTGGGCGACGTCGATGAAGTCAACGCCATCCTCGGCGTGCTGCTGTGCGAGGCCTTGCCGGAGGAGGTGCGCGCGCTGCTCACCGGCGTGCAGCACGACCTGTTCGATCTCGGCGGCGAGCTTTCGGTGCCCGGCGGCGCCTTCCTCAAGGATACCCAGCCGGCCCGGCTCGAAGCCGCCATCGACCGCTACAACGCCGAACTGGAGCCGCTCAGGGAATTCATCCTGCCGGGCGGCACGCGCGCCGCCGCCCTGACCCATCACGCCCGCACGGTGTGCCGCCGCGCCGAACGCGCGGTGGTCGTGCTTGCCCATGGGGAAACGGTTTCGGAAACGGCGCGCCAGTATCTCAACCGGCTTTCCGACCTGCTCTTCGTGCTGGCGCGCTGGCTCAATCAGGACGCCGGATGCGGGGACGTACTCTGGCGGAAGGGAACGAACGCCTGACCTAGCGGATGCGCAGGCGGCGGTTTTCCATGCACTTCATCAGCTCGCTGCTGACGTTGCGCAGGCGCTGATTGAGCAGCATCAGCAGTTCCATCAGGATCTTCACGCCGATCTTCGGCTCCTCGGCGACCACGCGGATCAGCGCATCGCGGTCGAGCACGGCGAACAGCGTCGGCTCCAGCGTGACGCAGCTGGCGAAACGCGGCTCGCCGTCGATCAGCGACATCTCGCCGAGCGTCTTGCCCGGGCCGGCGAGCGCCAGCCGCTGCGGCAGGCCGCGCGGGTCGACCTTGAGAATTTCCACGCTGCCCTCGATGAGGAGCAACATGAAGTCGCCGGGGTCGCCCTCGTGGATGATCTCCGCTCCCGCCGGCGCGCGGTAGGTCTTCAGGTAGCGCGCCAGCGCGTCGATCTCCGCGCGCTCGAAATCCTCGAACAGGTGGATATGCTCGATGATTTCGAGGATATGGTCGACGAAACCCGACGCATCGCCAAACGACTCGAAAGCAGCAAAGGGCTCTGGAACAGCGGGATCGCTCATGTCTGTGCGGGAGTGGCAGGCCAGCCCATTATAGCTAGCCGAGCAGCCAGATCACCAGAACCAGCCAGAGGGCGAATATTCCAAGCAGATGCGGGTCGGTGAGGAACTCGCGCGCGGGGTCGCCGCCGCCGCCGGTGCGGTGCAGCCGGAACAGGTAGCGCAGCAGGCCGTAGGCCACGCAGGGCACGGTCAGGATCAGCCAGGGCGTACCGTGCAGCGCGATGGTTTCCTCGCTCACGGTGTAGAGGCTGTAGGCGATCACCGTCGCGCCGGCGGCGAGCGTGATGAACTGGTCGAGCATCGGCGCGGTGTATTGGTCGAGCACCGGCCGGTGCGATCCGCCCTCGGCGAGCAGGACGTTCAGCTCGGCGCGCCGCTTGGCGAAGCCAAGGAAGAGCGTGAGCATCAGGCCGCACACCAGCAGCCAGTGCGACGGCGCGATGCCGATGCCAAGCGTGCCGGCGAGGATGCGCAGCATGAAGCCGGCGGCGATGATGAAGACGTCGAGCACCACGACGTGCTTGAGCCCCGCGCTGTAGCCGGCGTTCATGACGAAGTAGAGCGCGAAGACCCAGGGCGCCTGCGAGCCGGGCAGGCCGAACACCCCGAGGACCAGCCCGGCGCCCGCCAACAGGCAAACGGCGGCCAGCGCCAGCGCGGCACGCACGCCCACCGCGCCACTGGCGAGCGGCCGGTGGCGCTTCTCCGGATGCAGCCGGTCCTGTTCGCGATCGGCCAGGTCGTTCATGACATACACGGCGGACGACAGCAGGCTGAAGGCGAAAAAGGCCGCCAGCGCCTGCGCCAGCTTTTCCGGATCGTGCCAGGCGTGGCCGAACAGCAGGCCGACGAAGACGAAGCCGTTCTTCACCCACTGGTGCGGGCGCATCAGGCGGATCAGCGGATGCACTGTTCCCCCGGGAAATAGCGTTCGCAGAAATAGCAGCCGGTCCGCGGCAGCCAGTCCGGCACCGCGTAGTAGCGGCGGCGCACCTCGGCCAGCACCGTGTCCCGGTAGGCCGCATAGTCGAAGCCCTGGCCGCGCACCACCCAGAAGCGCGCGCCACGATGCTCGTAGCTTTCCTGCGTCACGGCGCGGAACCAGCGCTCGTAGGTACCCGCCTCCGGCTCGGTCTTGCGCAGCACGACGATGTCGCGCCCGTCCTGCGCGCGCCAGTCGGTGAGGATGTCGTCATGGCGCGCATGGCTCGATGCCATGCCCAGCACCGGCACGTAGCGGCGCAGGTTGTAGCCCAGCGTCACCGCGTTCGAATAGCCGTCCGAAACCAGCAGGGCGTCGCCAGGCCTGGTGCGATCAACCAACTCGCGGCTCTCGAAGGTCAGCACCAGGCCGGGATAGAAGTTGAACTTGCGCCAGGTTTCCAGCGGCAGGCGCGAGACGGCGAAGGCCGCCGCCAGATGCAAGGCGGCGAAGCCGAGGAAGAACAGGGCGAGCTTCGGCAGCGCGCGCGCCGAGAGGCGCCTGGCCACCAGCAGCAGGACGAAGGGCACGAAGGACAGCACCCAGTGCAGGCCGATGGTCTTGACCAGCGAAAGCGCGGCGAACAGCAGCAGCGGCACGACGGCGAGCGTCGTCAGGGCGCGGCCGGAAAAGTCGATCGTCGCGACACGGCGGAAAAAGTCAGTCCCGGCGGGACGGCGCCGCAACAGGATCCACAGCGCCGGCGGCGTCAGCACGTAGGCGAGCGTCGCCGCATAGAGCAGCGGGGTCTTCCAGCCGGGTCCGGCGCTGCCCTCGTGCCGGTTGACGAAGTTGAACATGTAGTTCGTCCAGCAGTGGTCGGCGTTCCACCAGCCCATCAGCAGCAGGCCGGGCACGGTGCAGGCGTAGGCGATGGCAAGCCCGGCGAAGGCGCCGCGCGTGCGGCGCCGCAGCGCGTCGATCAGGTAGGCGAACCCCAGCAGCGCGGCGAAATACTTCGCCAGCACCGCCCCGGCAAGCAGCAGGCCGGAGACGAGATACCACTGCCGGTCATCGTCCCGCGCGGCACGCAGCCAGGCCAGCCCGGACAGCACGGCACAATAGACCAGCGCGGTGTCGGTGGTGACGAAGACGTTCCAGACATTCACCGGCGCCAGCAGCACCAGCAGGGCGGCCCAGTCGCGGCGATCCTGCTGTTCCGGCCACAACCGCGGCCAGGCGAAGCGCACCGCCAGCGCCAGCAGCGCCGGCTGGACGACTTGCGGCAGCCGCAGCCACCATTCGGCATCCGACACCGCGAGCAGCACCGCCAGCCACCAGCCGATCAGGGGGGGGTGGTCGTAGAAGCCCCAGTCGGGAAGCTTGCCCCACCAGATGAAATAGGCTTCATCGCCGGTGATCGGGAACGCCGCCGCCAGCCAGAAACGGAAGGCGAGCGTCAGCCCGAGGGCGATGAAGAACAGGCGTGACGCGGTGGTCGGCACGCGCGGGCAGGACTCAGCGTTCGGCGAGCGCCAGGCGGCGACGCTTCACCGCGTCGGCCAGCTGGTCGAGGACGGCGACCGTATCCTCCCAGCCGAGGCAGGCATCGGTGACAGACACGCCATGGTCGAGTGCGATGCCCGGCCGCAGATCCTGGCGGCCCTCCTTGAGGTGCGACTCGATCATCACGCCGAAGATGCGGTCCTCGCCGGCCGCCATCTGGGCGGCGACGTCGGCGGAAACCTCCAGCTGGCGCTTGTAGTCCTTGCGGCTGTTGCCGTGCGAGAAATCGACCATCACCCGCGCCGCGAGTCCCGACTTGCCGAGCTCGATGCAGGCCGCGTCGACATGGGCATGATCGTAGTTGGGCTGCTTGCCGCCGCGCAGGATGACATGGCAGTCCTCGTTGCCATTGGTCGAGACGATGGCCGAATGGCCGGCCTTGGTGACCGACAGGAAGTGGTGCGGCGACTGCGCGGCGCGGATCGCATCGACCGCGATCTTGATGTTGCCGTCGGTGCCGTTCTTGAAGCCGACCGGGCAGGACAGGCCCGAGGCCAGCTCGCGATGCACCTGCGATTCGGTGGTGCGCGCGCCGATGGCGCCCCAGGCGATCAGGTCCGCCGTGTATTGCGGCGTGATGGTGTCGAGGAATTCCGTGGCGCAGGGCAGGCCCATTTCCGTGAGCTCCCACAGCAGGCGGCGCGCCAGGCGCAGGCCTTCGTTGATCCTGAAGCTGCCGTCCATGCGCGGGTCGTTGACCAGCCCCTTCCAGCCGACGGTGGTGCGCGGCTTCTCGAAGTAGACGCGCATCAGGATCAGCAGGTCGTCGGCATGGCGGTCGCGCTCGGCCTTGAGGCGGCGCGCGTATTCCAGCGCGGAATCGAAATCGTGGATCGAGCACGGCCCGACCACGACCAGCAAGCGGTCGTCGGCGCCATGCAGGATGCGGTGGATCGCGGCGCGCGCCTCGAAGGTCGTCGTCGCGGCCGGTTCGGTGGCGGGAAACTCGCGCAGGACATGGCCGGGCGGGGAGAGTTCCTTGATCTCGCGGATGCGGACGTCGTCGACGATGTGCTTCATGATGCGGCTGCCCGAAGGGAAAGGCGTGAATTTTACCGCACCGCGGCAATTCCCCCGTGCCAATGATGGTTGCGGCGGGCCGTTCATCGGCCTGTCGGGGCCACTGGCGCGGACGCGGCTTGCCGCCACGCACGCTTGCCGATATCCTGCGTCGGCCTTCCACTGAAAACAGCGATGCTCACAAAGAAAATTCTCGGCCAGCTGGCGGCCAGCCGCCTGTTCCGGCAAGTCGACATCGGCCTGCTCGGCGAACTGTTCGACGGCTGCCCGCGCCACCAGCTGATGCCGGGCGACACGCTGATCGAAGCCGGCGCGCAGCACCACACGCTGTTCGTCATCCTCTCCGGCCAGTTGCGCGTCTATGCCGGTGGCCACGACCTGCCGGCCAACGCGATCCTCAATCCCGGCGACTGCGCCGGCGAAATGACCCTGATCGACGGCGAACGCAGTTCGGCGCTGGTGCTCGCCGCCACGCCCAGCGAACTGCTGGCCATCCCGCACGAGCGCATGTGGGAGATGATCGAGTTCGACCCGCTGATCGCGCGCAACCTGCTCGCCATCATGGCCGGCCGCCTGCGCGACAACAACCTCACCCTCGTCACCACGCAGAGCCGCACCCTCGAATTCGAGCAGGCCAGCAGCGTCGACACGCTCACCGGTCTGCACAACCGCCGCTGGATCGACGACGCTTTCATGCGCATGATCCGGCGCTGCCGCAACGACGGCGCTCCGGTCAGCCTGCTGCTGGCCGACGTCGACTGGCTCGGCCGCATCAACGAGCGCAACGGCTTCCTCACCGGCGACAACGCCCTCAAGCGCGCCGCCCGCAGCCTCGCCGAATCCCTGCGCCCGCAGGACATGATCGGCCGCCACGGCGGCGACGAATTCGCCGTGCTGCTGCCGCAGACCAAGCTGCCCGTGGCGCGCGGCATCGCCGCCCGCCTCTGCGGCATCGTCATCGAGGCCGACATCCGCACCCCGCCCAGCCACGAACCGCTGTCGATCTCCTGCGGCGTCGTCGCGGTGCGCGCCGACGAAACCCTCGAAGCCGCCCTCGCCCGCGCCGAACAGGCGCTGCGGCAGGCCAAGGAAAACGGCCGCAACCGCGTCGAAACGCTGGACTGAGGCGGACGCCGCCGTCCCGCCGGGACTGACTTTCTTGCTTACGCCTGGCCCGTGCCGCCGACGGTCAATCCGTCGATGCGCAGCGTCGGCTGGCCGACGCCGACCGGCACGCTCTGGCCGTCCTTGCCGCAGGTACCGACGCCGGGGTCGAGGGCGAGGTCGTTGCCGATCAGCGAGACACGCGTCAGCACGTCGGGGCCGTTGCCGATCAGCGTGGCGCCCTTGACCGGGCGGGTGACCTTGCCATCCTCGATGAGATAGGCCTCGGCGGCGGAGAAGACGAACTTGCCGCTGGTGATGTCGACCTGCCCGCCGCCGAAGTTGGCGGCATAGAGGCCCTTCTTCACCGAGGCGATGATCTCGGCCGGGTCCTTGTCGCCGGCCAGCATCGTCGTGTTGGTCATGCGCGGGATGGGCATGTGGGCGAAGGATTCGCGCCGGCCGTTGCCGGTCGGCGCCACGCCCATGAGGCGCGCGTTGAGCGCGTCCTGCATGTAGCCGACCAGCACGCCGTCCTCGATCAGCACGGTGCGCTGCGTCGGGTTGCCCTCGTCGTCGATCGACAGCGAGCCGCGCCGGTTGGGGATGGTGCCGTCATCGACCACGGTGACGCCCCGGGCGGCGACGCGCTGGCCGACGCGGCCGGAAAAGGCCGAACTGCCCTTGCGGTTGAAATCGCCCTCCAGCCCGTGACCGATGGCTTCGTGCAGCAGGATGCCAGGCCAGCCGCTGCCCAGCACCACGGTCATTTCGCCGGCCGGGGCCGGCTTGGCCGCGAGATTCACGCGCGCCTGGTGGATCGCCTTTTCCGCGTAGTCGGCGAGCATGGCGTCGGTGAAATAGGCGTAGTCGAAGCGGCCGCCGCCGCCGGCCGAGCCCTGCTCGCGCCGGCCGTTCTCTTCCATGATGACGGTGATCGAGACGCGGCACAGCGGCCGTACGTCGGCGGCGAGATGGCCATCGGAACGCGCCACCAGCACGGTTTCCCAGCTGCCGGCGACATGCGCCATGACCTGGGTGACGCGCGGGTCGGCGGCGCGCGCGAGGCTTTCGAGCCGCTCCAGCAGGCTGACCTTGGCCGCCGCGTCGAGCGAGCCGATGGGGTCGTCGCCGGCGTAGAGCAGCGGGGCGGGGCGTCCCGCCAGCAGCGGCATGGCACCGAGCGAACCGCTGGCGCCCGCCGCCGCGATGGCGCGCGTGGCGCGCGCCGCGTCCATGAGGGCGGGCAGGCTGATGTCGTCCGAGTAGGCGAAGGCGGTCTTCTCGCCGCTGATGGCGCGCACGCCGACGCCCTGCTCGATGTTGAAGCTGCCCGACTTGACGATGCCCTCCTCCAGGCTCCAGGCCTCGGAGCGGGCGAACTGGAAGTAGAGGTCGGCGAAGTCGATGCGGTGGCCGAACAGTTCGCCGAACACGCCGGACAGCCGCGCGGGGGTCAGGTTGTTGGGGGCAAGCAGGTGACGCTCGGCGATGGCGAAGTGGTTGTCGGTGGTCATGGGGTCGGCAGGTTGGATTGGATTCTTCTATGCAGGAGGGCAGGCAGGCTCTCACGTATTTCGGCAATCCGCGCGGGATCGAGTTCCGCCGCGACGATGCCTTCGCCCTTGTCCATGCGCGCCAGCACCTCGCCCCAGGGGTCGATGACCATGCTGTTGCCGTGGGTCATGCGTCCGGTCGGATGGCGGCCGCCTTGCGCCGCGGCCAGCAGGTAGCACTGGTTCTCGATGGCGCGGGCGCGCAGCAGGATCTCCCAGTGGGCGCGGCCGGTGGTGTCGGTGAAGGCCGCCGGCAGGACGATGAGGTCCAGCGCGCCCATCGCCCGGAACAGCTCGGGGAAGCGCAGGTCGTAGCAGATGCCCAGCCCCACCCTGCCGAATTCCGTGTCGAACGCCACCGGCGCCGGCGGGCCGGGTTCGATGGTTTCAGCCTCGTCGTAGCTTTCCTCGCCCTTTTTGAAGCCGAACAGGTGGATCTTGTCGTAGCGCGCGACGCAGGCGCCGGTCGGATCGTAGACCAGGCAGCTGTTGCGCAGCTTGTCCGGGGCATCGGCCCGCAGCGGGATCGAACCGCCCACCAGCCAGACGCCATGCCGCACGGCGGCAGCGGCGAGGCAGTCCTGGATCGGGCCGCCGCCGGCCGTTTCGCGCGCCGCCAGTCGGGTGGCGTCGCCGGGGCCGATGAGCGGGAAATATTCGGGCAAGGCGACCAGCCGCGCACCGGCATCGGCCGCTGCCGCGACCAGGCGTTCGGCCACGGCAAGGTTCGGCGCGACTTCCGGGCCGGAGATCATCTGCAACGCGGCGATGCGCACCGTCATGGCGTCGCGGCCCGCGTTTCCGGAATCTTGTACTCGATCTTGTCCACCTTCGGATCGCTCCATTTGCCGGTGACCGCGTATTCGTAGGCGAAGGCCTGGTCGAGCGGGTCGTTGAGCGCCTTCTGCGCCAGCCAGGCCACCGCGCCGACGACCGGATTCACCAGCATCGCGCCGGTGGCCACGGTTTCGCCCACGGACGGCTGCACGCGCACATGCAGATCCTGCGTTTCGGCCACGAGGTTGGCCTGGCCGGACAGCAGGATCTTCGCCGCCGGTCCGCGGATTTGCAGGTTCTCCGTACTCATCTGGCCGCGCGTCACGCTGGCCGCGCCGGTAATGCTGTCGAAGGCGAAACCCTCGCTGAAGATGTCGCGGAAATCGAGCGTGATCCGGCGCGGCAGCGATTGCAGCGACAGCACGCCCAGCAGCCGGCCGACGCCGGGTTCGAGCTTCTTGAACTGGCCCTTGCCGATGTCGGCCTTGAGCCGGCCCGACAGGCTGGGCAGGTCGAACGCGGACGGCGCGCCGTTCCACGTCAGCTCGCCCTCGATCGTCCCCGCTCCGCGCCGCACCGCGTCGGGCATGCCGAGGCGGCCCAGCAGCCTTTCGGCATCCTCGACGTCGAGCTTGAAGTCGAGCACGGTCTCGGGCGCGACCCGGCTCGGCCGCCAGCGCCCTTCCCCGTTCAGCTTCGCCGCGTCATTGGCGATGGCGAGCTTGGCCTCCCAGGCGCCGTCGCGGTTCTCCGCGGCCACGCGCACCTCGCCCAGCGCCAGGTCGCGCAGGCGGAAGTCGTCGATCACGAGATCGATCGCCGGCATCTCGCCGGCCCCGTCTTCCCCGATGGTTTCCGTCGCCGCGGCGCCCGGCACGGCGGACGGCAGCAGCAGGCGGCTCAAGCGGACGCCCAGCCGGCCCCGTCCCGCGTCCTCCCAGGTGATCTTGCCCTGGGCCTCGCGGCTGTCGACGGCGACCTGCCATTTCCCGCCCTGGCGCGCGCCGGCCAGCTTCACTTCATGGAAGTCGCGCCCCAGCAGGCGCATTTCGGCGGCCTTGATGTCGATGCCGGCCAACGGCGGCAGGCTGGCAGCGGCGGGGGAGGAAGTGGCGCCGTTGCCGTTGGCCGGTGCGGCGAGCAGCGCGCGCCAGGCATCGACATCCAGGCTCGGCTGCGCGATCTCCAGCGCCACGCCGCGCTCGGGCAGGGACAGGGCGGCGGATTTCGTGGCGGCAGGGTTCGCGGCGACGAACGCGATACGGCCGCGCCACTGCTCTCCCGCCTGCTGCAGGCGCGCCTGCGCGGCTTCGCCCAGCGTCGCCGTCCACTCGTCCCGGTTCGGATCGACGCGTCCGCTCACCTTGAGCGGCAGGGCCGTGCGCCCGGACTTGTTGAACGGCTCGGGCAGGCTGGACGCAAGCCCCTCCAGCGTCGACTCGATGCGCACTTCGGCGCCCGGCTTCTTCACCGTCACGACGGCGCGCCAGGCACTTTCCCCCGACAGGTGCTCGAAGACGCGCTGACCACCAAATTCCGTTTGTCGCCGCAGCCCCTGCGCGGTCAGCGTCCCGGCGGCGCTGATGCGCACCGCGCCGCCGGCCGCGGTCGCCACATCCACCGCCACCGGCGCGTCGAGGAAGCGGGCGCGCAGGTTCTTCGCCTGCAGCTTGTCCGAGTCGAAGGCGAATTCGCCCTGCGCGGCGTCGAGCAGGGGCAGGAAGGGCAGCACCCGCAACTGGTTGCCGGTGAAACGGTAGCGGCCATCCACCCGCGTGTCCGCGACATGGCGCAGCGGCATCGTCAGCTTGAGCTCCAGCTCGCCGTTGCCCGTCGCCGTCATCGGCTGGGTGAAATGGTCGATGCGCGCGCCGACCGGGCTGGCCTCGACGAAATCGAGAAAGCGCTGGGTCGGGCCGCTGGCGCGGCCGGTCACGAGCAAGGTTTCCTCGCTGGCATCGAGATCGGGAATCTCGGCGCGGACCTCGGCGAGCTTCACACCCATGATGTCTGCCCGCTGGCCGCGGATCACCATGCGTACGCCCTCGAACAGCAGGTCGCCATCGATGCCGGTCATTTCCGGCCAGCCCGGCGCGAACTTCAGCGTCGCGCCCTGGATGGTGCCCTTGACCTGGAAAATGCCGCCCTTGCCATCGCGGAAGGGAAAGCGGTCGAGCGGGCCCTTGAGGCGCAGGCTGGCGGTCTCGGAACGGCCGCCGACGATGCCGGCGCGCAGCCAGTCGCGCGCGTCCTGGTTCACTACCAGCGGCATGTAGCGCCAGACCGCGTTGCCCGCCGCCTGCGTCAGCTTCGCTGACAGGTCGATCTCGCCCGGGCCGGCCCCGGTATGGCGATAGCTGCCGGCGGCCTCGCCGCTGGCGTCGTCGTTGCGGAAGGCGATGCGCGAGAGCAGGAAGTCGGTTCCCGCGCGTCCGGTCCGCCAGCCGATATCCGCCTCCAGGCTGGCCAGCGCCAGCTGCGGCTCGGGGAAGACCGTCGGCAGGTCGATCGTCGCGTCGCGGCTGTCGATGCGGATCTCGCCCTCCTCCGCGTCGCCCTCGACGCTGCCGGAAATGCCCGCGAAACCCGGCAGCTCGCGCCAGGCGGACAGCCGCAGGCCGTCGAAACGCCCCTTCACCCGCCAGCCCGCCGGCGCCTCGGGCGTGCCGCGCCAGCTCAGCTCGACGGCGGACAGGCGGCCACGCGGATCGAAGCTGCGCAGGCGTTCGTGTACATCCGCGGGCAGGGGCAGGTGGCCGGCCAGCGCGGCCAGCGCGCCGAGGTCGAGTTCGCTGACGCCGAACTCGCCGCTCTCGCGCCCCTTGCGACCGTCGTAGGCCAGCCGCGCGTCGGTGGGCGGCAGCACGATGCCGTCGCGCGTCGCCAGCGTCAGGCGGCGGATCTCCCCCGCGTAGCCGTCGCCAGCCCGGCGGCCGGTCAGGCGGCCATCCAGATGGGCCAGATCGAGGATGGCAAGGTCCGGTCGCAGGCGCACGGCGGCATCGGCCAGCCGCAGGTCGACCGTGAAGGCCGTCGCCGCGAGGTTCGCGAATTCGAGCCAGACGCGCAGGCTGCCATGGCCGCGCGACCATTCGAGCGGCAGGTCGAGCCAGGGCGTCCATGCGGCCAGGTCGGCCTGGGCAAGGTCGGCGAACAGTTCGCCGCGCCAGCTCGCCGGATCGGCCAATGCGCGGCCGACGAGGTTGCCGCGCACATCGATCCGGCCGGCGACGTGCGCGGGCGGCAGGGCACGCAGGCCGAAGCTGTGGTGCCGGCCGAAGTTGCGCAATTCGAAATTCAGTTCGCGCAGCTCCAGCGGCGGAGCGCCGCGCCATTCGTCGTGCCAGACCAGGCGCGCGTCGCGCACGACGATGCGGCTCTGCTCCAGCAGCCAGTCGGCGAAGCCGCCCTCCCCGTCGTCGCGTACCGGCAGGCCGGCCACGAACAGGGTGCCCGCCGCATCGCGCCGGATGTCGAGCGCCGGCGCCTTGATCTCCAGCCGGTGCAGGTGCATGCCGAAGCGCCAGAGCGACGACCAACCGATTTCCGCCGCGACGCTGTCGAAGGTTAGCGCCGGCCGCCCCTCACGGTCATGAATCTGCAGGCCTTCCATGACGAGGCGCGGGTGCAGGCCCGGCCAGCTCGCAGACAGCGCGGCGATCCTGACCGGCAGGCCGATCGCGGCGGACAGCTTCTGCTCGACGAGATCGCGCTGGGCGGCAAGTTCCGGCATCAGGAAATGCCGTCCGGCGAGAATCAGCAGGGCCGCCGCGAAATAGAGGACCACCAGCAGGCGCAGGCCCCAGACGGCGACACCGCGCAGGGCCGGGACGGCACGCAAAAGACGGCTCGGCAGGGTCGGGAAGGGGACGGGCAAAGGGGCGGCGGAAGGCTAGAATGAAGCGGTTCGAAGGCGGCATCCATTCTAATCCATGACCCTGTCCATCCCTGCCTGCGCCTTTTCCCGTTATCTGACCCGCCTGCTGGAGGCGCACCCCGATCTGGCGGCCGAATGCGCGCCGGACGCCGGGCCGCTGGACGCCGCCACGCTGGCCGGATGGCTGGACGCGCCCGGCCTCGACGAAAGCAGCCTCAAGCCGGCGCTGCGCCGCCTCAAGCAGCGCGCCATGGCCCGCATCGCCAGCCGCGACCTGACCGGACAGGCGGATCTCGCCGAGGTCGTCGACAGCATGTCCCTGGTCGCCGAGATCGCCGTGGCCGCCGCGCTCGAAGTTTCCGATGCCGCGCTGGTCGCGCGCTACGGCGAGCCGCGGAACGCGCAGGGCGAACGCCAGCGCCTGATCGCCGTCGGCATGGGCAAGCTGGGCGGCCGCGAGCTGAACGTCTCCTCGGATATCGACCTGATCTTCGTCTATCCCGAAGATGGCGACACCGCTGGTCCGCGCCCGATATCGAACTTCGAATTCTTCTCCCGCCTCGGCAAGAGCCTCATCAACGCGCTCGCGGACATCACGGCGGATGGCCAGGTCTTCCGCGTCGACATGCGGCTGCGGCCGAACGGCGACTCCGGCCCGCTGGTCTGTTCCTTCGAAATGCTGGAGACCTATTTCATCGCCCAGGGCCGCGAATGGGAACGCTACGCCTGGATCAAGGCGCGCCCGCTCACCGGGGAGCGCTGGGAGGAGCTCGAGGCGATCCGCCGGCCCTTCGTCTTCCGCAAGTATCTCGACTTCGGCACGATCAACGCGATGCGCGACCTGCACGCGCAGATCCGCCGCGAGGTGGCGAAGAAGGACATGGCCAACAACGTCAAGCTCGGTCCCGGCGGCATCCGCGAGATAGAGTTCATCGCCCAGGTCTTCCAGCTCATCCGCGGCGGCCGCGACCGGGCATTGCAGATCAAGCCGACGCTGGAGGTCCTGAAACTGCTCGTCGACCGGGGCCAGCTCGAACTCGACGCCGTCGTCGAACTGTCCGCCGCCTACCGCTTCCTGCGCCGGCTGGAACACCGCCTGCAATACCTCGACGACGCGCAGACCCATGCCTTGCCGGAAAACCCGGACGACCAGCAGCGCATCGCGCTCGGCATGGGCTTCGCCAACTACGAAGGCCTGCTGATGGAACTGGACGACCACCGCCAGACCGTGGCGCGCCATTTCGAGGCCGTGTTCGCGGACCCCAACGAACGCGCTCATGCGCTCGACCCGATCTGGTCGCAGGCCGACGGTCAGAACAGCCACGCCGACGAGCTGGGAAAACTCGGCTTCGGCGACACGGCGGCGCTTTGCGCGCGCCTCGCCGCGATCCGCTCCGGCAGCCGCTACCAGCAGATGAGCGAACAGGCGAAGATCCGCTTCGACGCGCTCGTGCCGCGCGTCGTGCAGGCCGCCGCCGGCACGCCCGACCCCGACGCCACCCTGCCGCGCATGCTCGACCTGCTCGAAGCCATCAGCCGCCGTTCCGCCTATCTGGCCCTCCTCCAGCAATATCCGCAGGCGCTCGAACAGGTGGCGCGCATCGTCGGCGCCTCCTCCTGGGCTGCCGACTACCTGCTGCACCATCCCATCCTGCTCGACGAGCTGCTCGATCCGCGCCTGCTGGAGATGGCGCCCGACTGGACCGCCTTCCGCCAGCAGCTCGCCGAACAGACCGACGAACTGGAGCCCGACACCGAACGGCAGATGGACGCGCTGCGCGAGGCCCATCACGCCCAGGTGTTCCGCCTCGTGTCGCAGGACGTCGCCGGCCTGCTCACCGTGGAAACGCTGTCCGACCATCTCTCCGCGCTCGCTGACATCCTCGTCGGCCGCGCCATCGTGCTGGCCTGGCGCAAGCTGCTGACCAAGCACCGCGAGATTCCCGCCTTCGCCGTGATCGGCTACGGCAAGCTCGGCGGCAAGGAACTCGGCTACGCCTCCGATCTCGATCTCGTCTACCTGTTCGACGATCCGGACCCCAACGCCGCGCAGATCTACGCCAGGCTCGGCACGCGCCTCAACACCTGGTTGTCGTCGCGCACCGCGGCCGGCATCCTGTTCGAGACCGACCTGCGCCTGCGGCCGGACGGCGACGCCGGCCTCGTCGTTTCGTCCATCGGGGCTTTCCGCCAATACCAGCTCGAATCCGCCTGGCTGTGGGAACACCAGGCGCTGACGCGGGCGCGCTTCGTCGCCGGCGATCCGGCCATCGGCACGGCCTTCGAAGCGATCCGGCGCGAGATCCTCTGTCAGCGCCGCGACCCGGAGAAACTGCGCGCCGAGGTGCTGGCGATGCGCCAGAAGATGTTCGACAATCTCGCCACGCGCGGCAACGACGAGGTCTTCGACCTCAAGCAGGATTTCGGCGGTCTCGTCGATGTCGAGTTCATCGTGCAATACCTGGTCCTCGCCCATGCCTGCGACCATCCGGAACTGACCGGCAACCTCGGCAACATCGCGCTGCTGCGCATCGCCGCCGGTTGTGGCCTGGTGCCGGCCGACCTCGCCGAAACGGTGCGCGATGCCTACCGCGAATACCGCCGCCGGCAGCACCAGCGGCGCCTCAACAACCTCGACAGCCGCGTCGCGGCGGCGCCGCACGTCGCGCGCATCGCCGCCGTGCGTGCCCTCTGGAAACACGTGTTTGGAGAAAACTGAATGCCCGTCAATTACGCCACGCCCGCTCCCGAGCAACTCTTCCCCGTCACCGGCGTCCGGCTCGGCACGGCCGAAGCCGGCATCCGCAAGGCCGGCCGCCGCGACCTGACCGTGATCGAACTCGCGCCCGGCAGCCGCGTCGCCGGCGTGTTCACGCAGAACCGCTTCTGCGCCGCGCCGGTGCATGTCTGCCGCGCGCACCTCAAGCAGGAAGGCATCCGCGCGCTGGTCATCAACACCGGCATCGCCAATGCCGGCACCGGCGCGCCGGGCATGGAGGCCGCGCGCCAGAGCTGCGCCGCCGTGGCGAAGCTGATGGACATCGCCGCCGCGCAGGTGCTGCCCTTCTCCACCGGCGTGATCCTCGAACCCCTGCCGGTCGAACGGCTCAAGGCCGGCCTGCCCGCCGCCCTCGCCGCGCTCAAGAACGACGGCTGGCACGGCGCCGCGCACGCCATCATGACCACCGACACCGTGGCCAAGGCCGCGTCGAGGAAAGTCAGCGCCGGCGGGACGGCGGCGACGATCACCGGCATGGCGAAAGGCGCCGGCATGATCCGGCCGAACATGGCGACCATGCTCGGCTTCGTCGCCACCGACGCCGCCATCGCCCAGCCGATGCTGGAACGCCTCGTCAAGGAGGCCGCCGACGAATCCTTCAACTGCATCACCGTCGACGGCGATACCTCGACCAACGACTCCTTCGTGCTGATCGCCACCGGGCAGGGGCCGGCGAAATTCGAGACCATCGACGCGCCGGGCTGGGCCGAGTTCAAGCAGGCCGTCATCGCAGTCGCGCGCGAGCTGGCGCAGGCGATCGTCCGGGATGGCGAAGGCGCGACGAAATACATCGAGATCGCCATCGAGGGCGGCCGCAGCGTATCCGAATGCAAGGCGGCCGGCTATGCCATCGCCCACTCGCCGCTGGTCAAGACGGCGATGTTCGCGTCCGACCCCAACCTCGGGCGCATCCTCGCCGCCATCGGCTACGCCTGGAACCTCGATCCCGCGCTGGCCGACCTCGACGACACGAAGGTGAAAGTCTGGCTCGGCAAGGAGGGGAGCGAGGTGCTGGTCGCCGAGAATGGCGGCCGCGCTCTGAGCTACCGGGAGGAGGACGGCGCCGCCGCGATGAAACCGGCGGAAATCGCGATTCGCGTCGATCTTGGCCGCGGCCGGCAGAAAGCCAGGGTCTGGACCTGTGACTTCAGCTACGATTACGTGAAGATCAACGCGGACTACCGTTCATAGGAGGAGGTGCCCGCCCGCCATGACGCTGCGCCAGAAGATTCTCCTGCTGGGACTGACGGCCATCCTCGGCGTGGCGTTCGGGCTGTGGCGGCAATTCGCCTTCCAGGCCGCCGAACTCGGCGGCATCGGCACGATGGTGCGCAACGTCGAGGCCATCGGCGCGCTCTCGGCGGTCACGCACGAATTGCAGCGCGAGCGCGGCTACAGCACCTACCGGCTGGCCGGCACGCCCCATCCGACGACGCTGGACGAGGAAATCGCGCGCACCGACGCGGCGCTGGCCCGCCTGGACCGCGCCGGCCAGACGCCGCCCGACTTCCGCGCCATGCTGCGGCAACTGCGCGCCACGGTCACCGCCGGCGCGCTCCCGCCGCTGGCCGCGCGCGACGATTTCTCCTTGCTGGTGCGCGTCCTGATCGACCGGATGGAGCAATTGGCGCGCGAACCGGCGGTCAGCATCGCACGGAGCGACCTGTCCGCGCATGCCCACCTCGTCGCCATGAAGGAATATCTCGGCCAGATGAGGGCGACACTGGCCTACTGGATCGTCCATCCCGGAGACGGCCGTGCCGCCTTCGACAGCATGGTCCGCCTCAACTCGCTGTTCGACGAAGCTCATCGCAAGTTCGGCCTTGAGGCGGCGCCGGAACTGCACGAGGCCTATCTCGCCGGCTTCGCCGGCGACGAAGTGACGGCGACGCTGGCGGCGATGCGCCAGTCCGTCGCCGCCAACCGGCCACCGCGAGGATTCGACGCCCCATCCTGGCTGCGCGTCGCCACCGCCGCGATCGACCGCCTGTTCGCGCTGGAAAACCGTTCGCTCGCCCTGATCGAGCAGAAGGCCGCGCGCCGCGGCACGGAACTGCGCGACGCCCTGCTGTTCGACGCCGCCGTCGCGCTCTTGCTGGCCCTGACGCTCGTCGGCCTGACCGTTTCCGCCATCGTCGGCCTGCTGCACGCCCTGAGCCGCACGCTGCGGGGCATGGAAAACATCGCCGCCACCCAGGATTTCGGCAGCCGCATTCCCGCCGATTCGCGCGACGAGATCGGCCGCATCGCGCGCAGCTTCAACGCGTTGCTGGACGTCGCCGAGCGCCTGCTGCGCGAGAAGGAATATCTCGCCGCCACCGATCCGCTGACCGGCATCAGCAACCGCCTGCGCTTCGCCCAGGTTCTCGACGAGGAAGCGCAGCGCAAGCGCCGCAACCAGACGGCGATGGCGCTGGTCCTGTTCGACATCGACCGCTTCAAGCGTATCAACGACAAATTCGGCCACGGCACCGGCGACGCGGTGCTGAAGCAACTCGTGCGCCTCGTGCGGACCGAAGTCCGCGCCACCGACTTCCTCGGGCGCTGGGGCGGCGAGGAGTTCATCCTGCTGCTGCGCGACGATGGCTGCGACGCCGCCTTCGCCACCGCCGAAAAGCTGCGCGAGCGCATCGCAGCGGAAGACTTCCCCGACGTCGGCAGGGTGACATGCAGTTTCGGCGTGACCGCCTGGGCAGCGGACGACACCGCCGAAAGCCTGGTCGCGCGCGCCGACCGCGCCCTCTATATTTCCAAGCAGAACGGCCGCGACCAGACGCGCTGCGCGCACACCGGCGGCGAACGCTGTCCCGGACTGGCGGCCTGCGTCGCGTGAACCTGCTCTGGCTCGCCCTCGGCTGGCTGGCCTACGCCGCGCTGCATTCGCTGCTGGCCGCGCTGCCGGTCAAGGCTTGGGTCACCCGTCGCTGGCCGGGCTGCGCGCCGTGGTATCGGCTCGCCTTCAACGCGCTTGCCACCTTCCTCGTCCTGCCGCTGGCCTGGGCGACCCATGCCATCCCCGGCGACTGGCTGTGGCGCTGGTCCGGAGCATGGGCCTGGCTGGCGAACGGCCTGGCGCTGGCGGCGCTGGCCGGTTTCTGGTTCTCGACGCGCGGCTACGACATGGGCGAATTCCTTGGCACGCGGCCGCTGCGTGAGCGGCGCGCCGACGCCGTGGAGCACGAGAACTTCCGCATCTCGCCGCTGCACCGCCATGTGCGCCACCCCTGGTATGCGCTCGGCCTCGTGCTGGTCTGGACGCGCGACATGAACGCGCCCTGGCTGGTTTCCGCCTGCGCGATCACGCTGTATTTCATCGTCGGATCGCGGCTGGAGGAGCGCAAGCTGGAGCGGCACTTCGGCCCGGCCTATCGCGAGTATCGGGAAAAGGTGCCCGGCCTGATTCCCCTGCCGTGGAAGCGACTGACGCCGGCCGAGGCCGACGCACTGATGCAGCGTTCAGTGCAGCGTGCGCGGCATCGCCAGCACGAACTCTGAAACCACCGCCTCGAAGCGCGTGCCGTCCTCGGCGACCATCTGGTAGCTGCCGCTCATCGTGCCCACTGGCGTGGCGAGCGGGCAGCCGCTGGTGTATTCGAAGGATTCGCCCGGCTTCAGCAGCGGCTGGTGGCCGACCACGCCGAGGCCGCGCACTTCCTCGACCCTGCCCTCGGCGTCGGTGATGACCCAGTGGCGGGAAATCAGCTGCGCGGCGACCGAACCGACGTTGGTCACGGTGATCGTGTAGGCGAAGAAATAGCGTTCCGCGTCGGGATCGGACTGGTCGGGGAGGTATTGCGTCGCCACCTCGACCGAAATCTCGTATTTTTTCGACTCCGCCATTGCTTATACCTGCCATCAGAAAGTCTTAGCGGGCCTGATAGGGCGCCCCGCTAGAATCGCCGCGATCCGCATTCATTCTAATTCACGAGGAGGCATTCCCCATGTCCAAACCCAACTATCGCATCGCTCCGTCCATCCTGTCGGCCAATTTCGCCAAGCTGGGCGAGGAAGTCGACAACGTCCTCGCCGCCGGCGCGGACATCGTCCACTTCGACGTGATGGACAACCACTACGTGCCCAACCTCACCATCGGCCCGCTGGTCTGCGAAGCGCTGCGCAAGCACGGCGTCACCGCCCCCATCGACGTGCACCTCATGGTCAAGCCGGTCGACCGCATCATTCCCGACTTCGCCAAGGCCGGCGCCACCTACATCACCTTCCACCCGGAAGCCTCCGAGCACATCGACCGCACCATCGGCCTCATCAAGGAATGCGGCTGCAAGGCCGGCCTCGTCTTCAACCCGGCCACGCCGCTCGACGTGCTCGAATACACGCTCGACAAGCTCGACATGGTGCTGCTGATGTCGGTGAACCCCGGCTTCGGCGGCCAGAAGTTCATCCCCTACGTGCTCGACAAGGCGCGCGCCGTGCGCAAGATGATCGATGATCGCGGCCTCAAGGTCGAACTGGAGATCGACGGCGGCGTCGGCCCGGCGAACATCGCCGAAGTGGCCCGCGCGGGCGTCGACACTTTCGTCGCCGGCTCGGCCGTGTTCGGCAAGCGCAACGAGAAAGACCCGCACCACTACGACAGCATCATCGGCGAGATGCGCGCCGCGCTGGCCACGGTTTGAACATCCGCGCCGTCCTGCTCGACCTCGACGGTACCCTGCTGGATACCGTCCTCGACCTGCATGCCGCCGCCAACGGCATGCTGGCCGATCTCGGGCGTCCGCCGGTCGCGATCGGGGACATCCGCGCCTACGTCGGGCGCGGCATTCCCAATCTCGTCAAGCGCGTGCTGGCCGGCAAGCTCGAAGCGGCGGACGATCCGGCCCCGCCGCCCGCGGACGCGCTGGACAGCTTCAGGAAGCATTACGCGCATTTCAACGGCCGTGCCGCGCAGCCCTTTCCCGGCGTGATGGAGGGACTGGACGCGCTCAAGGCGATGAACCTGCCGCTCGGCGTCATCACCAACAAGGCACAAGCATTTACCCTGCCGCTGCTCGAACGCACCGGCCTGACGCCCTACCTGAGCGTCGCCGTCAGCGGCGACCAGTTGCCGCAGCCCAAGCCCGATCCGATGCCGCTGGTCTGGGCCTGCGGCCGCCTGAATGTCTCGCCCGCCGACACGCTGATGATCGGCGACTCGGTGCATGACTTCAAGGCCGGCCGCGCGGCGGGCTGCAAGGTCTTCCTCGTGCCCTACGGCTACAACGAAGGCCAGGACGTGCAAGGCCTCGCGGCCGATGCTATAGTCGAGTCCATTCTTGACGCCGCAAAGCTCATTCAGTCGCAATGAATACCTCATCCACAACACGCTCCGCCCGCCTCGTCGAGGCCGAGGCCTGGCCCTGGCGACCCTGGAACTGATTCCGGTCCGCCCCGCACGCCCATTGATCTGGCGTGCCTCGTTGAAACAATCGTTGTGGAGTTGTCATGAAAGAATCCGATTTCGACCGGTTGGCCCATGAGGGCTATAACCGCATCCCCGTCACCCTCGAGACCTTCGCCGACCTCGACACGCCGCTGTCGATCTACCTCAAGCTCGCCGAAGGCCCGCATTCCTACCTGCTCGAATCCGTGCAGGGCGGCGAGCGCTTCGGCCGCTACTCATTCATCGGCCTGACCACCTCGACGCGCATTTCCGTCAGCGGCTCGACCATCATGCTGCTGGCGGGCAACCGCGTCGCCGAACGGCGCGAGCACACCAATCCGATGTCCTTCGTCTCGGAGTTCATGGCGCGCTTCAAGGTGCCCGACACCCCGGGCCTGCCGCGCTTCTGCGGCGGCCTGGTCGGCTATTTCGGCTACGACACGGTGCGCTATGTCGAACCCAGGCTGGCTGAAACGCAAAAGCCGGATCCGCTCGGCGTGCCCGACATCCTGCTGCTGCTCTCCGAGGAAATCGCCATCGTCGACAACCTCTCGGGCAAGCTCACCCTCGTCGTCTTCGCCGAGCCGGGCTTCCCCGGCGCCTGGCAGCAGGCGCAGGCGCGCCTCCGGGAACTGCTCGCCCGGCTGCGCGCGCCGGCGCGGATTCCCGCCGATACCGTCGCCGTCCCGTCGGAACCGGCCTTCGAATTCGCCGAGGCAGACTTCAAGGCCGCCGTGAAGAAGGCCAAGCAATACATCGTCGATGGCGACATCATGCAGGTCGTCCTGTCGCAGCGCATGAGCAAGCCCTACACGGCGAGTCCGCTGGCGCTCTACCGGGCCCTGCGGACGCTGAACCCCTCGCCCTACATGTTCTTCTTCGACTTCGGCGATTTCCAGGTCGTCGGGGCCTCGCCGGAGATCCTCGTGCGCCTCGAAGACGAGAATGGCAAGCGCAAGATCACCGCCCGCCCCATCGCCGGCACGCGCAAGCGCGGCGCCAACGCGGCGGAGGACGCGGCGCTCGCCGCCGACCTGCTGGCCGACCAGAAGGAGCGCGCCGAGCACCTGCAACTGCTCGACCTCGGCCGCAACGACGTCGGCCGCGTCGCCAAGACCGGCACGGTCAAGGTCACCGACAGCTACCTCATCGAGCGCTACTCCCACGTCATGCACATCGTCTCCAACGTCGAGGGCGAGCTGAAGGACGACGAAGGCCCGGTCTCGGTGCTGAAGGCCACCTTCCCGGCCGGCACCGTCTCCGGCGCGCCGAAGGTGCGCGCGATGGAGATCATCGACGAACTGGAGCCGACCAAGCGCGGCATCTACGCGGGCGCCGTCGGCTACCTCGGCTACAACGGCGACATGGATCTCGCCATCGCCATCCGCACGGCGGTGGTCAAGGACGGCCGCATCCACGTGCAGGCCGGCGCCGGCATCGTCGCCGACTCCGACCCCGACAGCGAATGGCAGGAAACGCTCAACAAGGCGAAGGCGCAGTTGCGCGCCGCCGAGATGGCCGAATCCGGCCTCGACACACGTTTCGAGTAAGGAGAACGACATGTTGCTGATGATCGACAACTACGACTCCTTCACCTATAACCTCGTGCAGTATTTCGGCGAGCTCGGCGAGGACGTGCGCGTGTTCCGCAACGACGCGATCACCGTCAAGGAGATCGCCGCGATGCAGCCGGACCGGCTCGTCGTCTCGCCCGGCCCCTGCTCGCCGAAGGAGGCGGGCATCTCGGTCGAGGCCATCAAGGCATTCGCCGGCAAGCTGCCGATCCTCGGCGTCTGCCTCGGCCACCAGAGCATCGGTTATGCCTTCGGCGGCGAGATCGTGCATGCCAAGCAGCTGATGCACGGCAAGGTTTCGCCCGTGCATCACGCCGACACCGGCGTGTTCAGCGGCCTGCCGAACCCCTTCAACGCCACGCGCTACCACTCGCTGGCGATCCGCCGCGAGACGCTGCCGGACTGCCTCGACGTCACCGCCTGGACCGAGGACGGCGAGATCATGGGCGTGCGGCACAGGGAATTCGCCATCCAGGGCGTGCAGTTCCACCCCGAATCCATCATGACCGAGCACGGCCACCGGCTGCTGCAAAACTTCTTGCGGGGCTGAACGGCCCGCCGGATAATAGCCATCGAGATAGACATTTTCGGAGGCGTGCCATGGACAGAACCTGCTCGATCGCGGAGGCCCGCAACGACCTTTCCGGCGTCGTGCGCGAGGCGGAAGCCGGCCGGCCGGTGACGCTCTCGCGGCGCGGCCGGCCGGTGGCGGTACTTGTCTCGGCCCGGCAATACGAACGCATGGCCGGGCAACGGCCGCGTCTCGCCGAGGCGATCGAGCGCTTCCGCGCCGAACATGCGGACGCCCTCGACGACAGCGACTGGCTGCCGCCGCGCGACCCAGCGCCGGGAAGAACACCTTGGCGGCCCTGAAATACCTGCTCGACACCAACGTGCTGTCGGAGCCCGTCCGCGCGCTGCCCGACGGCGGCGTGCTGGCGCGCCTGAAGAAGGCGGGCGAGTTGGTCGCCACCTCCGCCATCAACTGGCACGAGTTGCACCACGGCCTCGTGCTGCTGCCCCCGTCGCGCAAGCGGGAGAGCATCGCCGCCTGGCTGGACACGCTGCGCGAGGCCCGGCTGCCGATCCTGCCCTATGCCGACGAGGCCGCGGAATGGCATGCCGCCGAGCGCGCACGGCTCGCCGCCAAGGGGCTGACGCCACCGTTCGCCGACGGTCAGATCGCCGCCGTCGCCCATGTCCATGCCCTGACGCTGGTGACGCGCAACGTGGCGGACTTCAAACACTTTTCCGGCCTGAAGATCCAGAACTGGTTTTCGGGCGCCCGACAGGAGACACGAGCATGATCACACCGCAAGAAGCGCTCCAGCGCACCATCGAGCACCGCGAGATCTTCCACGACGAGATGCTGCACCTGATGCGGCTGATCATGAAGGGCGAGGTCTCGCCCGTGATGATCGCCGCCATCCTCACCGGCCTGCGCGTCAAGAAGGAAACCATCGGCGAGATCGCCGCCGCCGCGACGGTGATGCGCGAGCTGTGCACCAGGGTCGAGGTGCCGCATAATGACCATTTCGTCGACGTCGTCGGCACCGGCGGCGACAGCTCGCACACCTTCAACATCTCCACCGCCTCGGCCTTCGTCGTCGCCGCGGCCGGCGCCACCGTCGCCAAGCACGGCAACCGCAGCGTCTCGTCGAAGTCCGGCGCCGCCGACGTACTCGAAGCGCTCGGCGCCAAAATCGATTTGCAGGCCCCGCAAGTCGCCGAATGCATCAAGCGGACCGGCATGGGCTTCATGTTCGCGCCCAACCACCACCCGGCGATGAAGAACGTCGGCCCGGTGCGCAAGGAGATGGGCGTGCGCACCATCTTCAACATCCTCGGCCCGCTTACCAACCCCGCCGGCGCGCCCAACACCCTGCTCGGCGTCTTCCACCCCGACCTCGTCGGCATCCTCGTGCGCGTCATGCAGCAGCTCGGCGCCAACCATGTCCTCGTGGTGCATGGCAAGGACGGCATGGACGAAATCTCGCTCGGCGCCGCCACGCTGGTGGGCGAACTGAAGGACGGCGCGATCAGCGAATACGAAATCCATCCCGAGGACTACGGCATGGCGATGATCTCCAGCCGCAACCTCAAAGTCGCCGATGCCGCCGACTCGAAGGGCCGCCTGCTCGGCGTGCTGGAAAACCAGCCCGGGCCGGCGCTCGAAATCGTCTGCCTCAACGCCGGCGCCGCGCTCTACGCCGCCAACCTCGCCGCCGACATCGGCGCCGGCATCGCGCTGGCGCGCCAGACCGTCGAAAGCGGCAAGGCGCGCGCCAAGCTCGACGAGTTCATCAAGGCCACCAACAGCGTCTAGACCGTGAGCGACATCCTCGACAAGATCCTCGCGGTCAAGCGCGCGGAAGTCGCCGCCGCGCAGGCGGCGAAGCCGCTCGCCGCCGTGCGCGCCGAGGCGGAAGCGCAACCCGTGGCGCGCGACTTCGCCGGCGCGATCCGGGAAAAAGTCAGCGCCGGCGGGACGGCGGTGATCGCCGAGATCAAGAAGGCCAGCCCGTCGAAGGGCGTCATCCGCCCCGACTTCCGTCCCGCCGAGATCGCCGCCGATTACGCGCGGCACGGCGCCGCCTGCCTTTCGGTGCTGACCGACCAGCAGTTCTTCCAGGGCGCGCCGGAATACCTGCGGGCGGCGCGCGCCGCCTGCGCCCTGCCGGTGCTGCGCAAGGACTTCATGATCGATCCCTATCAGGTCTTCGAGGCCCGCGCGATGGGCGCCGACGCGATCCTGCTGATCGTCGCCGCGCTCGCCGACAGCGAGATGGCCGAACTCGAAGACCTCGCCCTGTCGCTGAACATGTCGGTGCTGGTCGAAAGCCACGACGCCGGCGAACTCGACCGCGCCCTCAAGCTCAGGACGCCGCTGATGGGCATCAACAACCGCGACCTGCGCAGCTTCGAGGTCAGCCTCGACACCACGCTGTCGCAGCTCGCCCGCATCCCCGCCGACCGCATCGTCGTCACCGAATCGGGCATCCTCTCTCCCGCCGACGTCGCGCGAATGAAGCGCCACCAGGTCGGCGCCTTCCTCGTCGGCGAGGCCTTCATGCGCGCGCCCTCCCCCGGCGCCGAGCTGGCGCGGCTGTTCGGCTTCTGACATGGCCATCCTCACCACCATCGTCGCCGCCGAAGAAGACGAAGTCGAAGCCATCGGCGAGGCGCTGCATCCGCTCGACGAATGGAGCGGCATCGAAATGCGCGATGTCGGCATCCCGAAGATCGTCACGCTGCACTGCCTGCTGACCGGCGACCTCTTCGACGACGCCAGCATCCTCTACGAGCCGGTTTACTTTTCCGCCGGCGAGGGCGCGCTGGTCCTGCGCCTGGCCGACGCCGCGGCCGAACGCCTCGCCGCGCTGGAAGAGGAAGCGCTCGACGCGGTCGCCAGCGAACTGGCGGCGACGGAAGAATTCGAATACGCCGGCTGGGAAGACGACGCCATCGCCGACATGCTCGCCTCGCTGGCCGACCTCGCGCGCCTCGCCGAATCGCAGGGGCAGGCGCTGTTCGTCTGGCTGCACCCGCTGCGCACCTGACGGCCGGCCGCCATGACGCAGCACCGCTTCGAACTGCGCGGCGAGTACATCGAACTCCACGCCCTCCTCAAGCTGCTCGCCCTCGCCCCCTCCGGCGGCGCCGCCAAAACCATGATCGCCGCCGGCGAAGTCAGCGTCGACGGCCAGACCGAAACCCGCAAGGCACGCAAGATCCGCGCTGGGCAAGTGGTGGAGGTTGGAGAGGATGAGGTGCGGATCGAGTAGCTGACTGGCAATCAGACATTGCCGGCGATGTACCTCAATCGTCGGCGCTGAATGCGGTCGGCGGTATATTTGGCTGACGTAACGCGTAGCAGGAGATGCCGCCATGTTCTTCAGCACCGCCACTTTCAGGTTCCTCGAAAACCTCGCCGAGCACAACGACCGGGCGTGGTTCGAGGCGCACAAGGATGAATACGAGGACTGCGTGCGCGGGCCGGCGCTGGATTACATCCGCGCGATGGCGCCGCTGCTGGCGGATTTCGCGCCGGAGTTCCGGGCGGACGCGCGCAAGCTGGGCGGCTCGCTGATGCGCGTGTATCGCGACACGCGCTTCGCGCGCGACAAGACGCCTTACAAGACCAACGTCGGCATTCAGTTCCGCCACGCGCTCGGCAAGGACGTGCATGCGCCCGGCTTCTACCTGCACGTGGCGCCGGAGGAATGCTTTCTCGGCGTCGGGAGCTGGCACCCGGACGCCGACCTGCTCGGCCGCATGCGCGACCTGATCGTGGCCAAGCCGGAACGCTGGCGCGCGGCGCGCGACGATCCGGGGTTTGCCGGGGTCTGGCAACTGGTGGGCGACAGCCTGACGCGCCCGCCGCGCGGCTACGCCGCCGACCACCCCGAGATCGACGACCTCAGGCGCAAGGATTTCATCGGCCTCGCCGGGCTGACGCGCAAGGAGGTTTGCGGCGCGCGGCTGGCCGACCTGTCGGCCGCGCGCTTCGCCGCCGCCGCGCCCTTCATGCGTTTTTTGTGCGAGGCGGCGGGGGTGCGCTACTAGCGTCGGCGGCCGCGCCGAAGCTGGACGGATCGGCCATGGTGCCGCGACATTCCGCGGCACCGCAGGCGCAGGCCCAGTCGGTGAAGGCTTCGTGTGCCGACTCGACTTCCAGGCGGTAATCCCACACCAGTTCCTCGCCCTTCGCCACCTTCCGCAGCGTATAGAGCCACGCCTGCGGGGGGTCCCAACCTTCTTCCTCGACCAGTTCGCAGTTGGGGGAACAGCCGTGGTTGGCCAGTGCCGCCCGGCCGGTGCCGTCGATGCCCGACCCGTCGGACAGGCGCAGGAAGCGGGTGACGCCGTCGTCCACCAGGTCCGGCATCTCGTCCTTGCCGAGCCGCTTCCCCTTGTATTCGATCAGCCTTTCACCCGCTTCCAGATCCCTCGCGGCGAACAGCCCCTTGCCGTGCAGCGCGCTTTTTTTTGCGACCACCTTCTTCGATGCCATCGTTCCGTTCTCGTCCTGTTGCCATTTTGCCGCCCGTAATTTACCGGCTTATGGTTACAGGTAATCCGCGGAACTCCTCGAATTTCCGCTGCGCTACCGCACGCTTCGGCCTGCCCTCAAATGGCGGTCCACATGCGCTCGTTCTTGAGTTCCCGCTCGTGGTCCAGCCAGGCTTCCTCGGCGGTCAGGTGCGCGAGCAGCGCCTCGACGAACAGCGCGGCGGCGGCGCTGGACTCCGGCAGGTCGGAGTTGCCCGTGACGTATTCGAGGCAGCGCTTGTTTGCCCGGGCGGCGGTGGAGACAACCGTTTCCGGCGCGCGGGCGATGAACGGCAGCGCGAGCAGGTCGATTTCGGCGCGCTCGTGCGCCGCCATGGCATCCGCCAGGGACAGGATGTCGTCGGCGGGGAAGCCGGCGCTGGAGGCGGTCGCCGCCAGATGGCGCAGGGTGGCGTGGTCGGCGCGGATGGCGTCCATGGCGCCGTTGAAGGCGGTGCGGTCGGCGGGGTTCCGGGCGGTGGCGTTCATGGCAATCCTCCTTCGCAAGGTGATACGTGGACAAGGCCGGGACTTAATGCCTACTAATATAGTCTGGTATTTGTCCGGGCGCTAGCGTCCCGCCGCGCCGACCTTGCTCATCGCCAGCCCGGCGGCGGCCGTGCGCGTCTCGACGCCGAGTTTCTCGAAGACGTGTTCGAGGTGCTTGTTCACGGTGCGCGGGCTGGTGCCGAGAATGTCGCCGATGTCCTTGCTGGTCTTGCCCTTGATGACCCAGAACAGCACCTCGGCCTCGCGCGGCGTGAGGGGAAAGGCGTCGAGCAGGCGGGCGACGAGCGCGTCGTCGTCGAAGCTTTCCGAGGCCTTGAGGGCGTCCTGCAGCTGGCGCGCCGTGCGCAGGTGGGCGGCGATGCGCGCCAGCACCTCGGGCGGGCGCACCGGCTTGGTCACGTAGTCGGAGCTGCCGGCCGCGAAGGCGGCGACGACGTGCTCGGTCTCGGTCAGGCCGGTCATGAAGACGATGGGGATGTGCCGGGTGCTGAAGTCGGCCTTCAGCCGGCGCGCCACCTCGAAGCCGTCGATGCCGGGCATCACGGCGTCGAGCAGGATGACGTCGGGCAGCGCCTGGCGCGCGCGGGCCAGCGCCGATTCGCCGTTGGTGGCGACCAGCACCTTGTAGCCGGCGTCGTCGAGCGCGTCGTGCAGCATCGAGAGGTTCTCGGGCAGGTCGTCGACGATCAGGACGACGTGGGCGTTTTCCGTGTTCATGGTTTCAGCAGGGCGGCAAGTTCGTCGATGCGGAAGGACCGGGCCAGCGCGCGCGCGCGGCGCACGAACTCGGCGCATTGTGGCTGTTCGGCGGCGAGCTTGTCGAGCTCGCGCTGGATGCCGCGCACGTAGCCGGCGCCGACATGCTCGGCCAGCGCCGCCAGGGCGTCGACGGGCGGCAGCACGAAGGCAGCAAGCGGCGCGCTGGGCGGCTCGACGGCCTCGACCCAGTCGAGGTCCAGGGCGCGGCCCAGCCAGTCGAGCAGTTCGTCGAAGCGCACCGGCTTGGTGATGAAGTCGTCGCCGGCGATGCCGAGGTCGTTCTCCACCCCCTTGTCGAAGGCATTGGCGGAGACGATGGCGATGCATGCGTCGGAAAGCCGGCCGCGCCGGATCGTGCGGATGGTTTCCCAGCCGTCCATGCCCGGCATGGCCAGGTCCATGAGGATGGCGTCGGGCCGGAAGCGCGGCAGCACTTCCAGGCACTCCTCGCCGGAGGCGGCCTGGTCGATGATGAACCCGAGCGGCGCCAGCACGCCGGCCAGCAGCTCGCGGTCGACCGCCTCGTTGTCCACGATCAGGACGCGGCGGCGCGCGCCGGCATGGCCGAGGCGGCGCGCGCGGCTGGGCGTGGCCGGCACGACGCCGGTCAGCGCCGGCAGATAGATGCGCACGACGAAGCGGCTGCCCGCGCCGGGCATGCTGGACACGGCGATCTCGCCGCCCATGACCTGGGTGAGCATGCGCGCGATGGTGAGGCCGAGGCCGCTGCCGCCGACGGCGCCCTGCGCCGCCGAGCCGCGCACGAAAGGTTCGAAGATGCGCTCCAGCTCGTCGGGGGCGATGCCGGGACCGCTGTCCGTGATTTCGAAGGTGGCCATCTCGCGCGCGTAGCCGACGCTGAAGCGCACCTCGCCCCGCCGGGTGAACTTGACGGCGTTGCCGAGGATGTTGATGAGGATCTGGCGCAGGCGCTTCTCGTCGGCGCGCACCACGGCGGGCAGGTTGTCGGCGCGAAACTCGAAGCCGATGTTTTTGGCGCGCGCCTGCACCTCGATCATGCGCACGATCTGCTGCAGGAAATCGGCGCAGTCGAGCGGTTTCGGCTGGAGCGTCAGCCGGCCGCCTTCGATGCGGGCGAGGTCGAGCGTGCCCTCGATCAGCGACAGCAGATGTTCGCCGCTGCGGCGGATCACGGCGATGCCCTGGCGGCGGTGCGCCGGAATCGCCGGGTCGCCGTCGAGGATCTGCGCGTAGCCGAGGATGCTGTTGAGCGGCGTGCGCAGCTCGTGCGAGAGCGCGGAGACATGGCGGCTCTTGGCCTGGTTGGCGAACTCGGCGACGGCCTTGGCCTTCTGCAGCGCCTCGTCGGTGCGGCGGTGCGACTCGATCTCCTGCATCAGCAGTTGCGTCTGGCGGTTCGATTCCTCCTGCGCCACTTCGCGGCTCTTCAGCGTCAGCACCAGCCACCATGAGAAGATGCCGGAGACCAGCAACAGGGCGGCGAACAGCTTGAGGAAGAGGGACGGCAGCGTCGCGGCAAGCGCGGGGTCGGCCTGGACTTCGTGCAGGTAGATCAGGCCGAGCAGGGCGCCGAGCAGCGGAATGACGGCGGCCATCAGCAGCACGTACTGCCCGAGGCCGGCGTCGAGATAGGGCCAGAGCCGGCGCGGCAGGGCGCACCGCAGCGCCCCGCCCCACTGCGCGGCGAAGCGCGCCCGCGGCTGGCAGAGGTGGTGGCAGCGCGCGTCGAGCGCGCAGCACAGCGAGCAGATCGCGCCGCCGTAGGCCGGGCAGGCGGCCATGTCCTCGGCCTCGTAGTCCTTCTCGCAGATCACGCAGCGCTGCGTGCCGGGGGCATGCGCGTGCGCCGGGCGGGCGAGGTAGTAGCGGCCGCCCGTGGCCCAGGCCAGCAGCGGCGTGGCGGCGAGGGCGATGCCGATGGCGATGAAGGAGGCGAAAGCCTGCGCGTCGGCGCCGAACAGCCCCAGGTGGGCGGCGACCGACAGCGCCGAGGCGGCGAGCATGGCGCCGACGCCGACCGGGTTGATGTCGTAGAGATAGGCGCGGCGGAACTCGATGCCGGGCGGCGAAAGGCCGAGCGGCTTGTTGATGACGAGGTCGGCCACCACCACCATCATCCAGGCGATGGCGACGTTGGAATAGAGGCCCAGCACCTGTTTCAATGCCTGGAAGACGTCCATCTCCATCAGCATCAGGGCGATGAGCGTGTTGAACACCATCCAGACGACGCGGCCGGGGTGGCTGTGGGTGAGGCGGGCGAAGAAGTTCGACCAGGCCAGCGAGCCGGCGTAGGCGTTGGTGACGTTGATCTTGAGCTGCGAGACGATGACGAAGATGGCGGTGGCGGCGACCGCGAGGCCGGGACTGGAGAACACGTAGTCGAAGCCGACGAGATACATCCGGTTCGGATCGACCGCGCGCTCGGCCGGCACGGCGTGCGACAGCGCGAGGAACGCGAGCAGCATGCCGCCCAGCATCTTGGCGACGCCGACGAAGATCCAGCCGGTGCCGCCGAACAGCACCGCGAGGTTCCAGCGCCGGCGGTTTTCCGCCGTGCGCTCGGGCATGAAGCGCAGGTAGTCGGCCTGCTCGCCCATCTGCGTGATCAGCGCGACACCGACGGTGAGCGCGGCGCCGAACAGTTGCCAGTCGAAGCCGGCGCCGTAATCGATGATCCCGTCGAAGGCGGCCGGCTCCCGGTGCAGCACGAAAACGTAGGGCAGCAGCATCAGCACCAGCCAGACCGGCTGCGTCCACGCCTGCAAGCGCGAAATCGCCGTCACGCCGTGCGTCGCCAGCGGAATCACCACCAGCGCGCAGATCAGGTAGCCGAGCGCGGGCGGGATGCCGAAGGCCAGCTCCAGCGCGTAGGCCATGATCGCCGCCTCGAGGGCGAAGAAGATGAAGGTGAAGGTGGCGTAGATCAGCGAGGTGAGCGTCGAGCCGATGTAGCCGAAGCCGGCGCCGCGCGTCAGCAGGTCCATGTCCACGCCGTAGCGGGCGGCGTAGTAGCTGATCGGCAGGCCGGCGAGGAAGATGATCAGTCCCGTGGCCAGCACCGCCAGCGCGGCGTTGGCGAAGCCGTAGCTGACCAGCAGCGTCGCGCCCACCGCCTCCAGCACCAGGAAGGCGGCATCGCCGAAGGCCATGTTGGCGACGCGGAACTCCGACCACTTGCGGAAGCCCCGCGGCGTGAAGCGCAGCGCGTAGTCCTCGATCGTCTCGTTCGCCACCCAGGTGTTGTAGTCGCGGCGCACCTTGACGACGCGCTGCGTGGGCGGGGCGGGGGACGGCGGGGCGGAAGCGCTCATGACGCGATTATCGCCCGGGCGCCGGAAAACCGCCGCGCCCCGCCCCTACGCAATCCGACGTATTGCCGGGCGACGGAATAAACCGCCGCGCCGGAACGTCTACTCCAGGCAGCATCCCAACCCCACCGGAGGAGACACCATGAAAACAATCATCGCCCCGCTACTCGCCGCCCTCGCCCTCGCGGCTGCCCTGCCCGCCCCCGCGCTGGCGGCCGACGAAAAGGTCGTCCTGCAGGTCAGCGACAACGACGAAGGCAAGTGGAACCTGGCGCTCAACAACGCCAAAAATCTGCAATCCGCCTACGGCAAGGACAAGGTCGACATCGAGATCGTCGTCTACGGCCCCGGCATCGGCATGCTCAAGGCGGAATCGACGGTGGGCAACCGCATCGCCGACGCCGGCACCAGCGGCGTCAAGGTCGTCGCCTGCGAGAACACCATGAAGGCGCAGAAGCTGGCCCGTGCCGACATGCTCGACGGCATCGGCTACGTGCCGGGCGGCGTGGTCGAGATCATGGAGCGCCAGAAGCAGGGCTGGGCCTACATCCGGCCCTGAGCCTCGTCCATCCGCCGGCCGGCGGTCGCGAGCCGCCGTCCCGCCGGGGCTGACTTTTTCGCGAGCCGGCTGGGCGTGCGCTCCGCGCCCGGCCGCCTGCGCACCCCCTACGCAATCTGACGTATTTTCCGATCGACGCATGCTCCGTAGATTGGCGCCGTGCATCACCGGCAGTAGCCGGCCGCCGATTGTCCAACCTACAGGAGCCCTGCCATGCAACGTCGTTCGTTCGTCAAAGCCACCGCAGTCACCGTCGCCCTCGCCGCCGCCGGCTTCATCTCGGCGCCGGTGCTCGCCGCCGATACCATCAAGGTCGGCATCCTCCACTCGCTGTCGGGCACGATGGCGATCTCCGAAACGGCGCTGAAGGAAACGGCGCTGATGACCATCGCCGAGATCAACGCCAAGGGCGGCGTGCTCGGCAAGAAGCTGGAACCCGTGGTGGTCGATCCGGCCTCGAACTGGCCGCTGTTCGCCGAGAAGGCCCGCCAGCTGCTGACGCAGGACAAGGTGGCCGTCACCTTCGGCTGCTGGACCTCCGTCTCGCGCAAGTCGGTGAACCCGGTCTTCAAGGAACTCAACGGCCTGCTGTTCTACCCCGTGCAGTATGAAGGCGAAGAGCTGGAGAAGAACGTCTTCTACACCGGCGCCGCGCCCAACCAGCAAGCGATCCCCGCCGTCGAATACCTGATGAGCAAGGACGGCGGCTCGGCCAAGCGCTTCGTGCTGCTCGGCACCGACTACGTTTATCCGCGCACCACCAACAAGATCCTGCGCGCCTTCCTGAAGTCCAAGGGCGTCGCCGAGGCCGACATCATGGAGGACTACACCCCCTTCGGCCATTCCGATTACCAGACCATCATCGCCAAGATCAAGAAGTTCGCTTCGGAAGGCAAGAAGACCGCCGTCATCTCCACCATCAACGGCGACTCCAACGTGCCCTTCTACAAGGAACTGGGCAATGCCGGCCTGAAGGCCACCGACGTGCCGGTCGTCGCCTTCTCCGTGGGCGAAGAGGAACTGCGCGGCGTCGATACCAAGCCGCTGGTCGGCCACCTGGCCGCGTGGAACTACTTCCAGTCCGTCAAGAACCCGACCAACGACGCCTTCATCAAGATGTACAAGGACTGGGCGAAGAAGCAGAAGCTGCCCAATGCCGACACCGTCGTGACCAACGACCCGATGGAGGCCACCTACATCGGCATCCACATGTGGAAGCAGGCGGTCGAGAAGGCCAAGTCCACCGACGTCGACAAGGTCATCGCGGCGATGGGCGGCCAGAAGTTCAAGGCGCCGTCCGGCTTCGAGATCAAGATGGACGAGAAGAACCATCACCTGCACAAGCCGGTGCTGATCGGCGAAGTGAAGGCGGACGGCCAGTTCAACGTGGTGTGGAAGACCAAGGGCCCGGTCAAGGCCGCGCCGTGGTCGCCCTACATCCCCGGCAACGACAAGAAGAAGGACGTTCCCGAGGGTATGTAAGCACCGAGTTACGGCACGCCGGGACTCCCCGGCGTGCCGCCACGACTGACTTTTCCAAAATGCGCATTCTTCTCCTCGCACTTTTCTGCTGGCTGGCATTCTCCGCGCAGGCCGCCGTCGACCCGGCCCTGGTGACGCAGCTCGCATCCGAAGAGTCCGACGACAAGATCGCCGCCATCCAGGCCATCGCCGCCACCGCCGAACCCGAGGCGGCGAAGCTTCTCCAGTCGCTCGCCGACGGCACGCTGACCGCTCCGGATGGCAGCGAGATCACGATCAACAACCGCATCCGCGGCGAGCTGGCCAACGCGCTCGCCGGCCTCAAGCTCTTCGACTCCGATGCCGCCGTGCGCCACGCCGCCGCGCAGGAACTGCAGTCGAATGTCGGCCTCGAACTCGCCCCTCTGCTGGCCCGTGCGCTGGAAAAGGAAAGCGATGCCGGCATCAAGGCCCTGCTCGTCGCCGCCCATGCCCAGGCCAACCTCGGCAGCGCCAATGCCGCCGACCGCCTCGCCGCCGTCAAGGCGCTGGGCGACGTGCCCAGCCCGAATACGCGCAACTTGCTGCTGCCGCTGACCAAGGAAAGCGGCGAAAGCGATCTGGAAGTTCGCCGTGCCGCGATCCAGTCGCTCAAGGCCGTTGAATCGCAACTCGCCATCGGCGAAAACCTCGGCCGCGTATTCACCGGCCTCAGTCTAGGCAGCATCCTGCTGCTCGCCGCGCTGGGCTTGGCGATCACCTACGGCGTGATGGGCGTCATCAACATGGCCCACGGCGAACTGCTGATGATCGGCGCCTACGCCACCTATGCGGTGCAGGGCCTGTTCCGCAACCACTTCCCCGACTACGTCGATGCCTACGTGATCGCCGCGATTCCGGTCGCCTTCTTCGCCGCCGCTGCGGTCGGCATCCTGCTCGAACGCACGGTGATCCGCCACCTCTACGGCCGGCCGCTGGAAACCCTGCTCGCCACCTGGGGCCTGTCGCTGATCCTGATCCAGGCGGCGCGCGTGTTGTTCGGCGCGCAAAACGTCGAACTCGCCAACCCGACCTGGATGTCGGGCGGCGTCGAGTTGATGGCCGGGATGGTGCTGCCTTGGAACCGCGTCGTCATCATCGCCTTCTCGCTGCTGGTGCTGCTGCTGGTCTGGCTGCTGATGAACAGGACGCGCCTCGGCATGTTCGTGCGCGCCGTGACGCAGAATCGCCCGATGGCCGGTTGCGTCGGCGTGCATACGGCGAAGATCGACACGCTGGCCTTCGGCCTCGGCGCCGGCATCGCCGGCCTGGGCGGCGTGGCGCTCTCGCAGATCGCCAACGTCGGGCCGGACATGGGCCAGGGCTACATCGTCGACAGCTTCATGGTCGTGGTGCTCGGCGGCGTCGGCCAGCTCGCCGGCGCGGTCTGGGCGGCGCTGGGCCTCGGCGTCGTCACCAAGTTCCTCGAAGGCTGGGCCGGCGCCGTCATCGCCAAGATCGTCGTGCTGGTCTTCATCATCGTCTTCATCCAGAAGCGTCCGCAGGGGCTGTTCGCCCTCAAGGGTCGCTTCGTCGAGAACTGAGCCGAGTCATGAGAACGCCATTGACCGTCCGCTTCCTGCAGGCCACGCCAAAATCGGGCTGGATCGCGCTGGGCGCCTTCGCCTTCCTCATGTTCGTGCTGCTGCCGGTGCTGCACCTCGCCGTGCCCGAAGACAGCCCGCTGCATGTGTCCACTTACGTCATCACGCTGGCCGGCAAGATCATGTGCTACGCCATCGTGGCGGTCGCCATGGACCTGATCTGGGGTTACGCCGGCATCCTCTCGCTGGGCCACGGCCTGTTCTTCGCCCTCGGCGGCTACGCCTTCGGCATGTACCTGATGCGCCAGATCGGCCGCGACGGTTCCTACCAATCCGACCTGCCCGACTTCATGGTCTTCCTCGACTGGAAGGAACTGCCCTGGTACTGGACCGGCTCGGATTCCTTCATTTGGGCGCTGTTTCTGGCAGTGGCCTTGCCCGGTCTGGTCGCCTTCATCTTCGGCTTCTTCGCCTTCCGTTCGCGCATCAAGGGCGTGTATTTCTCGATCATCACGCAGGCGCTCACCTTCGCCGCGATGCTGCTGTTCTTCCGCAACGAAACCGGCTTCGGCGGCAACAACGGCTTCACGGACTTCAAGCGCATCCTCGGCTACAGCATCACCTCGCCGGAGATGCGCGTGATCCTCTTCGCGCTCTCCGCAGCGCTCCTGATGGCGACGCTGCTGGTCGGCCGCTACCTCGTCGTCTCGAAGTTCGGCCGCGTGCTGGCCGCCATCCGCGACGCCGAATCGCGCACCATGTTCCTCGGCTACAACCCGCTCTGGTACAAGCTGGCGATCTGGACCTTCTCGGCCATGCTGTGCGGCCTGGCCGGCGCGCTCTACGTGCCGCAGGTGGGCATCATCAACCCAAGCGAAATGAGCGCGGCCAACTCCATCGAGATCGCCATCTGGGCGGCGGTCGGCGGGCGCGGCACGCTGGTCGGCCCGGTGGTCGGCGCGGCCATCGTCAACCTCTCGAAGAGCTTTTTTACCCAGACCTTCCCCGACTACTGGCTGTTCTTCCTCGGTGCGCTGTTCGTCGGCGTGACGCTGTGGCTGCCCGACGGCGTGGCAGGATTGTGGAAACGCTGGAGGGGCGCGAAATGAACGCAGTCGCGCATGTTTCCGCCGAGAACCGCCACGACCAGGAATGGCTGGGCGGCACCTCCATCGGTCACGTCGTGCAGTCGGGCGAGGTGGACATCTCGCACAAGGTCATCCTCTACCTCGAAGGCATTTCCGTCAGCTTCGACGGCTTCAAGGCGCTCAACAACCTCAACCTGACCATCGACGCCGGCGAACTGCGCTGCATCATCGGCCCCAACGGCGCCGGCAAGACGACCATGATGGACGTCATCACCGGCAAGACGCGGCCCGACGCAGGCCGCTGCTTCTTCGGCCAGACCATCGACCTGACGACATTGCGCGAGGCCGAGATCGCCCACGCCGGCATCGGCCGCAAGTTCCAGAAGCCGACCATCTTCGAGAACCTCGGCGTTTTCGAGAACCTCGAACTGGCGCTGAAGATGGACAAGCGCGCCCGTACCAGCCTGTTCGCCTGGCTCGGCGACGACCAGCGCGACAAGATCAGCGACACGCTCAGGCGGATTCGCCTCGACGGCGAAGCCGAGCGCCCCGCCGGCCTGCTCTCGCACGGCCAGAAGCAGTGGCTGGAGATCGGCATGCTGCTGGTGCAGGACCCGAAGCTGCTGCTGCTCGACGAGCCGGTCGCCGGCATGACCGACGACGAAACCGCGCGCACCGGCGAGCTGTTCAAGTCACTGGCCGGCAAACATAGTCTCGTCGTCGTCGAGCACGACATGGCCTTCATCGAACAGCTCGGCGGCAAGGTCACGGTGCTGCACGAGGGATCGGTGCTGGCCGAAGGCGACCTCGCCACCGTGCAGAACGACGAGCGCGTCATCGAAGTGTATTTGGGCAGATAGCGATGCTCGTCGTCCAGAACCTCAACCAGTATTACGGCGGCAGCCACATCCTGCGCGACCTGTCCTTCGACGCGCCGGTCGGCAAGGTCACGACCCTGCTGGGAAGAAATGGCGTCGGCAAGACGACCCTGCTCAAGTGCCTGATGGGTTTGGTGCCGGCGAAAACCGGCAGCATCCAGTTCGAGGGCAAGGACATCACGAACCTGCCCTCGCACGCCCGCGTGCGCGCCGGCATCGGCTACGTGCCGCAGGGCCGCGAAATCTTCCCGCGCCTTACCGTCGAGGAAAACCTGCTGATGGGCATGGCCAGCCTGAGCGCGAAGGCCAGGCTGCCCGAGCGCATCTTCGAGCTATTTCCCGTCCTCAAGACCATGCTCAAGCGGCGCGGCGGCGACCTCTCCGGCGGCCAGCAACAGCAGCTCGCCATCGGCCGCGCGCTGGCCATGAACCCGCGCCTCTTGATCCTCGACGAGCCGACCGAAGGCATCCAGCCTTCGATCATCAAGGACATCGAACGCGCCATCCGCGTCGTCGCCAGCAGCCAGCCGAACCTCGACACGGCGAAGAAGAACGCCGAGCGTCAGGAAGTGATGGAGGCCATCCAGAAAGTCGCCGCCACCGGCGAAGTCGCCATCCTGCTCGTCGAACAGTACTACGACTTCGCCCGCGCCCTGGCCGACCAATACCTTGTGATGGAACGCGGCGAGATCATCAAGCGCGGCGCGGGCGCGGACATGGAGAAGGACGGGGTGAGGGAACTGCTGGCGGTGTGAGCGCGGGGGTGGCGTACCGCCACGGCTGACTTTTCTGCATTGCTGCTATCGACCGGTTGCAGTCTCTGATATTTCAGGAAGCAGGCGCTTCCCATGCAATTTGCCCCGGACCCCTTTGATTATGTTGTGGGAATGTGCGATGACAACGCCTCGTAGAACTTGATCGGCCCAGGTGATATAAGCTCGACGAGTTCAGTTGCTCTCTCGCGCTTCAGATTGGTCCCCTTACCATGAGACTCTCTTACCAACGCAACATATTCCTCAAGTAGCCTATCTTCGTGCAGTAGACCAATCATCTTGAGATTTGCCCGGGCTTTCCTCAGTGCTTTGCTTTGATTTGACACTTGCTGCCTGCATTCCTCATAGCTTGAGTTGCCTGCTTCAATTCCCCTTTGCTTATTGGCGAGGCTAGCAATATAGAGACCAGCAACATGCTCAAACTCAGTAACGTCACTTGCAATTTGCGTAATCAGATTGAGTCGCCACTCTCTTAGATCCTTTTCCACCTGGTTCTTGTGACTTTGCTTTGTTAGGAAGTAGGTAGACAGAGCGCCGATGACGGCGCCTAGAACGGTACCCAAGACTGGGAAGCCGATCTTCACAGCATCACTTAACAGTTGAACGGTCTCCATATCTGCCATAAGTAGTCCCTGATTAAGAGTTAATGGGCCAGGCTCGAATTACCAAAATTGATCAATCAAGGAAACGCCGACAGCATACCTGTAGCACCACCGCTTGTCCGCTTCGGAGCATAGTGATCGATGGCCCGCTTCTGGCCGCCAACCGCCGTCGGCTCGGTGCCGACATTTGAATGATGAGTCGCAGCTCAGGGGCGAACCGCTTGCAGCACGTCCCTTGGGGGCGGAATGTCAGGCTGCGATCTCGAGATACTCGACGATGCTGGATGGCTGAGGAATTGGCAAGCCGTCCTCAATGAGTCCCTCGATGTGGAACTCGATTGCCTCCCGGATTTCGTTCTCGGCTTCCTTGACGGTAGCGCCGGTAGCCACACACCCCGGCAAGTCCGGCACATAAGCCGAGTAATTGTTTCCTGCCCTCTCGACAACGATTGCATAGCGCATGGAATCAGTCCTTCAATTGTGCCTGCTTGAGAATGCTGTTCAATGTACCGGGCGCCAAGTCGTCGCTCGGCTTTCCTGGAACGGTAACGCGACCGGCCTTGGATGGATGCTTGAACTGACGGTGGCTCCCTCGCGTCGCCACGAGATACCAGTCATCGGCCTTCAGCCTTGCCAGAATTTCCCCAACCTTCATTTGGCGAGAATAGCAGATTGCTCAAGGGCCAGCCGCCTTGCCCGCTTCTGGCCGATCCCGGTCACTGAAAAGTCAGCCGTGGCGGCACGCCACCCACGGGAAGCGCGGGCGGCGTGCGCGATTGGGGAGGTTACTGGTTGTCGAGTTGCGGGCGCACGGCGCACAGCCCCGACCGGTTGATGGCATACGGCTGGCCGTTGCGCGAGGCGATCAGGCGCTTGCTCTTCAGCTTGCGGAAGACCGGCAGCGTGCAGTCGGTCAGGACCAGTCCTTCACGGGTGTAGCAGGTAATGGCGGTGATGTGGCCGCTGTGGTCGCGCTCATGCACGATGCGGCCGCCCTTGGCGAGGACGTGCAGCGTCCTTTGCTCGGCTCTTGAGATGTTCATGTTGGATGTTGCTCCGGCAATCGAATGCGAGACGGGCGGCTGGCCTGAAAAGGCAGCCACCGGCGATCAAGTCATTTGTCGGTAACGCGAAACCTGGCAGAACCAGGAAGTACGAGTTACCGGATTGCGGCAATTCCCAACATAAAAATAGCGTTACATCCGAATAGCGAACAGCCGCGTCGATGCGGCGGACCGCATGATAGCGCGGCGAAACCAGCCGCACCAGCCGAATGCGCAATTCGACGTATTCCACGTTTGCAACGCCTGCGCCGATAATGGCGGCATGACCGCCCGCCTTCCCGATCCCTTGCCGTCCCCGACTGCCTGGCAGGCACGGCTCGACCTTGGCTTCGAACGACGCGGCGCAGAAATCATTCTCGCCCGCCGCGAGCATTTCGGCCCGCTGCGCATCCAGAAGGCGCTCCATCCCGAAGGCCCGGGCCTTTGCCACGCCATCGTGCTGCATCCGCCGGCCGGCATTTGCGGCGGCGACCGCTTGCAGATCGGCATCGACGTCGGCGCCGGCGCGCAGGCACTGCTGACCACGCCCGGCGCGGGCAAGTGGTATCGCTCGGCGGGGGCAATGGCCGAACAAGTCGTGTCGATAATAGTCAGCGCCGGCGGGACGGCGGAATGGCTGCCGCAGGAGAGCATCGTCTTCGATGCGGCGCGGGCGCGCATGCGCACGACCGTCGATCTGGCGGAAGGCGCGCGCTACCTCGGCGTCGAGACGCTGTGCCTCGGCCGGCGCGCCAGCGGCGAAACCTTCGGTCGCGGCGCATTGCATCTCGCCACCGACATCCGCCTGAACGGCGTGCCGCTGTGGCACGAGCGCGGCCGCATCGACGGCGGTTCGGCGCTGCTGCATTCACCCATCGGCCTCGCCGGTTTTACGGTCTGCTCGACGGTGCTCGCTGCCGGCATGGCGACGCCACCCGAAACGCTGGCCGCCTGCCGCGCCGCCAGCCCGGACGAAGCCGGCGCGCAATGGGGCGTCAGCGCCCTGCCGCAAGTCTTCGTCGCCCGCTACCTCGGCCACTCGGCCGAAGCGGCGCGGCTATGGTTCATCGATCTCTGGCAACACCTGCGCCCCGTCTTCGTCGGGCGCGACATGGCCGTGCCCCGCATCTGGAATACGTAAAGGAAACCGAGGAGGACTCATGGAACTCACCCCCCGCGAGAAGGACAAGCTGCTGATCTTCACCGCCGCATTGCTCGCCGAACGGCGCAAGGCGCGCGGCCTCAAGCTCAACTACCCGGAGGCGGTGGCCTTCATCACCGCCGGCATCCTCGAAGGCGCGCGCGACGGGCGCACCGTCGCCGAGCTGATGTCGCACGGCACCACGCTGCTGAAACGCGACGAGGTGATGGAAGGCGTGCCGGAGATGATCCCCGACATCCAGGTCGAGGCGACCTTTCCCGACGGCACCAAGCTTGTCACCGTCCATAACCCCATCGTCTAGGAGGCCGCGATGATTCCAGGCGAAATGAAAGTCGATAGCGGCGAGATCGAACTCAATGCCGGCCGTCGCACCGCCACGATTGAAGTGGCGAACACCGGCGACCGGCCGATCCAGGTCGGTTCGCATTACCACTTCTTCGAAACGAACGACGGACTGAAGTTCGACCGCGCCCAGGCGCGCGGCATGCGCCTCAACATCGCGGCCGGGACTGCCGTGCGCTTCGAGCCGGGGCAGACGCGCACGGTGGAACTGGTCGACTACGCCGGCGAGCGCAAGGTGTATGGCTTCCAGGGAAAAATTCAGGGAGCACTGAAATGAAAATCTCCAGGCAAGCCTATGCCGAAATGTTCGGCCCCACCGTCGGCGACCGCGTGCGCCTCGCCGACACCGAACTCTGGATCGAGGTCGAGAAGGACTACACGATACCCGGCGAGGAAGTGAAGTTCGGCGGCGGCAAGGTGATCCGCGACGGCATGGGCCAGGGCCAGAAACTGGCCAAGGACGTGGCCGATACGGTGATCACCAACGCGCTGATCGTCGACGCCGTGCAGGGCATCGTCAAGGCCGACATCGGCTTCAAGAACGGCTTCATTTCCGCCATCGGCAAGGCCGGCAACCCGGACGTGCAGCCGGGTGTGACGATTGCCATCGGCGCCGGCACCGAGGTCATCGCCAGCGAAGGCATGATCGTCACCGCCGGCGGCATCGATTCGCACATCCATTTCATCTGCCCGCAGCAGATCGAGGAGGCGCTGATGTCCGGCGTCACCACCATGCTCGGCGGCGGCACCGGCCCGGCCACGGGCACCTTCGCCACCACCTGCACGCCGGGGCCGTGGCATATCCATTCGATGTTGTCGGCGGCCGATGCTTTCCCGATGAACCTCGGCTTTCTCGGCAAGGGCAACGCTTCGCTGCCGGGGCCGCTCAAGGAGCAGGTCGAGGCCGGCGCCATCGGCCTCAAGCTGCACGAGGACTGGGGCACCACGCCCGCCGCCATCGACAACTGCCTGACGGTGGCCGAGAAGATGGACGTGCAGGTGGCGATCCACACCGACACGCTGAACGAATCCGGTTTCGTCGAAGCGACGCTGGCCGCGTTCAAGGGCCGCACCATCCACACCTTTCACACCGAAGGCGCGGGCGGCGGCCATGCGCCGGACATCATCAAGGCGTGCGCGCTGCCGAACGTGCTGCCCTCGTCGACCAACCCGACGATGCCCTACACGCAGAACACCATCGACGAGCACCTCGACATGCTGATGGTCTGCCATCACCTCGACCCGAGCATCGCCGAGGACATCGCTTTCGCCGAATCGCGCATCCGCCGCGAGACCATCGCCGCCGAGGACATCCTGCACGACCTCGGCGCGTTCTCGATGATGTCGTCGGACTCGCAAGCCATGGGCCGCGTCGGCGAAGTCATCATCCGCACCTGGCAGACGGCGCACAAGATGAAAGTGCAGCGCGGCTCGCTGAAGGAGGACACGGCGCGCAACGACAACGCCCGCATCAAGCGCTACATCGCCAAGTACACCATCAACCCGGCCATCACCCACGGCATCGGCCACGTGGTCGGTTCCATCGAGGTCGGCAAGCTGGCCGATGTGGTGCTGTGGAAGCCGGCCTTCTTCGGCGTCAAGCCGAGCCTGATCGTCAAGGGCGGCATGATCGCGGCGGCGGCGATGGGCGACCCCAACGCCTCGATCCCGACGCCGCAGCCGGTGCATTACCGGCCGATGTTCGGCAGCTTCGCGGGCGGGCTCAAGACCTCATTGACCTTCGTGTCGCAGGCGGCGCTGAAGAATCCGGCGGTGCAGGGGCTGAATCTGTCCAAGCCGCTGGAGGTGGTGAAGGACTGCCGCAAGGTGACCAAGGCCGACATGGTCCACAACAACGCCACGCCGGTGGTCGAGGTGGACACCGAAACCTACGCCGTCCGCGCCGACGGTGATCTGCTGGTCTGCGAACCGGCGCAGGTGCTGCCGATGGCGCAACGCTACTTCCTGTTCTAGCCATGCATGTGATCGAACGCAAAGCGGAACCGACCGCTCCCGCCAAAGCCCATCTGGTGCTGAGTTTCGAAGCGCGCTGCAAGAGCCGCCTGCGCACGCGCCTGCTGACCGGCGAGGAGGTCGGCCTGTTCATGGAGCGCGGCACGGTGCTGCGCGGCGGCGACAGACTGGCCGCCAACGACGGCACGATCATCGAGGTGGTCGCCGCGCCCGAGATGCTGATGGAAGGCTTGACGAACGACCCGCTGCTGCTGGCCAAGGCGGCCTACCACCTCGGCAACCGGCACGTCGCCGTGCAGCTGCTGCCGGGCAGGCTGCGCTTCGGCAGCGACCACGTGCTGGGCGAAATGGTGCGCGGCCTCGGCCTCAAGGTGGCCGAGATCGAAGCGCCTTTCGAGCCGGAGAGCGGCGCCTATGGAGCGCATCCCCACGGCCACAGTTCGGATGGCGAGGGTCGCGGGCCGCGCATCCACGATCATTTCAACAAATGAATCTCGCCCGCCTCCTGCAACTCGCCAGCCCCGCCCTGCCGGTCGGGGCCTATACCTATTCGCAGGGGCTGGAGTGGGCCGTCGAGGCCGGCACGGTGAAGGACGAGGCGACGGCATTGGACTGGATCGGCGATCAGATCGAGTGGAACCTCGGCCGTTTCGAGGCGCCGCTGCTGGCCGGGATGATGGCGGGCGGCGATGTCGCCGCACTCGACGCGCGCTATCTCGCCAGCCGCGAAACCGCCGAGTTGCGCGCCGAGACCTTGCAGATGGGCCACTCGCTGCGGCGGCTGATCGGCGAGCTGAAGGAAAACATCGCCGTCCCGCCGGGACTGACTTTTCCAGCGGTGTGGAACGCCCTCGCCGCGCACTGGCAAATCGCGCCCGCCGACGCGCTCGCCGCCTGGCTCTGGAGCTGGGCCGAGAACCAGGTCATGGCCGCGCTCAAGGCCGTGCCCCTGGGCCAGGCCGCCGGCCAGCGCATCCTGCTGGAGATCGGCAACCGCATTCCCGCCGTCGTCGAACGCGCATTGCAACTCGACGGAGACGACTACAGCAATTTCGCGCCGGGCTTCGCCATCGCCTGCGCGCGCCACGAAACCCAATACTCGAGACTCTTCAGATCATGAGCAAGCAAGCATTGCGGGTCGGCATCGGCGGCCCGGTCGGATCGGGCAAGACCGCCCTCACCCTCGCCCTCTGCCAGGCGCTGCGCGACAAGTACAACATCGCCGCCGTCACCAACGACATCTACACGGAGGAGGATGCGCAGTTCCTCGTGAAGCACGCCGCGTTGGCGCCCGAGCGCATCATCGGCGTCGAGACCGGCGGCTGCCCGCACACGGCGATCCGCGAGGACGCCTCGATCAACCTCGAAGCGGTGGATCGCCTCAACGCGCGCTTTCCCGGCCTGGAGATCGTCTTCATCGAAAGCGGCGGCGACAACCTCGCGGCGACCTTCAGTCCCGAACTCTCCGACCTGACGCTCTACGTGATCGACGTCGCCGCCGGCGACAAGATCCCGCGCAAGGGCGGGCCGGGCATCACCAAGTCCGACCTGCTGGTGATCAACAAGATCGACCTCGCGCCGATGGTCGGCGCCTCGCTGGAGGTGATGGAGCGCGACGCGAAGAAGATGCGCGGAGGGGAAACGGGGCGCCCCTTCGTCTTCTCGAACATGAAGACCGGCCAGGGCTTGCAGGACATCATCGCCTTCATCGTCGACAAGGGCATGCTGCCGGCGCGCTGAGCAGCGCCTCGCCGTCCCGTCGGGACTGACTTTTTTCGCGCGAAAAAAAAGCCGCCCGGAGGCGGCTTTCATCGCGGTGCGACGGCTTACTTCACGACGGCGTTCAGCTCGCCCTTCTTGTAGCGATTGGCCATGGCTTCAAGCGAGATCACCTTGATCTTGCTGGCCTGGCCGGCGCAGCCGAAGGCTTCGTAGCGCGCCTTGCAGATCTCCTTCATGGCCTTGCGGGCCTCGGCGAAGTACTTGCGCGGGTCGAAGTTCTTGCGGTCCTTGTTGAGGAACTGGCGGATCGCGCCGGTGGAGGCCATGCGCAAGTCGGTGTCGATGTTGACCTTGCGCACGCCGTTCTTGATGCCCTCGACGATTTCCTCGACCGGCACGCCGTAGGTCGCGCCCATCTCGCCGCCGTTCTCGTTGATGATCTTGAGCCAGTCCTGCGGCACGCTGGAGGAGCCGTGCATCACCAGGTGGGTATTGGGCAGGCGGGCATGGATTTCCTTGATGCGGTCGATGCGCAGCACCGCGCCCGTGGGCGGGCGGGTGAACTTGTAGGCGCCGTGGCTGGTGCCGATGGCGATGGCCAGCGCGTCCACCTGCGTCAGCTTGACGAACTCCGCGGCTTCATTCGGATCGGTCAGCAGCTGGTCGTGCGACAGGGCGCCCTCGGCGCCGTGGCCGTCTTCCTTCTCGCCCATGCCGGATTCGAGCGAACCCAGGCAGCCCAGTTCGCCTTCAACGGAAACGCCGATGGCGTGGGCGATGTCGACGACGTGCTTGGTGGTCTTGACGTTGTAGTCGAAACTCGACGGCGTCTTGCCGTCTTCCATCAGCGAGCCGTCCATCATGACGCTGGAAAAACCGGAGCGCATCGACTGGATGCAGACGGCCGGGCTGGCGCCGTGGTCCTGGTGCATGACGATCGGCACGTCGGGATGGGTCTCGATGGCCGCCTCGATGAGGTGGCGCAGGTAGGCTTCGCCGGCATACTTGCGGGCGCCGGCCGAGCCCTGCATGATCACCGGGCTGTTGGTCTCCTCGGCGGCCTCCATGATGGCCTGGATCTGTTCGAGGTTGTTGACGTTGAACGCGGGCAGGCCGTAGCCGTGTTCGGCGGCGTGGTCCAGCAGTTGGCGCATGGAAACGAGTGGCATGGAGTTCTCCTCTTCTCGGTTGGTGTAGGTGGATCAGGACGGCTTGTATTCGCCGACCCGGACAAGTTTCAGGGTGTTGGTGCCGCCGGCCTGGCCGATGGGCTCGCCGAAGGTGACGACGATCAGGTCGCCCACTTCGACGGCGCCGGAGCGGAGCAGTTCCTCTTCCGCCTCGAACAGCATCTCGTCGCGATCGTGGCCGACATAACGCATCATCAGAGGATACACCCCCCGATAGATGCTGACCTTGTAGCGCGTGCGGCTGTCCGGCGTCAGGGCGTAGATCGGCACGCCGCAGTCGAGGCGCGAGATCCACAGCGCGGTGGAGCCGGACTGCGTCAGCGAGGCGATGGCCTTGACCTTGAGGTGGTGCGCGGTGAACAGGGCCGCCATGGCGATCGACTGGTCGATGCGCGTGAACACGCGGTCGAGGAAATGGCGATCGAGCGCGGCCGGATCGGTGGACTTCTCGGCTTCGTGGCAGATGCGCGCCATCGCCTGCACCGTCGCCACCGGATAGTCGCCGGCGGCGGTTTCGGCGGAGAGCATCACCGCGTCGGTGCCGTCGAGCACCGCGTTGGCGACGTCGGACACCTCGGCGCGCGTCGGCACCGGCGAGTGGATCATCGACTCCATCATCTGCGTGGCGGTGATGGCGAACTTGTTGTGCTCGCGGGCGAGCCGGATGATCCTCTTCTGCAGCGCGGGAACGGCGGCGTCGCCGACCTCGACGGCGAGGTCGCCGCGCGCCACCATCACGCCGTCGCAGGCGTGCAGGATGTCTTCGAGGTTTTCGATGGCCTCGACGCGCTCGATCTTGGCCACCACCAGGGCGGTGGAACCGGCCTTGTGCAGCAGCTTGCGCGCGAGGCGCAAGTCGCCGCCGGACTTCGGGAAGGACACCGCGACGTAATCGACCTGCAGCTCGGCGGCGGTCTTGATGTCCTCGATGTCCTTGGCGGTCAAAGCGGGCGCGGAAAGACCGCCGCCCTGCTTGTTGATGCCCTTGTTGTTCGACAGCTCGCTGCCCTGGCGCACGATGCAGTGGATTTCCGTTTCCTCGATGCGCTCGACGTCCATGACGACGCGGCCGTCGTCGAGCAGCAGCGTGTCGCCGGGCGCGACGTCTTCCACCAGTTCGGGATAGTCGAGGCCGACGCGCCCGGAATCGCCCAGCTGGCAGGCGGCGTCGAGGATGAAGGGCTGGCCGGGCTTGACCAGGATCTTGCTGCCGGCGAACTTGCCGATGCGGATTTTCGGTCCCTGCAGGTCGGCCATCATGGCGACGGTGCGCTCGTGCGTGCGCATGGCGACCTGCAGCAACTCGATGCGCTTGCGGTGGTCGTCGGGCGTGCCGTGGGAGAAATTGAGCCGGACGACGTCGATGCCGGCGGCGACCAGCTGGTCTATCGTATGCTGGTCCGACGAGGAGGGACCGAGCGTGGCGACGATTTTGGTGGTGCGTAGCATGAAGTGAGGCGGGCCGCTTCAGTCGCGGCCCGCTCGAAAGGTTAACCCTTGGCGCGTTGTTCCAGAATATCCACGGCAGGCAGAACCTTGCCCTCCAGGTATTCGAGGAAGGCGCCGCCGGCGGTGGAGATGTAGGACACCTTGTCGTAAATATCGTATTTCTGGATCGCGGCGATGGTATCGCCGCCACCGGCGAGGCTGAAACCCTTGGCGTTGGCGATGGCCATCGACACGGTCTTGGTGCCCGCGCCGAACTGGTCGAACTCGAACACGCCGACCGGACCGTTCCAGACGATGGTGCCGGCCTTGGCGATGATGTCGGCCAGCTCCTGCGCGCTCTTCGGGCCGATGTCGAAGATCATGTCGTCGTCGGCCACGGCGCCGGCGTCCTTCAGCACGGCCGGCTCGGCGGCGTCGAACTTCTTGCCGCAAACCACGTCGACGGCGATCGGGATCGAGGCGCCGCGCTTGGCCATCTTCTCGATCAGCATCTTGGCGGTCGGGATCAGGTCGTGTTCGCACAGCGACTTGCCGACGTTCTTGCCCATGGCGGCAAGGAAGGTGTTGGCGATGCCGCCGCCGACCACGAGCTGGTCGACCTTCTCGGACAGGGACTCAAGCACGGTCAGCTTGGTGGACACCTTGGAGCCGCCGACGATGGCGACCATCGGCCGGGCGGGATTGGCGAGCGCCTTGTCGAGCGCGTCGAGTTCCTCGGTGAGCAGCAGGCCGGCGCAGGCGACCGGCGCGAACTGGGCGATGCCGTAGGTCGAGGCCTCGGCGCGGTGCGCGGTGCCGAAGGCATCCATGACGAAGACGTCGCACAGCGCGGCATACTTCCTCGCGGTTTCCTCGACGTTCTTCTTCTCGCCCTTGTTGACGCGGCAGTTCTCCAGCAGCACGACTTCGCCGGCGGCGACCTCGAAGCCGCCGTCAACCCAGTTCTGCACCACGCGCACCGGCTTGCCGAGCTTCTGTGCCATCACGTCGGCGACGGGCTGGAGCGAATCCTCTGCCTTGAACTCGCCCTCGGTCGGACGGCCGAGGTGGGAAGTGACCATCACCCTGGCGCCGGCCTTCATGGCGTGCTCGATGGTGGGCATCGAGGCGGTGATGCGCGCGTCGGAGGTGACCTTGCCGTCCTTGACCGGCACGTTGAGGTCGGCGCGGATGAACACGCGCTTGCCGGCGAGGTCGAGATCGGTCATGCGGATGAATTTGGGCATTTGCTGTCTCCCGTATATTTTTTGAAGTTGACCACTGAAGCGTTGCGGCTTCGTGATGCCGCAACGCTTGGATTGACAACCTCTTACTTGCCGGCGACGTGCTTGACGAAGCGCAGCATGTTGCAGGTGTAGCCGTACTCGTTGTCGTACCAGGCCACGACCTTGACGAAGGTCTTGTCGAGCGCGATGCCGGCTTCGGCGTCGAAGGTCGACGGGGCGCTGTTGCCGACGAAGTCGGTGGAAACGACCTTCTCGTCGGTGTAGCCGAGCACGCCCTTGAGCGCGCCCTCGGAAGCGGCCTTCATCGCCTTGCAGATCTCGGCGTAGTCGGCTTCCTTGTTCAGCTCGACGGTGAGGTCGACCACGGAAACGTCGGAGGTCGGAACGCGGAAGGCCATGCCGGTGAGCTTCTTGTTCAGCTCGGGCAGGACCACGCCGACGGCCTTGGCGGCGCCGGTCGAGGACGGGATGATGTTCTCGAGGATGCCGCGGCCGCCGCGCCAGTCCTTGGAGGACGGGCCATCGACGGTCTTCTGCGTCGCGGTGGCGGCATGCACGGTGGTCATCAGGCCGCGCTTGATGCCCCAGCCGTCGTTCAGCACCTTGGCGACGGGGGCCAGGCAGTTGGTGGTGCAGGAGGCGGCGGAAACGATGGTTTCGCCGGCATACTTCTCGTGGTTCACGCCATAGACGAACATCGGGGTGTCGTCCTTGGAAGGAGCCGACTGCACGACCTTCTTGGCGCCCGCGTCGAGGTGCTTCTGGCAGGTTTCCTTGGTCAGGAAGAAGCCGGTCGACTCGATGACGATGTCGGCGCCGATCTCGTTCCACTTCAGGTTGGCGGGATCCTTCTCGGCGGTCAGGCGGATCTTCTTGCCGTTGACGATCAGGTTGCTGCCTTCGACCTGGATGTCGCCGTTGAAGCGGCCATGCACGGAGTCGTACTTGAGCATGTAGGCCAGGTAGCCGGGCTCGAGCAGGTCGTTGATGCCGACCACTTCGATCTCGGGAAAGTCCTTGGCGATGGCGCGGAAAGCCATGCGGCCGATGCGGCCGAAACCGTTGATGCCAACTTTGATAGCCATGTGGGTTTTCTCCTGTTTGTGATTAGATGAATTGCTCGACGGCCTTCACGACGTTCGCCACCGTGAAGCCGAACTCCTTGAACAGCACGCCGGCCGGGGCGGACTCGCCAAAGCGGTCGAGGCCGATCACGGCGCCTTCGCCGCCGACATACTTCCACCAGCCGTCGGTGACGCCGGCTTCCACGACGATCTTCGGCAGGCCCTTGGGCAGCACGCTGTCCTTGTACGCCTTGTCCTGGCGGTCGAAGACATTGGTGCTGGGCATCGAAACGACATTGACGTGGATTTCCTGCTGCGCCAGGGCTTCCTGCGCCTTGAGGGCCAGTTCGACCTCGGAGCCGGTGGCGACGATCACGGCGCGGGCCGTGCCCTTGGCGGCGGAGAGGATGTAGCCGCCCTTCTTGATGTTCTCGATGGTCGCGGCGTCGCGCTTGACGAAAGGCAGGTTCTGGCGCGACAGGGCCAGCGAGGTCGGGCCGGTGGTCTTCTCGACGCCGGCCGTCCAGGCCACCATCGTCTCGACGGTGTCGCACGGACGCCAGAGGTCCATGTTCGGGATCAGGCGCAGCGTGGCGATCTGCTCGACCGGCTGGTGCGTCGGGCCGTCCTCGCCGAGACCGATGGAGTCGTGCGTAAACACGTAGATCACGCGCTGCTTCATCAGCGCCGACATGCGCAGGGCGTTGCGGGCATATTCGGAGAACATCAGGAAGGTGCCGCCGAAGGGCAGCAGGCCGCCATGCAGCGCCATGCCGTTCATGATGTGGGACATGCCGAACTCGCGCACGCCGTAGGAGATGTAGTTGCCGGTGGACTTGCCCGAGACGTGCTTGCAGCCCGTCCAGTTGGTCAGGTTGGAGCCGGTCAGGTCGGCGGAGCCACCGAGGAATTCTGGCAGGGCCGGGGCCAGCGCGTTGATGGCGATCTGCGAGGCCTTGCGGGTGGCGACGGTCTCGCCCTTCTCGTTGGCGGCGGCGATGGCCTTCCTGGCGAACTCGGCCCAGTTGGCCGGCAGTTCCTTCGCCATGCGGCGCTTGAACTCGGCGGCCTCGGCAGGGAAGGCCTTGGCGTAGTGCTCGAACTTCTGGTTCCACGACGCCTCCCACTCGGCGCCCTTCTTCTTGGCATCCCAGGCTTCGTAGACTTCCTGCGGAATCTCGAAGGGGCCGAAGTGCCAGCCGATGTGCGGACGCGTCAGCGCGATCTCGGCGTCGCCCAGCGGCGCGCCATGCACGTCGTGGGTACCCTGCTTGCTGGGCGAACCGGCGCCGATCACGGTCTTGCAGCAGATCAGCGAGGGCTTGTCGGTGACGGCCTTGGCGGCTTCGATGGCGGCATGCAGGGCCTCGGGGTCATGGCCATTGACGTTCGGCACGACGTGCCAGCCGTAGGCCTCGAAGCGCTTCGGCGTGTCGTCGGTGAACCAGCCTTCGACGTGGCCGTCGATGGAGATGCCGTTGTCGTCCCAGAAGGCGGTCAGCTTGCCGAGGCCCCAGGTGCCGGCCAGCGCGCAGGCTTCGTGCGAGATGCCCTCCATCAGGCAGCCGTCGCCGAGGAACACCCAGGTGCGGTGGTCGACGATCTCGTGGCCGGGCTTGTTGAATTCGGCGGCCAGCAGCTTCTCGGCCATGGCCATGCCGACGGCGTTGGTGATGCCCTGGCCGAGCGGGCCGGTGGTGGTCTCGACGCCGGGGGTATAGCCATACTCGGGGTGGCCCGGGGTCTTGCTGTGCAGCTGGCGGAAGTTCTTGATGTCGTCGATGCTGACGTCGTAGCCAGTCAGGTGCAGCAGGGCGTAGATCAGCATCGAGCCGTGGCCGTTCGACAGCACGAAGCGGTCGCGGTTGGCCCACAGCGGGTTGGTCGGGTTGTGGCGCATGTGGTGGTTCCACAGCACCTCGGCGATTTCCGCCATGCCCATCGGGGCGCCGGGATGGCCGGAGTTGGCCTTCTGCACGGCATCCATCGCGAGGGCGCGGATCGCGCTGGTCAGGTTGTTGAACACGGGCGGCTCGAAGTCGCTGAAAGTTGCGGACATAGGTATTTTCTCCTCGGGAACTCGCGATTATCCGCGAAACCCGGCGTCAAAGGTTGCGGGCAATCCGGAATGCGGTGGGGACGGCGGCGGCTTACAGCGCCATGGCGCGTCGCTTGTTTTCCATCAGGCGCAGGATCATCGGGGTGAAGATCAGCTGCATCGCCAGCTCCATCTTGCCGCCCGGCACGACGATGATGTTCGGGCGCGACATGAAGGAGTCGTGGATCATCGACAGCAGGTAGGGAAAGTCGATGCCCTTCGGGTTGGCGAAGCGGATCACCACGAAGCTCTCGTCCGGGGTGGGGATGTCCTGGGCGATGAAGGGGTTCGAGGTATCCACGGTCGGCACGCGCTGGAAGTTCACGTGCGTGCGCGAGAACTGCGGGGTGATGTAGTTCACGTAGTCGGGCATGCGGCGCAGGATCGTGTCCACCACCGCTTCGGTCGAATAACCGCGCGCGCCCTTGTCGCGGATCAGCTTCTGGATCCATTCGAGGTTGATGATCGGCACCACGCCGATCAGCAGGTCGGCATATTGCGCGACATTGACCTTGTCGGTGACGACGCCGCCGTGCAGGCCCTCGTAGAACAGCAGGTCGGAGGGCGGCAGATCCTGCCAGGGCGTGAAGGTGCCCGGCTCCTGCTTGTAGGGCGCGGCTTCCTCGTGGTTGTGCAGGTAGTAGCGGCGCTTGCCGGTGCCGTTCTCGCTGTATTGCTTGAACAGGCCTTCGAGGAGTTCCAGTTCGTTGGCGTTGGCCCCGAAGTGGCTGAAGTGGTTGTTGCCGTCCTTGGCTGCCTGGGCGGCGGCTTCCTTCATGGCCTTGCGGTCGTATTTGTGGAAGGAATCGCCCTCGATGACGGCGGCCGTCAGCTTTTCGCGGCGGAAGACGTGCTGAAAGGACTTGGTGACCGTGGATGTGCCCGCTCCCGAAGAGCCGGTGATGGCGATGATGGGGTGCTTGACCGACATGAGCGTCTCCGAAGAAAAGAAAAAGGTTAGCGGAACAGCGAGCGGGAAGAAAACAGCGGCATGTCGTAGCTGCCCGGGTCCTTGCCCTCGACGTATTCCTGATGGTAGCGGTGCAGGCGGTCGACCTCCTCCTTCGAGCCGAAGATGAAGGGCGCGCGCTGGTGGAGTTCGGCCGGCTTGATGTCGAGGATGCGGTTGCGGCCGGTGATCGCGGCGCCGCCCGCCTGCTCGACGATGAAGGCGATCGGCATGGCTTCGTAGATCAGGCCAAGGCGGCCGCCCTGCTCGCGCGTGCGCTCGTCGTGCGGGTAGAGGAACACGCCGCCGCGCGTGAGGATGCGATAGGCCTCCGCCACCAGCGAGGCGACCCAGCGCATGCCGTAATCCTTGCCGCGCGGGCCGTCCTTGCCCAGCATGCACTCCTGCACGTAGCGGCGCACCGGCGGCTCCCAGTATTTTTCGTTGGAGGCGTTGATGGCGAAGGTGGAAGCCTCGGCCGGAATGGTCATCTTCGGGTGCGTCAGCACGTATTCGCCGATCTCGCGGTCGAGCGTGAAGCCATTGACGCCCAGGCCGGTCGTCAGGATCAGGCGCGTCGACGCGCCATACTGGACCAGGCCGGCGCACAGCAGCTCGGTGCCCGGCTGGAGGAAATCCTCGTCCTTCGCCTTGCGCTTCGGATCGGGCGCCAGCATGATCGAAAAGATCGTGCCGCTCTGGAAATTGATGTCGAGGTTGCCAGAACCGTTGAGCGGATCGAAGGTCAGCAGATACTTGCCGCGCGGCTGCGCCGTCTTGATGGTCTCCATGTCCTCGGAGGCCAGCGCGGCGAGGTGGCCGATGGCGATGCCCGCTTCGAGCATCACCTCGTTGGCCATCGCCTCGAGCTTCTGGTTCAGATCCTTGCCGGTGGCGATCAGGGCGCCCTTGCCGACCTGGTTGGCGATGATCTTGCTCGCGGTGGCGATGTCGTTGATCAGGCCGGAGAAATCGCCGGTGGCGCCGGCGATTTTCCGCTGTTCCTCGTTCATGAACTGGGCCAGCGTGATGCGAGCAGCTTGCATGTTCCCCTCCTCCTGTATCGGCACCCTGCGATAATTCGCTCTTGTCTTGTTCCGCGCCAGGCTTCCCCCCTCAAGAAAAACCCCCGCCCCCTTGCGAGGGGCGGGGCCAAACTGGCAAACGCCAGAGGGAGTGGAGAAACTCTGTCGGCGGTTCCGCAACCGGTTCCGCCGCGCAGATGAGCAAACTCTAATGTGCCGGACCCATAAGCGCCAGTCACTTTTTCTTATAGTCAGAATAAGCCGCCTGCTATTGCTGTGCAGCATATCCTGACGGCATTCCTCCGGCCGAATTACCCGCCACGTGGAAAGGGTTGCGACCCGGATGCTTCTGCACCAGAATTCCGGACATGGACGCACGCGCCTTCCCTCTTCTGATGATCGCCGGACTCCTCCTCGCGGGAGGCGTGCGCGCAGAGGGTGCCGCACCCCTTTCCGCCCACGAGCCGGCGCTGGACGCCGCGTTGCGGGCGCGCCTGCAGGCGGCCGACCCGGCCGCCGGCGCGCGCACCTTCGAACGCAAGTGCTCCCAGTGCCATGACGGCGCCCGGGACGGCAAGGACGCGAAATGCCCCAACCTGTGGAACGTGTTCGGCCGCAAGACCGCCGGCTCGCCCACCTTCGACTACTCCCCGGCGATGAAGCAGGCGGGGCGCAGCTGGAACTACGCCACGCTCGACTACTACCTCGCCGACACCGAGCGCGCCGTGCCCGGCCGGACGATGGACTTCGCCGGCATCCCCGACGCCAGGGCGCGCGCCGACCTGATCGCCTACCTGCGCACGCTCAACGACGCACCGCCGCCGTTGCCGTAGCCCCGCGGACCATCAGCGCCGCCGTCCCGCCGGGGCTGACTTTTATTTCGTCAGGCTCAGATACAGCAGCGGCAATTGCTCGGGCAGACGCTCGATGCGGTCGAGCACGCGCCAGCGGGTGCCGAAGATGTCGCGCACGTAGTCGTCGGCCTTGGGGTCGAGCGACAGGCAGAAGGTCGTGATGCCCTGCGCGTCGAGTTCCTCGACGGCCTTCTTCGTGTCGGCGCGCAGGTGTCCGGGATCGGTGACGTCGATGTCGGCCGGCTCGCCGTCGGTGAGCACCAGCAGGATGCGCTTGTCGGCCTTGCGGGCGCCGAGGTAGTGCCCGGCGTGGCGCAGGGCGGCGCCCATGCGCGTCGACCAGCCCGCCTCCATCGCCGCGACGCGCGCCTTCACCGTGTCGTCCCAGCGCTCCGAGAAGCCCTTGATGTGCTGGTAGCGCACTTCGTGGCGCGTGTTCGAATGGAAGCCGGCGATGGCGAGCGGATCGCCGAGGCGATCGATCGCCCAGGCCAGCAGCGAAACAGCCTCCTGCGACAGCTCCAGGATGGTCTGCCCCGCCGTCCCGCCAGGGCTGACTTTTTCATTCAATGATTCCGACTGGTCGACCAGCAGCAGCACGGCGATGTTGCGGCCGTCGGTGCGGTGGCTCATGTTGATGCGCGGATCGGGCGTGGCGCCGCCCTTGAAGTCGATCAGCGCGCGCAGGGCGACGTCGAGATCGAGTTCGCTGCCCTCCTCCTGATAGCGGATGCGCACCTTGTCCTGCGGCTTGAGCAGGTCGAGCAGCCGTTTCAGTTGCTTCGCCAGCGCCGCGTGCTTCTGCAGCAGCTTGTCGATGTCGGCGGCGTTGCCGCTCGGATGCAGGGCCTCATAGACGCTCGTCCAGTCGGGGCGGTAGGTCTTGGTGGCATGGTCCCATTCGGGATAGTGGCGCGGCGGGAGGCCGACGATCTCCGATTCCTTGCCTTGCGACTTGTCGGGATCGTCGAAGAAGTCCTCGTCGTCGCTGTCCTCGATGTAGCGCCACAGATGGCGATTGTCGTCGCGATAGTCGATCACGGTGTCGTCGAAATGCACCCTGGCGAACTGGTCGCTCTGGCGGCGCGTCTTCGCGACATAGGCCAGCGCGAGGCTGGCCGTGTCCGCCGTGCTGGCCGGGCCGGCGGCGAGCAGGGCATGGAAGCGCGCGACGAATTCGATGAGGATGGCGTCGCGATAGCCGTGCGCGGGATCGAGAAAGGCGCGCGAGAGCATGGCGAGCCGAAAGCGCAGGCAGGAAGTGGTTTCCGGATCGCAGGCCCCTTCGACGGGCCTGGGGTGCAGCGCGAGAAAGAGGCGCCGCAGGCCCGGATATTCGCGGATCAGCAGCGTCTCGATGCGGCAGTCCTCGAAGAATTCGACCGCCATGCGCTGGAACGGGCTCCAGTTGTCGGCGATTTGCGGCGTGCTCCAGCGGCGATGGCCGACCATATGGGCAAGCACGGCGCGGTAGCGGTCGATGCCGCTCACCGTGCCGGTTGCCTCGAAAACGTCGGGCACGCGCAGACCGAGCTTGTCGTAGTAGGGCACCGGCCGGCGCAACTCGTCGAACGCGGTGGAATACGGCACGAGCTGGTCGCCGTCCTGCCACAGCGCACGCAGGTAAAGATCGAGCTGGCGCTCGACGTCGGCGAACAGCGTGCCGCGCCGCTCGCGCTGCATGACCGCGCGGCTGTCGGCGAGCTTGAGGGAGAAATATTCCTCCTGCCGCTCGGGATGGTGGCTGTAGTTGCGGATGCCGTATTCCACCCAGTTCTTGAGCCCGCCGAGCGACAGCAGGTTGAGCAGGAACGGCGCCTGCTCGAACAGGTGCGGCAAACCGGGACTGGGGAAGGTGTTGTGGTGGCCGTGGATCGAGCCGGTGGTGCGCACCATCAGTTCGCGCGCGACATCGAGATAGTTTTCAAGCTGGTCGACCGACTGGGCGCGCCGGGCGACGGCGGCCAGCGTTTGCAGGAAGGGCGCGATCGCCTTGCCGTTCGGCGACTTCTGCATCGCCTTGATGAACAGCACCACCGGCTCCAGCGCGCCGGGGCCGACCGCCTGCGCGACCGCGGGCCACTCCTGCAGAAAGACCAGCATCGGTTCGTGGCCGCGGCCGAGCTTGCCGAGCAGGCGCGCCGCTTCGACATAGGCTGCCATTTCGTCACGGTGCAGGGAGGTCAGCGCATCGTAGATGCACTCTTCGAACACATCCGCCACCGGGGCGAAACCGCAGTCGACCGCCTTCCAGTAGTCCTGCACCTGCGGATGCGAGAACTCGCGGATGCGCGCGTCTGCGACGGTACGGATTCCGGTCGTCATCTCGCCTGCTCGCGAAAATCCGGTGTCAGACGAAGGTCGTGTCGATGGCGTGGTCGAGCGTCGCGCGGATGTCGGCGTCGTCGGTGATCGGCCGCACCAGCGCCATCCGGCAGGCGTCGCCCGCATCCACGCCGCGCTTGATCAGGGTGGCGGCATAGACCAGCAGGCGCGTCGAGATGCCTTCATCGAGACCGTGGCCCTTGAGGTTGCGGCCGACCTGGCCGATTTTCACGAGCCTGGCCGCCGTGCCCTCGGCCAGTCCCGTCTCCCTGGCGATGATGCCCGTCTCGAGCTCGGGGACCGGATAGTCGAAGTCGAAGGCGGTGAAGCGCTGCTTGGTCGACTGCTTCAGATCCTTCATCAGCGACTGGTAGCCGGGGTTGTAGGAGATGACGAGCTGGAAGTCGGGGTGCGCCTCGATCAGTTCGCCCTTCTTGTCGAGCGGCAGCACGCGGCGGTGGTCGGTGAGCGGGTGGATGACGACCGTGGTGTCCTGACGCGCCTCGACGATCTCGTCGAGGTAGCAAATCGCGCCGATGCGCGCCGCCGTCGTCAGCGGGCCGTCGAGCCAGCGCGTGCCGTTGGCCTCCAGCAGATAGCGGCCGACCAGATCGCTCGCCGTCATGTCCTCGTTGCAGGCCACGGTGATCAGCGGCTTTTGCAGCTTCCAGGCCATGTATTCGACGAAGCGCGACTTGCCGCAGCCGGTCGGTCCCTTGACCATCACCGGCAGGCGGGCGGCATAGGCCGCCTCGAACAGCGCGACTTCCCCGCCCTGCGCCTGGTAGAAGGGTTCCTGCTTGACGAGGTATTGAGTCTTGTCGGTCATGGCAACTCCAGACGAATAAGCCGATCAATAAAGTCGGATATAGGCGGTTTAAAAAGCCCCGCATGCGGGGCTTTTTATCAGCGTCCTGATTACTTGTGGACGCCGAGCTTTTCGCGCCAGCCCGGGAATATCTTGTCGGCATCCTTCGGGAAGGATTCGAAGGCGCGCGCGAATTCCTTATGCTCCTTCGCCCACTGGATCGGGTCGGCCTTGGCCTTCCAGCACTCGTAAGCCTGGCGCAGCGAGATCGCGCCGGCGGCCGGGGAGTCGATGTGGCCGTAGGAGCCGCCGCCGGCGGTGTTGATGACGTTGCCGTGGCCGAGGTTCTCGAAGAAGCCGGGCAGGCGCAGCGCGTTCATGCCGCCGGAGATGATCGGGGTGGTGGCCTTCACGCCGTCCCACTTCTGGAAGTAGACCGGGCCCTGGCACTCGTCGCGCTCGATCATGTAAGCGATGATCTTGTCGTCGCCTTCGCCTTCCATCTTGCCATAGCCCATGGTGCCGACGTGGATGCCGGAGGCGCCCTGCAGACGGCTCATCTTGGCCAGCACGAAGGCGGTGTAGCCGCGCTTCGACGAGGGCGAAGTGACGGCGCCGTGGCCGGCGCGGTGGTAATGCAGGAACTGGTTCGGATACTGGCGGCGGGCGGTGGTGACCATGCCGGGGCCGCCGACGTAGCCGTCGACCAGGAAGGCCAGCTTGTTGGCGTCCGGGCCGAACGTCTCCAGCGCGAAGTCGGCGCGGGCGCACATCTCGTGGTAGTCGTCGGCGGTGATGTTCATCGAGAACAACTTGGCCTCGCCGGTCTCGTCCATGGCGCGCTTCATGGCGTCATACACGAGCGGGATGGTCTTCTTGACCGGGGCGAACACCTGGTTGCCCTGGGGTTCGTCGTTCTTGATGAAGTCGCCGCCCAGCCAGAACTGGTAGGCCGCCTTGGCGAAGGGCTCGGGACGCAGGCCGAGCTTGGGCTTGATGATGGTGCCGGAGATGTAGCCGCCGTCCTTGACCGGGCGGCCGAGGATGCGCCACAGCTCCTCGATGTTGGTGGCCGGGCAGTCGAAATTGCGGATGACTTCCGAGGGCACGTAGAAGTCGATCATCTTGGCGTGCTCGATGTCGCCCATGCCCTGGTTGTTGCCGATGGTCAGCGTGAGGAAGGAGACCATCATGAAGCGGCCGTCAATGACGTTGCGGTCGAACAGTTCGAGCGGATAGGCGATGCGCATGTCCTCGGTCGCCTCGTCGATGTGATAGACCAGCGCATCGACGCCCTTGGTGAATTCGTCGGTGGTCGACACTTCGACGTTGGTGCCGGTCGAGGACTCGGCGGCGAAGTGGGCGGCGGCCTCCAGGTAGCCGGTGCCGGCCTTGGGCTTCATCTTGTAGGCGCACAGGATGTGCTTGCCGCCTGCGATCAGGTCGGCTTCCTTCAGGCTCAGGTCGGCGTAGCGGTTCGATTGATCCATTGTCCCTTCTCCTCTTTCGATGGTCGTGTGTCGTTTGTTGATGCGATGGATGGCATCTTAGGCATGCCCATCCATAAAGAACAGTCACAAGTTTTTATGCCGACGATAAGGCTTTATCAAAAATCCCCCGGATAACGGCCAGCTTCGTCCGCCCCAGATCGGGCAGCACGGCAAGCGCGCCGGCAAAGTCCTGACCCTGTGTGTACTCACTCTCGGTGACCAGCGTGGGTATGCCGGCCCCCAGGCTCGATTTCAGGCCGTTGGCCGAATCTTCCAGAGCCAGGCAGGCGGTCGCCGGAAGCTTGAGGCGCTCCAGCACCCAGCGATAGATGTCGGGGGCCGGCTTCTTGGCTGGCACCACGTCGCCCGCGCCGACCACCTCGAACCAGGTCATGGCTGCCGGATCGAGGCTGGCGCGCAGCAGCACCGCCACGTTTTCCGGCGAGGTGGTGGTGGCGATCGCCAGCCGCAGGCCGGCCGCGCGGGCCTCGGCGATAAGGCCGGCCACGCCCGGACGCAACGGCAAACCGCCGTCCTCGACCAGCCTCACATAATGCGCGGTCTTGGCGGCGTGCAGGGATTTCACCAGCGCGTCGAAATCCGGTCGTGCGGCGAATTCCGGCCGGTGGCGGTCGACGAAGAAGCGGATGCGCTCCTTGCCGCCGGTCACGGCGAGCAGTTCGCCGTAGAGCGCCTCGTCCCAATGCCAGTCGAGGCCGGCGTCGGCAAAGGCGAGATTGAAGGCGATGCGGTGGCCGTCGCGCTCGGTATCGGCGAGCGTGCCATCGACGTCGAAGATCAGGGCTTGCAAGGTGCTCATGGACACGAAAGATAGCGGCGACAGACCATAAGCAACAGTCACATATTTTTATCCTGATGATAAGATTGTGCGCAAATAAAAAAGGAGTGGAAATGAAGCATGTCACCCTGCGCCAGCTCAAGGTTTTCGAGTCCGTGGCGCGTCACCTGTCGTTCTCGCGCGCGGCCGAGGAACTGCACCTCACCCAGCCCGCCGTGTCGATGCAGGTCAAGCAGCTCGAAGAGCAGGCCGGCCTGCCGCTGACCGAGATGGTCGGCAAGAAGGTCTTCCTCACCGAGGCCGGCGAGGAGGTCGCGCGCCATGCGCGGCGCATCGCCCAGCAACTGCGCGAGGCCGACGAGGCACTCGACGCGCTCAAGGGCGTGCGCGGCGGCCGGCTGCACATCGGCGTCATCAGCACCGCGAAGTATTTCGCCCCGCGCCTGCTGGCGGAATTCCGCCGGCGCCATCCCGGCATCGAGCTGCTGCTCGGCGTGCATAACCGCGAGACCGTGGTGCGCCAGCTCGCCGACAACGAGATCGACCTCGCCATCATGGGCCAGCCGCCGCAGGAATTCACCACCATCGCGGAAACCTTCGCCGACCACCCGCTCGTCATCGTCGCCGCGCCCGACCACCCGCTCGCGGAGCGCAAGCGCGTCATGCCCGCCGATCTCGCCGGGGAAACCTTCCTGATCCGCGAACCCGGCTCGGGCACGCGCGCGACCATGGAGCGCTTCTTCGCCGACGCCGGCATCGCGCCCCAGCACGTGCTGGAAATGGTCGGCAACGAAACCATCAAGCAGGCCGTGATGGCCGGACTGGGGCTGGCGTTCATTTCGTCGCACACCGTCTCGCTCGAATGCGAGGTCGGCCGGCTCGTCCGCCTGCCGGTCGCCGGCACGCCGGTCATCCGTCGCTGGTTCGTCGTCCATCGCGCCGACAAGGAACTGCTTCCGGTCGCGGAAACCTTCCGGGAATTCCTGCTCGCCGAAGCCCCGGCATTGATGGCCGACCGGCCGCCGGCGAAACGCTGAAAAAAGTCAGTCCCGGCGGGACGGCGGCTATTTCTTCGGCGGCACCCGCCACAGCGTCGCGGTGACGCCCAGCTTGCCGAGGAAGGCCTTGGCGTAGCGCTCGCCCAGCAGCAGGCGCGGGCCGCCGTCGGGCTTGGCGGAATGCACGAGCTCGAACAGATCGTTGTCGCTCAACTGCGTCGCGCCTTCGGCATGCCACAGCTGGATGTGGCCGCAGGCGTCGCGGTCGACCAGCAGGGCCTTGTCGCTCGGCGCCTCGGGCAGGCGGATGACGATGCCGGCCGGCATCTCGAAGGCCCGCGCGGGACCGAGCGGGGTGGCGACGGTCTCGCCGCCTTCCGGCTGCGCCGTGGCCATGATCTCCAGCACCTCGTCGTCGGAAAGCACGCTGGCGCCTTCGGTGTGCCAGACCCTGAAGCCCTCCGGCCCCTGCTGGATCAACAGCACGTTGTCCTCGGCGACGGCCGGCAGCGCAATGGCGAGAAACAGCGCCAGCGCGGCGAGGCGCTTCACGACTCTTTCCACTTGATCGAACAGCCGATCGAGGGAATCTGCTCGCGCGGCCCCTGCCCGGTCGCGGCGACCTGCTTCATCGCCTCGAACAGGTCGCAACGGACGCCCTCCGGCGCAGTTTCCTTGCGCGACTCGTCGAGCCGGCCGCGATATTGCAGTTCCAGCTTGCCGTTGAAGCCGAAGAAGTCCGGCGTGCAGACGGCGCCATAGGCCCTGGCGACCTGCTGCGTTTCGTCGAGCACGTAGGGAAAGGGAAAGTCGCGGTCGCGGGCAATGGCGACCATGTGATCCCAGGAGTCCTCGGGATAGTCGGTGGGGTCGTTGCTCATGATGGCGATGCTGCCGACGCCGAGCGCCGCCAGTTCGCGCGTGTCGCGCACGATGCGGTCGAGCACCGCCTTGACATAGGGGCAGTGGTTGCAGATGAACATCACCAGCAAACCGTTCGGGCCGCGCGCCGAGGCCAGGCCGTGCCGCTTGCCATCGACGCCGGGCAGGTCGAAGTCGGGTGCCTGCCAACCGAAGTCGCAGACGGGGGTGGGGGTGCTGACCATGGGGGAGTTCTCCTTTGTTATGGGTTTATCCGACTTATTTTGCGCCCAGAGGTTCCAGGACCAGGCGCAAGGGCACGTCGCCGCCGCCGGCTTCCTCCGCGCCGGCCTTTTCCGGCGGCCGGGCCTGCAGGCGCTCCGCGGCAACGCCGGCATCCTTGAGCGCGGCCAGCGCGGCCTCGCCGCGCCGCTGCGCCAGCGCCTGAAGCCGCGCATCGGGCACCGTTTCGCCCATGCGCAGGCGCTCGAACAGCACGCCATGGAAATCGGCGCCCCTGAGCCGTTCCACCTCGCTGTCGCTCAGCGTTTTTTTCTCGCGCAGCAGGCCCGAAAGCCGGGACAGCATCCTGCCGGTCATGCTTTCCTCGAGCTGGCCGGGGTTGGCCTTGCGGAAGCCCGCCTTCAGCGCATCGAGATCGCTGGCGCCGATGCGCTCCTTGAACAGCGCCTCCAGCGCCGACTGGATTTTCGGCTGCCGGGTCGAGAGCGGACCCGGATCGCCCTGTTCCGGCACGCGCTGGCCGGCCGCCGCAAGGACCGCGCGGCGCAGTTGCAGCTCCTGCAGGGCAAGCCGGTCGGCCTCGGCCCAGAGTCCGCCCACCGTCAGGGCCAGCCCGGGCCGCTTGGCCAGCGCCGCCGCGACGCGCCCGAGCTTCTCGCGCTCGGGCGGCGCCAGTTGCGGGGCACCGGCCTCGAAGGCAATACTGTCGAGCTGCTCTCCGCCGCCGAACAGGGCGCCCAGCGCCCGGAACGGCGCGGTGACGATCTTGGTCAGGACGTTGGTGATGGCCTTCCAGACGATGGCCCCATAGCTGAAGCTGGGATCGTCGAGGCTGCCGGCGACCGGCAGGCCGAGATCGATGCGGCCGTCGGCATCCTGCAGGATCGCGATGGCGAGGTCGAGCGGCAGGTTCGCGGCGTCCGGACTGTCGACGCGCTCGCCCAGCGCGAGCTTGTCCATGACGATCTGGTTGTCGCCCTGCAGCTGGCGCTGCTTGATCCGGTATTGCAGGTCGAGCGAAAGCTTGCCGGATGCGATCTTGCGGCCGGCGAAGGTGGCCGTGTAGGGCGTCAGCCGGGTCATTTCGACGTTGCGGAACTGCACGCGCAGGTCCAGCGCGTCGGTCGGATTGAACAGATCGACCTGGCCGACGGCCCGCGCCATGCCGAAATCGTCGACCTCGCCGTCGAGCTCGATCTGGCCGGCCGCGCCGGAACGGTTCGACAGGCCCGCGATGCTGCCGCGCAGGTGGTGGATGCGCGTGCCGAACGGCAGCAGCAGCGAATGATCGGCGAAATCGAGTTCCCCGCCGCGAAAGCGCAGGCGGTCGATGTTGACCGCGAAGGCCGGCGCGTCCCGTGCCGGTGCCGGCGCGGCCGCGGCGCTCGCCTGAGCGGGCGGGCCGGCGGATTTGAGGATCCGCTTGAAGTTGAGGTTCTTGTCCTTGTCGATCAGCAGCCGGGTATCCAGGCCATTCAACCTCAGTTCGCCGAGGTCGAGCGCGCCCTCGCTCAGCTTCACGGCGCGGCTGCCAAAGGTCTTCCAGGCCAGCAACGGCTTGTCCGCGCCCGGCTCCATCAGGCGCAGGTCGCGCAGCACGAATTCGCCGTCGGCCTGCGTTCCCTTTCCCCGGACGGCGCCATGGCGCACGCGCCCCTGCGCCGCCAGCTTGCCGCCCGCCAGCCTCAGCGTGGTCTGTGCCGCCAGATAGGGCTGGGCGAGCCGCAAGTCCAGATCGGCCAGCTTGAAGCGCAAATCGGCGGCAGGCGCGCCGGGCACCACCTGTCCGTCCCCCTCGAAACGCCCGCCGCCGCGCACGTCGAAGGACATGCGCAGGGACACGGGCGCTTGCAGGTCGTCGCCGATGCCATCCGCCTGCAACATGAAGCGCTCGAGGGCAAGTTCGGCGGCGGGCACGACGCCGGCATCGCGCAGCACCATGCCCAGATTGGCGACGGCCACCTGGGCGACCGAGAAGCGCCAGGGCGGCGCGGTTTCCGCCGTGGCCGCGGCGGGCGGCGATTTGACGAAACCCGGCGCTTGCAGTGCCGCCAGCAGGTCGATGCCGCCATCGGCCTTGCGCTCGACCTGCACGCGGCCATCCGCGAACGTGACCTTGCCCACCGAAGCCTTGCGCGCGGCAAGGGCCACATTGATATCCTCGACGCTCAGCGCGCCGAACCGCGGCGGCCGCGCGATGCGCGGCAGGTCCAGCTGGCCGCCATTGACCTGGATCGCGCCGATGGCGAGCTGCTGCTCCGCCCACTGGAAGCGCCCCGCCTTCAGCTCGATGGCGTCGACCGTGGCGACCGCGCCGGCCGGCGCCTTCAGCGCCAGACGCAAGCCGGTCAGCCGGGCCTCGACCCCTTCGACAAGCGCATCCAGCCTGCCGCCGTCGTTGCCGACGCGATAGCGGGCGGTCAGCGCGGCCGTGCCCGCGGGAGCCTCGGGAAAAACCTGCTTCAGGTAGGGAGCAAAACCGGCGAGCTGGAGGTCGGCCAGGCTGAAGCTGCCGGAAATGGAAAGCGGGTCAAGGCGGGCCGCGCCGTCGATTTCGATCCGCGCGCCCGGCGAGGCGAGCGCCGCGAGCCTGAATTTCCCGTCCTCGCCGGGCAGCGTCGAGATGTCCGTCAGCGTCAGGTCGAGCGGTTCGATCCGGGTCGTGAAGCCGTCCGTCCGTCGTCGGTCGGTGTAGTCGATGCGGCCGCCGGCCAACGCGAAGGCGCGGATGTCGAAACGCGGCAGGCCGGATTGCGCAGTGGCGGGCGCTTCCCTGCCCTTCAGCGCATCGAGGAAGGGCGTCCAGTTCAGCGTTCCGCCGGGCAGTTCGATCACGGTCGCCTGCGGGTTGTCGAGCCGGATCGCGTCGAACACCAGCGCGCGCTGGAAGATGCTTGCGGCCGCCAGGTCGATGAGCAGGCCATCGAAGGCCAGCAGCGGCTGGCCGGCGGGATCGTCCAGCCGCAGCTTGCCGAGGCGCAGGGCGAGGCGGAAGGGATTGAATTCGGGGCGGTCGAGCACGAGGCGATGGCCGGTGCGCGCGGCGACGAAGCGCTCGGCCTGCGACTGGATGATGCGCGGCAGGGCGAGCCAGAGAAACAGCAAGGCCGCGGCGGCGAGGCCGGCGCAGATCAATGCGGCCTGCTTGAGCGAACGCGAAGAAAGCTTCATGGCGCAAACCCTGCCGAGCATTGTGGAATAATCCATTCATGATACCCCGCTTCCATTGCCCACCCTCGGACTGCGGCACGCTCGCGCCCGGCGCGCAACTCGACCTGCCGGACGCGGCGGCCCACCATGCGCTGAAGGTGTTGCGCATGAAAGCCGGGGATGTCCTGACCCTCTTCGACGGCACGGGCGGCGAATGGCGCGCGGAAATTGTCAGCGCCGGCAGGACGGCGCGCGTCGCCCTGCGGGATTTCTCCGGACGGGAGAGCGAGTCGCCGCTGGACGTCACGCTGGCGCAGGCGCTGCCGGCCGGCGACAAGATGGACTGGGTGATCGAGAAATGCGTCGAACTGGGCGTGACCGCGATCCAGCCGGTGGCGGCGAAGCGCAGCGTGATCCGGCTCTCCGCCGAACGCATGGAGCGTCGGGTGGCGCACTGGAACCAGATCGCCCGCGCCGCCTGCGAACAGTGCGGGCGCAACCGGGTGCCCGGCGTCGCGCCGGTGCTTGACCTGCCTCAATATCTCGCCCTTGCGAAGGCGCAGAATGCCTTGCGGCTGATCCTGACGCCGGAGGATGGCGTCGCGCCGCGCGCATTGGGCCGGCCGGCCATTCCCGTCATCGCGATGATCGGGCCGGAGGGCGGCTGGGAAGAAGGGGAAATCCAGGCAGCGCGAGCCGCTGGCTTCCAGCCGGTGCGCCTGGGGCCGCGCGTGTTGCGCACCGAAACCGCCGGGGCAGCCGTCCTGGCGACATTGCAGGCATTGTGGGGCGATTTTTAGGGAGAGGCATCATGTTCGAATCCGCCGAGCTGGGTCACACGATCGACAAGGAAATCTACAGAAAGGAAGTGCCGGCCTTGCGCGCGGCCCTGCAGGACGCGCAATGGGATTTGAAGGAAAACGGCAAGATTCCGGTGGTGGTGCTGATCAGCGGCCAGGACGGCGCCGGCAAGGGCGAGACGATCAACATTCTTTACGAGTGGATGGATCCGCGCTTCATCTCCACCCTGGCCTTTTCGGCGCCCACCGACGAGGAACGGCAGCGCCCCTTCATGTGGCGCTACTGGCGCGCCCTGCCGCCCAAGGGCCGCGTCGGCATCTTCGCCGGCTCCTGGTATTCGAGTCCGATCCACGACTCCATCGAGGGCCTGCTCAGCAAGTCCGACGTCGATGCGCGCATCGACCAGATCAACCGCTTCGAGGAAATGCTGGTCAACGAGGGCGCGCTGGTGCTCAAGTTCTGGTTCCACCTCACCAAGGAAGGACAGAAACGCCGCCTCAAGGCGCTGGAAAAGGATCCGCTGACCGCCTGGCGCGTCAGCAAGTGGAACTGGGATCGCCTCAAGACCTACGACAAGCTGCAGGAAGTCGTCGGCCACGTCCTGCGCATGACCAACACGCCCTGGGCGCCGTGGACCATCATCGAGGGCGAGGACGACCGCTACCGTTCCCTCACCACCGGCAAGATCCTGCTCGAAGCCATCCGTCAGCGCCTGTCCAGCGCCGACAAGCAGACCACGCCGGTGGCGCGGCCGATCAAGCCGAACCTCGACGGCCGCGACGTGCTGTCCGAACTCAAGCTCAACCGCAAGCCGATCACCAAGAGCGATTACGAAAAGCAGCTGGCCAAATGGCAGGGGCGCCTCTCGGAACTGGTGCGCGACCCGCGCTTCAAGCAGCATTCCGTCGTCTGCGCCTTCGAAGGCTCGGATGCCGCGGGCAAGGGCGGGACGATCCGCCGGCTGATCGCCGCGATGGACGCGCGCGACTACCAGATCGTGCCCGTCGCCGCGCCGACCGAGGAAGAGCGCGCCCAGCCCTACCTGTGGCGTTTCTGGCGCCATATCCCGCGCCAGGGCCGCGTCACGATCTTCGACCGTACCTGGTATGGCCGCGTGCTGGTCGAGCGCGTCGAGGGCTTCTGCGCCGAGGCCGACTGGCTGCGCGCCTACACCGAGATCAACGACTTCGAGCACGATCTTTCGAGCGCCGGCGTCATCGTCATCAAGTTCTGGCTGCAAATCAGCAAGGAAGAGCAGCTCAAGCGCTTCAAGGAACGCGAGAAGATCGAGTTCAAGCGCTTCAAGATCACCGACGAGGACTGGCGCAACCGCGAGAAATGGGACGACTATCACCAGGCCGTCTGCGACATGGTCGACCGCACCAGCACCGGCAACGCGCCCTGGACGCTGGTCGAGGCCAACGACAAGAACTTCGCCCGCGTCAAGGTGCTGCGCACCATCTGCGAACGCATCGAGGCCGCGCTCGAGGCGACGACGCCGACCATGCAGCCCGCCAAGGGCAGGAAAGGCAAGAAGGACTGACATGGAGGAATCCCAAGACAACGCGCTCGCCGACGCCCGGCTGGTCGCCTGGGTGCGCCAGGCCGCGCCCTACATCCACGCCTTCCGGGGACGCACCTTCGTCATCGCCTTCGGCGGCGAGGCGCTCGCGGACCGCGCCGGCGCGCTGGCGCTGATCCACGACATCGCCCTGCTCGACAGCATGGGCATCCGCCTGGTGCTGGTGCATGGCGCCCGCCCGCAGATCGACGCCGAGATGCAGGCGCGCGGCCTCAAGCCGCGCTTCCACAAGGGCCTGCGCGTCACCGACGCGGCGGCGCTGGAATGCGTCAAGCGCGCCATGGGCATCACGCGCATCGAGATCGAGGCGATGCTGTCGCAGGGGCTGCCGAACACGCCGCTGGCCGGCGGCTTCCTGCGCGTCACCGGCGGCAACTTCATTTCCGCCAAGCCGGTCGGCGTCGTCGATGGCGTCGACTACCACCACACCGGCGCGGTGCGCAACGTCATCGCCGAGGAGATCAAGGCCGACCTCGCGCAGGAGAACGTGGTGCTGATCACGCCCATCGGCGCCTCGCCGTCGGGCGAGATCTTCAACCTCGCCTGGGAGGAAGTGGCCGAGGCCGTCGCCACCGCCATCGAGGCCGACAAGCTGATCTTCCTCTGCGACGCGCCCGGCCTGGTCGACCGCAAGGGCCAGCTGATCGCCGCGCTCACCGCCGACGAAGGCGCGGCGCTGCTGACCAAGCGCGTCAAGCAGTCGCCCGAAATCGCCCGCGTGCTGCCCGGCGCCCTGCGCGCCGTGCGCGGCAAGGCCGGCCGCGTGCATTTCCTCGACCGGCGACGCGACGGCGCCATGCTGATGGAATTCTTCACGCGCGACGGCATCGGCACCGTGCTGACGCACGCGCCGCTGGAACGGGTGCGCGACGCCGGCATCGACGACGTCGGCGCCATCCTCGGCCTGATCGCGCCGCTGGAAGCGGACGGCACGCTGGTCAAGCGCGGCCGCGAGCGCATCGAGATGGAAATCGAGCGCTTCTCGGTGCTCGAACTCGACGGCGTCATCGTCGGCTGCGCCGCCCTCTACCCCTTCTCGGCGGAGAAGGCGGGCGAGCTGGCCTGCCTCGCCGTCATGCCCGAATACCGCGAGATCGGCTACGGCGACCGGCTGCGCAAGCACATCGAGGCGCGCGCGCGCAAGCTCAAGCTCCAGCGCCTGTGCGTGCTGACCACGCGCACCGCGCACTGGTTCGTCGAACGCGGCTACGCCGAGGCAGGACTCGACGCCCTGCCGGACGCGCGCCGCGAGCTCTACAACTTCCAGCGCCGCTCCAAGGTGCTGGTGAAGACACTCTGAACACAGGATGACGAACGAAAGGATCGCGGACCTGCTCGACGGTCTCGAGCTGTTCAAGGACTTCTCCTACGCGGAACTGAAGGCCCTTTCCCCCTACCTCACCCACCACGCGCTGAAGCAGAACGAGGTCGTCTTCAACGAGGGCGATCCCGGCAACTACATGCTGATCCTCGTGGCCGGCACGCTGGCGGTATACAAGGGCGGCGAGATCGGCCAGCACATGCTGTCCTACGAGGGCCGCGGCCGCGTCGTCGGCGAGATGGCCCTGATCGACCAGGAGCGCCGCTCGGCCACCTGCCTGGCCAGCAGCGACTGCGAGCTGATGACGCTTTCCGCCGATGGGCTCGCGCGCCTGGTCGTCGATCACCCCAGTCTCGCCTACCGCTTCATGTTCGCGCTGGCCCGCCTGCTGTCGCGCCGCCTGCGCCGCACCTCCGGGATGCTGGTCGAATACCTGACCGATTGACGGGGCGCCTGTAGAATCGCCCCACATTTTTCAAGAAGGAGCCCCCATGGCAAGAATGGTCAATTGCGTCAAGCTCGGCCGCGAAGCGGACGGCCTCGACTTCCCCCCGATGCCCGGCGACCTGGGCAAGCGCATTTTCGAAAACGTCTCGAAGGAAGCCTGGCAGCAGTGGATTCGCCTGCAGACGATGATCATCAACGAAAACCGCCTCAACCTGGCCGACCCCCAGCACCGCAAGTATCTGGCCGAGCAGGTGGAGAAGCATTTCTTCGGCGAAGGCGCCGCCCAGGTGCAGGGCTACGTGCCGCCGCGCGGCTGACTTCGCGCCGCCAAGCGAAACGGCCACCCGCGGGTGGCCGTTCTGTTTTTGCCGCGGGCGTTGTTCAGTCCCGCGCCACTTCCCGTTCCAGTCCTTCCAGGCCGAGGTGGCGCACGTCGCGGCCCTTTTCCATGTAGACCACGTATTCCGAGATGTTCTTGGCGTGGTCGCCGATGCGCTCGATCGACTTGGCGATGAACAGCAGTTCGAGCGCGCGCGAAATCGTGCGCGGGTCCTCGATCATGAAGGTGATGAGCTGGCGCATCGCCGCCTTGAATTCGGCATCGACCTCCTTGTCGCGGCGCACCACCTCGGTGGCCACCGAGCAGTCGGTGCGCGCGAAGGCGTCGAGCGCCTGGCGCAGCATCGCCACGACGATGTCGGCGGCGTGGCGCAGTTCGAGCTTGGGAGTAAAACCCGTATCGGCGGAATGCATCGCGCGCGCCTGCTTGGCAATCTTCTTCGCCTCGTCGCCGATGCGCTCGAGGTCGGTGATGGTCTTGATCACGGTCATGATCATGCGCAGGTCGATCGCCGCCGGCTGGCGCTTGGCGATGATGTGGGCGCAGGCCTCGTCGAGCTCGACCTCGAGGCGATTGACGTCGTGGTCGGTATTGATCACCCTTTCGCACAGCAGGAGATCACCCTCGGCCAAAGCCTCCATGGCCTTGGTGATCTGGCGCTCGACCAGCCCACCCAGCTGCAATACCTTGCTGCGAATCTGGTCCAGCTCGGTATCGAACTGCTTGACGGTATGCTCGGTCATGCGTGACTCTCCAATTGAAGATGCTGAATTTGCCATAGTCTAAATGGATTGGATGACGTTTTTGTTTCAGGCAGCGATGCGCCGCACGCCGGCGGGCGTCGCCAGCAGCAGCAGGTCGGCGCCGCGCCGCGCGAACAAGCCGTTCGTGACCACGCCGACGATGGCGTTCAGCGCGGTCTCGAAACCGGCCGGATCGGCGATCGCCAGGCCATGCACGTCGAGGATCACGTTGCCGTTGTCGGTGACGAACCCTTCCCGCAGCTTCGGCTGGCCGCCCAGCTTGGCGATCTCGCGCGCCACGTATTCGCGCGCCATCGGAATCACCTCGACCGGCAGCGGAAACTTGCCGAGCGTGCCGACCAGCTTCGATTCGTCGCAGACGCAGACGAACTTGTCCGCCACCGCCGCGACGATCTTCTCGCGCGTCAGCGCGCCGCCGCCGCCCTTGACCATCTCCAGCCGCGCCGTGATCTCGTCGGCGCCGTCGACATAGACCGGCATCGCGGTCACGTCGTTGAGGTCGAGCACCTTGATGCCGTGGCCCTCGAGACGCTTTTTCGTCGCCTCGGAGCTGGCGACCGTCGCGGCGACGTGATCCTTGATCCGCGCCAGCGCATCGATGAAGAAGTTCGCCGTCGAGCCGGTGCCGACGCCGACGATGCTGCCGGCCGGCACGTTCTGCGCCACGTAGTCGGCGGCCGCCTGCGCCACCGCCTGCTTGAGTTCGTCCTGCGTTGCCATGCTGTCTCCTCGGAAAAAAGACGCCCGGTCGAACCGGGCTTGTTGTGTGCCCGCAAGTATAGCGGCGCCGCCCCGGAATTGCCGTAATCTTGCGCCTGCGCCACCCACTTCACATTTCCGCCATGACCACGTCCGCCCCACCCTCCGCGCGCACCGCCATCCACCGCCTGCCCGACCGGGCGCATTACGACGCCGCCACCATCGCCGCCATCGTCGATGCGGCGACCCTCTGCAACGTCGCCTTCCAGATCGACGGCGCGGTACACGCCATCCCCACCCTCCACTGGCGCGCAGGCGCGCACCTGTATATCCATGGCGCCAAGGCCTCGCGCGCGATCAAGGCGCTGACGCAAGGCGAGGCCTGCGTCACCATCGCCCTCGCCGACGGTCTGGTGCTGGGCCGCTCCGCCATGCACCACTCGATGAACTACCGTTCGGTGGTGATCTACGGCCGCTTCGAGCCGGTCACCGACGCGGCGGAGAAGCAGCGCAGCCTGCGGGCGTTCATCGACGGCCTGTATCCGGGACGCTGGGAAACGCTGCGCCCGATCAACGAGAAGGAACTGAACGCCACCACCGTGCTGCGCATTCCGCTGACCGAAGCCTCGGCCAAGATACGCGACGCGGGCGTCAAGGACGACGCAGAAGACCTCGGCTGGCCGGTCTGGGCCGGCGTCATCCCCCTGAACACGGTCGCCGGCACGCCGCGCCGGGAGGACGACAGCGTCGTAAGCACCGTGCCGCCCACACGCTTCACCCCCTAAGGCTGACAGCTTCAATCGCCGTCCCGCCGGCGCTAAGTTCTGCGGGCGATTCGACTCGCCCGCAGGTTGGTCAGCGTTTCTTCATCGGCGGCAGGTCGGTGCAGGAGCCGTGCGCCACTTCCGCCGCCATGCCGATGCTTTCGCCCAGCGTGGGGTGGGGGTGGATGGTCTTGCCGATGTCGGTGGCGTCGGCGCCCATCTCGATGGCGAGGCAGATTTCGCCGATCATGTCGCCCGCGCTGGGGCCGACGATGGTGCCGCCGACGATGCGATGCGTTTCTGCGTCGAAGACAAGCTTGGTGAAGCCGTAGTCGGCGCCGTTCGCGATGGCGCGGCCGGAGGCGGCCCAGGGGAACTTCGCCACTTCGACCTTGCGGCCGGCCTTCTTCGCCTCATCCTCGCCGAGGCCGACCCAGGCGACCTCGGGATGGGTGTAGGCGACGCCGGGAATCACGCTCGCGTCGAAGTGCGCCTTCTGCCCGGCGGCGGCTTCGGCGGCGACATGCGCCTCATGCACGGCCTTGTGCGCCAGCATCGGGTTGCCGACGACATCCCCAATCGCGAAAATATGCGGCACGCCGGTGCGCATCTGGCTATCGACCGGAATGAAGCCGCGCTCGTCCACCGCCACGCCCGCCTTGTCGGCGCCGATCTTGCGGCCATTCGGGCTGCGGCCGGCAGCTTGCAGGATCAGGTCGTAGCACCGCGGTTCACCGGGCGCCTTCTCGCCTTCAAAGGTGACCCAGAGTCCGTCGGGCCTGGCTTCGACGGCGGTGGTCCTGGTCTTCAGCATCACTTTGTCGAAGCGGTGGGCGTTCTGCCTCTCCCAGACCTTGACCGCGTCGCGGTCGGGCCCCTGCATCAGGCCGTCGAGCATTTCGACGACATCCACCTTGGCACCAAGCGTGGAATACACCGTCGCCATTTCGAGGCCGATGATGCCGCCGCCGATGACCAGCATGCGCTGCGGCACTTGCCGCAGTTCGAGCGCGCCGGTCGAATCGACGATGCGCGGATCGTCGGGCAGGAAGGGCAGATGCACTGCGGCCGAACCGGCGGCGATGATGCACTTCTGGAAGCGTATGGTCTTGTCGCCAACGGCCAGGTGATGGGCATCGACGAATTGGCCGACACCCTGTACGACCTCGACTTTCCGGGCCTTGGCCATGCCGGCCAGCCCGCTCGTCAGCTTGCCGACGACCTTTTCCTTGTGCGCGCGCAGCTTGTCGATATCGACCTGCGGCGCGGCGAACGTCACGCCGGCCGACGCCGCGTGCTGCGCTTCCTCGATCACCGCCGCGACATGCAGCAGCGCCTTGGAGGGAATGCAGCCGACGTTGAGGCAGACGCCGCCGAGGGTTGCGTAGCGCTCGACGAGCACGGTCTGCATGCCGAGGTCGGCGCTGCGGAAGGCGGCCGAATAGCCGCCGGGACCGGCGCCGAGGACGAGCATCTCGCATTCGATGTCCGCGCTTGCGGAAGTCAGCGCCGGCGGGACGGCGGCCGGCACCGGGGATGGCGCCACCGCCGCCCGTGCTTCCGCCGCGCTCGCCTCCAGCACCACGATCAGACTGCCTTCGCTCACCTTGTCGCCCAGCGTCACCTTCACTTCCTTCACCGTGCCGGCCGCCGGGCTCGGCACGTCCATCGTCGCCTTGTCCGATTCGAGCGTGATCAGCGCGTCTTCCGCCTTCACGCTGTCGCCGGGCTTCACGTGGATCTCGATGATCGGCACGTCGTTGAAACCGCCGATGTCGGGCACCCTGACTTCGGCGGTCATAGCATCACCCTCCGGAAGTCGCCGAGCAGTTGCGCAAGAGTGGCGTTGAAGCGCGTCGCCAGCGCGCCATCGATGACGCGGTGGTCGGCGGAGAGCGACAGCGGCACGATCAGGCGCGGCACGAAAGCCTTGCCGTCCGGGTCCCATTGCGGCTTCATGCTCGACTTGCTGACGCCGAGGATCGCCACTTCCGGCGCATTGACGATGGGCGAGAACGCCGTGCCGCCGATGCCGCCGACGCTGGAGATGGTGAAGGTCGCGCCCTGCATGTCGGCCGGGCCGAGCTTGCCCTCGCGCGCCTTTTTCGCCAGCTCCGAGGTTTCCTGCGCGATCTCGACGACGCCCTTCTGGTCGGCGTTCTTCAGCACCGGCACCATCAGGCCGTTGGGCGTGTCGGCGGCGAAGCCGATGTGCCAGTAGTTCTTGAACACCTGATTCTCGCCATCGAGCGAGGAGTTGAGGTCGGGATACTTCTTGAGCGCGGCGACCACGGCCTTGATGATGAAGGCGAGCATGGTCAGCTTGATGCCGGCCTTCTCGTTTTCCTTGTTGAGCTGGACGCGCAGCGCCTCCAGGTCGGTGATGTCGGCGTCCTCGTGGTAGGTGACGGCCGGGATCATTACCCAGTTGCGCGCGAGGTTGGGACCGCTGATCTTCTTGATGCGCGAGAGCGGCTTGACCTCCACCGGGCCGAATTTGGCGAAGTCGACCTGCGGCCAGGGCAGCAGGTCGAGGCCCCCGCCACCTGTCGCGGAAGCAGTCGCCGCCGCCGGCGCGGCGGCGCCGCTCATGATGCCCTTCACGAAGGCCTGCACGTCCTGCTGGGTGATGCGGCCCTTCGGCCCCGTGCCCTTCACCTGCGCCACGTCGACGCCCAGCTCGCGCGCGAAGCGGCGCACCGAGGGGCTGGCGTGCGCCTTGACGCCATCCAGCGCCGCGACGATCTCGGCGGGCGTGGGCATATGCACGGCGGGCGGCAGGATGGCGATGCTGGCCGTCGGCCGTGCGGCACCCGTATCCGCCTGAACGGCGACGGGTGGCGGCGTGAAAGTCGGGGCCGGCGGCGCGGCGGCCGGTGCCGGCGCCGCGACCGGCGCGGGCGCGGGTGCGGCAGCCGGAACGGCATCGCTGTCTTCCTCCAGCACCACGATCAAACTGCCTTCGCTCACCTTGTCGCCGAGCGCGACCTTCACTTCCTTCACCGTGCCGGCGGCCGGGCTCGGCACGTCCATCGTCGCCTTGTCGGATTCGAGGGTGACCAGGGAATCCTCGGCCTTCACCGCGTCGCCCGGCTTGACATGGATTTCGATGATCGGCACATCGTTGAAGCCGCCGATGTCGGGAACCTTGATTTCCATCATGATCACACCTTCACCGGGTTGGGTTTGTCGGGATCGAGGCCGTATTTCGCGATGGCCGCGGCGACCTGCTTCGGCTCGATGGCGCCGTCGTCGGCCAGCGACGACAGGGCGGCCAGCGCCACCCAGTGGCGATCCACCTCGAAGAAGCGGCGCAGCTGCTCGCGCGAATCCGAGCGGCCGAAGCCGTCGGTGCCGAGCACGGTGTAGCGCCGCCCGCCTTCGGTGACGAAGGGACGGATCTGCTCGGCATACATGCGCGTGTAGTCGGTCGCCGCGACGATCGGACCGCGCGTGTCGGCCAGCAGGCCCTTGGCGTGGCAGGCCGGCCGCGGCTGGTCCGGATGCAGCAGGTGGAAGCGCGTGCATTCGTGGCCGTCGCGCGCCAGCTCGTTGAAGCTGGTGCAGGACCACAGGTCGGCCGTCACGCCCCAGTCGCTTTGCAGCAGGTCGGCGGCTGCGATCACCTCGCGGAAGATCGTGCCAGAACCGAGCAGCTGCACGCGCGGGCCGTTGCTGTTGGCGCCCTTGCGGAACAGATACATGCCCTTGAGGATGTCCTGCTCCGCGCCGGCCGGCATGGCGGGATGTTCATAGTTCTCGTTCATCACCGTGAGGTAATAGAACACGTCCTCCTGCTCCGTCACCATGCGGCGCAGGCCGTCCTGCACGATCACCGCCAGCTCGTAGCCGAAGGCGGGATCGTAGGAGACGCAGTTCGGGATCGTCGCGGCGAGGATGTGCGAATGCCCGTCCTCGTGCTGCAAGCCCTCGCCGTTGAGCGTCGTCCGGCCGGCGGTGCCGCCGACGAGGAAGCCGCGCGCGCGCGAATCGCCCGCCGCCCAGCACAGGTCCATCGTGCGCTGCAGGCCGAACATCGAGTAGAAGATATAGACGGGGATCGTCTGCACGCCGTGCGTCGAATAGCTCGTCGCCGCGGCGATCCAGTCGGCCATGGCGCCGGCCTCGTTGATGCCTTCCTGCAGGATCTGGCCGTCCTTCGATTCCTTGTAGAACATCAGCTGGTCGGCATCCTGCGGCACGTATTTCTGGCCTTCCTGGTTCCAGATGCCCACTTGGCGGAACAGCCCCTCCATGCCGAAGGTGCGCGACTCGTCGGGCACGATGGGCACGATGCGCTTGCCGATCTGCTTGTCCTTGATGAGGATGTTGAGGATGCGCACGAAGGCCATCGTCGTCGACACCTCGCGTCCCTCGCCCGTCGCCTTCAATAGCGGCTCGAACGCCGACAGGGCGGGGATCGGCAGCGGCTCGACGCTGCGGCGGCGCTGCGGCAGGTAGCCGCCGAGCGCCATGCGGTGGCTGCGCATGTATTCCAGCTCGGGCGAACCGTCGGGAAATTTGAGGTAGGGCAGCGTCTCGAGTTCCTCGTCGGTGATCGGCAGGCGGAAGCGGTTGCGGAAGGCCTTGATGGAGGTCGTGCCCATCTTCTTCTGCTGGTGGGTGATGTTCTGCGCCTCGCCCGACTCGCCCATGCCGTAGCCCTTGATGGTCTTGGCGAGGATCACGGTCGGCTGGCCGGCATGGCTCACCGCGGCCTGGTAGGCGGCGAAGACCTTGTGCGGGTCGTGGCCGCCGCGATTGAGGCGCCAGATGTCCTCGTCCGTCCAGTTGGCCACCATCGCCTTGAGTTCCGGCGTGTTGAAGAAATGCTCGCGCACGTAGGCGCCGTCCTTCGACTTGAAGGTCTGGTAGTCGCCGTCGACGCATTCCATCATGCGCTTCCTCAGCAGGCCATGCTTGTCCTGCGCCAGCAGCGGATCCCAGTAGCTGCCCCAGACGACCTTGATGACGTTCCAGCCGGCGCCACGGAAATCGGCCTCGAGTTCCTGGATGATCTTGCCGTTGCCGCGCACCGGGCCGTCGAGGCGTTGCAGGTTGCAGTTGATGACGAAGATCAGGTTGTCGAGCTTCTCGCGGCCGGCCATGCCGATCGCGCCCATCGACTCGGGTTCGTCCATCTCGCCGTCGCCCATGAAGGCCCAGACCTTGCGGCCGGCCGTCTGCGCGAGGCCGCGATCCTGGATGTATTTCATGAAGCGCGCCTGGTAGATCGCCTGCAGCGGGCCGAGGCCCATCGACACGGTGGGGAACTGCCAGAAGTCCGGCATCAGCCATGGGTGCGGATAGGAAGTGACGCCCTTGCCGCCGACGTCCTGCCTGAACCCGTCGAGCTGTTCCTCGGTGAGGCGGCCGAGCAGGAAGGCACGGGCATAGACGCCCGGCGCCGAGTGGCCCTGCATGAAGATCAGGTCGCCGCCGTGGCTCTCGGAAGGCGCATGCCAGAAATGCTGGAAGCCGACATCGTAGAGCGTGGCGGCGGAAGCAAAGCTGGCGATGTGGCCGCCGAGGTTGGATTCGCCCTTGTTGGCGCGCAGCACCATGGCCAGCGCGTTCCAGCGGATGTAGGAGCGGATGCGGTTCTCGATGGCGTAGTCGCCGGGCGCCAGCGGCTGCCGGTCGACGGGAATCGTGTTGATGTAATCAGTGTTGGCCGAGTAGGGAATGTTGATGCCGGCGCGGTGGCCCAGCTCGATCAGCTTCTCGATCAGGAAATGCGCGCGCTCGGGGCCGACTTCCTCGATGACGGCTTCCAGCGCGTCGAGCCACTCGCGGGTTTCCTGCGGGTCGCCGTCCTCGACGGGTGACGCCAAGGCTCCGGGATGAATCTCGGACATGTTCTCCTCCTGTTGGAGTTGTTATGGGTCCCGGCCCACTGGTGCGCGGGCCGGGTTTCTTCACAGATTAAACCCGCCGGGTAGGCGAACCAAATCGTGACGTTCCGCATAGTAAAACATTGCACCGCATAGTGCAATTTCGGAAAACCACAACAATGGCGCAATGCAGGCCGGCTAGCGTATATCCTTGCAAAAACGACAAGAGGAGACTGGCAATGTTCCAGGTTCGCATTCACGGCCGCGGCGGCCAGGGCGTCGTCACGGCGACCGAGATGCTGTCGATCGCGGCCTTCGACGAAGGCCGCCACGCGCAGGCCTTTCCCAGCTTCGGCTCCGAGCGCACCGGCGCGCCGGTCGTCGCCTTCTGCCGCATCGACGACAAGGAGATCCGTCTGCGCGAGCCGATCATGGAGCCCGACGCGCTGATCATCCAGGACCCGACCCTGCTGCACCAGGTCGACTGCTTCGCCGGCCTCAAGCCGGACGGCTACATCCTCATCAACACCAACAAGACCTTCGAGCAACTCGGCCTCGCCGAATTCGTCGCCAGCCACCGCGCCGAACGCCTGTGCACCGTCTCGGCCACCGAGATCGCGCTCAAGCACGTCGGCCGGCCGGTGCCCAACGTGCCGCTGCTCGGCGGCTTCGCCGCGGTCTCCGGCGTGCTGAAGCTCGAATCCGTGATCAAGGCGATCGAGGAGAAGTTTTCCGGCAAGGTCGCGGCGGGCAACATCGCCGCCGCGCGGGAAGCCTACGAGATCGTCAAGGCGGAGATGGAGGAGAACGCTCATGCTTAAGCAGATGGAAGGCAGCCGCGCCGTCGCGGAAGCCGTCGCGCTGTGCCGCCCCGAGGTGATCTGCGCCTACCCGATCTCGCCGCAGACCCACATCGTCGAGGGCCTCGGCGAGATGGTGAAGGACGGCTCGCTGGCCGATTGCGAGTTCATCAACGTCGAATCCGAATTCGCCGCCATGTCGGTGGCCATCGGCTCCTCGGCCGCCGGCGCGCGCAGCTACACCGCCACCGCCTCGCAGGGCCTGCTGTTCATGGCCGAGGCGGTGTTCAACGCCGCCGGCCTCGGTTTGCCCATCGTCATGACCGTCGCCAACCGCGCCATCGGCGCGCCGATCAACATCTGGAACGACCACTCGGATTCGCTCTCGATGCGCGACTGCGGCTGGCTGCAGCTCTTCGCCGAAACCAACCAGGAGGCGCTCGACCTGCACATCCAGGCTTTCCGCCTCGCCGAGGAACTGAGCTTGCCGATCATGGTCTGCATGGACGGCTTCATCCTCACCCACGCCTACGAGCGCGTCGACATGCCGACGCAGGCGCAGGTCGACGCCTACCTGCCGCGCTACGAGCCGCGTCAGGTGCTCGATCCGAACGAGCCGGTCTCCATCGGCGCGATGGTCGGGCCCGAGGCCTTCATGGAGGTGCGCTACCTCGCCCACCACAAGCAGATGGAGGCGCTGCGCCTGATCCCCGAATACGCGGCGGAATTCAGGGCCGTGTTCGGCCGCGACTCGGGCGGGCTGATCCACACCTACCGTTGCGAGGACGCCGAAACCATCGTCGTCGCCATGGGCTCGGTGCTCGGCACGATCAAGGATGTCATCGACGAGATGCGCGCGGATGGCCAGCGCATCGGCGTGCTGGGCATCACCTGCTTCCGTCCCTTCCCGCTCGCCGCCGTGGCCGCCGCGCTGAAGGGCGCGAAACGCTTCGTCGTACTGGAAAAGAGCCTCGCCATCGGCATCGGCGGCATCGTCGCCACCAACGTGCGCATGGCCGTCACCGGCATGGGCCTCAGGGGCTACACGGTGATCGCCGGCCTCGGCGGCCGCGCCATCACGAGGAAGTCGCTGCGCGACTGCTTCCTCAAGGCGGCGCAGGACGCCATCGAGCCGACCTCCTTCCTCGACCTCGACCGCAAGGCGGTCGACAAGCAGCTCGAACGCGAGAAGGCCCACCGGCGCAGCGGCCCGGTCGCCGAGGCGCTGCTGCGCGACGTCGGCGTCGTCGGCGCGCGCAACTATTGAGGGGAAAACCGCCATGTCCTTCCAACCCGTCAAGTTCTACCAGACCGGCACCTTCACCGTCGGCAACCGCCTGCTCGCGCCCGAGGAGCGCAGCGTGCAGGCGAGCGCGAAGCGCTTCAACTCGATCAACTCCGGCCACCGCGCCTGCCAGGGCTGCGGCGAGGCGCTCGGCGCGCGCTACGCCATCGACGCCGCGATGGAGGCGACGCACGGCCAGCTCATCGCCGCCAACGCCACCGGCTGTCTCGAAGTGTTTTCGACGCCCTATCCCGAGACCTCCTGGCAGATTCCGTGGATCCACTCGCTGTTCGGCAACGCGGCGGCCGTCGCCACCGGCATCGCCGCCGCGCTCAAGGTCAAGCGCCGCAAGGGCGAGCAGCCGGAGGATGTCCGCGTCGTCGCGCAGGGCGGCGACGGCGGCACCACGGACATCGGCTTCGGCTGCCTTTCCGGCATGTTCGAGCGCAACGACGACGTGCTCTACATCTGCTACGACAACGGCGGCTACATGAACACCGGCGTGCAGCGTTCCAGCGCCACGCCGCCGGCGGCGCGCACCGCGACGACGATGGCCGTGGGGCCGGAGCCGGGCAACGCCTTCGGTCAGGGCAAGTTCGTGCCGGCCATCGCCATGGCGCACGAGATCCCCTACGTCGCCACCGCGACGGTGGCCGACCTGCGCGACCTCGAGGCCAAGGTGCGCCGCGCCATGGAGATTCGCGGCGCACGCTACATCCACATCCTCGTGCCCTGCCCGCTCGGCTGGGGCACGCAGTCGAACGAGACCATCAGGATGGCGCGCCTCGCCAAGGAGACCGGCCTGTTCCCGGTCTTCGCGGCCGAGCACGGCGAGCAAAAGTCAGCGCTGGCGATACGGCGGCAGCTGCCGGTGGAGGACTACCTGCGGCCGCAAAAACGCTACGCCCACCTGTTCGCGCCGACGCCGCGCGTCGAGGTGATCGCCAGGCTGCAGGCGCTGGCCGACCGCAACATCCGCAAATACAAGCTGCTGGAGGGCATGTAATGGAAAAGCCTTTCGCCATCACCCTCGATCCCGGTTCCTCGCTCGCCAACCGCACCGGTTCCTGGCGCACCTTCAAGCCGGTCTATCTCGACCGCCTGCCGCCCTGCAACGCCGCCTGCCCGGCGGGAGAGAACATCCAGGGCTGGCTGTTCCACGCCGAGTCCGGCGACTACGAGCAGGCCTGGCGCGCGCTCACCGAGAACAACCCGCTGCCCGCCGTGATGGGCCGCGTCTGCTACCACCCCTGCGAAGGCGCCTGCAACCGCCAGCATGTCGACGCTTCCGTCGGCATCAATTCCATCGAGCGCTTCCTCGGCGACGAGGCGATCAGGCGCGGCTGGCGATTCGCCAAGCCCGCCACGTCATCCGGCAAGAGGGTGCTGGTCGTCGGCGCCGGGCCTTCGGGCCTTGCCGCCGCCTACCACCTCGCCCGTCTCGGCCACGCCGTCGAGATTCAGGAAGCCGGCCCGTTCGCCGGCGGCATGATGCGCTTCGGCATTCCCAAGTATCGCCTGCCGCGCGAAGTGCTCGACGCCGAGGTGCGGCGCATCCTCGATCTGGGCGTGACGCTCAGGCTCGACTGCAAGGTCGCCAACATCGAAACCGCGCTGCAGGCGGGCCGGTTCGACGCCGCCTTCCTCGCCGTCGGCGCGCACATCGGCAAGCGCGCCTACATCCCCGCCGGCACGGCCGCCAGGATGGTCGACGCGATCTCGGTGCTGCGCTCGATGGAGGGCGAAGAGAAACCGCAACTGGGCCGCCGCGTCGTCGTCTATGGCGGCGGCAACACGGCCATCGACGTCGCGCGCACCGTCAAGCGCATGGGCGCCGAGCCGATCATCGTCTACCGCCGCACGCGCGAGAAGGCACCGGCGCACGACTTCGAGATCGAGGAGGCGCTGCAGGAAGGCGTGATGGTCAAGTGGCTCTCCACCATCAAGCAGGCGGAAGAAGGCGAAATCACCATCGAGAAGATGGCGCTCGACGACAAGGGCTTCCCGCAGCCGACCGGCGAGTTCGAAACCCTCGCCGCCGACTCGGTGGTACTCGCGCTCGGGCAGGACGTCGACCTCGGGCTGCTGGAAAACGTGCCGGGGCTGGAGGTCAAGGACGGCGTGGTGCAGGTCGGCCCCAACATGATGACCGGCCGTGCCGGCATCTTCGCCGGCGGCGACATGGTGCCCTCGGAACGCACCGTCACCGTCGCGGTCGGCCACGGGAAAAAGGCGGCCAGACATATCGACGCCTGGCTGCGTGGCGAAACTTACGCCCCGCCGCCCAAGCACGAACTCGCCGCCTTCGAGAAGCTCAACCCCTGGTATTACTCGGAAGCGCCCCACGTCGTGCGCCCGACGCTCGACATCCTGCGCCGCCAATCCACCTTCGAGGAAGTCGTCGGCGGGCTCGACGAGAGCAACGCCCTCTTCGAGGCGCGCCGCTGCCTGAGCTGCGGCAACTGCTTCGAGTGCGACAACTGCTACGGCGTCTGTCCCGACAACGCCGTCATCAAGCTCGGCCCCGGCAAGCGCTTCCAGTTCAACTACGACTACTGCAAGGGCTGCGGCGTCTGCGCCGCCGAATGCCCCTGCGGCGCCATCAAGATGGTGCCGGAGGAGAATTGACGCCGCTTCAAATGCCGAACCGCTCGCCGAAGCCGGCCAGCGTCATGACGCCGAGCACGGCGAAGATGCCGGCGGCGACCGCATGGACCAGGCGCACCGGCATCCGGTGCGCGATGCGGTCGCCCATGATGACCGCCGGCACGTTCGCGAGCATCATGCCGCAGGTCGTGCCGGCGACCACCGCGATCAGCGACTGATACTGCGCGGCCAGCGCGACCGTCGCGACCTGGGTCTTGTCGCCCATCTCGGCCAGGAAGAACGCGATCAGGGTGGTCGCGAAAACGCCCTGGCGCGCGAGCCTGGCGTCGTCTTCGTCGAACCGGTCCGGAATCAGCGTCCAGACGGCCATGGCGATGAACGAGACGCCCAGTATCCAGCGCATGGCCTCCGGCGCGACCAGCGACGTGATCCACGCCCCGAGCGCGCCGGCGCAGGCATGGTTGGCGATCGTGGCGAGCAGGATGCCCGCGATGATCGGCGCGGGCCTGCGGAATTTGGCGGCGAGGATGAAGGCGAGCAGTTGCGTCTTGTCGCCGATTTCGGCGAGGGCGACAATGCCCGTGGCGATGAGGAAGGCTTCCATGAGGGATGTGTGTTGGCGGTTGCGCCGCCGTTCCGCCGGGACTGACTTTTTTCAGGCGGCGGGCGGGACGCTCGGCAGATTCCAGATTTCGGCGTTGTATTCGCGCATGGTGCGGTCGGTGGAGAACTTGCCGCTCGCCGCGGTGTTGAGGATGCTCATGCGCGTCCAGCGCTCGGGGTCGCGGTAGGCGGCGGCGGCGCGTTCCTGAGCGGCGACGTAGGCGCGGAAGTCGGCCGCGACCAGCCACGGGTCGCGCGGGTTGCGGATGGCCTGGATGACCGGGTCGAACAGGCCGGGTTCGAAGGGGTTGAAGTGGCCGGATTCGAGCAGGTCCATCACGCGCTTGAGGTCGGCATCGGCGGCGATGAGCGCGTTCGGGTCGTAGTGGTGGCGCGTCGCCTCGACCTCGGCCGCCGTCAGGCCGAAGAGGAAGAAATTGGCGTCGTCGCCGCTCAGCTGCGTCAGCTCCTCGCGGATCTCGATGTTGGCGCCGTCGAGCGTGCCGATGGTGACCGCGCCGTTCATCATGAACTTCATGTTGCCGGTGCCCGAGGCTTCCTTGCCGGCGGTGGAGATCTGCTCGGAAAGGTCGCTGCCGGGCGCGATGACCTCCATCGCCGAGACGCGGTAGTTGGGCAGGAAGGCGAGCTTGAGCCGGCCGTGCAGGTCGGCGTCGTCGTTGATCGTCGCCGCCACCCGGCACACCAGCGCGATGATGCGCTTGGCCATGAAGTAGCCGGGGGCGGCCTTGCCGCCGATCAGCACGCAGCGCGGCGTCCAGTCGTCGGCGCGACCGTCCTTGAGGCGGGCGTAGAGGTGGATGACGTGCAGCACGTTGAGCAGCTGGCGCTTGTATTCGTGGATGCGCTTGACCTGCACGTCGAACAGCGCGTCGGGATCGAACTCGACCTTGCAGTCGCGCTCGACCATGGCCGCGAGCCTCGCCTTGTTGGCCCGCTTGACCGCCGCCCAGCGGGCACGGAACGCGGCATCGCCGGCGTGCGGGGCGAGCTTTTGCAGCTCGTCGAGATGCGTGATCCAGCCGTCGCCGATGGTCGCGGTGACGAGCGCCGCGAGCGCCGGATTGGCGGCGGCGAGCCAGCGGCGCTGCGTCACGCCGTTGGTCTTGTTGTTGAACTTGCGCGGCCACAGCTCGTGGAAGTCGCGGAACAGCCCCTGCCGCAGCAGGTCGGAATGCAGCGCGGCGACGCCATTCACCGAGAAGCTGCCGACGATGGCGAGATAGGCCATGCGCACCTGCGGCTCCGCCCCCTCCTCGATCAGCGACATGCGCGCAAGGCGCGCGTTGTCGCCGGGCCAGCGCCGCGCGACCTCCTTGAGGAAACGGGCGTTGATCTCGTGGATGATCTCGAGCAGGCGCGGCAGCAGGTTGCCGAACAGCCGCACCGGCCACTTTTCGAGCGCCTCGGGCAGCAGGGTGTGGTTGGTGTAGGCCATCGTGCGCGCGACGATGGCCCAGGCCGCGTCCCACTCCAGCCCGTGCTCGTCGACCAGCAGGCGCATCAGCTCGGGCACCGCGCAGGTCGGGTGGGTGTCGTTGAGCTGGAAGCAGTTCTTCTCGGCGAACTGGCCGAAGTCGTTGCCGTGGTGGATCTCCCAGCGTTCGAGCACGTCCTGCAGGCTGGCCGAGGCGAGGAAATACTGCTGCTTGAGGCGCAGCTCCTTGCCGTTCTCGCTCGCGTCGTTGGGGTAGAGCACCATCGTGATGTTCTCGGCGGCGTTCTTCGCCGCCACCGACTCGGCGTAGGCGCCGGCGTTGAAATCGCCGAGGTCGAATTCGTCGGTCGCCGCCGCCTTCCACAGGCGCAGCACGTTCACCGTGCCGTTGCGGTAGCCGGGAATCGGCGTGTCGTAGGGCACGGCGAGCACGTCCTTGCTGTCGACCCAGCGCGCGTGCAGCCGTCCCCTGGCATCGCTGAAGAACTCGGTACGGCCGTAGAACTGGATGCGGCGCGTGTGCTCGGGACGCTCCAGCTCCCACGGGTTGCCGTCGCGCAGCCAGTGGTCCGGCTCCTCGGCCTGGCGGCCGTTTTCGATCTTCTGGCGGAACATGCCGTATTCGTAGCGGATACCGTAGCCCATCACCGGCAGTTGCAGCGTCGCGCAGCTGTCGAGGAAGCAGGCGGCCAGCCGCCCGAGGCCGCCGTTGCCGAGGCCGGCGTCGTTCTCGTTGTCGAGCAGCTCCTCGAGATCGAGGCCGAAACGGCGCAGCACGTCCGCCACCTCTCCGTCCAGCCCGAGGTTGAGCAGCGCGTTGCCCAGCGTGCGCCCCATGAGGAATTCGAGCGACAGATAGTAGGCATGCTTGGCGCCGGCCTCCTCGTAGGCCGAGCGCGTGCGCTTCCAGCGCTCCATCAGGCGGTCGCGCAGCGTCAGCACCAGCGCCTGGTAGGGATAGTGCGAGGAGCGGCAATACTTGTCGCGGCCGAGGAAGGTGCCGAAATAACGGCGGACGTCGAGCGCGAGGGTCTCCGCGTCCATGCCGAGCGGCTGCTGGTCGAAGAGGCGCGAGGTCGGTTGGCTGGCGGAGAACGGCTTGAGCGGGTTGGGAGAGCGTTTCGTTTTCATGGCTGCTTGACTTCGATCATGACATCCGGCCGGCATTCTAGTCATCCGGCAAGTCGTTCCGCCACAATTCATTCGATGGCCGGATCAGCGCAGGGCAGGCCGAGCGCCGCGGCGACGAAGGCATGGGTAACCCGTCCCGCATGGATGTTGAGGCCGGCGGCAAGATGCGGATCGTCGGCGAACGCCCGCCGCCAGCCCTTCGTCGCCAGCGCGATGACGAAGGGCAGCGTCGCGTCGTTGAGCGCGAAGGTGGAGGTGCGCGGCACCGCGCCCGGCATGTTGGCGACGCAGTAATGGACGATACCGTCGACGACGAAGGTCGGTGCCGCATGCGTCGTCGGCCGGCTGGTCTCGAAACAACCACCCTGGTCGATCGAGACATCGACGAGCACCGCGCCGGGGCGCATGTGCGCGAGCAGCTCGCGCCGCACCAGCTTCGGCGTCGCCGCGCCGGGCACCAGCACCGCCCCGACCACGAGATCGGCGGCGCGCACGCAGCTCTCGATCGCGTCCGCCGTCGCGTGCAGCGTGCGAATGCGGTTGCCGAACATCGCGTCGAGCCAGGCGAGCCGGTCGAGCGAGCGGTCGACCACGGTGACGCGCGCGCCCATGCCGGTCGCGATCAGCGCCGCGTTGTAGCCGACCACGCCGCCGCCAAGGATCGCCACCTCGGCCGCCGGCACGCCCGGCACGCCGCCCAGCAGCAGTCCGGCGCCGCCCTGGGGTTTTTCGAGGCAGTGCGCGCCGGCCTGGATCGCCATGCGCCCCGCCACCTCGCTCATCGGCGCCAGCAGCGGCAGGGCGCCGTGGGCGTCGGTCACCGTCTCATAGGCGATCGCCGTGACGCCGGAGGCAAGCAGCAGGCGCGCCTGCTCCGGGTCGGGCGCGAGGTGGAGATAGGTGAACAGCATCTGGCCTGCGCGCAGCAGCGCGCATTCGCCGGGCTGGGGCTCCTTGACCTTGACGACCAGTTCGGCGCGCGCGAACACCTCGGCGGCGTCCGCGACGATCTCCGCCCCCGCCGCCCGGTATTGCCCGTCCGCCAGGCCGATCGCCGCGCCGGCGCCGGCCTGCACCAGCACGCGCTGTCCCAGCGCGGTCAGCTCGCGCACGCTCGCCGGCACCAGGCCGACGCGGTATTCGTTGTTCTTGATTTCCTTCGGCACGCCGATCAGCATCGCTCCGCACTCCCCGGTTCGCGGCACACGCGGGAAATCTACACCGTCCCGCCCCGGCGTGGCGGCGCGCTCTTGAGGCCGGCGCGCTCGAGAAAGTCGTCGAGCAGTTCGCCGAGGCCGGGCGTTCCTGCCTCGGCGAACTCGTAGCGCGCCCGTACCACCGGCTTGTCGACAGCGACCAGCGCGGCGAGATCGACCGGCGTGCCGGAAACGACCACGTCGGCCGGCACCGCCGCGATGCTGCGGGCCAGCGCGGCGAGCTGCGCCGGCGAATAGCCAGTCGCGGGCAGCACCGGTCCGAGACGCGGGCAGGCGGCATGGAGCATGGCGATTTCGGCATCGGCGTAGGGGCGCGGATCGACGATCGCGGCGGCGCCGGCTTCCCGGCTCGCGACGTAGCCGGCGCCGTAAGGCAGGCCGCCGTGCGTCGTCGACGGCCCATCCTCGACGACGAGGACGCGCTTGCCGCGCACGGCGGCCGGATCGTCGAGCCTGACCGGCGAGGCGCCGCGCAGGATCGCGGCGCGCGGATTCGCCTGCAGCGCCGCGGCGGCGACGCGCGCCACGGCATCCGCCGGCGCGACATCGCATTTCGCGACCAGCACGACATCGGCCATGCGCAGCACCGCCTCGCCCGGGTGATAGGCAGTCTCGTCGCCCGCGCGCAGCGGATCGACGAGCGCGATGTGCAGGTCCGGGCGCAGGAACGGGAAATCGTTGTTGCCGCCGTCCCAGAGGATCACGTCCGCCTCCGCCTCGGCGGCGGCGAGCACGCGCGCGGTGTCGACGCCGGCATGCACGACGCTGCCCGCCGCGAGATGCGGCTCGTATTCCTCGCGTTCCTCCAGCGTGCAGCCGGCGAGGTCGGCGCGCGCCGCAAAGCGCTGCGCCGCCTGGCTTGCCAGATCGCCGTAGGGCATCGGATGGCGGATCACCGCCACGCGCCGCCCGCGCTCGCGCAGGCGGCGCGCGATCCAGCGGACGGTTTGCGACTTGCCGCAGCCGGTGCGCACCGCCGTGACGGCGATCACCGGCACGGCGGCCTTCAGCATGGTGCGTTCCGGACCGAGCAGCGCGAAGTCCGCTCCCGTCGCCAGCGCGCGCGAGGCGAGGTGCATGACATGTTCGTGCGACACGTCGCTGTAGGCGAAGACGACCAGATGCACGGCGCGCGCCCGGCAGACCGACTCGAGTTCCGCCTCGGCGACGATCGGAATGCCCTCCGGATAGCGCGGCCCGGCGAGTGTCGCCGGATAGCGCCTTCCGGCGATGCCGGGAATCTGCGCGGCGGTGAACGCCACCACCTCATGGCGCGGATCGTCGCGATACGCGACATTGAAGTTGTGGAAATCGCGGCCGGCGGCCCCGACGATGAGAACGCGGATCATCCTGTCCATGCGGGATTAATACCCGCGCCGTCCGCGCCGACGTTGATATTGGTCAACGGATCGCCGTTTTTCCCCGGCAACATCGAAGGGATGCGGCGAATCCCTATAATCGAACCCATCCTGCCGGCGCCGACCGGCCTTCACGATCATCATGAGCGTCCCCGCACCACTCACCGCCGACCTTCTCTGCCGCCGCTGCGATCCCGCCGCGCTCGGCTTCGCGACGACCGCCGAGCTGGCCGAAGCCGTCGAGGGCGTCGACCAGGCGCGCGCCATCGAGGCGATCCGCTTCGCCATCGACATCAAGCGCCCCGGCTTCAACGCCTTCGCGCTCGGCGCGCCGGGCAGCGGCCGCCACGCCACGGTCATGCGCCTGCTCGCCGACAAGGCCGCCGCCGAGCCGGCGCCGCCCGACCTCTGTTACGTCAACAACTTCGCCGAGCCGAACCGGCCGCGCCTGCTCGCCCTGCCGCCGGGTCGCGGCGCCCGCCTCAAGGCGGACATGCAGCAGTTCGTCGCGGAGCTGGCGAAGGCCATCGCCGCCGCCTTCGAGAGCGACGAATTCCGCGCGCGCATCGAGGCGCTGCAGGAGGAGTTCAAGGAACGCGAGGACAGTGCGCTGCGCGAGCTCGGTCAGGCCTCGGGCCAGGACGGTATCGCGCTGCTGCGCACGCCGCAGGGTTTCGTCTTCGCGCCGATCAAGGGCGACGAGACGATGGACGCCGGGGAATTCCAGGCGCTGCCCGATGACGAGAAAGAGCGCCTCGGCAAGCTCATCGAGGCGCACGGCGAGAAGCTGCAAAAGCTGCTGCACCAGTTCCCGCGCTGGCGGCGCGAACTGCAGGCGCGTCTCAAGGCGGCGAGCCGCGAGACGATGGAGCTCGCCGTCAGCCATCTGGTCGAGGAGCTCAAGGAGCATTACGCCGATCTCGCCAACGTGCAGGACTTCCTCGACGCGGTGCTGCGGGACGTCGTCGACAGCGCCGAGGAGCTGCGCGAGCAGCCCCGCAGCGACGAAAGCGGCGTCGCCGGCATCGCCTTCGCCGGCAGCCTGCCGCTGGCGCGCTACCAGGTGAACCTGCTCGTCGACCATGCCGACAGCCGCAGCGCGCCCGTCGTCACCGAGGACAATCCGAGCTACCCGAACCTCGTCGGCCGCGTCGACCATGTCGCCCACATGGGCACGCTGATCACCAACTTCACGATGATCATGGCCGGCGCGCTGCAGCGCGCCAACGGCGGCTACCTGATGCTCGACGCCGACAAGCTGCTGGCCCAGCCCTACGCCTGGGAGGGCCTCAAGCGCGCGCTCAAGGCGCGCCAGCTGCGCATCGAGTCGCTCGGCCAGATCTTCGGCCTGATGAGCACGCTGACCATCGAACCCGAGCCGCTGGCGCTCGACGTCAAGGTGGTGCTGGTCGGCGAACGTCTCCTCTACTACCTGCTGCGGGAATACGACCCCGAGTTCGACCAGATCTTCAAGGTGGCGGCCGACTTCGAGGACGAGATCGTGCGCGACGAGGCCAACACGGCGCGCTACGCCCGCTTCGTCGCGACGCGGGCGCGCCGCGACGGCCTGCGGCCCTTCGACGCCGCCGCCGTGGCGCGCGTCATCGAACACGCCGCGCGGCTCGCCGACGACGCCGAGCGCCTCTCGGCGGCGACGCGCCGCGTCGCCGACCTGCTCGCCGAGGCCGACCACCATGCCGGCCTGCTCGGCCACGCCACGGTGGCGCGCGCCGACGTGGAAACGGCGCTGGAGGCGCGCCGCCGCCGTGCCGACCGCCTGCAGGAGGCCGGCCAGGACGATATCCGCCGGGGCATCCGGCTCATCGACGTTGCCGGCAGCCACGCCGGCCAGGTCAACGGCCTCGCCGTCTTCGACCTCGGCGACGAGCGCTTCGGCCAGCCGGTGCGCATCAGCGCCACCATCCGCATCGGCGAGGGCGAGGTCGTCGACATCGAACGCGAGACCGAGCTCGGCGGCGCGATCCACTCGAAGGGGGTGATGATCCTCGCCGCCTTCCTCGCCGCGCGCTACGCCCGCATGCAGCCACTCTCGCTCAACGCGAGCCTCGTCTTCGAGCAGTCCTACGGCCCGGTCGAGGGCGACTCGGCCTCGCTTGCCGAGCTGTGCGCGCTGCTCTCCGCGCTCTCCGGCGCGCCGATCCGCCAGTCCATCGCGGTCACCGGCTCGGTCAACCAGTTCGGCCACGTGCAGGCCATCGGCGGCGTGAACGAAAAGATCGAGGGCTTCTTCGACACCTGCGCGGCGGCGGGACTCAGCGGCGAGCAGGGCGTGGTCATCCCCGCCGCCAACCTCATCCACCTCATGCTGCGCGAGGACGTCGTCGCCGCCTGCGCGGCGGGCAAGTTCCGCGTCTGGGCCGTCGAGCACGCCGATCAGGCGATCGAGATCCTCACCGGCGTTCCGCCCGGCGAACCGGACGAGAAGGGCGAGGTGCCGGCAGGCACGATGAACTACCTCGTCGCGGTGCAGCTTGCCGAGCTGTGGGCCCTGCGCCAGGCCTTCGGCGAATCCGGGCTGGGCGGCGCCCGCCGCAAGCGCAAGCGCCATTGACGCCCCCCTGATGCCGCCGTCCCGCCGGGACTGACTTTTTCCCGCCTACGCATCCCAGTCGGCGTCGAGCACGACGCGGTAGCGCGCCTTGCCGGCGCGCAGGTGGTCGAGGGCCTCGTTGATGCGGCGCATCGGGAAACGCTCGACCTGCGGCTCGATGTCGTGGCGGGCGCAGAAGTCGAGCATCTTCGCCATGCTGGCGGGCGCGCCGATGGGCGAGCCGGAGATGCTTTTCTGGCCGTCGAGCAGGGAGAAGACGCGCACCGGGATCGGTTCCAGCACGGCGCCGACGAAGTGCAGCCGGCCGCGCGGGCCGAGCGTGGCGATGATCGCCTTCCAGTCGAGCGGCACGTTGACCGTGACGATCACGAGGTCGAGCCGGCCGGCGAGCGCGGCGATCTCCTCGGGCTTGTCGCTCGCCACGACGCGGTGCGCGCCGAGCGCGCGCGCCTCGGCGTGCTTGGCGGCGCTGGAGGTGAAGGCGGTGACTTCGCAGCCCCAGGCGCGCGCGAACTTGACGGCCATGTGGCCCAGCCCGCCGATGCCGACGACGCCGACGCGGCTGGTGGGCACGATGCCGAATTCGACCAGCGGGCTGAAGACGGTGATGCCGCCGCAGAACAGCGGCCCGGCCGCCTCGGGGCGCAGCCCCTCGGGCAGCGGCACGGCCCAGATCCACTGCGCGCGCAGGCGCTCGGCGAAGCCGCCGTGGCGAGTGACGGTGGCCTGCGAGTCGCGGCACAGGTGCTGGTCGCCGCCGACGCAGGGAGCGCAGTGCAGGCAGCTGCTGTTGGTCCAGCCGATGCCGACGCGCTGGCCGAGACTCAGGCCCTTCGCCCGGGCGCCGAGCGCGACGATGCGGCCGACCGCCTCGTGGCCCGCCACCAGCGGATAGCTGCTGAAGTTCCAGGCGTTGTCGAGCATCGACAGGTCGGAATGGCAGACCCCGCAGTGCTCGACGGCGATCTCCACCTCCTCCTCGCCCAGCGGGCCGGGGTCGTATTCCCAGGGTTCCAGTTTCTGCCCGGGGCCGGACGCGGCCCATGCGCGGATCGTGCTCATCGTGATGCCTCCTTGTCCGACGGCGATGCCGTCAGCTTAGCACCCGCGCGCGCAGCTGGCCGCAGCCGCCCTCCACGTCCTGCCCCGCCGACTGGCGCAGCTTGGCGAGGATGCCGTGGCGATGCAGGTACAGCGCCATCGCGGCGGCGCGCTCGGGATCGGGGCGGCGGAAGGGCAGCGCATCGACGGCGTTCCATGGGATGAAATTCATCATCGCGTATTTGCCTTTGAGCAGGCGCACCAGCCCATCCAGTTCGTCGTCGCCGTCGTTGATGCCCTCCAGCAGCGTCCATTGATACTGGATGGGGTAGCCGGTGGCGCGGGCGTAGTCTTCGGCGAGCGCGACGAGCTCGGCGGGATCGAAGGGCGGCGCCTTGGGCAGCAGGCGGGCGCGCAGCTCGGCGCGCGTCGAATGCAGCGAGATCGCCAGCGCCGGGCGCACGACGGCACGCGGCAGGCGCTCGAAGGCGCGCCGGTCGCCGACGGTGGAGAAGACAAGGTTCTTGTGGCCGATGGCGCCGTGGGTGCCGAGCAGCTCGATCGCCTCCAGCACGTTGTCGAGGTTGTGGGCCGGTTCGCCCATGCCCATGAACTGCACCTTCCTCACCGCCCGTCGGCGGCGCGCCTGCACGACCTGGGCGACGATCTCGCCGCTCGTGAGCTGGCGCAGCAGCCCGGACCGCCCGGTCATGCAGAAGGCGCAGCCGACCGCGCAGCCGACCTGCGTCGACACGCAGACGGCTGCGCGCGGCAGCAGCACGCTTTCCACCGTCTGGCCGTCGGCCAGCGCCAGCAGCAGGCGGGCGGAACCGTCGGCGCCGGCCTCCTCCGTCACCGGACGGACGAGGCCATCCAGCTCCTCCGCCAGCGCCGGCAGGGCGGCGCGCAGCGCGGCGGGGAAAAAATCGGACGCCGGCACGGGGCCGGCATCGAGCGGCCGGCCCTGCGTCCAGGCGCGCAGCAGGCGGGCCGCGTGGCCGGGCTTGGCGCCGAGTTCGCACAGGTGTTGGCGGAGTGGGTCGATGCGCATGGGGAAAGCGATGCTACACCGTCGCTCCATATAGACGCACCCCGGCCGAATCCGGATAATTGCGTTTCGCGACCTGCGTCAAGACCACATTCTTGCGCGGGTTAATTTTTTCCGCTTTTACGATTGCGAGATTGTCCATGGCAGCTGTCATGCCTGCACCGAGCCATTCCCGGCTCCTGTTATCCGGCAACGAAGCCGTTGCCCGCGCCGTCTGGGAGTCCGGCTGCAAGGTCGCCGCCGCCTATCCCGGCACGCCCTCCACCGAGATGCTCGAAGTCATCTCGACCTATCCCGACATCTATTCCGAATGGTCGGTCAACGAGAAGGTATCGCTGGAGGTCGCCATCGGTGCCGCCTTTGCCGGCTCGCGCTCGTTCTGCTGCATGAAGCACGTCGGCATGAACGTCGCTTCCGATGCGCTGATGACGCTGACGCTCACGGGCGTGATCGGCGGTCTGGTCATCGCCATCGCCGACGACGTGGGCCTGTCGTCGTCGCAAAACGAGCAGGACTCGCGCTACTGGGGCCGCTTCGCGCACCTGCCGGTGTTCGAGCCGGCCGACTCGCAGGAAGCCTACGCGATGACGAAAGCCGCCTTCGACTTCTCGGAGAAGCACCAGGTGCCGGTGATCCTGCGCATGACGACGCGCATCAACCATGTGAAGGCGCTGGTCACCGTCGGCGAGCGCGTGCCGCACGTCGCGGGCGGCTTCCGGAAGGAGCCGGCGCGCTGGGTGATGACGCCGGCCGGCGCGGGCAAGCGCATCCCGCTGATGTTCGAGCGCGACAAGACGCTGCGCGCCGAGGCCGAAACCTCGCCGCTCAACACCATCGAGGACGGCACGGACAAGCGCATCGGTTTCGTCGCCTCCGGCCCCGCCTGGATGCATGTGCGGGAAAGCTTCCCCGCCGCGCCGGTGCTGAAGCTCGGCTTCTCCTGCCCGGTGCCGGTCGAGAAGATTCGCGCCTTCGCGGCCAACGTCGATACTCTGGTGATCGTCGAGGAAGTCGAACCGCTCGTCGAGATGGAACTCAAGGCCGCCGGCATCGACTGCCTCGGCAAGGACATCCTGCCGAAGCAGGGCGAACTGGCTCCCAACGTGCTGATTCCCGCCATCGCCAGGCTGCTCGGCGAGCCGGTGCCCGAGAATCTCTCCAAGCCGGCGCCGGTCTTCCCGCGTCCGCCGACAATGTGCGTGGCCTGCCCGCACCTCGGCGTCTATTACACCCTGGCACAGCTCAAGAACCTCACCATCTCCGGCGACATCGGCTGCTACACGCTCGGCGCCGGCCACCCGTGGAACGCGCTCGACACGACGATCTCGATGGGCGCCTCGATGGGCATCGCGCTCGGCCTCGACAAGGGCCGCGGCGAAGCCGACCAGGACAAGCGCATCCTCGCCGTGATCGGCGATTCGACCTTCCTGCACATGGGCATGCAGGGCCTGCTCGACATGGTCTACAACGGCGGCAACGTCACCGTGATGCTGCTCGACAACCGCGCCGTCGGCATGACCGGCGGCCAGCCGAACCCCGGCACCGGCCGCGACATCCACGGCGGCGAGGCGCCGCGCGTCGACTTCGCCAAGCTGGTCGAATCCCTCGGCGTGAAGAGGGAGCGCATCCACGTCGTCGATCCCTACCAGCTGCCGGTGCTGTTCAAGACCATCCGCGAGGAAATCAAGATTCCCGAGGTCTCGGTCATCATCACCGACCAGCCTTGCGTGCTGGTGGACGACTACAAGAAGCAGAAGCCCTACGAAGTGGTCGAGGACAAGTGCACCGGCTGCGGCAACTGCGTCGATGTCGGCTGCCCGGCGATCCACGTGACGCGGCGCGAGAAGGCGGTCAAGCCCTCCGGCAAGGAAGTCGAGCTGCAGTTCGTCAGGATCGAGACCTCCGTGTGCACCGGGTGCAGCCTGTGCGTGCAGCCCTGCGCGCCGGACGCCATCGTGCATGCCGACCTGACGAAGCCGATGCGCTTGGTCAAGCACTGAGGAGATGACGATGGATAACACCACCAACATCCTCGTCGTCGGCATCGGCGGCCAGGGCGTGATGACCGCCACCGAGATTCTCGCCGAGGCCGCCATCGCGCTCGGCCACGACGTCAAAAAGACCGAAGTCGCCGGCATGGCGCAGCGCGGCGGGGTGGTCTCCTCGCACCTGCGCTTCGGCCCCAGGGTGCTGTCGCCGCAGATCATGCCCGGCACGGCCGACCTGCTGGTCGGCTTCGAGTCGGCCGAGGCGATGCGCTGGTGCCACATGCTGAAACCCGGAGGGCTGGTGCTGATGAACACCGCGCGCCTCGTGCCGCCGGTGGTCGATATCGGCCTCTACGACTACCCGGACGATCCGCTCGGCGAGATTCGCGCGCGCGGCTATCAGGTGCATGCCTTCGACGCCATGGCCATCGCCATGGAGCTCGGCGACGTGCGCCTCGGCAACACGGTGATGCTCGGCGCCATGGCCGACCAGCTGCCCTTCCCGGCCGCGGTGCTGCTCGACGCGATCCTCAAGCGCTTCGCGGCGCGCAAGCCGCAAATGGTCGAACTCAACCAGAAGGCCTTCGAGGCGGGCCGAGCCGCGGCGAAACAGGCAGCAGAGGGGGTAGTGGCATGACCGCAACGATCATCGACGGCAACGTCCTCGCCCAGCAGGTGCGCGCCGAACTGGCCGAAAAGGCCGCCGCCCTCAAGGCCACGCAGGGCATCACTCCCTGCCTCGCCGTGATCCTCGTCGGCGAGGATCCGGCCTCGCAGGTCTATGTGCGCAACAAGGTCGCGGCCTGCGAGAAGGCCGGCTTCCGCTCGATCAAGGAGGTCTATCCGCCCGATGTCGAGCCGGCCGTGGTGCTCGGCAAGATCGCCGCGCTCAACGCCGATCCGGACGTGCATGGCATCCTCGTGCAGCTGCCGCTGCCCAGGCAGTTCGACGCCGATGCCGTGCTCGAAGCCATCGTGCCCGAAAAGGACGTGGACGGCTTCCACGCCGAAAACGTCGGCGCGCTGATGCAGGGCAATCCGCGCTTCATCCCCTGCACGCCCTACGGCGTGATGAAGATGCTCGAATCGGCCAACGTGCCGCTCAGGGGCGCCGAGGCCGTGATCGTCGGGCGCAGCAATATCGTCGGCAAGCCGATGGCCATGCTGCTGCTGGCGCAAAGCTGCACCGTCACCGTCTGCCACTCGCAGTCGAAGGACCTCGCCTTCCACACCCGGCGCGCCGACATCCTCGTCGCCGCCGTGGGCCGCGCGAAGATGATCACCGGCGACATGATCAAGCCCGGCGCTACCGTCATCGACGTCGGCATCAACCGGACCGCCGACGGCAAGCTCTGCGGCGACGTCGACTTCGAATCGTGCAAGGAAGTCGCCGGCGCGATCACGCCGGTTCCCGGCGGCGTCGGGCCGATGACCATCACCATGCTGCTCGCCAACACCCTCGAATCCGCTGAAAGGACTTTGAAATGACGCATCCAATCGTCGGCATCATCATGGGCTCGGACTCCGACTGGCCCGTCATGAAAGTCTGTGCCGAAACGCTCAAGCAGTTCGGCGTGCCCCACGAAGCCAAGGTACTGTCGGCCCACCGCACGCCAGACGCCGCGCTCGACTACGCCGCCACGGCGCAAAGCCGCGGCATGAAGGTGCTGATCGGCGCGGCCGGCGGCGCGGCGCACCTCGCCGGCGTGCTCGCCGCCAAGACCGAGCTGCCGGTGCTCGCCGTACCGATGCCGTCGAAGCATCTCGGCGGTTTCGACTCGCTGCTGGCGATGGTGCAGATGCCCGGGGGCATCCCCGTCGCCACCTTCGCCATCGGCGAGGCCGGCGCCACCAACGCCGCCCTGTTCGCGGTGTCGATGCTCGCGCTGTCCGACGCCGACATGGCACGCAAGCTGTCGGATTTCCGGCGCAAGCAGACCGAGAAGGTGCTGGCGAAAACGCTGCCCGAGGTCTGATGGCTCCCGAGATCGAGCGCGCCGCCGAACTGCTGCGCGCCGGTGAACTGGTCGCCTTTCCCACCGAAACCGTTTACGGCCTCGGTGCCGACGCATCGAATCCGCAGGCCGTCGCGAAAATCTTCGCGGCCAAGGGGCGTCCGGCCGACCATCCGCTGATCGTCCACCTGCCCGACGCCTCGCATCTGGAGCGCTGGGCGCGCGACATTCCCGCCGAGGCCCGCGTGCTGGCGGAAAAGTTCTGGCCCGGCGCGCTGACCCTGATCCTCAGGCGCCAGCCCGGGGTTCCCGACGCCGTCACCGGCGGGCAGGACACCGTCGGCCTGCGCGTGCCGAACCATCCCGTCGCCCTCGAACTGCTCAAGGCCTTCGATGGCGGCGTGGCCGCCCCGTCCGCCAACCGCTTCGGCTGCATCAGCCCGACCACGGCGCAGCACGTGCGCGACGACCTTGGCGCCGCCGTGCCGCTCGTCCTTGACGGCGGCCCCTGCCAGGTCGGCATCGAGTCGACGATCGTCGACCTGACGGGCAAGCGCGCGATCATCCTGCGGCCCGGCATGGTCTCGGCCATCGACATCGGCCGCGTGCTCGGCCGCGTGCCGCTTTCGCCCGACGATCCCCTTGCGCCGCCCGATCTCGTGAAGAATCGCGCCTCGGGCACGCTGGAGGCGCACTATGCCCCGCGCACGCCGCTGGTGCTGATGCCCGACGACAGCCTGCCGATCGCCCTGCGCAACACCATCGTGCAGCAGGAGCGCGTCGCCGTGCTGGCGACCCATCCGGCGCCCTTCGACATGCCCGGCGTGACCTGGCGCATCGCGCCCGCCGATCCGGCCGGCTTCGCCCACGACCTCTATGCGAACCTGCGCGCGCTCGACGCGCTGGGCTGCGACCGCATCTACGTGCAGAAGCCGGTCGGCCAGCCCTGGCAGGCGATTTACGACCGGCTCAGGCGCGCGGCGGCCGGCTCGGGCGAGTAAGATTGCGCATCGGGAGAAACAACGGAGGAAACACAGATGACCCAGCCCCATATCTACAAGGAAACCCCGGCCGCCCAGGCTCTTGCCACCTTCAAGGCCCCGGCTGGCACCGGTTACAGCGAACCCAGCACCTTCACCCTGGTGCGCGCCGATTCGCCGGCGATGTGCGTCATGACCGATTTCAAGCAGGTCTCGGTCGCCACCATCGCGCCCGAAGCCACGCTGGCGCAGGCGAACCAGACGATGATCTCGCGCGGCGTGCGCCTGCTGCTGGTCGTCGATCGCGACGACGAAGTCATGGGCCTGATCACCTCGCGCGACACCAGCGGCGAAAAGCCGATCCAGCTCGTGCAGCAGACCGGCACCAAGTTCGGCGACCTGCTGGTCGGCGACCTGATGTGCCCGCGCGAGCGGATCGACCTGATCGACACGCGCGACGTGCTGACCGCCAAGGTCGCCGACATCGTCGCCACCCTCAAGGCGCTGCACCGCCAGCACGCCCTGGTCGGCGAGCGCGAGCCCGTCGGCGGCAAGGTGCGCATCCGCGGCGTCTTCTCGGCGACGCAGATCGGCCGCCAGCTCGGCGCGGCGATCCAGACCTTCGACGTCGGTTCCACGTTCACCGAGATCGAAGGCCTGCTGTCGCAGGACAACGTCTAGAAAAAAGTCAGCGCCGGCGGGACGCCGGCGCTAGCCCCACAGCTCGGTGGTGCCCAGCCAGTCGAGCGGCTGGTGGGCGCGGATGAAGGCCGCGACCTCGGGGGCCGGCAGCGGCCGGCTGATCAGGAAGCCCTGGATGCGCTCGCAGCCGATCGAGAGCAGATACTTGAGCTGCCCCGGCGTTTCCACGCCCTCGGCGACGGTTTCCAGCCCCAGCTTGTGGGCCAGCAGGACGGTGACGTCGCAGATCTGCGCGTCGTTCGGGTCGGTCTCGATGTCGCGCACGAAGGAACGGTCGATCTTCAGCGTGCGGATCGGGAAGAGCTTGAGGTAGGACAGCGACGAATAGCCGGTGCCGAAGTCGTCGATCGACAGGCTCATGCCCTGGTGGGTCAGTGCGTCCATGAGCGCGACCGTGTCCTCCGGCGAGCGCATCGACATCGACTCGGTCACCTCGAGATCGAGCATGGCGGCGGCGACGGCATTGTCCGTGAGGATCTCGGCGATGCGCAGCGCGAGGCGCGGATCGAGGAACTGGTTGGCCGACAGGTTCACCGACATGCGGATGTCGGCGATGCCCGCCGCCTGCCATGCCGCGAGCTGCCGGCAGGCCTCGCGCAGCACCCAGTCGCCCAGCGGCATGATCAGTCCCGTCTCCTCGGCGACGGGAATGAAGTCGGCCGGCGATACCAGGCCGCGCTCGGGGTGGCGCCAGCGCAGCAACGCCTCGACCCCGGAAATGCGCCCGGTGCGCAAATCGAGCTGCGGCTGGTAGAACAGCTCGAACTCGCCGGCCTCGATGGCCGCGCGCAGGTCGTTCTCCATGGCGATGCGCGCCATCGTGGCCTGCTGCAGCTCGTCGGTGAAGAACTGGTAGTTGGCGCGGCCCTGCGCCTTGGCGTGATACATCGCCACGTCGGCCTTCTTCAGCAGGTCGTTGCTGCTGTCGGCGTCGTCCGGATGGAGGCAGATGCCGATGCTGGGGCTGGTGCGCAGCGACTGGCCGTCGATCGCGTAGGGCCGCGCCACGGTCTGCAGGATCTTCTCGGCGACGTGGGCGGCGTCGGCCGGCGTGTCGATGTCGGGCAGGACGACGACGAATTCGTCGCCGCCGAGCCGCGCGACGATGTCGCTGGTGCGCACCGCCTGCGCGAGCCGCTGGGCCACCTCGATCAGCAGCCGGTCGCCGGTCTGGTGACCCAGCGTGTCGTTGATGGTCTTGAAGTTGTCGAGGTCGATCATCATCAGCGCCAGCAGCTTGCGGTTGCGCACCGCGAAGCCGAGCGCCTGGGCGAGGCGCTCGTGCAGGCTGAAGCGGTTGGGCAGGTTGGTCAGCGCGTCGTGATGGGCGAGGTGGCGCACGCGCTCCTCGGAGGCCTTGCGTTCGGAAATGTCGATGAAGCTGCCGATGTAGTTCGCCACCTGGCCCGTGGCGTCGCGCACCACCGAGATCGACAGCCATTTCGGGAAGGTTTCGCCGTTCTTGCGGCGGTCCAGCAGCTCGCCCTGCCAGCCGCCGTGCTCCCTGAGCGCCTCCCACATCTGACGATACAAGTCCGGCGGAGTATTGCCCGTCGACAGCACCTTCGGGTCCGCGCCGATCACGTCGTCGGCCGTGTAGCCGGTGAGCCGCTCGAAGGCGGCATTCACGGCGATGATGCGGTTGTTCGCGTCGGTGATCAGGATCGCCTCGTTGCTGTTCGAAAACACCTGCGCCATGATGCGCGTGGTTTCCTCGGTCTGCTTGCGCGCGGTGATGTCCTCGAAGATGGTGGCGAAATGGTCGGCCTGCGTGGCGTAGGCGCGCACGTGGAAGTGGCGGTCGAGCGGCTGGAAGTGGAATTCGAACTCGGCGGGCTGCTGGGTTTCCACCACGCGGACGTATTCGTCCAGCAGCGGCGCCGTCGCCGTGTCATAGACCTCGGTCGCCAGCCGTCCGGCAACGGCTTCCACCGCCAGCCCGGTATGGTTGACGAAAGCGGGGTTGACGTCGAGCAGCCGGTAGTTGACCACCTTGCCGGCCGCGTCGCGCACCAGTGCATGCACCGCCATGCCCGCCGTCATGTTGGCGAACAGCGTCTGGAAGCGCGCCTCGCTTCTGACGAGGTCGTCGGCGTGGCGGCGTTCGCTCGTCTCGGCGGTCGTTTCAGCGCTGTCGGCTGCGATTCTGGACATAGGCGGCAATCATACCGTCAGCCGGCGGTAGATGTCGGCGACCTTGAGGGGCAGCTTGCGCGCGTCGTCGAGCACGGTGTAGCTTGCCGGCCCCATCATGTGCCGCAGGTAATCCGCGCCCTGGCGGTCGATGGTGATGCAGTAGCTGCGGATGCCCTGCCGGCGCGCTTCCTGCAGCGCGCGGCGCGTGTCCTCGATGCCGTAAGTGCCGCGGTATTCGTCGCCGAAATCGTCCGGCCGGCCGTCGGACAGGGTCACCAGCAGCTTGTGGCGCGCCGGCTGCGCGGCGAGCAGGCGCGTGAGATGACGGATCGCCACGCCCATGCGCGTGTAGTCCCGGGCCTCGATGGCGTCGATGCGCGCGCGCGCCGCGTCGTCGTAGCGGTCGGCGAAGCGCTTGATGCGGTAGATGTCGCAGCGCGTGCGCGTCCAGCCGCTGAAGCCGTAGATCGCGTAGGCGTCGCCGAGTTTTTCGAGCGCCTCGCAGAGCATCACCAGCGCCTCGCGCTCGGCGTCGTTCACCCAGCCCTTGGTCGATCCGCTCATGTCCACCATGAACATCGCCGCGAGGCTTCTAGCGTTGCGCACGCGGCGGCTGAACAGGCGCGCGGATGGCTCGGCGCCGCTCCGACGGTCGTTCACCGCCTCGACCAGCGCGTCGAGGTCGATTTCCTCGCCTTCGGGCTGGCGGCCGAGGATGCGGTCCTCGCCGCGCACCGCCTCGAAGCGCCGCTTGAGCTGCTGGATGAAGGCCGCGTAGCGCTGCTTCGTTTCGCGCACGAAGGCACCGTCGCCCGGCTGCACTTCCGTCTCGTATACGTGGCACCAGCCGCGCCGGTAGGCATTGCGGTGATAGTCCCACTCGTCGTAATAAAAATCGGCTTTCCGGTCGTTCGTCAACTCCGGGCCGCTGCCGGCCTTGTCGGTCGGCGTCCAGGCGCCATCGCCCGCCGGCGTCAGCGCCTCGGGCGGCACTTCGCCCAGGTCCTGCTGGAGCGAATGTACGGCGGCCTGCACCTCGGGCGGCAGCGTCACCGCTTCGCCATCGACGCGCACTTCCATGGCGCCAGTCTCCGTGTTGAGTTGGGCGGTGAACTCGCCGGGCGCCGCCGGCTTGCGCCCCGCCGCCCCCTTCAACGCCCCGATGGCCTTGCGCAGGACCTCGGTGTCGCGTGCGATGCGTTCGGCGCGCACTCGCGCGGCGATGCCCGGCTCCAGCCGGCCGCAAAAAGTCAGCGCCGGCGGGACGGCGCCGCGTTCGAGGAAAACCGCCAGCCAGCGCAGCGACGCCCGCACATCGGCGCCCGGAGCCTGCAATTCCGCCACGGCCTCCGCCAGCCCCCCCGGCCAATCGTCGCGCACCCCGGCGAGCAGCCGGCCCAGCCCCGGCAGGTCGCGCTCGACGCAGGCGGCGAGGCGCACCGCTTCGAGCTGGGCCAGCCAGGCGAGCGCAGCCTCGCGTTCCATGGGTTCCGGCCAGCGCGCCAGTTCCCCCTCGAGATCGACCGCGAAGGTGCCGTAGCGCGTCTGCGCCCAGAGCTGCACCGCCAGCGCCTGGTAGAGGCGGCGATTGTCCTCGCCAGCCGGGAAGTGCGCGATGCGCGCGGGCAGGAAGATCGTCTCGGTATCCGTCCAGGCGGAAGCGTCCGCCTTCAGCGCCAACCCGCGTCCCGAGAGGCCCTGCACGAAGCGGGCGAGGCGCGGCTCGATCTCGGCGAAGCTCACCGCCATGCGGCCTTCGCGCATGGCGGCGAAGCCGTCGATGTCGCGCAGGGTTTCCAGCGCCGGGCGCAGGCCTTCCTTGTCGTAGGTATCGAGGCCGGACAGCGCCCAGGCCTCGAAGCCGCTTTCGTCGAGCCGGGCCAGTGCCTGCGGCGCCAGCATGGCGATCAGGTAGCCGATCTCGGCGTAGGTCTGCGCCGCCACGCCCGCCCAGTGCAGCACGAGATCCTGCTGCGGGCGCGGCAGGGGTTCGAGCAACGCCGCCAGCCGGCCGATCGAGCGGTGCGAGGCCGAGGCGAACAGCAGGGCGTCGAGCTTTTCCTCGAGCTCGTGTTCGAAGAAGCGGCGCTCAGAAGACGGCACGAACCAGATCGTCCAGCGTCTGCGTCATGTCCGGATCGTCGGTCAGCGCGCGCGCCACGGCGGCTGTGCTCGCGGGGGCCGGCGCCATGCCCGCGCCGATGAGCTGCGCGGCATGTACGAGCAGGCGCGTGCTGGCGCCCTCGTCGAGGCCCGCGCCCTTGAGGTTGCGCGTCAGCTCGCCGAGCTTGACGAGCTTACGCGCGGTCCCGGCGTCGATGCCGCCTTCCGTCGCCACGATGCGCGCCTCGACTTCGGCGGCCGGGTAGTCGAACTCCAGCGCGACGAAGCGCTGCCGCGTGCTCGGCTTGATCTCCTTGAGCACGCTCTGGTAGCCGGGGTTGTAGGAGATCACCAGCATGAAGCCGGGCGGCGCCGCGATCAGTTCGCCGCGCTTGTCGACCATCAGCGCGCGGCGCGTGTCGGCAAGCGGGTGGATCACCACGGTGGTGTCCTTGCGCGCTTCGACGATCTCGTCGAGGTAGCAGATCGCCCCCGCCCGCACGGCGGCGGTGAGCGGCCCGTCGAGCCAGACCGTCTCGTCGCCGACGATCAGGTAGCGGCCGACCAGATCGGCGGTGGTCAGGTCGTCGTGGCAGGCCACCGTGACCAGCGGGCGCCCAAGCTTCCACGCCATGTATTCGACGAAGCGCGTCTTGCCGCAGCCGGTCGGGCCCTTGAGCAGCACCGGCAGGCGCTTTTGCGCCGCCGCCTCGAACAGCGCGACCTCGTCGGCGACGGGCTGGTAATAGGGTTCGGAGTCGAGCGATTCAAGCTCGGGGGTGATGGTACGAAGCGGGGTTGAGTTCATGGTCACAGAGGCAGGTTGCAGGCATCTCGCATGCAGTCTCCAACAGGCATTCATCTCTGTCAAATACCACAAACGAAATATGTATACTGCGACAACGCGTGGTCGGAATATGGACAGCGCATCCTTCCCCTATGCGAGGCGCCCATGAAGTCCCCGTTGGTCCGTGCTTCCACCCTGCTGGCCCGATTGTGCCGAGTCGGGTTGACCCTCGCCCTGCTGGTTCCCGCTGCACCCGCCCTGAGCCAGACGGCAACCAAGCCGTTCGTCATGATGACCGACGGTGACCCGACCACCTACGGCAGCCGCTGGGCGGCGCTTATCTATCACGAGGTATTCAAGCGTCTGAGGCTACCGCTCCAATTGGAGCACTACACCCTGGCGCGCCGCAGCGCCCTGGTGGAAGAAGGGATGGCCGACGGCGAAGTCTCGCGCATCCACACCTATGGTGACAACCGTCCCCATCTGGTGCGCGTCGAGGAGTCGGTGGCCGACTTCAGCTTCGCACTGTTTGCGGCAAATCCGGCGGCACGCCTCGAACGGCTGGAAGACCTGGGCACCTCATCCTATCTGGTGGAATATCGGCGCGGCATTCTGCTGTGCGAGAACACGCTGAAGAAATGGGTGCCCGCCGAACGGATTTCGGATGTACCGACCCAGCAACAGGGATTGAAGAAACTGCTGGCCGGTCGCACCGACCTGTATTGCGATCTCGAAGCCTTTGTCCGCCAGGAACTTGCGTCGCCCGAGTTCAAGGACGCCGCCCCTGTGCGCAAGCTCATCGGTGTCGGCAAAGCCGTGCCCACCTATCCCTATCTGAACAAGAAGCATGCGGCCCTGGCGCCGCGCATGGCAGCCGTCATCAAGCAGATGAAGGCGGAGGGTCTGATCGAGGCTTACCGGCGGCAAGTGGAACGGGATCTCGGATGGACGAACTAATGGCAGGTCGCCCTCACGCTGCTGGAGATAAATGCCGAACCTGAAAACCCTACTGCTCGGGGAACGGCCGCGGATTGGTCGGCACCTGATCGTACAAATCATTGCTTTCAGTTCGCTGATCACGCTGTGCATTTCCGTGATCCAGTTGTTCGCCGAATACCGCGAATTGCGCAGCGCGCTCGACCGGCAGCTCGAAGGTGTTGCGATCTATGTGCCGAGCATTGCCGGCAGCGTCTGGGATTTCGACCGGCAGCAGGTGCAGCGGGCGCTCGATGCCCTGATCCTGCTGCCCAACGTGGTCCAGGCCCGCATCGTCACTACCGATACCGGACTGCAGCGGGAAGCGGGCAAGCGCGTCGCCGACAACTTCGTGGAAAAAACCTATTCCCTGCGCCACAACGTTCGGGGCGAAGACAAGGAAATCGGCGTTCTGACCGTCGTGGCAAGCCTCGACGGCATCTATCGCCAAGTGGCGGCGAGCGCGCTCTCCATCGTGCTCAGCAACGCTTTGAAAACCTTTCTCGTCGCACTGTTCATGATCGCCCTGATTCGTCGCGTCGTGACGGGACGACTGGAAAAGCTCGAACAGAAGGTCAGAACGCTGGTGCCCGACACGCTGCCGCAATCTGCCCAAACGCTGCCGCAAGTACTGCCCCGACACATCGACGAACTCGATGCGGTCGACTGGACGCTCGATCATATCGCGGGGAAATTGGGCATCGCCGTCGCCTCATTGAAGGAGATGGGCGAAGAGTTGGAGCGGCGGCTGGCCGAGCAAAAGCTGACCGAAGCGGAACTGGCAGGACTCCGTCAGCATCTGGAAGAATTGATCGAGCAGCGCACGCAGCAGCTCGCAGAAGCCAAGGAGGCCGCCGTAGCCGCCAGCGTGAGCAAAAGCGCGTTCCTCGCCAACATGTCGCACGAAATCCGTACGCCGCTGAACGGCATTCTCGGACTGGCGCATCTGATCAAGCGTTCCGGCGTCACGCCGCAACAAGCCGAGCGACTCGCAAAAATCGATACCGCCGGGAATCACCTGCTGGAAATCATCAATGCCGTTCTCGACCTGTCGAAGATTGAAGCCGGCAAGTTTTCTCTCGAAGAAATCGAGGTCGGGATCGGCAGCATCATCGCCAATGTCGTCTCGATCCTCCACGAACGCGCCCGCGCCAAGAATCTGAAGTTGCTCGTCGAGACCGAGCATATCCCCCGTAACCTGCTGGGCGATCCGACCCGGCTGCAACAGGCGCTTCTGAATTACGCCACCAATGCCATCAAATACACCGAGAACGGCGCGATCACCTTGCGTGCCACGCCGCTGGAGGATGCGGGCGACAGCCTGCTGATCCGTTTCGAGGTGCAGGACACGGGCGTCGGTATCGCGCCGGAAGCGCTCTCCAGACTATTCGCTTCCTTTGAACAGGCCGACAACTCGACGACCCGCAAATATGGCGGCACCGGCCTCGGTCTGGCCATCACCCGCAAGATCGCCCAGCTGATGGGCGGAGATGCCGGAGCGGAAAGCACGGTCGGCGTCGGCAGCACCTTCTGGTTCACGGCGCGCTTCAAAAAAGGAGGGCGTGCCGTTGCCGGGCCGACCACCAGCATGACAGAAGCGGCCGAAGCCATCCTGATTCGCGACTATGGCGGCCGGCGCATCCTGTTGGTCGAGGACGAACTCATCAATCGGGAAGTCGCCCGCGATCTGCTGATCGATACGGGGCTGACCGTCGATATCGCAGAAGATGGCATCGAGGCCGTCGAACTCGCCACGCGCAACCGCTATGATGTCATTCTGATGGACATGCAGATGCCGAGGATGGATGGACTGGAGGCGACGCGCCAGATACGCAAACTGCCCGGCGGGACCGGCATCTCAATCCTGGCGATGACCGCCAACGCCTTCGTGGAAGACCGGGCGCGCTGCCTCGATGCAGGAATGAACGACTTCATCGCCAAACCGGTCAATCCGGATATGCTCTACCAAACATTGTTGAAATGGTTCGAGCAAGCGGCGCAACGGGGCACGCGCCAAAGCTAGAATTCGCACGCATGCAAATCACCGTCGCCGCCCTCATCGTCCGTTTCATGGAGCGCCTCGGCATCCGTCATGCATACGGAATGCCGGGTTCGCACATCCTGCCGGTGTATGACCAGCTCCGCGATTCATCGATCCGCACGGTGCTGGCCAAACACGAGCAGGGCGCGGCCTTCATGGCCTGCGGCGAGGCGCGCGCATCGCGCGGCATCGCGGCCTGCGTCACCACCGCCGGCCCGGGCGCGACGAACCTCGTCACCGGCATCGCCAACGCCTACGCCGACAAGCTGCCGGTACTGATCATCACCGGCGAGACCTCGACCTTCATCTTCGGCAAGGGCGGCCTGCAGGAAAGCTCCGGCGAGGGCGGCAGCATCGACCAGACCGACCTGTTCCGCGGCATCACGCGCTACCACAAGATCGTCGAGCGCACCGACTACCTCTTGCAGGTGCTGCGCCAGACCACGCGCATCCTCATGTCGCCCAACGCCGGCCCCGTCCTGCTCTCGCTGCCCTACAACATCCAGAAGGAACTGGTGGAGGAAAGCCTGCTCGACGACATCCGCTTCGTGAAGGAGCAACCCCCGATCTGCAACCGCTTCGCGGCGACCGACGACATGGCGGGCATGCTGCGCGCGGCGCGACCCGCGCCCTTGAGGTTGCGCGTCGGCTCGCCAAGCTTGTCGACCATCAGCGCGCGGCGCGTGTCGGCAAGCGGGGGGATCACCACGGTGCTGTCCTTGCGCGCTTCGACGATCTCGTCGAGGTAGCAGATCGCCCCCGCCCGCACGGCGGCGGTGAGCGGCCCGTCGAGCCAGACCGTCTCGTCGCCGACGATCAGGTAGCGGCCGACCAGATCGGCGGTGGTCAGGTCGTCGTGGCAGGCCACCGTGACCAGCGGGCGCCCAAGCTTCCACGCCATGTATTCGACGAAGCGCGTCTTGCCGCAGCCGGTCGGGCCCTTGAGCAGCACCGGCAGGCGCTTTTGCGCCGCCGCCTCGAACAGCGCGACCTCGTCGGCGACGGGCTGGTAATAGGGTTCGGAGTCGAGCGATTCAAGCTCGGGGTGATGCTGTGAAAGGCGAACATACTCATGGCCGTTGCACAATTGCCTGGCGCCGCCAGCCTGTCCTGTCAATGAAAAAAGGGATTGAAACAGGATTAAAAACTTAACATCAAACGCTCAACTATAATCTGGGTCTTCCTCGAATGAAAATTCTCGCTAGGCAGGTGGCTGATGACGACAGTACCCGAAAATTTGGCAATGTCTTCGCACTCCTCAGATAATGCAATCAACCTATGGGATTTGCTTGAATTTCTCACGCGGCGCATCAAGGCGCTATTTCTTTCTGGTGTGATCGGCGCCCTTCTTGGTTTATCTGGATGGTATGCGTTTGCGCCATACAAGACAGAATTGGTCATTGACGTGGACAAGACGATCAGTGGCATAGACTATGTGTCTTGGCGCAGCCTGCAAAGCCGACTACCCGCACTTGCTTCCCGTCTAGCCAATCAGCCCCACACTGCGGACGATGGTTTGCGCAACTTGTATCGATCCCTGTCTTCGTCAGGGTGGTGGCCCAAGCACATCAAGCCAACTTATGCCTTGACCAAGAACGACACAAAAGATCTTGCCGGCATCGATGCAAATGCTCAAGTCGCTGCGGGCACGATCCTGAATCTTGTCATCTCCATGGAAGGCACTTCTGAGCTTCCCCCGAAATTTCGTCTTCCAGTAGTTGGGGTATAACGCCCCGCGAACAAGGAAAGGAAGTCAAAGTGAAGAAGCTACCGAAGCCGTCATACACGGCGGAATTTCGCGAACTGGCAGTA
>JBFMDJ010000001.1:0-3398 GCA_040754195.1 Pseudomonadota bacterium | reverse complement strand
GTCCCCTCCGACGAGCGCGCCCTGGGCGCGGATGTCCCCGCCCCTGCCCCTGCCCCAGCGGCGCAGCACCAGGTGCTCGAGGCCGGCGCCGGTTTCGGGTATCCAGCGGCAGGTGGTCATGGCGGGCTCCATCGGAAATGGAGATGATAGCCCGCGGGCGGGTTGGCGGAAAGGGCGTCAGCGCCCCGTCAGGAACAGCACGACGACCACTCCCAGGCCGATCAGCAGCACCTGCGGAATCGACTCGCGCACGGTCGCCCTCCTCTGCATCTGCGGCATCAGGTCGCTCACGGCGATGTAGATGAAGCCCGAGGAGGCGAACACCAGCACGTAGGGAATCAGGCCGCTGGCCTGGTCGAGGGTGTAGTAGCCCAGCAGGCCGCCCGCCACCGACAGCAGGCTGCACAGCAGGTTGAACACGTAGGCGCGCAGGCGCGAGAAGCCGGCGTTGAGCAGCACGATGAAGTCGCCGATCTCGGTCGGGATCTCGTGGGCGACGATGGCCAGGGCGGTGACGATGCCCAGCTCCGGGTTGGCCAGGAAGGCGGCCGCGATCAGGATGCCGTCGACGAAGTTGTGCATGCCGTCGCCGACCAGGATCATCCAGCCCGACTTGCCGGCCTCGCGCGCGTCGTGGCCGTGGCCGTGGTGGTGGCCATCGCCCTCGTGGTGGTGCGAGTGGCGCAGCAGGGCCGCTTTTTCGAGCAGGAAGAAGGTCAGCAGGCCGGCCAGCAGCGTGGCGAACAGCTTGTGGATGTCGGCGCCGGACTCGAAGGCTTCGGGCAGCGCGTGCAGCAGCGTGGTCGAGAGCATGATGCCGACCGACAGGCTGACCAGCCGCTCCACCATTCTGGAGAGCAGCGTGAACGAAAATACCGCCGCGGCCGAGATGCTGACGACGCCGGCGATCAGGGTCGCCAACAGGATGGAGATGAGAATCGGGTCGATGTGAAGCCTCTTGTTCTGTTCTTGTGCGGCGCGCCCGGCATTGTGTACCTGCGCAGCGCGGCAAGCCGGGCATTGTACAGCGCCCGGCTCATGCGCGCCTTACCGCGCCTGTTACGTCAAGAGATCACACCACGCCGTGGCGGCGGAACCAGTCGATCGCGCGCTTCCAGCCGTCCTGCGCATCGGCCGCGTTGAAGCTGGGGCGGTAGTCGGCGTGGAAGGCGTGCCCCGAGTTCGGGTAGACGACGATCTCGGACTTGCTGTTGCCCTTCGCGAGCGCCGCCCGCATGCGCTCCACCGATTCGAGCGGGATGCCGGTGTCCTTCGCGCCGTACAGGCCCAGCACCGGCACCTTCAGGTTCTGCGCGACGTCGATCGGGTGCCTGGGCGAATTGGCGCTGGCCTCGCCGACCAGGCGGCCGTACCAGGCGACGCCCGCCTTGACCTTCGGGTTGTGCGCCGCGTACAGCCAGGTGATGCGCCCGCCCCAGCAAAAGCCCGTGATGCCGAGTTTTTCGGTGTCGCCGCCGCGCTGCTTCGCCCAGTTGACGACCGTATCGAGGTCGAGCATGACCTGCGCGTCCGGAGTCTGCGAGACGATGGTCTTCATCAGCTCGGCGATGTTGGCGACTTTGGTCGCATCGCCCGCGCGCACGAACAGGTCGGGCGCCAGCGCCATGTAGCCCTGCTTCGCGAAGCGGCGCGCCACGTCCTTGATGTGCTCGTGCACGCCGAAGATCTCCGAGACCACGAGGACCACCGGGGGATTGGTCTTGCCCTCGGGCTGGGCGCGGTACACCGGCACGTCTTGGCCGTTGATGACGATGATGTGGTCGCCGCTCGACAAGCCCGCGGTGTCGGTCTTGACCATGGTCTGCGCCACGACCGGCAGGGCCGCCGCCGCGAAGCCCGAGCCGACGGCCGCCTTCAGGAACACGCGGCGGTCGACGCCCTCTTCGATGCTGCGGGCGGCAAGCAGGCTGTCGCCGTCCTGTACGAGATCCTTCATGTGCATCCCCTCCGGTCGTTGGTTGTCAGGCTGACTATCTTACCGCGACATGGGGGCTTGCGCATGAGTACATTCGCTTGCGGGCAGGGCCTGCCGAGAAGCTGACGCGCGCGCCGGCGGCGGCCTATCGGAACAGCAAGCAAACCCGCGCTCAGGGTTTTCGGAACACGATCGCATGCTGGATCGGCAGCGATTTGACGCTGCGTTCCCACTGCAGTCCATGCGCCGAGGCTTCACGCCGTATCTGCCGCTCGCTCATCTTGTGCAGCGGCTTGATCGCAACTGCCGGATCCTCGGCCCGGTATTCGACGAAGACGACGCGCCCGCCCGGCTTGAGGGCGTCGACGATGCTGTCGAGGACCTCGAAGGGATAGGCGAGTTCGTGATAGACATCGACCATGATCGCCAGGTCGACGCTGGCCGGCGGCAGCTTGACGCTCGTTTCGCTGCCCAGCACCGAGACCACGTTGCGCACGCCGCGCTTTGCCATCTGGCTGTCGAGCATGCGAATCATTTCCGGCTGCACGTCCACTGCATAGACACGTCCGCCGGCGCCGACCTGTTTCGCCAGCTGCCAGGTGTAGTAGCCGGTACCGGCGCCGATGTCGGCCACCGTCATGCCGGGCGCCAGCGCCAGCTCCCGCAGGAGCAATTCCGGCCGCTCCTCGCGTGCGCGGCTGTCGCGCTCTAGCCATTGCGCGCCCTGCCATCCCATCACGCCGGAGATCTCGCGGCCCATGTAGCGCTTGCCGATGCCATCCGGACTGGGTACGACGCGTTCATAGCGCGGTTCGGCGGCCGCTGCCTGTGGCGCCGCATCGATGTGAGCGGACGATAGCAGCGCCAGGGCGGACAGGCAGGCCAGCAGGCCTGTACGGTGAGTGTAAGAGATGCGGCGATTGCGCGGGCGGGTGCGGTGCATGGTCGGTTTCCGTAAAAGGTCGCTGCCTGCAATGGCGGCGGCAGGCTTGCCGTAAATGGAAATGAAAATGGAAATGATCAGTGTAGCGATATTGGCTGCCCGGCGTGCGCTGGCCACATCCGAATTTCATCGTGATGCCGCGTTGACTGAGCGGTTGCGGCAGACCGGCATGACTGTGTCCGAAGCTGTCCGCTGTGACAGTTGGCGAGTTTTTCGCATTGGCAACCTGTTATGCTGATTCGACTGGCCGGAATTGGCCAGAGCCGGACGCTTGACTTGACGAATGTGCGACAGTGCCGGTATGGCGCGCCGGAAAGAGCGGGTCGCATTCAGCCCTTCGCGACAAATGGCCGATTTTCTCTCCAGCAAGCTAGTATCTTGGTATGTCAGGAGGAATTCAGGTCAGACGAACTCCGGTCCGATCGCACTGCTGTACCGATGACACAAGATAAATATGACAAATCAAAAACCATCATTCCGCAGTTCGTTTTTTGAATTTTTGACGACTCTTTCGTTCGT